>CM001438.1:1869278-3125636 GCA_000244995.1 Burkholderiales bacterium JOSHI_001 | reverse complement strand
GTCCGACGAGAACCGCACTGCGCAGTACATCGCCATCGAACGCGCCCTGGCCATCGTGCAGGCGCGGCTGGGCCTGATCCCACAGGAAGCGGCCGATGAAATCGTCAGCCACTGCCACCTGGACCAGATCGACATGGCGCGCCTGCGCCAGCAGACCGAACGCATCGGCTACCCCATCCTGGGCGTGGTGACGCAGATCAATCAGCTTTGCCGCGACAAGTTGGGCGAGTACGTGCACTGGGGCGCCACCACCCAGGACATCACCGACACCGCCACCGTGCTGCAGATCCGACAGGCGCTGCAACTGGTGGATGACGAACTGGCCGCCATCGCCAACGCGCTGGCGAAGCTGGCGCAGGAACACCGCCTGACACCGGTGATCGGCCGCAGCAACCTGCAGCAGGCCATTCCGGTGACCTTCGGCTACAAGATGGCCGGCATCCTGGCCGCGGTGCTGCGCCACCGCGAGCGCATCGCCCAGTTGCGTGACCGCGTGCTGGTGGGTGAATTCGCCGGCGCGGCGGGCACCTTGGCGTCGCTGGAAACCGGGGCCATGGACACCCAGGCGGGGCTGTGCGCCGAACTGGGCCTGGCGCAGCCGGTGATCGCCTGGCACACCATCCGCGACAACATCGCGGAAGTGGGGGCGGTGCTGGGCCTGATCGGCGGCACCTTGGGCAAGGTCAGCATGGACGTGAAGCTGATGATGCAGACCGAGGTGGGCGAGGTCTACGAGCCCTACCACCATGGCCGCGGCAGCAGCAGCACCATGCCGCAGAAGCGCAACCCCATCTCCAGCGCCTACGTGCATGGCGCCATCTCGGTCATCCGCCAGCACGCCGCCGCGCTGATGGACGCCATGGTGGCCGACCACGAACGCAGCACCGGGCCCTGGCAGATCGAATGGATCGTGCTGCCCGAGGCCTTCTGCCTGCTGGCGGGCGCCCTGAAGCAGACCCGCACCGTGCTGGAAGGCCTGCAGGTGGATGCCGAGGCCATGCGCCGCAACATCGACCTGACCGGCGGCCTGGTGATGAGCGAGGCCGTGATGATGGGCCTGGGCCAACACATCGGCCGCGAGTACGCCCACGACCTGGTGTACGACCTGTGCCGCGAGTCGCTGGCCACCAAGGTGCCGCTGCTGGACCTGCTGGCGGCGCACCCGGAAATCAGCCGCCATGTGGACCGTGCCGCCTTGGAACGCATGCTGGACCCGGCCCACTACCTGGGCCAGAGCGGGGTGATGGTGGACCGGGTGCTGGCCCAGATGAAGGCTGCGGGCGCTTAGAGTGGAGGCCTGAACACCGGCCGCAAAGCACGGCCGGCGCCACCCACCCTCCCGGGAGACAAACCATGAGCCTGAACCGCCGCACCTGCCTGGCCAGCCTTGTCCTGCTGCTGCCCGCCTGGGCCCGCGCCCAAGCCTCCTGGCCCAGGCAGAGCATCCGCTTCGTCGTGCCCTTCGCACCGGGTGGCACCTCGGAGATCGTGGCCCGCACCGTGGCCGCGGAACTGACGAAGCAACTGGGCCAGACCGTCTTCGTGGACAACAAGGGCGGCGGCGCTGGCGTGCCGGCCATGACCGAAGTGGCCAAAGCGACGCCGGACGGCCACACCCTGATCCTGGGCCACGTGGGCTCGCTGGCGGTGCACCCCTACATCTTCAACAACCTGGCCTACGACGTGAACAAGGACTTCGTGCCGGTCACCATGCTGGCGCGCGTGCCCAACCTGTTCGCCATCCACCCCGACGTGCCGGCGCGCAACCTGCCCGAGTTCATCGCCTACGCCAAGAAGAACCCGGGCAAGCTGGATTACGGCACCGCCGGCAACGCCAGCGCCGGCCACCTGGCGATGGAGTACCTGAAGATGGTGACGGGCCTGTTCATGACCCACATTCCCTACCGCGGCACCGGTCCCATGCTGACCGACCTGCTGGCCGGCCGCACCCAGGCCACCAGCGCCGGTCTGCCGGCGCTGATGCCGCACATCAAGAGCGGCAGGCTGCGCGCCATCGCGGTGGGCACGGCCAAGCGCCTGCCGGCGCTGCCGGACGTGGCCACCGTGGCCGAGCACGGCTTCAAGGATTTCGAAACCTCGCAGTGGTACGGCATCCTGGCGCCCGCGGGCACGCCGCGCGACATCGTCAAACGCCTGCAGGAAGAATCGCTCAAGGCCCTGAAGAGCAACTCGGTCACCGAACGATTCACCAACGACAGCGCCTTCGGCGGCGGTGGGCCGCCGGAGGAGTTTGCCGCCTTCATCGCCCAGCAGCAGAAGGTGTGGAAGGTGATCATCCAGCGCGCGGCCATCAAGCCGGATTGATGGTTTCGGACGCTGCATGATGGTCGATGTCCTGGTCATCGGCGGCGGCAACGCCGCGCTGTGTGCCGCGCTCACCGCGCGTGAGGCCGGCGCGTCGGTGGCATTGCTGGAAGCCGCCCCGCGTGAATGGCGCGGCGGCAACTCCATCCACACCCGCAACCTGCGCTGCATGCACGACGCGCCGCAGGACGTGCTGACCGAGGCCTACCCCGAAGAGGAGTTCTGGCAGGACCTGCTGAAGGTGACCGGCGGCCGCACGAACGAGGCGCTGGCGCGACGGGTCATCCGCGCGTCGGCCACGGTGCGGCCCTGGATGCGCCAGCATGGCGTTCACTTCCAGCCGTCGCTGTCGGGCACGCTGCACCTGTCGCGCACCAACGCCTTTTTCATGGGCGGCGGCAAGGCCCTGGTCAACGCCTACTACCGCAGCGCCCAGGGGCTGGGGGTGCAGGTGCGCTACGGCGCGCCGGTGGCGCGCTTGGAACTGGACGGCGAGCGTTTCGTCGCGGCCCACCTGGAAAGCGGCGAGCGCATCGCCGCGCGCGCCTGCGTGCTGGCCAGCGGCGGTTTCGAGAGCAACCGCGACTGGCTGCGCGAAGCCTGGGGCTGCAACGAGCGCGGCGAATGGCCGGCCGACGCCTTCCTGATCCGCGGCACGCGGTTCAACCAGGGCGTGCTGCTGAAGGACCTGCTGGGGCAGGGCGCCGACGCGGTGGGCGACGCCACCCAGGCCCACATGGTGGCCATCGACGCGCGCGCGCCGCTGTATGACGGCGGCATCTGCACCCGGGTGGACTGCGTGTCGCTGGGCATCATGGTCAACCGCGACGGCCAGCGCTTCTACGACGAGGGCGAGGACTTCTGGCCCAAGCGCTATGCCATCTGGGGCCGGCTCACCGCGCTGCAGCCAGGGCAGCTGGCGCATTGCGTCATCGACGCCAAGTCGGTGGGGCGCTTCATGCCGCCGGTGTTTGCCGGACACCGGGCCAACAGCCTGGCCGAGTTGGCAGGGATGCTGGGCCTGCCCGAGGCCCCGTTTTTGGCCACGGTGGCGGATTTCAATGCAGCCTGCCGCACCGGCAGCTTCGACCATGCGGTGCTGGACGACTGCCACACCGAAGGCCTGGCTCCGCCCAAGTCCCACTGGGCCCGGCCGATCGACACGCCGCCTTTCTTCGGCTACACGCTGCGCCCGGGGGTGACCTTCACCTACCTGGGGCTGAAGGTCAATGCGCAGGCGGCGGTCCATTTCGACGGCACGCCCTGTGCCAACCTGTTCGCTGCGGGCGAGGTGATGGCCGGCAACGTGCTGGGTCAGGGCTACACCGCCGGCGTGGGCATGAGCATCGGCACGGTGTTCGGGCGCATCGCGGGTGCGTCGGCGGCGCAGGCGGCTGCGGCGAAGGATGCGACGCGTGCAGCGGCTTGAACAACTGGTGGCCGAAGCCGAAGCGGCGCGCGTGCTGCAGATCTGCAATGCCTGCCGCTACTGCGAAGGTTTCTGCGCCGTGTTCCCGGCCATGACGCGGCGGCTGGAATTCCCACCGACCGATGTGCACTACCTGGCCAACCTGTGCCACCACTGCGGTGCCTGCCTGCACGCCTGCCAGTACGCGCCGCCGCATGAATTTGCGGTGAATGTGCCGCAGGCCCTGGCGAAGGTGCGCGCGCGCACCTACCGCGACCATGCCTGGCCGGCCGGCTTCGCCCGCCTGTACGAACGCAATGGCCTGACCGTGGCCCTGGCGCTGGCCTTCAGCCTGGCGGCCGCCTTGGTGATGGGCCTGGCACGCACCGGCAGCCTGTGGCACGAGCCCCTGGCCGGCAACTTCTACGCCGTGTTCCCCCACAACATGATGGTGGCCGTGTTCGCGCCGGTGTTCCTGTTTGCGCTGCTGGCCCTGGGCATGGGGGTGCGGCGCTTCTGGCGCGGCGGTCCGGAAGCCGTTGCCGTGGGTCGTGCTGCCGCGGCAGAAGCCGCCCACGATGTCTTGCGCCTGAAATACCTGGACGGCGGCCACGGGCAGGGCTGCAACAACGAGGACGATGCCTGGACCCCCTGGCGCCGGCGCTTCCACCACGCCACGTTCTGGGGTTTCATGCTGTGCTTCGCGTCCACCACCCTGGCCACGCTTTACCACTACGCATTCGGCTGGCATGCGCCCTATGCGCTGACCAGCCTGCCCGTGCTGCTGGGCACCGCCGGCGGGCTGGGGCTGCTGGTGGGCCCGCTGGGCCAGTACGTCCTGCACCGGCGCCGCCATGCCCAGCACGCCGACGCGGCCCAGGCGCCGATGGACCGCGCCTTCATCAGCCTGCTGTTCGGCACCGGGGCCACCGGCCTGGCGCTGCTGGCCCTGCGCAGCACCGGGGCCATGGGCCTGCTGCTGGCCCTGCACCTGGGTTTTGTGATGGCGCTGT
Source organism: Burkholderiales bacterium JOSHI_001 (assembly GCA_000244995.1). Classification (NCBI taxonomy): domain Bacteria; kingdom Pseudomonadati; phylum Pseudomonadota; class Betaproteobacteria; order Burkholderiales; species Burkholderiales bacterium JOSHI_001. Next base: position 3,120,890 of record CM001438.1, on the reverse strand, counting down.
TCCTCACGCTGCCCTACGGCAAGTTCGCCCATGGTGCGTACCGCGCGGCGGCGGTGTTGCGGTTCCAGGTGGAACGCCGGCAGCCGTCCAAACTGCGGCTTGGCGGGGATTGAGGGCCGCGGTGCGCGATGGCACCGTTCATCCCTCGAATGCATGAGTTTTCCCCCACAGATGCGTTGAGCGCGCCGGGTCACAAGCCGGAATACTTCCCTACAGGCATGGAGCTTGCGTTGAGGTCGACGCAGGTCCTCATTGCCCCGAGGGAGGTTGGCATGTTTGTGCATTCCCAGGTCATGCGTCACATGCTGGTGTTCATGCTGGCGGGTCTGTGCTGGCAAGCCTGTGCCTTGGCACAGGAACAGGGCATCGTGCAGGTGCTGGTGCATTCACAGCAGATGCGCCTGCAGCAGTGCGCGGTGGCCGACCCCCAAAGCCCTGCCAGCCAGCGCCTGCGCACCAGCTTCGAGCGCCTGCAGCGCCTGTTGCCCGCGGCCCAGGACGTGCGCTTGGACATCCTGCAGGGTGAGCTGTTTGCCGAGGCCATGCTGGGCGAACGCGCCGTGGTGGCCAGCGAAGCCGTGGGCGAACTGCCCGAGGGAGAACGCCTGATGCTGCTGGCGCACGAACTCGGGCACCTGGCACTGGGCCATGCCCAGGCCCTGGGCGCGCTGTACCTGCGCTTCATTCCCGGCGCGGTGAAGCCCGAGACCACCGACCCGGTGGCGCGCGAACTGGCCGAAAGCGCGCATGCGCTGTCGCACCAGCAGGAGTTCGAGGCCGATGCCTACGGCTTCACCCAGCTGCGTGCGCTGGGTTTCGGGCTGGACAGCGCCTGGTCCATGCTCACCCGCCAGGGCGTGAACTTCGACAGCGCCACCCACCCGGGCACGCGGCGGCGCATTGCGCAATTGCGTTCGCTGGACTCCCGCCTGAACCAGCCCGGCCTGGCCGTGGCGCCGGCCGCCGCGCTGGCGGGGCGCTGACGGCCCGAGCGCGCGGGCGACCACGGGTCGCCACGGGGGTGGTGGGGGCAAGGCGCTGTGTACAGTGGGCCGAACCTCACTGCCAGCCCCGATGCACGACGACGATTCCCCCCGGCTGCGCCTGCGGCCCACCATGCTGTCGGACCTGGACTTCGTCACCACGGTGGAAACCGACGCCCGCAACCTGCCCTTCATCACGCCCTGGGAACGCACCCAGCATGAAGGGGCGGTGCGCTTCCCTGACTTTCGCCACTTCATCATCGAGTCGGGCGAGCACTACGACCGCGTGGGCTTCGTCATCCTGCAGGGCTGCCGCAACCCGCACGGCAGCGTGGAGTTGAAGCGCATCGTGTTGAACACCACCGGCCAGGGCCAGGGCCTGGGCCGGGCCTGTGTGCGCCTGCTCAAGCAGATGGCCTTTCGCGACCTGCATGCGCACCGCTTCTGGCTGGACGTGAAGCTGCTGAACAACCGGGCGCTGGCCCTGTACGCCAGCGAAGGCTTCGTCGAAGAAGGGCGCCTGCGCGAAAGCGTGCGCGTGCAGATCGACGGTGCCGACGGCTACGACTCGCTGGTGGTGATGAGCCTGCTGGACCGCGAGTTCGCGGCGCGGGTGGCCATGGGGCAGGAGGCGGGCTGATTCACGGCGCCCTGCCGCTCAGTTCACTCCACCACCACCGTGCCCATCATGCCGCCCGCGGCATGCTCAAGGATGTGGCAGTGGAACATCCACTCGCCCAGGTTGTCGGCCACGAAGGCCACGTCCACGCTGCCCTTGGGCGACACCATCACGGTGTCGCGCCATTCGCGGTGGGGGGTGGCCCTGTCGTTGATCTTCAGCACGCGGAAGAAGTGGCCGTGCAGGTGCATGGGGTGCTCGAACTCGGTTTCGTTCACCATCTTCAGCACCACGCTCTCGCCGCGCCTGAAGTTGAACAAGGGCGTGTGCATCAGCGAATGCTCGTGCTCGGCCTGGTAGTTCATGGTCCAGTACAGGTTGTGCTTCTTCATGATGTCGGCCACCGGCGAGGGCTTGCCATCCACCAGGCCGATGGCCGGCTTGCCCAGCACGCCGCCTTCGAACACGATGAAGTGCTGGCTGGCCTTGTTCAGGTCCGGCTCGGCCAGTTCATTGGGCCGCAAGGCGATGGCGTCGGCCAGGGCCTTGTTGCGCAGCGCGGCCTTGCGGCTGATGGCGATGGTGGCCAGGCGCAGCCCCAAGTCCCGCGTGTCGGACACCGCGAACTGCTGGCCCGGCGCGTCGGGTGCGTCGATCACCAGGTCCAGCCGCATGCCCGGGCCCAGCAGGTAGCCCGCGGGCAGAGGGTGCGGCGTGACGGCCTGGCCATCGAAGGCCACCGCCATGGGCTGCAGGCCGCCGAAGTCCAGCTTCAGGATGCGCGCGGTCGCGGTGTTCAGCAGGCGCAGGCGCAGGCGTTCGCCGCCGCGCAGTTCCAGCCCCTGCTTGGCGCCCACCTGCTTGCCGTTGAGCGTGACCACATTGCCCAGCCGACCACCGCCGCCCAGCGTGGGCGCACCGCCGAAGTCGTTCACCTGCTGCCCATTGGGCTGCAACTTGAAGTCGCCCAGCACCCAGACCTCTTCGCGGTCCACCGTGATGGGCTGGTCTTCGTCCACGATGAAGGCGCCGTACAGCCCGCGCGCCACCTGCTCGAAGCTGTGCTGGTGCGGGTGGTACCAGAAGGTGCCTGAATCCACGAGCGGGAATTCATAGGCGAAGCTGGCGCCGGTGGGAATGGGGTCCTGCGTCACCTGCGGCACCCCGTCCATCGCATTGGGCACGCGCATGCCGTGCCAGTGCACGGTGGTGCCCTGGTCGTTGGGCAGCGCGTTGCTCACCAGGATGCGGGCGGTGTCGCCCTTTTTCATGCGCAGCACCGGGCCGGGCACGCTGCCGTTGAAACCCCACAGCGACGTGGCGGCGCCAGGCCGCAGCGACTGGCGCACGGGGCCGGCACGCAACTGCAGCGGGTTGCCAGTGGCGGCCCAGGCCTGCAGCGAGGGCAGGGCGGACAGGGTCAATGGCGCCAAACCGGCGCCGGCGGCCTTCAGGATGTCGCGTCTGGAAATCGTCATCTTCTGTCTCCTGGTCTCTCGCGCCGCGCAGCGTGACGCATGCGCGCCTCTTTGGGCATGACATTTGTCAAAATGACGCTTGTCAGCGCGGGCACCGCATCATGCGCCACGCGAAGCATGCCATTGTTGGTGCTCCGCTTGCACCGCAACGGCCTCGGGCAGAAGATGCCTGCGGCCCCATCCACCCAACAGGATTCAAACATGTCGTGTTCCCGTCGGCCCGGTGTTCTGGGCAGCGATGGTTTCTGGGCCGGCAGCCGCACGCCCGGCACCCTGGGCATCAACGACCAGGCCGATCCGAACCTGTGCTCGCTGTTGGGCGACACGCCGGGGGTGCTGGGCCGCGCGGACGGCGCCGACCCCACGCTGGCGCGGCTGGGCGCGGCGGCGGCCGGCGCAACCGCCGTTCGCCTGGACGACGGCACCGTGCTGGCCCTGCCCACCGGTGTGGCGGCCAACGACCAGGACCTGGCGCCCTGGATGAAGTTCGCCGAAGACCAGGCACGCCAGCACAAGGGTGCCAAGGAAGGGCAGATCCAGAAGGTGACCAACTTTCACAAGGAAGTGGGCACCGGCCAGACCTCGATGGAAGGCACCGAACACGCCTGGTGCGCGGCATTCGTCAACTGGTGCTTGTTGCAGGCGGGCATCGACATCGACAACGAGTCCTTCGCCGACCACGTGGCGGCCAAGGGCCGTGCCCATGCCTTCTTTGAAGTGCGCAAGGACAAGGTCAAGAAAGGGGAGAAGCAGGCCCCCCCCGTGGTGCGCAACCCCTTGTTTGTGCAGCTGGACGGCCCGGTCTTTGGCGCCGTGGCCATGGTCACCAACCCGGGCGGCCAGGGCAAGCACGTGGGCTTTGTCCATGCAAAGCCAGGCGACAACACCGTGGTGCTGCTGGGCGGCAACCAGGCCGACACCATCAAGTTTTCCGAATACAACATCGCGGCCGTCAAGGCGCAGACCGTGGAGCGTGCGGGCAAGAAGACGGTGATGCCGGCCAAGCCCAATCACCTGATGTTCTTCCTGCCGCAGGGCCACGAGCTGCACGCGCCGGCCTTGGCCAAGCGCCTGGGCACCGACTCGGCCGAGGCCTTGAACCAGGCCTTTGGCATCAGCGCGGCCCAGGGTGGCGCTGCGGAGTCCACCCGGTGAGCCGCCTCGGCCCTCGCGTTTGTTGCATTGCCTTGCTGCTGCTGGCCGGGGCCGCGCGCGCAGGCAGCGTGGAGGGCCCCTATGTGGTGTGGATGAACCTGGGTGGCGCGCCCGGCGCTTCGGCCGACGAGGCCATCCAGGCCTTCGTCAATGGCAGCGACCGGCTGTGCTGGCCCAGCGGCGCCTTGCTGTACATGCGCCAGCGCCCGGCGGCCGTCACGCCCGCGCTGGTGCGGCGGGCCCTGGTGCAGCGCCAGGCGGCAGCGCAGCGCGACCTGCGCCGCGTGCTGCGCCAGCCTTTCGGCGAGGTTTCCGGTTTCGACGGCCTGGTGGCCTACCTGCCAGGCCCGCAGCCGCGGCTGCTGAGCCTGTCGGTGGGGGGGCGCTGGAAATCCGACAGCGTGCGCAGCGCCAGCGGCGAATTGGCCTGGGGGCCGGCGTTCTGCAATGTGCTGCCGCCCATCAGCCGCCAGCCCTGATGCGCTGACGGCCCGGGCGCCGCTGCCCGCAGGAACGGGGCCCCGGCCGTTCCATTGCACAATGCGCCCGCCCCGGCGCTGCTTGCGCCTGCGGGCGGTTTGAAACCCGGCCCGCCTCGGCGGGCTCCGCGCCAACAGCCAGCCCTGCGCCGCCGGGCAGCCGGCGAGCCGCACCACCCGATACATGTCAGACACCGAACCCCTGGCAGCGCCCGAAGCCGGCGACGCCATCGCTCTGGGCGCCTATGCCGAGCGCGCCTACCTGGAATACGCCCTGTCCGTGGTGAAGGGCCGCGCCCTGCCCGACGTGTGCGACGGCCAGAAGCCGGTGCAGCGCCGCATCCTGTATGCCATGCAGCGCATGGGCCTGGGCTTCGGCGCGTCCGGCGGTGCGCCCAAGCCGGTGAAAAGCGCCCGCGTGGTGGGCGACGTCCTGGGCAAGTTCCACCCCCACGGCGACACCGCGGCCTACGACGCGTTGGTGCGCATGGCGCAGAGCTTCAGCCAGCGCTACCCGCTGATCGACGGCCAGGGCAATTTCGGCAGCCGCGACGGCGACGGTGCCGCGGCCATGCGCTACACCGAAGCGCGTCTGGCGCCCATCGCACGGCTGCTGCTGGACGAACTGGACGAAGGCACGGTGGACTTCGTGCCCAACTACGACGGCAGCTTCGAAGAGCCGAAGCAACTGCCCGCGCGCCTGCCTTTCGTGCTGCTGAACGGCGCGTCCGGCATTGCCGTGGGCCTGGCCACCGAAGTGCCCAGCCACAACCTGAACGAAGTGGCGGCGACCGCGGTGGCGCTGATCCGCAACGACAGGCTGTCCGACGACGACCTGTTCGAATTGCTGCCCGGGCCCGATTACCCCGGCGGTGGCCAGATCATCAGCAGCGCCGAGGACATCCGCGCGGCCTATGCCAGCGGGCGCGGCAGCCTGAAGGTTCGCGCGCGCTGGAAGATCGAGGACCTGGCGCGCGGCCAGTGGCAGCTGGTGGTGACCGAACTGCCGCCGGGCACCAGCACGCAGAAGGTGCTGGAAGAAATTGAGGAGCTGACCAACCCCAAGGTGAAGGCCGGCAAGAAGGCGCTCAGCGCCGACCAGGTGCAGTTGAAGGCGTCGGTGCTGGCGGTGCTGGACGCGGTGCGCGATGAATCGGGCAAGGAAGCCGCCGTCCGCCTGGTGTTCGAGCCCAAGAGCCGCACCGTGGAGCAGGACGAGCTGATCAACACCCTGCTGGCCCACACCAGCCTGGAGACCAGTGCGCCGGTGAACCTGACCATGGTGGGCATCGACGGCCGCCCGGTGCAGAAGGGCCTGCGCCAGGTGCTGACCGAATGGATCGCCTTCCGCCAAACCACGGTGCAGCGCCGCACCCAGCACCGGTTGACGAAGGTGCTGGACCGCATCCACATCCTCGAAGGCCGGCAACTGGTGCTGCTGAACATCGACGAGGTGATCCGCATCATCCGCAACGCGGACGAGCCCAAACCGGCGCTGATCGATCGCTTCAAGTTGAGCGACCGCCAGGCCGAGGACATCCTGGAAATCCGCCTGCGCCAGTTGGCGCGGCTGGAAGCGATCAAGATCGAGCAGGAGTTGAAGGGCCTGCGCGACGAGCAGAAGAAGCTGGAGGACATCCTGGGCAGCCCCAGCAGCCTGAAGCGCACGGTCATCAAGGAGATCGAGGCCGACGCCAAGCAGTTCGGCGACGCGCGCCGCACCCTGATCCAGGCCGAGAAGAAGGCCGTGGCGGAGATCAAGGTGGTGGACGAAGCCGTCACCGTGGTGGTCAGCCTGAAAGGCTGGGTGAGGGCGCTCAAGGGCCACGAGGTGGACGCGGCCACGCTGGCCTTCAAGGCCGGTGACGGCCTGTACGGCGTGTTCCCCTGCCGCACGGTGGACCCGCTGGTGGTGTTTGGCAGCAATGGGCGGGTGTACAGCGTGGCGGTGTCGCTGCTGCCCGGCGGGCGCGGTGATGGCCAGCCCATCACCAGCCTGATCGACCTGGAGTCCGGCACCCAGCCGGCGCACTATTACGCTGCTGAAGCCAGCCGCCTGCTGGTGCTGGCCGGCACCGGCGGCTTCGGCCTGCTGGCGCAACTGGGCGACCTGGTGGGGCGCAACAAGGGCGGCAAGACCTTCCTGGCGCTGGAAGCCGGCGAACACCCGCTGCCGCCCAGCGCGGTGCCGGTGGGGGAACTGCTGGCGCAGCAACTGGCCTGCCTCAGCCTGACGGGGCGGCTGCTGGTGTTCCCGCTGGACGAGTTGAAACACCAGCCCAAGGGCGGTCGCGGCCTGACCTTGATGGACCTGGAGCCCAAGGACGCGCTGGTCAGCGTGGCGGCCTTCGGCGATGCCCTGCGCGTGCTGGGATCCGGGCGTGGCGGCAAGGCCAAGGAGGAGGTGCTCAAGGGCGCCCACCTCACCGCCCATGTCGGCAAGCGCGCGCGCAAGGGCAAGGCGGTGGAAGGCATGAAGGCGCAGCGGGTGCTGGCGGTCTGAGCCCGGGCGCGCGCCCAGCCCCGCGACGGGCTCCAGGCTCCCCGTGAACCGGGGGGCCGGTTGCGCGCCGGCCTGACAAGGGTGCATGACAGAATCAATTCCAACAGTAACAAGTGTTGGAGACGATGTTGCGCGCGAACACGAACAACAAGCGCCCGGTCCTGCTGAATGCGCTGACGGCCATGGCGCTGGCCTTGCCTTTGGGGGCCCAGGCCCAGATCGACATCGTCTTCGACTACAGCTATGACAGCGGCTTCTTTGCGGACGCCGGCCGCAAGGCCATCCTGGAGCAGGCGGCCAGCGACATCGAAGCCCGGTTGGTGAACGAGACCTTCGGGGCCATCACCCCCAACGCCGTCAATCACTGGACCCTGTCCTTCGACAACCCGGGCCATTCGGGCACCGAGGTGAGCCTGACGGACCGCCCCGTCTTGGCGAACACCCTGACCCTCTTTGTGGGCGGCAGCAGCCTGGGTTCGGGCGGCCCGCTGGCCTTTGCCAACTTTGGGCTGTCCATCGGCGGTACGGGTGCATGGACAGCGCTGTTCAACAGCCGCAACAGCACCACCAACTACGACCCGGTGGGCGGCGGCATCACTTTCAACACCAGCTTCAATTGGTACTTCGGTTCCAGCGAAGCCGGTCAGTCCTTCGCCCAGTACGACTTCTACTCGGTGGCGGCCCACGAGATCTTCCACATCCTGGGCTTCGGCCAGGGCAACGCCTACAACGCCGATGTGTCGGCCGATGGCAAGACCTACACCGGGGCCCATGTTCAGGCCGTGGCCGGCCAGGCGGTGGAACTGGACTGGGTCAACGGCGACCCGGCCCATTGGGACCAGGGGGTCCTTTTCCAAGGCAAATCGCCCGCCATGGTGCCCGCGCTGGTGAACGGCCAACGCAACAACCCCAGCGAACTGGACTACGCCGTGCTGCGCGACATCGGCTACAACGTCACCGCCCCGGTGCCCGAGCCCGCCACCTGGCTGATGGCCGTGCTGGGCCTGGCGGCCGTCGGCACGCGCTGGCGCCGCAAGGCCTGAAACCGGCTCAGGCCGCTGCCACTTCGCCGGTGAGCTGGCGTGTGATGGCGCGCCGGATCAGGCCCGAAAAGGGCGGCACCCGTTCTGCAACCGTGAGCACGGCCTTTCGCAAGGCTTTGGCGGGCGTTCGCTCGTCGGTGAACAGCGACACGATGGCGTTGGTGCCCAGGTAGATGGGCAGCGTGACCCGCCGGTGCTCGGCGTCATAGCGCTGCAGCGCGGGCCCGGCGCCCAGGTCGGTGCCGGCGCGCCTGGCCGCAGCCAGTTCGCGTGCCAGCACCTGCACGCCGTACAGGCCGAAGTTGTAGCCATGCGCGGTGACCGGGTGCATGCCCACCGCCGCGTCGCCCACCAGCGCAAAGCGCTGGGCGGTGAAGCGGTGCGCGTACACGGCCACCAGCGGGTAGGCGTGGCGGGCCGAGGCCGTGCGCAAGGCGCCCAGGCGTGAACCCGCCTGCTGCTGCACGCGTTCGGCGAAACCCGCGTCGTCCAGGGCCAGCCAGGAGGCGGCCTGGTCGCTGCGCGCGGTGATCACGGCCGAACATTGCCCGCCGTTCATCGGCAGCAGCGCCAGGGTGTTGCCATAGCGGAAGCATTCCCAGGCGATGCCCTGGTTGTCGCCCTCGTGGGCCACGCGGGCCACGATGACGGTGCGGCCGAAGTCGCGCATTGCCGCACCGATGCCGGCACGCCGGCGGGTTTCGGAAAAGCGGCTGTCGGCGGCCACCACCAGCGGAGCCTGCAGGCTGCGGCCGTCGGCCAGGCTGACCCGCGCCATGTCATCGTTCAGTGCCAGCGCGGTGACCCTGGCCCCGCATTCGATGCGCAGTTTCGCGCGGCTGCGGGCCTCGTCGTGCGCGGCCTGGCGGATCAGGTGGTTGGGCACCAGCCAGCCCAGAGGCTGGCCCGCGCTGTGCCCGTCCTTGGCGCCGAATTGCAGAAAGGACGTGGCCTCGCCATCCAGCACACGCGCTTCGCGCAGCGGCGCCACCGAGCTGGATGGCAGGCGTTGCCACAAGCCCAGTTGCTGCATCACCTGGCGCGCGCGGTGGGTCAGCGCAATGTCGCGGCCGTCTTCGGGCGGGGCGGACAGTGAAGCGCTGTCCTGTTGTTCCAGCAGCAGGCTGCTGATGCCGGCGGCGTCCAGTGCGCAGGCCAGGGCCAGGCCGGCCGGCCCGGCGCCGACGATCAGCACATCGGCATCGGCGGCGGAAGACAGGGTGGAGGAGGTGGGCTGTGCGGACATCGTGACATCTTGGGCGAATGTCGCCAGAGGCCTGTTGATGAGGGTCAGCCTGCCCCCGGCTCCGGGGATGTCGGGATGAAAGTCCCGCCCCTACAGTGGCTTCACAAACACAAAGTTCAGGGAGGGCCTATTCGGACGCCGGGTGCTTCGCACCCGGCATCAAGGGCCCGGCGCCGGTCTGCGGAACACCTGCAGGGCGGCGAGCATCAGCAGCAGGAACAACGCCAGGCTCCAGAATTCATACGGGATGCCGGCGAGGTTCACCTTGGCGTCGGCGCAGGACGCGCGGGCGGCAAAGATGTCGGGCCAGGTGCTGTCCAGCGCCAACGCGCCCATGATGCGGTCGGCCAGTGTCATGGCGCAGGAAGCCGATGCGGCGGCCACGAAGTGCTGCCACAGCGCCGCGGCCACGCCGCAGGCACCCAGCACCAGCACCAGGCCCGCGCCCAGGCGACGGCCCAGCGGTGCGCGCCACAACAGGCCCAGCAGCGCGGCCAGGGCGATGGCCACCGTGATGGCCCGCTGCAGCACGCACCAGGGGCAGGGCTGCATGTCCCAGCGGTACTGTGAAAACAAGGCCATGCCCACGGCGGCGGCGGCGGCGGCGGCCACGCCACCCAGCAGCAGGTCGGGGTTCCGGGTCGGCAGGCTCAAGATCAGGCCACCTCGGCGATGAGTTCGATTTCCACGCACGAGCCGGTGGGAATCTGCGCCACGCCGAAGGCGCTGCGGGCATGCGCGCCTTTCTCTGCAAAGATCTGCCCCAGCAGTTCCGAGCAGCCGTTGATCACCAGGTGCTGCTCGGTGAAGGTGGCGGTGGAATTCACCAGGCCCATCACCTTCACGATGCGGGTCACCTGGTTCAGGTCGCCCACGGCGGCCTGCAGGGTGCCCATCAGGTCGATGGCGATGGCGCGCGCGGCGGCCTTGCCCTCTTCGGTGGCCATGGTCAGGCCCAACTGGCCCACCCAGGGCTTGCCGTCCTTTTTGGCGATGTGCCCGGACAGGAACACCAGATTGCCGGTGCGCACGAAGGGCACATAGGCCGCGGCAGGCACCGCCACCGGCGGCAGGGTGATGCCGGCCTGGGCCAGGCGGTCTTGGATGGACATGCGGTGCTCCCACGGTAGGCGGCCCCCAGGGGCCGACGGGCGCGCATCCTACACTGCAGCGATGGCAGCACGGGCTTGGCATGCAGGCTGGCGCCTGGGCCTGGCGGTGCTGGCCTGGGGCGCTGGACTGGCATGGCAGCTGCGCCAGCCGGCGTTGCTGCCCTGGCCCTGGCACGCCGCCGCTGCCGCCGCCGCGACGGTGCTGCTGGCCGTGGCCTGGCAGCGCGGCGCCCGCCGCGGGGGCTTGCCGGCCCTGCTGCTTTCGCTGTTGCTGCTGGGCTGGTCCAGCACCGGATGGCGGGCCCAACAGCGCCTGGAAGAACGCCTGGACCCCGCGCTGGAAGGCGTGGACCTGGTGGTCACCGGTGTGGTGGCGCAGATGCCCCAATTGGGCGCCAGCGGCACGCGCCTGCGCCTGGACGTGGAGACTGCGCAACTGAACGGCCAGCCGGTGCGCCTGCCGCCGGCCTTGGCCCTGGGTTGGTACCGCGGGCTGCATGAAGACAGCCTGCTGGCGGGTCCGCTGCACACGCTGCGCGCCGGACAACGCTGGACGCTTCCGGTTCGATTGAAATTGCCACATGGCACGCTGAACCCCGAAGGTTTCGACGCCGAGCTGTGGCTGTTCGAGCAAGGCCTGGGCGCGCAGGGCTATGTGCGCGCCACCGCCCAGGGCACGGCACCGCAATTGCTGGCGGAAGCGGTGGCGCACCCGGTCGAGCGCCTGCGCCAGCGCCTGCGTGACGCCATCGACGCCCGCGTGCCCGAGCTGCGCGCCGCCGGCGTGCTGGCCGCGCTGGTGGTGGGCGACCAGGCGGCCATCGAGCGCGCCGACTGGGAGCTGTTCCGCGTCACCGGCGTGGCCCACCTGATGTCCATCAGTGGACTGCACATCACCTTGTTCGCCTGGTTGGCCGGCGGCCTCATCGGCGCGGCCTGGCGCCGCAGCCCGCGCCTGGTGCTGGCCTGGCCCACGCCGCAGGCGGCGCGCTGGGGCGGGCTGGCGCTGGCCACGGCCTATGCGCTGCTGGCCGGCTGGGGCGTTCCGGCGCAGCGCACGGTGCTGATGCTGGCCAGCGTGGCCGTGCTGCGCAGCGCCGGCTTGAGTTGGCCGCCGCTGCTGCTGCTGCTGGTGGCCGCAGCGGTGGTGAGCGCGCTGGACCCCTGGGCTCTGCTGCAGCCGGGGTTCTGGCTGTCCTTCGCCGCGGTGGCCTTGCTGATGGTGTCCGAGCCGCGCCAGGCCCCCGAGGCCAAGGAGCCGGCCACGGCGGCGCAGCGCGTCCTGGCCACGGGCCGGGCCCATCTGCGATCGCAGGTGGTGGCCACGTTGGGGCTGTCGCCCTTGGCGATGCTGTTCTTCCAGCAACTGTCGCTGGTCGGATTCCTGGCCAACCTGCTGGCCATTCCCCTGGTCACCCTGGTGATCACACCGCTGGCACTGGCCGGCGCCTTGTTGCCCCCCTTGTGGTCGCTGAGCGCCTTGCTGGTGCAAGGCCTGATGGCGGTGCTGGGCGCCATGGCGGCCTGGCCCGCGGCCGTGTGGACCGCCGCGGCCGCCCCGGCCTGGGGCGTGGCGGCCGGCCTGCTGGGCGCGCTGCTGCTGGTGCTGCCGCTGCCGGCCCGGCTGCGGGTGCTGGGCCTGCCCTTGCTGCTGCCGCTGCTGTGGCCGGCACCGCCACGCCCCGCGCCGGGCGCCTTCGAGCTGGTGGCGGTGGACGTGGGGCAGGGCACCGCGGTGCTGGTGCGCACCCGTGGCCACCTGCTGGTGTTCGACGCCGGCCCGCAGTATTCACGCGACAGCGACGCAGGCCAGCGCGTGCTGCTGCCGCTGCTGCGCGCCCGGGGTGAAAACCGCATCGACACCCTGGTGCTCAGCCACCGTGACACCGACCATGTGGGCGGTGCCGCCGCCGTGCTGGGGGCGATGCCGGTGGCTGAGCTGCGCCATTCCCTGCCCGGCGGGCACCCGCTGCTGCAACAGGCGGCCCTGGCGACGCCCTGCCGTGATGGCCAGGCCTGGCAGTGGGACGGCGTGCACTTCGAATTGCTGCACCCAGGGCCCGACGATGGCGACCCGGCTTCAGCGCGGCCCAACGCGGTGAGCTGCGTGCTGCGGGTGCAGGACGCCCAGGGCCGCAGCGCGCTGCTCACCGCCGACATCGAAGCCCCGCAGGAGGCGGCTCTGGTGGCCCGGCATGGTGCGCGCCTGGCCAGCAGCTTGTTGATGGTGCCGCACCACGGCAGCCGCACCTCGTCCAGCGGCCTGCTGCTGGACGCGGTGCAGCCTCGCTGGGCCTTTGTGCAGGCCGGTTACCGCAGCCGCTTCGGCCACCCGGCGCCCGACGTGATGGCGCGCTATGCCGAGCGGGGCATCAAGGTGGTGCGCAGCGACCGCTGTGGTGCATGGACGTGGCTTGATGGTGCATCGGCCTGCTGGCGCGCCTTGCAGCCCCGCCACTGGCGCTGGGCTGTGCCGGCCGATGCCACCGATACTGCATGGGTGCCCAGCGCTGGTGCGGATGTTGCTAAACCCCTTGTGCCAGGAGAGAGAACCCGATGAAACTCAGCTTTGACGAGATGCAGACGCTGGCCAGCGGCGGCGCCATACCCGGCATCCGCAAGCATTACCGCGAATACCAGGCCTGGCTGAACGAGCAGCCCGCCGAGTTGATGCACGCGCGGCGCGACGAAGCCGAGATGATCTTTCGCCGCGTGGGCATCACCTTCGCGGTGTACGGCGCCAAGGACGAAGATGGCGCGGGCACCGAGCGCCTGATCCCCTTCGACCTCATTCCGCGGGTGATTCCGGCCGACGAATGGTCCTGGATGCAGCGCGGCCTGCGCCAGCGGGTGACGGCGCTGAACCGCTTCATCCACGACGTCTACCACGACCAGGCCATCCTGAAGGCCGGTGTGGTGCCGTCCGAGCAGGTGCTGAAAAACGCCCAGTTCCGCCCGCAGATGATGGGCGTGGACGTGGCGGGCGACATCTACTCGCACATCGCGGGCATCGACATCGTGCGCGCGGCGCAGCCTGACGGCAGCGGCACCTACTACGTGCTGGAAGACAACCTGCGCGTGCCCAGCGGCGTGAGCTACATGCTGGAAAACCGCAAGATGATGATGCGGCTGTTCCCCGAACTGTTCGCGCGCCACCGCGTGGAGCCGGTGGCCCACTACCCCGACCTGCTGCTGGAAACCCTGCGCGCCGTGGCCCCGGCCGCGGTGAACGAGCCGCAGGTGGTGGTGCTGACCCCCGGCATGTACAACAGCGCCTACTTCGAGCACGCCTTCCTGGCCCAGCAGATGGGCGTGGAACTGGTCGAGGGCCAGGACCTGTTCGTGAAGGACGGCTTCGTCTACATGCGCACCACCCAGGGCCCGCGCCGGGTGGACGTGATCTACCGCCGCCTGGACGACGACTTCCTGGACCCCACGGTCTTCCGCCCCGACACCACGCTGGGCTGCGCCGGGCTGCTGGACGTCTACCGCAAGGGCAACATCACCCTGTGCAATGCGGTGGGCACCGGCGTGGCGGACGACAAGTCCATCTACCCCTATGTGCCCAAGATGATCGAGTTCTACCTGGGCGAAAAGCCCATCCTGCAGAACGTGCCCACCTACCTGTGCCGCGAGTCCGAGGACCTGAAGTACGTGCTGGACCACCTGGGCGAACTGGTGGTGAAGGAAGTGCACGGCGCCGGCGGCTACGGCATGCTGGTGGGCCCGGCCGCGTCCAGGCAGGAGATCGCGGACTTCCGCGGCGCCTTGCTGGCCAACCCCGGCAACTACATCGCGCAGCCCACGCTGGCGCTGTCCACCTGCCCGACCTATGTGGAGTCGGGCATCGCGCCGCGCCACATCGACCTGCGGCCCTTCGTGCTGTCGCGCTCCAACGATGTGTCGGGGGTGCAGATGGTGCCGGGCGGGCTGACCCGCGTGGCGCTGAAGGAAGGATCGCTGGTGGTGAATTCGTCGCAGGGCGGCGGCACCAAGGACACCTGGGTCCTCGAGGCATGACGGGAAGCATGAGGGAGACATGAGCATGTTGTCACGCACGGCCGATCACCTGTTCTGGATGGCTCGCTACATGGAGCGCGCGGAGAACACCGCGCGCATGCTGGACATCAACTACCAGACCTCGCTGCTGCCGCAGAGCGCCGACCGCGCCGAGCAAGGCTGGCGCGGCATGCTGGGCATCAGCGAGCTGACGGCCGCCTACAAGGAACGCCACGGCAAGGTGGAAGCGCGCAACGTCATGCAGTTCATGGTGCGCGACGAGACCCACATGTCCAGCATCCTGAGCTGCCTGCGCGCGGCGCGCGAGAACGCCCGCGCGGTGCGCGGCACCCTGACCACCGAGGTCTGGGAAACCACCAACCAGACCTGGCTGGAATTCAACCGCATGCTGCGCGAAGGCGCCTTCGAGCGCGACCCCGGCGCGGTGTTCGAATGGGTGAAGTTCCGCTCGCACCTGAGCCGTGGCGTCACCGTGGGCACCATGCTGCAGGACGAGGCGCTGCATTTCATCCGCATCGGCACCTTCCTGGAACGCGCCGACAACACCGCGCGCCTGCTGGACGTGAAATTCCACGCCTTGGTGAACGAAGCCATGGGCGGCGACTACTTCGGCGGCAAGCCCCCGCGCAGCCAGGACGACCCGCCCGAGGTGGATTTCTACCACTGGAGCGCCATCCTGCGTTCGGTGTCCGGCTTCGAGATCTACCGCAAGGTCTACCGCAACGTCATCCTGCCGGAGAAGGTGGCCGAGTTGCTGATCCTGCGGCCCGACATGCCGCGTTCACTGGCGGCCTGCATGAACGAAGTGGTGGGCAACCTGAAGCTGGTGGCCAACGAACAAAGCAGCGACACCCTGCGCCGTGCAGGCCGATTGCAAAGCGATTTGCGCTTTGGCCGCATCGATGAAATCCTGTCCACCGGCCTGCACGCCTACCTGACCCAGTTCCTCGATCGCGTCAACGACATCGGCGCCGGCATCAGCCGCGATTTCCTCGTCCCCGCGTGATTCCTACCAAAGGCTCCTAAGTGTCCATCCACGTTGCGCTGAAGCACGTCACGCACTACACCTACGACCGCCGTGTGGCCCTGTCGCCGCAGGTGGTTCGGCTGCGCCCGGCACCCCACTGCCGCACGCCCATCCTGGCCTATTCGCTGAAGATCGAACCCGAAGGCCATTTCATCAACTGGCAGCAGGACCCCTTCTCGAACTACCTGGCGCGGCTGGTGTTCCCGGACCCGGTCACCGAGTTCAAGGTGACGGTGGACCTGGTGGCCGAGATGTCGGTCTACAACCCCTTCGACTTCTTCCTGGAGCCCTACGCCGAAGAATTTCCTTTCGCCTACGACGCCGGCCTGAAGGAAGAACTGGCGCCGTACCTGGTGAAGGAGCCCGCCACGCCGCGCCTGGCGGCCTTCGTGGCCAGCGTGCCGCTGCCCAAGCAGCGCACCATCGACTTCCTGGTGGCACTGAACCAGCGCCTGCAGAAGGACATCCGCTACCTCATCCGCATGGAACCGGGCGTGCAGACGCCCGAGCAGACCCTGGAGCTGGGCTCGGGCAGTTGCCGCGACAGCGGCTGGCTGATGGTGCAGGCGCTGCGCCACATGGGGCTGGCGGCGCGTTTCGTGTCGGGCTACCTCATCCAGTTGAAGCCCGACGTGAAGGCCCTGGACGGCCCCAGCGGCACCGAGGTCGATTTCACCGACCTGCACGCCTGGTGCGAGGTCTACCTGCCGGGTGCTGGCTGGGTGGGCCTGGACCCCACCTCGGGCCTGATGGCCGGTGAAGGCCACATCCCGCTGGCCTGCACGCCCACCCCGGGCAGCGCCGCGCCGGTGACCGGTGCGGTGGACGAATGCGAGGTGAGCTTCGGCCACCACATGGGCATCACCCGCGTCTGGGAAAGCCCGCGCGTCACCCAGCCCTACACCGACACCCAGTGGTCGGCCATCCAGGCCCTGGGCCAGCAGGTGGACGAACAACTGCTGGCCGGCGATGTGCGCCTGACCATGGGCGGTGAACCCACGTTCGTGAGCGTGGACGACCGCGACGGCGCCGAGTGGAACACCGACGCCCTGGGGCCCACCAAGCGCATCTTTGCGCAGGACCTGGTGCAGCGCCTGCGCAGCCACTACGGCGAGGGCGGCTTCCTGCACTTCGGCCAGGGCAAGTGGTACCCGGGTGAACAACTGCCGCGCTGGGCGCTCAGCATCTGCTGGCGCGCCGATGGCCAGCCCTGCTGGCACGACCCCAGCCTGTTTGCCGATGAGCGCGACGCCCACCAGTACACGGCGCAGGACGCCAAGGCCTTCATGCTGGCGCTGACCCAGCGCCTGGGCGTGGAAGAGAAATTCGTCCAGACCGGCTACGAAGACACCTGGTACTACCTGTGGCGTGAACGCCGCCTGCCGGTGAACGTGGACCCGTTTGACGCGCGGCTGGAAGACGAACTCGAACGCACCCGCCTGCGCCGCATCTTCCAGGCGGGGTTGGATGCCGAGGTGGGCTATGTGCTGCCCATTCGCCGGGAACACGGCCCCGGCTTGGCGGGCGGCCCCTGGGTCAGCGGGCCCTGGTTCTTCCGCGACGAGCGCATGTACCTGTTCCCGGGTGATTCGCCCATGGGCTACCGCCTGCCGCTGGATTCGCTGCCCTGGGTGTCGGAAACCGACTTCCCCTACCACCTGGACGCCGACCCCTTCGCACCACGCGGCGCGTTGCCGACGGCCGCGCGCATCCGCGGCCAGTACGCGTCGCACCAGCCCGGTGGCGGCTTTGCCGAGGGCGGCACCGTGGCCCTGCAGCAGATGGTGCTGGGGGCCGACCGGGGTGAAGGCGGTGCCGCGGCGGGCAAGGGCAATGGCTCGGCCACGGCGTCCGCCGCGGTGGCATCGCCCGACCGCGCGCCCCAGCCTTTCGAATCGGCCTCGTGGATCACCCGCACCGCGCTGGTGGTGGAAGCGCGCGACCCGCGCCGCGCCAGCGGCCCCAAGGCCGAGAAGGTGGGCACGGCCAGCGGCGTGCTCTACGTCTTCATGCCGCCATTGCAGCATCTGGAGGACTACCTCGACCTGCTGGCCGCGGTGGAAGCCACCGCGGTGGAGCGCGGCGTGAAGATCGTGCTGGAAGGCTACCCGCCGCCGCGCGACCCGCGCCTGAAGATCCTGCAGGTGACGCCCGACCCGGGTGTGATCGAGGTGAACATCCACCCGGCGCACAACTGGGCCGAACTGGTGGAACACACCGAGTTCCTGTACCACGCGGCCTGGCAAAGCCGGCTGTCCACCGAAAAGTTCATGCTGGACGGCCGCCACACCGGCACCGGCGGCGGCAACCACTTCGTGATGGGCGGCGCCACGCCGGCCGACAGCCCCTTCCTGCGCCGGCCCGACCTGCTGGGCAGCCTGCTGGCCTATTGGCACAACCACCCCAGCTTGAGCTACCTGTTCAGCGGCATGTTCCTCGGCCCCACCAGCCAGGCGCCGCGCGTGGACGAAGCCCGCAACGACCAGCTGCGCGAGCTGGAAATCGCGCTGTCGCAGATCGAAGCCAACAAGGCCATCTACGGCCAGGAAATGCCGCCCTGGCTGGTGGACCGCACGCTGCGCAACATCCTGATCGATGTCACCGGCAACACCCACCGCAGCGAGTTCTGCATCGACAAGCTGTACTCGCCCGACACCGCCACCGGCCGGCTGGGCCTGCTGGAACTGCGCGCGTTTGAAATGCCGCCGCATGCGCAGATGAGCATCGCGCAGCAGCTGCTGCTGCGCGCGCTGGTGGCGCGCTTCTGGAAGGAACCCTACCGCGCGCCACTTCAGCGCTGGGGCACCGAACTGCACGACCGCTTCCTGCTGCCCAGCTTCCTGTGGATGGATTTCGACGACGTCATTGACGACATGCGCCGCGCCGGCCATGCCTTCGAGTCGGCCTGGTTCCTGCCGCACTTCGAGTTCCGCTTCCCCAAGCTGGGCGAGGTCAGCGCGCGTGGGGTGCACCTCACGCTGCGCAGTGCGCTGGAGCCCTGGCACGTGATGGGCGAAGAAGGAGCACCCGGCGGCACCGTGCGCTATGTGGATTCGTCGCTGGAACGGGTGGAGGTGCGTGCCCTCGGCCTGGTGGATTCGCGCCACGTGGTGTGCGTCAACGGCATCACCCTGCCGCTGCAGCCCACCGGCCGGGTGGGTGAACATGTGGCCGGCGTGCGCTTTCGCGCCTGGGCGCCGCCGTCGGCCCTGCACCCCACCATCGGCATCCACGCGCCGCTGACCTTCGACCTGGTGGACACCTGGACCCAACGCTCGCTCGGCGGCTGCCAGTACCACGTCACCCACCCGGGCGGGCGAAGCCACGACACCTTCCCGGTGAACGCCTACGAAGCCGAAAGCCGCCGCCTGGCGCGCTTCTTCAGCATGGGCCACACACCCGGGCAGTTGCAGCCGGCGCCGGCGCGGCGCAGCCTGGAATTCCCGTTCACGCTGGATCTGCGGCTGGTTCGGTAGTTACCAGGCCCCACCGATGAGGGATGGCCATGCTGCTGGGGCCCGATGACGGCCGGGGTTCGGTGCCGACAAGGCATGATCCGGGGGTGACAGGCACTCCCCACAGCCAACCCGGCGATCCTGAGGCCCCCGCGCCCCAGGACGCTCAGGCGCAGGCCGCAGCCGCTGCGCGCTGGGCCAGCGCAGACAGCCACGACGAACTGCGCGCCGCCCCCGGCGGCCGGGGCGGCGCGCTGGCACAGCTGTGGCTGAACTTTTTCGGGGCCCTGGGTGTCGGTGGCTGGGCCGACCTGGGCGCGCGCGAGGCGCGCATCCAGCGCCGTGTGCGAGAAGATGGCGCCACCTACAACGTGCATGCCGACCCCAGCGCCGCGGCGCCGACCCGGGCCTGGCCGCTGCAGACCTTGCCCTTCCTGCTGGGCGCTGACGAATGGGCCGACATCGAAGCCGGCGTGGTCCAGCGCGCGCGTCTGCTCAACGCCACGCTGGCCGATGTGTACGGCCCGCAGACCCTGCTGAAGAAGGCGCTGCTGCCACCGTCGCTGGTGTTCGCGCACCCGCAGTACCTGCGGCCGGCGCATGGCATCGTGCCCCTGGGCGGCGTCCACCTGCACCACGCGGCCTTCGACCTGGCGCGCGGGCCCGACGGCCGCTGGTGGGTGCTGGCGCAGCGGGTGCAAGCGCCGTCCGGCCTGGGCTACCTGCTGGAAAACCGCCTGGTGGTGGCGCCGCAGTTCAACGAAGCCTTCAGCGCGCTGAGGGTGCAGCGCCTGGCGGCGTCCTTCCAGGCGCTGCTGGACGGTCTGCTGCGGCTGTCGCCGGCCGGTGAACGCTCGCGCGTGGCCCTGCTGACGCCCGGGCCCCTGCATGAAACCTACTTCGAGCAGGTCTTCCTGGCCCGCTACCTGGGCATCACGCTGGTGGAGGCGGGTGACCTGACGGTGCGCGGCAACCGCCTGTACCTGAAAACCTTGCATGGCCTGGAGCGCGTGCACGTGCTGATGCGGCGGGTGGACGACGAATGGCTGGACCCGCTGGAGTTGCGCGCCGAATCGGCGCTCGGCGTGCCCGGCTTGCTGCAGGCCCTGCGCGCCGGCGAGGTGGTGGTGGCCAATGCGCCCGGTGCCGGTTTCCTGGAAAGCCCCGGCCTGGCCGCCTTCTGGCCGGCCGTCTCGCGCAAGCTGCTGGGTGAAGAGCTGCTGCTGCCCGCGTCCACCCATTGGTGGTGCGGCGAAGCCTCGGTCTGGCAGGCCCAGCGCACGCGGCTGGCTGAATTCGTGGTGGCGCCCACCTTCCCGACCGGGTCCAACACCCAGGGCTTCGAGCCCCTGGTGGCCGCCGACCTGGACCAGAACGAACGCGCGGCGCTGGCCGCCCGCATCGACGCCGACCCGGCGGCCTTCACCCTGCAGGCGCGGGTGCGGCCGTCGGAAACCCCGTGCTGGGACCATGGCGCGCTGGAGCCACGGCCGGCGGTGCTGCGCGTCTTCGCGCTGGCGCATGTGGACGAAGAAGGCCAGGTGGGCTGGCGCGTGCTGCCCGGCGGGCTGACCCGCGTGGCTGCGCGCCGCGACGGCGCGCACGACCCCTGGCTGTCCATGCAGCACGGCAGCGCCAGCGCCGACACCTGGGTGGTGGCGCGCGGCGAGGTGGACAAGCGCAGCCTGCTGCCGCAGCCGCTGACGGTGCAGGAACTGCAGGGCTGGCACCGCACCGTCACCAGCCGCGCGGCCGAGAACCTGTTCTGGCTGGGCCGCTACACCGAACGGGCTGAAAACAGCGTGCGCCTGGCCCGCGTGGTGCTGGAAGGCCTGGCCGCCGCGCCCAGCGATGTGCGGGCCTGGCTGGGCACGCTGTCGCGCTGGCATGGCCTGGTGGGCGAGGGCGTGCCCGACCCCGCGGGCTCACCGCAATCGGCCCGGGTGTTCGAGCGGGCGCTGGTGCATGCCCTGTCCGAAACCGCCGACGGCACCGCCAGCGTGGGCTTCAACCTGCGTTCCCTGCGCCAGTGCGCGCAGGCGCTGCGCGAGCGCTTGTCGCCCGAGCACTGGAAGCTGATCCAGGAGGTGGACGACCATTTCGAGCAGCGCCTGGCCGAGGTGGTGGGCGGCGCCGGCCTGGCCGCGCGGCCCTGGGCCAGCGCCGACGTGGTGGGCGTGCTGGCGCGCGCGGCCACGCACCTGGCCGCTATCACCGGCGCGCAGACCGACCGCATGACCCGCGACGACGGCTGGCGCCTGCTGTCGGTGGGCCGCCAGATCGAGCGCCTGGACATGCTGGCGCACGCGCTCTACACCGGCCTGCAGGCCGGCGTGCACCGCAGCGACGAAGGCTTTGCGCTGCTGCTCGGCCTGTTCGACAGCCTGATCACCTACCGCGCCCAGTTCCAGGCCCGGCGCGAGATGCTGCCGCTGGTCCACCTGCTGGTGCTGGACACCGACAACCCGCGCTCGCTGGCCTGGGTGGCGCGCACCCTGCGCGACCGCTTGCGCAAGCTGGCGCGCCACGAAGCCGCCTGGGTGAAGGGCGTGACCGACGCGCTGCCGGCACCCGAACAGTGGTCGCTGGAAAGCCTGGGCAGCGTGGACGAAGGCGGCCGGCACGCCGCGCTGGAACACGCGCTGCAGGACACCTGCGCGGCGGCGCGCGACCTGTCGGACGCCATCGGCCTGCGGCTGTTTGCGCACGTCACGCAGGCCGACCGTTCGGTCTGGCAATGAGGGCCGGCGCATGAACCCCAGCCTGCCGCGCCCCCCGGCGCCTGAAGGCGCCGACGCACCGGTGCGGGTGCTGCGCGTGCTGCACAGCACCCGCTACGACTACGACACCCCGGTGGAGGTGGCGCACCATGTGGCGCACCTGCGCCCGCGTGAAACGCCCTGGCAGCGCATCAGCGACTGGCAACTGGACATCACCCCCGCGCCCGAAGGTGGCCCGCAAGGCGTGGCCCAGGACCTGGACGCTTTCGGCAACTGGCGCCACAGCTTCAGCCATGCGCTGGTGCATGAACACCTGCAGGTGGTGTCGGGCTTCCAGGCTCACCTGCGCGCGCTGCCGCCGCTGGCGCTGCAGGCCAGCCCGCCCTGGGAGCAGGTGGCCGCGCAGCTGCGCTACCGCGCCGGCGCCGCGCTGCCCGAGGCCTGCGAATTTGCGCTCGGCTCGCCCTATGCGCCCGCGGCGTCGGAATTTGCGCGCTTCGCGGGCGAGCTGTTTTCGCCCAACCGGCCGCTGCTGGAAGCCGCGCTGGACCTGAACCGCCATGTCCATCGCCAGATGCGCTACGAACCCGCCAGCACCGACGTGGCCACCCATGCCGCCGACGCGCTGGCCCAGCGTGAAGGGGTCTGCCAGGACTTCGCCCACATCGCCATCGCGGTGCTGCGAACCCAGGGGCTGGCGGCACGCTACGTCAGCGGCTACCTGCTGACCCAGCCGCCGCCGGGGCAGGCGCGGCTGCTGGGCGCGGACGCGTCCCACGCCTGGTTCGAGCTGTGGTGCCCGCTGTCGGGCTGGGTGGCGCTGGACCCCACCAACGACATGCCGGTGGGTTCCGACCATGTCACGCTCGCCTGGGGCCGGGACTACGGCGACGTGGCGCCGCTGCGCGGCGTGGTGCGGGGTGGCGGCGGCACGCCGCCCGAGGTGCGGGTCACTGTGCTGCCGGTGTGACCCCGCTGGCGCGGCGCGCGGCCTCCACCGCGGCGGCCAGGTCGATCACCGCAAAGGCGTAGTAGCTGCTCCAGTTGTAGCGCGTCACGGCGTAGAAGTTCTCGGTGCCGGCGTAGTAGCTGGGCGCGGCACTGCCGTTCTGCAATTCCACCAGGGCCAGCGAACCCTCGTGCTGCTGGCCAGCGGGCGACAGCAGCGCGCCGCGCTCTGCGAACTGCGCCGGTGTGAAGCTGGGCAGGATGTCCGGGCCCAGCAGCGCCGCTCGGTCGGCCGCGTCCACCGGCACCGCCACGTCATAGTGGGTGGGCATGTCGCGTTTCCAGCCGTGGCCGGCCAGGTAGCTGGCGACGCTGCCGATGGCGTCGGCGCCGCTGCGGGCCAGGTCGATGCGGCCGTCGCGGTCGAAGTCCAGCGCGTACCTCAGGTGGCTGCCGGGCATGAACTGCGGCAGGCCCATGGCACCGGCAAAGGATCCGCGCAGCGACAAGGGGTCCTGCCCGTCGCGCAGGGCCAGCACCAGCAGGCTTTCCAGTTCTTCCCGGAAGAAGCCGCTCTTGTCCTTGCGCCCGGGCGGGAAGTCAAAGCTCAGGGTGGCCAGCGCGTCGATGACGCGGAAGTCGCCCATCACGCGGCCGTAGAAGGTTTCCACGCCGATGATGCCCACCACGATGGACGCCGGCACGCCAAAGCGCGCCTGGGCCTGTTCCAGCCAGGCCTCGTGCTGGCGCCAGAAGGCCAGGCCGGCGCGCACGCGTTCGGGCTCCAGGAAGCGGGCACGGTAGGCGGCCCAGTTCTTGGCCGTGCCGGCGCGCGGCGGCATGATCAGCCGCGCCACCGTGGGCAGGTAGCGGGCCTGGGCCAGGGCCGCGCTCACCACGTCCACGGGCAGGCCGCGGCGTTCGGCCACGTCCTGCGCGAAACGCTGCACATCTTCGCGCCGGCCGTAGGTGACGCTGTCCGGAGCACTGTCTTCGCGCACCGCCGCGGCGCGCTTGGCGCGCGCAGCCTGCGCGGTGTCTGGCGCGGCCAGGGTCAGGGTGGCCAGGGTCGCCAGGGTGGCGCAGGCTGAAACAGCTCGGCAAAGGGGTCGGCAAGGCATGCGGCGCATTATCCCGAGCGCGTGCCGCGGGCCGCCGCGGCCAGGCGATCGGCCTCGCGCGCGAAGGCGCTCCACCAGGCCGGGTCCGGGCGGCGCAGGCTGCCCTGGCCATAACGCGCGCGGTCCAGCCCGTCCAGTTGTTGCGCCAGCGCCTGTGCGTCCTCGCCCAGGCAGCGGCGCACCAGGTCGGCCAGGGCGCGTGGCGTCTGGTGGGGTTGTGCCGCCAGGCCCAGGCGGGCCAGGCGTTCGCGCACTCGGCGCTGCAGCCGGGCCCAGGGGTCCTGGCGGTGGCGGTCCCAGCTGGCCCAGGCCACGCCGGCCAGGGCGCCGGCGGCCAGCAGCAGCACCAGCACGCGGCCCAGGTCGGTCCAGTCGGGCGCCTTCACACCCAGGCGCGACAGCAGGTCGAACTGCTGGGTGCGCGAATAGCTCAGCACCCACTGGTTCCAGCGGTTGTTCATGGACTCCCAGCCTTCGCGCAGGTGGGCCAGCAGTTCGGGGCTGACGGTGCCCAGCGCCTCGGCCACCAGGCCGGGCACCGGCGGCAGGCTGCGGCTGCGCACCACGCGGTCGGGCGCCACCGCGGCGGTGGGGTCCACGCGCACCCAGCCGTCTTCGGCCTGCCAGTACTCGGCCCAGGCGTGGGCATGGCTTTGGCGCACCACGTGGTAGCCGTCCACCGGCTCGGGGTCGGTGCCCTGGTAGCCGGTCACCACGCGAGCCGGGATGTCCATCGCGCGCATCAGCACCACGAAGCTGGCGGCGAAGTGTTCGCAGAAGCCCTGCTTGCGGTCGAGCCAGAACTCGTCGATGGACTGGGTGCCGTAGGTGCCGGGCGACAGGGTGTAGGTGTAGCCGCCGGTGCGGATGTGGGCCAGCAGCGCCTGCGCCAGCGTGCGGCCGTCGGCGGTGGCGTAGCGCGGGTCGCGCCGCAGCTCGGCGGCCCAGGCCAGGCTGCGCGGGTTGAAGCCCGACGGCAGGCGCACCGCATCGCGCAGCGCCATCAGGGGCACCTGCTGTCCATAGCGGAAGCTGGGCCAGGCGGTGGCGCTGAAGCGCAGCCGCTCGCTCACGATGCGGTCGGTGCGCCAGGTGAGGTCGGGCCCGGGCGTGAGCATCCAGCCGGGCACGCGGGGCAGGGCGTCGGCGCGCAGCGGGGTGGCCTCCAGCAGCGGCAGCAGGGGCTGGCGGATGGGTTCCAGCGTCATTTCGTAACGCACCGCCGCGCCGGCGGTCTGCACCTGCGGGGCGGCGTCGGCCCAGCGGCCCAGGCCGGCACGCTGGTTGTGGTCGGAACTCCACTGCAGGCCGTCGAAGCGGTTGAGCACCGGGCCGCGGAAGTACAGCGCCTGCGGCGGCGGCGCGTTGCCATCGAGAAAGCGGATGCGAAAGGCGATGCTGTCGTCGTTGGCCAGGTCGGCCACATTGCCCAGTTCCATGGTGCCCGACAGCCCGGTGCGCCCGCCGGCGTCACCCGGCACGCCCCACAGCGGCGCGAAGCGCGGGAACAGCAGGAACAGCAGCACCATGATGGGCGCACCCAGCAGGGCCGAGCGCAGCGCCAGGCCGCCGGCCTGCTTCAACGCCGGGCGGCCCACCGGCATGTGGGCCAGCACCAGCGCAGTGAGCAGACCCCACACTGACACCAGCATGGCCAGCGCGGTGATGAGCGACTGCGAATACAGGAAATGCGTCAGCACCAGGAAGAAGCCCAGGAAGAACACCACCAGCGCGTCGCGCCGGGCGCGCAGCTCCAAGGTCTTCAGCGCCATCAGCACCACCAGCATGGTGACCCCGGCGTCCTTGCCCAGCAAGGTGCGTTCGGACCACAGCGTCAGCCCCGCGGCCACCACCAGCACCATCACCACCGAAGCGCGCCCCGGCAGGTTGGCGTTGCTCACCGCCAGGTGCGCACGCCAGGCCAGCACCAGCGCGGTGAGGGCACCGCACCACAGCGGCAGGTGGGTCAGGTGCGGCAGCACGGTCCAGCCGATCACGCCCAGCAGGAACAGGGTGTCGCGCGCCTCGCGCGGCAGCGCGGCCCAGCCGGGCCAGCGCGGCAGCAGTCGCTGGGTGGTGTCGATCATGCCGGGGGCCCGCCGCCGGGTTGCCACAAGGCCAATGCGTCCAGCGCGGCGCGACGCTGGGCGTCGCCGGTGGCAGGCGGCAGTTGCAGGCCGGGCAGGCGCAGCCCGAACACCAGGCCCTGGCGTTCGGCCGCCAGCACCCAGGCGGCCAGGCGGGACAAGCGCTGCTCGGGGTCCTTGCCGGCGGTGTCGGCATAGTCCAGCCACAGCTCGCGGCTGGCGTTTTCGCTGCTGTCGCGGGCCACCAGTTCGCCGGTGCGGGCCACCTTCTTCCACACCACCTGGCGCAGGGTGTCACCGCGGCGGTAGCTGCGCACGCCGTCGAATTCACCGCCCTGGCTGCTGCGCTGGGTGGGCCCGGCGCCGGGCGTGGGGCTGGCCGGGGGCAGGGCGGTCAGGCCGGGCTCGGGGCGCGGCCAGGCCAGGGCCTGGGCGGCCGGCCGCAGCACCGTCCAGGCGCGAAAAAGGCCCAGCGGGAAGCGGGTTTCGGCCACCAGCGTGGGCAAGGCATGAAGACCGCGGTGCGGCAGCGCGAAAGTGACATGCGCCGTGGCGCTGCCCTGGGCCGGCACGTCGCACCAGGCGAAGTGGTAGGGCTGGGCCTCGCGCACCGCCAGGCCGATGCCGTGGCGCGTGCTGTCGGGGCTGGTGAGCACCAGCTCGATCGGGGCGCTGTCGCCGGCAAAGCCCGGCGGCGGCGCCTTCACGCGCAGGGTCAGCCCGCGCAGCGTGCCATGGGTGAGGTGCATGGACACTCCCGCGCAGCCGGCCAGCAGGAAGGTGAGCAGGTAGCCCAGGTTCAGCTGGTAGTTGATGCTGGCCAGCAGCATCACCAGCAGCGTGGCGGCGAAGGCAAAGCCACCCACGCTGGGCACGATGTAGATGTTGCCCTGGTGCAGCGACTGGGTGTCGCTGCGCGGCAGGCGGTTGACGAACCAGTTGCTGGCCCGTGCGCGCGCCCGCGCGCCCAGGCCCGGCGCCGCCACCGCTGTCACGGCAAGGCCACCGCCTCGATCAGGGCGCGCACCTGCTCGCGCCGACCGCGCCCGGCCCCGGCCACCGGCACCAGGCGGTGGGCCACGGCCTGCGCGGCCACGGCCTGGATGTCGTCCGGGGCCACATAGTCGCGCCGCGCCATCAGCGCCTTGGCGCGGGCGGCGCGCAGCAGCGCGATGCCCGCGCGCGGCGACAGGCCTTCCTGGAACCACTGGCCCGAGCGGGTGGCGGCGATCAGCGCCTGCAGGTAGTCCAGCAGCGCGTCGGACGCGTGGATCTGCGGCAGCAGGGCCTGCGCCGCCAGCAACTCCGCCGGGCCCATCACCGCCTTCAAGCGGGTGACGGCGTCGCGCTTGTCTTCCCCCGCCAGCAGGGCGCGCTCGGACGCGCGGTCGGGGTAGCCCAGGGTGATGCACATCAGGAAGCGGTCCAGCTGGCTTTCGGGCAGCGGGTAGGTGCCGAGCTGGTCACTGGGGTTTTGCGTTGCGATGACGAAGAAGGGCCGGGGCAGCGGGCGGGTTTCGTTTTCCACGCTGACCTGGTGTTCTTCCATCGCCTCGAGCAGCGCGCTCTGGGTCTTGGGGCCGGCGCGGTTGATCTCGTCGGCCAGCAGCACCTGGGTGAAGACCGGGCCTTGATGGAAGACAAAGGCCTCCTTGCTGCGCTCATAGACACTGACCCCGACCAAGTCGGCCGGCATCAGGTCGGCGGTGAACTGAACGCGCGAGAACTTCAAACCCAGCGAGACCGCCAGCGCATGCGCCAGGGTGGTCTTGCCCACGCCGGGAACGTCCTCGATCAGGAGGTGACCGCCTGCCAGCAGGCAGGCCACACTGTCCTCGATCTGCGCGCGTTTGCCCACAATGATCGTGCTAATCTGATCCACCAGCTGCGACAACAGCTGTGCCGTTTCATGGGTTGCCATGCGCGGCACCATACCCGAAAAGAAGTTGAGACAAGCCATGTCCACCGCCTTCTACAGCCACCCCGAGTGCCGTATGCACGACATGGGTGCCGGCCACCCCGAGTGCCCGCAGCGCCTGGACGCCATCGCCGACCACCTTCTGGCCACCGGCCTGGACATGGCGCTGGCGCACCGCGACCCGCCCCAGGCCACGCTGGAGCAGATCGAGCGGGCCCACACCGCGGGCTACGTGATGCAACTGCGTGAATTCATGGAGCAGGTGCAGCTGACCGGCGAAGCCCGTGCGCTGGACCCCGACACCGTGGTCTGCCCCGGCACCTGGCGCGCTGCGCTGCGCGCCGCAGGCGCCGCGGTGGCGGCCACCGAAGCGGTGTGGCGCCGCGAGGTGGAGAACGCCTTCTGCGCGGTGCGCCCGCCCGGCCACCACGCCACGCGCGACGAGACCATGGGCTTTTGTTTCTTCAACAACGTGGCCATCGGCGCGCGCCATGCGCTGGACGTGCTGGGCGCCAAGCGCGTGGCCATCATCGACTTCGACGTGCACCACGGCAACGGCACCGAGGACATCATCGCGGGCGACGACCGCATCCTGATGGCCAGCTTCTTCCAGCACCCGCTGTACCCCGGCAACGGGGCGGTGCCCAAGGGCACCAACATGGTCAACGTGCCGATCCCGCCCTACACCAAGGGCGGCGAGATCCGCGAGATCATCGACGCCATGTGGATGCCCCGCCTGGAGGAGTTCAAGCCCGAGATGATCTTCATCAGTGCGGGCTTCGACGCCCACCGCGAGGACGACCTGGGCCAGCTGGGCCTGGTGGAGGCCGATTACGACTGGATCACCCGGCGCCTGAAGGCCCTGGCCATGCGCCACAGCCAGGGCCGCATCGTGTCCTGCCTGGAAGGCGGCTACAACCTGTCGGCGCTGGCGCGCAGCGTGGCCACGCACCTGCGCGTGCTGGCCGACGTGTGAGGGGCGCAAGCTGACCCTGCAGGACAGCCTGAGCGAGTTGCTGGCGCCCCTGCTGGCGCCCACCGCCCTGGCCGAAACCGGCGTGTTGCTGCTGTGCCTGGCGCTGGCCGGCGGCCTGGTGTTTGCCATGCGGCGCCGGGTGGGCAACGCGGCCCAGAGCGTGTGGCTGGGCCACCGCGGCTACGACGGCGTGCTGTTTCCGCTGCTGGCGCTGTTGGCCGCGCTGGTGGCGCGCTGGGCCCTGGCCGGGCACCTGCCGATCGCGGTGTTCAAGCTGGCGGTGCCCATCCTGGCCAGCCTGGCGGCGGTGCGGGTGGTGGGGCAGGTGATGCACCAGGCCTTCCCGAAGAGCGGCCTGGCGCGGGCCTTCGAGCGCAGCCTGTCCTGGGTGGTGTGGGGCGTGCTGGTGCTGTGGCTCACCGGCCTGCTGCCGCAGCTGCTGCAGATGCTGGACGAGGTGCACTGGAAGCTGGCCGGCACCGACGTGTCGCTGCGCAGCCTGATCGAAGGGGCCCTGTCGGCGCTGGTGGTGATGCTGCTGATGCTGTGGCTGTCGGCGTCCATCGAAGCCCGTCTGCTGCACGCCGACGGCATGGACGTGGACCTGTCGGTGCGCAAGATCGCCGCCAACGGCACGCGTGCGCTGCTGCTGCTGGTGGGGTTGCTGCTGGCGCTGTCGGCCGCGGGCATTCCGCTGGCGGCCCTGTCGGTGATGGGCGGCGCGGTGGGCGTGGGCCTGGGCTTCGGGCTGCAGAAGCTGGCGGCCAACTACGTCAGCGGCTTCGTCATCCTGGCCGAGCGCAGCATGCGCATCGGCGACGTGGTGAAGGTGGACGGCTTCGAGGGCCGCATCAGCGACATCACCACCCGCTACACCGTCATCCGGGCGGTCAACGGGCGTGAATCCATCGTGCCCAACGAGATGCTGATCACCCAGCGGGTGGAAAGCTCGTCCTTCGCCGACCCCAAGGTGGCCCAGACCACGGTGGTGCAGGTGGCCTACGGCACCGACCTGTCGGCGCTGCTGCCGCAGCTGGAAGCCCGGATCGCGACCGTGGAGCGCGTGCTGGCCGACCCGGCGCCGGCGGCGCAGCTGTCCAACTTTGCGGCCGACGGGCTGGAGTTGACCCTGGTGTACTGGATTGCCGACCCGGGCAACGGCACCGGCAACGTGCGCTCCCAGGTGAACCTGGTGGTGCTGGCCGCACTGAGCGCGGCGGGGGTGGAGATCCCTTTTCCTCAGCGTGTGCTGCACCGCGCGCCGCGACCCGCGACGGACTGAGCAATCTGCCACACGTTCCGGGGGCACGGGGCCCGGCGCCCCCGTGGTCCAGGGGGGCTTGGCACCGGGGGCAGGGCTGAGAATTCACAGCAACAAAACACCCCCGGAGTCCTTGGATGCGTACCGTTCTTGCCGCTGTCGCGCTGGCCGCCTTGTCCACCCTGGCCCAGGCCGCCGCACCCACCGTGAGCTGCTCGGGCGGTGTCGTCAACTGCGCCGCGGCCATGGACGGCGTGGACCCCACGCTGCTGGACGGCGAAGGCACCAGCTGGACCGACCGCAGCGCCTTCTGGGAAGGCACCTCGGGCCGGGTGAACCTGGCCCTGGGCGGCACCTTCCAGCTGATGGACATTGCCATCGTGGTCGACAACAACGACGACTACCTGATCGAGCGGTCGCTGGACAACAGCACCTGGTTCACGCTGGGCAGCATCAACCGCACGGCCGGCAACGTGCCGGTGTCCCCCGGCGGCATGGACTACTTCGACAGCTTCAACGTCCCGGGCAACATCGACTACGTTGCCACCCTGGACTTCGCCCCCGTGAACGCCGCCTTCCTGCGCGTGCGCGCCACGGGCGGGGACAGCAGCTACTCGGTGGCTGAGGTTTCCCTGTGGACCAACCCCGTGCCGGTGCCCGAGCCCGCCACCTGGGCCCTGATGCTGGGTGGCGTCGCCGCGCTGGTGTCGCGCCGCCGCCGCGCCCAGGACTGAGTTTTTCGCGACCCCAAAGCGCTGAAGTGAAAAGGGCGCCCCGGTGACGGGGCGCCCTTTCTTCTTGGCGGGCGCTGGCGGCGCCGCGCGGTCGATGGTCAGGCCACCGCGACCGGGATCTTGCCGATCTTGGCCTGCCATTCCTTCGGCCCGGTGTTGTGCACGCTGGTGCCGGACGAATCCACCGCCACGGTGACCGGCATGTCCTTCACGTCGAACTCGTAGATGGCTTCCATGCCCAGGTCGGCAAAGCCCACCACCTTGGCGCCCTTGATGGCCTTGGCCACCAGGTAGGCCGCACCGCCCACGGCCATCAGGTAGGCGCTCCTGGCGTCCTTGATGGCCTCGATGGCCACCGGCCCGCGCTCGGCCTTGCCCACCATGGCAATCAGGCCGGTCTTTTCCAGCATCATGCGGGTGAACTTGTCCATGCGGGTGGCGGTGGTGGGGCCGGCGGGGCCCACCACCTCGTCGCGCACCGGGTCCACCGGGCCCACGTAGTAGATGACGCGGTTGGTGAAGTCCACTGGCAGCTTTTCGCCCTTGGCCAGCATGTCCTGGATGCGCTTGTGCGCGGCGTCGCGGCCGGTGAGCAGCTTGCCGTTCAGCAGCAGGGTGTCGCCCGGCTTCCAACTGGCCACCTCGGCAGGCGTCAGCGCGTTCAGGTCCACCTTCTTGCTCTTGTTGTAGTCGGGGGCCCAGTTCACGTTGGGCCACAGGTCCAGGCTGGGCGGGTCCAGGTAGGTGGGGCCGGAGCCGTCCAGCACGAAATGCGCATGCCGGGTGGCGGCGCAGTTCGGGATCATGGCGATCGGCTTGCTGGCGGCGTGGGTGGGGAAGGTCTTGATCTTCACATCCAGCACCGTGGTCAGGCCGCCCAGGCCCTGCGCGCCGATGCCCAGCGCGTTCACCTTCTCGTACAGCTCGATGCGCAGTTCCTCCAGCTTGTTCTGGGGGCCGCGCTCCAGCAGTTCGTACATGTCGATGTCGTCCATCAGCGCCTGCTTGGCCATCAGCACCGCCTTCTCGGCCGTGCCGCCCACGCCAATGCCCAGCATGCCCGGCGGGCACCAGCCGGCGCC
Source organism: Burkholderiales bacterium JOSHI_001 (assembly GCA_000244995.1). Taxonomy (NCBI): domain Bacteria; kingdom Pseudomonadati; phylum Pseudomonadota; class Betaproteobacteria; order Burkholderiales; species Burkholderiales bacterium JOSHI_001. Next base: position 3,088,923 of record CM001438.1, on the reverse strand, counting down.
CATGGTGGGCACGGTCTTGAGCACCCAGTCGACGATGTCGTCGCTGGGGTTGAGCATGTAGACCTTGCTCTTGTTTTCGCTGCCGCCGCCCTTGGCGGCCACGGTCACGTCCACCGTGTTGCCGGGCACCAGTTCCACGTACAGCACCGCGGGCGTGTTGTCCTTGGTGTTCTTGCGCGCGAAGATGGGGTCGTCCAGCACGCTGGCGCGCAGCAGGTTGTCGGCGTTCAGGTAGCCACGGCGCACGCCTTCGTTCACGGCGTTGTCCAGGCCGTCGTCGCAGCCCGCAAAGCGCACATTCATGCCGATCTTCAGGAACACGTTGACGATGCCGGTGTCCTGGCAGATGGGGCGCTTGCCTTCGGCGCACATCTTCGAGTTGGTGAGGATCTGCGCGATGGCGTCCTTGGCCGCCGGGCTTTGCTCGCGTTCGTAGGCGCGCGCCAGGTGGGCGATGTAGTCGGCCGGGTGGTAGTAGCTGATGTACTGCAGCGCGGCGGCAATGCTGTCGACCAGGTGGTCGCGGGTGATGGTGGTGGGTGCGCTCATGGGCGGTTCCTGGGCCGGGAGGTCAAGACCGGCCGAGTGTAGCCAGCGAGCACAACACCAGCCTGACCGGGGCCGAGCCCCGGCCACAGGCTAGTGCGAATTGCCCTTGGTCCCGCCCAGCAGCCGGTCGGTGTAGGCAATGGCCATGGCCGACAGCAGGAAGGCCACGTGGATCAGGGTCTGCCACAGCAGCACCTTCTCGGTGTAGTTGTCGGCGTTGATGAAGGTCTTCAGCAGGTGGATGGAACTGATGCCGATGATGGCGGTGGCCAGCTTCACCTTCAGCACCGACGCGTTGACATGGCTCAACCACTCGGGCTGGTCGGGGTGGCCTTCCAGGTTCAGGCGGGAGACGAAGGTTTCATAGCCGCCCACGATCACCATGATGAGCAGGTTGCTGATCATCACCACGTCGATCAGCCCCAGCACCACCAGCATGATCACGGTTTCGTTCAGCTTGATGACCGGGGAGTCGGTCTTGTAGCCGATGCTCTTGACCAGCATCTCCAGCGCGGCCTGGTTGCCGAAGGCGGCTTCGATCAGGTGCACCAGTTCCACCCAGAAGTGGAAGACGTACACCGCCTGCGCCAGAATCAGGCCCAGGTACAGCGGCAACTGCAGCCAGCGGCTGGCAAAAATCAGCTTGGGCAGCGGCCCCAGGCGGGATGGGGTTTCTGGAGGTCCTGGGTTCATGGTGGGCGTCGGCGGCGCAGGATGGAGCGAAGCGGCGCATTCTAGGGGTGCGCCGTTTCACCTTGGCGCAGCGCTGGACAGGGGCGCATGGGCTGAACCCCAGGTGGCAAGCCGGCCTGACAGCGCGCAAAGTAAGGGGTTCGTAAGAGCCTGTGCCTATGGTGCGGAGCCGTTGCATTCGAACCCTGGAGACAAACCATGAGCGCCTCAGAAGGACCCACCGAGCTGAAAACCTACCTGCCCGACCCGGCCGCCGCCAAGGCCGCCCGCGTTTCCGGCATGGCAGCCTACGAGGCGCTGGTGAAGGAAGCCGAAACCGACTACGAAGGCTTCTGGGCCCGCCAGGCGCGTGAACTCATCAGCTGGAAGAAGCCCTTCACCAAGGTGCTGAACAGCAGCGATTCGCCCTTCTTCAAGTGGTTCGAGGATGGCACGCTGAACGCCAGCTACAACTGCCTGGACCGCAACGTCGAGCGCGGCCTGGGCGACAAGGTGGCCATCATCTTCGAAGCCGACGGCGGCGAGGTCACCAAGATCAGCTACAGCGAACTGCTGGCCAAGACCTGCCAGCTGGCCAACGCGCTGAAGGCCCAGGGCATCCAGAAGGGTGACCGGGTCATCATCTACATCAGCATGTCCATCGACGGCGTGGCCGCCATGCAGGCCTGCGCGCGCATCGGCGCCACCCACTCGGTGGTGTTCGGCGGCTTCTCGGCGCAGTCCTTGCGCGACCGCATCGAAGACACCGGCGCCAAGCTGGTCATCACCGCCGACCACCAGGTGCGCGGCGGCAAGCAGTTGCCGCTGAAGAGCATCGTGGACGAAGCGCTGGCGCTGGGCGGATGCGACAGCGTGCAGAAGGTGCTGGTGGTCAAGCGCAGCGGTGCTGCGGTGGCCTTCAACCCGGCGCGCGACGTCTGGATGGACGACGCCGTGAAGGGCCAAGCCAGCACCTGCGAGCCCGAATGGGTGGAGGCCGAGCACCCGCTGTTCCTGCTGTACACCAGCGGCTCCACCGGCAAGCCCAAGGGCGTGCAGCACTCCACCGGCGGCTACCTGCTCCATGCGGCGCTGACCACCAGCTGGACCTTCGACCTGCAACCCAACGACGTGTTCTGGTGCACGGCCGACATCGGCTGGGTGACCGGCCACACCTACATCACCTACGGCCCGCTGGCCCTGGGCGGCACCGAAGTGGTGTTCGAGGGCGTGCCCACCTACCCGGACGCGGGCCGTTTCTGGAAGATGATCCAGGACCACAAGGTCAGCGTCTTCTACACCGCGCCCACGGCCATCCGTTCGCTGATCAAGGCGGCCGAGGCCAATGCCGCGGTGCACCCCAAGAGCTACGACCTGAAGTCCCTGCGCATCCTGGGTTCGGTGGGTGAGCCCATCAACCCGGCGGCCTGGGAGTGGTACCACCTGCACGTGGGCGGCGGCCGCTGCCCCATCGTGGACACCTTCTGGCAGACCGAAACCGGTGGCCACATGATCACCCCGCTGCCCGGCGCCACGCCGCTGATCCCGGGTTCCTGCACGCTGCCCTTCCCGGGCATCCAGGCCGCCGTGGTGGACGAAACCGGCAAGGACGTGCCTTGGGGCCAGGGTGGCATCCTTGTGGTGAAGAAGCCCTGGCCGTCGATGATCCGCACCATCTGGGGCGACCCCGAGCGCTTCAAGAAGAGCTATTACCCGGAAGACTTCAAGGGCCAGTACTACCTGGCGGGTGACGGCGCCATCCGCGACGCCAAGACCGGCTACTTCACCATCACCGGCCGCATCGACGACGTGCTGAACGTGTCCGGCCACCGCATGGGCACGATGGAAATTGAAAGCGCCCTGGTCAGCTGCACCGAACTGGTGGCCGAAGCCGCCGTGGTGGGCCGCCCCGATGACACCACCGGCGAAGCTATTTGCGCCTTCGTGGTGCTGAAGCGCCCGCGCCCCACCGGCGACGAGGCCAAGGCCATTGCCAAGCAGCTGCGCGACTGGGTGGGCAAGGAAATCGGCCCCATCGCCAAGCCCAAGGACATCCGCTTCGGCGACAACCTGCCCAAGACCCGCAGCGGCAAGATCATGCGCCGCCTGCTGCGCAGCATCGCCAAGGGCGAGGCCATCACCCAGGACATCTCCACCCTGGAAAACCCGGCCATCCTGGACCAGCTGTCAGAAAACCTCTGACCTGGACCCGGCACCGCGGCGCCTTCACCGGCGCTGCGGACATGAAAAAAGCCCCGCAGTGCGGGGCTTTTTGTTGGGCCTAGCAGAAATTACTTCTGCGACAGAACCCAGTCGGCCAGCTTCTTGGCTTCGTCGGCGTTGACCTGGGGGTTGGCGGGCATCGGCACCTGACCCCAGGTACCCACGCCACCCTTCATGATCTTGTCGGCCAGCTTGGCGGCGGCGGTCTTGTCGCCGGCATACTTGGCGGCCACTTCCTTGTAGGCGGGGCCGACCAGCTTCTTGTCCACAGCGTGGCAAGCCAGGCAGTTCTTCTTGCCGGCCAGGTCGGCGTCGGCAAAGGCGGGGGCCATGGCGGCAACACCCAGGGCGATGATCGCGGCGAACTTCTTCATGATTTCCTTTCGGGCTGTCGAAAGCGGGTTGGGGGACGTGGATTACAGTTCCCTCAACGCAATTCTAGGCGGCTGGTTGACGCAGCCCTTGCGCCGAAGGTCTGGCTTGGGGAAACAAAGATGTTTTTTGTGCTCGTCGGCGTGTTGCTGCTGGTGCTGAAGTTGACGCATATCGATCCCGTGGCCACCTGGTCCTGGCTGTGGGTGCTGCTGCCTTTTGGATTGGCGGTGGTGTGGTGGCAGGTTTCCGATGCCATGGGCCTGACACGCCAGCGGGAGATGGACAAGATGGACGCGCGCAAGGAAGCCCGGCGGCTGAAGTCGATGGAAGCGCTGGGCCTGAACACGCGCCAGTACAGCCGCGTGAAGGTGTTCAAGGACAGCCGCAAGCGCGAGGCCGAGCGCATAGAAGCCGAGCGCGAAGCCAAACGCCAGCAGCAGAAGGAGGCGGCCAGCGGTTTTGGGGCCATGCACAAGCCCGCCACCGGACACGCCACCGACGAAGATACCCGGCTGCCCTAGCGGCCGGTGGCGCCCGCCATCAGCCTTCGAAGCGGTCCAGCACCGCGCCAAAGCTGGCGCTGGCGGCGTTCTTCGCGAACTTGGCCAGCACGCCGCGGGTGTAGCGCGGTGCGGGCTGCTTCCAGTGGGTGCGGCGGCGGGCCAGTTCGTCGTCGGCAACATTGAGTTGCAATTTCAGCTGGTGCGCGTCGATGGTGACGGAGTCGCCTTCCTGCACCAGCGCGATGGTGCCGCCTTCGTAGGCTTCAGGCGCCACATGGCCCACCACCATGCCCCAGGTGCCGCCCGAGAAGCGCCCATCGGTGATCAAGCCCACGCTTTCACCCAGGCCCTGGCCGATCAGCGCGCCGGTCGGCGCCAGCATCTCGGGCATGCCCGGGCCGCCCTTGGGCCCCAGGTAGCGCAGCACCATCACGTCACCGGCCTTGATCTTCTTGGCCATGATGGCCGCCAAGGCGCTTTGTTCGTCGTCGAAGACGCGCGCCGGCCCTGTGATGACCGGGTTTTTCAGCCCGGTGATCTTGGCCACGCTGCCTTCGGGCGCCAGGTTGCCACGCAGGATGGCCAGGTGGCCTTGCGCGTACATCGGCATGTCGATGGGGCGGATCACCTTCTGGTCGGCGCGCGGCGCATCGGGCACGTCCGCCAGGTTTTCGGCCACGGTCTTGCCGGTGATGGTGATGCAGTCGCCGTGCAGCAAACCGGCCTTGAGCAGCATCTTCATCACCTGCGGCACGCCGCCGGCGTGGTGCAGGTCGATGGCCAGGTACTGGCCGCTGGGTTTCAGGTCGCACAGCACCGGGACCTTCTTGCGCATGCGCTCGAAGTCGTCGATGGTCCACGCCACCTCGGCCGCGTGCGCAATGGCCAGGAAGTGCAGCACCGCGTTGGTGGAGCCGCCGGTGGCCATGATGACGGCCACTGCATTTTCAATCGCCTTCTTGGTGACGATGTCGCGGGGCTTCAAGTCCTGCTTCACCGCGTTCACCAGCGCATCGGCGCAGCGTTTCATGTTGGCCAGGATCTCGTCTTCGACATTGGCCATGGTGGACGAGTAGGGCAGGCTCATGCCCAGGGCTTCGAAGGCGCTGGACATGGTGTTGGCGGTGTACATGCCACCGCAAGAGCCGCTGCCGGGAATGGCGCGGCGTTCGATCTCGCAGAAGTCCTGCTCGCTCATGTTGCCGGCGGAGAACTGGCCGACCGCCTCGAAGACGCTGACGATGTTCAGGTCCTGGCCCTTGTACTTGCCCGGCAGGATGGTGCCGCCGTACACATACACGGCCGGCACGTTGGCCCGCAGGATGCCCATCATGCCGCCGGGCATGTTCTTGTCGCAGCCGCCGATGACGATGACGCCATCCATCCACTGCCCGCCGACGCAGGTTTCCACGCAGTCCGAGATCACCTCGCGCGACACCAGGCTGTACTTCATGCCCTCGGTGCCCATGGCCATGCCGTCGGAGATCGTTGGCACGCCGAAGACCTGCGGGTTGGCACCGGCTTCCTTCAGGCCCTGCACGGCGGCGTCGGCCAGCTTCTGCAGGCCGCTGTTGCAGGGCGTGATGGTGGAGTGCCCGTTGGCCACGCCGATCATCGGCTTGCCGAAGTCGCCCTCGGTGTAGCCCATGCCGTAGTACATGCTGCGGTTGGGCGCGCGGGCCACGCCCTCGGTGATGTTCTTGCTGCGGCGGTTGAATCCGGTCATGGTGCGGCTCTGGTGGAGGTAGGGACAAGACAGCCCGAAAGTATGTCACGCGGGCACGCCGGGCGAGTGCCGCGCGCGACAGCGGCGACAATGCCGGCTTCGTCCTCAAGGAGAGCCGATGCTGGTGCATCCGCAGTTCAATCCGGTGGCGCTGGGCCTGGGGCCGGTGCAGATCCATTGGTACGGGTTGACCTATCTGATGGCCTTCGGCCTGTTCATGTGGTTGGCCACCTTGCGGGTGCGCCAGCCCTGGAACGCCCAGGCCGGGTGGACGCGCCAGGACGTCGAAGACCTGCTGTTCTTCGGTGTGCTGGGCGTGGTGCTGGGCGGGCGTCTGGGCTATGCGCTGTTCTACAAACCAGGCTATTACGCGGCCAACCCGCTGGAGGTGCTGGCGGTGTGGAAAGGTGGCATGGCCTTCCATGGCGGTCTGCTCGGCGTGATCGCCGCCATGGCGCTGTTCGCGCGGCGGCGCGGTCGCAGCTTCCTGGCGGTGACCGACCTGATCGCTCCCTGCGTACCCACTGGCCTGGCGTCGGGGCGCATCGGCAATTTCATCAATGGCGAACTGTGGGGCCGCCAGGCGGACCCCTCGCTGCCCTGGGCGATGGTGTTTCCGCAATCGGGCGAAGGCTTCCCGCGCCACCCCTCGCAGCTTTACCAGTTTGCGCTGGAAGGGCTGCTGCTGTTTGGCCTGCTGTGGCTGTACAGCCGCCGCGAGCGGCCCACCGGGCGCATCTCGGGCGCCTTCCTGATGGGCTATGGCGCCATGCGCTTTGTCGTCGAGTATTTCCGCGAGCCCGATGGCTTTATCGGGCTGGACAGTTTCGGCATGAGCCGCGGCCAATGGCTGTGCGTGCCGATGGTGCTGGCGGGGCTGGCCCTGTGGTGGTGGGCCGGCCGCAGCGCCAGGGGCAACAACACCATGGGGCAGGGCGCATGAGACAGATCTTCCTGGACACCGAAACCACCGGCCTGTCGCCGGAGAACGGTGACCGCGTGATCGAGCTGGGCTGCATCGAGATGGAAAACCGCCGGCTCACCGGCAACACCCTGCACCTGTACTTCAACCCCGAGCGCAAGAACCACGAAGACGCGGTGCGGGTGCACGGCCTGACCGATGAGTTCCTGGCCGACAAGCCCTTGTTTGCGGCCTGCGTCGACGAGGTGGTGCAGTTCCTGGAAGGCGCCGAAATCATCATCCACAACGCCGCCTTCGACGTGGGTTTCCTCAACGAGGAACTGCGTCGCGTGGGTCGCGGACCGGTGACCGGCATCGTGGCCAAGGTCAGCGACACGCTGCTGATGGCGCGCGAGATGTTCCCCGGCAAGAGCAACTCGCTGGACGCGCTGTGCAAGCGGCTGGAGGTGGACAACAGCAACCGCACGCTGCACGGCGCGTTGCTGGACGCCGGGTTGCTGGCCGAGGTGTACATCCGCCTCACCCGGGGGCAAGACTCGCTGGTGATCGACGCGACCGAAAGCCAGGGCAGCGGGCCCCAGTTGGAACTGCGCGACCTGTTGGGCTTGGAACTGCCCGTCATCGCGCCCAGCGCCGAGGAACTGGCCGCCCATGCCCGCGTGCTGGGCGAACTGGACAAGTCCAGTGGCGGCAAGACCGTCTGGCGTTCGGTCTTGCCAGCACCGGGAACAGCTGTGGCATAATGCGAGCTTCGCCGAAAACGCTGGGCGCCAAAAGCGCCGAACGTCCAAGGCCCCGGACCAGGTGCCGGGCGGTTAGCTCAGCGGTAGAGCACTGCCTTCACACGGCAGGGGTCGCAGGTTCGAACCCTGCACCGCCCACCAGTGAAATTGACGACTTACGCCACCTCAGGGTGGCGTTTTCGTTGGTGGTGGGGCAATGAGCTGAATTGCAGGCGCCCTGCGGGGAGGTTTGATGTCGCCGCCGCCCAAGCCGAAGGGACAGCAACTGCGTTGGCTTCTCGGTGGAACCGCCGGCGACCCAACATCGTCCTTCTGGTCTTCCGTGCCAGTTGGGCAGGGCAAGTCACCGGGCAAGGTCGGTATCCACCTCCTGGTCCCGGTTGTTCGCTTGGCGGACAGACGACTTTGCACCCTTGGGGGCGTTCAGCAGTCGCCCAGTCGGCGCCCCTTCGTCACGCTTGACATCTCCGGCTGGCCGCCGCCCGAGGCGTTCTCCTCCAGCGTGTAGGCTGCGTCGCCCTGGACGTTCAGTGTCTTGCGGTACTGCCGGGTGAGGCTTCCCACGGTACAACTCGACATCTGGGTATAGCGGCTGCCCGACTGGCTGGTGGGCTCGTACCTGCAGCCCACCTTGCCCAGGGTCGCCTGCCAGAACTCCATCTTGGCCAGCGGATCGGTGCACTTCGTCACCACCACCGGCTGTTCGGAACCCTGGTAGGTGAAGCTGCGACTGAGTTCCCACTGTCCCTTGCGCAGCACCGGGCGCGCGCCAGCCGACGGCGCGCGTGCAGCGATGTCGGCGAGCGTCTGGCTCTTTCCTGCGGACGCCACCGGTGGGGGCGCGTCGCTGTAGGTGACCTTGCCGTCAGGCCCGACGATGCGATAGACCTGCTGCGCAGAGGCCAGCACCGGAAGAAGCACAACGCTGGCACCCAGGGCCAAACGTCGTGCATGGATGGAGAGCGAATGACGCATGGTTTCCCTCGACCGTCTGAAAGAGCCTTTGGCGCCGATGTCGGGAAGGCGCGCCGCCCGGCATGGAAGTGTGCACAGGATGCTATTCGCCGCTGAGCGTGCACCCGTCGTGCCGAGTGCGCCTGACTGCGCAGGACTTCACGCCTGCGAAGACATGCGCACTTCGGGCCGCTGTGCGGTTGGAATCCGCGACCTTCTTCTCGACAGGCGCCAGTCAGCACGATCGGCCCCGGATCGCTGGCTACCATCGAAGGCATTGCCCACGCAGACCTCCGTCGCTGCGACGATGGGACGCCACATTGAACAGTTATTTCCGATGCTTGGTTCCTGGATGCGTTCAAGACCATTCAAGCTGCCGCCCCGCATGCGCACCGTCCTGCGCGCACTCGACCTTGTGACCTTGTGCGCAGCCGCCGTCCGTGTCGCCGCCGTGTTGGCTGTGGGGTGGGCTCAACTGCCTGCTGCCGCGCAGGTGACTTCGCCCGTGGCACTTGAATCCACCGCGGCGGCACCGCTGACGCAGGCCGAGTTGGACGCCATCGTTGCCGAAGCCAGCAGCGCGCGCGTGGTGCGCCTGGACCCGGCCGCCCCGGGCGGCGTGCAGCCCGGCTGGCGCACCCTGTACCGCCACCGGCTGGCGCGCGTGCTGCACACCCCGGCCTTCGGCAGCGTGACGGACCGGGCCAAGGAGCGCCTGATCGACCAGGCCGGCGCCTGGGAACTGATGCCGATGCGGCGGCCGTCGCAGATCCTGGCCCAGTGGGCTCGCTGGTTCCCGCAGGCCGGCATCGACAGGCCGGTGGCACCCGACCAGCGCGACCTGGCGTCCTTGAAGCACTTCGTCGTCGATGAGAACTGGGCGCCGGTGGCGGGCGGCATGCTGGCCTTCATGGAATGCCTGCCGCTGCCCGTGTGGCGGGTGCACCACGACGAAGCCATGCTGTGGGCCATGGAAAACCAGGTCCGCTACCAGACCATAGCCCCCAGCGACTTCGGGCGCTGCGTGCGCACGCAGCCCGGCGCCTACCCCAGCGCTGGCCGGCGCGCCGGCGACACCGACCGCGGCCTGGCTTCGGCCGCGGTGATCGAGGCCATGCTGGTGTCGCACCTGAAAGCCGCCGGCTGCAGTGGCCGCGGCCCGGACCGCTGCCTGCCACTGCTGCAGGCGCTGATGTCGCTCAGCCCCCGTCACCCCGAACTGCCGGCCTTCATCCGCATGGTGGCCGCCGACCCGCGCTACAACCCGCGGCTGCCCGTGGCCATTCCCACTGCACTGCGCGCGCGCTGGAACCCCGAAACGCCCAACCCTTCCTGGGGGGGCCTGAACGCTGCCGAGCAGGCGCAACTGCGCCAGCTGTGGCGCGACGCCCTGCTGCGCGTGATCGTGCTCACCCTGAAGCTGCCGTCCCTGTTCGACCAACCGGAAGCCTGGGCCCGGGACGAGCTGGAACGCGACATCGGCGCGCTGCTGGACCATGCGCTGGTGGTGAACCGCGCGAAGTGGCTGCTGGACGGCCGCGCCCAATATGAACTGCTGCAGGCCGAGCACTACCCGTTCGCCGCACCGTGGTTTGTGCTGGGCCGCCTGTCCACCCGGCCCGGCGTGGCCGAGCGCATTGACGCCGCGTTCGTCGCGCACGCGGCGCGGCTGGCCGGCCCGCGCGGCTGTGCCCAGGTGCAGCAGCAGTTCGTCGGGCCGCCGCCGGCCTATTGGTTTGCCTGGGCGCAGCACAAGCTGGACCAGGAAGGCAGCGCCTGCGACGCACTGCCCATTGACTGGGTGCTGCAGCACTACCGCAGCGCGGCCACCGCTCCCGAAGGGCTGGCCCGGATCGCCGGCCTGCAGCGCCACCTGCCCCTGCTGGCCCGCACGGCCGAAGGGCGCACCGTGCTGTCGGCCCTGGCGCAGGACTGCCGGTCGGCAAGGCCGCCAACGCCGGCGGACGACCCTTGGGGCCTCTGCGCTGCCGACCAGCGCGCGCGCCTGGCCCTGGAGGCCGGGCGCATGGCCGGCGCCTGGCGCGGCCTGATCGGCCGCGCCGAGGTGGTGCTGTGTGTGGCGGGCGATGGCGCCGCGCGCTACGCCTACCAGGGCACCCGGGCGCCGCAGGCCTTGCAACTGGTGCGCGAGGGTGCAGCCCACCGCTGGCGCGAAACCGTGGGCGGCCGCGTCACCGGGCGCTGGACGCTGGACCTGGGTGACCCGGCCGATGAATTGCCCTCGGCGCTGACGGGCCAGTGGCAGGACATGGCCGGGCGCCGCCGGCTGAAGATTCACCTGGAACGCCTGTCGGCCGACCAGGACGCAGCCTGCGCGCACGGCGCACCCCGCCTGGCCCTGCCCAAGGTTGAAAGCGACGATTCGGACGACGCGCCATCTCTGCCGGCCCACGACGAGCGCCAGCACTTCACGGCCCTGCCGCTGGGCCCCTACCACCAGGGTGAGATGCCGCTCTACCCCGCGGGGCCCATGGCGGCGCCGCTGCGGGTTGAGGGAAGCCACCTCAGCAACGGCAGCGCCTGGCTCACGCTGAGCTGCGACGCCGACCGCTGCGCGCTGCGGCCCAGCCGGCTTCGCGCCACGCCGGTGCGCACGATTGTGTCGCCCACGCGCTCGGCGCCCGGGCAGCGCCTGACCTGGCAGCCGCGGGGCGCGGTACCGGCCGGGCCCGCTGGGCAGGCTGTGGCGCACCTGCCGCTGGACCCCCAACTGGCATGGCTGACGGCCGGGCCGGTGCCCACCTGGGTGGCGCCGAACGGGCCGCGCCAGCGACCCGACACACCTGGCGACTTCGACGTGCTGCTGCGGGCTGGCCCGTCGGGCCCCGAGATGCTGGTACCGGTGCTCAGCCCCGGTGCGGGCGACGGGTTCGGCCTGGAGCTGCGCGCAGGGCCGCGCGCGCAGCTGCTCGGCAGCTTCGGCCGTTCGGTCGGGGACACGTCAGACGCCAACCTGGCGCAGGCCGGCGACCCGTATGCGCTGCTGAAGTCCAAGGCCTACCTGGTGTGGGCCGGCGACCTGGATCGCGACGGCCAGACCGACCTGGCGCTGGCCCTGGACCCCGAGGCCATCGAGCTGACCCTGTACCTGTCCTCCTGGGCCGAAAATGGCGCGCTGGTGGGCCTGGCCGGCACGTTCAAGATGGAGCGAAGCCGTGCGCCGCGTTGAGGCCTGGCGCCACGCCGTGTGGCATTGCCTGCGCGATGGCCTGCTGGCCTTGGCCCTGTTGGCGGCGGCGGCGCCAGGCGGCGCGCAAACGCCGGCCGCACCCCCATCCCCACCTGCAGCGAAGCGGACCTTCGTGCCACTGCATGGCCAGGCCCCCCGTGCGCTCCACGTTTCGGGGCCGGCCCAGGTGGGCGCGGACGGCAGCCTGCTGTTCGCCATGGACGACCGCAGCCTGCGCTACTGGCCGGCCAGCGGCCAGGTGCTGGAAGAAGCGCTGCCCATCCCTTTGGCTGCCGGCGCCACCGTGCTGCACACGCCCTGGGGTTTGCTGGCGGTCGGCGGCTGGACCACAGCCGACGACGAAGCCCAGGTCGGTGTCACCCGCGTGCAGCTGATCCGGCCCGATGGGCAGACCGCCTCGGCCGAGTTGTCGTCCGGGCGGTTCAATGCCCAAGCGGTGTTGCTGGCCGATGGCAGCGCGCTGGTGGTGGGTGGCACGCAGCGTTTCCGGAGCACCCGGGACGGCATCGACAAGAACAGCCGGCGCACGACGGCCGTGGATCGCGTGGTGTGGCGCGACGGACGGCTTCAGGTCACGCGGATGGCCGACCTGCCCGGTCCGCCGCGCCGCGGCTTCGCGCTGGTGGCGCTGGCCGACGGGCGGGCGCTGGTGGCTGGTGGGGGTTCGGCGTTCTACGTCGGCTGCATGGAGGGTTGCCTGGCCGAGGCCTACCTGTTTGACCCGCGCAGCGGCCAGTGGCAAACCACGGCACCCATGGCCACCGCCCGCGAGGGCTTCAGTGCCACCCGCCTGCCCGACGGGCGCGTGCTGGTGGCCGGTGGGTGGTCTCCGGGCCGGCAAGACGCGGACGACCGGGTGGAGACCTTCGACCCCGCCTCCGGCCTGTGGGCGCCTTTCGCCAGATTGCCGACCGCCGTGGCGCAGCACAGCGCGGTCTGGCTGCCGGGCGAAGAAGGCCGCGTGCTGCTGCTGGGCGGCGGCACCCAGGGGCAGGTGCAGGCGCTGGATCTGGCGCGTGGTGTCTGGTCCTCGGTGGCCGAGTTGCGCGAGTACCGCGTCGGTGCCCATCTGGCGCCCTACCGTGACGCTGCTGGACAGCCCTGGCTGGCGGTGTTCGGTGGTGTCAAGTCGCCGCGCGGACAGGACCGCAGCCCCGACCCCCACATCGAGCGGCTGGCGCTGTACCTGCCCGGGCCCCCTCCAGCGCCGGCGCCGGCATCAGTCCCTGCGTCAATCCGTGCGTCGGGACCAACGGCCAGCGTGCAGGGGCTGCCGCTGCACCGGATGCACATGGCCATCGCCGTCGCTGCCGATGGCCGAACCCTCTTCGCCGGTGGCAAGGTCCATGCCGATCCGGGTGGGGTGTCCACCGCGTCAGCCGAACTGGTCATCCCGGGCCAGCCACTGCCCCATGCCTTGCCCGCGATGCAGCACGCCCGCAACGCTGCTCAGGCCCTGTGGCTGGCCGATGGCCGCGTGGCGGTGCTCGGCGGCCAGGGGCAGGGCTACACCGGTGTGCTTCAGCCCGCCGACAAGGGTCGAGGCTTGCCGGCGGAGTTCCATGACCCGGCCACGCAGCGGTGGTCGCTGGCCACCGAAGCGGGCCAGCTCTTCGACGCGCCGGTGGACGCGGTGTACGACCTGGCGCCCAACGGCGACCTCATCGAACTGACGGCCGACGGGGTGGCGCGGCTGCAGGTTCAGGGCAACAGCGTCTCGCGCCAACGCCTGCCCCCGCTGTGGCTGCCCCATGCCGGTGGCGCCGTGGTGCGTGCACTGGCCGACGGCCGCATCGCGGTGGCCGGCGGTCGGGTTTCAAGCCACATGATCGGCCTGGCCGGTGAGCCAGGGCACTACGTCGGCCTGGGCAACAAGGCACCCGCGCGCCGCTACGAGGTGTTCCATCCCACCACCGGGCGCTGGGCTGTGTCGGCCGCGCTGGACTTCGGCATGCACCAGTTGGCCGTGCTGGACGATGGCCGCGTGGCCGCGCTCGGCGAGGCCCAAGCGGGCGTAGAACGTGAGGGCCGCTGGGTGCCCCCGGTGCTGGCGCTGGCCTTGTCCAGCCTGGACGGGGCTTCGTGGCGGCCCATACCGCTGCCGCCAGGCCTGGTGACGGACACGGATCAGATGAGGCTGCTGGTGCAACAAGGTGAGCTGGTGCTGCTGGGCCGGCAGGACGACGAACGGGACAACGTCGGTATCGCCTGGATTTTTGACCTGCTGACCGGCCGCTGGACCGAACTGGCGCGCTGGTCACGCCGCAACGCGGGCATGCACCTGCTGACCGTGACCACGCCGCGCGGGCGGCGCGCGGTGCTGGCCACCGACTGAGCTCAGCGTCCCGAAGCCGTCATCCCAACGAACCTTGCCGCCCCCTGACCCTGGCCTTCGGCTTTCCCGGCCAGGAGCCGCCGTTCGCGACAGTCCGGTGCAGAAATGCACGGTGCACTGTTGCGCGGTGCGTTCGCTCAGGCCTGCCAGACGCCGTAGCCCGCCTCGCGCAAGCCGATCGCGAGCTCCACTTCCATCTCCCGCGTGGCCCTGCGCTATGACCGGGCGCGAATCAACCACTCCGCCACCGCCAGGTTCAACACCCACCCAGCGCCCATCATCAGCGCCCGGCTCGCATCGTCCGGCTCACCGAACACCAGCATCGCGGGACCCAGGATCAGGGCTTGGGTCCCGGCACCGAGTCCGATCGCATAGGCGCGGCGCATCCACGCCTGGTGGCTCGCGACCTGGCCGCGGCGAATGGCCAGCAGGCCGCGAGCGGTGGCGAACACCATGCTCCAGCCGAAGAACAGCCGCAGGCCGTGCAACAAGTTGCTGTCTGCCGGAACGATGGCATACGAACTCGCCATCCAGACGCCGGACGAGCCTGCGCCGAAGGCGGCCATCACCACAATGCGCCCCGCGACCCGGTGCCAGGCTGGCCACCTGCGGCGAAAGCCGGACGCGAACTGGAAGGCGCCCAGCAGGCTGAAGACCGTCACGCTGACGATGTGCAGCACCACTGGCATCGGGGCGTCGAAAAAGCGTGCGTTCTGGACCGTGAGCGGGCCGCCCGCGGCCAGCAGGGTCAGCCGGACCACCCCTGCCGCAACGGGGATCAAGGCCAGCGCGATCAGGCCCAAGGGGACGTACCGATCGGCCCGGCGGGAGGTGCTCATGCTGTCAGAGCGTGAAGTGGAGGCCGAACAACAGCGCGCTTGCCTTGACCTGGTTCGACAGCTTGCCGTAGTTGTCGTAGTTCAGCGTCAGTGCCATGTTCGACCGGGGTCGGTATTCCGCACCGAGGCCGACCAGCGGTGAGACCCTGCTGCCCGACAGCGGGTTGGCCTGCGGCAGCCGATCGGTGCCGAAGACCCGCCCGGACGACAGCCCCAGTCGGCCATGCCATGCGAACGACTCGCCCACCGGCCATCGGCCGGTCGCCGCTGCCAACACGCTGCGCCCCTTGAGTACCTGCTGGCCGCCGGTGTTGCCGACCGCGATGCCCTCGCTGAAAGAGCCCAGTGCCGCGTAGCCCACCTCGAGGCCCAGGCCGGTGTCGAAGCGGTAGCCGATGAAGACCTTGGCCGCCTGGCCGTGGTCGTCCGGCGCCAGCCGGGTCGTCGGGCTGGCCACGCTGAAGTGGCTGCCGCCGACTTCAACACGGGCATGGGTGCCGACCACGCCATCGTTGGAGGCCGCCTGCGCTGGCGAAGTCAGGGCGCAGAGGATGGCGAGGGCAGACAGGTGAGTTTTCATGGTTCTTCTTGATGACTGGTGTGAGCCGCTTGCGCAGACCTTCAGCGCCACTGCGCGGCGAAGAAGCTGGCCACCTGGTTCTCCAGATCCGGCAAGAACGCCAGACGGTCGAAGCCTGCCGGATTGGCCGCGGCGTCACCCGCCACCGATGGCAGCGGGAAGGTCGGTTGCGCCATGAAGGCGAAGTGCCCCGCACCGGCCACGGTGCTGGCCTGGGCTCGAGGCAGGCTGGCGACGACATGCCCGCCGTGGTACTTGCCGTTGAGCACCCTGTCCTGCTCGGCCACGATGACGAGGACGGGCACCGTGACGGCCGCCAGGCTGTCGGGCGTGAACACGACCGCCATGGGCGCCATCGCGACCACCGCGCGGATGCGGCGGTCGGGCACCGAAACCGGTCGTGCTTCCGGTGTGACAGCGCTGGCCGCGGGCGCGGCCGGCAAGCCGGCGGTCTCGGCGCCGGCCGAGGCTTTGGCCAGGGCGCAGTAGCCCGGGTCGTCTTGCACGCTGGCGCAATGCCGCACCGAGCGCTGCGAATCGGCCTGCGCGCCCGCCAAGGCCAGCACGCTGTAGCCGCCGGCGGAATGCCCCACCGCGCCAATGCGCTCGAGCGGGATGCGCGATCCCCATTCCGGGCTCGCCAGCAGCGCATCCAGCACGCGACTGATCTGGCGCGGCCGCTCGCTGAAATAGCGGCCCGACGTGATGAGCGAACGGTCCTGCCAGTTGTCGCCCTCATGCCTCAGGGCCGCCACCAGGTAGCCCTCCCGGGCAAGCCGGGCGCCGAGGTTGTGGTGGTTGAGCTCCGTGCCACCCGTGCCATGGGAAATCAGGATCAGCCCCTTGAGCCTGGCTTCGGAGACCGGGGCCCCCGGGGCCACGACGGGCAGCCAAGGCCCCATGGGGATGGCACGGTCGGCCGCAGCCGTGGGGTAGAACAAGGCCACGGTCGTGGGCGCGTCGCCGGGGACCGTGAGCGTGCGGTAGCCCGAATGCTGTGAGCGCGCCGGCCCGGCGAGGGACAGCAGCACGACAGCGACGAGCGCTGCAGGTTGCACCAGGGTGCGGAACAGGTTCATGGTGTGCTTTCAGAAGCCGACGGGGTGACGGCATGGGCAGACTCTGGGGCCGCGGCACGAACGGGTCCAATGCGCTGCGACGAAATGCCGGTGGGCGTCGCGACATGCGGGCTCAGGGCCGCTTGTTCACGAGCAGAGCCTCCGTTCGGCGCGCAAGCCGCGCGACGACCAGCACCCCGGGGAGGGCCACCAGCCAGGCGGTCAGCCAGGCGCTGGTCCACATGCCGGCAAAGCTATTAGCTGAACCCGAGGGCCCCGTGGGTCGAGATGCCTCAGACCAGCAGGGACATCTGCCCCGATCAAGGGCCAGGCCGGTTCGCGGAATCGGCACAGGGCACGCCGCTGTGCTGCCCGGGCAGGATGGGGTTCGCAACGCGCCGACGGGTGGCTCGCTCAAGGAGGGGCCCCCACTAGAGCCGCGGCGGCCAGGTACAGGCCTGCGCCAAACACCGCGTGATTGCTCAGGTTGCGCAGGCAGTTCTTCAGCGGCGCTGGCGTCTTCGACGCCAAAACGCCCAAGCCCATGGCCGGTTGCATCACGAACCAGGGCGCCGCCACGGTCAACGCGCCCATGGCCAGGGCGGGCAGCAGCGTCGGCTGCGCCGGCCAGGCAGTGCCCTGGGCAGCCACCAGGAGCGCCGCATGGGCGATGCCGATGACGTAGTGGGTCAGCCAGCCCAGGCCACGCTCGTGAACCACCAGCGACCGCTGGCCGCAATCGCCGCGATCCAGGGTGGGCGAAGCGCCTGACGGGGCGGGGTGCTGCGCCTCGTTGCGGCTGGGCCTGGATCCCCAAGGGGTGGCTGAGGCGCTGCACTGGCAGCCGGGCCAGGAGCCATCGCCCTACCACCAGCGTGGCGCTATCCAACCGGGGCTCGCGGTCGTATCGGGCAGGCCGCTGGGTCATCCGTGGCACGTCGCCGAAGCATCCCAGGGCCCGGATCGGGCTGCCAATCCAGTTGGCAGTTGGCAGTTGGCGGCAGTCCGGCGCCGGCTGGCGCAGGGCCAGGTGTAAAGTCAATCGTCCAGGTCGCCTGCGGCTACCGAGCAACCCACGTTGACGCCTCGCGTCGAGCCCTCCATGGAATACCCGGACTACGACCCCCAGTACGACACGCCACCGCTCAGCGACGAAGAACTCGCCGAGTTGGACGCGGTGCTCGCCGCGCTGCCCAGCGACAACCCGATGAACGTGGAAGCGATGGATGGCTACCTGACCGCGCTGCTGCTTCAGCCGGGCCGGGCGCAACCACCCCGCAGTGCCGACTGGCTGCCGGCGGTTTGGGGCGGTGATGGCGAAGGCGCCGCGCCCTTCGTCAGCGGCCGGCAGCGCAAGAAGGCGGCGCAGTGGGTGCTGCGCCATTTGCACGCGATAGACCTGCAGTTGCAACGGGCGCCGCAACACTGGCAGCCCGTGTTCAGCATTGCCGAGGTGCCAGGTGCCGACGGCGCCGACGGCGATGAATGGGTGGACGCCGAGGACTGGTGCATCGGCTTCCTGCAGGCGGTGGCGCTGGATGCCCAGGCCTGGGGCCCGGTCTTCGACGACGCCGATCTCGGCCCGCTGATGGTGCCGTTGGCCGTGCTGGGCGGCGAGGACAGCGGCCTGTCCGAAGCCGACGCGGCGCGCCTGGCCGACCCGCCGCAGCGCGACGAACTCAGCCGCGCGGTGGTGGATGCGGTGCTGGCGCTGCAGGCGCGGCGCCTTCCAACGCCGACATGAAGCCCGCGATGCGTTGACGCTGCGACCACAGCGCCATGCCGACCAGCAGCGCGGCGATGGCCCAGGCCAGGACCTGGGACAGGTCGGCCGCGTCAAGCCGCGGCAGCGGGTGCTGCCACCAGGCTTCAGCACGCTCCTGCATCCAGTGCCAGGCGGTGTGCGCCGCCAGTGCCGACAGCACCATGACGCCGCCCCGCTCGGGCACCACACGCAACAGGGCCGCCACCAGCGGCAGCATCACCGCCAGTGCCGCCACCTGCCCCAACTCCACACCCAGGTTGAAGGCCAGCAGGGCGCTGACAAGGTGGGAGCCGGCGAACTGCAAGGACTCGCGCAGCGCGAACGCGAAGCCGAAGCCATGCACCAGGCCAAACGCGAAAGCCATCACCCAGCGGCGGTGGGTCTGGCCGCCCAGGATGTTCGCCAGGGCCATCCAGACGATGGACGCAGCGATCAAGGTTTCCACCAAAGGCGGGAACCACAGGCCCTGCGGGCCGAAGCCGAAGGCCGTGGCCAGCAGCGTGATCGAGTGCGCCACCGTGAAAGCGGTGGCCGTCAGCACCAGTGCGCGCAGGCGGCGCAGCGCAATCACCAGGCAGGCCAGGAACAGCAGGTGGTCGCTGCCTTGCAGGATGTGCCACACGCCCGACTGCACGAAGCGCCAGGCCGCCTGGTGCCAGCGTGGGTCCAGGTCCACCCGCCCCGGGTCACCGTGCAGTTCGTAGGCCCGCTCGGGGCCGGCTTCGGGCAGGAAGCGCAGCGCCAGGGCCACGCGCAGGCCCAGCCGTGCAAAGCGCGGCTCGATCGCAAAGTGCGATTGCGCTGAGGCGATGGGCACCTGCAACTGCACGTCCAGCCACTGCTGGTTCCAGTACAGCTGTTCGGTGTCCGGCAGGCGCGGCCCGGCCAGGTGGACCAGGGCGCGGCCGTAGTCGGTGAAAGACGCATCGGCGGCCAGGGCGATGCGCATCTGCACGATGCCGGGCCGCGGCAGGACCTGACCTTCCTCGTACAGCGTCAGCTTGTCCAGCAGCCACACACCCACCGCTTCGCGCAGGGCAGGCTCGGCGCGTGGCAGGTCGATGAAGCCGCCGGGGCGCAGGGGCACATCCACCTCGCGCAGCGCTGCCATGGGCACGCGCACCAGCAGGGTCATCTGCTGCGCCTGCGGCTTCACGAAGACCTGCAACTTCACGTCACTGGGGATGTCGTGCGCCCGTGCCAGGCCGCTCACCACGGTGCAGCACAGTGCCAGCAGCAGGCCCCGGATCCAGCCTGGAAGCCAGCGCACCGCGTCGGGCCACGATCTCATTGCGGATCCGGTGTTTTGGGGTGAAGATCCTTGACCGCATTGACGGAGCCCTTCATGGCGCGCTTCTCAGGTCAAACCCTTGTCCGGGCCACGCTGGCCACCTTGCTGGCCGGCCTGGCAGGTGCGCAGTTGCTGCTGCACCGCGAGGTGGGCGCGCAGGACCGCAGCGTGGAGGCGCCGCGCTTCGAAGTGGACCCGGTGTGGCCCAAGCCACTGCCCAACCACTGGCTGCTGGGCATGACCATCGGCATCTGGGTGGACGCGCAGGACAACGTCTGGATCATCCACCGCGGCGCCGCCACGCTGCATGCCAACGAGCGCGCGCTGGACCTGAAGGTGGGCGAATGCTGCACGGCCGCGCCGCCGGTGCTGGTGTTCGACCCCGCGGGCAACCTGGTGCGCGCCTGGGGCGGGCCCGGGCCGGGTTACGAATGGCCCGAAAGCAACCACGGCGTGCATGTGGACCACAAGGGCAATGTGTGGATCGGCGGCAATGGCGAGAAAGACGCGCACCTGTTGAAGTTCACCCAGGACGGCAAGTTCCTGATGCAGGTGGGCAAGCTGGGTGGCTGGACCGGCAGCAACGACCAGAACAACTTCGGCCGCGTGGCCAAGATCTGGGTCGACCCCAAGACCAACGAAGCCTATGTGGCCGATGGCTACCGCAACAAGCGTGTGGCGGTGCTGGACGCCGACACCGGGAAGATGAAGCGCTACTGGGGCGCCTACGGCAACAAGCCCGACGACGCCGACCTGGGCAAGTACGACCCGGCGGCGCCGCTGCCGCAGCAGTTCCGCAACCCGGTGCATTGCGTTGAACGCAGCGGCGACGGCCTGGTCTATGTGTGCGACCGCCAGGCCAACCGCATCCAGGTGTTCAAGCCCGACGGCACGTTCGTGAAGGAAGCTTCCTTCGCGAAGAACACGCTGGGCTCGGGTGCGGCCTGGGACATCGCGTTTTCACGCGACGCGGCGCAGAAGTACATCTACCTGGCCGACGGCACCAACGAAGTGGTGCGGGTGGTGCTTCGGGACACGCTGCAGGAAGTGACCAATTTCGGCGATGGGGGCCGCCAACCGGGCCAGTTCTACGGCGTGCACTCCATCGCCACCGACAGCAAGGGCAACGTCTACACCACCGAAACCTACGAAGGCAAGCGGTTGCAGAAGTTCGTGCTGAAGGGCATCAGCCGCGTGCCCCCGGCCCAGGGCACGCCCTGGCCGCGGCCCTGATCACTTCTTTTTCGGGTCCACCTGGTTGCCGATGACCCCGCCGACCACGGCGCCTCCCACGGTGCCGGCGGCACCGCCACCCAGAATGGCGCCGGCCGCACCGCCCAGCACCGCGCCGGTGGCGGTGTTCTGGTCGCGGCGGGACATGTCACTGCAAGCGCCCAGCGCGAGGGCCAGCAGGGCCAGGGCGGGCAGGGTGAGGGAACGTGTGGTCATGGGGGACTCCTGAGCAGAACGAACCTGAAAGTGGTTCGGTCACTCGGTGTAGCCCCTCGGTGGCGCGCTGTCTGTGCGATGGGCGACGCTGCCCGTGCATGGGCTTGTCAGCCCTCCAGCGTCTCCCACATCTGGCGGTCGCGCTCGGCGGTCCAGATGCTCGGGTCGCGGTGCTGGGTGGCTTCGTCGTAGCAGCGGGTCACGTCGAACGGCATGCAGTGGTCGAAGATGACCCAGTGGCCGTACTTGGGCTTGAGTGCCGCGTAGGTGGCCTTGTAGACGGCGTTCAGGTCCTGGCCGGCCGCCACGCCCGCCTTCACGTTCGTCCACACGTCGCTGATGAAATGGCGCGTGGCGTCCAGCCCGGCCTGGACCTGCGCCGGTCCTTTCAGCGCCGGACCGCGGCCGGGCACCAGGGCCTGGGGCTGCAGCGCGGCCACGTTCTGCAGGGTCTGCGGCCAGTCCTGGAAATAGGCATCGCCGGCATAGGGCGTGGCATCGAACTCCACCAGGTCGCCGGACAGCAAGGTCTTCTCGCCCGGCAGCCACACCACCGTGTCGCCCTTGGTGTGGCCGCGACCCAGTTGCAGCAGTTGCACTTCCAGTTTGCCCAGCCACAGGGTCAATTTGCCGCTGAAGGTGAGGGTGGGCCAGGTCAGACCCGCGGGCACGGTTTCGACATTGCGGAACAGGCGTGGGAAGCGGCCGATCTCGCTGGCCTTGTCCTGCTCACCGCGTTCCACGATCAGGTCGTAGGTGTCCTGGCTGGCCAGGATCTGTTGCGGCTGGTAGGCCGAAGCGCCCAGCACCCGCACCGCGTGGTAGTGGGTCAGCACCACGTACTGGATGGGCTTGTCGGTCACCGTGCGGATGCGGCGGATGACATCGGCCGCCATGGCCGGCGTGGCCTGGGTGTCGGCCACCAGCACCGCGTTGTCGCCGATGACGATGCCGGTGTTGGGGTCGCCCTCGGCGGTGTAGGCCCAGGCGTGTTCGGACAGCTGCTCGAAGGTGACCTTCTTTTCTTCCAGGTCGGCTTGGCTCGCAAAGGTCTTGGTGTTCATGGCGGCTCCGAAGGGCGGGGTTCGTCATCGAATGGCCTTGCATTCTGCCCTGCGGGGCAAGCCGCCCTTGGGCAGGCCCCGCTCCCCGAGGTCGGCCGCGGGTTGACACCGAGCGCCTCAGGACTGTATTCAGAGTACAAAAACAGATGTCAGCGCACCTGCTGGCCCGCCGGCGAATGCATCCCCCGCGGCATCGCCCGCTCAACCCCCTGAAAGACCCTGCATGAGACTCACCCCCGACCAATTGGCGCAATTCGACCGCGAGGGCTACCTGTTCTTCCCCGGCCTGTTCACGCCGGAAGAAACCCGCAGCCTCGCCGACGCCGTGCCCGAGTTGTATGCGCGGCGCGAGGTCTACAACGTGCGCGAAAAGGGCTCCGACGCCGTTCGCACCAATTTCGCCGCCCACCTGGTGAGCGAGCCTTTCGCCCGGCTGGCGCGCCACCCGCGCATGGTGGAACCGGTGGAAGACCTGTTCGGCGAGAAGCTGTACATGCACCAGTTCAAGATCAACGGCAAGATGGCCTTCGAAGGTGAGGTCTGGCAGTGGCACCAGGACTACGGCACCTGGAAGAACGACGACATGATGCCCACCGAGCGGGCCATGAACGTGGCCATCTTCCTGGACGATGTGAACCCATTCAATGGCCCGCTGATGTTCATTCCCGGCAGCCACAAGAAGGGCGTGCTGGACGCCAAGCACGACCTCAGCACCACCAGCTACCCGCTGTGGACCGTGGACAACCCGCTGATCGCGCAGTTGGTGGAACGCGCCGGCGGCAAGAACGGCGGGCTGGTGTCGCCGCAGGGCCCGGCGGGGTCGATGATCCTTTTCCACTCCTGCCTGGTGCATGCCTCAGGCAGCAACCTGTCGCCCTTCAACCGCGTCAGCGTCTACCTCAGCCTGTGTGCGGTGTCCAACCACATCCGCCGCTTCAAGCGGCCCGAATACATCGCCCACCGCGACTTCACACCCATCAGCTGCCTGCCGGACGACTGCCTCTTGAAGAGCTACCCGGTGGACCTGCCGTGGAAGAACGGCCTGCCGCGCAGCGCGCTGGAAACCTCGCTGGACCTGATCCCCGCCTGAAACGAAGAAGCCCCCCATGAACCTGCATGCCAAGTTGAAACAACGTGCCGCCGACAACAAACCGGTGCGCGTGGCCCTGATCGGCGCCGGCAAATTCGGCTCCATGTACCTGGCCCAGGTGCCGCGCACACCCGGCGTGCACCTGGTGGGCATTGCCGACCTGTCGCCCGACAGCGCGCGCGCCAACCTGGCCCGCGTGGGCTGGGACGCGCATCGCGCCCAGGCCGCGTCGCTGGATGAGGCGCTGAAAAACGGCAGCACCCACATCGGCGACGACTGGCTGGCCCTGGTGAAGCACCCGGCCATCGACGTGGTGGTGGAGTGCACCGGCCACCCCATCGCCGCGGTGGAACACTGCCTGGAAGCCTTTGCCAATGGCAAACACGTGGTCAACGTCACCGTGGAGGCCGACGCCTTCTGCGGGCCGCTGCTGGCCCGCCGCGCGGCCCAGGCCGGCGTGGTGTATTCGCTGGCCTTCGGCGACCAGCCGGCGCTGATCTGCGACCTGGTGGACTGGGCCCGCACCTGCGGCTTTCCGGTGGTGGCCGCGGGCCGCGGCCACAAGTGGCTGCCGCACTTCAGCGAAAGCACACCGGAAACCGTGTGGGGCCACTACGGCCTGACGCCCGAACAGGCGGCGCGCGGCGGGCTGAACCCGAAGATGTTCAACAGCTTCCTGGACGGGTCCAAGCCCAGCATCGAAAGCACCGCGGTCAGCAACGCGACCGGCCTGGCCGTGCCCAGCAACGGCCTGCTGTACCCGCCGGCCAGCGTGGAGGACATTCCCTTCGTCACCCGCCCCATCAGCGAAGGCGGCGTGCTGGAACGCAAGGGTATGGTGGAGGTGATCTCCAGCCTGGAAACCGACGGCCGCCAGATTCCCTATGACATCCGCATGGGCGTGTGGGTGACGGTGGAGGCCGAGACCGACTACATCAAAAACTGCTTCGAGGAATACAAGGCCCACACCGACCCCAGCGGGCGCTACTTCACGCTGTACAAGCGCTGGCACCTCATCGGCCTGGAGGTGGGCGTGTCGGTGGCCAGCGTGGCGCTGCGGAGTGAACCCACCGGTGTGGCCACCGGCTGGAACGCCGACGTGGTGGCCACCGCCAAGCGCGACCTGAAGCCCGGCGACATGCTGGACGGCGAGGGCGGCTACACCGTCTGGGGCAAGCTGCTGCCGGCGGCCACCTCGGTGAAACTGGGCGGGTCCGGTGGCCTGCCCCTGGGCCTGGCGCACCAGGTGAAGGTGGTGCGTGCCGTGGCCAAGGGCCAGAGCCTCACCTGGGCCGACGTGGCCATGGACACCAGCACGCCGGCCTGGCGGCTGCGCCGCGAGATGGAAGAAACCTTCGCCCCCAACGCGACCTGAAGGCGACACCATGTTCGACCTGCTCATCCGCCAGGCCCTGGTGCTGGACGGCCATGGCGGCGCGCCCTGGCGCGGCGACCTGGGCGTGCGCGGCGGTCGCATCGCCGCGCTGGCGCCGCAACTGCCCGCCGACGCCCGCACCACCGTGGACGCCGACGGCCTGGCGCTGATGCCCGGCATCATCGACAGCCACACCCACTACGACGCCCAACTCACCTGGGACCCCTGCACCCGGCCGTCGCCCGCGCTGGGCGTCACCACCGCCGTCATCGGCAACTGCGGCTTCACCATCGCGCCGTGCCGGCCGGCCGACCGCGACCTGGTGATGCGCAACCTCACCCAGGTGGAAGGCATGTCGCTGGACGTGCTGCGCGCCGGCGTTGAATGGGGTTTCGAGACCTTTCCCGAGTACCTGGCGCAGTTGCAGCGCCGCGGCAGTGCATTGAACCTGGCGGCCTTTGTCGGCCATTCTTCCCTGCGCACCTATGTGATGGGCGAAGCGGCCTCGCAGCGCGCCGCCACGGGCGACGAAATCGCCCGCATGCAGGCCCTGGTGCGCGAGGCCATGGCGGCCGGTGCCCTGGGCCTGGCCAGCAGCACCAGCCCGGCGCACAACGGCGCCCATGGCCTGCCCATGCCATCACGCCTGGCCGAGCGGCAGGAGTTCGAAGCCTTGGTGGGTGCGATGGGCGACGCAGGGAAGGGCGTGTTCATGCTGACCAAGGGCGCCGAAACCCCGGTGCCCTGGCTGGAGAGCCTGGCCGCGCTCAGCGGCGGGCCGGTGATGATCGCCGCACTGCTGCACAACAGCACCAACCCGCAGGCGGTGTTCGACGACCTGGAAAACATCCGCCTGGCCAACACCCGCGGCCGCCGCCTGGTGGGCCAGGTGTCGCCGTGTCCTCTGACGATGGAATTCACCTTGGCGTCGCCCTACCCGGTGGAAGGCCTGGCCTGCTGGCAGCCGCTGCTGGCCATGGACAAGGCGCAGTTGAAAGCCACGCTGGCCGATGCATCGTTCCGCGACCGTGTGCGGGCCGAACTGGCCCAGCCCAGCCGCTTCCGCCTGTTCAACGGCGAATGGCAGAAGGTGCAGGTGGTGCAGGTGGCGCGGCCCGAGAACGCCGCGCTGGAACAGCGCCGCCTGGACGAACTGGCGGCCGAACAGGGCCAGCACCCGTTGGACGTGATGCTGGACCTGGCTTTGGCCGAGGACCTGCAGACTGTGTTCACGGCCCAGTTGCTGAACAGCGACGAAGAGCCGGTGGGCCGCCTGCTGACCCACCCGCACAGCCTGATCACGCTCAGCGACGCCGGTGCGCACCTCACCTTCTTCAACGACGCCGGCTTCGGCCTGCACCTGATGGGCCACTGGTCGCGCGAGCGCGGCCTGATGAGCCTGCCCGAAGCGGTGCGCCGCCTCACCCGCCAGCCGGCCGAACTGCTGGGCCTGGCCGGGCGGGGTGAACTGGCAGTGGGCGCGGCCGCCGACCTGCTGCTGTTCGACCCCGCCACCGTGGGCCGAGGCCCCAAGCAGCGTGTGCACGACCTGCCGCTGGGCGCCCCGCGCCTGCACACCGACGCGGTGGGCGTGCACGGCGTCTGGGTCAACGGGCGCCAGGTGGCCGATGCGAAGGGCCTGCGGCCCAACACACCGCTGGCCGGTGAGCTGCTCCGCCGGTTCCCGCCAACCTAGGCCTGCCCGGCCTGCCAACGAGCGGCGTGGCGCGCTTGCTCCGCAGCGGCGCCAGGTATTTCTGAGCGTGGTCCATCCTCAGACCAGGATGGCCAGGCTCCACAAGACCAGGCACGCCACCAAGGCGCAAAGGACGCGGGACATCGGCAGGGTCATGGCGGGCTCCGAGAAGGGGCGGGCGCGCCATTCCGACCGGTGGCCGGGATGCGGTGTTTCGAACAGCGGACGCATCACACGCATCGCGACCGCGCAGTTCAGTCGGCGCGCCGGCACATCGGCATTTCAATCACCTGGCCATTGACCACGCTGCGCAGGTTGCTGCATTGCTGGGCGGGTGCTTTGACGACCGAACCGGCGCCCGCGATGCCCGGCAGGCTCAGCGGACACAGGATCAACAAGGCGAAAGCGCCTGTGGCCGCCAGACGTGAAAGCAAATCGTGCCGCATTGTGAAACTCCTGCTTGCGGTTGGTGGCCCCTCCACCATCCATTGACACAGAGCAAGCCGGCAAAAGGCAGATACAAGGTCCCGACAACGTCCCCGACGACCCAGGGGTTTCCCCGGTTTGATCTGGATCTAGTCCTTGCGCGTTCTTGTTTCGAAATTGACCCCCCCTTGCTGCCATCGCCTTAAAACCACTCGCCGGTGATGCCTATTCGGCTATATGGTCGATTTGTCCATTTCTTGCGAGCGGCCGGCAAATGTGGACCGATCTGAAACCCATCGGCCCGACGGAGGGGATTTGCCATGCATGAACCAGTGAATGTGCGACGACGCGTCTGGCCTTGGCGCGCGCTCGCACTGGCGTGCGTGTCCGGCTGGCTGCTGGCGGGCTGCGGTGGGGGCGGTGGCGGCGACCCCGCCAGCGGCTTGGTCACGCCCAGCAGCGTGGCGCTGGACTCGAACACCGACACCCTGGTGCAGATTGCCGGCGTGCAGGGCGAGATCTCGGCTCGCAGCGACGACACCGGCATTGCCGACGTCACTGTGTCCAGCGTGGCCGATGGCGCGGCCACGCTCACCGTTCAGGGCAAGGCTGAGGGCAGCACCTCGGTGCGCCTGCGCTCGGGCGACAAGGACAGCAGTTTTTCGGTGACGGTTCGCTCGTCGTCAGAAGGCCTGCGCGTGCAGCCCAGTTCCTTGGCGCTGGCGGTGGGCAGCACCGGCAGCCTGACGGCCAGCAGTGTCTCGGGCACCCTGTCCGCCAGTTCCAGCAACACTGGCGTGGCGACCGTTTCGGTCAATGGCAATGTGGTGGCGGTGCGTGCGCTGGCAGCCGGCAGCGCGCTGGTGACGGTCAAGGACCGCAGCAAGTCGGTGAACGTGCCCGTCACGGTGACGGGAAGCAGCGGTGGGGGCGGCACCACGGCCTCCGGTCGCCACTCGCTGATTGCCTGGAACGACCTGGGCATGCACTGCGTGGACGGCAAGGACTACTCGGTGTTTTCCATCCTGCCGCCCTTCAACAATCTGCATGCCCAACTGGTGAACGCCAGCACCGGCAAGGTGGTGACCAGCGGCGTGACGCTCACCTACGAGGCGGTGGCCGACCCCAGCGGGTCGATCAACACCAGCAGCGATGGCAAGACCAACTTCTGGACCTGGGTGAAGTCGCTGTACGGCGCTGCGCCGGCGGCCAACGTCGGCCTGACCGGCAATGCCACGCCCTCGCTCACGCCCAAGCCGCTGTCGCTGGACGCCACCAACGGCTGGTTCGAAGCCAGTGGCATCCCGATCACGCCCTATGACGACGCCGGGGCCAAGAACTACTACCCCACGGTCAAGGTCTCGGCCAAGGACGCCACGGGCAAGGTGCTGGCCAGCACCACCACGGTGCTGCCGGTCAGTGACGAGATGACCTGTGCGGCCTGCCACGCCTCGCGCCCGGCCACCGAAACCAACGCCGCGCGCCTGGCCGCCAAGCCGACGGCCGGTTGGGTGAACGACAGCAACCCGGAGACGGATTGGAAGAAGAACATCCTGCGCCTGCACGACGAGAAGAACGCCGGCAACGCCAAGTACAGCGCCGCACTGGCCGCCAAGGGCCTGGGCGCCGGCCTGCTGGCCTCGGCCCAGGCGGGCACGCCCACGCTGTGCGCCAGCTGCCACGCGTCCAACGCGCTGCCCGGCACCGGTGTGGCCGGCATCTCGGCACTGACCTCGGCGCTGCACGCCAAGCACGGCCAGGCGGTGGACCCCAGCAACGGCCAGACCCTGGACGCCAGCGGCAACCGCAACGCCTGCTACATGTGCCACCCCGGCTCGGTCACCAAGTGCCTGCGCGGCGCCATGGGCAACGCCACCGACGCGGCCGGCAACGCCACCATGGGCTGCCAGTCCTGCCACGGCAACATGAGCAAGGTGGGCAACCCGGCGCGCGCCGGCTGGCTGGACGAGCCGGCCTGTGCGTCCTGCCACTACGACGGCAAGCGCATGAGCAACGCGCTGGACGCGGCGGGCAACCTGGTGAAGCCCACCGACACGCGCTACGCCACCAATCCCAATGTGCCGGCGGCCGGCTTCAGCCTGTTCCGCTTCAGCAAGGGCCACGGTGGCTTGCAGTGCGAGGCCTGCCATGGCGCCACCCATGCCGAATACCCCAGCTCGCACGAGAACGACAACCTGCAAAGCATCGCGCTGCAGGGCTACGCCGGCACGCTGCGCGAGTGCAGCACCTGTCACGCCACCGTGCCCAACACCACGGCGGGCGGCCCGCACGGCATGCACACCATCGGCGCAGCCTGGGTCAGCCGGCATGGCGACGTGGCCGAGAACAACACCGCGCAGTGCGCCTACTGCCACGGCAGCGACTACCGCGGTGGCGCAATGTCCAAGGTGAAGGTGGCCAAGAGCTTCAGCACTGAAAACGGCACCCGCAGCTTCAAGGCCGGCCAGGCGGTGGGCTGCTACGACTGCCACAACGGCCCCCGGCCCTGAGCGGCTGATGGCTCGATGAACGGCGGCCCTTCGGGGCCGCCTTTTTTTGGCCTGCGTCGGCCGTACACTGACGATGAGCATGGCCAGCATCTCGCGCCGGCCCTGCGCACCGGTGACGCTGAGGGAGCCCACGCATGCGCAAGAGCAAGGTCCAGGCCGCGCGCCTGGAGGAACAACCGGGTTACTACATCCGTCGCCTGCAGCAGATTGCGGTGGCCATCTTCCTGGAAGAGACGCAAGCGCTGGGCATCACCCCGGTGCAGTACGGCGCGCTGTACAGCGCCTGGCGCCAACCCGGCTTGGACCAGCGCAGCCTGGCCGCGTCCATCGGCCTGGACACGTCCACGCTGGGCGGCGTGATCGACCGCCTGGAGCGCCGCGGCCTGATCGAACGCCGGGCCTCGCCCGACGACCGGCGCGTTCGCCTGCTGCAGGTCACCTCCGAAGGCGAGGCCCTGCTCAACCAGGTGATCCCCGCCATGCTGCGGGCGCAGTCGCGCATCGTGGCGCCGCTGCCTGAAGCCGACCGGCCGCGTTTCCTGGCCATGCTGAAGACCGTGGTCGAAGGCAACAACGACGCCAGCCGCGCGCCCAGCGACGCCTGAGCAGCCGTTGATTCAGGGTTTACCCGGTTTGATGCCGGGTATTCGATCATCATACTGATCGTGTGTGTACTGATGATTTGTGTGCGACCGGCAAGGAGATGGGCCAATGGGTGACGTGCGTTCCGAACTTCCCGTGCTGGTGGCCGGTGGCGGCATCGGCGGCCTGGCCGCCGCACTGGCCCTGGTGCGCCGTGGCTTTTCGGTCAGGGTGCTGGAGCAGTCGGCCGAGATCGGTGAAATCGGCGCCGGCATCCAGCTGGGCCCCAACGCCTTCCACGCCTTTGACGCCCTCGGCGTGGGCGAAAAGGCGCGCGGCCGGGCGGTGTACACCGACTACATGGTCATGCACGACGCGCTGGACGAGTACCAGGTGGGCCGGATCCCCACCGGCGAGGCCTTCCGCCAGCGCTTCGGCAACCCCTATGCGGTGATCCACCGCGTGGACGTGCACACCTCGCTGCTGGAAGGCGCGCAGGAGACCGGGCGGGTTGAATTCCTCACCTCCACCCGGGTGGAAACGGTGGCCCAGGACGAAGGCAGCGTCAGCGTCACGGACCAGAACGGGCGCCAGCACCGCGGCGTGGCCTTGATCGGTGCCGACGGCGTGAAGAGCGCGGTGCGCCAGCAGTACGTGAACGACCCCGCTCGCGTGACCGGCCATGTGGTCTACCGCGCCGTGGTGGACAAGAAGGACTTCCCGGCGGACCTGCAGTGGAACGCCGCCAGCATCTGGGTGGGCCCGAACTGCCACCTGGTGCACTACCCGTTGCGCGGCGGCGAGCAGTACAACGTGGTGGTCACCTTCCACAGCCGCCAGACCGAACAGTGGGGCGTCACCGACGGCAGCAAGGAAGAGGTGCAGAGCTATTTCCAGGGCATCTGCCCCAAGGCCCGCCAGCTGATCGACCTGCCCAAGACCTGGCGCCGCTGGGCCACCGCCGACCGTGAACCCATCGGCCAGTGGACCTATGGCCGCGCCACGCTGCTGGGCGACGCCGCCCACCCCACCACCCAGTACATGGCCCAGGGCGCCTGCATGGCGATGGAGGACGCGGTCACCTTGGGCGAAGCGCTGCGCGTGCATGGCAACGATTGGGAACGCGCCTTGGACCGCTACCAGCGCAGCCGCGTGGCGCGCACCGCGCGCATCGTGCTCAGCTCGCGCGAGATGGGCCGCATCTACCACGCCAAGGGTGTGGAGCGCCTGGTGCGCAACGACCTCTGGCGAGGCAGAACGCCGGAACGCTTCTACGACGCCATGGAATGGCTGTATGGCTGGAATGTTGACAACTGCCTTTGCGCGGAATGAAGGGAACACCATGAGCCACGACCTCGGCCGCCTGGAAGACCTGCCCCCTGATTACGTGCAAAGCCTGCGGGCGCTGAACCTGGTGCCGCTGTGGCCCAGCCTGCGCGCGGTGCTGCCGCCGGGCCAACCTCGCCCGGCCACCCAGCCCACCTGCTGGGCCTACGAGACCCTGCGCCCGCTGCTCTTGCGTGCAGGTGAGCTCACGCCCATGGCCAAGGCCGAGCGCCGCGTGCTGGTGCTGGCCAACCCCGGCCATGGCCTGGACAACATGAAGGCCAGCCCGGCCATCTACCTGGGCATGCAGTTGCTGCTGCCGGGCGAATGGGCGCCGGCCCACCGCCACACGCCCAACGCGGTGCGCATGATCGTGGAAGGCGAGGGCGCCTACACCACGGTGGACGGCCAGAAATGCCCCATGAGCCGCGGCGACCTGATCCTGACGCCCACCGGCCTGTGGCACGAACACGGGCACGACGGTGACCAGCCGGTGGTGTGGCTGGACGTGCTGGACCTGCCCCTGGTGTACTACATGGAGGCCAGCTACCACCTCAACGGCCAGCGCCAGGCGGTGCAGCCGGGCCAGGGCGAGCGGGCTTTCGTGCGCGCCGGCGTGGCGCCCACGCCGGTGTTCCAGCGTTCGTCCAAGGCCTACCCGCTGCTGCGCTACCCCTGGGTGGACGTGCGCGCTGCGCTGCAAACGCTGGCCGCCGACCAGCCCGACCTGGACGCGGTGCAGGTCACCTACATCAACCCCGAAACCGGCGGCGACGCGCAGAACATCCTGGGCTTCTACGCGCTGATGTTGCGCCCGGGCCAGACCTTGAAGTTGCCGGCGCGATCGCCGGCCAGCGTGTTCCACGTTATCGAAGGCGGTGCGCTGGTGCAGGTGGACACGCAGACCCACACCCTGGCCGAGGCCGACACCTGCTGCGCCCCGGGCTACACGCCCATCACGTTGATGAACCGACGCCGCGACGCGCCCAGCTTCGTGTTCATCGCCGACGAAAGCCCGCTGCACCGCAAGCTGGGCGTCTACGAAGTCCGGGACTGACATCGCATGACCGCTTACCTCTGGACCCCGCCTGCCACGCCCTCGCTGCCGGTGCGTGGCATGGCCGAACGCCTGCCGGTGAACCGCCTGTTCTTCGTCGGCCGCAACTACCACGCCCATGCCGTGGAAATGGGCAGGCCGGTGAACAAGGCCGTGGAGCGGCCGTTCTATTTCACCAAGGGTGTGGCCACCCTGGTGGAAAGCGGCGCCACGGTGGCCTATCCGCCACAGACCCAGGACTTTCAGTACGAGATGGAACTGGTGCTGGCCATCGGCAAGGCCGGCTTTGAAGTTCCGGCCGAGCGCGCGCACGAGCTGATCTACGGCTACGCCTGCGGCCTGGACATGACCCGGCGCGACCTGCAACTGGCCGCGCGCGACAAAGGCCGGCCCTGGGACCTGGGCAAGGACGTGGAGTGGTCGTCCGTGTGCAGCGAAGTGCTGCCCCTGCCCGGCGTGGTGCTGGAGCGCGGCGCGCTGGCGCTGCAGGTGAACGGCCAGGACAAGCAGCACAGCAACCTGGACAAGCTGATCTGGAACGTCCGCGAACTCATCGCCGACCTGTCCCTGTTCTACCACCTGCAGCCCGGCGACCTGGTCTACACCGGCACCCCCGAGGGCGTGGGCCCCGTGCTGCCCGGCGACCGCATCAGCGGACAGATCGAAGGCGTGGGCGAGATCGCCCTCACGGTCGGTCCTGCCGCCTGATCCGGCTCACCCCGGGCTTGCCCGGGGCGCAGGGCGCGCAGGGCCACCGCAGAATCGGGGCCGCTTGGCGGTATGGCTGCCGCCCCTGGAGACCCAACGATGCACGCCATGACCCGCCGCCAGACCCTGGGCGACCTGCTGCACCGCAGCGCCGCCCGCCACCCGGCCAAGCTGGCCATTGCCT
Organism: Burkholderiales bacterium JOSHI_001; assembly: GCA_000244995.1. Lineage (NCBI taxonomy): Bacteria > Pseudomonadati > Pseudomonadota > Betaproteobacteria > Burkholderiales > Burkholderiales bacterium JOSHI_001. The sequence continues at coordinate 3,055,710 of CM001438.1, read as the reverse complement.
GCGGCAGTGTGCGCTGGACCTATGGCGAGTTCGACGCCCTGTGCAACCGCCTGGCCGCCGGCCTGGCGCAGCGCGGCGTGACCAAGGGCTCGCGCGTGGCGCTCATCGTGCGCAACTCGCACGCCTTTGCGGCCATGCGCTTTGCGCTGGCCCGGCTGGGCGCGGTGCTGGTGCCGATCAACTTCATGTTGAAGCCCGAAGAGGCCGCCTACATCCTGCGCCACGCCGGTGCCACCCTGCTGGCCACCGACAGCGGGCTGGCCGGGCTGGCGCGTGCCGCCGCGGCGCTGGACACCGCGGTGACCGAATTGCTGTGGCTGCCGGGCGAAGACCCCAGCGAGCCCGAGGCCGGCATGCTGGACTTCCACACCCTGGCCGAATGCACCGCCGCGCTGCCCGCGGTGGACCTGGCCGGCAGCGACCTGGCCCAGATCGTCTACACCAGCGGCACCGAGAGCAGTCCCAAGGGCGCCATGCTCACCCACGACGCGGTGATGTGGCAGTACGTCAGCTGCGTGGTGGACGCCGGCATCTCGGGCGACGACCTCATGCTGCACGCGCTGCCGCTGTACCACTGCGCCCAGCTGGACGTGTTCTTCGGCCCCGCCATCTACGTGGGCGCCACCAACGTCATCACCGGCAAGCCGGTGCCCGACAAGCTGCTGCCGCTGATCGCCCAGCACCACATCAGCTCCTTCTTTGCGCCGCCCACGGTGTGGATCGCGCTGCTGCGTTCGCCCTTGTTCGACACCACCGACCTGTCCAGCCTGCGCAAGGGCTACTACGGTGCGTCCATCATGCCGGTGGAGGTGATGAAGGAACTGTCGCGCCGCCTGCCCGAGGTGCGGCTGTGGAACCTGTACGGCCAGACCGAGATTGCGCCGCTGGCCACCATGCTGGGCCCGGACGACCAGCTGCGCAAACCCGGCAGCTGCGGACGCGCGGTGCTGAACGTGGAAACCCGGGTGGTGGACGATGCCATGAACGACGTGGCCCCCGGCGAGGTGGGCGAGATCGTGCACCGCAGCCCGCACCTGATGCTGGGCTACTTCCACGACGACGAACGCACGGCCGCGGCCTTCCAGGGCGGCTGGTTCCACAGCGGCGACCTGGCCACCATCGACGGCGAGGGCTACATCACGGTGGTGGACCGCAAGAAGGACATGATCAAGACCGGCGGCGAGAACGTGGCCAGCCGCGAGGTGGAAGAGGCCATCTACAAGCTGGCCGGCGTGGCCGAGGTGGCGGTGGTGGGTGTGCCGCACCCGCGCTGGGTGGAAGCGGTGGTGGCCATTGTGGTGCCCAAGTCCGGGCATGAACTGACGGAGAGCCAGGTGCTGGCCCACTGCAACAGCGTGCTGGCCAGCTTCAAGGCGCCCAAGGGCGTGGTGTTCGCCAGCGCGCTGCCCAAGAACCCCAGCGGCAAGCTGCTGAAGCGCGAGCTTCGCACGGCGCATGCCAGGTTGTTCAAGGCCGGCTGATCGGGGCGAACTGCCGTATTGTGCTTTGGGACGTGCAGCTGGAGTCGGCCATCACCAGACATTCAATACATTGCCGGGAAGCTGCCGTTCGCATCCATCGGGCATGTCTTCTAGCCCCATTTTTGGTCCCCCCTGGAGCCATTCGAAAGCGCCCCCGAATCGGTCTGCACGATGAGAACGATGCACGCGCGGGCATTGTCGGCAAAGGTCCCTGACCAGCCGGAAGGACTCGCTGGCTTGAATCGGCAAATTGAGTAACACCGCAAGTGCCGCGCAGGCTGTGCTGGAGTACTCGCCGCAGCGGTCGTCCTCACATCGATGGGTGAGGACCGGCTCACCCGCATGAGTGATTGCGATTCACCGCGGTGTGCGATTCGCCGTTCGTGCCATGCCGTCACTATCGACCCCATCGTCCGAAGACTTCGGGCGAACCGCCACCACAGCCGGCCACCCGAGCCGGCGGGGCGCTTCGAAACCCAGGACGGAGACATGGCATGGCCCTCTACGAGTACCGATGCGACACGGACGGAACTTTCGATATCCATCGACCGATGGGCACCGCGCCCGAGTCGGTCGCCTGCGTTGCCTGCGGGGCGACCTCGCGGCGCGTCATCTCGGCGCCGATGGTGCTGACGTCGAACCGCAGCGCCTGGTCGGCGGCGATCGCGCACGCTGAAAAGAGCCGCTACGAGCCCGAGGTGGTGAGTTCCCTGCCCTCTGCCGGCCCCGGCCGCCGCATCACCACGGCGCAGATGACACCGGCGCTGCGCAGCCTTCCACGGCCGTGACCCACACGGCTCGCGCGCCGCAGAGGCGGGGCGCGGAATTGGTGGGTTTCCAAGAGCGATCGCACACAGGTTCCGGGACTCCGGAATGGTCAGCAACTGACGGACGAAAGGTCACGACATGCCCAAGAATCTTTTCCCCCTGGACAACACCAAGAAGTTCAAGGACCAGAAGCTGGTCGGCCACAACCGCTGGCACCCGGACATTCCCGCCGCGGTGACCGTCAAGCCCGGCGACGTGTTCCGCGCCGACTGCCGCGAGTGGTTCGACGGCGCGATCAAGAACGACGACTCGGCCGACGACATCCGCCATGCGCCGCTGCCGGGCGTGCACGTGCTGTCGGGGCCCTTCCACGTCGAGGGCGCCGAGCCCGGCGACCTGCTGATCGTCGACATCCTGGAGATCGACGCCTGCGACCAGGAGGACTCGGGGCCGCTTTCGGGCCAGGGTTGGGGCTACACCGGCGTGTTCGCGAAGTCCAACGGCGGCGGCTTCCTGACCGACCGCTTCCCGGACGCCTACAAGGTGATCTGGGATTTCCGCGGCGACATCGCGACCTCGCGCCACATCCCCGAAGTGTCGTACACCGGTATCCACCACCCGGGCTTGATGGGCACGGCGCCGTCGGCCGATTTGCTGGCGCGCTGGACGGCGCGCGAGACCGCGCTCATCGCCACCGACCCGTTGCGGGTGCCGCCGCTGGCCCTGCCGCCGCTGCCCGACAGCGCGATCCTCGGCTCGCTGAAGGGCGCCGAGTTCGAGCGGGTCGCGCGCGAGGCGGCGCGCACCGCGCCCCCGCGAGAGAACGGCGGCAACCAGGACATCAAGAACCTCACGGCCGGCAGCCGCATCTTCTATCCGGTGTTTGTGCCGGGCGCCAAGCTGTCGTTCGGGGACCTGCATTTCTCACAGGGCGACGGCGAGATCACGTTCTGCGGCGCGATCGAGATGGGTGGGTTCATGGACCTGCACGTCGACCTCATCAAGGGCGGCATGGCCAAGTACGGCATGAAGGAGAACGCGATCTTCATGCCGGGTAACCGCGACCCGCAGTACTCCGAGTGGATCGCCTTCTCGGGCGTTTCGGTGGACAGCAGCGGCAAGCAGCACTACCTGGATTCTTGGCTGGCCTACGCGAACGCCTGCAACCACGCGATCGACTACCTGATGAAGTTCGGCTACACCGACATTCAGGCCTACATGATCCTGGGCACGGCACCAGTCGAAGGCCGGCTGTCGGGCGTGGTCGACATCCCGAACGCGTGTTCGACGATCTACATCCCGCGCGCCATCTTCGACTTTGACGTGCGCCCGTCAGCGAAGGGCGCGCCGCACCAGGTCAAGCAGGGGCTTCAGGTCCCAAGGTCGCCGAACTGACGGCGCGCTGCGCAGGCGACCAGACGTCCACGGGCGGCTGAAAGATCCGCCGAAGGTTTGGCGCCGGTCCGCAGTGGACCGGCGCCGGCCATCGGCTCCGAGCAACACACTGAGGGGATACGCCATGCTGGGGCTTGTTCTGTTCTTCGTCGGCGCCGTGCTGTGCCTCAACGGCCTCTGGCTGCTGGGCCGCATCGGCGACAACGAGATTTCGATCATCAACTACCTCGTCGGCGGCATCACGCTGCTGGCCTGTCTGTTCCTCGCGTTCGGACCCGGCGCCGATGCCGGATCGATCAAAGCCGCGGCGCTGACCTTGCTGTTCACCTTCACCTACCTCTGGGTGGCGGCCAACCGGACGAATGGCGCTGATGGTCGCGGGCTCGGCTGGTTCAGCTTGTTTGTCGCCATCACGGCGGTGCCGGTGACGCTGCAGACACTGGCTGGCGCCAACACCACCTGGGGCTACTGGTTCGCGATCTGCTGGGCGGCCTGGGCATTTCTTTGGTTCCTCTTCTTTGTCCTGCTGGCGCTGAAGAAGCCCATCGCCAAGTTCGTCGGCGGCGTCACGCTGGCCGAGGGCGTGTTCACCGGGTGGCTACCCGGCTACCTGCTGCTGAACGGACTGCTGCAGTAGATGGGGCGACGTCACCGCAGCACACCAGGAGTTACGTCCGATGCCTCTGTACGACTATCAATGCTCCGATTGCGGCGACTTCCGGGAGATCCGGCCGATGGCCGAGTCCACCACTGCGCGACCGTGTCCGGTCTGTGGCACGCCGTCGCCACGATCGCTGTCGGCGCCGTTCCTTGGAGGCGCCGCTCCCGGCGGCTGGTTGCGGCCGACAGCGTCGAACGGGCAGCGCGTGCCGTGGCGCGCGGCTTGCGGGTTGGGCTGCATGCACGCGCACTGAAGGCCCAACCGGGTGGCCTCGCACGATCAGCGCACTCGGTTGCTAGTGCGAGGCCCGCCTGCCGTGGTGCAGGAAGTCCGCCACATCGGCCGGCGCGCATGCCGGCGCCAGTGCGTCGCCCTGGCCGATGTCGCAGCCTTCCCACTTGAAGAACTGCGCGTCGGCATCCGTGGAAACGCCGTCGGCGACGGACACGATGCTCAGTGTCTGCGAAAGTGCGATCAACGAGCGCGCGAGTGCCATGCGTTCGGGTGCATGGACGACGCCGCGCACGAAAAGGCGGTGGATCTTAAGCCGGTCGGGGACGAGGTGGTTCAGGCGCTGCAGCGAGATCGTCTGCGCGCCGAAGTCCACCAGTGTCAGGCTTACACCCTCGGCGCGCACGGCGGCCACGGCTTCGCGGATGCCGACCGTGTCGCCGAGCAGCGCGGCTTCGCTGACAAGCAGGTCCAGCGTGCCGGGAGGCAGGCCGGACGCGCGGGTCGACCTCAGTACGGCGTCGAGTGTGGCGCAGTCGCAGAGCGCCTCGCCAACTAGCGGTATCGACACCGTCAAGGGCCTGCCCTGACCAGCCTGCCAGGCGCGACCCCAGAAGCAGGCCTGCGCCAGCATGAACTCGACAATGCGCATGCGGGTCGCGTCGTCAGACCATGCGGCGCCGACGCGTGCCGCAGGCAGAAGACCCAGCGACGTCTTCCAGTGCGGCACCAGTTCGATGCCGATGACCTGGTTCGAGGCAAGGGCCACCTCCGGTTGCGCCTGCATCAGCACGGCATCGCGCTCGTCCAGACCGGCAAGCTCGGCGGCCAGCGCCACGCGCGCCGGTTCGTGCGGCGCCGCCGCGGCCCGACCGGCGAGGCCCGCATGTCCCCGCAACGAGCGCGCGTGGCGATAGCCGCGAAGCGCCGAGATGACGATCGAGTGCAGGCGCTGCGCAGTGATCTCGGTCTTCACGAAATAGCCGTTGATCTCGTACCGACCCATGATCTCGCTCTCGGGCGCCACGCCGGGCTGGCCGGTGCGCAGCACGATCTGCATGTCGATGTCGCGCCGCTGCTCGCGGATGTGTTGGACCAGTGCGATGCCGGCATCGTCGGTCTCCATCACGACGTCGAGCAAGGCCAACGCGATGTCGGCGTGGCGCGCCAGCAGTTCGCGCGCCTGTGCGGCCGAGTCAGCGCTCAGCAACTCGACTTCGCGGCCCTCGAAAGCGAGGCCGGCGAGGATCAGGCGCGACATCTCGTGCACGGCCGGTTCGTCGTCGACAAGCAGCACGCGCCAGCGCGTGGGGTCGGTGGGTGGCGGCGCTTCAGCGTTCATCGGATAGGGTCCTGGGCAACGCCCCGAGCATGCGACCGACGTCCGCCGATCGCCGGGCGACACGGGGGAAGTGGGCGACGAAGCGCACGCCGCGCCCAGGGTCGCTCTCCAGCGCGATGGTGCCACCGAGCTGCCGCGTCACGATCTGGTTGACGATGTACAGGCCAAGGCCGCTGCCGCCCGCCCCACGACGCGTCGTGAAGAACGGCTCGAAGACGCGCGCCTGCAGCACCGGTTCTATGCCACGGCCGTCGTCGATGAGTTCCAGCCGCACCTCGTCGTCGTCCGCGACGTGCGCGCGCACGGTTATGCAGCCGCCCGGGCGGTCGGCATCGAACGCGTGCTGCGTCGAATTGATGGCCAGATTCGTCACCACCTGCGCCAGCGCGACCGGATAGCTCTCCAGCTCGATGCCCGGCGCGATGTCGATGCGTACCTCGGCGCCAGCCTCCGCCAGGCGCGGCCGAAGATCGCGCAGCGTGTCCTCGACCAGCGCGCGAAGGTCGAAGCGGCGTCGCGCTTCGCTGATGCGGTCCACAGCCAGCTGCTTGAAGTTCAGCACCAACTGCGCCACGCGCTTCGCGTTGGAGAGCAGCAGGCGTGCCGCTTCGGCGGCATCGCGCAGGTAGGTCTCCAGCGCCGGCGCATCGAAGCGGCCTGTCTTCTGCAGTGCTTGCGCCGCCACGGTGCGGTCGCTCAGGTACGACGCGGTGCTGACCGAGATGCCGACCGGCGTGTTGAGCTCGTGCGCGACGCCAGCGACCAGGCCGCCCAGCGACGCGAGCTTCTCGGTCTCGACGAGACTGGCGCGCGTACGTTCCAGGTGCTGCATCGATTCAAGCAACTCGCGTTTGGACTGCTCCTGACTCTCCTGCGACAGCACGATCCACCAGATGCCGAGCGACGCGACAGCCAGCGTCGCGACATACAGGTGCGTCATCACGTTCACCAGGCTCGCGCGATTCGTCACGTCGTGCAGGTCCATGAAGCGATAGGTCAGCAGGAACGCGGCGCCAAGGAGGGCCGCGGTGACGCTGAGCAGGCCCAGGAAGCGGCCAAAGCGGCGAAGCACGTGCGGCTGGAAGTGCAAGACGCCATCGGCGTCCGCAGCGCCGGCCGCCCCTGCGGACGCCGGCCGCTTGCAGTAGTCGTGACAGTGCAGCTCCAGCCCGCAGCACAGCGAGCAAAGCGGCCCGCTGTAGAACGGGCAGTGCGTCATGTCAGGCGCCTCGTACTCGCGTTCGCAGATGCAGCACTCAACAAGCGACGGCGCCGGTTGGTCGCGATAGTGCTCGTCGCGCCGAGCGATGTAGTAGCGCCCGCGCGTCGCGTAAGCGATCGCGATGGCAGACACGAACGACACGCCGAGGGCGATGAAGCCGAAGAACGCGCGGCCGGCGGCGCCGAAGACGCCAGCGTAGGCAAGCAGCGCGACCACCGCGGCAATCACTGTGCCACCGCAGCCGACCGGGTTGAAGTTGTAGAGATGGCCGCGCTTGAACTCGATGTATCGGGGGCTGATGCCGGTGCGCTTGAGCACGACGAGGTCGGCGACCAGGGCACCGATCCAGGCAATTGCCACCGAGGAGTAAACCGAGAGGACCGCCTCGAGCGTCTCGAAGATGCCCATCAACGACAGCAGAAGCGCGATGACCACGTTGAACACCAGCCAGACGACGCGTCCGGGATGGTAGTGCGCCAGACGAACGAAGCAGTTCGACCATGCGAGCGAGCCGCTGTAGGCGTTCGTCACGTTGATCTTGACCTGCGACACGGTGACAAAAATGGCCGCCAGTGCGACGGCCAGCACCGGGTCGCCCACCACCTGCTGGTAGGCATGCACGAACATGTGCACTGGCTCCACGGCCTGCGCCGCGCTGCTGCCCATGCGAAGCGCCAGCACAGCCAGCAGGCTGCCCGCGGCCACCTTCAGCGCCCCAATGACGATCCAGCCCGGTCCTGCCGTGAGCAGTGCCGTCCACCAGGCGCGGCGATTGGCGGCGGTGCGGTCGGGCAGGAAGCGCAGGTAGTCGGCCTGCTCGCCGATCTGCGCTACCAGCGAGAAGAGCACGCCCGATGCGGCGCCGAACATCAGCAAATTGATGCCGCCGCTGTTGCCGTCGAGCCCGGGATAGGCCGTCCAGGCCGTCAGCAACGCAGGGTCCTTGACAAGGATGAAGGCGAAAGGTGCGACCAGCATCACCACCCAGATCGGCTGCGTCCATGCCTGCAGCTTGTTGATCGAGGTGACGCCAAAGAACACGAGCGGGATGATGACGAGCGAACACAGCAGGTAGCCCACTGGCAGGCTGAGGCCGAAGGCAAGCTGCAGCGCCTGCGCCCAGATCGCCGTCTCGATGGCGAAGAATATGAATGTGAAGGTCGCGTAGATCAGCGACGTGATCGTCGAGCCGATGTAGCCGAAGCCCGCACCGCGAGTCAGCAGGTCGATGTCGACGTTGGCAACGCTGCACCAATACGCGATCGGAAGGCTGACGACGAAGATGACGATCGAGACGACGACGATCGCCAGCATCGCGTTCTGGAAGCCGTAGCTCAGCGTGATGCTGGCGCCAATGGCCTCCAGCGCCAAGAACGAGATGCCCCCGATGGCGGTATTGGCCACGGTTGCGGGTGACCAGCGCCGGTACGAGCTTGCGGCGTAGCGCAGCGCATAGTCTTCGAGCGACTCCTTGGCAACCCACGACTGGTACTCGCGCCTGACTCGCAGCATTGCCCGCGCCACTCCTGTCGACGTGCATTTACCGGGATTGGCAAGCGTATCCCAACCGGCGCGCCGGATGTCCCCCTGTTTGACCGCATGGCGGCCGGGGCCTGGGGTGGTCAATCGCCAATTGACAGGCCGTCGGCGACAGTGAGAATTCGCAGGATTCCTCAGGCGCTGACGCAGTGTCTGGGACGCCGGATCTGCCCGCGCCGCTCAGGCGGCGGCCGACGCAGGCTCGGGACACGAGCGAAGCAAAATCCATGGCGAGGTTGAACACCGGTCCCGAAGGCATGCCTGCGACGGCGTCGCTGGTGCGTGCCATCCATGCTGCGGCCGTGAACGTGGGCGATTGGCCAGACGTCTTGGAGCGCATGCGTGCGCATCTGGACGCCCGCGTTGTCACGCTCGGCCGGCACGAGTTCGTCACCGGCTCCGATTCGTTGATGTTCGAATCGCCCGGCAGCCGGGCATTCAGCGGCGGCATGGCCGAGTTCTCGGCGCGCAACCCCTGGTTCCTGTCCAGCGAGGATTACGTGCCGGGCCGCGTGATGACCGGTGACGAACTGATCAGCCATGCCGATCTGCGCCGCACCGACTTCTATCGTGGGTTCCTGCAGCCGCGCGGCCTGCTGCATCTGCTGTGCGGCGTGGTGGACCGGCGCCCGCGCTGCGCACACGTGCTCGCCGCGTACCGCGCCGAGACGCAAGCGCCGTTTGGCGCGCGCGAAAAGGCCGAGCTGGTGGGCCTGCTCGACCACGTCACGTTGTCGCTGCAGAGCCAGTGGCGGTGGCAGGAGGCGAACGACCTGGCGCAGGCGTTGCTGGGTCTGTCCGACCATGACGCGAACCCGACCATCCTTGTCACCACTGACGGCGAGCCGATCTACAGCAATCCGGCGGCGCGGCTGCTGCTGGAGCGCCGCCAGGGCCTGCAACTCGACGATGCGCGCCTGGTGGCGGCCAGTCCGGGCGAACGGCGGCTGCTCAGCGAAGCGATCGCCCGCGTGGCGCGCGACGGCACCTCGAAAGACGGCGTCGTGCCGGAAGTGTTGACGCTGGCGAACGCGCCGTCGCAACCGCCGGTGGTGGTGGTGGTGCGGGCTGCCGGCCAGGCCTTTTGCCGGCAGGTCGGAGCAAGCCGCGGCCTGGTGATGCTGGCCGTGCGCGGCAGCCACTCGGGCCATAACCCGGCAACCTGCGTGTTCGCGCGCCAGTACGAGCTCACGGCGGCGCAGTCGAAGGTGAGCGCGCTCGTCTTCGCGGGCCAATCTCTGTCGACGATCGCGCAGTCGCTGAACCTGTCGGAGAACACAGTGCGCAGCCACCTGAAGCAGATCTTCCAGAAGACAGACACCCACGGGCAGATGGAGCTCGTTCATCTGCACGCGCGCGTGTGCCCGACGCTTCCTTAGCAGGCGCGCGAAAGTGGCAGCTCGACGATCTCACCGTTGCGGGTGAAGCGGTTCTCACCCGAGTGGGTGAGGCGCCATGACCTGCGAAGGTGAGTGTGGATCACCCTGCACGCTGTCCCCAGCCTGCTGCGTGCTGGTGAGCTGGCGTGCCCGTACGAGGGGATTCGCCCCCACGGTGCGCCGCCTAGGATCCGACATGCCGTCGCCGCCACGGCGGCCGGCCATCCTGGGTCGGCAGCGTGGCCGCCGCACCCACGGCAAATGTCCGTGACGGCTCCTGGAGGAGGGAATCCGCCATGACTGGCATCGATGTCGTACTCACCGCCTGTCTGCTGGCCAACGCTGCCGGCCTCGGCGCTGCCGCCTTCGTGCTGTTGCGGCCGCGAGCGCAGCCGACCGGCCCACGCCTGCTCAGCTTCGCGATGGGCGTGCTCGTCGGCACTGTGCTCCTGGACCTGCTGCCTCACCTGTGGGAGGCGACGGGCAGCTTCGTCACGCTCACGGCGTTGTTCGCCGTCGCCCTGCTGGGCAGTTGGTGGCTCGACCGCGTCTGCCCCTGCGTTGGGCATCCACACGCCGGCAGGTCAGGCTCGGCCGGCCATGCTGCGCAAGATGCGCCGGTGCCGCCGGCGCGGCGCGGTGTGCTGCTCTGGGTCGGTGACTTTGTGCACAGCGTCGTCGACGGCGCCGTCATTGGTGGCGCGCTGGCGTTGGGGGTGGTGCCCGGCAGCGTCGCCACGATGGCGGTGGCGATCCACGAGGTGCCGCGCCGCATCGCCGTCGTGACGCTGCTTGTGCGGGCGGGTCACCATCCGCTGCGCGCGTTGCTGATCACTTTGGGCACCGGAACCGGCACCTTGGTCGGCGGCGCGCTCGTGTGGTGGTGGGCCCCTGCGGTGTCGCTGCTGATGCCTGTCGCGCTGGCGGTGGCGGCGGCGGCCATGTTCTACGTTGCGCTCGCTCATTCGCCGAGCCTGTTCGGCGCTGCGTGGCGGCAGCGCCTTGCAGTCGAGCGTGCGTTGCCCTTTTCAGCGGGCCTGCTGCTGATCCACCTCTCGCACCACGTGCATGAACTGCTTGGCTAGCGGCGCATAACCGACGGTGACCTTCTGGGCGGCTTCGCCCGGTCCGGGCTGCCGGCACCCCTGCGCAGGGGTGTAGCGAGCGTCAGCTTACCGCGCGGGTGGTCGTCGCCAATGGGTCGCGGCTTGTCGACAAGGTCCGCGGTCTCGCTGCCCTGAAGCCGTCATCAATTTTGGGGATGCTCCACTGCAGCCATTCGCCTTCGGCATTCCCGGCCATCAGTGGTCGGTCGCCCAGCGCCCCAAACTTCGGAAGCGTCGAGACCTCGAACGACAGGTTTGCGACGAAGAGTCCGGACCGCTCGCCGGCTCGACTCGGCCAACGGACTAAACCGCTCGCGCGGTAGGCGCTTCGGCGACGCTGGTGGCGGTTCGCCGCACCCGTGACTCTGCGATGTTGGCGACCGAGGCAATCCGCCTCGGTCACCGACAGGAGCAGGATCATGGACGTCCCCACCCCGACCCCACCGGCCACCGTCTCACCACTGCGCCAGCGCATGCTCGACGACATGCGCATGCGCCAGTTCGCCGAGCATACGCAGGAGGGCTACATCCGGGCCGTGCGCAAGCTCTACACGTTCCTTGGTCGATCGCCGCACACCGCCACGCCCGAGGACCTGCGCCGTTTCCAGTTGCACCTGGTGGACACCGGCACCGGCCCGGTCACCATCAACGCCACCATCACCGGGCTGAAGTTCTTCTTCGACATCACGCTGGGCCGGCCCGAGGTCATGCTCAAGATGACGCACGTGGCCGTGCCGCGCAAGCTGCCTGTGATCCTGAGCCCCGAGGAAGTCGGCCGCCTCATCGCCGCCGCCCCCAACCTCAAGCACCAGGCCGCCATGTCGGTGGCCTACGGCGCAGGCCTGCGCGTCAGCGAGGTGGTCTCGCTGAAGGTCGGCGACATCGACGGCGAGCGCATGACCCTGCGCGTGGAGCAGGGCAAGGGCCGCAAGGATCGCTACGCCATGCTCAGCCCGGTGCTGCTGGAGCGTCTGCGCGCCTGGTGGAGGCTTGGTCACGCCCAAGGCAAGATCCGCCACGGTGGTTGGCTCTTCCCGGGCCTGGACCCCACCGACCACGTGACCGCGCGCCAACTCAACCGCGCCGTGCACCTGGCTGCGGCCACCGCCGGCATCGACAAGCGGATCACGCCGCACGGCCTGCGCCATGCCTTCGCCACCCATCTGCTGGAGCAGAGGGTCGACATCCGCATCATCCAGGTGCTGCTGGGCCACAAGCGGCTGGACACCACGAGCTTGTACGCCGCAGTGGCCACTGACCTGCTGCGCCGGGTCATCAGCCCGCTGGATCACACGTCCGACAGGGCCGCAGGCGAACCTGTTCCCGAGCCTGCACCGCAGCCGCCAGCCCCGTAGCAGCACGCCACCGTGCGCGGGCGACCTGCCCTGGAGGTCGCCGACATCTTCCGTGCCCACGGACCCGCCTGGCATGAGGCCCAGCGCGGTCACCTGAGCCTGGCTCAGCTCAAGGTGATGTCGGCCATCACCCAGTGCCGCACGGCGGCACTGGGCGGCCATGTCCTGCGCTGCGACGGCTGCGGCCTGGACCAGGTCTCCTTCAACTCGTGCCGCAACCGGCACTGTCCGAAGTGCCAGAGCAGTGCCGCCAAGCGCTGGCTGGACGCGCGCCAGGCCGATCTGCTGCCGGTGGAGTACTACCACGTGGTCTTCACGTTGCCGGCGCCGATCGCCGACATCGCGTACCAGAACAAGGCGACGCTGTACGGCCTGCTGTTCGACATCGCCGCGGAGACGCTGCTGCGGATCGCGGCCGATCCCAAGCACCTGGGCGCGAGCATCGGTGCCACGCTGGTGTTGCATACCTGGGGCTCGGCGTTGACCCACCACCCGCACGTGCATGGCATCGTGCCGGGTGGCGGGTTGGCGCCCGACGGCACGCGCTGGATCGCCTGCCGGCCGGGATTCTTCCTGTCGGTGCGCGTGCTGTCTCGGCTGTTCAGGCGCCGCTTTCTGGAGGAACTACAGCGGCTGCACGACAGCGGCGCGCTCAGGTTCTTCGGCGAACACACGGCGCTGGCCGAGCCGGCGGCCTTCAAGGCGTGGCTCGCGCCGCTGCGCAAGTGCGAGTGGGTGGTCTATGCCAAGCGCCCGTTCGCGGGACCGCAGGCGGTGCTGGCCTACCTGTCGCGCTACACGCACCGCGTGGCCATCTCCAACAGCCGGCTGCTCGCGATGGACGAGCGCGGCGTCACCTTCCGCTGGAAGGACTATCGGGCCAAGGGCCAGACGCGCCACAAGGCAATGACGCTGAGCCCGCAGGAGTTCATGCGCCGCTTCCTGCTGCATGTCCTGCCGGGCGGCTTCCACCGGATCCGGCACTACGGGCTACTGGCCAACAGCAACCGGCGCGACAACCTGGCGCTCGCGCGCGAGTTGTTGCTGGTGCCTCCGCCCGCGTGCGCCGCGCCGGCAGACGATGCGTCAACTGCACCGGCGCCGACCTTCGTGTGTGCGCACTGCGGCCACGCCATGGTGGTGCTGCAGGTCTTCCTGCGCGGCTGCTCGATCCGGGCGCCGCCAGCATCATGATGACGCGCGATCACCATCGACCAACTCGGCGCCGACCATGGCGTCAGGTGGGTCACTGCGTGCATTCCGCGTTGACCGCACCTGAACGCTGCGCCGCCGCTCACTGCCACGACGCAGTGGCGCGTCGCAGGCGATCCGTGTTCGTCGGCGTGGTCTTCAGGAGGCGCCGCGCGCAGCCAGATCGCAGCACCAGCGCCACTCAATCGCCATAGCCGCGGCGCTCAACGACCACCGTGGCGTTCGCCGCGGTTTCCTCCCTCGAAGCTTACGCAACACCTGCCCGGACGCACTGGGGTAGCGCCACTGCCTGCGCGGGAGGGCAGGTGTCACGCAAGCCTTAACAGGAGCCGTCATTCGTTTGGCTGCCAACCTGCGGACATTCATAAAGACCGTACTCTGCCTGCTCTGTCGGCAGGCCGCGTCCAACGCTTGGTCGGATCTACTCGGAGCAAGTAGCGGTGGCGTTGGACGCACACACGCAAGTAATGATCATGTACAGATCAAGGTCTGGGGATCGACCTTCCCGCTGCTTTGGCGGAGGAGCGCAGGGACCCGTGGGGCCAATCAGCAACAGCAACTCGAAGCGGACCCGCATGTCGACGTTCGCAACGGGCGTACTCTCGTCGACGAGGCCCGGGCGCTTCTCGCGGCCGGAGCGTCTCCCCGGCTGGTTCCAGGTCTTCGGCTGGCGCCTGGGTTAGCGGCCGGATGGCATCGCACTCGCTGCGGCGGTGCTCACCGTCCGGTTCAAGGTTGATTTCATTGCGCTGGTCGGAGCCTGTGTTTCCATCGGGTTGGCAGCGACCTGGTTACCGCCCTGCCGCGTTGAAGGAGTGTGAATGGATGCCATGACCGACGAGCCGAACAACAGGATTGCACTGCTGTATCCCGGCGACAGGATTGCCCGCGATCACGCCGACCCGGCTGCAAGCCGTTTTGCGGCGCTGTTCGAAGCCCTTGCCGCCGCCGGCGTCGATGCGGAGCCGGCGGTCTACCACGATGACTTCGCCGACGAGGTGACGGCCCAATTGAGCCGAATGCAAGCGGTGCTGGTGTGGTGCAACCCGATCGAGGATGGCCGTCGCCGTGACCGGCTCGATGCCCTGCTGCGCGACGTGGCGCAGACGGGTGTGGTCGTCAGCGCGCACCCAGACGCCATCCAGCGACTGGGCACCAAGGACGTTCTCATCGACACCCGCGACCTGCCTTTCGGCAGCGACGTGCACCGCATCGACAGCATGGTGCAGTTGGCGTCCGAACTGCCGCAGCGCCTGCGGCATGGCGCGCGCGTGCTCAAGCAGCACCGGGGCCACAGCGGCATCGGCGTGTGGCGCGTCGAAGCGTCAGGCGCAGGCGCGCTGGTCGTGCAACACGCCCAGCGCGGCAGCACGCCGCAGCGCATGGACATGGCGGCACTGAAGGAGACGCTGGCGCCTTACTTCGAGCCGGCCGGTGGCGGCCACATGATCGATCAGGCCTGGCAGCCGCGCTTGCCCGAAGGCATGGTGCGCGCCTACCTGGTCGAGGACCGCGTGACCGGCTTCGGCCTGCAGGCCGTGAACGCGCTGCACCCCGATGCGCCGACGCCGGGGCCGCGGCTGTACCACGGTCCGGAACTGCCCGACGTCCAGGACTTGAAGCAGCGACTGGAGTCGACCTGGATCACGCTGCTGCGTGAACGTGTCGGCCTGGCGCACGAACAGCTTCCGCTGCTGTGGGACTGCGACTTCATGCTGGGCGAGCCAGAGGCCGACGGCACGCAGCGCTATGTGCTGTGCGAGATCAACGTCAGCAGCGTGTCGCCGTTTCCTCCGTCATCGATCGTGCCCCTGGTCGAGGCGGTTCGACGACGCATCGGCATGGACTGACCGCATTCGGGGTGAGTCTCAGTGTCGGTGCGCGTGGTGCGCATCGGGCACGTGGGCGTGCGCGTGGCGTAGCGGCAGGTGTCGATGAGCGTGGCTGTGCTCACCTGTCGGCATGGGGTCGTGGGTGTGGTCGTGATGCCCGTCGTCGTGGCGGTGCGCATGTTCGTGCTCCAGCGCCTCGTGCTCATGGTCGTGACCATGGGACTCGGCCAGGTGCAGCACCACGCCGGCCAGCATCAGCACGCTGCCCAGCGCCATCAGGCCGCTGGCTGAGCGATCACCCAGCGCGACCGCAACCGCTGCGCCGATGAATGGCGCAAAGGCAAACACCGAACCCGTGCGGGCCGCGCCGAAAGCCCGTTGCGCCAACAGGTAGAAGCGCAGGCTCAGACCGTAGCCCGTGGCGCCGATGGCGAACAGGGCCAACGCTGCCAGTGCCGACGGCAGCGGCTCCCCAAAGGCCACAGCCAGGGCGCTGGTGGCCGTGGCGCCCAGCAACGCCTTGGCCATCACCACCTGCCCGGGGTCGCGCTCGGCCAGCGCGCGCGACAGCGTGTTGTCCACGCCCCATGCCGCCGTGGCCAACAGCACGGCCAGCAGGCCCCACAACTGCGCGCCGCTGGTGCGCCCCTGGTCCAGCACCAGCACCATGCCGCCGGCGAGCAGCAGGGCCATCGCCGTCCAGACGCGGCCGTCCATGGTCTCGCGGTACAGGCGCCAGGCCAGGATCGCTGTGAACAGCGCCTCAAGCGTCAGCATCAGCGACGCACTGGTACCACTGGTGTTCTGCAGCCCCCAGGCCAGAGCAACCGGGCCGACGACGGCGCCGAAGCCCGCCATCGCGATCAGCCGCGGCAGGTCGGCACGCTGCAGGCGTGCCTCCCGATCGATCCGCTGGCGCGACAGCAAGCCGACGGCGGCCGCCCCGGCGTAGAGCAGCGCCGCCGTGGTGAAGACCCCGAGGCCCACACCAAACTGCTGCACCAGTGGCGTGCTGACCCCGAACTGCGCCGCAGCCAGCAGCGCGAGCAGACCGCCGCGCAGTGCGGGCAGGGCTGGAGCCGCAGACACGGGGCTACTTGACCGTGAAGCGCACGGTGATGGCCTTCTTGGCCGACGTCGAAAGCGCGGCGACGACCTTTGCTCCGGCCGCCAGCTTCACGCCTCTCGCTTCGAGCTTGTCTCCCGCAACGACCAGTTCCGCCTCGGACTTCTCGGCGCCGCTGAGCACGGTCAACTTGCCGCTCATGCCGGTCGGAGCCATGGGCTTGCCGTGATCCTCGATATAGATCGCAGCCCCGGTGGGCGTGCCGACCAACTCGAAGCCCAGGTCACTGGCTGTGGCGACGACGCCACCGTGCTTGGCCTTGGCGCCTCCGTGGGCGATGGCATTGAATGACAGTGCCGACAAGCCCAGCACGACAGCGGCCAACAGCTTGATCTTCATCTCTGTGAACTCCTTCGAGGTGCGGCGCACTGGAACAGGCGGCGCCGCCAGGCCTGATTTCAACTCAATAGGCTTCTTGGGCACCCGCAGCGCCTTGGGGCGCGTCAGGCTCAGGCTTCGTCAACCGATGGGTGGCCTTCTCGCCGAACAGCCAGAAGAGCACCGGCGTGAGCAACGTGTCGAGCAGCGTCGAGCTGACCAGCCCGCCGAAGATCACCACTGCCACCGGGTGCAGGATCTCCTTGCCCGGCGCGTCGGCGGCCAGCAGCAGCGGCGTCAGCGCGAAGGCCGCCACCAGCGCCGTCATCAGCACCGGCGTCAAGCGCTCCAGCGAGCCGCGCACGATCATCGACTGCGAGAAGCGCTCGCCCTCGAACTTGCACAGGTTGATGTAGTGGCTGATCTTCAGGATGCCGTTGCGCGTGGCGATGCCGGCCAGCGTGATGAAGCCCACCATCGATGCCACCGACAGGCTCACGCCCGCGATCCACATTGCCGCCACCGAGCCGATCAGTGCCAGCGGGATGTTGGCCATGACGATGCCGGCCAGCACCACCGACTGGTAGCGCGAGTACAGCACCAGGAACATCATTGCCAGCGACACCACGGACAGGCCGGCGATCAGGCGCGTGGCCTGCTCCTGGGCCTGGAACTGGCCTTCGAGGCTGATGAAGTTGCCAGGTGGCAAGGGCGTCTTGGCGATGATGCCGCGGATGTCCTTGACGACGCGCCCCATGTCGCCGCCATCGGTGTTGGCGTAGACGATGATGCGGCGGCGGCCGTTCTCGCGGCCGATCTGGTTCGGTCCGTCGGTCTCCTTTACCGTGGCGATGCTCGACACGGGCACGCGGCCGGCCGGCGTGTCGATGAGCGTGCGCGCCAGGTCCTGCGGGCTGCGCTGGTTGTCCGGCAGGCGCAGCACCAGTTCGTAGCGGCGCGGGCCGTCGACGATGTCCGCACCGTGCGCGCCGTCGGTCAGTGCCTGCAGCACGCGGATCGCTTCGCCCGGCGACAGGCCCATCTGCGCGGCCTTGCGGTGGTCGAGGCGAACGGTGATCTGCGGGATCAGCACCTGCTTCTCGACCGTGAGGTCGACCAGCCCCGGCACCGCGGCGAGCTGGCCGCGCATCTGCTCGGCCAGGCCACGCAACGTGTCGGTGTCGTCGCCGAAGATCTTCACCGCGATCTGTGCCCGCACGCCCGACAGCAGGTGGTCAAGTCGGTGGCTGATGGGCTGGCCGATGGTGGCCTGCGCCGGCAGCGACGAGAGCCGATCGCGGATGTCGGCCATGATCGCCTCGCGGTCCCGCTCGCTTCGCTTCAAGTCCACGTCGATCTCGGCCGAGTGCACACCTTCGGCGTGTTCGTCGAGTTCGGCGCGGCCGGTGCGGCGGCCCACCTGCGTGACCTCGGGCACCTGGCGGATCAACGTCTCGGCGACCGCGCCGATGCGGTTGGCCTCGGCCAGCGAGGTGCCCGGCTGCATCACCACGCCCAGCACCAGCGAACCTTCGTTGAAGGCCGGCAGGAAGGCGCGGGGAAAGAAAGGCACCGTCGCCGCGGCGCCGGCCACCGCCAGCACGGCCAGCGCGATCAGTAGCTTCGCTTGGCCGAAGGACCAGCTCAGCAGCTTCGTGTCTTGGCGCTTGAGCCACGCCACCAGCGGGCTGTCGCCATGATCCATGCGCTTCATCGTCGGCAGCATGTAGTAGCACATGACCGGCGTGACCGTCATGGACACGAGCATGGACGCCAGGATCGACACGATGTAGGCAATGCCCAGCGGCGTGAAGAGGCGCCCCTCGATGCCTGGCAGCGCGAACAGCGGCACGAAGACCAGCACGACGATGACGGTCGCATAGACGATGCCCGAGCGCACTTCGACGCTGGCGCTGCGTACGACTTCGAGAACCGAGCGCGGGTTGCCGGCGGCTCGGTTCTGTTTCAGGCGCCGCAGGATGTTCTCCACGTCCACCACCGCGTCGTCGACCAGCTCGCCGATCGCGATGGCCAGGCCGCCCAGCGTCATCACGTTGATCGATTGGCCCAGCCACTGGAAGACCAGGGCGGTGACTGCGAGAGAGAGCGGGATGGCGACCAGCGAGATCACCGTCGTGCGCACCGACAGCAGGAAGGCGAAAAGCACGATGGCCACCATGATGGCGCCGTCGCGCAGGGCCTCGGCCACGTTGCCGATCGAGGCCTTGATGAAGTCGGCCTGGCGGAACAACACACGGGGTTCGGCCAGGCCCTTGGGCAGGCCCTGCTTCAGCTCGGAAAGTGCCGTCTCGATCTGCGCGGTGAGCTTGACGGTGTCGGCATCGGGCTGCTTCTGGATGCTGATCACCACGGCCGGCAGGCCGTTGTAGCCGGCGTCCCCGCGCTTCAGGCCGGCGGCGAAGGAGACGCTGGCCACGTGCTCCAGCAGGATGGCGCGGCCGTCCTTCCAGGCCACCGCGATGCCTGCCAGGTCCTCAGCGCGGTTGGTTCGGCCGAGATGTCGGATCAGGTACTCGCGGCTGTTCAGGTCGATGAAGCCGCCACCGGCGTTGCCGGCGTAGCCCTTCAAGGCTTGCTCTACCTGCGTGAGCGAGACGCCGAACTGCGCGAGGCGCGCCGTGTCCGGTGCCACGCGCAGGGTCCGTACCTCGCCGCCGATCGGGATGACCTGAGAGACACCGGGTATCGACAGCAGCCGTGGGCGCAGCACGAAGTCGGCGTACTCGCGGGCCTGCATCGGTGTGGCGACCGGCGACTTGCCGTCGCCGGGCACGTCAGCCGAAACCAAGGGCAGGGCCACCAGCATCACTTCGCCCATGATCGACGACACCGGGCCCATCACTGGGGTGATGTCGCCGGGCATCTGCGTGCGCACCACGGCCAGCCGCTCGGCCACCAACTGTCGGTTGCGGTAGATGTCGGTGCCCCAGTCGAACTCGGCATAGACAAGCGACAGGCCCACGCCCGACGTGGAGCGCACTCGGGTCACGCCCGGCATGCCGTTGAGCGCGGTCTCCAGCGGGAAGGTGACGAGCTGCTCGACCTCTTCCGGCGCCATGCCACCGGCCTCGGTGAGCACAGTGATCAGCGGCTTGTTGAGGTCGGGGAAGACGTCGACCGGCGTGCGCCAGGCCGTCATCGCGCCGTAGACCATCAACAGCGCCGCCACCGCCAGCACGAACAAGCGGTTGTGCAGGCTGTAGCGAACGATCCAGTTGAACATGAGGGGGCTCCGTTCAGCGGATCTGCGCGATCAGCGGTGCACCCTGGACCACGACGCGGTTGTCCGCGCTGAGGCCCTGGGTGATCACGACCGTGTTCGCATCGAGCGGCCGAAACTGCACCGGCTGCGGGATGAAGCGCTCGGCGCCGGACTTGATCCAGACGATGGGCTCGTTGGACGGGTTGCGCACAACGGCCTGCGCGGGCAGCACCACACCCTTGATGCGTTCCTTCGATTGCGCGACGACGGTGACCGGCTGGCCGATGGCCAGTGGCAAGGCTGCGCCCGGCTTGGATGCATTGACGGCGAACGTGATCGGCAGCACCCCGTCGCGCATCGAGCGCGAAGCGCCCAGCAGTCGCAGCGTCACCTCGGGCTGACCCTGCAGCGAGGCACCGGCCACACGGGCGGCCAGGCCCGCGTCGGCGGTGGTGGCCTCCACCAGCATGTGCGCCGGGTCCACCACCTCGAACAGCACGTCACGCGGTTCGACGACCTGGCCGACGACGAGATCGGCACGCGCAATGACGCCGCTGATCGGTGCAGTCAGCGCTTCACGCGACGACAGGCTGGTGCCGATGCTGCGCTCGCGCTCCGCCAGGCTGCTGGCCTCGGTGCGCGCCGCCTCGATCTCCTTGCGCGGCACCGTGCCTTCGAGGCCTTCCAGGCGTTGCACACGCTGCTCGGCCAGTTGCCGCTGCGCCCGCAGTTCAGCCAGCTGAGCCTGTTGCGTGCCCAGCGCATAGGGCTCGGCGTGGTGGCGCACGTAGGCGAGCACGTCGCCGCGCTTCACCGATTGGCCCGCGACCGGCAGTCCCTTGGGCCCGGGCTCGATGCGACCCCCATGCACCGCCTGCACACGGCCGCTGGCGTTCGGGTCCATGACCACGCGGCCGGGTAGCTCGACCGTGGCGGCGGCCTCGGATTCCGGCGCCAGCACGGTGCGGATGGCCATGCGGCGCTGCGCGATCTTGGGCACGTTGACGCTGCCGTCGGGCAGGCGTGCGAGGCCCGAGGCGTTGACCGCGGCACCCGGTGCGTCGAGGTGCTCGCCGTTTGGGCCGTGAGCGCCGGGGGCGGCGTGCGCGGGCGACAACGCGACCAGGCTGGCGACCAGCGCCATGGCGGCAATCACGGACGGTTGGCGCCGTGGGTGGGTTGGGTACTGCAGCATCACAGACCTCCCTGCAGCTTGCCCGCATCGCGGCGGCGCTGGCGCCACCAGGCGATGCCGCCGATCAGGCCCAGGGCCGCGACACCGGCGCCGATCCAGGCGGCACGTTCCAGTTCGTGGTCGTGACCGTGCCCGTGGTCATCTCCCCCATGGACGTGTCCGTGGTCGTCTTTTGCGGCGGCAGTGACCACGCGACCTGCGGCGCCGACCAGCGTGCCGTCGAGCAGGTCGCTGTCCTTGCCGGCGACCAGCGTGAACACGAGGCCATGTTCACCGGGGGCCGCCAGTGCCTTCAGTATGGCCGCGTCGGTGACGGCGTAGTCGCCCTGCTCGGCGCGGAAGGCAGCGACTGCCTTGAGCGCACCGCTCTCGACCTCGAGCTTGGCGCCGAGCACGGGCTCGTTGGTTTCGTAGCGGTCGACGACGATCGCCAACTCGCCGGGGCGCAGTTCGGCGACCAGTTCGAAGGCCTCGGACTTGGCTTCGACGCGGGGCAGGGCCGAAGCGGCACGCATCGTGGTCGGGGCGTCCAGGTGTTCGCCGTTGGGTCCGTGCGCGCCGGGGGCGGCCATGGCGGATGAGGTAGCGACCAGCAGCGCACTCAGGGCAGCGGCCATCAGGTGCTGCGGCGCGCAGCGGGTGTGAAGCAGGTTCATGGCAGGAGTCCGAGGGTTTGTTGGAGGCGCGCGCGGGCGAGGCCCAGCGCGGCGGTCTGGCGGGCGGCGGCGCTGTCGGCCTGTGCCGCGGCGGCGAGCGCGCGCAGTAGGTCGGGCAGCGGCGTCTCGCCGGCACGGTAGGACTTGTCGATCAGCGCGGCGCGTTCGCGCAGCAGGCGGGCGCGAGTGGTCTCGGCGTCGAGCTGCGCCTGCGCCGCGCGCAACGCATCGCGTGCGGCAGCGGTGTCGCTGTCCACTCGCTCACGAAGGCGCTGCTCGTGGGTCTGGGCCACGTCCAGCTCGCTCAGTGCCGCTGCTTCCAGCGGCCGGTTGCGGTCGTCGGTGCCGAAGGGCAGGCGCAGTCCGACCACGAGGCTGCCTTGCGAGGATTCGGCCCGGCCCGGGACGTCCTGCCTCACGCCGACGGTCAGCTCGGGCGCGTCGCGTCGTGAGCGGCGCATCAGTTCCACGCGCTGGCGTGCCACTTCGGTGGACTGGCTGGCGAGTTGCAGCTCCGGGTGCGGTACGGCTGAGGTCGGCGTTGCGTCGTTGGCAGCTGCCATCAGATCGGGCGCGGCCGTCAGTCCGGTCAGCAGCGTCCAGCGGGTGCGTGCCGCCTGCATGCGCTGACGCACCTCGGACTGCAGCGCGGCAGCGGCCAGCTGTTCGGCCTGCGCGGCCAGGGCGTCGGCACGCGCCAGGTCACCGGCGCGCACACGGCGCTCGACATCGTCGGCGAGTTGCTTCAATCCCTGGGCCTGGGTGTCGGCCTGGGCGAGTTCGGCCTGGGCCGCGGCGATCTGCCATGCCGCTTCGCGCAGTTCACCGGCCAGGCGCAGACGGGCCACTTGTTCGGCGGCCAAGGCCTGGGCTGCGGTGGCGTCCGCAGTGCCTGCGCGCGCTGCCCGTTGACCGGGCAGCCACAGCGGAACGGCCACGCCGATCTCGGTCTCGCGCCGGCCGGCGTTGCTCTGCAGGCGGTCGTTGCGGTGGCTCAGTTCCAGAGAGGGTGGCGCCGCCCAGAAGCTGCCCGCGGTTGCGCGGTCCGCATCGGCGCGGCGGCGCTGGCCTTCGCTCTCACGGGCGGCGACGGCGCGTTGCCAGGCGGCGTCCAGCGCCGCGCGCAGGGTGACGCTTCCGGCGGCTGTTCCGGAGGCCGGGCCAGACAGGGATGGGAGGGCGGCCTGGGAGCCCTCCGGTGATGCGGCAGGCTGGGCCCAGACGGGCCCGCCGGCCAGGCTGCCCGCGATGACGCAGGCAGACAGCCAGGGTAGAGGTTTCACGATGGTCCTGACATTTGAACAGCCGGGGCCGGCCGAACGCGAGTTCAGGTCACGCCATTGGCGGACGATCGCTTGCGTGGGGTGCCGGGGCGGCGGGCCGGGCGTCCATGGGTGGACGCCCGCCGCGAAGGCGGGTCAGGAGCGGAACCGAGGCGGCCTGAGCGGGCCTTCGAGGTCGGGTTCTGGCACAGAGGCCTCGCGCAAGCCGCCAGGGACGGCCGAACCCAGGGGAGGGAATTCGTGCGAGGGCGTGATGAGGATCGCTGCGGTCACGCTCACGTGGTCGATGAGCACGTGCTGAACCGATTCGTTCGAATCGTCCAGGTGGTAAGACCCATCCTCATGGTGATGGTGGCCTTCTTCCTGCCAGTGCAGCGCGGCGTGCTCCAGGTCGGCCAGGGCATTCACCGTCGAGCCTGGACGTGCCAGTGCCACAGATTGCCAGAGCATGGCAAACAGCATGACGAGGAGGACGGCGGAACGGCGCATGGGCGTCCAAGTGTACTGAAGAGGGTTCCCGCCCGAGGGGGTTGTGGGTTTCGACCGCACGCGGGGAGGTCATGCGTCTCGGTCGGCAGGCATCGTAGTCGCACGAGGTCGCGGCCCAGTCGTCGAACGCCACCCAACAGCTCACAGCCAATGGCCGAATGTCAGGTTCTCGCGGCGGTGTCGGTCGGCTAAGGGTCGCGGCTTGTCGACAAGGTCCGCGGTCTCGCTGCCCTGAAGCCGTCATCAATTTTGGGGATGCTCCACTGCAGCCATTCGCCTTCGGCATTCCCGGCCATCTGCCGACATTGGCGATCGACCGCTCCAGGCACCCTCTGTCAGCGTGTCGAGGCTGCGGGTTCCTATTCACCCGGCAAGTGCTCGCCCCGCATGCCACGCCACAACGCCAGGTCGTACGCGATCTTGAGCACACCGCAGGCAACGAGAGGCAGGGAGACAAATCCTGCGGCGAACAGGGCTCCGCTGATCGTCGGGCTCAATGCCCCAGCCAGACTTCTCGGCACCGCCGTGAAACTGGCTGCCGCCGGCCTCTCCGCAGGCGTCACGACGGCCATCACGTAGGCCGTGCGCGTCGGCACGTCCATCTGCGACAAGGCGCTGCGCACGAACAGCAGTGCCAGCGCGACGTACAGGTTCGGCGCCAACGCAGCCAGCACGAGGCAGACGTTCGCAGGGATGTGCGTGAACACCATCGTGTTCAGCAAGCCAAACCGTCGCGCTACAAACGGAGCGGCCAGTTGCGACCCGGCGCTCAGCAACCCCGCCCAGAAGAAGAATGCGCCGGCCTGCGCGAGCGATAGCCCGAAGCGCTGCAGCAGCCACAGCGCCATCAATGAATTCACGACCAGGCCACCCGCGAAGGCGTCGACGCTGAACAGGGCGGCGAGCCGTACAACGATGCGACGTGACGGACCGAGCGGCGCAGCCGTTGGAGGCGGCTCGTTCACGGCCTTGCTCACGACCGGCTGGCGGTAGAGCCCCCAGATGAGAAGGCCGATGACGCCATAGAGCAAGAACATGGCGCGCAACGTGACGACGTGCGCCACACCGGTATGACTGGCCAGCCAGTCTGGCAAGCCCGCACCAAGCGCACCGACTGCGGCACACAAGGCACCCACGACGCTGTACCGCGCGAACAAGGCGGTTCGCGCATGCCCGCTGGCGGCGCTGGCAAGACGCGCGTGCTCCAGCGGCAGGAACACGCTCACGTCGCCCGAACTGGGGTTGAGCGTGCCGACGAAGGCAACCAGCAGCAAGGGCCAGAACGACGAGAGCCCTGCAAATCCCAAACCGGTGGCGGCCATCAAGAGCGCGGCGCCTCGGAGCAGGCGTCCCGATGCAAACCGGTGTCCCCACGCACCAACGGCCACCGTCGCCAAGGCCGAGCCCAGCATGGTCGTCGTCGCGATGACGCCGACTTCCAGCGTGCCCAGGCCGATCGACAGCAGGTATGCCGGCAGCAACACCGCCATGTAGCCGTCGGCGAGCGCCCGCAGCGCTCGGGCAGCCACCAGGGACAGCGCGCTGAGGTCCACGTCCGACGGCAACAGCAGCCGGGTGATCGGTCCGCGCCCCGATCCGCGAGGCTGGTCGTCAGTCATGCAAACGCCTCAAGGGCAGCTTCGCCAGTTGCCTCGCCGAAAGTAGGGCTGGAGTCATGTCGCTAACTCTACATTATCGTATGCTTCGCTACATGAGCGCTTCAAGCCTGTCGTGGCTCCTGCTGATCGTCTCGCTCCCCACGTCGAGCGCCACGGCGCGCATGCGCATCTGGCGTGCGCTCAAGGCGCTGGGCTGCATGGCCTTGCGTGACGGTGCGTACCTGCTGCCTGCGAATGCCGAACACGAGCAGGCGCTTCAGGAACTGGCCAACGAATGCACGGGCGAAGGCGGCAACGCCTGGCTCATGGCCGTGCAACCACGCTCGGCGGACGAAGCTGCAGCCTACCGCCAGCTGTTCGACCGCAGCGAGGAATACGCCGAGTTGCGCAAGGGCTGGAAGGAAGCGAATCGTGGCCTCGCGCAGCTCGGAGCGCCCGAACTCGCGCGTTTGCAACGGAAGCTGCAGCGCGAGTTCGATGCCACGAAGGCGATCGACTTCTTCCCCAGCGAAGCGAGTGTCGAGGCCGAAGCGGCGTGGACCGATCTGAACAAACGCATCGATAGCCTGTTGTCGCCGGACGAGCCACATCCCACCCGAGGCCGAGTCCCGCTACTCGACGCCACCAAGTACCAGGGGCGGACCTGGGCCACGCGCCGTCGCCCCTGGGTAGACCGAGTCGGAAGCGCCTGGCTGATCCGTCGTTTCATCGACACGAAGGCGCGGTTCCGTTGGCTGGCCAAGCCATCGGACTGTCCGAAGAGCGCGCTCGGTTTCGATTTCGACGGCGCCACTTTCACGCACGTCGACGACCGCGTCACCTTCGAGACCCTGATGGCCAGTTTCGGCCTGGAGGACAACGCGGCGCTGATGCGCATGGCGGCCATCGTGCACTCGCTGGACATCGGTGGTGAACCGGTGGCCGAAGCCAAGGGACTGGAGGCCGTGCTGTCCGGTGCGCACGAACGCGTCGCCGATGACGACGCCCTACTTGCGGAAATCAGCACTGTCCTCGACTCGCTCTATGCGCACTTCGAGCGCGAGGCCGGGCGCGGCAAGGACAACAACAAAGGAAACACGCGATGACCGACGCAACACCGACCACCGAAGCCTCGGCACCCGCCTCCTACACGCTCTGGCAACTCGTGCGCTACATGCTGGCGCTGGGCACCTGGGGCTTCGGTGGTCCGGTGGCGCTGGTCGGCTACATGTACCGCGACCTGATCGAAAAGCGGCACTGGATATCGGAGAGCGACTACAAGGAAGGCATGGCGCTGGCGCAGTTGATGCCGGGCCCGCTGGCCGCGCAACTGGCGATCTACCTCGGCTACGTGCACTACCGCGTTCGGGGCGCCACGCTTGTCGGCTTGGCCTTCGTGCTGCCGTCTTTCCTGATGGTCGTCGCCATCGGCGCGGTCTACACCGCCTTCGGTGGTATCGCCTGGATGCAGGCGGTGTTCTACGGCGTCGGCGCGGCGGTGATCGGCATCATCGCGATGAGCGCCTACAAGCTCACCACCAAGAACATCGGCAAGGATAAGCTGCTCTGGGCGATCTTTTTGGTCAGCGCCGCCGTGACGGTGATCACCAAGTCCGAGATCGTGTGGATTTTCCTCGGCGCCGGCGTTCTGGTCTGGCTGCTGCGCGCACCGCCGAAGTCGTGGTTCGGCGGCTCGGTGAACAGCTTTGTGGCGCCCATCGTCGCCTTCTTTGCCATTGACGCGCTGGACTGGCACAAGCTCGGCCAGATCGGCGCGTACTTCGCCTATGCCGGCAGCTTCGTGTTCGGTAGCGGTCTCGCGATCGTGCCGTTCCTCTACGGTGGCGTGGTCCAGGAGTATCACTGGCTGACTGACCGGCAATTCGTCGATGCGGTGGCGGTGGCGATGATCACGCCCGGACCAGTCGTCATCACTACAGGCTTCATCGGCTACCTGGTTGCGGGCTTTTGGGGCTCAGTCGTGGCAGCGGCCGGTACCTTCATTCCCTGCTACCTGTTCACCATCCTGCCGGCGCCGTACTTCAAGAAGCATGGCAAGCGGCCCGGCATCGTCGCCTTCGTTGACGGGGTCACTGCTGCTGCCATCGGAGCGATCACCGGAGCGGTGATCGTGATCGGCCAGCGGTCCATCACAGACATCGCCACTGCCGCCTTGGCACTCATCACGGTCGGTGTGCTTTGGCGCTTCAAGAAGCTTCCCGAGCCTGTGGTCGTGGTGGTCGCAGCGCTAGCCGGCTTGGTGCTGTACCCATTGATGCACCACGCCTGATTGCAGCCCCATGCATTCGAACCCTGCCCCTCCAACGTTGCCGAGCTTCGGCACGAGGGCGTTCGGTTGGGCCGGCATCTTCGTCGCGTCGGCATCCACGCTGGCCTTCGCAGACGACGGGGCGTTCAAAGAACTGAAGGCCGCCCAGATCACCGCTGCCGTGAGCAGGAAGCACGTGACCGATGACCACCACTGGGGGCATCACTACCTGCCTGATGGGCGCGTGATGCTGCAGGAGAGTGGTCGCGATCGGCTCGGCCAATGGTCTGTGCAGCACAACCAACTCTGTCTGCTCAAACCGCAGATCAGCAAGACCGAAGCGATTTGCTACGCGGTGCAGCGCCAGGCGGGTCAGATGCAGTACGTGGACGACATGAAGCGGGTGGTCTACCAAGGCTTCGTGCGTGGCGGCGCCGACGCCCACCTGTTCGACAGCGCCGCCAAACGCTGAAGCACCGCCAACGCCGAGGAGTCAACGCATGAAGTGGATCACCCGTGAACGTCCGAAGATCGACCGCATCGCCTGCCCCTGGCTGATCGCGAGGTTCATCGACAAGGAGCCCGAGTTCCTCTACGTGCCCGGCGATCAGGTGCTGAAGGTCGCGGCCGACACCGGCGCGACACCGTATGACGTGCCCGGTGTGGAAATGACCCATGTCGGCGACCAGTGCAGCTTCGATGCCTTCATCAAGAAGCACCGGCTTGACGACCCCGCGCTCCAGCAACTGGCCGCCATCGTGCGTGGCGCCGACACCTCACGCCTCGACCTGACGGCGCAATCGGCAGGCCTCTATGCGATCTCGCTCGGCTTGTCACACAACTTCGCGGACGACCACGAGATGCTCCGCCATGGCCTGGTCATGTACGACGCCCTCTATGCGTGGTGCCAATCACAGGTCCAGAAGAAATGAGCCTTGATGGCTCCCCGTTTTGGCCCTGGTTCAGGGCCTCGTTCTGAGGACACCGATATGAACGAAGACACGAAACCCTCACGCCGCGATTTCATGGCGACCGCCGCCGCCGGCGCCGGGTCGCTCGCTCTTTCTGCGGCGGCCAGCGCCGCCACACCCACCGATGCATCGAAGGAGACCGCCATGAGTACCGCCCCCGCGTTTCAGACCAGCGACAAACTCAAACCCCTGGCGTTCGACCCGGCCAAGCTCACCGGGCTGTCCGAGCGCCTGATCCGATCGCACTGGGAGAACAACTACGGCGGCTCGGTGAAGGCCCTGGCCGTCGTGAAGAAGCGCCTGGGCGAGGCGCTGGCGGACAAGGACCTGCCGCCCTACGTCTACAACGATCTGAAGCGCGAGCACCTGCTGCGCACCGGCTCGGTGGTCTTCCACGAGCACTACTTCGACAACCTCGGCGGCAGCGGCAAGGCCGGTGCACCCGAGCGCCAGGCCATTGCCCAAGCCTTTGGCAGCTTCGATGCTTGGGAGACTGAATTCCGCAAGATCGGCGCGGGCCTCGGTGGCGGCTCCGGCTGGGTGATGCTCGGGTTCAACCAGCACACACGCCAGCTCGAAAACTATTGGCTGGCCGACCACGCCCACGGTCCCGCTGCCACCACGCCGATTCTGGTGATGGATATGTACGAGCACTCGTACCAGATGGATTTCGGCGCGGCTGCGGCCAAGTACATCGACGCGTTCTTCCAGAACGTCCAGTGGGACGTTGTCGCGGCTCGAATCGCGTCGCTGCCGAAGGCGTAGTCGTCCAGGTTGGGAGGCCAACCTCTCGATGTCTCGGCGAGCAACCTCAAGCGCCTGCGCGGCGCAGGGAATCAGACTGATGAAGACGACGATCACGATGGCCTCGACGCTGCTCGCTGCGGGCGTCTCGATGGCGCAGGTGGTGAACTTCGACAAGGACAAGACAGGCGTTCCACCTGCTGATTGGACCTGCGGAGTTACAGGCAGCGGCAAGCCGCGCTGGACCGTCGAGGCCGATCCCGGCGCATCCAGCGCGCCGAACGTCCTGATGCAGTCGGGCGCGGGCGATTTCCCGTGGTGTGTGCGAACGGGCGCTGCCGTCCAGGATGGCTTCGTCGAAGTGAAGTTCAAACCGATCCGTGGTCGCGACGACCAGGCCGGTGGCGTCGTCTGGCGCTGGAAAGACGGGAACAATTACTACGTGGTTCGTGCGAACGCGTTGGAGAACAACGTCTCGCTGTACTACACCGAAGGTGGTTCGCGCAGGACGCTGAAGTACGTCGATGCGCCGGTGGCGGCCAATGTCTGGCATGTGCTGCGCGTCGAGTTCAGGGGTGCCAGCATTCATGTGCTGCTCGATGGCAAGGCCGTGATCACGTTCGAGGATGGCCACATCATCGGGGCCGGCGCGGTCGGCGTTTGGACCAAGGCCGACAGTGTCACGGCGTTCGATGACTTCAGTTTCGGCGTGGCAGCGAGGCCTTGATGACCATCACCAAGGTCGTTCTGGGAACTAGCCTGGTGTGGCTCTTTGCCGGGCCTACCGCTATTGCTCAGGATCGAAAGGCCGAGCAAGCGATCAAGCATCGACGCGCAGCCTTTGTACTGATGAGCACGTATTTCAGCCGGCTGCTTCAGACGGTCGAAGGTGACCGCCCCTTCGATCCCATCCTGGTCGCCAAGGATGCCAAGCTGGTCGAAGAACTCAGTCGCTTGCCGTGGGAAGGATTCGCTCCAGGGACGGAACGTGGTGACACGCGCGCCAAGGAAGAAGTCTGGCTCGATGATGAACAGTTCAAGCGGCTGACCGTCGAACTGCAAGCCCGGACATCCGACCTCAGCAAGGTGGCAGCGGGCGGAAACCTCGCGCGCCTGAAGGTCGCGTTCGAACAGACACGCGATGTGTGCAATGCCTGCCACAAGGATTTCCGCAAGAAGTAGCGTCTCGTCCGGCGCCAGCCCATGGCTGAACGCTGCAGGCGCGGAGCCTACTGGCCAGCGCGAGAGCGCAGCAGTACCGGTCGGCTCAGTTCGTGGAACAGAGCCTCGATCTCCTGCGGGCGTTGCGGCCGGCTCGCGCCGAGCCACCAGGTCAGCAGTTGGAACAACGCGCCGCCCAGGTAGTTCGACACCGCATGGGCATGCCACGAGCGTCTGGCACCCACCGGCCGTTCCTCTTCGACGAGGTCGACCAGGAGTTCGCGGAACCGATCCTGCACATAGTGGCCTGAGCGCCGCCCGAGCATCGCCCGAAACACGAGCTGCTGCTGGTGCACGTGCTCGATCAGGCCACCGACGAAGGCCAGCTGGTCGGGCGATTCAGGCGCCGTTTGCTTCGCCTGGTCACGCAGCGCGGTGCGCAGGTCGCCGAAGCTGCCCTTGAGTAGTTCTTCCTTGTTCGGGAAGTGCAGGTAGAACGTCGAACGGCCGATGTTGGCGCGTTCGCAGAGCGACTGGATGTCGATGGCGTCCCAGCCGCGTTCAACCATCAGACCTAGCAGTGCGCCACGCAGTGCCTCGCGCGTGCGCAAGACCCGCCGGTCAGTTCGCGGGGATTTGTCCGGGGTTGGGGAAGTTGTCATCGTCGGTGTTCCTGCACATTCGGCCGGGCTGTGTCCAGTTGTGGACGACCGGCCCTGCGGTGGTCTTTTCGCGTGGCTCGCGTCCCCTGATGATTCCGGGCATCGGCTCTTATATTGGACACTATGTCCAGTTTTGGCGCCATCCTCTCTTGCCACAGGAGTCACCGCGATGAAGTCCATACGCGCCCAGTTCGACAGGGCGATCCGCCACCTGCTCTATCCATTGTTCGCAGCAGCTACGCTGGCCTACCTGGCCTATGAACTGAACGGCCCGAAGGCCTCGATCGGACATCAATACGGCTGGTATGTCGGAACCCTGGTCGTGGTGATGATCCTGATCGAGTCGGCCCATGCGCTTCGCGCCGAATGGCGCATGACCTGGGCCACCTTCTGGCGCCGCGATCTGCCGTTCCTCGTGATCGGCGCGTCGACCATCGCCGTGGCTAACTGGGTGGCGCTGCGGATCGTGACCGAGCACGCCATGACCCCTGGGCGCGCACTGGCGCAAGTGCCTGTGCTGCCGGGCGTGATCGTGTCACTGCTGGTGACCGACTTCCTCTGGTACTGGGTTCATCGCCTGAGCCACGAGGCACGCGGTCGGACCGGGCGTTGGCTCTGGCGCGTGCATGTGGCGCACCATCTGCCGAGGCAGGTCTATGTGCTGATGCACGCGATCGGCCACCCCATCAACGCCATCGTGGTGCGCGCGATCCTCACGATCCCGCCGTTCCTCATGGGATTCTCGCCAGAGGTGGTGTTCGCCGCCGGCGTTGTCACCGGGCTGCAAGGCCTGGTGTCGCACTTCAATGTCGACAGCCGGGTCGGCTGGCTGAACTACCTGCTGGTCGGAACCGAGTTGCATCGCTACCACCACAGTGCCGATCCGGCCGAAGCGAAGAACTTCGGCGCGGTCGTGTCGGTCTGGGATCAGTTGTTCGGGACCTTCGTGTACCGACCCGCCGAGGCGCCAGGCGCACTGGGTATCGACGACCCCGCGCAATACCCGGCGGATACGCAGTTCCTGTCGGTCCTGGCCCTGCCGCTGCGGCGATCACCAGCGAGGGGTGCCTGATCCACACCTGGGCCGTTGGCGGCTCAGTGCCGATGCGCGTGGTGCTCGTCCGGCACGTGCGGATGCGCGTGGCGCTGGGCTTCATGCCGGTGCACGTGACTGTGCGGCCCGGCAGGCGTCAGGGCGTGGAGATGGGTGTGGTGGCCGTCGTCGTGCCGGTGCGCATGTTCATGCTCCAGCGGCTCGTGCACGTGGCCGTGCGCATGGCGCTCGGCCAGATGCAACACGATCCCGATCGCCATCAGCCCTGCGCCGGCCAGCATCCAGACACTGCCACTGCGTTCCCCCAGCCCGAAGGCAAGCGCAGCCCCGACGAAAGGCGCAAACGCGAACACCGAACCCGTGCGCGCGGCGCCGAAGGCGCGCTGTGCGAGCAGGTAGAAGCGAAGGCTCAGGCCGTAGCCAGTTGCGCCGACCGCGAGCAGGGCGAGTGCCGGCCAGAGCGCTGGCAGAGGTTCATCGAAGAGGAATGCCAGCAGCGTCGTCGCGACGGCGCCCAACGCACCCTTGAACATCACGACCTGGCCCGGGTCGCGTTCGGCAACGGAGCGTGACAACGTGTTGTCCACCCCCCAGGCGGCCGTCGCCAGCATCACCGACAGCAGCCCGAGCATCGGCGTCGTGCCCGACTCGGCGCGGTCGAGCACCAGCGCCATGCCGCCGAGCGTCAGCAGAGCCATTGCCAGCATGACGCGGCGATCGAGCGTCTCGTGGTACCAGAGTCGCGCCAACACGGCGGTGAAGACCGCTTCGAGGGTCAGCATCAGCGAGGCACCTGCACCGCTGGTGCGTTGCAATCCCCAGGCGAGTGCCACCGGGCCGATGACCGCGCCGAACAGCGCCATCAGCGCGAGCCGCCTGGCATCGCCGGGCCGCACACGGGCCTCGCTCTCGACGGGACGACGCAGCAATGTGCCGACCAGGGCCGCCCCGGCGTACAGCAAGGCCGCCGTCGAGAAGCTGCCGATGCCCGCGCCGAAGCGCTGAACCAGCGGGGTGCTGGCGCCGAACAGCACGGCCGCCAGGAGGGCGATCAGGCCGCCGCGCAGGGCGGGCAGATGGAGTGGCGACTGGGAACTCATGGCTCACCATTGTTGATGATCGGCACGGCCGCGCCATTGGGCGAGCCGAAGGCACCTTGGTTCCTGTGCGCCAGGCGCCGTCCTCCGGCAGGGTCATGTGCATAGGGGTCGAAAACGGCCCTCCCCGGAGTGGCGCAGCCGCCTGGAGGAGCGCTCCGGACCCCACAGCAAGGCAGATCACAGCTCTGTGCGCAGCGACCAGAGCTCCGGGAACAGCACCGTGTCCAGCATCTGGCGCAGGTAGCTCACCCCGCCGGTGCCGCCGGTGCCGCGCTTGAAGCCGATGACGCGCTCCACCGTGGTCACGTGGCGGAAGCGCCAGAGCCGGAAGGCGTCTTCCAGGTCGGTGAGTTCTTCGCCCAACTGGTACAGGTCCCAGTGCGTTTCGGGCTCGCGGTACACCGCCAGCCAGGCCGCCTGCACCTCGGTGTGTGCGGCGTAGGGCAGGGTCCAGTCGCGCTGGGTATGGGTGGCCGGCACCGCCAGGCCGCGCCGCGCCAGCAGGCGCAGCGCTTCGTCGTACAGGCTGGGCGCGCGCCAGGCGGCTTCCACCTCGGCCAGGCGCTGCGGGCTGTGGGCATGGGGCTTCAGCATCGCGGCGTTCTTGTTGCCCAGGCTGAATTCGATGCAGCGGTACTGCCAGCTCTGGAAGCCACTGGAGTGCCCGAGGTACGGCCGGATGGCGGAATATTCCGGCGGTGTCATCGTGGCCAGCACATCCCAGGCGTGCACCAACTGCTCCATCACCCGCGACACCCGCGCCAGCATCTTGAAGGCCGGCGGAAGGCGGTCGGCCGCAATGGCGGCGATGGCCGCGCGCAGCTCGTGCAGCGCCAGCTTCATCCACAGCTCGCTGGTCTGGTGCTGCACGATGAACAGCATCTCGTTGTGGTCGGGCGACAGCGGGTGCTGCGCGTCCAGCACCTGGTCCAGGCGCAGGTAGTCGCCATAGCTCATGTCCTGCGAAAAATCCAGCTGCGCGCCCTCGGCCTGCACGATGGCTTCGCCGCGCGCCTGGGGATCCTGGGGCTGGTGGGGGCAGCTCATGTCACCGCCGCCTTGGCCTGGAAGCGCGCCTCGCGCCATTGGCCGCTGTCCAGCACCTGGGCCAGGTGCGCCACCGCGTCATGCACATCGACGAAGCGGGTGTAGGCGGGCGTGAAGCCGAAGCGCAACAGGTCGGGCTCGGCCGCCGTGCCATCACCGGCACGGAAATCGCCCACCACGCCGCGCGCGATCAGCGCCTGCATGACCGCGTAGCCATTCAGGCCCGCGGGGCAGCCCAGCGACACCTGGCTGCCACGCTGGCCATGCGCACGCGGCGTGTGCAGCGACAGGCCGTGCGGGCTGAGCCGCTGCTCGGCCAGCGCGATGAAAAGGTCCGACTGGGCCAGCGACTTTGCGCGCAGTGCCGCCATGCCGCCCAGGGGTTCTGCCGCCAGCAGGGTGTCCACACCGCAGTCCAGGGCGTTCAGTGCCAGCACCGGCGGCGTGCCGCACAGCGCACGCTGGATGCCGGGCGCCGGGCGGTAGGCGGTGTCGAAGGCAAAGGGGGCGGCATGGCCCATCCAGCCGGTGAGCGGCTGCTGGAAGTCGGCCGCGTGGCGCGGGTTCACCCACACAAAGGCCGGCGCACCGGGGCCCCCGTTCAGGTACTTGTAGCCGCAGCCCACGGCAAAGTCGGCGTCCGCGCCTTTCAGGTCCACCGGCAGCGCTCCGGCCGAATGCGCCAGGTCCCACACCGTCAAGGCGCCCACGGCATGGGCCTGCGCGGTGAGCCCCGCCATGTCCAGCAAACGGCCGCTGCGGTAGTTCACCTGGGTGAGCATCAACACCGCGACATTCGCGTCCAGCCTGTCGGCCAGTTCGTCGGCGCGGGCCATCTGCAGTTCCAGGCCATGCTGCGCGGCCACCGACTGGGCGATGTACAGGTCGGTGGGGAAGTTACTCCGCTCGGACAGGATCACCCGCCGCGTGTTGCTCCTGGCCCGCATCGTGGCCGAACTGAGCACCTTGTACAGGTTCACGGAGGTGGAGTCGGCCACCACCAGTTCACCCGGGCCCGCGCCCACCAGGCGGGCGATCTTGTCGCCCACGCGCTGCGGCAGGCTGATCCAGCCGGCGTCGTTCCAGCTGCGGATCAGGCCCTGGCCCCATTCGCGCGTGGCCACCTCGGCCAGGCGTGCGGCAGCGGTGCGGGGCAGCACGCCCAGGGAGTTGCCGTCCAGGTAGATCAGGCTCTCAGGAATGTCGAACTGCTGGCGCAGGCCGCGCAGCGGGTCCTGGGCATCGCGTTCGGCGCCATCTGGGCGTTGGGTCATGGGCAGGCTTCCTCGGTCACAACGAACGCAGCACCGCACGCACCGGCGACGCGCAGGCGCCGGCCAGCTTCAGCGGCAGGGCGATCAATTCATAGTCGCCCTCGGGCACGGCGTCCAGCACCAGGTTCTCCAGCACCCGCAGGTCGTGGGCGCGCAGGCGCTGGTGGGCGTCCAGGGTCTTGCTGTCGGCCGGGTCCACCGAGGGCGTGTCGATGCCCACCAGGCGCACGCCATGGGCAGCCAGCCCGTCCAGCGTGGCGGGGGCGATGGCGCAGAAGGCCGGGTTCCACACCGTGTCCGCGCGTTCGCAGCAGCGCAGCAGCACGCGCGGCGGCAGGTTGTGCAGGGCATG
Organism: Burkholderiales bacterium JOSHI_001; assembly: GCA_000244995.1. NCBI lineage: Bacteria > Pseudomonadati > Pseudomonadota > Betaproteobacteria > Burkholderiales > Burkholderiales bacterium JOSHI_001. The sequence continues at coordinate 3,019,665 of CM001438.1, read as the reverse complement.
GGCGATGTGCTGCGGCTGCACCAAGGGTGTGACGCCCAGGGTGTGGATCACACGGCAGGGGCCCAGGTAAGGTGCCAGGTCCACCGCATCGATGCTGGGTGCGCCCTCGGCATAGTGCAGCGGCGCGTCGGCATGGGCGCCGATGTGCGGCGACAGGCTGATCGCGCTCAGGTTCACCGGGCAGCCCGGCCCGATGCGGGCGGTCCAGCGCAGGGCGAAGGCTTCGTCACCGGGAAAGATCGGCGCAAGCGGGCCCACCGGGGGCGAGATGTCGAAGAGGCGGCCGCTCATGCTTGGGTTCCGGGCGCGCGCCCGGGCAGCTGCGAGACCGCCAATTTACTTCAGTTGTGAAGCTTTAGGACTAAACGAAAACCCGGGCGGCGGCGCCTGCTGTCGCGGTCAGAGCTTTTGCAGCGCCAGTGCATTGATGCAGTAGCGCAGCCCGCTGGGTGGCGGGCCGTCCGGGAACACATGGCCCAGGTGGGCGTCGCACACATTGCAGGTGGTTTCCACGCGCTGCATGCCGTGGCTGAAGTCGCCGTGGTAGCCCACCAGGCCAGGCGCCATGGCCTGGGTGAAGCTGGGCCAGCCGCTGCCGCTGGCGAACTTGCTGGTGGCGTCGAACAGCTCGGTGCCGCAACACACGCAGGCGTAGCGGCCCGGATCGACCTTCTCGCACATGGCCGAACTGAAGGCGCGCTCGGTGCCTTTCAGCCGGGCCACCTGGAACTGCTCGGGCGTGAGCTGTTCGCGCCACTGCGCGTCGGTCTTTTCCACGCGCCGGGGAGGCGCCGGGTTGCCTTCTTTCGTGAGCTGGATGACGCCGCGCCAGGTGAGGGTGGGGGTGTCGGTCATGGAGGGCTCCTCAGGTGCCGCAGAAGGTTTGGTAGCAGGCGGTGGCTTCGGCCGGCGCGGGTTCGGCGTAGGCCGCGTCTTGCGGCCGTTCGTCGAAGGGCGACTGCAGCACGGCCAGCAGGCGCTCGAACGGGGCCAGGTCCTTGCCGTCCACCGCCGCGGCCAGCGCCGCTTCCACCTGGTGGTTGCGGGCGATGTAGATCGGGTTGGCACGGTGCATTTCAAGCGCCAGCGCCAGCGCATGTCCGGCGCCGCTGCGCCGGGCCTGCCAGCGCGCCAACCATTCGCCAAGCGCCGGCTGGCCCTCGGCCGGGAACAGAGCCGCCAGGGCGTCGCCACGGCCCCCGGCCGCGTCCGCCAGCCGCCGCCAGCCCAGGGTGTGGTCCACCTGTTGCTGGTGCATCAGCTTCAGGAAGGATTCGGCCAGGGCGATGTCTTCGTCGTCCGCGCCGTCGGCCGCGTCCAGCCCCAGCTTGGCGCGCATCACCTGCAGCCACTGGATTCGGAAGTGGCCGGCGAAGCCGTTCACCACCTCGCTGGCCAGGCCCACGGCACGGTCGGGGTCGCTGTCGATCAGCGGCAGCAGGGTTTCGGCCAGCCGCGCCAGGTTCCATTGCGCGATGCCGGGCTGGTTGCCGAAGGCATAGCGGCCGTGGTGGTCGATGGAACTGAACACCGCCTGCGGGTTGAAGGCTTCCATGAAGGCGCAGGGGCCGTAGTCGATGGTTTCGCCGGAGATGGTGGTGTTGTCGGTGTTCATCACGCCGTGGATGAAGCCCACGCCCATCCAGCGCGCCACCAGCGCGGCCTGGCGCTGCACCACCGCCTGCAACAGGCCCAGGTAGCGGTCCTCGCGGCCCACCAGTTGCGGGTCGTGGCGCGCGATGGCGTGGTCGGCCACGCGCTGCAACAGGTCGACCTGGTCGCGCGCGGCAAAGTACTGGAAGGTGCCCACGCGCAGGTGGCTGGCCGCCACGCGGGTGAGCAGGGCGCCGGGCAGGGGGCCGTCGCGCCGCACCACTTCGCCGGTGCACACCGCGGCCAGCGCCCGTGTGGTGGGGATGCCCAAGGCGTGCATGGCCTCGCCCACCAGGTATTCGCGCAGCACCGGGCCCAGTGCGGCCTTGCCGTCGCCGCCACGCGAAAACGGCGTGCGCCCCGAGCCCTTGAAGGCGATGTCGCGGCGCCGGCCATGGCGGTCGATCAACTCGCCCAGCAGCAGGGCGCGTCCATCGCCCAACTGCGGCGAAAAGCCCCCGAACTGGTGGCCGGCGTAGGCCTGGGCGATGGGGAAAGCGCCTTCGGGCACTGTGTTGCCGGCCAGCACCGCCAGGCCGGCGGCGGATTCCAGTGCGTCAGGGTCCAAGCCCAGTTCCTGCGCCAGGTCGCGGTTCACCTTCACCAGCCGGGGCAGGGGGGATTCGGCGGGCTGCCAGGCCACGAAAGCGCCTTCCAGGTCGCGGGCGTAGCTGTTGTCGAAGTGCAAGTGCAGGGCGGTGGCGCTCATGGGTGCCCCATCATCGCGCGGCGGCGCTGTCCCTGTGCGCCTGGGGTTTCCCGCCGCGGGCTATTCGCAGGCGCGGCGGATGTCCTCGGGCACCGGGATGCCGAAGATGCGGCGGCGGTCGACGGGGTCGCGCTGGCAGAAGATGCGCGTTTCGGTGCTTTCGCAGATCAGGTCCGCGCCGCGCGTGACCACGTGCTTGTGCAGGAACACCTTCTCGCGCCATTCGATCACCTGGCTGGTGATGAGCAGGGTCTCGCCATAGGTGGCGCTCTTGACGAAGCGCGCCTGGTGTTCCAGCAGCGGCGTGCCGATGATGCCGCGGCTGTGCTCCAGCACATGCCAGGGCGGGATGCCGAAGCTCATGAAGTAGTGCAGCGACGCGGCGTCCATCCAGCGGTGGAACTGCGGAAAGAAGACGATGCCCGCGGGGTCGCAGTCGCCGAAGCGCACTTCGACGTGCATGGTGGAGGTCTTGCTCATGGGGAGATCCTGGCTCAATGCAGCCGATTGTGCCGGACCCCCCCACGGTCACTTGACCCCGGTCACGACGCGGCGCGGGCTGGCGCGTAGGCTGGGCAGGTCAACCTGGAGAACCTTCCCATGCGATTCCTGCCGTGTGCTGCCGCCTTGTTGGCGCTGGCGGCCACCACCGTCCAAGCCAACCCGGCCGAAAACGACGAAGCCATGCTCAAGCTGGCCACCTACAGCGGCTGCATGGCCTGCCACAGCATCGGCCCGCAGCCCAAGCGTGCCGATGGCCTGCCGCCCATCGCCCCGGCCTGGGCCGACATCGCCCTGAAGTACCGCGACGACCCGGCCGCGCACGACCGCCTGACCCGCACCGTGATCTCCGGCTCCGACCCCAACAAGCGCCATTGGCTGGGCAAGGTCAGCGTGGCCAACATGCCACCGAACGTGCTGGCTGTCAGCGAAGACGATGCGCGCCGGCTGGTGAACTGGATCCTGGTGCTGATTCCTTGAGGCCCTTCGGCGCTGACGCTGGCTGCCTTGGGCGCCCTGGCCTGAAAGGTCGAGGCGAGCGATGCTGGCCTGCCCGGCAGGACTCGAACCTGCGACCCCCAGCTTAGAAGGCTGGTGCTCTATCCAGTTGAGCTACGGGCAGTGGGGGCTGATTCTAGGCAGGGCGCGTGCGGTCAGTGCCGCTTGTACTGGTCCGCACCGAACAGCACCGACCGTTCCTTGTCGCCGGTGAGCGGTTTGCGCAGGTCGGCCAGCACCTCCACGCCGCGCAGCACCGCGGGCCGCGCGGCGATTTCGTCGAACCAGCCTTTCAGGTGCGGGTGGTCGTTCCAGTCAATGCCCTGGTTCTTCCAGCTGCGCAGCCAGGGAAAGATGGCGATGTCGGCGATGGAGTATTCCGGCCCGCCCACGTACTTGCTCCTGGCCAGGCGCTTGTCCAGCACGCCGTACAGGCGCTTGGCCTCGTTGGTGTAGCGCTCCACCGCGTAGGGAATCTTCTCGGGCGCGTAAATGCGGAAATGATGGGCCTGGCCCAGCATCGGGCCCAGGCCACCCATCTGGAACATCAGCCACTGCAGCACTTCGTACTTGCCACGGGTGTCGGCCGGCAGGAACTTGCCGGTCTTGCCGGCCAGATACAGCAGGATGGCGCCCGATTCGAACAGGGAGATCGGTTTCCCGTCCGGCCCGTCGGGGTCGGTGATGGCCGGGATCTTGTTGTTCGGGCTGATGGCCAGGAACTCGGGCGTGAATTGCTCACCCGCCCCGATGTTCACCGCATGTGCGCGGTAGGGCAGGCCGCACTCTTCCAGCATGATGTGCACCTTGTGCCCGTTGGGCGTGGCCCAGGAATACACTTCAATCACACTTGGCTCCTGGCAGTGCGCCGCCGGGGCGCCGGATGCCACCGACTCTAAACCATGCTCATCACCCTGCGACGCTGGCTTTCGCGCGGGCCCGGCTCGGGTGACGCCAGCAGCATCATTGCGAACTGGGCCCATGCGCGGCACTTCACGCACCGCCGCATGCGCGAGCCGGTCGGCGCGGTGGTGGAATGTGCGCTGGGCCGCCAGGCCTGGCGCCTGGAGTGGGGCCCGTCGCAACGTGACTACATCCCGGGCCATGAACTGCGACTGGTGGCCGAACTGGACGTGCCGCGCGACCTGTTCGCGCTGGTGCTCAACCGCAGCCTGATGGAAGTGCTGGAAAAGTCGGTGTTTGACGAGTTCGTGCAGGGCGTGCAGACCCGCATCGACACCGAAACCCCGCAGGAAGTGCGCTGGCTGGTGATGCTGCCACGGCTGTCCGGCGCCGAACTGCGTGAACTGCGGGAACGCTACATGGCCCTGGGCAGCGCCAAGCCCTGGCTGCAGACCTGGCTGGCCGGCCCGCTGGGCGCGGCGCTGATCAACCTGGCCACGCTGTGCAGCCCGCAGCGCCCGGTGGTGTGGACGCTGGGCAAGGGCCGGCTGACACTGCGCACCACGGCCGACCACCTGGACGCCGCGGCGCTGGACCAGTGGCACGCGGCCTTTGAAACCGCGATGCGCGAAGCCCTGCGCGCCAGCGCCGAATTGCGCGACAGCCGCGGTGGCAGCGGCCAGAGCACCATGCCGGCGGCCTGGCCGCGTTCCACGCTGGACCTGGAAGACGACGCCCCGCAGCGCTGAGGCGCCGCGGGGCCAGAACGCCCGGGTATCAGGCCGCCGGGTACTTGCCCAGTTCCAGCTTGGCGATGGCGTTGCGGTGCACCTCGTCCGGGCCGTCCGCAAAACGCAGCGTGCGTGCACCGGCCCAGTAGTTGGCCAGCGGGAAATCCTGGCTCACGCCAGCGCCGCCGTGCACCTGGATGGCCCAGTCGATCACCTGGCCGGCCATGTTCGGCGCCACCACCTTGATCATCGCGATCTCAGCCTTGGCCACCTTGTTGCCCACGTTGTCCATCATCCAGGCGGCCTTCAGCGTCAGCAGGCGGGCCTGCTCGATCATGCAGCGCGCCTCGGCAATGCGCTCCTGGGTGACGGTCTGCTGGGCCACGGTCTTGCCGAAGGCGGTGCGGGCCAGCGCGCGCTTGCACATCAGCTCCAGCGAGCGCTCGGCCAGGCCGATCAGGCGCATGCAGTGGTGGATGCGGCCCGGCCCCAGGCGGCCCTGTGCGATCTCGAAGCCGCGACCTTCACCCAGCAGGATGTTGCTGGCGGGCACCCGCACGTCCTTGAAATCCACCTCCATGTGGCCGTGCGGCGCATCGTCGTAGCCGAACACGTTCAGCGCGCGCAGCACCTTCACGCCCGGCGCAGCCATGGGCACCAGCACCATGGACTGCTGCGAATGCCGCGGCGCCTCGGGGTCGGTCTTGCCCATGAAGATCATCACCGCGCAGCGCGGGTCGCCGGCGCCGCTGGTCCACCACTTGCGGCCGTTGATGATGTAGTCGTCGCCCTGGCGTTCGATGCGCGATTCGATGTTGGTGGCGTCCGACGACGCCACCGCCGGTTCGGTCATGGCGAAGGCGCTGCGGATCTTGCCGTCCAGCAACGGCTCCAGCCACTGCTTGTGGTGTTCGGCCGAGCCGTAGCGCACCAGGGTTTCCATGTTGCCGGTGTCGGGCGCCGAGCAGTTGAACACCTCGCTGGCCCAGGGCACCCGGCCCATGATTTCCGCCAGCGGCGCGTATTCCTGGTTGGTCAGGCCCGCGCCGTACTTGCTTTCGGGCAGGAACAGGTTCCACAGGCCCACCGCACGGGCCTTGAGCTTCAGGCCTTCGATCAGTTCCAGCGGGCTCCAGCGCTTGCCGGCCGCGGTGTTGGCCTGCAGTTCCTCCCAGTAGCGCGCTTCGCTGGGGTAGATGTGCTCGGCCATGAAGGCCTTGAGCTGGTTCTGCAGTTCCTGGGTTCGCGGCGAATAGGCAAAGTCCATGCGGTTGTCTCCTCGGTGGGGGTTCGGTGTGGCGGTGGAAGGGCGCTTCAGCCCGCAGCCTGGGCGAAGCGCCAGCCCAGCTCGGCCAGCGGGCGTGCGCCGGCGCCGGACGCGCGCGCCTCGGCGCTGGCCGCGGTGCCGGCTTCCACCCGCTTGGCTATGCCTTGCAGGATGGCGGCGATGCGGAACAGGTTGTAGGCCAGGTAGAAGTTCCAGTCCTGGCGCAGCGCGGCCAACTGCGCCGTGCGGCCAGTGCGTTCGCAATAGCGTTCGATGTAGGCGCCCTCGGGCGGGATGCCCAGGGCGTCCAGGTCCAGCCCGCCGATGCCGCGGAACAGGCCGTTGGGGATGTGCCAGGACATGCAGTGGTAGCTGAAGTCGGCCAGCGGGTGGCCCAGGGTGGACAGCTCCCAGTCCAGCACCGCCAGGATGCGGGCTTCGGTGGGGTGGAAGATCAGGTTGTCCAGCCGGTAGTCGCCATGCACGACGGCCACCTGGCTGTCGTCGCGCGCCAGTGCCGGAATGCGAGCCGGCAGCCATTCGATCAGCCGGTCCATGGCCTCGATGGGCTGGGTGATCGACGCCTGGTACTGCTTGCTCCAGCGGCCGACCTGGCGCTCGAAATAGTTGCCGGGCTTGCCGTAGTCGGCCAGGCCCACGGCCGCAACGTCCACCTGGTGCAGCGCGGCCATGACGCGGTTCATCTCGTCGTAGATGGCGCCACGTTCGGCGCGCTGCATGCCGGGCAGGCCCTGGTCCCACATCACCCGGCCCTCCACGCACTGCATGATGTAAAAGGCGCGGCCAATGACCGCTTCGTCCTCGCACAGCGCGTGCATCTGCGCCACCGGCACCTCGGTGGCGGCCAGGGCGCGCATGACGCGGTATTCACGCTCGATGGCATGCGCCGATGGCAGCAGCTTGGCCACCGGCCCGGGCTTGGCGCGCATGACGTAGGCGCGCGCCGGCGTGATCAGCTTGTAGGTGGGGTTGGATTGGCCGCCCTTGAACTGCTCCACCTGCAGCGGGCCTTCGAAGCCGGCCACATGGGTTTGCAGCCAGCCGGCCAGCGCAGTGGTGTCGAACTGGTGCTGGGCGGCCACCGGGCGGGTGCCGGTGAACTTGTCGTTGGCTTCGCTCATGGCTCGGGCTCGTCAGTCGGGGTGGCGACCGGCCCGGCACGCGCCGGCCACGGTCAGGGTTCGGACAGCGCCAGCAGCTTGTCGCGCGACAGCACCACCAGCCGGGTGGGCTCCACGCGCACCGCGCCCTGGCGCTCGAAGGCCTTCAGTTCCTGGTTCACGCGCTGGCGCGACGCGCCCAGCAACTGCGCCAGGTCTTCCTGCGCCAGGCTCAGGCCGATGCGGATTTCCTGCCCCTGCGGCACGCCGTAGCTCTTGGCCAGCAGCAGGATCTGCTTGGCCAGGCGCGCGGCCAGCGGCAGGGTGTTCAGGTCTTCGATCAGGTCGAACATCAGGCGCAGGCGGCGGCAGTTCAGGCGCAGCAGCGCGTCGTACAGTTCGATGTGTTCGGCCAGCAACTGCTTGAAGTCGGGCCGGCGCACCACCAGCAGCGTGGTCTCGCCATGGGCATGGGCGTCGTGGGTGCGCGGCAGGCCGTCGAACAGCGAGATGTCGCCGAACCAGGTGCCCGGCTCCACATAGGTGAGCGAGACCTGCTTGCCGGCCAGCGACACCGACGACACCCTCACGGCCCCGCGTGCCACGCCCACCCATTCTTCGGCGGCTGCACCGCGTGCCACCAAAGGCGCGCCATCGGCCAGACGGCGCACCCGCGCTGCCGCCAGGATGGCCGTTCGCAGGGGCAGGGAGAGCTTGGAAAACCACGCGCCGTTCTCGATGTTCTGGTGCTCTTCGATTGTAAGAACGGGGGCGTTCATGCTTTGTCCCGGCAGCGACAGGCGCGCGCGCTGCTCAGACGTCACCAAAGCGCGGCGCGCGCTTGTCGAAAAAGGCCTGCACGCCTTCGCCGGCGTTGGGGTGCAGCAGGTTGCGCACAAAGTGTTCGCGTTCGCCATCCAGGTGCTGTCGCAGCGAGCGCGATGGCGCGTCGTTGGCCAGTTCCTTCACGCTGGCCAGCGCATTGGGGGCCATGGCCGCCAGGCGGCCGGCCAGCCGCAAGGCTTCGGGCAGGGCGTGGCCGGTGTCGGTGACCTGGGCCACCAGGCCGGCCGCCAGCCAGTCGCGGGCCGACTGCGGCTCGGGCAGCCACAGGAACTTCAGCGCCTGGGCGCGCGGCAGGGCGTGCATCAGCTGCCACAGCCCGCCACCGTCGCTGGACAGGCCGGCGCGACCGTAGGACATGACAAAGCGCGCCGACTCCGAAGCCACGATCAGGTCGCAGGCCAGCGCCAGCGAACAGCCGCCACCCGCGGCGAAGCCTTCCACCGCCGCAATCACCGGCTTGGGGTGGCTGCGCAGTGCTTCCACCAGCGTGTGGAAGCGCTCCACGTTCTCTGCCGCCACCTCGGCGCCTTGCTCGCGCGTGCGGGCCAGGCGGTTCAGGTCGCCGCCGGCGCAGAAGTGATCGCCGTCTCCGCGCAGCACCACGCAACGCACTTCCGGGTCGCCTTCGGCGCTTTCCAGCGCTTCCAGCGCCGCGGCATACACCTGGGGCGACAAGGTGTTGCGCGTCGCCGGGTCGCTGATGGTCAGCACCAGGGTGCGGTCTTCTCGTTGGGAAATCAGGGTGGAAGCCATGGTGGAGGGGCGTCTTTTCGCGGCGCGGGGGGCCGAATTCGCGCGGGTCTGGCCAGGCCAATGGGCATTCTGTCACGGGGGCCGCAACGTCGTTCCGGCGCCTGGCGCGCACCGTGCAAAACCAGCCGTTTCCGGGCTGGCGCCGAGGCGGTCGCGCGCATGCTTCATGCTAGAGTGCCGGCCAATTCGCGCTGACCCCAAGCCGCTGCCGACGCATGCCTTTTCGCACCTCGATGTTCCTGGCCGTGGCCGCGCTTTTTGCCGGGCCAGGAGCGCATGCCATGAGCTTCGGCCGCCCACCCGCGTCGGCCTTGCTGGGCAGCCCGCTCAATTTCGCCGTCCCGGTCCGATTGGACATGGGCGACGCGCTGGCGCCTGAATGCGTGGGCGCCGAGGTGCAGATCGGCGAACGCAAACTGCTGCCGGGCGACGTGCGCGTGCGCCTGGAGCCTGCCGGTGACGCCATCGACCGCGTGGTGCGGGTCACCTCCCCGGTGGCGGTGGACGAACCGGTGCTGGCGGTCACGGTGCATGTGGGTTGCAGCAACCGCATGTCGCGCCGGTTCACCTTGATGGTGGACCCGCCGATGCACAACGTGCCCCCGGTGGTGGCGCCGCCGGTGGTGGCCGAATCGCAGCCGGTGGCGCCCTCGGCCGCCATCGGTGGCACCGAATTGCCGCGCGAGCCCATGGCGCGCGAACCGCGCGCGCCGAGCCCTGCCGCGTCGGCCGGCCCGGCCCGGGTGCGCCGTGAACGCGTGCAACGGGAGCGCCCGGTGGCGGAGGTGGTCCGACCGCCCCGCGCGCCGCGTGCCGACCGCCAGGCCCTGGCCGCCGCGCCACGCCCGGTGAAGGCGCCGTCGCCGCGCATCTCCGATGCGCTGGAGGAACAAGCCAGCCCGCGCAAGCTGCCGCGTTCGTCGGTGGCCGATGCCACCCGGCCCGCGGTGGTGGGTGGGGGCGGCGCCCGCCTTAGGCTGGAGGCTGACCCGGCCGTTGCCGGCATGCGGCCCGCCGAGGCGGCCGGATCGGCGCCTCCTTTGTCGCCGGCCCTGAGCGAATTGCTGTTCCAGAGTGAAGCCGCCGCGTCGGCGGCCGCCCGCGTGCAGTCGCTGGAGCGCAAGGTGGACGAGTTGCTGGCCGAGTCCAAGGCCAACCGCAACACCATGGCGGCCATGCGCTCGCGGGTGTCCGAGTCCGAGCTGTCGGCCAAGCTGCTGCCCTGGCTGGGCGGCGCGCTCGCGGTGATGTCCGGCCTGGCGCTGTGGTTGGGCCTGTCGCTGCGGCGTGCCCGGTCGGAGCAGCAGGCTTGGTGGGCGCAGGCTGGTGCTGTCGCCGCCACGCCGTCCAAGGCGGGCGACCTGGCGGCTGCGCCTGTCCAGCCCGCACCCACGGCCGTGGCGGTGGTGGACAAGGTGCCGGTGGGTGAAAGCGTGAGCGACATGATGCCGCTGAGCGCTCCGCCCACCATGCCCATGCCCGATGCCGGACCGATGGCGCGGGTGGACGACGACGCGCCGGTGTTCGACACCGAGGTGATACGCGGCCCCGGCTCGGGCCTGCCGCAGCGCGAAGTGGCCATCGATGAACTGATCGACCTGGAACAACAGGCCGACTTCTTCGTCGCCCTGGGCCAGGAAGATGCCGCCATCGACCTGCTGGTCAGCCACATCCGTGGCTCGGGCGGCACCAGCCCGATGGCCTACCTGAAGCTGCTGGAGATCTACCGCAAGAAGGGCGACGCCGAGAGCTACGAGCGCACCCGCACCCGCTTCAACCACCGCTTCAACGCCTTCGCCCCCGACTGGGACACCCCGCTGCAGACCGGGCGTGAACTGGAGCAGTACCCCGATGTGGTGCGGCGCCTGGAAGCGGTGTGGCCGGACCCGCTGGACGCCATGGCGGAACTGGAAGCGCTGATGTTCCGCCGCGACGGCGGCGAGTTGTTCGAACTGCCCGCCTACCGCGAACTGCTGTTCCTGTTCTCGTTGGCGCGCGACATCCTGGACAAGGAAGGGGGTCGTCCCTCCGGCGTGGACCTGCTGCTGCCCCTGGGCGATGCGGCGGCGCAGGGCGCCCACGGCCCGGCGGGCGCGGTCAGCGACCTTTCCTTCGACCTGCCGGCGCCCACCGGCGGCGCCCGTGTCGCGGGCCCCGAACCGCTGGAACCGGCCGGCTTCACGCTGGATTCGGCCCCCGGCGGGCTGGACCTGAACCTGGCCAGCGGCCCGCTGCCGCTGCAGGATGCCACCAAGGTGGGCCCCAAGGCGCCGGTGCGGGTGGTGGATTCCGACCTCGACCTGCATTTCACCGACCTGCCGCCGCTGCCGCCGCGGCAATAGGGCGGCACAGCGGCGTGGCGTCTACAGGCGCGCCAGGCGCTGCAGAGCCAGGTTCAGCGTCTCGTCCTTCTTCGCGAAGCAAAAGCGCGCCAGCTTCTGGTTGCGGCCGTCGTCGTAGAACGCCGCCAGCGGAATGGCGGCCACGCCCACCTCGGTGGTGAGCCAGCGGCAGAACGCGGTTTCGTCCAGGTCGCTCACGGCCGAATAGTCCACGCACTGGAAGTAGCTGCCTTCGCTGGGCAGCAGCTTCAGCCGCGTGGTGCTCAGGCCGGCGCGGAACAGGTCGCGCTTGCGCTGGTAGAAGGCCGGCAGTTCCAGGTAAGGCTTCGGGTCGGCCAGAAACCGAGCCAGGCCATGCTGCACCGGCGTGTTCACCGTGAACACATTGAACTGATGCACCTTGCGGAATTCGGCGCTCAGGGCCCGAGGCGCCGCGACGTAGCCCACCTTCCAGCCGGTGACGTGGTAGGTCTTGCCGAAGCTGCTGACCACGAAGGCCCGCGCCGCCAGTTCCGGGTGGCCGGCCGCGCTGGCGTGCGGCTCGCCGTCGAACACCATGTGCTCGTACACCTCGTCGGCAATCAGCAGGATGTCGGTGGGCCGCAGGATGGCCGCCAGCCGGTCCAGGTCGGCCTGGCGCCAGATGGTGGCGCTGGGGTTGTGGGGCGTGTTGACGATGATGGCGCGCGTGCGCGGCGTGATGGCTGCGCTGATGGCGTCGAAGTCCGGTCGGAAGCTGCCGGCCGTGAGGGCGACGCGCACGATGCGCCCCCCCGCCAGTTCGATGTTGGGCGCATAGCTGTCGTAGCAGGGCTCCAGCACGATGACCTCGTCGCCCGGGTGCACCGCGCACAGCACCGCGGTGAGGATGGCCTGGGTGGCGCCGGCGGTGATGGTGATCTCGGTGGCGGGGTCGTAGCGGCGGCCGTACAGGGCCTCGACCTTGGCCGCCACCGCCTCGCGCAGCGCCGGCACGCCGGTCATGGGCGGGTATTGGTTCAGGCCCTCGCGCATGGCCTGCGTGACCGCGTCCACCAGGCGCGGATCGCAGTCGAAATCCGGGAAGCCCTGGCCCAGGTTCACCGCTTTGTGTTCGGCGGCCAGCGCCGACATCACGGTGAAGATGGTGGTGCCCACCTGCGGCAGGCGGCTGGGCAGGGCCGGGGTGCGCACCCGGGTGGCGGTGTCAGAGGTCATAGCTCTCGGCATCGGGTTGGCTGGACATGGCGCGCTGGATCAGCGCCCGGGTGAGGCGTTCGCTCAGCATTTCGGCAAACGCGAAGACGAACTGGCGCAGGTAGGCGCCGCGGCGGAAGGCCACGCGCGTGGTGTTGCGGCCGAACAGGTGGCCCAGCGGGCGCGCCACCAGGTCACCGCCGGGCGGGTCTTCTCGCACCGACATCTCGGCCACGATGCCCACGCCCATGCCCAGGCGCACATAGGTCTTGATGACGTCGGAGTCGATGGCCTCCAGCGCCACGGTGGGGGTCAGGCGCGCGCGCGCAAAGGCCGAATCGATGCGGCTGCGGCCGGTGAAAGTGGGGTGGTAGGTCACCAGCGGCTCGGCGGCCAGTTGCTCCAGCGTGGGCCGTTCCACCCCGGCCAGCGGGTGGCGCTGCGGCACCACCAGCACATGCTGCCAGTCGTAGCAGGGCAGGGTGACCAGTTCGTCGTGGTCGCTCAGCGCTTCGGTGGCAATGCCAATCTCGGCCACATCGTCCAGCAGCATGCGCGCCACCTGCCCCGGCATGCCCTGGTGCAGGCTGACCTGCACCTTGGGATAGCGTCGGCGCAGCTGCGCCACCGGCTCGGGCAGGAAATAGCGCGCCTGCGAATGCGTGGTGGCGATGGACAGGGTGCCGGCGTCCTGCTGCGAAAACTCCTCGCCGATGCGCTTCAGGTTGGCCACTTCGCGCATGATGACCTCGATGCTTTTCAGCACCAGCTGGCCGGGCTCGGTGACGCGGCGCAGGCGCTTGCCGTGGCGGGCAAAGATGTCCACGCCCAGTTCGGCCTCCAGCTCCAGCACGGCCTTGCTGATGCCCGGCTGCGAGGTGTGCAGCGCCTTGGCGGTTTCGGTCAGGTTCAGGTTGCGGCGCACCGCCTCCTGCACGAACTTGAACTGGTGCAGGTTCATCGTGTCTCGTCCAGCGTGTTGGCGGCTACCGCGGCCATCGCGGCCACCAGCGCCGGCGCCTCGCCCACGGCCGGGTGCAGTTGCCACTGCACCTGCGGGTGCTGCTGGCGCAGTTGTTCCATCAGACCCGGCACGTCCTTGCGCACATGGCCGCCGGCGCCCAGAAACAGCGGCAGCACCTGCACCTGGCTGCAGCCGGCCGCGGCCAGTTCGGCCCCGCCCTGCACCAGCGTGGGCGGCATGAATTCCAGGAAGCACAGGCGCACCGATGCACCCGGCCGCGCCTCGCGCACCTGGGCGGCGACGGCTTCAAAGGGCTTCGCCCAGGCCGCGTCGCGCGCGCCATGGGCCAGCAGCAGCAGACCTTGTGTCATCGGTAGCGCACCAGCCAGGCGAACGCACCCAGCGACAGCAGCAGGTACAGCCCGCTGGGTGTGGCGGCGGCGATCCAGGGCGTCCAGTCGCGCAGCAGGCCCAGGTGGCCCGCGACGTTGTTCAAAAGCACGAAGCTGATGCCCAGCATGATGCCGCCAAAGACCTTCAGGCTGACCCCGCCGGAGCGTGCGCTGAGGTAGGCGAAGGGCAGGGCCAGGGCCATCATCACCAGGCAGGCGAAGGGGTAGAGCGCCTTTTTCCAGAACTGGATCAGGTGCCGCTGCGAGGCCTGTTCCTGGCTGGCCAGGTGGGACGAATAGCGCCACAGCTCCAGCGTGGTCATGGTGCCCAGCGGCAACACCGCGGCGGCCACCACGTCGCTGGACAGGGTGCTGCGCCAGTCCAGTGCGGGCTCCAATCGCAGGCCCAGGGCGGCGCCTTGGCGAGCCGCCTCGGGGGTGGGCCAGTCCGACACCTTCGCGTCGCGCAGCGCCCAGGTGCCGTCGGCGCCCACCCGCGCCGAAGCCGCTTCAATGCGCCGGCGCAGGCTGCCGTTGGTGTCGAACTCGAAAATGCGCAGGTCCAGCATTTCGCCACTGGCGCCGCTGCGGCCCACGTTCACCGACACGCTGCGTTCGCCCTCGGCGTCTTGGCGGCGTTCCTTCAGCCAGGCGCCGGTGCGGCCCAGGGCCATGCCGCCGCGGGCCTTGGCTTCCAGCAGCACCGCTTCGCGCTCGGAGGCGGGCGCCAGGTAGTCACCCACCACGAAGGTGACGGCGGCAAACCCCAGGCCCAGCAGGGCCAGCAGCCTCAGCGCCCGGCCCGGCCCCAGGCCGCCGGTGCGCAGGATGGTGTATTCGGACGACTGCGCCAGCCGCGCCATGGAATAGATGGTGCCGATGAGCACGCAGATCGGGAACAGCTCGTAGAAGTGCCCCGGGGCCTCCAGCAGCGACAGCGCCACCGCATGCCACAGCGTGTAGCCGCCGCGACCCACGCCGTCCAGCGAGTCGACGAAGTCGATGAAGAAGAACAGCGACAGGAAGGCCACCGACACGAACACCACCGACCACACCACGTCGCGGTACAGCAGCCGGCGCACGGTGCGCATGCTCATGTCCTGGCGGCCTGCACGCGCGCCGCGCGGCGCGACAGCAAGCTGAAGGTGGCGGCACGCTCGCGCCAGAAGATCAAGGCCAGCGCCAGCACGAACATGCCGCCGTGCAGGCTGAGCAAGGTGGGCCCCATGGCGTAGCGGCCACCGCCTATCCAGGCCTGCGACAGGTTGATCAGGTTGTAATACACCACGAAGCCCAGCAGCGCCAGCAGCAGGTTCCAGTTGCTGGCGCGGCGCGGGTTGGTGGCCGACAGCCCCAGCGCCAGCAGCAGCAGGTTGGCCGCACCCAGCAGCAGGCCGAAGCGCCAGGCCAGTTCGCCCTGGTGGCGCGCGGTGGGGTTGCGCAGCAGGTCGATGGTGCGCATGGCCTTGGGCGGCTGGGTTTCGGCGCGGCGTGCCACCTGCTCGCCGGCCAGCACGCGGTAACTCTGGAAACTGGCCAGGGTGCGTTCGCCACTGTTCTTGTCCAGCTGGTTGCGCTGGCCGCGCTCCAGCACGATGAAGCGGTCCTCGCCTTCGGTCACCAAGCGACCGCTCTTGGCCGACACCACCGATTCATCGCCCTGGGTGGACGACAGCACGAACACGTTGCGCGCGTTCGCCGCTTCGCCCGCGCCGCGTTCGACAAAAAACACCCGGCTGCCATCGCGCGAGGTCTGGAACACACCGGGGGCGATGCGCGACAGGTCCGAGCGCTGCTCGTAGCGTTCACGCAGTTCGGTGCTGCTGCGGTTGCCCCAGGGCCAGACGAAGACCACCAGCACGCCCACCACCAGCAGCACCGGCCAGCTCATGCGCAGCACCGGGCGCACGAAGCGCGCCAGGCCCACGCCACTGGCGAACCAGATGACCATTTCGCTGTCGCGGTACATGCGGCCCAGGGTGACCACGATGGCAATGAACAGCGACAGCGCCAGCATGGTGGGCAGGTGGCCCAGCGCCACATAGCCCAGCAGCAGCACCACGTCCTGCGGGGCCACGGCGCCGCCCGCCGCCTGCCCCAGGGTGCGGATCAGCATCATCGTGATGACGATGGTCAGAATGACCACCAGCGTGGCACCGAAACTGCGCGCCAGCTCTCTGCGCACCGTTGAATCGAATAACATTCTTCGTCGTTCCTACCTGGACACATTATGGACTTTCGATCTCAAGCCGCTGGCGCCGATGGCGCGCTCGGTGTGGCCGCCGATGCGGTGCTGGCCGTGGTGCTGGGCGACAAGCTGCCCGCGGGCCTGCCCGTGGCCTTGGCCAAGTCGCTGGCGCAGGCCGACAAGGAGGGCGACTTCACCTGCAAGGCGGGCAGCAGCCTGCTGCTGTACCGCCAGACCGGGCTGAAGAACCCCCGCGTCGCGGTGGTGCATGCCGCGGCCGGCGCCCCCGGCCTGCGCAAGGCGGTGGGCACGGCCTATGGGCTGGTGAAGGGCAGCGGCGTCAAGCACGTGGCGGTGCAGGTGTTCGGCGGCGGTGCTTCGGCGGCGGCCCAGGCGCAGGCCGTGGTGGCCGCATTGGCCGACGCCACCTACACCTACCGCCACACCAAGCCCAGCGCCCCCAAGCCTTCGGCGCTGACCAAGGCCACCCTGGTGGTGGCGGGCCAGGCCGAAGCCGCAGCGACCGAGGCGGCCTTGAAAACCGCCCGCGCGGTGGCCTCGGGCGTGGGCCTGACCCGTGAAGTGGCCAACCGCCCGGCCAACCACTGCACGCCGCGCCACCTGGCGCGCGAAGCCAAGGCCCTGGCCAAGAGCCATGGCCTGAAGGTGCAGGTGCTGGAGCGCAAGGACTGCGAAAAGCTGGGCATGGGCTCCTTCCTGGCGGTGGCGCAGGGCTCGGACGAGCCGCCGCAGTTCATCGTGCTGCAGTACCACGGCGCGGCCAAGACCGACGCGCCGGTGGTGCTGGTCGGCAAGGGCATCACCTTTGACACCGGCGGCATCAGCATCAAGCCCGCCGCCGGCATGGACGAGATGAAGTTCGACATGGGCGGCGCGGCCAGCGTGCTGGGCACGATGCGCGCGGTGGCGGAGTTGAAGCCCAAGATCAACGTGGTGGGCCTGATCCCCACCTGCGAGAACATGCCCAGCGGCCGGGCGGTGAAGCCGGGCGACGTGGTAACCAGCATGAGCGGGCAGACCATCGAGATCCTGAACACCGACGCCGAAGGGCGCCTCATCCTGTGCGACGCGCTCACCTACGCCGAGCGCTTCAAGCCGGCGGCGGTGGTGGACATCGCCACCCTCACCGGCGCCTGTGTCATTGCGCTGGGCCACCACCGCACGGGGCTGTTCACGCCGGACGACGGCCTGGCCCAGGCCCTGTCGGCGGCAGGGGATTCGGCGCTGGACCCCTGCTGGCGCATGCCCACCGACGACGAATACGACGAAGCCCTGAAGAGCAACTTCGCCGACATCGCGAACGTGGGCCCGCGCGAAGGCGGGGCCATCAATGCGGCCATGTTCCTGAAGCGCTTCACGGCCAAGCTGCGCTGGGCCCACCTGGACATCGCCGGCACGGCCTGGAAGAGCGGCGCGGCCAAGGGCGCCACCGGTCGCCCCGTGGGGCTGCTGACGCACTTCATCCTGGGTCAGGTGGGCGCCAAGGTGGCCAAGTAGGCGGGGGCTGCCATGACCGAGGTGGCCTTCCACACCGGCGTGGCCGACCCGCTGGACTATGCCTGCCGCCTGCTGCGCAAGGCCTGGCGGCAGGGCGCGCGGGCGGTGGTCACCGGTGCGCCGGAGCAGTTGGCGCGGCTGGATGTGCAGCTGTGGACCTTCGATCCGGGCGAGTTCATTCCGCACGCGCGCCTGCGCGTCGGCCAGCAGCCTGCGCCAGAGCTGCTGCGCACGCCCATCTGGCTGGCCGATGCCGGCGCCGCGGCTCCGGCCGCGCCGGTGCTGGTGAACCTGGGGCCGGACGGTCCGGACGACATCCAGCGCTACGAGCGGGTGATTGAAATCGTGGGCCCGGACGACGAACCCCGGCGCGCCGCGCGCCAGCGATGGCGCCAGTATGAGGCGGCCGGGCACCAGGTCGTGCACCACGCCAAGGCGTGAACCTCTGAGCAAAAACCCGCGGGCGGTCATCCGCCGGGCAGAGCCACCCGTTGCGGGCCCCATGTCCTGGGCATGTGCATTGCTCCAGGGCAAAGCGACCGGGCATTCCCGGTGGGGAAGCCTCACCCGTTTGGGTTATGGTTGCGCCCGCTGAGAAAATCAGGTTTTCCACGCACTCAATCCCATTTCCCGGAGGTTCTTGCATGCAATTCAAGCTCAATCTGATCATCGGCGCCGCGGCCGCCGTGCTGGCTGGCCAAGTGCTGGCGCAGGACATGGTCGTCAAGATCGGTCACGTGGCCCCCACCAGCGGCGGCATCGCCCACCTGGGCAAGGACAATGAATTCGGCGCCCGCCTGGCCATCGACGACCTGAACGCCAAGGGCGTGACCATCGGCGGCAAGAAGGTCAAGTTCGAGCTGCTGGCCGAAGACGACGCCGGCGACCCCAAGCAAGGCACCGCCGCCGCCCAGAAGCTGGTGGACAGCAAGGTCAACGGCGTGGTGGGTCACCTGAACTCGGGCACCTCCATCCCCGCGTCCAAGATCTACAGCGACGCCGGCATCCCGCAGATCAGCCCCTCGGCCACCAACCCCAAGTTCACCCGCCAGGGCTACAAGACCACCTTCCGCGTCGTGGCGGATGACGTGCACCTGGGTGGCACCCTGGGCCGCTATGCGGTGAACACGCTCAAGGGCAAGTCCATCGCCGTCATCGACGACCGCACGGCCTATGGCCAGGGCGTGGCCGAAGAGTTCAAGAAGGCGGTCACCGCCGGCAAGGGCAAGATCGCCGGCCACGAGTACACCACCGACAAGGCCACCGACTTCACCGCCATCCTGACCAAGCTGAAGGCGTCCAACCCCGACATCGTGTTCTACGGTGGCATGGACGCCGTGGCCGGCCCGATGATCCGCCAGATGAAGCAGCTGGGCATCAACGCCAAGTTCATGGGCGGCGACGGCATCTGCTCGGGCGAACTGCCCAAGCTGGCCGGTGGTGCCATGGCCGACGGTCAGGTGGTGTGCGCCGAAGCCGGCGGCATCGACGAGAAGGACGGCGCGGCCAAGAAGGGCATGGAAGAGTTCAAGGCCCGCTTCAAGGCCAAGTTCAACGCCGACGTGCAGATCTACGCGCCCTACGTGTACGACGCCACGATGGTGCTGGCCGACGCCATGGTCAAGGCCGGCTCGGCCGACCCGGCCAAGTACCTGCCCACCCTGGCCAAGACCAGCGGCTACAAGGGCGTGACCGGCACCATCGCCTTCGACGAGAAGGGCGACATCAAGAACGGCGCCCTGACCCTGTTCACCTACAAGGGTGAAAAGCGCGAAGCCATCGCCGTGGTGCGCTGATCCTGCGGTTCAGCCCCAGTGAAAAGGCGCCGCAACCGCGGCGCCTTTTTCTTTGGGCGGGCCGAAACTGGTGGTGCTATTCCTGGGTTTCGGGCAGGTGCACCACCAGGCCGTCCAGCGCGGCGCTGGCCTTGACCTGGCAGGACAGCCGGCTGTTGGGCCGCCGCTCGGCGGCCACGTTGTCCAGCATGTCCAGTTCGCCCGCTTCGGCCGCCGGCAGGTCGGCCAGCCGGGCCTCGTCCACGTAGCAGTGGCAGGTGGCACAGGCGCAGGACCCGCCGCATTCGGCAACGATGCCCTGCACGCCGTTGGACACCGCGCCCTGCATCAGGCTCCAGCCGTCTTTCACCGCCACGGTGACGGCCTTGCCCGAGGGTTCGATGTAGGTGATGTTGGCCATGTCGTTCTTCGTTGTGGTTGGGGGGTGGATTCTCAGTGCGTCGCCAGGTCCAGCCGCAGCGGGCTGCGGAAAGTGGACGAGGGCATCCAGGCCAGGTCTTCCTGCACGCGGCGGTAGTCGGGCAGCACCCTGTGGAGTTCCTCGAAGGCGATCTTCACCGACAGGCGTGCGATGGCGGTGCCCAGGCAGGCATGCACGCCGCCGCCGAAGCCCAGGTGGCCGCGCGGCTTGCGGCCGATGTCGTAGGTGTCCGGGTTGGGGAACTGGCGCTCGTCGCGGTTGCCCGAGCCGTAGGCCAGGCAGACGAAGTCGCCCGCGCGCATCGTCTGGCCGTGCAGTGCCACGTCCTTCTGCAGGCAACGGCGAAAGCGCTGGGCCGATGTGTTGAAGCGCAGGCTTTCTTCCACCGCGTCGGGCAGCAGCGCCGGGTTGGCCACGCAGGCACGGCGCGCGTCGGCGTGGTCGGCCAGGTTCAGCGCGAACATGGCCATGAAGCCGCCCAGGCTCTCGATGCCGGCCATGATGAGCGTGGTGGTGGTCAGCAGCACCTCGCGTTCGTCCAGCTTGTCGCCGTCGATCTCGGCCATGCTGAAATGCGATATCAGGTCGTTCTGCGGCCGCGCGCGGCGCTCGGCAATCACCTTGGCCGCGTAGTCCTGCATCCACTGGTAGGCGGCGATGTGCTCGGGCCCCTTGGCACGGGTGCGCGGGTCGCTTTGCACCATCAGCACGGCCTGGTCGCGCACCTGTTGCTCGTCACCGAGTGGCAGCCCCAGCGCGGCGAACAGCACCCGCACCGTGAACTTGGACGAGAACTCGGTGATGAAGTCGAATTGCTTCTGGCCTTTCAACGCCTCGGCCGCTGTGGCCGCGATGTCGCGGATGGGGCCAGCCAGGGCTTCCAGGTTGCGCTTCATGAAGGCGTGTTGCACCAGGGCGCGAAGGCGGTCGTGGCGCGGCGGGTCGGTGGTGCCCAGCGTGGCCCCGGCGCGGTTGGGCAATTCGGTCATCAGGTTGCCCTTGGCCGACGAGTAGGTTTGCCAGTCCTGGCCGGCCGAGACGATGTCGGCGTAGCGCGACAGCACCCACATCTGCGCCTCGGGGCTCCAGAAGCAGGGGTGCTCGTCGCGCAGCGTCTTGTAGGCGGGGAAGGGGTCGGCGTCGGTGGCCGGTGAATAGGGGTCGAAGGCAAAGTCCATGGGGTGGTCTCCGGGTGCCCCGCTCTGTGCGGCGGGCAGGTCGCCATGTTGCGACAGGGTGGCGCCATCCGGCTGGACGAAGCCCGGCCTAAAATTGCACTTTTCCGGCATCGGCTTGATCTACGCCCATGGGCAGAATTTTGCGCAGTGCAGCACAAAAGTCGCCTCCGGCGCGCCGCGCGCGGCCGGCGATTCCGTCCTTCGCGCTCTACGGCGAAGTGGCCACGCCCGAACTGCAGGGCCTGCACATCGAGCCGCTGCAGTCGCGCAGCCCGCTGTACCGCTGGGAGATTCACGCCCACCAGCACCGCGGCCTGCACCAGCTGGTGTGGTTGATGGCGGGGCCCGCGGGGGTGGAACTGGAGGGGCAGCGCCACGATGTGCAGGGCCCGGCGGCGGTGCTGGTGCCGGCGGGCGTGGTGCATGGCTTCCACCTGGCGCCGCAGAGCGACGGCCATGTGCTCACCTTCGCGCCGGCCAAGCTGCTGGAAGGCGAAGCCAGCGACACCGCGTCGGCGCTGGCGGCGCTGTTTGCCGCGCCGCGCGTGTGGTCGCCGGGTGACGCGGCGGCGCAGCGCATCCAGCGCCTGGTGGCCGCGCTGCACGCCGAGTTCCAGGCCGGCGGGCATGAAATCAACCCGGTGCTGACCTGGCTGGCGCGTGCGGTGCTGTGGCGCCTGGCGCACGACCTGCGCGCGGCCCAGCAGGCCAGCGCCGACGGCCTGGCGCGTTCGGCCCTGTTCGACCGTTTCCTGGCGCTGGTGGAGGCGCAGCACCTGCAGCACTGGCCGGCGTCGCGCTATGCCGAACGCCTGGGCCTGAGCCTGGAACGGCTGAACCGCCTGACCCACCGTCACAGCGGCCGCGCCGCGCTGGACCTGGTGCACGAGCGCCTGGCGCGCGAAGCCTGCCGCCGCCTGGCCTACGTGGCCGCGCCGGTGTCCAGCCTGGCCTACGAACTGGGCTTCGAGGACCCGGCCTATTTCTGCCGCTTCTTCAAGCGCCGCATGGGTTGCACGCCGCGCCAGTACCGCGAACGCGCCGGTGCGGCCGTTTGACGGCTGGCGCTCAGCCGGCTTCGTCCACCGCCTGCAAGGCCAGCGGCAGCGTGGCTTCCAGTTCGGCGCGCAGCCACTGGTGCAGCGGGTGCTGCTGGTGGCGCAGGTGCCAGACCATGTACATGGGCATGCGGGGGCAGGGCAGCGGCACCTCGGTGCTGGCCAGCCCCCGCAGCAGGTGGGCGCGCAGCAGGCCGGGCAGGGTGGCCAGGGCCGCGCTGCCGCGCAGAAAGGCGGCCACGCCGGCGAAGCCTGGCACTTCGGTGACGATGCGGCGTTGCACGCCTTGGTGGGCGAAGTGCTGGTCGATGTCCAGGGCGCGGCGAGGCTCGTGCACCACGGTCACGTGCTCGGCGGCCAGGTAATCGGCGGGGCTGCGTGGGGCTGAGCGCACGGCCGCGTCGTAGAACACGCGGTAGCTGTCTTCGAACAGGCGCTTCTGCAACACGTCGCTGGCCTCGGGCGGGCGCGGGCTGATGACCAGTTGGCAATGTTCCTGGCGCAGCATCTCGGCGCTGGGCACACCGGAGTTGATCACCCGCAGCCGCAAGCCCGGCGCCTGGGCGCGCACCCGGGCCAGGAAGCGCGGCAGCAGCAGGTCGCGCTGCAGGTCATTGGCCGCCACGGTGAGCGTGGCCTGCACCGCGGCGGGGTCGAAGCGCTCGCCATCGCGCGTGAAGCCGCGCAGTTGGTCCAGCAGGGCGCGGGCGCGCGGCGCCAGTTCCTGGGCCCTCGCGGTGGCCACGATGCCGCGGCCCGACTTGACGAAGAGCGGGTCGCCGACGATGGCGCGCAGCTTGTCCAGCAGGTGGCTCACTGCCGACTGGGTCACACCCAGGCGCTGCGCCGCGCGCGTGACCGAGCCTTCTTCCAGCACCGCCAGCAGCAGTTCCAGCAGCCGGCCGTCCAGGTCCAAGGCATCGAAACGGCTCATGTCAGGCATGAGCGAAGCAGCGTTTATTTTTCATCAAGGCGTCCGGATACTGCCCTGCAGCAGCGCCAAAGCATAGCGCCGCGTCCCACCGCAAGCCGAAGGAGACCGCCATGGCCCAGCGCCAGATACCCGGCACCACCTTGTTCGACGGAGAACAGGCCCGCAAGGGTTATGCGCTGAACAAGATGTGCTTCTCGTTCAACGAGAAGCGCAACCGCGACGCTTTCGCCCAGGACGAAGCCGCCTATTGCGCCCGCTACGGCCTGAACGAGGAACAGCGCCACGCCATCGAAACCCGCAACGTGCTGGGCCTGCTGGCCGCCGGCGGCAACGTGTACTACCTGGCCAAGTTCGCAGGCATCCTGGGCCTGGACGTGCAGGACCTGGGCGCCGCGCAAACTGGCATGAGCAAGGACGAGTTCAAGGCCATGCTGCTGGCCCACAGGGGGAACTGAACATGGCCCAGATCATCGGTGGCGTGACCACCTCGCACGTGCCCGCCATCGGCCGGGCCATCGCCCGGAACCTGCAGGACGACCCTTACTGGAAGCCCTTCTTCGACGGCTTCCCGCCGGTGCGGCAATGGCTGGCGCGGAAGAAGCCTGACGTGGTGGTGGTGTTTTACAACGACCACGGTCTGAACTTCTTTCTCGACAAGCAGCCCACCTTTGCCATCGGCGCCGCGCCCGAGTACCGCAACGCCGACGAAGGCTGGGGCATCCCGCAGGTGCCGACCTTTGCGGGCGAGCAGGACCTGTCCTGGCACCTGATCAACCGGCTGGTGAACGAGGAGTTCGACCTCACCACCTGCCAGGAAATGACGGTGGACCACGCCTTCACGCTGCCGATGGCGCTGCTCTGGCCGGACCAGGTCTGGCCGGTGAAGGTGGTGCCGGTGTGCATCAACACCGTGCAGTTCCCGCTGCCCACGGCACGGCGCTGCTGGAAGCTGGGCGAAGCGGTCGGCCGCGCCATCCGGGCCTGGGACAGCGACGCCCGGGTGCTGTTGCTGGGCACCGGGGGCCTGAGCCACCAGCTGGACGGCCAGCGCGCCGGCTTCATCAACAAGGACTTCGACCTGCAGTTCATGGAAAGCCTGCTGCACGACCCCACCTGGGCGACGCAGTTCTCGATCGAAGACCTGGTGGAGAAGACCGGCACCCAGGGCGTGGAGCTGCTGATGTGGCTGGCCACGCGCGCGGCGCTGGGCGAGGGCGTGCGCAAGGTGCACAGCAACTACCACATCCCCATCAGCAACACCGCATCGGGCCTGATGGCGCTGGAACCGGCCTGACCTGCCACGCGGGGCCAGGGGCGGGCGGCTATCATCGCCGCGCCCTCTGGCAGCCCGGTGCACCCGTGGGGGAGCCCGTGCGGCCTGCGGCGCCGCACCTCATGCCAGAAGCCAGCC
The DNA here is from genome assembly GCA_000244995.1 of Burkholderiales bacterium JOSHI_001. Classification (NCBI taxonomy): domain Bacteria; kingdom Pseudomonadati; phylum Pseudomonadota; class Betaproteobacteria; order Burkholderiales; species Burkholderiales bacterium JOSHI_001. The sequence goes on along the minus strand of CM001438.1, from coordinate 2,995,305 downwards.
CCAAGCGCATCCTCTACTACTGCCAGAGCCTGGTGGGCATTGGCCACCTCACCTGCAGCCTGCGCATCATCCAGGAACTGCTGGGCCATGCCGAGGTCGACCTGATCCAGGGCGGCCTGGAAACCACACAAGGCATCGAACACCCGCGCTTTCGCAACCTGCGCCTGCCCACGCTGCTGCACGACAGCGACAGCGGCGGCTTCTACGACCCCGACCAGGGCCGCGATGTTGATGTCGTTTGGGCTGAACGTGCGGCGGCGATCCAGGGCTTCCTGCGCGACCGTTACGACGCCATCGTGTTCGAGTTCTACCCCTTCGGCCGGCGCCGTTTCAAGGACGAGATCAAGGCCTTGCTGACCGCGGTGAAGTCACGCAGCGGCCCGGTGCCTGTGTTCACCTCGGTGCGCGAAGTGCTGGTTCCGCGCGCGCTGGAGAACGACCGTCGCATGGTCGAATCGGTGAAGAAGCTGATCCACACCGTCTTCGTGCGCAGCGACCCGGAGGTGATCCACCTGCGCGAGACCTTCAGCCTGGCGCACGAGATCGAAGACCGGCTGGTGCACACCGGCTACATCAGCCCGCCGTCGCCCAGCGCCTGGCCCGAGAGAAAGCAGCAGGTGCTGGTCAGCCAGGGCGGCGGCAATGTGGGCCGCGAACTGCTGGAAGGCGCCATCGGCGCGGCGGCGCTGATGCCGCACCTGCACTTCCTGCTGGCCACGGGTTCGCGCACCACGCCGGCCGAACTGGACGCACTGCGCGCCACGGTGCGCAGCGCCAACGTGGAGATCCGGCCCTTCCTGCCCAATTTCCAGCACTGCCTGATGGAGTCGGCCCTGTCCATCAGCATGGGCGGCGACAACACCCTGATGGACGTGCTGGCCACCCGCACCCGCGGCCTGGCCTACCCCTACCAGGCCAACCCGGAGCAGGGCATCCGCATCGGCAAGTTCGCCGCCAAGGGCCTGCTGCATGCGCTGGCGCCCGAAGACCTGGTGCCGCAACGCCTGAAGGACCGCATCGAAGCCGTGCTGCAGGCGCCGTACCCCACCCGCATGGTGGCGATGAATGGCGCGGTGGTGACCAGCGAGCACATCCGCGCGGTGCTGGCGGGCGAAAGGCCATGAGCGCCGCGCCTGACAACCCGATTCGCGCCGAGAACCGCCAGCCCGGCACCGCCGACTGGCAGTTGGCTCGACCGGCCACGGCCCGGCAGATCGAGGGCTACGCCACGGCCACCAGCGTGAACCGCGGCGAGCCCATCGCCCTGTGCGTCAACACCCGGGCGCCCCGCTTTGTGCTGGAAGTCTTCCGCATGGGCTGGTACCAGGGCGCGGGCGCGCGGCGCGTTCACGGGCCTGTGGAACTGCCTGGCCAAGCGCAGGCCATGCCCGAGATGGAGGCTGCCACCGGCCTGGTGGACTGCGCCTGGACGCCCAGCCTGCAGCTTTCCACGCGCGATGAAACCACCGGCCTTGCCTGGCCCAGCGGTGTGTACCTGGCGCGATTGACCACCCGCGATGACGGCGCGCAAAGCTACATCCTCTTCGTTGTGCGCGACGACGACCACACCGGCGGCCTGCTGGTGCAACTGCCCATCACCACCTACCAGGCCTACAACCATTGGGGCGGCAAGTCGCTGTACCACTGGGGCAGCAGCGAGGGTGAACGGGCTTCGGCCGTGTCCTTCAACCGGCCTTTCGCCGCCAACGCCCAGAACCCGGCCGCGGCCAGCGGCTTGGGCGCGGGCGAGTTCCTCACCAACCTGCAGCCCCACCCGGACCGCTACGGCCCGGCGAATGCCGGCTGGGACGTGAACATGCTGCGCTGGCTGGAGCGCGAAGGCTGGGACATCGCCTACACCACCAACCTGGACACGCACACGGCGCCGCAGGCGCTGCTTCGCCACCCGGGCTGGCTGTCCATCGGCCACGACGAGTACTGGACGCACGAGATGCGCAACCATGTGCAGGCCGCGCGCGATGCCGGTGTGCACCTGGGCTTTTTCACCGCCAATGCGGCCTACTGGCAGGTGCGGCTGCAGCCCAGCGCGGCCTCGGGCACGCCGAACCGCATCATGGAGTGCAGCAAGAAGGCCAAGCGCGACCCTTGGGTGAAGGCCGGCGGCAGCAAGGCGCTGGCCACCGACAAGTTCCGCAGCGACGCGGTGAACCGCCCGGAAGAGGAACTGATCGGCGTGATGTACGCCGCCGACCCGGTGGACGGCGACATCGTCGTGCGCGCTGCGGACCATTGGGTGTTTGCCGGCACCGGCCTGGCGAACGGAGACCGCCTGCCGGGCCTGCTGGGCTATGAAGTTGACCGGGTCAGCGATCCGGCCGCGTCCACGGTGAAGATCCTGGCCGAATCGCCGTGGTCCAAGCTGAATGAACCCAGCGAGCAGGGCCTGTCCCACATGAGCGTCTACACCGCCGCCAGCGGGGCCCTGGTGTTCGCCACCGGCAGCATCCAATGGGCCTGGGGCCTGGACGACTTCAACGCACCTGCCTTGCGCAGCATGCGACGCAGTGCAGCGGCTGAGCAGATCACCCGCAATGTGCTGAACCGCTTCACCGCAGCGCGCTGAACCCACGGCGCTACATCACGAAGCCTTCTTCACAGCGCCCGGTCTTGCTGCCGCTGAGCGTGTAGGTGGCGATGGTGGGCGAATCGCCCGGTTGCACGCGGTAGAAGAACTTGTTGCGCAGGCGCAGTTCTTCCCAGCGCGCACGCGGCCATCCCAGCAGCAGGCCCAGCAGCACGCGGTTGGTGGCGCGGTGGCCCACGATCAGCAGCTTCTGGCCGGCGTGGCGCGCCAGCAGGTCCTGCAGCGTGGCGCCCACGCGTTCGGCAAAGGGTGTGAAGCCTTCGCCGCCCGGCACCACGAAGTGCCACAGATCCGCCTGGCACTGGGCCCACAGGGCTTGCGCTTCGGGGTCACGCTCGTCGCGAAAGCGCCCCTCCAGGCTGCCCATGTGGATCTCGGCCAGCCCCGGTAGTTGCACGATGGGCAGGCCCAGCGCGTCGGCCGTGGGCTGGGCGGTCTGCACCGTGCGCCTGAGCGTGCTGGTGTAGATGGCCGCCAGGCTTTCGCCCTTCAGGCACTGCGCCAGCGCCAGCGCCTGCAACTCGCCCTTGGGCGACAGGCCCACGTCCATCTGGCCGGTGACCAGGCCCTGGTTGTTGTTTTCACTTTGCCCATGGCGGGCCAGGAAGATGGTGGTGGGGCCGGGCGCGTTGATCGTCATGCGCTTCAGTGTAGAAGAGGCGCCCGGCCGGGCCGGGGCTCAGTCGTCGTGCTGCGAGTCCCTGTCTTTGCCCTTGTCCTTGTCCAACTCGCAGCGCCAACTGCTGGCGCGTTCCACGTCGCCGCTGCCGCTGTAGCGCGCCACGGCGGGGTAGGGGCACAGGGGCCGGCTGCGGTCGGCGGCCCAGGTGGCGGGCACCTCGGCGTTCACGCCACCGGCGTTGCCAGGGCCGCGCGCCGTGGCCGTGAGGGCGCCGGGCGCCTGGCCGCGTTCCACCCAGGCCACCAGCGGGCTGAGGAAATCGGCCTGGTCGGTGGCCGGCCCGCCCGCGCAGTGGCCCATGCCGGGCACGGGGTACAGGCGCAGGAAACTGTCGGCGCGGCCGCCGCTGTGGCGGTCAACGCCGCGGTACCAGGCCTGCGTGGCCTGCACCGAGAAGATGGGGTCGCTGACGCCGTGGTAGACCATCATCTTGGCGCCGCGCCGCTGCACGGCCGACATGTCGGTGGCGTCGGGCGGGGTCATGAAGCTGAGCGCGGACTCGGTGTAGGTGGCGTTGCTGGCCTTCAGCTCGGCCAGGGTGGCGTCGATGTCCAGGCCCAGCGAGAAGGTCGGGCCGTTGCTCAGGGCCAGCGGCGACGGCGGCACCTTGAAGATGGCGCCCACGGCGCCCGAGTCCAGTGCCAGCGGTGCGGTGAACTCCCAGAACGGGATGCCGCCGGCGCCGATGCCGCTGTCATACGGGAAGCCCGCGTAGAAGCGTTCGCCGTTGGACGTGGTGGCGCCGCGGAAGATGGGCGCGATGGCCAGCTTCTGCGCCTGCGTGAGGCAGCTGCCGTCGCGCGCGCCGGTGCAGGTGGGCACGTCGCGCAGGAGCTTGAAATGCCGCTGGCAGGCGGCGGTGTCCTGCACCAGGCCGTCGATGGCGCCGTCCAGCGCGTCGCAGCGTGCCAGCACCTGGCGTCCCAGCATCGCGCGTTCGGCCGCGGTGAAGGCGGTTTCCAGGCCGGCGGGCGTGGCCGGGTCGCCGGTGGCCACGCTGGCATAGCGCTGGGCGCCGAAGATGTTGGCCAGCGCCGCCAGCGGCAACTGGAAGCCGGGTGCACCGGCCAGGTAGCCGTCGTAGTCGTCGGCGTAACGCGCCGCGGTCACCAGGGTGTGGCGCCCGCCATTGGAGCAGCCGCCGAAGTAGGAGCGGTCCGGCCCTTTGCCGTAAGCGATGGCGATGGCCGACTTGGCCATGGGGGTGAGGCTGCCCACCGCCTGGTAGCCGTAGTCCAGCCGCGCCTGCGGGTCCAGCCCGAAGGCCGGGCCGCCCTGGGCGTTGGAGTGACCGGCGTCGGAGCTGAGCACCGCGAAGCCCTGCAGCAGCGCGCTGGTGAGCGGCCCGCCGCCCAGGGCGCCGTTGGCCGGCACCACCGCGCCGTCGATGCCCCCATTACCCTGGTGGAAGAAGCGGCCGTTCCAGGCCTGGGGCAGGCGCAGCTCGAAGGCGATGGCGTAGGTCTTGCCGTCCACAGGGCTGACGCGTTCGTTCATGCGGCCGGTGACGCGGCAGTGCGCGGCCACCGCCTGGCCGGCCTGCAGCACGGTGCCGGCGGCGATGGTGCCGCTGGCGGTGATGCGGGTGTTGGGCAGCACGGCCAGCCGCTCGGCCAGCGTTTCGCAGCTGCCCACCAAGGTGGCCGGCTTGGCCTCGGCCAGCCGGGGCAGGGCGCGTGCGCCGTGGTCGTGGGCGCAGGCACTGACGGCCAGGGCCGCCAACGCAGGGCCGGCCAGGTGGACGGCCAGGCCCAGGGTGGGCCGGCGGCCGGAAGCGAGCTTCATGGCGTGTCTCCTTGTTGTGGTGGCGGCTCGCGCGGCCGCGCCGGCGCAGGTTAACCAGCCGGCCGTCGGCGGCGACCCGGTCTAACCCCAGGCCATGCCGGGCCTTTGGGTTCAGCGCGTGCTGGATCCCTGCAACTGCCACCAGGGCGGCAGCAGCGCCATGAACTCGGGGCGCCGGTAGCGGTCGTCCAGCAGCCACAGCCAGCCCTGGTCTTCGGGCGTTCTCAACACACGGCCCGCCGCCTGCACCACCTTCTGCATCGCCGGCACCCGGTCGGCGTAGCCGTGTCCGGGGCCGAACAGCTTGTCCAGCCGGGCCTGGACATGGTCCTGCAGCGGGGACACCGGCGGCAGGCCGAGCGTGGCGATGAAGGCCCCGATCAGCCGCCTGCCGGGCAGGTCCACCCCTTCGCCGAACACCCCGCCCAGCACGGCAAAGCCTATGCCCTGGCCCTGGGGTGTGAAGCGGGCCAGGAAGTCCTGGCGTGCGGGGCTGGCCATGCGACGGTCCTGGCGCCATTGCGGGATGTCGGGCCGCAGATCGGCCAGGCGGTCGGCGGCCTTGTCCAGGTAGTCGAAGCTGCTGAAGAAGGCCAGGTAGTTGCCGGGGTGCTGGTCGAACTGGCGCGCGATCACCTCGGCCAGCGCCTGCAGCGAGCGGCCCCGGTGCGCGAAGCGGGTGGAAAGGCCATCGGCCACCTGCACCCTCAGGTGTTCCGGCGCAAAGGGCGGTGGCACGTCGATCCAGGCCGTGTTCTCGGGCAGGCCCAGCAGGGCGATGGCGTAGTCCGCAGGCGCCAAGGTGGCCGAGAACAGCGTGACGCTGTGCAGCGCCGCGAAGCGCGGGCGCAGGAAGCAGGCCGGCGCCACGTTGCGCACCCCCAGCAAGACATCCTGCGCTGGCGGGGCCGCGCCGCCCTCGGGTGGCGCAGCCTGCCCTTGCAGGTCGAAGATCGAGTGCTCGCTCAGCGCATCCACCAGCTTCAGCAAGCGCTGCAGGTCGAAGTGGAAGTTCAACAAGGCGCCCACCGCCAGCGGGTGCTGCTGGAAGTGCTCTGCCAGTGCGCCGGCCGCCGCTTGCAGGGCCTGCACAAAGGCGTCGGGCGCGGCTTCCAGCACCGCGTAGGGCCCCGCTGCATCGCCGCCAAGATGGTCACAAGCCTGCAGCAAGGCGTTCAGCGCCGACTGCACAGCCGCCGGCGCGATGGACGCGGCGCTGCGAAGCTGGCTGGTGCGCAGTTCGGCGCTGTACATCTGCCGCGTGCGTTCCACCAGGTTGTGGGCTTCGTCCACCAGCACCGCCAGGGCCCAGTCCTGCGCCTGCATCAGGCCCCAGAGCTGGCCGTTGCCGTCGAACAGATGGTGCACATCACCCACCAGCACGTCGGCCCAGCGCACCAGTTCCTGTCCCAGGTAGTAGGGGCAGATGCCGTGTTGCAAGGCCACTCGGCGCTGCGCGGCGGCGTCCAGCCAGCCCTGGGCCACTGCGTCGGCCCGCGCGGCACCCAGGCGGTCGTAGAAGCCCCGGGCCAGCGGGCAGGCGTCGCCATGGCAGGCCTTGTCGGGGTGTTCACAGCCCTGGTCCTTGGGCACCATGGCCACCACGCGCAGGGCCTGGCCGGCGGTGCCGGCCCGCAAGGCCCGCAGGTTGTCCAGCGCGGTGATGCGCCCGGTGCCTTTGCAGGTGAGGTAGGCGATCTTGTCGATGCCCTGCCGCGGCATGGCGCGCAGCAGCGGGAACAAGGTGCCCACGGTCTTGCCAATGCCGGTGGGCGCCTGGGCCAGCAGGCAGCGGCGGTTGGCGGCGGTGCGGTACACGGCTTCGGCCAAGGCGCGCTGCCCGGCGCGGTAGGCCTGCTGCGGAAAGGCCAAGGACTGCAGTGCGGCGTCACGTGCGTTGCGGTGCGCTGCCTCCTGCTGAGCCCAGCCCTGGAAGGCAGCGCAACGCGCTTCGAGCAGGTCCTCCAGTTCTTCGGCGCCGTACACCTGGCGCAGTTCCACTTCGGTCTGCGAGGCGACGTCGAAATACACCAGCGCCAGGGTCAGCTCATCCAGTTCCCGGGCGCGGCAGAACAGGGCGCCGTAGGTCTGCAACTGGGCCCAGTGCAACTGGCGGCGGTTGTGCGGAATCTCGTCGGGGTGGCCGCGGATGGCCTTCACTTCCTCCAGGCACCGGCGGCGCGGGTCCCAGCCGTCGGCACGGCCGCGCACATGCAGCGGGCCGCAATCGCCTTCGAGGCTGATTTCGGTTTCGTAGTCGGGGCCGCGGCGGCTGGCCACGGTGAACTGGCCCCTCAGGCCTTCCAGGGCGGTGGCCGACGGGGTGAAGCGCCGGTCCAGGTCGCCGTGCTTGGCGCTGAATTCACACAGGGCCCGCACGGCAACCGTGTAGCGCCAGCCCGGCGCGGCCGGCATGGGGGCAGGCTGCGCTTTGGGGGTGGACGGTGGCGCCAGGGACATGGGCTGCATTGTCGGCAGGAACCCGCATCCACCCGGCGGGTCCGGCGTGAGCGCTCAGCTCTCGCCATGGTCCTGGGTGTTGAGGGCCACGGTGGCCGGCCCAGGTCGGGCCTTGCCGGGAGAAGCTTGCGGACCTTCAGCCTGCCGATGCGGTCAGCCCGGCGCGAGCACCTTCTCGATCCAGGCGACGATCGAACCGATGGATCTGAACTCGTCCACCGAACGGGCCGGCACCTCGCCATGCCGATCGTTCCACAGGCGCGCCAGGGCCTGACCTGGGCCGATTTCCAGCACCGCTTGCACCCGCTGCGCCGCGAGGAGGTCCATGCACTCGTCCCAGCGCACGGTCTGCGCGATCTGGCGGGTCAAGGCCGTGCGGGCCTCGGCCGCGGTGCGAACCCGGCCCAGTGCGTTGCTCGCCAGCGGCCGCGCGGGGCGCTGCAGTGTGGTGTCGGCCAGCGCGCGGTCGAAACATCCGACTGCATCCCGCATCCATCGCGTGTGCGAGGCGAGTGAGACGTTCAGCGGCGTACAGTGCCAGCCCCGGGCGTCGCCCTCTGCCGTGGCGGTCAGCAGGCGTTCACGCAGGCCACCCAGCACGACGCTGCCAGCATCAATGCGGATGGCGACCTCAAGATCGAACCTTTCGCACAGAGCGGCCAGCCCCTCGGCCGTTGCACCCGTCACGCCGAACAGGCCGGTGGCCGCGTCCGCGGCCGCCGCGTCCATGCAGTCGGCCCGGGTCGCGGCCAGCGACAGGGCCGCCGAGGCATCGAACACGCCTGCCGCGGCAAAGGCGGGGAGCTCGCCGACGCTGTAGCCGGCCACGATGGCCGGCGGCGGCAGCCGGCCTTGCAGTTGCGACCAGGCCGCGCAGGCCGTGGCGGTCAGCAGCAGCTGCGCCCGGCGGTTGTCTCCCGCCGCGGCGGGGTCGGCCAGGCGCTCGCGCCAGTCGGCCCCAAGTTCTCTTTCCAGCGCCACCAGGCTGGGGTCGCGCGCCAGCCAGGGCAGCATGTCAGGATGTTGCCGGCCCTGGCCCGAGAACACCAACGCGTAGCCCATGGCCGCGTTCAGCGCAGCACGCCCAGGCGGTGCAGCCAGCAGGCCGCGGCCAGCAGGTCGGCGCAGCCGCCGGGCGACAGGCGCCGGGCCACGAATTCGCGGTGGATCGCCCAGGCCTCGCCCAACGCGTCGGACCGCGCGGCCCCGCCGCGGGCCAGGAAGTGGCGCGCCCGCTGGCGGGCCCAGCGCAGGCCGTCGAGGCCGCCACGGTGCGCCAGGTTGCTGTCGTCCAGCACGGCCAGCGTGGCAAAGAACACCTGCAGGCGCAGCCGCTCGCCGGCCAGGCCTTGCGTGCGCGCCGCGCCCCAGGCCGGCACGACGGTCTCAAACAGCACCGGGAAGCCCAGCGCCGCCTCCTGCGAGGCGCTGCGCAGGCCGAAGCGGCGGGCTGCGATGCCGCCCGGCAGGCACGACGGCCGCGCACAGCGTGCCGCCAGCGCCTCGCCCCAGCGGCTGCGCAGGGCCTTGCGCAGCGCCGTCGCAGTCAGTGACTGTCCCTCGGCCTGCAGAGCGCCCGCTGCCGCGCACAGCAGTCCCAGCAGGAAGACCGCGCCGCGGTGCGTGTTGACGCCGCCAGTGGCCGCCAGCATGCGCCGTTCGGCCGCCACGCCGCAGGCTTCGAGCTCGCCGAACGGCGCTTGGGCTGCGCCGAGTTCGGTGATGCCCACAAAGTAGCTGCGCAGCGCGAACAGGCTGCGCATGAAGCTGTGCGCGTCCATGTCGTCGTGGCTGCCCGTGTCGACGAAGGACACCAGGCCAGGCTTGGGCGCCAGCGCCAGTTCATCATGCAGGGCCAGCGTCGCGGCGCGCCCGATGGCCGCCGCTGCCGGACCCGAGGCGGTCGGCGCGCAGTCGCGGCGCAGCGCGTTCAATGGACGACCCTCCGTGCTCCGCGCTGCGCGCTCCGGGACGAGCGCTTGGGAGCGGCCCGGCGCGCTCATGCAGCGCGCGGCCAGGCGGCCGGCAACAGGTCGCCGCGCTGCGCCAGCGCCGCGCCGTGCAGGTGCTTGACCAGCAGGCCCTGGCAACGCCCTTCGCGCCACGCCGCCCACTCCCGCCAGGCCACTGCGCCGCCGTGGGGAAACACCAGCTCGCCGTCGATCCGCATCCGGGCGCGGCAGGCCTGCAGCAGCGTGGCGACCTGATCGGCCTGCGCATCATCGTCGACCGCGATCCACAGGTCGAGGTCGCTGCGCTGGTGCACGTAGTCCAGCCCAGTGAGGTGCTGCCATCCGGCACTGCCGTAGACACGCGCCCGCACGCCCAGACGGTGGAGTGCGGTTTGCAGCTTCCGCAAGGACGGCAGATCGGTGCGAGCAATCTGCGGCATGACCTGGGCCAGTGTCGGGAATTCCGTGAACCACGCGATCTGCGCCGGCGAGGCCCGCAGCGCCAGCCGGCGGCGCTGCCAGGCCAGCGGCGCCGCCAGCCCCAGTGCCACCAGGGCCTGCGGCTGCAGACGCGGCGCCGGCTGGCGTGAAACGACCAGGGGCAGCGCATGGGCGGCCCAGTGCGCCAGGCAGGCCGACGCCTCGTCGTCCCAGGGCATCGCCAGGATGGCCTGCCAGCCCGCCGCCGACAGGTGGGCCAGCTGGTGACGGTGCAGCGGCGGCATCCCGGTCGGCCTCAGGCTGCCGCCAACACGCGCTGCACCACGCTGGCCGCCAGGGCACGGCCGCCGCGCGCGGCGCCGTCCGTCGCGCGCTGGTCATCCACGGGGGCGTGGGCCAGCGCCTCGCGCAAGGCCGCGGCGAGATCGCCTTGCCACAGCCCGCGCACGCCGCCCATCGCCACGTAGTTGGCCACCCCCGGCGCGAACACCGGGTTGTGGCGCGACATGGCCTCCAGCAGTTCCGGCGCCAGCTTGGTGATGCGCGCCATCGCCGGCAGGCGCATCACGCGGATCTCGGCCTCGGGCAGCGCGTAGCAGGCGTCGGCGATCAGCCCGGACGTGATGAAGCCGCCCGACAGCGCCTGGTCGTACACCAGTCCCAGCACGCGGTGGCCGCGCCGGCGCGCCAGGTCGATGCAAAGCCCCAAGTGGGCCATCGCGCGGTGGATGCCCAGCAGCTCGTCGCGGCGGCGCAGTTGCTGGCCCTGGGTGTCGATCAACAGCAGGATGGCCCGGCCGGGATGGCGGTCGACGGTGTCGAGCACGGCCTGCGCCTGGCGCAGCGCCAGCTGCACGCCGATGGGCGCGTGGTGGGTGGTGCCTATCACCGTCAGCGGCGCAGCGTCGAAGACGACGGTGCCTTGCAGGAAATCGCCGTCCTGCTCGATGCCGTGCAGGCCGTGGTCGGCGCCGAACAAGGACACAGCCAATTGCTTCCAGTTCATGACCCGGCCTCCTTCATGGTGTGCGCAGGGCGCGCACCGCATCGACTTCCAGGTCGCCGACGTGCGCCGCGTCGGCAATGCCCAGGCGCTGCCACAGCGTGATGGCGTCGTCGGCATCCTCGTCCACCGGCTCGTCCAGCAGGCCTGCCCGCGCGGTGAGCAGGGCATGCTCGTCCTTCAGCGCCTCCAGCGTCACCGGACGGCGCACGTCCAGTGCGGCGATCGCTGCCGCGCGGAAGGCCTGCAGGTCGTCCTCGACCAGGGCGTCGCAATCGCCGCAGAGCCAGCGGTGCTTGCCGCCGGTGGTGCGCCAGACGAGCGCGCGGTCGCGGGCGTCGAACTCGTCGACGCCGTGCGACGACTCGATCACCTCCGGCCCGGACATCGCATGGCGGCCGATGTCGCTCATCACCACGTGGTCGGTGCAGCGCGCCACGATGCCCATGCCGCCGAAGCAGCCGTTGGCGCTGCCGATCAGGACGATCACCGGGATGCCGGCGGCGCGCACGTCAAGCACCGCGCGCATCACTTCCGACACCGCGATCAGCCCGGCGTTGGCCTCGTGCAGCCGCACGCCGCCCGAGTCGGCCAGCAGCAGCACGGCATCGGGCCGGTCGCGCTGCGCGCGCTGCAACAGGCCGACGATCTTGGCGCCATGCACTTCGCCGACGCCGCCGCCCATGAAGGCACCCTCCTGCGCCACGACGAACACGGTGCGGCCGGCCAGGCCCGCCGAACCGATCGCGACGCCATCGTCGAAGGCCGAAGGCACGCCCAACTGCGCGAGGTGGGGGCTCATCAGCCGCTCGGCCGGTGGCAGCCATTCGTGGAAACTGCCGGCATCGAACAAGCGCGCGACGCGCTCGCGCGCCGGGCATTCGGCATAGCTGGTCATGGACGTGCTCCCGGCGTCAGTTCGGCCACCGCCTGGTCCAGGCGCAGGCTCACCACGGCGGGCGTCGCGCCCATGTCATGGATCGAGACCTGCACGCCGGCCAGCGCGTGGCGGGCATGGAAGTCCTCCAGCACGGCCTGCCAGATGCCGCCGAAACCATGCGCGGAGGTCTCGACGTGCACGCGGCAGGCCGGCGGCGTGGCGGGCTCCAGCAGCACCTCGAGGTTGCCCGAGCCGACCACGCCCACCAGCACAGGGGCGAAGTTTCCGGCCGGTTGGCGCCCGTCGAACGAGAATTCCAGGGTCTCGATCCCTGCAGGGGTGTTCATCGTGGGGTTCTCCGGGTCTCACCAGTTGCGGAAGCGCTTGGGCGGCCGGTACAGGCCGCCCGAGGCACGCACGAGGTCGCGCATGCTGCGCGCCGCGAGCAGGTTGCGGGTGGCGTCGCGCCCATCGATGCCGAGGTCTTGCGCGCGGGAGATCACGCCCCGGTCGCGCAGGTTCTCGACCAGGCGCTTGTCGCGCCCCAGGCCGACGGCCGTGTAGCCGGCCACGCCGCGGATGGCCTGTTCGCGTTCTTCGTCGCTGCGGCACAGCAGCAGGTTGGCGATGCCCTCCTCGGTCAGGATGTGCGTGACGTCGTCGCCGTAGATCATGATCGGCGGCAGCGGCATGCGGGCCTGCTCAGCCAGTTGCCAGGCGTCGAGCCGGTTGACGAAGGCCGGCTGCATGTGTTCGCGGAAGGTCTCCACCATCTGCACCACCAGTTTTTGCCCGCGCGGCGTGCCGGCGGCACCGCGGCGGCCGCGGCGGGCCTCCTCGCCGGCCTGCAGCCAGGTCGGGCTGGCATGGCGGCGGCCGCGCGCATCGGCGCCCATGTTGGGCGCGCCGCCGAAGCCGGCGATGCGGCCCAGCGTGGCCGTCGAGCTGTTGCCGTCGAGGTCGATCTGCAGCGTCGAGCCGATGAACATGTCGCAGGCGTAGTGGCCCGCCGTCTGGCAGAAGGCGCGGTGGCTTCTCAGCGAGCCGTCGGGCCCTGTGAAGAAGACGTCGGAGCGGGCGCGGACGTAGTCTTCCATGCCCAGTTCCGAGCCGAAGGAGTGGATCGATTGGACCCAGCCGGCCTCGATGGCCGGAATCAGCGCCGGGTGCGGGTTCAGCGCCCAGTGGCTGGCGATCTTGCCCTTCAGGCCCAGCGACTCGGCATAGGTCGGCAGCAGCAGTTCGATCGCCGCGGTGTCGAAGCCAATGCCGTGGTTCAGGCGCTGCACACCGTAGCGGGCGTAGATGCCCTTGATGGCCATCATGGCCATCAGCACCTGGATCTCGCTGATCTGCGCCGGATCGCGCGTGAACAGCGGCTCGATGAAATTCGGCCGCGGCGCCGCCACCACGAAGCCAACCCAGTCGGCCGGGATGTCGATGCGTGGCAGCACACCGTCGACAACTTCGTTGACCTGCGCGATCACGATGCCGCCCGAGAACGCAGTGGCCTCGACGATGGCCGGCGTGTCCTCGGTGTTGGGGCCGGTGTAGAGATTGCCGTGACGGTCGGCGGCCTGCGCGGCCACCAGGGCCACCTTCGGTGTCAGGTCAACGAAGTAGCGCGCGAACAGCTCCAGGTAGGTGTGGATGGCGCCGATCTCGATGCGCTGTTCGGCGACCAGCTTTGCCAGCCGCGCGCCCTGCGGGCCGGAGAAGCTGAAGTCCAGCCGCGACGCGATGCCAAGGTCGAACAGGTCCAGGTGCTCGGGCAGCGCCAGCACCGACTGCACCATGTGCAGGTGGTGCACACGCTGCGGGTCCAGCCGCACCAGCGCCTGCGCCAGGAAGTCGGCCTGCTTCTGGTTGTTGCCTTCCAGGCAGACGCGGTCGTGCGGCTCGATCACCGCGTGCAACAGGTCGGTGACGGCATCGGCGGCGACGAGCTTGCCGTCCCGTTGCGTGCCCAGCGCGCGGGCGGCGCGGGACAGGCGCGTGGCACGGCTGTCGGCGCGGGTGGTCCAGGTTCGGGCGTTCATGGGCATCCGGGTGGGGGTGGGCGGCAAGGGCTCAGAGCACGACGAACAGCAGCCAGGCGACCACCGGCGCAATCACGGTGACCGCAGCGCCGTAGACCAGCAGGCGCCGGAAGAACACATCGCGGTCCACGCCCTTGGCGTTGGCCAGCACCAACGCGCCGTTGGTCGAGAAGGGGCTGACGTCGACGATGGTCGAGGAGATTGCCATGGCGGCGATGAAGCCGATCGCCATGTGGGCGTTGTCGCCCTGCAGGAAGGGCACGCCCAGCGGGATCAGCGAGCCCAGCACTGCGGTGGACGAGGCGAAGGCCGAGATCACGGCGCCGACAAAGCACAGCAGCAGTGCCGCGACCAAGGGCGAGGTCAGGTTCGCGACACTGTCGCCGACGTAGGTGATGGTGCCCATCTTGTCCATCACGCCCACGTAAGTGCTGACGCCGACGATGAGCATGATCTCGGGCCAGGACACCTGGCCGAGGGCGCTCTTCTGCAGGTTGGGCTGCAGCAGGCTCAAGAGCAGGCCGATGGTCAGCGACACGAAGCCGATGTCCATCTTGAACGCCAGTGTCAACACGGCCAGCGTCAGCAGGCCGAGTGCGGTCACCACCTGGTAGGTGTGTGAATCGCCGAAGCTCATCGTCGTCACCTGGCCCATCATCGAGGAGCGCTGGCCGGCAATGCGCTGGCCTTCGCCGAGCGACTCCGCCTCGGCATCGCCGAAGATCTGCGGCCCGCCCTGGGCACGCGCCACCCGCGGCAGCGCCGGCATGCCGCCGGTCGAGGTGTCGGCGGCCTGGCGCATCAGCTTCAGCCCGCCCATTGCGACGAACAGGCCCAGCGCAACGGCGAAGTTGACGCCCAGGCTGGCCAGCATCGTCGTCATCTCCGACAACGGCAGGCCGGCCTTGGCGACGATCTTGTTGGTGATGCCGCCGTAGATGCTGATCGGCGAGAAACCGCCGCCCTGCGCCCCGTGGATGATCATCAAGCCCATCATCAGCGGGTTGATGCCGTGCTTGGCGGCAAAGCCCAGCGCGATGGGCGCGAGGATGGCCACCGCCGCCGGGCTGACTGCACCGACCGAGGTCAGCGCCGCGGCGACCGCGAACATGATCCACGGGATGGCCGCGATGCGGCCGCCCACGGCGCGCACCGCCAGGCCGACGAGCCAGTCGATGGTGCCGTTGTTCTGTGCCAGCGCGAACAGGTAGGTGATGCCGGCCAGCGTGAGGAAGAGGTCGGCCGGGAACCCGGCCATGATGGCCTTGGCCGTCATGCCGGCCACCAGCGTGCCGACAAGGAAGGCGCCGCTGAACGCAAGCACGCCCATGTTGATCGGCAAGGCGGTGGCGACCACGAACATGGCGCCCAGGGCGGTGATTGCGATCCAGTGGTTGTTCATCGGGGTTGTCTCCGGTCAGTCGACAAGCTGCGCTGTCGTACGGGCTGAACCTTAGGACTCGCTGTGGCGACCATCAATCAAGCTGCGAGGCGATTCGCTACGCTGACCGTAACGATCAGGCGAGTTCGCGCTTGCCGGCGCGGCACACGGCCAGCAGCGCCAGCAGGTTGGGATCGCGCTCGCGCGTGCGCAGGAACTGCAGGGCGATGGTCTGCCGCATCTGGTAGCGCCGGTCCAAGGGCACCAGCACCACCCCCGGCGGCAGCGCGCGCCGTACGCGCCCGGGCAGCAGCGTGCAGCCCATGCCGCCTTGCACCAGGTTCATCAGCGAAAAGATGTCACCCGTCTTCATCGCCACCTGCGGCGTGAAGCCGGCGATCCGGAAGGCTTCGACGAAGCCGTCGAAGGTGACGAAGCCCTCGGACAGGCTGACGAACCGTTCCTGCGCGCAGCCGGCCAGGTCCACCGCCGGCAGCCGAGCCAGGGGCGATTCGGCCGGTGTGGCAAAGTAGATCTCGTCCTCGAACAGCGGCTCGACTTCGAGGTCCGATGCAGCACCGGGCTGGCCGATCAGTGCGGCGTCGACGATGCCCTCGCGCAGCTTGTGCAGCAGGTCGGCGTTGGAGCCCAGCACCAGTTCGATCTGCACCTCAGGCAGGCGCAGCTTGAGCGCTACGACGACGCCGGGTACGGTTCGACTCGTCAGCGAATACAGGGAACCGATGCGCAGCCGGTCGGACCCGTAGCCGGCCGCTTCGCGCGTGGTCCGGATGCCGTCGGCCATGCGCTGCAGCACGTCGCGCGCTGCACGCGCCAGCGCCTGTGCGGCGTCGGTCGGCTGGAGCTGGCGCCCCTCGGGCCGGAACAGTGGGCAGCGCAGCGCGGCCTCCAGGGAATGCAGCGCGCGGTGCACGCTGACCGACGAAGTGCCCAAGCGCTCCGCCGTACGCCCCAGATGGCCGGTCTCCATGAACACGAGCAGGGTTTCGAGTTTGCGGAAGGTGATCTCGTCGGAGGCGGTCGGCATCATGGGGCGCAGCCGCATTGCGGCACCGGCTGGAGGGTGCTCCAATGTTTCTTCGAAGCCGGCCGGTGCGCCATTCACCATTGGCTGAGGACTCCTTTCGCTTGCGTTGAGACCCGCGGAATGTGATCAACCTGAACCGTTTCGACCTCGTCACGCTGCGCCTGTTCGTCGCGGTGGTGGATGCTGGCAGCCTGACGGCCGGGGCCGAGCGCTTTGGCATCTCACTGGCCGCGACCAGCAAGCGCATCGCGGAGATGGAAGGCCATTGCGGCGTCACGCTGCTCGCGCGCGGCCAGCGTGGCGTGCTGGCCACCGCCGAGGGGCTGACGGTGCACCGCCTGGCGATCGAGGTGATTGCCGGGTTGGAGCACCTGGCGCAGGCGGTGGACGATTTCCGCGACGGTGCGGGCGGCCACCTGCGCCTGAGCGCCAACCCGTCGGCGCTGGGTGGCTTCCTGCCTGAACTGCTGGCGCGCTATGCGCAGCGTTATCCGAACGTCCGCGTCGAACTGGAAGATCTGCTCAGCGAAGACAGCGTGCGCGCCGTCCAGAAGGGCGCCGTGGAACTGGCCGTGATCGGCGACAACGTGCCGTGCGAGGGACTGGAGACGCTGCCCTGCCACTTCGACGAACTGGTGCTGCTGCTGCCCCGGGCCCACGCGCTGGCTCAGCAGGCGTCGGCCCGCGTTGAAGAGGCTCTGGCGCTGGACCAGATTGCGCTACCGCGCAGCGCCTCGCTGACGCGCCAGCTGGTGGCCTCGGCTGAATCAGCCGGTCTCGCGCTGCGCGTGCGGATGCAGGTGCGCAGTTTCGATTCCATGTGCCGCATGGTGGCGTGCGGGCTTGGCGTGGCAGTGATGCCGCGTTCGGCGGCCCAGTTGTACGCCCAGGCGCTGGAACTGAGCACCGTGTCGCTGACTGGTGCCCCCATGGAGCGGCGCCTGCTGCTGGCCATGCGCAGGCGAACAGGCCTGTCTTCGGCCGCGGTGGCCTTCCTTGAGATGGCCTCGGTTCGCGTCCCCAACCGCGAGGAACACGGATAGCGCCGACGCTCCAAAGGCGGCCCATGATTGGTCTGAATGCCGGAGGGAGAACCAAGATCCGCGCACAGAATCCAGGCGCTCTGAGCCTCTGTGACCGGTCCGGGGCGATCCCCTGTGTGTCGCTCCAAGGCCTAGAAATCCGGAAGCAATGGTCAGCTGCGCGGCATCAACCTGGCAGGGCCTGGTCAAGGCCAGTGGGCTGCTGCCGGTTCCGTGGGCACCGACCTGAGCTTCTTGAGTTGCCTCGAACTGTATCGGGCTGACGCACCCGATGGTCGAGTGCCAACGCCAACGGCTGCTCCCAGGTTCCACGAATTGGTGCTGCCGACCCGATGCCGCCTGACCGTGCGGCCGTATGCAGGCCCCAAGGCTGAACTTGTCGCAATGGCGCAGCGACCTTGGCGACGGTCCGACCCAGCCTCCGGCTGGGCATGAGGACGCCTCGAACCTTGCCAGAGGCGTTTGATGTCCCCAATCTTGCGCCCGAGCAAGCCGCGCCATGGCTTCCCCCCGCGGTCAGGGGATGGCTAACGGCAGGAATCGAAATCGACACTCCAAGCTGTCGTGGCGCCCCGAATGCGCCCTGGGGAGGATTCGCTTATCAACTCGTCTTACGATGTGTTCGATCCCACGCGCGTCGGCATCTTCACCGCTGGACTGACCGCCGGCCAGACCTACACCGTCTCACTGGCCAACAACGCCAACGTTGCAGGCGACAACGGGTCCACGCTCCACGGCGCCATGAACGGCCAGTTCAACTGGCACATCGAACAGCAGGCTGTGCCGGAACCCGGTTCAGCCGCATTGGCCGCCCTGGCGCTGCTGGCTCTTCTCGCGACACGCCGCCGAGCTTGAGTGGTGCCGCCGCGCCGGTGTTGAACCACTGGGAAGCTGACGGCCGCGAATGACTCCAACCGGCCGGGACTGACAATGTCGAGTGGCGGCCATGGAGCATCCTTGTTGTTGATGACGGCTTCAGGCCTTCGGGATCGCTGACCTGGTGGCCAGGCCGCGAGTCGTCAGGGACTGTCGGCCACCTGCTCATGTCGCCGCAAAGCCGCCACCCGCGAAGGCCGATCGGGCCAATGCAAGGCCACCCAAATCGGTGGACAGCGGCGCCGTCCGGCGCCCGCTGGGGCTGCCTGCCAACGATCCCGTGCCCCCTCCCGAGGCGGGTTGTGCGACTGCGTCACCAACGGCCGCAGCAAGATCCATTGCCTACGTTGTCCAACGGCCGTTCCGCCGCGGTCTTCCCGCCCTGCAATCTCGCCATGCGACCGACCGAAGGTTGCGAATCGTCGATCGCGAGCCCGCTCAGCCGCAGCCGCCGCCGGACTTGTCGCGTCGCAGTTGCAGCACGATGCGCGGCTCGAAGGCGGGCTTCTCGTGGTGCGTCGGATCGGGGGCACAGGACTTGTAGCGGTCGCCGAGGGCCGCCGAGAAGGCATAGCGCAGTTGCTCGGGCCCGGCGCCGGGCAGCGGCCTCAGCGCCGGATCGCCCGCGCCGAACGCGGCGATCCAGCCGTTGACGCCACCCTCGAGGATGTAGACGTTCTGCACGCCGGAGGCGACCAATTGCTTCCACGCCCGCGTCGCAAGTTCCTCGTCATTGCCGATCGTGATGAAAACCGTGTTGGACGGCGGCTCGCTCAGCAGGTCCGGCACCATCTTCTCCAGCCGCGCCAGCGGCACGTGCACCGCGTCGGCCAGGTGGTAGAGGTTGAAGTCGGACTCGGCGCGCACATCCAGGTAGACCGGCTTGATCGCCTGCTGGTAGCGGGCCTTGAAGGCCTCCGCCGGCGAGACGAACGCCAGGCGCTTGGCCAGCATCTCGTCGGCGTTGTAGACGCGCTGGACCGACGCTGTCTTGCCGTCGGGCTGCTGCACGGCCTCGCTGCGCTTGAAGCTCAACTTCGCGTAGCGCGTGTCGAGCGACGGGCTGCCGATGGCGAGCACGCCGAGCGCCACGAGCGCCAGCACAGCCGCGCCAACGCCGCGCCACCGGGGCTCGCGGCCCATGTCGCGCCGGCCGACAAGCCGCTCGATCTGTTCGGCGACCCAGAACAGCGGCAATGCGGCCACCACGATGACTGGCACCAGGATGTGCGCCGGAATGCCGAACACCTGGTCCAGCGTGAGCCGGCCGTGGTATCCAGCGTTGTTGTACCAATGGTCGAAAAGCGACTCGGTCTCGCCGAACAGGAACGCACCGACGAAACCGCCGGCCATGAACATCATGCCGTCGATCTTGCCGGTCGACGCGGACGCGAGCGAGGTGGTCGGGCAGAAGCCACCGACGATGAAGCCCACGCCCATGATCAGCCCGCCGAGCACGCCGGAACCGAGGTAGGTCGGGTTGACCCAGACATGGCCGAAATCGACCAGCCCCAGGCCGACGGCGCCGAACAGCAAGGTCATCGCCACCAGGATCGCGGTGAACATGACCTTGAAGACGGTGAGTTCGCGGAAGTAGAACTGCGCCGCCAGCTTGCGCGAGTCGCCGAAGCCGGCCGATTCGAGCGAGAAGCCGAAGGCGAAGCCGATGCCGCCGAAGACCAGGTAGGACCACGGGTTCGCGGCACTGACCGCGGTGAGGGCATCGAGCGGGAGGTTCATGGGCGGCTCCTGCGTGGCAGTTTCACAGCCACAGCTTGCGCACGAAGTAGGCCAGCAGGTAGGCGCTGCCGAAGATCGACAGCATGATCACCCACGAGCCGGCGGCCAACGTTGCGCCGCCGGACAGGGCCTGCCCGGAAGTGCAGCCACGCGCCATGCGCGCGCCATAGAGGAAGATCACCCCGCCGAGAAAGGCGAGCGCCCAGCGTGTGCGGTCCGAGACCTGCGGCCCCTTCGTCGTCTGGAACCTGAGCCGGCCGTTGAACCAGCCGGAGGCGAAGCCGCCAAGCAGGGCGCCGATGAACACCGGCACGATCCAGTCGTCCAGCGGGTTGCGGTCGCCACCGGCCATCTTCAGCAGGTAGGGCGTGCGGTCCACGTGGGCCGGCGCGACGATGTCCACCAGGGCCGCGTCGATGCGGCTCGTCGCGCCCGACGAGCCGAGCCCGTTGCCGGTCAGCGCGAAGGCAAGGAACAGCACCACGCCGAGGATGGCGCCGGCCAGGTAGGGGTGCCAATAGGCCTTCTCGGGCCGCCTGAAGAATGATTGTTTACCCGCCATGTCGATGCTCCTTGTCCTCAGTGGCTGCCGAAGGCCTCGTGGACCTCGACCTCTTCGTCGCCCGTGACCATGCCACGCAGCGCCTCCAGCGGCGTGGCACCGGTGGTGGCCATGTAGATGTGGCCGAGGATGAAGCTGGCGAAAAACCAGGCCAGCAGGGTGTGCATGGGCGCCAGCAGCGGCAGGCCACCCACCGCGGCGGCGGCCTGCGGCCAGTGCTGCGCACCCCACATCAGCGCGCCGGTGGCGATCTGCAGCGGCAGAAGCACGTTGAGCACGCCGAAGTAGGTCGCCTTCTGGATCGGGTTCATGCGGTCGTCGGGCCGCTTGTCGAAGGGATGGGCTTCACCCTTGAAGATGCCGGACTGGTAGTACTTCGCCTGGCGGATGGCGTCGTCGATGAATCCGTAGGGCCGCGGCATGTACTCGCGCATGCGCTCGGTGGCCAGGTGGTAGAACAGCGACAGCGCGGCATTGACGGTCAGCACCGCCGCGAGCACGTTGTGCAGCGTGACGACCGCGCCGAAGGGGAAGGCCGAGAACACGTCGGGCCGGTGGATGATCAGGCCGGTGGCCAGCAGCGCGACGATCGATATCGCCTGCAGCCAGTGCCACAGCCGCCGGTAGGCGTCGTACAGGTGCACGCGCTTCGTTGGCGCCGGGGTGTGCGGCCGCTTGCGCCAGGCGAGAAAACGCAGCGTGCCGTGGCCGAGCACGCCGAGCAGCGTGCCGACGACGGCAAGCGCACCGATCGCGTCGACCCAGCCGATCCGCGTGGCGCCGAACACGTAGACCGCGTCCTTGGCCGGCGCCGGCTCGTAGTACAGCGCACCGTCGTCGCGGCGCGTCACGCGGCCACTGCCCGAGACGTTGTTGTTCGCGTCGAAGGCCGGCAGCACGGGCGCGAAGGCCGCGAGTTGCATCGCCTGCGTCAGGCGCGAGCCCGCCGAATGGCAGGCGTCGCACCGGTTCAGCGCATGCGCGCCGCGGGTGACGTTGTGGTTGATGCTGAAGGGCTGCACCTGGCCTTCCATGCGCACCTGGCGCAGCCCCAGTTTCTCGAGCCGCGCCTTCACCGCGGCTTCCTTCAAGGGCGTGTCGATGCGCAGTTCGGCGGCGCCGACGACGCCGTCGTGGTTGGCATCGAAGGCCTCGACGATGCCGCCGGCATGGCGCCCGCCTTCGAGAAACGCCACCTGCAGATCGGCCAGGCGAACCGGGCGGCGGTGGCCCTTCGCGTCCTCGTAGGTCCAGTAGAAGCTGGTGATCAGGTTGTAGGGTGCGAGCAGCGTCGCCTGGTCGATGTTGGTGCGCTGGAGCAGCACCGGATCGAAGCCGGTGATGAGCGAGCGCACGTCACCCGGCGTGCCGTCAACGCCGCGGCAGCCGCGTGCCGGCTGGCCGTCGGCGGCGAGCACGGTCCAGTCGTAGGACTGGATCGCCGGCGCGTACAGGTGCGGGATGTGGCAGCTCTCGCAGGCCAGCTTGGCCATGTGCGTGTCGACGTAGGGCAGCCAGCCGGCGTGGCTGACCGACGCGTCGTGGCAGTTCTCGCAGCGACGCATGGTGCCCTTGAGTTCGGGCGCGACCCGCACCTGCGCGCTCTGGCCCCGTGCGAAGTCGTGGTCGGGCCGTTGCAGGTAGTCCTTCAGGTCGAGTGAGCGCGGGTCGTAGCGCAGGTGCGCGGGGCGGCGGCCCTTCATGCCGCCGCTGTGCGCAGGGTTGTTCAGCGCGTGGTGGCAGTCGGTGCACTGCAACTGGCGCTCGGCGTGCACGTCCCACGACCGGTTCAGGCTGCGCTTGTCCGCGAGGTTGAGGCCGGAGGCATTGATGCGCTGCGGCGCCACGACCTGGCCGGTGGTTGCCGTCTGCGGGAAGTCAAGCTTGCAGGCATCGACCTGCAGCGGCGCCGGGCCGGAGGGATGCACCTCGCCGTGGCAGGCTGCGCAGTTCGCGTTGGTCGGGTCCTGGATCGCCAGCTTGCGGCTGTCGAGCTTGCCCGCAGCGGTGAAAGCGGCCCGGTTCCACACCCAGCCCTTGCCGGCGGGCTCGACGACGCCCAGGCCCTGCAGCGTTGCGGTGCTCGCGTCGGCGAAACGGCCCGTCCGGATCACCGTGCTGCGGGCGCCGAGGTTGGGCGTCTCGAGGTGACAGACGAAGCAGTTCACCTCCATCGTGCCCGAGGCGGACCAGTCCCAGGGGCTGCGCTTACCGCCCGCGTCGAGCAGCGATGTTTCCGGGTCGGCGGGATCGGGCTTCAAGGTGGTCAGCGGCGACCCGTTGCGCGAAGTGGTCGCGGGCCCGCCGCCGACCACCCGCTCGCCGTTGAGCATCAGCCACTGCGGCGTGGACAGGTCGAGCCGCTCGTCGCCCGCCTGGGTCAGGAAGCGGTAGCGCAGCGGATCCCACTGGCCGAACAGGCCGGGGCTGGCATTCCAGGACGTGGCCGAGGTCTTGAATGCACGCAGGCCGAGGTCCACGTGAAAGGCGTGCGCGGCGATGTAGGCCGCGTCGTGGCAGGCACCGCAGGTCTTCATCGTCGATACCGGTTGGCCGCTGGCCAGCACGTTCGCCCCGGCGGCGTCGAGGAGGGCAAGGTCGGGATGCAGGCTTTTCAGCGGCTCGGGCGGTGCGCCACGGGCCGCCGGCAGCGCGGCGGCGGCGGCCAGCAGGACGAGGCCGATGCGGCGCATCAGAACCCTCATGGCAGCTTCCTTCCGCCCCAGCGGATCGGATCGCCCGGGTAGCCCAGGGCCTTCCAGTCCATGCGGCCGGGCTTGCCGGTGGCGGAATGGCAGTCGTCGCACTGCAGGGCCTGGTCGGCGGACTGGACCATGTGCGTCGTCGGCCAGTACATGGTGGTCTCGGTGAAGCCGTACTGGCCGCTGTAGGACAGGCCGGTGATCGGCTCGGCGAGCCTGAAGGCCTGGTGCCAGTCGAAATGGGTCCAGTAGCCGTTCTTGCCGGCCGTGACGGGCTGCAGCAGATACCCCTTGACGGTGTCGTAGGGCTGCTTTGCGACATGGACCTTGAACGGGAAGATGCGCGCCTTCGGGTCGGTGATCGATCCGGCCGGCTTGTTGATGTAGGTCGTACCGTCCTTGGCGATCGGGTCGCCGAGCAGGTAGCGGTAGTCGTTGCTGCCGTTGAACCAGAGGTAGGCGGGCGCGAAGTTCGACCGGTAGCTGAACTCGCCCTTGATCTTCAGGTAGGTGTAGTGGTCGTCTGCGCGGTCCTTCTGGCCGGCCTTGGACCAGTCCCACGCAACCTTGGTCGGCTCCTCGCGCGCCATCGCCGGGATGTGGCAGGTCTGGCAGGCCAGCGAGCGCAGGTGCGTGCCGATGCGCTCGTCGCGGTGGAACTTGCCTTCGTGGCATTGGGTGCACGTCACCTGCTCGACCGGATCGATGGTGTAGTTGTCCGCGATCATGCGGCCCAGGATCTGGTGGCGCTTCGTCACGTGGCAGTCGCTGCACTGCAGCTTGTGCTTGCCGCCCATGTGAACGTCCAGCGTGCGCTGCGGGAAGTACAGGCTCTCGTCGAGGTCGCCATGCTTGACGCCGTTGCCGCCGCCGCCGTCGAAGTGGCACTTGCCGCAGTTCTCGCGCGTCGTTGCGCGAACGCTTTGCGCGGCGGCGAGCAGGTCGACAGAGGGAGTGGGGTTGCCCCACAGGCCCTTGCCGTAGCGCGACGGGTCGGCGTGGCAGGCCAGGCAGTCCACGTTGGCCGGATCGGCCTGCTGCGCGGCCTTGCCGGCCTCCCAGCCATAGCCGATGTGGCAGGCCATGCACTTGTTCTCGTTGCCCTGCGTGCCGATGCAGAAGTTGTTGATCTGATTGATCTTGCCAATCGTCACCGGGGTCTTGCGCCACGGCACCGAAACGGCCTTGGACTCCCAGGTCCAGTGGGTCGTCTTCATCATGTCAGCCGCGGCGTCCTTGTGGCAGGCGATGCAGGCGCGGGTGACGTCCTGGCCGCTCTTGAAAGGGCCCTTGACGATGTCGTGGTGGTCGACGTGCGTCAGCTTGACGGGCAGCCGTGACGCCGGGTCGTGGCGGGGGGCGGGGCCCGGGCGCAGCCAGAGGAACGGCGCGACGATCAGCACTGCGATGAAGATCAGCCCGAGGATCCAGCGTCGAGACCGGTTCATCGTGCAGAGACGTTCCAGGACGGCGCGGCGCACCGCGCCGATCCGCTGGCGGACACGTTTGGCCTGTTGGCAAGCTGTATACCCATACGGGTATCATGCGTCGCCTGTCGGCCTTGTGGGATGACGCGGGTCAAGTACCGTCCCATCTCGATGCCCTTGGCTTCGGGGGCCATCTGCGGTTGGGCGCGTTGCGGCCCTGTCTGGCCTGCTGCGACGACAAGGGCACTTCACTGAACGGGGTGTTCGGCCGCGACGGCAAGAAGGTCACGCTGGTGGGGACGGCCGTTTGTCTCCTGTCCAAGCGGGCAGGGTTTTATGCCGCCGCCTTCCAGAACCGACCCTCGGGTGGCTACACGAGATCAGGCTGCAATTTCCTCGCCCCAAATCCTCGCCCCAAAGTCATCCCCAAGAGATCAATCAACCGAACGAGGACTCCTAACTTGCGACGAATTAAGGGCGCTGCGACGAGGCCTAATGCATTGATTCAATTGCACAAAAAAGAAAAGCCCCTGGGGGGCTTGACGGCAAAAAAATCCTTCTGGCGGAGGGGGCGGGATTCGAACCCGCGGTGGGCTGTTAACCCACACACGCTTTCCAGGCGTGCGACTTAAACCGCTCATCCACCCCTCCGCAGGGGCGCTCGAACAGGCCTTGAGTGCCTGACGAGGGCTCGGCCGCTGGGGTGCAGCGGCCGAGAAGTTCAGATTCTAGCCGACCGATTTGCCCGCACCGGCCGGACCCGCCTTCATCAGTGTCATCGCGGTGCCTATCAGGGTGGCCACCTCGCCCATGTTTCCGGGCACGATCATGGTGTTGTTGGTGCGCGCCAGGCCGGCATAGGCCTCCACCGCCTTTTCGGCCACCTTCAGTTGCACCGCCTGTTCGCCGCCGGGTTGCTGGATGGCCGCGGCAATCTGGCGGATGGCGCTGGCGGTGGCTTCGGCCACCGCGGTGATGGCCGCCGCCTCGCCCTGCGCCTTGTTGATCTCGGCCTGCTTGGCGCCCTCGGACCGGGCGATGAAGGCTTCGCGCTCCCCGGTGGCGATGTTGATCTGCTCCTGGCGCCGGCCTTCGCTGGCGGCAATGAGAGCCCGCTTCTCTCGCTCGGCCGTGATCTGCGCCTGCATGGCGTGCAGGATCTCGGCCGGCGGGGTGAGGTCCTTGATCTCGTAGCGCAGCACCTTCACACCCCAGTTGAGCGCCGCTTCGTCCAATGCTTCGACCACTGACGAGTTGATGATGCCGCGCTCCTCGAAGGTGCGGTCCAGTTCCATCTTGCCGATCACACTGCGCAGCGTGGTCTGCGCCAGCTGGGTGATGGCCACCACGTAGTTGCTGCTGCCGTAGCTGGCGCGCATGGCGTCGGTGATCTGGAAGTACAGGATGCCGTCCACCTGCAATTGCGTGTTGTCCTTGGTGATGCAGACCTGGCTGGGCACGTCCAGCGGAATCTCCTTCAGCGAATGCTTGTAGGCCACGCGGTCCACGAAGGGCACCAGGATGTTCAGCCCTGGTGCCAGGGTGCTGTGGTACTTGCCCAGGCGTTCCACCACCCAGGCATGCTGCTGCGGCACCACCTTCAGCGAGCGCACCACAAAGATGGCGGCAATGACCAGCAGAACCAGGGCGACGAATTCCATGCGATGTACTCCTTGGCTTTTCAGGGCCGTTGCAGCAGCAACTGGCTGCCTTCGATGGCGCTAATGACGTGCGGGCCGGGCTGCGGCGCGTCGGTGCCGCTGTAGCGCGCGCTCCATTCGGCGCCGCGGTAGTGCACCCGGGCGCAACCGTCGGCCCCCCAGGCGGCCACCTGCACCGGCGAGCCGATGTCCAGGTTGATGTCGCGGTTGGACTGCGCGGGCGGCTTGGGCTGGCGCATGCGCCGCAGGTGCCAGGCTGCCACCGCGCCGCCGCCCACCAGCGCCGCCGCCACCAACTGCCCGGTGAAATTCAGGCCCGCATGCGCCACCAGCGCCGCCGCCATCGCGCCCACCGACAACATCAACAGGTAAAAGGTGCCCGTGGCCACCTCGGCCGCCACCAGCGTGCCGGCGACCAACCACCACAGGATGGGTTCGCTGAGGATCATGCCTTGCCTTTCATCGGGCCCGGTGGGTGAAGGGTTGTGAAGCTGCCGCGGTTGGCAGTGTATAGACCGCGGACCGTCATGCAATCGGTCCTACACTTGCCGCCTCTCGGGCCCCGCGGCCCACTGCACACCGACCCCGGACGCCATTGCCATGCTGCGATTTCGCTTTCCCATCGTCATCATCGACGAGGACTTCCGCTCCGAGAACACCTCGGGCCTGGGCATCCGTGCGTTGGCTCAAGCGATTGAAAAAGAAGGCTTCGAGGTGCTGGGCGTCACCAGCTATGGCGACCTGAGCCAGTTCGCGCAGCAGCAAAGCCGGGCCTCGGCCTTCATCCTGAGCATCGACGACGAAGAATTCACACCGGGGCCGGAACTGGACCCGGCGGTGGTGAACCTGCGCAGCTTCATCAAGGAAATCCGCTTTCGCAACGCCGACATCCCGATCTACCTGTATGGCGAAACGCGCACCAGCCAGCACATCCCGAACGACATCCTGCGCGAACTGCACGGCTTCATCCACATGTTCGAGGACACGCCGGAGTTCGTGGCCCGTCACATCATCCGTGAAGCCAAGAGCTACCTGGACGGCGTGGCGCCGCCGTTCTTCCGTGCGCTGGTGGACTATGCGCAGGACGGTTCCTACTCCTGGCACTGCCCGGGCCACAGCGGTGGGGTGGCCTTCCTGAAGAGCCCGGTGGGGCAGATGTTCCACCAGTTCTTCGGCGAAAACATGCTGCGCGCGGACGTCTGCAATTCGGTGGACGAATTGGGCCAGCTGCTGGACCACACCGGCCCGGTGGCCGCCAGCGAGAAGAACGCGGCGCGCATCTTCAACGCCGACCACTGCTTCTTCGTGACCAACGGCACGTCCACCAGCAACAAGATGGTGTGGCACCACACGGTGGCGCCGGGCGATGTGGTGGTGGTGGACCGCAACTGCCACAAGAGCATCCTGCACAGCATCATCATGACCGGTGCGGTGCCGGTGTTCATGACGCCCACGCGCAATCACTTCGGCATCATCGGGCCCATTCCGCAAAGCGAATTCACGCGCGAAGCCATCCAGCGCAAGATCGCCGCGCACCCGCTGCTGGCCGGTGTGGACGCCACGAAGGTGAAGCCGCGCATCCTGACGCTGACGCAAAGCACCTACGACGGTGTGATGTACAACACCGACACCATCAAGGGCATGCTGGACGGCTACGTCGACACCCTGCATTTCGACGAAGCCTGGCTGCCGCACGCGGCCTTCCACAGCTTCTACAACAGCTACTACGCCATGGGCCGCGACAAGCCGCGGCCCAAGGAAGCGATGGTGTACGCCACGCAAAGCACGCACAAGCTGCTGGCGGGATTGAGCCAGGCCTCGCAGGTGCTGGTGCAGGACTCACAAACCCGCACCCTGGACAGGCACCTCTTCAACGAGGCCTACCTGATGCACAGTTCCACCAGCCCGCAGTACGCCATCATCGCCAGCTGCGACGTGGCCGCGGCCATGATGGAACCCCCCGGCGGCACCGCGCTGGTGGAAGAAAGCATCAAGGAAGCGCTGGACTTCCGCCGCGCCATGCGCAAGGTGGACAAAGAGTTCGGCAAGGACTGGTGGTTCAAGGTCTGGGGCCCGGACAAGCTGGCCCTCAACGGCATGGGCACCGCGGCCGACTGGGTGCTGCAGGCCAACGACAAGTGGCACGGCTTCGGCGACCTGGCGGCCGGCTTCAACCTGCTGGACCCGATCAAGAGCACCATCATCACGCCGGGGCTGGACGTGTCGGGCAAGTTCGCCAAGACAGGCATCCCCGCCGGCATTGTCACCAAGTACCTGGCCGAGCATGGTGTGGTGGTGGAGAAGACGGGTCTTTACTCCTTCTTCATCATGTTCACCATCGGCATCACCAAGGGCCGCTGGAACACGATGCTGACCGCGCTGCAGCAGTTCAAGGACGACTACGACAAGAACGCGCCGATGTGGCGCATCCTGCCCGAGTTCTGTCAGCACCACCCGACCTATGAACGCATGGGCCTGCGCGACCTGTCGCAGGCCATCCACGAGACCTATGCCAAGGGCGACATCGCGCGGCTCACGACCGAGATGTACCTGTCGGACCTGCACCCCGCCATGAAGCCCAGCGACGCGTATGCGCGCATCGCGCACCGCGACACGGAGCGGGTGGCCATTGACGAACTGGAAGGGCGCATCGCCACCAGCCTGCTGACGCCTTACCCGCCGGGCATCCCGCTGCTGATTCCGGGCGAGCGCTTCAATCGCAAGATCGTGGAATACCTGCGCTTCACGCGCGAGTTCAACGCCAAGTTTCCGGGCTTCGACACCGACGTGCACGGCCTGGTGGAAGACGAGGCGGCCACGATCGGCGGGGCACGGCGCTACTACGTCGACTGCGTCCGGACCTGAGCCAGCGCCTGTGCGCTGGCTCCCCGCCTGATGTTTCAGGCCCGGGCCGGTGTGCCCACGGCCAGGTGCTGGTCCACCTGGTCCAGCACTTCTTCGGGCGCTTCCGCCTCGACGTCGGTCTCGTTGTTCAGCACCTGGTTCATGCGAGCGGTGTCCAGGTCACCGGTCCACTTGGCCACCACCGCGGTGGCCACGCCATTGCCGATCAGGTTGGTCAGCGCGCGCGCCTCGGACATGAAGCGGTCGATGCCCAGAATCAGCGCCAACCCGGCCACCGGCACGCCGCCCACCGCGGACAAGGTGGCCGCCAGCACGATGAAGCCGCTGCCGGTCACCCCCGCAGCGCCCTTGCTGGTGAGCAGCAGCACCGCCAGCAGGGTGAGTTGCTGGGTCAGCGTCATGGGGGTGTTGGTGGCCTGGGCGATGAACACCGCGGCCATGGTCAGGTAGATGGACGTGCCGTCCAGGTTGAAGGAGTAGCCGGTCGGGATGACCAGGCCCACCACCGACTTGCGCGCGCCCAGGTTTTCCATCTTGGCCATCATGCGCGGCAGCACCGATTCGGAAGACGAGGTGCCCAGCACGATGAGCAGTTCTTCCTTGATGTACTTGATGAACTTCCAGATCGAGAACCCGTGCAGGCGTGCAATGGCCCCCAGCACCACGAAGATGAAGAACAGGCAGGTGGCATAGAAGGTGGCCATCAAAGCTCCCAGCGACACCAGCGTGCCCACGCCGTACTTGCCGATGGTGAAGGCCATGGCCCCGAAGGCACCGATGGGGGCCACCTTCATGATGGTGCCGACGATGGCGAACAGCACGTGCGACAGCTTTTCGATCATGTCGAACACCAGCGTGCCGCGGCCGCCGAACTTGTGCAGCGCGAAGCCGAACAGAACCGAAAACAGCAACACCTGCAGGATCTCGCCCTTGGCGAAGGCGTCCACCACGCTGGACGGGATCACGTTCAGCAGGAAGTCGGTGGTGCCCTGCATCTTGCCCGGGCCGGTGTAGGCGGCAATGCCCTTGGTGTCCAGGCTCTTGGGGTCCACGTTCATGCCCACGCCCGGCTGCACCAGGTTGATGATCACCAGGCCCACCACCAGGGCCAGCGAACTGACGACTTCAAAGTACAGCAGCGCCAGGCCGCCCGTCTTGCCCACCTTCTTCATGTCTTCCATGCCGGCGATGCCCACCACCACGGTGCAGAAGATGATGGGTGCGATGATCATCTTGATCAGCTTGATGAAGCCGTCACCCAGCGGTTTCATCGCCTCGCCGGTGGCGGGCAGGAAATGCCCCAGCGCCACCCCGATGACGATGGCGGTGATGACCTGGAAGTACAGCGACTGGTAGATGGGCTTGCGCGACATGGCTTCGGCTCCAGCAGGAAAGAGCCGAAATTGTGAGCGGCATAACGCTCTGTGTCGTGCGTAGAAGCCGCAGCCGCGCCGTCAGTGGGGCGACAGGGTGCGCCGGGCCGGCCTACTCCGGGGCCTGCACGGTCATGTGGCTGAAGCCGCCGTCCACGTACATGATCTCGGCGCTGACGGCCGCGGCCAGGTCGGACAGCAGGAAGCATGCGACGTTGCCCACGTCGTCCACCGTGATTGGGCGCTTGATGGCGGTGGTGGCGGCAAATTCGGCCAGCAGCTTGCCGAAGTCCTTGATGCCGCTGGCGGCCAGGGTCTTGATGGGGCCGGCCGAAATGGCATTCACCCGCACCCCCTTGGGTCCCAGGTTGTGGGCCAGGAAGCGCACGCTGGATTCCAGCGAGGCCTTGGCCAGGCCCATGGTGTTGTAGTTGGGCACGTAGCGCGCCGCACCCAGGTAGGACAGGGTCAGCAGCGACGCGCCGGGGCGCAGCTGCGCCAGCGTGGCCTTGGCCAGGGCAGGGAAGCTGAAAGCCGAGATTTCGTGGGCGATGCGGAAGTTTTCGCGCGTCAGCCCGTCCAGGAAGTCGCCCGCGATGGCGTCGCGCGGGGCGAAGGCGATGGCGTGCACGAAGCCGTCGAAGCCCTCGGGCCACAACTGGGCCAGGCCGCTGGCCATGGCCGCGATCTGCTCGTCGCTGCCCACATCGCAGTCGAAAACGGCCGTGGATCCGAACTCGGCCGCGTACTCGGTGATGCGTTCCTTGAAG
This sequence comes from Burkholderiales bacterium JOSHI_001, assembly GCA_000244995.1. Classification (NCBI taxonomy): domain Bacteria; kingdom Pseudomonadati; phylum Pseudomonadota; class Betaproteobacteria; order Burkholderiales; species Burkholderiales bacterium JOSHI_001. Next base: position 2,964,010 of record CM001438.1, on the reverse strand, counting down.
CGCTCCCCCACATAACTGAAGGCCAACTCGGCCCCTTCGCGATGGCAGGCCTTGGCAATGCCGTAGGCGATGGAGCGGTTGTTCAGCAGCCCGGTGATGAGCAGGCGCTTGCCGGCGAGAAAGCCCATGGTGTGGTTGTCTTCTGGGGTTGGGTGTGAGGGTCAGCCAAGGCTCATTTTGGCACGTGGGCACGCCCAGGCAGGGGGATGTTGCCGGTACGTCTCTTGCTGGCTATAATCCCGGTTTCGCTGTAGTGCAAAACGGTGGGCGGATTTTTCCAGCCCATTTTTTTTGTCCGAACGGCTTTTATCACTTTTCCTGACAAGCCCGCCTTCTTTTGCAGTCCTTGCCCGAGACCCTGTCGACCCCCAGCCCGGCCCAAGCCCATTGGCTGGCAGCGGTCGAGCGCACCGTGAACGGCTTCGGTTTCGACCTGGTCGATACCGAGCGGATCGCGGGTGGTCTCTTGCGCGTCACCATCGACCGCATCCCTGGTCAAGCCTACGACACCCCGGGTGAAGCGGTCACGGTCGAAGACTGCGAGCGCGTCACACGCCAGCTGCAGTATGTGCTGGAAGTTGAAGGCATGGACTATGAACGGCTGGAGGTTTCCTCCCCCGGCCTGGATCGGCCCTTGAAGAAGCTGGCCGATTGGCAGCGCTTCGTGGGCTGGCATGTGCAGGTGACGCTGCGGGTGGCCTTCCAGGGTCGCAAGCACTGGCGGGGCTTGCTGGCCGAACGCGAAGGCGGCTGGCGGTTGGAGCTGCCGCCGGAGAGCCCCAAGCGCAAGCCGGGGGCCAAGGTGGGCAAGGCGGCGCTGGCCAAGGCACAGGCGGCTGCGCAAGAACAACAACAGGCACTGGACTTCACACTGGACGAGGTGCGCGAAGCCCGTCTGGTGCCGGTGGTCAATTTCAAGGGTCGCCAGGCGCAGCCGGATGGGGCTGCCGCTGACGCGACGCCGGACGACGGAGGTTCGATTCAATGAATCGCGAAATGTTGATGCTGGTGGATGCGATCTCGCGCGAGAAAAGCGTGGACCGCGATGTGGTGTTCGGTGCGGTGGAAGCCGCGCTGGCGTCGGCCACCAAAAAGCTGCATGGCGGCGAGGTGGACATCCGTGTCTCGGTGGACCGCGACACCGGCGACTATGAAACCTTCCGCCGCTGGGTGGTGGTTCCCAACGAGGCCGGGTTGCAGAACCCCGACGCCGAAGAAATGCTGTCCGACGCGCTGGACCGCATCGCCGACATCGAGGTGGGTGACTTCATCGAAGAGCCCATCGACAGCGTGCCCATCGGCCGCATCGGCGCCCAGGCGGCCAAGCAGGTCATCCTGCAGAAGATCCGCGACGCCGAGCGCGAAACCCTGTTGAACGACTTCCTGTCGCGCGGCGACAAGGTTTTCGTCGGCACGGTCAAGCGCCTGGACAAGGGCGACATCATCGTGGAAAGCGGCCGTGTCGAAGGGCGCCTGAAGCGCAGCGAGATGATCGCCAAGGAAAACCTGCGTTCGGGCGACCGTGTGCGGGCCTTCATCACCGGCGTGGACCCCACCGCCCGCGGCGCGCAGATCATGCTGTCGCGTTCGGCCCCGGGCTTCATGATCGAACTCTTCGCACAGGAAGTGCCCGAGATCGAGCAGGGCTTGCTGGAAATCAAGAGCTGCGCGCGCGATGCGGGCAGCCGCGCCAAGATCGCCGTGGTCTCGCACGACAAGCGCGTGGACCCGATCGGCACCTGCGTGGGCGTGCGCGGCTCGCGCGTCAATGGCGTCACCAACGAACTGGCCGGCGAACGCGTGGACATCGTGCTGTGGTCGGAAGACCCGGCGCAGTTCGTCATCGGCGCGCTGGCACCGGCCAATGTGCAGAGCATCGTGGTCGATGAAGAAAAGCACGCCATGGACGTGGTGGTGGACGAGGAAAACCTGGCCATCGCCATCGGCCGCGGCGGCCAGAACGTGCGCCTGGCGTCTGAACTGACCGGCTGGCGCATCAACATCATGACGGCCGAGGAATCCAACGCCAAGCAGGCGCTGGAAAGCGATTCGGTGCGCAAACTCTTCGTCGAAAAGCTGGACGTGGACGAAGAAGTGGCCGACATCCTGATCGCCGAAGGCTTCACCAGCCTCGAAGAGGTGGCCTACGTGCCGCTGACCGAGATGCTGGAGATCGAGTCCTTCGACGAGGACACCATCGGCGAGCTGCGCACCCGCGCCAAGGACGCGCTGCTGACGATGGAGATCGCCCGCGAAGAAAGCGTTGAAGCGGTGTCGCAGGACCTGCGGGACCTGGAAGGCGCCACGCAGGAATTGATCGCCAAGTTGGCCGATGGCGGTGTGCACACCCGCGACGATCTGGCCGATCTGGCCGTGGACGAGCTGGTGGAGATGACCGGCATCACCGAAGACGGCGCCAAGACGCTGATCATGAAGGCCCGTGAACATTGGTTCACCGCCTGAGCCCGCCGACCCAGCGAACCCACGCCGCAAGCAAGAGCATACGAAGCAAGGAATTTCCACAATGGCCGTGACAACCGTCGCCCAGTTCGCAGCCGAGCTGAACCGTCCTGCCGGGACGCTGCTCGAGCAGCTGCAATCTGCCGGTGTCGCCAAGAAGTCGCTCGACGACGCGCTGACCGACGCCGACAAGGAGCGTCTGCTGGAGTACCTGCGCAATGCGCACGGCACCAGCGCGGACCGCAAGAAGATCACGCTCACGCGCAAGAGCACCAGCGAGATCAAGCAGGCCGACGCGTCCGGCAAGGCCCGTACCATCCAGGTGGAGGTGCGCAAGAAGCGGGTGTTCGTCAAGCGCGACGATGCCCCCGGTGCCGTGGAAGAGCCCGTCGCGCCCGCAGTCGACGAGGAAGATCTGCGCCGACGCGAAGAAGAAGCCATGCAGCAGGCCGAAGCCCTGCGGCGCGAGGCCGAAGAACTGGCCCAGCGCCAGCGCGAAGAGCAGGAACGCCGCGAACGCGAAGCCGCCGAGGCGGCCGCCAGGGCCGAAGCCGAAGCGGCCGCGGCACGTGAAGCCGCCGAAGCCGCCGCCGCCAAGGCCGCTGCCGACGCGGCCACCCGGGCCCAACAGGCCAAGCCCACCGACAAGTCCGCGCCTGCCGCCGCCAAGCCGGCCGAGGTTGCCGCGCCTGTGGCACCGCCCAAGCCCGTCGAACCGCCCAAGCCCGCGCTGCGGGTGGTGAAGGCGGTGGACATCGACGCGGCCGAAAAGCAGCGCATCGTTGACCTGGACAAGCGCCGCAAGGCCGCCGAAGCAGAAGCCGCCGCCATTCGCGCGATGATGAACGCGCCGAAAAAGGTGATGGTGGCGGCCAAGAAGCCCGAAGAGGCCAAGCCGGTCGCGGCCGACCTCAAGGGCACCATCCACAAGCCCAAGGGTGCACCGGGGGCCACGGCCACGCCGGGCAGCACGGTGGCCAAGCCGGGCGACAAGAAGTCGGTCAAGAGCGAAAAGCTCAGCTCCAGCTGGGCCGACGACGCGGCCAAGAAGCGCGCGCTTAAGACCCGCGGCGACACCGGCGGTGGCAACCGCCCCGGCTGGCGTTCACCGCGCGGCTCGCGCAAGGGCGACCGCAACGACGACGCGCCGGCCTTCAACGCCCCGGCCGAACCGCAGATCCAGGAAGTGCACATCCCCGAGACCATCTCGGTGGCCGACCTGGCGCACAAGATGAGCGTGAAGGCCAGCGAAGTCATCAAGCAGATGATGAAACTGGGCCAGATGGTCACCATCAACCAGCAACTGGACCAGGAGACCGCGATGATCGTGGTCGAAGAAATGGGCCACAAGGCGCTGGCCGCCAAGCTGGACGACCCCGAAGCCTTCTCGGAAGAAGAAGCCGCGGCGCAGACCGGCGAGTTGATCTCGCGCGCCCCGGTGGTCACCGTCATGGGCCACGTGGACCATGGCAAGACCTCGCTGCTGGACTACATCCGCCGCGCCCGCGTGGCCGCCGGCGAAGCCGGGGGCATCACCCAGCACATCGGCGCCTACCACGTGGAAACACCGCGCGGCATGATCACCTTCCTGGACACCCCGGGCCACGCGGCCTTCACGGCGATGCGTGCTCGCGGCGCCAAAGCCACCGACATCGTCATCCTGGTGGTGGCGGCCGACGACGGCGTGATGCCGCAAACCAAGGAAGCCATCCACCATGCCAAGGCGGCGGGCGTGCCCATCGTCGTGGCCATGAACAAGATCGACAAGCCTGAAGCCAACGTCGAACGCCTGAAGAGCGAACTGGTGGCCGAACAGGTGGTGCCGGAAGACTTCGGCGGCGAATCGCCCTTCGTGGCGGTGTCGGCCAAGACAGGCCAAGGCGTGGACGACCTGCTGGAACAGGTGCTGCTGCAGGCCGAAGTGCTGGAACTGAAGGCCCCCACCGAAGCCGCCGCCCGCGGCCTGGTGGTGGAAGCGCAGCTGGACAAGGGCCGCGGTCCGGTGGCCACGGTGCTGATCCAGAGCGGCACCCTGCGGCGCGGTGACGTGGTGCTGGCCGGTGCCAGCTACGGCCGCGTTCGCGCCATGCTGGACGAAGACGGCAAGGCCATCCAGGAAGCCGGCCCTTCCATCCCGGTGGAAATCCAGGGCCTGACCGAGGTGCCGCAGGCCGGCGACGAATTCATGGTGCTGACCGACGAGCGCCGTGCGCGCGAAATCGCCACCTTCCGCCAGGGCAAGTACCGCGACGTGAAGCTGGCCAAGCAGCAGGCCGCCAAGCTGGAGAACATGTTCGAGACCATGGGTGCGGGTTCGGCCCAGACCCTGTCGCTGATCATCAAGGCCGACGTGCAGGGTTCGCAGGAGGCGCTGGCGTCTTCGCTGCTGAAGCTGTCCACCGACGAGGTGAAGGTGCAGATCGTGCACGCCGCGGTGGGTGGCATCAGCGAAAGCGACGTCAACCTGGGCATCGCGTCCAAGGCCGTGATCATCGGCTTCAACACCCGCGCCGACGCGGGGGCGCGCAAGCTGGCCGAACACACCGGCGTGGACATCCGCTACTACAACATCATCTATGACGCGGTGGACGAGGTGAAGGCGGCCATGACCGGCATGCTGGCGCCGGAGCAGAAGGAAGAAGTCATCGGCATGGCCGAGATCCGCACCGTGTTCGTGGCCAGCAAGATCGGCACCGTGGCCGGTTGCATGGTCACCAACGGCAAGGTCACGCGCAACGCGCGCTTCCGCCTGCTGCGCGACAACGTGGTCATCTACACCGGCGAGCTGGAAAGCTTGAAGCGCATGAAGGACGATGTGCGCGAAGTGGCCGAAGGCTTCGAGTGCGGCATCAAGCTGAAGAACTTCAACGACATCAAGGAAGGCGACCAGTTGGAAGTCTTCGAGGTGAAGGAAGTGGCACGAACGCTTTGACAGCGGTGTTGCCCTTTGCGCAAACCCCGCCCTCGACAAGACGGCGGGGTTTGTCCTTACAGGGCAGCCGCCGGACACCCCCATGCGACACAAGAAATCCGCCCCCAACCGCAGCTTCCGTGTGGCCGACCAGATCCAGCGCGATGTGGCCGAGCTGATCCGCGAGCTGAAGGACCCGCGCGTGGGCATGGTCACGATCAATTCAGTGGAAGTGACGCCCGACTACGCGCACGCCAAGGTCTTCTTCTCGCTCTTGGTGGGCGAGCCCGCCGAATGCCAGGCCGCACTGAACGAAGCCGCCGGTTTCCTGCGCAACGGCCTGTTCAAGCGCCTGGCCATCCACACCGTGCCCACGCTGCATTTCCAGTTCGACCGTACCACCGAGCGCGCGGCCGAGTTGTCGGCCCTGATCAACAAGGCCAATGCCATGCGGGCCAAGGACGACGAGTGAACAGGCCGCGCACCGTACGCCGCGCCGTGCATGGCGTGTTGCTGCTGGACAAGCCCCTGGGGCTGTCCAGCAACGACGCGCTGCAGAAGGCCAAGCGGGCCTTCAACGCCGAGAAGGCCGGCCACACCGGCACCCTGGACCCGCTGGCCAGCGGCCTGCTGCCGCTGTGCTTCGGCGCCGCCACCAAGTTCAGCCAGGTCAGCCTGGACGCCGACAAGGCCTACCGCGCCACGCTCACGCTGGGCGCACGCAGTAACACCTGCGACGGCGAGGGCGAGCTCTACGATGCCAAGCCCGTGAACCTGGCGCCTGGCGCGATAGAAGCCGTGCTGATGCGCTTCACCGGCCCCATCACCCAGCTGCCGCCCATGCATTCGGCGCTGAAGAAGGACGGCAAGGCGCTGTACGAATACGCCCGCGCGGGCGAAGAAGTGGAGCGCACGCCGCGCTCCGTGGTGATTCATCGCATCGACATCGTTTCGCAGCAGACTGACCAGTTGGTGATCGACGTGGTCTGCAGCAAGGGCACCTACATCCGTACCCTGGCCGACGACATCGGCCTGGCGCTGGGCTGCGGCGCCTGGCTGTCGGGTCTGCGCCGCACCGCCAGCGGGCCGCTGCGGGTGGAACAGGCTGTCACGCTGGAAGCGCTGCAGGCCATGACCGACGCCGAGCGCAATGCGCTGCTGCTGCCCGCCGACAGCCTGCTGGCCGATTGGCCGCAGGTGCGGCTGCCGGAAGACGAGGCCGGACGTTTCCTGTCCGGCCTGCGCCGCCGCGTGGCCCTGGGCGACCAGGCCGGCGTGCGCGTCTACGGCCCCGAACCGCGCGCCTTTCTCGGCAGCGCCCACATCACGGCCGGCGAACTGATCGCCGACCGACTGCTTTCTCCCTTAGAAGTGCAGGCGCTCATCGCCTGAAACCCCATGACCCAACAGCAAATTCGCAACATCGCCATCATCGCCCACGTCGACCATGGCAAGACCACGATGGTGGACCAACTCCTGCGCCAGAGCGGCACCTTCGCCGACCACGAAAAGGTGGTGGACACCGTGATGGACAGCAACGCCATCGAGCGCGAGCGCGGCATCACCATCCTGGCCAAGAACTGCGCCGTCAGCTGGAAGGGCACCCACATCAACATCGTGGACACCCCCGGCCACGCGGACTTCGGCGGCGAGGTGGAGCGCGCCCTGTCCATGGTGGATGGCGTGCTGCTGCTGATCGACGCCCAGGAAGGCCCGATGCCCCAAACCCGCTTCGTCACCAAGAAGGCGCTGGCCCTCGGCCTGAAGCCCATCGTGGTGGTGAACAAGGTGGACAAGCCCGGCGCCAACTGCGACAAGGTGGTGAATGCCGCCTTCGACCTGTTCGACAAGCTGGGCGCGAACGATGAACAGCTGGACTTCCCGGTGGTGTACGCCTCGGGCATCAACGGCTGGTCTTCGCTGACCGAAGGCGAGCCCGGCGAGCAGTGGGGCCCCGACATGTCGGCCCTGTTCGAGACCGTGCTCAAGCACGTGCCGGCGCACGACGGCGACCCGGAAGCGCCGCTGCAATTCCAGGTCTCGGCGCTGGACTACAGCACCTTCATCGGCCGCATCGGCGTGGGCCGCATCAACGCTGGCACCCTGAAACCCGGCATGGACGTGCTGGTGATGGAAGGCCCGGACGGCAAGCAGACCAAGGGCCGCGTCAACCAGGTGCTGTGCTTCGAGGGCCTGGACCGGGTGCAGGTCACGTCCGCACGCCCGGGTGACATCGTGCTGATCAATGGCATTGAAGACATCGGCATCGGCGTCACCATCACCGACCCGACCAACCCCCAGCCCCTGCCCATGCTGAAGGTGGACGAGCCCACGCTGACGATGAACTTCTGCGTCAACACCAGCCCGCTGGCCGGCCGCGAAGGCAAGTACGTCACCAGCCGCCAGATCTGGGACCGGCTGCAGAAGGAACTGCAAAGCAACGTGGCGCTGCGGGTGAAGGAAACCGACGAGGACGGCATTTTCGAAGTGTCCGGCCGCGGCGAACTGCATCTGACCATCCTGCTGGAGAACATGCGCCGCGAAGGCTATGAACTGGCCGTCTCCAAGCCGCGCGTGGTGTTCCACCAGGTTGATGGTGAACGCCACGAGCCGGTGGAACTGGTCACCGTGGACATTGAAGAACAGCACCAGGGCGGCGTGATGCAGGCCCTGGGCGAACGCAAGGGCGACCTGGTGAACATGGAGCCGGACGGCCGCGGGCGCGTGCGCCTGGAGTACCGCATCCCGGCGCGCGGGCTGATCGGTTTTTCCAACGAGTTCATGAACCTCACGCGTGGCTCGGGCCTGATCAGCAACATCTTCGACGGCTACGAGCCCTACAAGGGCGAGATCGCCAGCCGCAAGAACGGCGTGCTGATCAGCATGGACGACGGCGAAATCTTCACCTACGCGCTCGGCAAGCTGGACGACCGCGGCCGCATGTTCGTGAAGGCCGGCGACCCGGTGTACGAAGGCATGATCGTGGGCATCCACAGCCGCGACAACGACCTGGTGGTGAACGCCACCCGCACCAAGCAGCTGACCAACTTCCGCGTGTCCGGCAAGGAAGATGCGATCAAGATCACCCCGCCGATCGACCTTTCGCTGGAATATGGCGTCGAGTTCATCGAGGACGACGAACTGGTGGAGATCACGCCCAAGAGCATCCGGGTGCGCAAGCGCCACCTGAAGGAACACGACCGCAAGCGCGCCTCGCGGGAATCGGCGGCGTGACCCACCGGCAGGCCGTTGCCACCATGCTGGTGGTGACCTTCCTGTGGAGCATCGCCGGCGCGGTGACGCGACACCTGGAATCGGCCAGGAGCTTCGAGGTCACCTTCTGGCGCAGTGCCTTCAACGCGCTGGCCTTGCTGATTGCGCTCGGCTGGATGCGCGGCGCGGGCCTGTGGCATCGCATCGCCACCGGCGGCTGGACCTTGTGGGCCAGCGGGGTGTGCTGGGCCTTCATGTACACCGCCTTCATGGTGGCCATCATGCTGACCACGGTGGCCAATGTGCTGGTCACGATGTCGGTGGCGCCGCTGCTGGCCGCACTGTTCTCGCGCGTGCTGCTCAAACACCAACTGCCCACGCGCACCTGGGTTGCCATAACGCTGGCCGGCGCCGGCATTGCGTGGATGTTCAGCCACGAACTGGGCGGGCCCGGCGCGTCGGTGCAGGGCACCTTGGTGGCATTGTTGGTGCCGATTTCCGGCGCCGCCAACTGGACCCTGATGCAGCACCTGTCGCGCGGCAGCGCCAACGCCGACGACATGCGCCCGCACGAAGCCGACGAGCCGCCGGACATGCTGCCCGCGGTGCTGATCGGCGCGGTGATCTCGGCCCTGGTCACGCTGCCGCTGTCCGTGCCCTTTGCCGCCACCCCGCGCGACCTGGGCCTGCTGGGCCTGCTGGGCGTGCTGCAACTGGCCGTGCCCTGCCTTCTGGCGGTGCGCGTGGCCGCAGTGCTGCCGGCCGCCGAGATGTCCTTGCTCGGCCTGCTGGAAGTGCTGATGGGCGTGCTGTGGGCCTGGGCCTGGGCGGGTGAACAGCCCGGCGCCAGCGCCCTGGTGGGCGGCGGCATCGTCATCGCCGCGCTGGTGGGCAACGAACTGCTGGGCCTGCAGCGGCGCCAGCGCGCTGCCGCCTGAAGCCTGGCAAGCCCGAGCCATGCCCTGGGGTCGGCCCTCTGGCTGGCTGGGGCAGGGCGCGCCTACGATGGCGCCGATGAAACCCCTGGCCGAACTGGACGCGCTGTTCCTGCAACTGGAAACCCCGCAGATGCCCATGCATGTGGGCGCGCTGAACGTCTACGAATTGCCGGCCGGACAGCGCGGCCCCTGGGCCAAGTTGCTGAAGCAGCACATCCGCGAACGCCTGCCCGCGCTGGCGCCGTTTCGCCGCCGCCTGTGGTGGATGCCGCTGAACCTGGCCAACCCGGTGTGGGTGGACGCCGAACCCGACCTGGACTGGCACGTCTGCGTGCACCAGGTGGCGGCCGACGCCGGCATGGCCGGCCTGGAAGACCTGGTGGCGCAACTGCACCCGCAACTGCTGGACCGCGCGCGACCCCTGTGGCGCTTCCATGTCATTGAAGGTTTTGATTCCGGCCTGGCCGGCCGTCGCTGGGTGGCGGTGTATTCGCAGTTGCACCACGCCGCCGTGGACGGCCAGGCCGCCGTGGCCCTGGCCCAGGTGCTGCTGGACGTGAGCCTCACCCCTCGGCCCTTCGAAGCCCGGGCTTCGAAACGGCCGCACCGCTACCGCCTGGGCGTGGCCGAGATGCTGCGCACCGCCTTGCTGCTGGAAGCCCGCCAGGTGGCCGGGGGCCTGCGTGAACTGCCCGCCACGCTGGGCACCCTGGCCAGCGCGCTCAAGCAGATGCTGTCGGCCCGCAGCGCGGTGAGCAACCTCACCCTGGCCCCCAACACGCCCTTCAACCGCACCGTGGGCGAGGCCCGCAGCTTTGCCGTGGCCACGGTGCCGCTGCAGGAACTGAAGGCCCTGGGCAAGCGCCATGGCGCCACGCTGAACGACATGGTGATGGTGCTGTGCAGCGGCGCGCTGCGGCGCTACCTGATGGCGCACGGCGCGCTGCCGAAGAAAAGCCTGGTGGCCGGCGTTCCGATCTCCTTGCGGGAAGCCGGCGACACCCGCGCCCACAACCAGGTGTCCATGAGCCTGGTGTCGCTGGGCACCCACCTGGCGGATGTGCGCCGGCGGCTGTTGCATGTGCTGGCGGCTGCTCAGGCCATGAAAAGCTCGATGGGTTCGGTCAAGAGCATCCTGCCCACCGATGTGCCGTCCATCGGCGTGCCCTGGCTGGTGCAGGCCGCGGCGGCGCTGTACGGCGGCGCGAAACTGGCCGACCGCCTGCCCCAGGTCAGCAACCTGGTCATCAGCAACGTGCCCGGTCCGCCGGTGCCGCTGTACCTGGCCGGGGCGCGCATGCTGTGCAACTACCCCACGTCCATCGTCGTGCACGGGGTGGGGCTGAACATCACGGTGGAAAGTTATGCCGCCCAGCTGGATTTCGGCCTGATGGCCGACCGCCAGGCCCTGCCCGACGCCCGCGAACTGGCCGCGGCCCTGATGGCCGAGATGGACGAACTGCGGGCCCTGAACGCACGCCTGGCCGGCCTGGGCGCGGCGTCAAGCCCGCCCTCGTCTGGGGGGGGCACTCCAGAGGCCGACGCACCCCCCGGCTAACATGCCTTGATGAGCCCCGCCATGGCCCTGTCCGGTTCCCGTCGAAAGCCGCGTTCACAGCCCGACGCGCCACACCGCCATCCCGGTGCCCAGGCCGTGCCGCCGGTGCCACCGCACCGCCTGCGCCAGCCGCCCGGGCCCTTGCTGATGATGCTGGAGGGCCGCGCGCCCTGGGAATGGGCCGCGCTGCACATGGCCCGGCCCTGGTTGCAGCAGATGCCCGCGGGCGACGGGCACCCGGTGGTGGTCCTGCCCGGCCTCGCGGCCAACGACCTGACCACGCTGCCGCTGCGGCGCTTTCTGGTGCAGCGCGGCTACGTGCCCTATCCCTGGGCCCAGGGCTTCAACTTCGGGCCACGCAGCGGCGTGTTGACCAAGTGCCTGCAGCAGGTGAGGGCGGTGGCCGACGCGCACGGCCGCAAGGTCAGCCTGGTGGGCTGGAGCCTGGGCGGCCTGTTCGCACGCGAACTGGCCAAGGAAGTGCCCGAGTTGGTGCGCTGCGTCATCACCCTGGGCACGCCCTTCACCGGCCACCCCGAAGCCACCAACGCCTGGCGCCTGTTCGAACTGGTCAGCGGCCAGTCGGTGCATGACGAAGAAACCCTGGCCGGCATCCGCCGCCCGCCGCCGCTGCCCACCACCAGCATTTATTCGCGCACCGACGGCGTGGTGGCCTGGCACTGCAGCCTGAACGACCCCGCCCCGCTGGCCGAGAACATCGAGGTGCACGCCAGCCACATGGGCATGGGCATGAACCCGCTGGCGCTGTACGCCGTGGCCGACCGCCTGGCCCAGGACCCTGACCACTGGCAACCCTTTGACCTGCGCGGCACCCGCCGCTGGCTCTACCGCCTGACCCACCCCGCGCCCCAGGAGGGCTGATGCAGATCCACGCCAACGGCATCGCCATCGAAGTGGACGACCGCGGTCCTCCCGGTGGCCCCACGCTGCTGCTGATCATGGGCCTGGGCATGCAGTTGGTGGCCTGGCCCGAAGAGCTGGTGGACGACCTGGTCCGCCGGGGCTTCCGGGTGCTGCGCATGGACAACCGCGACGCCGGCCTGTCCACCGGCTTCGACGCGCTGGGCGTGCCCAACATCGCCTGGGCCGGGTTGAAACATGCGCTGCACATCTCGCAGCAGGCGCCCTACAGCCTGGCCGACATGGCGGCCGACGCCCTGGGCGTGCTGGACGCCCTGGGCATCGCCCAGGCCCACGTGGTGGGCGCCAGCATGGGCGGCATGATCGCGCAGCACCTGGCCGTGATGCAGCCGCAGCGCGTGGCCAGCCTCACGCTCATCATGACCACCTCGGGCGCGCGCCATCTGCCGGGCCCGAAGGGGGCGGTGCGTGCGGCCATGATCTCGCGGCCACGCAGCAACGCGCCCGAGGACGTGGTGGACCACCTGTCCCACCTGTGGGGCCTGATCGGCAGCCACACCCACCCGCCCGAGCCGCAGCGCTTTCGCGAACGCCTGCTGGCCACCGTGAAGCGCGCCTGGCGCCCCGCCGGCACGGCGCGCCAACTGCTGGCCGTCATCGCCGATGGTGACCGCTCGGGCTTGCTGGGGCGCATCGCCTGCCCCACCGTCATCATCCACGGGCAGCAGGACCCGCTGGTGCCGGTGGCGGCCGCGCACGACCTGGCCACCAAGATCCACGGCGCCGAACTGGATGTCCTGGAAGGCATGGGCCACGACCTGCCGCTGCCGCTGCTGCCGCGCATGGCGGCGGGCATTGCCGGCGCGGTGCAGCGCGGCCGTAGCGATTCGTTTCACGACGCAGCCCCCATCCCCCACGGTTCGCGCTAGCCAGGCGCATTGCTCGGGCCTACGCTCTGGGCTCCGCTGCATGGTACGCAGCAAGCCGGAGCACGGCCATGGCGAAGAAGAAGCAGACCAAGGGCACGGGCCTCACCGCCCTGGGCAGCAGCGCCACATCTGCCACGGTCAGCGCCACGTCGGTGGCCGGTGCCACTTTGGGGCAGGTGGTGGTGCCGCAGCGGATCGACTTCGTCGGCAACCTCTTCTCGGGCCAGCGCGCGGGCGACGCGGTGGTGCGGCCCGACGACCTGGTGGCGCTGCGCTTCCAGCTCGTGAACGTGGGGCGCAAGCCCGGCAGCCGGCCGCCGCTGCTGGCCAAGAGCGGCAGCGGCGCCGCATTCCTCATCGTGCACCACCCACCGCAGTCCATTGCCGAGGAGGTGTTCTTCGAAAACCCGCCCCCCGGCGTGGGTGCCCCCGACGTGCCGCCGCCGCCTGCGGGCAAGCCGGTGCCCACGCCGCCGGCCGACAACAACGTGGACCCGCATCCCATCCGTGCCCGCGCGGCGAACGAATCGCGCCTGGTGTTCGTGTGGCCCGACGGCTTCGAGTGCCCCTACACCCTGGACGGGCTGCTGAACGCCATCCAGACGCTGAAGATGAGCGTTCCGGCCGGCGCCTTGCCGCGCCAGCTGCGCCGGCCGGTGCTGGACCTGTGGCCGCGCTGGCGGGTGGCGGGCCAGGCCCTGGTCAGCAGCCCGGCGGGCAACACCACGCTGGTCAGCGTGCAGGCCATGGCCGGCCTGCGCGGCACGGCGCTCAACGCCTTCAGCCTGCGCCAGACCCAGATCGCTCGCGCCGGTGGTGCCGCCAGCGACGCCACCTTGCGCCGCCGCCTGGGCGAACTGCAGGCCAGCCAGACCGCGCTGCCGGGCCTGGCGGCGGTGAAGCTGCCGGTGCTGCGCCTGAAGCCCAAGCCCGCGCTGCCGGGCAGCACGCAGACGGCGCTGGAGCTGCCCTGGCGCCTGATCGTGTCGCCCCACGACGGTGAGCACTGGCGCCATGCGGCGCTGCCGGCCACTTCGCGCTTTTCCACCCACACCGAGCTGTGGCACACGCGCCTGCTGGGGCCCGCGGGTGTGGACGCACCGGTGCCCGACGCCGGGCGCACGCTGCGCGCGGTCTGGGCCACCACCGGCTTTGGCAACAAGGCCATGCAGGACAAGTTCCCCGCCGGCTTCACCGAGCTGCCGCTGCCCGACCAGGGCAACCCCTTCGTCACCAGCGAGACCACGCTGTCCGACTACGACCGCTACCAGGTCACGCACCTGTCGTCGAACTTCTCGATGAGCAACTACGCGCCGCAGCCCATCGACACCCGGCTGCTGATGCTGTCCAGCCAGGGCGCCTGGCTGGACAGCCGCGGCGACTGGGAGCCGCCCGGCCTGGACCTGGAAAGCTGGGTGCACCAGGCCACGCAGGGCCGGGACCACTACGTGCGGGTGGTCTACCGCGGCGTGCTCTTCCCCTTTGGCCACAGGGCGGTGCTGGTGAAGGTCAGCGAGCGCAAGTTCCACAAGATGGCAGGCAACCCGGCCTACCTGCGCCAGCGCATGTTCCTGGTGGTGCGAGAACGGGTGAAGCACTACGACGACGCCGGCCAGCTGCGCCCCTTCGGCGCCAGCGACGCCACGGTGCCGCACGAATTTCCCTTCACTGCGGTGCGCATGCTCACCACGGTGACGCCGGACCTGGCCCAGCCGGCCAAGACCGAGCTGGAGCCGGGCCTGGGCCAGTTGCTGTTCTGGCCCGCCCTGGGGCCGGCTGACAAGCCGCCGCCCTTCTTCTTCCGCATGGCCGCCACCGACCTGGACGGGCGCGAAGTGCAGTTCGAACTGCCGCTGGTCTTCATGTCCAACACCCTGGCCAGCCCGCGCGACCGGGTGGGCAACAAGCTGGTGCCCAAGCATGCCGGCGTGGGCGGCGCGGCCGACGCGGCCAACCGGGCGCTGAAGGGCTGGCGCAAGTTCCAGCTGGCCGATGCGCTGGACGACCCCAGCGGCGACGAACGCGCCACCGCCCAGCTCAAGCGCCAGCGCGTCACGTTGGCAGTCAGCAACAAGGCCGGCGACACCTCGGTGGAGGTGGCGCACCTGACCTTCGATGCCCAGGTGCCCGCCACCGACGCCAACAGCGCTTCGTTCAAGGCCTTCAAGGCCTTCACGCCCGACCTGCTCAAGCCCATGTTCTACCCGCGTGTGTCGCGGCTGAAGGCGCGCATCGGCGCGATGGCCCAGCTGACCGGGTCGGACGGCTTCAACCAGCTGCGCTGGAACAAGACCTACCTGCAGGCCGGCTTCAACCCTGCCATCAACAAGGGCGAGGTGTTCGCCGAGGTGCCAGACCGCGCCGGCATGGGCCAGCTGGACTTCGGCAAGCAGGGCGACCGCAGCGGCGGCTTCGTCATGCCCAACCTGAAGCCCTCGGCCCTGTCGCGCGCCCTGGGCCCCACCGCCGGCGCGGTGTCCGACGTGGTGGGCGGCAAGGTCAAGCCCACCGGCTTTTTCCCGCCGGGCGGGGCGGGCGACCTGCCGCTGCCGCTGCTGTTCGGCTGCATCCCGCTCAGCGCGGTGATCCAGGAGGTGGGCGACCTGCTGGGCAACCTGGGCAAGGCGCCCAAGTTCGCATCCGAAGCCAGCACCAAGGTCGAGTCCTTCTTCAACGACCTGATGCGGCTGTACCAGTTCGTCAGCGGCCTGGCGTCGCAGCCCGGCGGCCTGGCCAGCGCGGCACTGGCGGTGGTCAAGGGCACGGTGAAGGATCTCTTACAGCAGGCCGCCGCCTTTGGCGCGGCCGAGCTGGCGCCCATCACCGCCAAGGTGAATGCGCTGATGGCGGTGTTGGACAGCGTGCGCACCCAGCTCGACAGCCTGGCGGGCAAGAGCTTCGACCTGGCCAACCCCCTGGCCGGCGTGAACCTGGGCGACGCGCTGGACGCGCCGCAAGGCAGCGGCAACCTGCGCAAGGCGCTGAATGAACTGAAGAGCACGGTCCAGGCGTCCACGCTGATCCCGGCGGGTTTCCGCCAGCAGGTCAACGCCGTGGTGGCGCAGGCGCTGGCGGTGCTGGACGCCATCGCGCTGATCGCTGGCCTGGTGACGCATGGCAAAGCGCTGTACGACGCGCTGAAGAACTTGCTGGACAACCCGGCACCGGGCCAGTCCCTGGGCGAGCTGATCACCCACCCCGACCAACTGGCGCCCAAGGTGCAGGCGGTGGCCGACGCCATGGGCGCGGTGAAGGCCGATGTGGCCGCCTTCCCGCTGCTGGAGGGCCCGCCGCGCAAGACCTTGCTGGCGGCCCTGGACGCGGTGGAGCAGGCCCTGTCCACCGTGGCCGATCTGTTGCTGCTGCTGGAGAACCTGCTGGGCGAAGAGCTGGTGGTGCGCTTCGACTGGAAGCCCGAGATCAAGAGCTGGGGCTTCGATCCGTCGGCGCCACTGTTCGTGGTGCACGACAAGAACGCCTTCATCGTGGCCGTCGAGGCGCGCATGAAGAAAAGCGGCGGCGCGCCCAAGATCCAGGTGCTGTGCGGCCTGCACCACTTCGACCTGGTGCTGATCGCCCCGGCCAGCTTCCTGGAGCTGAACTTCGACAAGATCGAATTCAGCGTGGACAGCAGCGCCAAGATGAACGTGGACGTGCTGCTGTCGGGCATCAAGTTCGTCGGCCCGCTGTCCTTTGTGGAAACGCTGCGCGACCTGATCCCGCTGGACGGCTTTTCCGACCCGCCTTACCTGGACATCTCGCCCCAGGGCATCGACGCCGGCTTCAACGTGGCGCTGCCGGCCATCACCTGCGGCGTGCTCAACCTCAGCAACGTCAGCCTGGGGGCGGGCTTCACCGTGCCCTTCATCGGCCAGCCGCTGTCGGTGCGCTTCAACTTCTGCACCCGCGAGCAGCCCTTCCACCTGACGGTGTACGTCTTCGGCGGCGGCGGCTTCTTCGGCCTGACCATCGACCCGCACGGCGTGCAGATCCTGGAGGCCGCCTTCGAGTTCGGCGCCGCCATCAGCGTGGACTTCGGCGTGGCCTCGGGCGGCGTGTCGGTGATGGCAGGCATCTACTTCCGCATGGAGTCCGATGCCGCCAGCCTGACCGGCTACTTCCGGCTGGAAGGCCATGTGGACGTGCTGGGGCTGATCACCGCGTCGCTGGAGCTGTACCTGGAGCTGAGCTACGAGTTCGAAACCGGCAAGGCGGTGGGCAAGGCCAGGCTCACCATCGAGATCGAGGTGTTCATCTTCTCGGGCAGCGTGACCATCTCCTGCGAGAAGAAGTTCGCCGGCAGCAATGGCGACCCCACCTTCCGGCAACTGCTGGGTGTGTCCGCCAACCCGGCGCTGCCGCTGGCCGACGAGCTGGCCGGCATCGACGCCAGCACCCGCTACGGCTGGCGCGACTACTGCGAAGCCTTTGCCTGAGGGAGCGACAACATGGCCCAACAAACGGTACTTTGGACGGTGCTCCCCAACGGCCGGCGCAACGGGCGCTGGTGCGTGTCCATCGTCGTGTCGCCGCGGCTCAAGCCCGGCAGCGTGGCCGAAAGCCGGCTGGGCCACAGCGCCTGGAAGGACTGGGCCGACTGGCCGGCCACGGTCGCGGCCCAGAAGTTCGAACTGGTGCTGCCCAATGGCTTGGTGAGGCTGGAACCGGTGGTCACCGCGCCCGAGCTCAAGCCCGACAGCGCGCTGTGGCAGCAGCTGTTCCACCCGCAGCTGCTGGTGGCGCCGTTCACGTTCACCGACATCGCGGCGCAGAACCTGCGCTCCTTCCCTTTGCGCAGTGTGCTGGGCCTGGTGCGCCAGCACTACGCCCAGCTGTCGCTGCAGGCGGGCGGCGGTGAACACCCGCGCCTGCTGCCTTGGAAAGATGCGGACCCGGCGCTCAAGGACCTGCTCACCGGCTTGGGCACGCGCACGGTGAAGGTCAACCTGGGTGACCGCAGCATCGAAGTGCCGCAGCCGGGCTTCGGCCGCTTCCACGCGGTGCGTGGCGGCCGGCGCACGCATGACCGGGCCATCGACAGCCGTGTGTTCAGCGCCGGCAGTTGCATCAAGGCGCCGGTGCGCCTGCCGGGGCAGAAGGGTGAAACCGCCACCTTCGCGCTGCGCGCGCTGCCGCCGGTGTGGGAAGACCCGACGCTCATCCGCAACGGCACGATCCAGGTCGCCCCGGCCGACCGCGAAAAGCGCGCCCAGCTGATGGAGCAGTTCAGCGGCCCCGGCGAGTACGCGCTGTGGCAGGCCGACCGCTTCTACAACCGCAGTGTGCCCAGCGATGCGCAACGGGCCATGCGCCGGCCAAGCTTTGCCGCCGTGGGCCCTTCACCGGTGGCGCCGGAATACGACTTCCACCAGCGCATCGGCAGTTATGGCGACCAGCCCAACCTGCTGCGTGCGCTGGGCCTGGTGATCGACTGCGTGCTGGAGCGCAACGACCTGCTGGACGCACTGGTGGCCAACGCCGGCAATGTGTCGGCGCAGGGATTCATGCAACTGCGCTTTCCGGGGATCGTGCAGCCCCCCGGCGCCCAGCGCCCGTGGACCGCCTTCACGGCCAGCAAGCGCCGTTTCGTGGTGCGCGAACGCACTGGCGACCATGCCGACGGCCTGCTGCGCCTGGCCGAGGCCCACGACCGCTACCAGCAGGCCAAGGGGCCTTTCGACATCTACCAGGTGGACCCCGACGGGGCCTCGTTGAAGACCGCGAACTTCCTGCTCACCGCGCAGAACCTGGTGGCCAAGCACCTGGAGATGGGCGCCCACGGGGCCGTCACCTACACCACCGGCGACCGCCAGCCGGTGGCCAACCTGCGCTCGGGCGGCATTGGCGTCAGCCGCCACGGCCGTGCCGGCAGCGTGGGCATGAGCGCCGCCGCTGCCGCGCTGAACCACGGCGCCATCCAGGCCGGCGGCGCGAAGGCCGCGGCGGTGACGCTGTTCGCCGAGGACGTGTTGCGCGGCTACCGCGTGGACGTGTGGGACGCCAAGGACGGCCGGTGGCGCAGCCTCACCGCCCGCCAGGGCCGCTTCCGCGCCCTGGCCACCGGCGCGCTGGCCGAACGGGAGATCAAGCTGCCGCCCGACGAAGGCCATGTGAAGGGCGCGTCCACCACCGCCAGCCCCGACGCGCCAGCCGACCACTACCTGCACGAAACCCTGTTCCGCTGGACCGGCTGGAGCCTGGCCGCCCCGCGCCCGGGCCGCACCCTGCGCGACGCCACCGTCCCTGGCACCCACTTGCAGACCGAGGAGGTGGTGGACACGCCCACCGACAGCGCGCCCCTAGGCAATGGCCTGGCGGTGGCGCTGACGCCTGTGAAGGGCAGCCTGCCGCGGCTGCGCTTTGGCCACCGCTACCGCGTTCGCGCGCGGCTGGTGGACCTGGCGGGCAACAGCCTGGGCCTGGATGAGCCTGGGCCCGACGAACACGCCAGCGCCCCGCTGGACTATGGCCGCTTCGAGCCGGTGGACCCGCCGGCCTTGGTGCTGACGAACAAGCTGAGCGAAGGCGAATCCCTGGAACGGCTGGTGCTGCGCACCAACTTCGACCAGGACGCGGCCGGCTACCTGGCGCAGGTCCAGGGCCCGTTGGCGGGCTTCTACAACAACCCGGACTTTGAATACGGCGCCAGCAGCGACCGCCACCTGGTGCCGCCCAAGAGTTCGCAGCAGCAGTGCGAACTGCACGGCCTGTTCGACGACGCCATCGGCAGCGGGGACCCCCAGCGCATCAAGGACGCCTACGCGCTGGCCGCGCGCGAAAGCGGCACGCTGCTGAACCCGGTGCCGGGCGCCAGCATCGAGCTGGTCACGCCGCGCAAGGCGGCGCAGGCCGCCACGGTGCAGACCGGCCTGATCACGCCCCCGGAACAGGCCGACAACACCAAGGACCGCTTCGCCGCCGGCCAGTACCTGGTGCACCGCGAGGCCATCGTGCCGGTGCCCTACCTGCCCGACCCCGCCAGTGGCGGCACGGCCCTGGAAGGCGTGCCCGGGCTCCGGGCCTGGACCCAGGGCAAGCCGCTGGTGCTGCTGGCACCGGGCCTGCACGGCTATCTGCTGGACAAGGGCGCGCGCGCGGTCTTCCTGGACGACCAGAAAGAGCGCCTGATCCTGCTGCTTGACTTCGACCGCGACCCCAGCGACGGCCCGCTGGCCAAGACCTGGCCGGCCGACACCCGCAGCCTGCGCATCCAGTTGCACGACCAGCCCGGCGAGGTGCAGAACCCGCCCTGCGGCGACAGCTTCACCGCGGCCGACCCGCCGAAGTGGGACTTCGACGCCGGCCTGCTGCGCGTCTTCCTGCCCAAGGGCCATGTGGCGCGCCTGCGCTACGCCAGCTTTGTGCACGACGAAATGGTGGGCCACCTGGGCCTGCCGGGCTGGCAAAGTTCGCCCTCGGCCGTGAAGGCGCTGCAGGCGCAGGCCCTGGCCGGGGTGAACTGGATGATCACGCCCTGGCGCGAGCTGGTCTTCGTGCACGCCACCCAGCAGCCGGTGTGCGCGCCGCGGGCCGAATCGGCCAGCGTGCAGCGCCAGGCCGGGGCGCAGCATGCCGACCTGCGCGCCCGCGCCATCGTGCTGCACGGGCCCAGCACCGGCAAGTTCGAAATCGTGGGCGAATGGGACGAATGGGTCGACGACCCGCTGACCGACGACCCCGCCGAACCCGGCCCGAAACGGGTGCACCACGAGGCGGTGCTCAGCGAGATCCGCCTGTCCGAAATGCACCGCAACCGCTTCGAACTGCTGCAGGCGGTGGCCGAGCAGACCCTGTTCACGCCGGTGGGCGGGCAGTTGCTGCCCAGCGACCTGGCCAAGCGCCCGGCGCTGCCGGGCAACCGCCACGAGTTCGGCGATACGCGCTTTCGCTTCGTCCAATACCGCCTGCGGGCCACGACACGCTTTCGCGAGTACCTGCCGCCGCCGCTGTTCGAAGAACGCGAGCGCATCACCCGCGACGGCCCGGTGATCGAAACCCACCGCGTGGTGGTGCAGGCCCATGCGCTGCTGGGACCGGACAAGGACGCCGGTGCGCCCATCGCCGACGTGCCCAGCGGCGGCACCGTGGGCAGCGTGGTGCCCGCCAGCAGCCCGCCCGACCTGCCCGAGGTGCTGTACGTCGTGCCCACTTTCCGCTGGGACCGCAGCAGCGCCGGCCGCAGCACGCGCCTGGGCAACGGCCTGCGGGTGTACCTGGACCGGCCCTGGTTCTCGTCCGGCGACGGCGAACTGCTGGGGGTGGTGCTGCAGCAGGATGGCGCCAAGTTCGAGACCCTGCCGCCCGAACGCCTGCCCTTCGTCACCCAGTGGGGCCGCGACCCGCTGTGGGATTCGGCCGTGCCCGACCCGCTGGCCCGCGCCAGCGATTTCAGCGCCGGGGTGCGGACCGAGTCGGTGCTGCTGCAGGAAGACGCCCAGCCGGCCACCGTGGTGGGCCACCGCGTGTACTTCAACCCGGACCGCAAGCTCTGGTACTGCGACATCGAGCTGAACACCGGGTCCAGCTACACGCCCTTTGTGCGACTGTCGCTGGTGCGATTCCAGCCGCATGCGCTGCCTTCGGCCAAGGTCTCGCGCACCGTGCTGTGCGACTTCGCGCAGTTGCTGCCGCGCCGCCTGGCCACGCTGGGCCGCGATGCCAACGGCGGCCTGCGCCTGGACGTGTACGGCCCGGCGGCCCGTCGCGGGCCGATGCGGCGCCTGAACCCTGGCGGCCAGGCCGAGTCCCCGCTGGCCAACGCGTCGGTGGTGGCCGACTTCACCGGCACCCAGCTCGAAGACGGGCGCAACCGGCTGGAAGCGGTGCTGCAGCGCCAGGCCCTGGACATGGCGGGCGACCTGGGCTGGCAGGATGTGCAGCAACTGGGCAGCCACCTGGTGGGCGGTGACGCGGCCACGCGGGCGCTGCCCGAGGACCTGGCGCTGCCCCGCGCGCCGGACGAGGTGATGCGGCGCACCCGAGGCGGCGCCACACTGCGCTTCGACCGGCTGGAACAATTGAAGCCGGTGGGCGGCGTGCTGGCCACCGCCGCATCGGGCTCGGTGACCAGTGCGGTGGTGGTGTCGCCGGGGCTGTTTCTGGAGCAGCCCATCTGGTCCCATGCCGCTGCGCTGCCGGCCTTGACGGCAGGCTTCCGGCACCGGGTGCTGCTGCGCGAGTTCGAGCGTTACTACACCGACCGCACCGTGCCCGACCCGCGCAACGCCGCCTGGCGGCGCCTGCTGGTCGAGGAACGGCTGGTGTACGCGGAGAGCTTTGCACTTTGAAGGGCCGCCCGCGGCGGCCCGCGCGGCCCCTTTGATTACCATGCGCGTTCAGTCGGGCGCCCGGTATCGCGCGCGTCCCTTCCATGCCGCACCGGCACAGGCTGCCCACGAGACGATTTGTGCCTTCCCCTCAAGCTGTGAATCCCTGGCGCCTGTGCGTGGCGCCCATGCTGGACTGGACCGACCGCCACTGCCGCTTTCTGCACCGCCTGCTCAGCCCGCACGCGCGCCTGTACACCGAGATGGTGACCACCGGCGCCTTGTTGCATGGCGACCTGCCGCGCCACCTGGACTTCAGCGCCGAAGAGCACCCGGTGGCGCTGCAACTGGGTGGCAGTGAACCCGCCGACCTGGCCGCCTGCGTGAAGCTGGCCCAGCGCTGGGGCTATGACGAGGTGAACCTGAATTGCGGCTGCCCCAGTGAAAGGGTGCAGCGCGGCGCCTTCGGCGCCTGCCTGATGGCCGAACCGGGCCTGGTGCGCGACTGCGTGGCCGCCATGGTGGAAGCCGCGGCCGCGTCGCCCCGGCCGCTGCCGGTGACGGTGAAGCACCGCATCGGCATCGACCGCGTCGAAAGCTACGACTTCGTGCGCGACTTCGTCGGCACCGTGGCCGAGGGCGGCTGCCAGGTCTTCATCGTGCATGCGCGCAATGCCTGGCTGCAGGGCCTGTCTCCCAAGGACAACCGCGAGATCCCGCCGCTGCGCCACGCCTTCGTGGAACGCCTGAAGCAGGACTTCCCGCAAGGGGTGTTCGTGCTCAACGGCGGCCTGGCCGATGTGGCTGCCGTGCAGCAGCACCTGCGGGTGCTGGACGGCGTGATGATCGGCCGCCACGCCTACCAGCAGCCGGCCAAACTGGCGGCCTGGGACGCGGCCTTGTTCGGCGGCGCCGGCGGGCTGGATGTGGATGCCGCCGAGGCCGGCTACGTGGCCTACATGGCGCGCCAGCAAGCCGCGCACGGCACGCCCTGGGCGCTGATGGCGCGCCACATGCTGGGCCTGCGCCATGGCCAGCCCGGCGCCCGCCTGTGGCGCCAGGTGTGGTCGGACCATCGCCTGAAGGCCCAGGCCGTGGCCGAGGTGGCCGCGTTGGCCTCGCAGGCGCGGCGACGGTCGCCGGCGCTGTCGGCCTGATACGGGTACCAGTACGGCGCCGTCCAAGAATCGGGCGGCCGACAGATACCCAGATTCACATGTCGCCCTGCGTCAAGGTGACGCGGCGGTGGCTATCATGTATCCCAGGCCGCTCGTTGGGCCTCTGACTGCTTGATGTTGAACAAACCCGGAGGGGCGGCCATGGCCGTGGGACCTGTTCTTGGCATCATCGGTGGCAGCGGCGTGTATGAACTCGCCGGACTCCAGGACACGCGCTGGGTGCGCGTGGACACGCCTTGGGGTGCGCCATCCGATGAGATTCTGCGTGGCCGGCTCGGCAGCACTGAATTGGCTTTCCTGCCGCGGCACGGCCGCGGCCACCGCATACCGCCCAGCGACCTGAACTTCCGCGCCAACGTGGCGGCGCTGAAGTCGCTGGGCGTCACCGACATCCTGTCGCTGTCGGCCGTGGGGGGCCTGCGCGCCGACCTGGCGCCCGGCACCTTCGTGGTGGTGGACCAGTTCATCGACCGCACTTTCGCGCGCGAAAAAAGCTTCTTCGGCACCGGCCTGGTGGCCCATGTGTCCATGGCCCAGCCCACCTGCCACCGGCTGGGCCGGCATGTGCTGGCCAGCCTGGCGCGCCAGGGCGTGCCGCACGCCGACGGCGGCACCTACCTGGTGATGGAGGGCCCGCAGTTCTCCACCCTGGCCGAAAGCCGGCTGTACCGCAGCTGGAATTGCGATGTGATCGGCATGACCAACATGCCCGAGGCCAAGCTGGCCCGCGAGGCCGAGATCTGCTACGCCAGCGTGGCCATGGTCACCGACTTCGACTGCTGGCACCCGCAGCACGACGACGTCACCGTGCAGGCCATCATCTCGGTGCTGATGTCCAACGCCGAGCACGCACGGGCGCTGGTGGCCGATGTGGCACCGGCCATCCACGGCGATGTGCATGGCGCTGACTGCCATTGCCGCCGCGCCCTGGAGCACGCCCTCATCACCGCGCCGGCGGCCCGCGACCCCGCCTTGGTGGAACGCCTGAAGGTCGTCGCAGGGCGCGTGCTGTGAGCGGCCGCGTGGAAGGACGCCGCACGATCTGGTCCGCCCCTGGGCGCGACGCGGTGTACGTGATCGACCAGCGCCGGCTGCCGCACCAACTGGAGGTGGAACGCCTCAACGACCTGGCCGAGGTGGAGCAGGCCATCAGCCAGATGTGGGTGCGCGGCGCGCCGCTGATCGGTGCCGCAGCCGCCTACGGCATGGCGCTGCAATGCGTGGCCGACGCCAGCGACGCCGCATTGACCGCGGCCAAGGCCAGGCTGGACGCATCGCGCCCCACGGCGGTGAACCTGGCCTGGGCCACGCAACGCATGCTGAAGCTTCTGCTGCCGCTGCCGCTGGCCCAGCGCCGCAGCGCCGCCTGGCAAGCCGCCGACGGCCTGGCCGAGGAGGACGTGGCCGTGAACTCGGCCATCGGCGACCACGGCTGCAGCCTGCTGACCGACCTGGCCCGCCGCAAGGGCCGGCGCCTGAACCTGCTGACCCACTGCAATGCCGGCTGGCTGGCCACGGTGGACTGGGGCACGGCGCTGGCGCCGGTGTACAAGGCCCAGTCCAACGGCGTGCAACTGCACGTGTGGGTGGACGAGACCCGGCCGCGCAACCAGGGCGCGTCGCTCACCGCCTGGGAACTGGGCCACGCCGGCGTGCCCTTCACGGTGATCGCCGACAACGCCGGCGGCCACCTGATGCAGCAGGGCCAGGTGGACATCGTCATCGTGGGTGCCGACCGCGTCACCGCCGAGGGCGATGTCTGCAACAAGATCGGCACCTACCTGAAGGCGCTGGCGGCACACGACAACGGCGTGCCCTTCTACGCGGCGGTGCCGCTGTCCACGCTGGACCTGCAGCGCAGCGCGGCCGACATCCCGATCGAGCTGCGCTCGCCGCGCGAGGTGACGCACATCAGCGGCCAGGACGCCCAGGGCCAGGTGCAGGAGGTGCGGCTCGCGCCCGAAGGCGCTTCGGCGCTGAACCCGGCGTTTGACATCACGCCGGCGCGGCTGGTCACCGGCATCATCACCGAGCGCGGCCTCACCCCCGCCAATGCCCAGGCGCTGCGGGCCATGGCGCAGGGCGGCTGAAACCCCTGCTGGTGGGCTGGTGGATCGCTTCGAGGTGCCGGGCATGCCGGGCGCCTTCTACGCCAGCCAGCGCATCCCGATCACCATCCCGCTGTTCATCGCCATCACGGCGCTGGCGCGGCTGATCATCCTGCAGGGCAAGGAGGCCAACCCGGCCATCCTGATGTGCGAGAGCGGGGCGAACCTGCTCATTGCGCTGGCCTGCTGGATCGTGGGCCACCTGCGGCAGGGCGATTGAGCGCTCAGGCGCGCTGCGGCCATGTGGCCAGCAGCAACCCGGCCAGGGCCAGGGCCATGGCCAGGGCGTGCCAGGCGCCGAAGCTTTCGCCCAGGAACAGCGCGCCCACGGCCGCGGCGCTGACCGGCAGCATCACGGTGAACACGCCGGCCTGGGGCGCGGGCACCCACTGCAGGCCCTTCATCCACAGCCACACCGTGGCCATGCTGGCGGCCAGGGCATAGAACACCAGCAGCACCCAGGTGGGTCGGGGCACCGCGCTGAAATCAAAGGTCCAGGCCTGCCACAGGCCCAGCGGTGTCACCAGGGCCAGGCCCCACAGGTTGATCAGCGCGCTGATGCGCCGTGGCGACAGCGACGCGCTGAGCTTCTTGCCGATGACCACGTAGCTGGCCTCGCACAGCACCGCGCCCAGCAGCAGCGCGTGGCCCAGCCACTGCTGGGCGGTGCCGGCCGTGCCCGCGGTGGAAGGCGGTTTCTGCCAGCCCAGCAGCGCAATGCCGGCCATGGCCAGGGCGATGGCCACCGCAACGCGCTGGCCCACGCGCTCGTCCAGGAAGAAGTGCGACAGCAGCGCCACCGCGGCCGGGATGGCCGCCATCACCACCCCGGCCGACACCGCGGACGTGAGTTGCACGCCGAACAGCATGCAGATCGAAAACAGGAAGTTGCCCAGGAAGCTTTCCCAGAACAGCAGCCGGCGCTCGGTGGGGCCCAGGGCCGGCTCGCCCGGCGCGCGCTTCAGCCAGTGCCCCATGGCCACGGCCGCGATGCCAAAGCGCAGCCATGCCAGCAGAAAGACCGGGAACACCGCCACCAGCAGGCGCGACAGGCCCACGTAGGAGCCCACCAGTGCCATGCTGGCGGCCAGGCTCAGGTAGGCCCACCAGGGTGCCAGGGGCTGCGCTTCAGAACGCACGGACGTAGCGCTTCAGTTCCCAGTCGCTGATGTGCAGCGCGTGTTCAGCCAGTTCCTGGCGCTTCAGGCGGATGAACTCGGTGGCCAGCGCCGGACCCAGGGCCGCGGTCACCACCGCATCGGCTTGCAGCGCGTCCAGCGCCGCGCCCAGGCTTTGCGGCAGCAGGCCGATGCCGCGTGCCGCCAAGGTGGCGGGGGCCAGCTCGAACAGGTCGTCGGTCTGTGCCGGGCCGGGGTCCAGGCCGCGCGCCAGTCCGTCCAGGCCGGCTTCGATCATGGCCGCGCTGGCCAGGTAGGGGTTGGCGCTGGCGTCCGGCAGACGCCATTCAAAGCGATCGGGCAGGGTGCGCAGCAGGGCGGTGCGGTTGTTGGGGCCATGCGCCACCACGGCCGGTGCCCAACTGGTGCCGCTGAGGCTGGGAAACACCATCAGGCGCTTGTAGCTGTTCACCGTGGGCGCGGCCACGGCGCACAAGGCCGCCGAATGCGCCAGCACCCCGGCCATGAAGGCAGTTTGCACCGCCTGGGGGGCCGACCGATCACCCTGCCACAGCGAGACGTGAAAGTGCAAACCGCTGCCGGGCTGGTCGGCAAAGGGTTTGGGCATCATCGAGAACACCAGGCCCTGCTGTTCGGCCAGTGCGTGTGCGCCCAGCTTGAAGAGCATCAGGTGGTCGGCGCTGTGCAGCACCGAGGCGTGGGCGAAGTTCAGTTCGTACTGGCCGTGGGCGTCCTCGTGGTCGATCTGCAGCACGTCCAGTCCGCAGGCTGACAGGCCCGCCGACAGTGCGTCCAGGAAGGGTCGCTGGCGCGGCAGCGACTGCAGGTCGTAGCTGGGCTTGTCCAGCCTGTCCAGCGGATCGGCCGGGCCCCAACGGCCCTGGCCGTCCTGGCGCAGCAGGAAGAATTCGGGCTCGATGCCGGTGCGCATCGTCATGCCCTGTTCGGCCAGCCGGGCCACGGCGCGCCGCAGCACCTGGCGCGGGCAGTTGTCGAAGGGCTGGCCACCCACGAAACCGTCGCACACCACGCGGGCCACGCCAGGCATCCAGGGCAGGGGCGTGGCGGATTCGGCCACGCCGCGCGCGATGTACTCGCTGCGCGGCCCGGTGCGCGGCAGGCCGGTGCCCCAGATCGACGGGCCGGCAAAGCCGGCGCCGGTTTCGATCAGGTCGTTCCAGTGCGCCAAGGGCACGAACTTGCCCTTGGCGGTGCCGTGCACGTCGGTGAACTGGGCCAGCAGCGTGTGCACGCCGGCAGCGGCCAGGCGCTGGCGGATGGCGTCGCTCATCCGTCGATGCGAACCCAGATGGTCTTCAGCTCGGTGTACTTGTCCAGGGCGTGCAGGCTCTTGTCGCGGCCATTGCCGCTTTGCTTGTAGCCGCCGAAAGGCACGGTGATGTCGTCCTCGTCGTACTGGTTCACGTGCACGGTGCCGGCGCGCAGCGCGCGGGCCACGCGGTGGGCGCGGTTGATGTTGTCGCTCCACACGCTGGCCTGCAGGCCGTAGGCGCTGGCATTGGCCTGGGCCACGGCATCGGCCTCGGTCTGGAAGCGGATGATGCTCATCACCGGGCCGAAGATTTCTTCCTGCGCGATCTTCATCGTGTTGCTGGCGCCATCGAACACCGTGGGCTGCACGTAAAAGCCGCCGGTATCGGCCCGCACCTGCTGCCCGCCGGCCACGCAGCGCGCGCCTTCGGTCTTGCCGGCGTCGATGTAGCCCATCACGGTGCGCAACTGGGTGTCGTCCACCAGGGCGCCCATCACGGTGGTGGTGTCCAGCGGGTCGGCCGGCTGGTACTTCGGTGCTTCGGCCACCACGGCGGCGACGAATTCGTCCGCGATGCGTTCATGCACCAGCACGCGCGAGGGCGCGTTGCAGCTTTCGCCCTGGTTGAAGAACAGGCTGCCGGCCACGGTCTGCGCGGCGCGTTGCACGTCGGCGAAGTCGTCGAACACCACAAAGGCGGACTTGCCGCCCAGTTCGTTGTACACGCGCTTCAGGTTGCTTCGGCCGGCGTAGTCCAGCATGCGGCGGCCGGTGCGGGTGCTGCCGGTGAAGCCGATGGCGTCCACGTCCATGTGCAGGGCCAGGGCCTCGCCGGCTTCGTGGCCGAAGCCGGGCACCACGTTGAACACGCCTTCGGGCAGGCCGGCGTCAACGGCCAGTTCGGCCAGGCGCAGCGCGGTGTAGGGGCTCTTCTCGCTGGGCTTCAAGACCACCGAGTTGCCGGTGGCCAGCGCCGGCCCCAGCTTCCAGGCCGCCATGATCATGGGGTAGTTCCAGGGCACGATGACCCCTACCACGCCCATGGCTTCGCGCGTGATCAGCGCCAGGCCGCTGCGCGCCGTGGGCGCGATCTCGTCGTACACCTTGTCGATGGCTTCGGCGTACCAGGCGATGGTGCGCGCCGCGCTGGCCACGTCCACTGACAGCGCATACTGGATGGGCTTGCCCATGTCCAGGGTTTCCAGCAGGGCCAGTTCTTCGCGCGCGGCGAGGATCTTTTCGGCAAAGCGCTGCAGCACCTTCTTGCGGGCGGCCGGGCTCTGGTGGGCCCAGCGGCCGGACTCGAAGGCCGCGCGGGCGCTGGCCACCGCGGCGTCCACATCGGCGGCGGCACCGCGTGCCACGGGGCCCAGCAGGCGGCCGTCAATGGGCGAATGCTTGTCGAAGCAGGCACCGCTGGCGGCGGCGACGCGCTGGCCCGCGATGAACGCGCGGCCGTCGGGTTTCAGCGTGGCAGCGCGCGGGTGCCAGTCGATGGCGGGCTTGTTCATGCCGGGACTTCAGAAGCTGACCAGGACCGACGCACCCAACAACTGGTTGCTCTTGCTGAAGCCACCGTTCTTCACGTCCGCAAACACCGGCAGGTTGGCTCGGTCGAAGCGGTACTCCAGTTTGAACGTGGTGTTTTGTTCGTAAAGGTAGGACAGACCGAAAGCCAGGGCCGTTCGGTTCGCGCCGCGATCGCATTCCGCCACCAATGAGGCAGGCGTCGCGGGATCGCAACCCAGCGACGCGTCGGGGCCGAAGCCGCTGCGCGTGTCGGCTGTGGTGTAGGTGAGCAAGCCACCGCCGTTTTTCCTGTTGTTGATGAAATCGGCCCGCATGGTGCCCTCGAAGCGCGGCGTGAACTTGTAGGCCGCCAGGCCGGAGACGCCCCACCAACTGGCGTCACGCAACCCATTGGCATCGGGGATGATGGCGGCCTTCTTCTGCTGGCCGTAGGAGGCTTGGGCCTGAAGCGTCAGGTCGCCGCGAATGAAGTAGGCGTCGGCCTCGAACAGGTCAACCCGCGACTCGTTGCAGGTGGATGGGCAGTCGTTGAAGTTCACGGCCTTGCCGTGCACCCCGGCGAAGCCGAAGCCCTGAAACTCGCCCTTGGAGTAGTCAACGCGGTAGGCCAGTACCGGGCTCTTGCTGCCGGCGTCCTTCTTGGTCTTGTTCATGTTGCCGATCAAGGTCTTGACGATCCACTTGCCGCGCGTGATCTCCATGCCGGCGCCGGTGTAGGCGGTGGGCAGTGTGAAGTCGAACAGCAGGTTGTGGGTGATCAGCTTGTTCAGCGTGGGCTGCAGGTATTCGTAGCCCGACCAGTCGGGCAACTGGCCCGCGATGAAACGGGTCTGCAGGTCGGTGATCGGGACCGAGACACTGGCCTCGTGAACCGGCGAGGTGATATCGAACACCGTGCCCACGCCGCGATTCGGTGCCAGGGTCAGGCGCCAGCGGGTGCCGGATTCGGTTTCCTTGGTGAAGTCGATCACCGCTGCGCCGAAGTAGCTGTTGTCGTAGCGGTAGCCGTCATCGTCAACGCGGTTGAGAAACTGCGCCCCGGCGCGGTTCTGGCGCTGGTTCCAGATGAAGGTGGGGTCCATGTAGCCGCTGATCTTCAGGCCCTTGAAGCCGAGCGCGTCGCGCTGATCTTCCAGGGCTTCGGTCTTGATGGTGACGCGGTTCAGTTCCTTGGCCTGCTCGGGCGTCATGCCCCATTCGGGCTTCTTCTCGTCGGCGGCCTTCAGCTTGTTCTCCAGTTCCGCCACCTTGGCCTTCAGGGCCTGCAGTTCCTTCAACACCTCGGCATTGCTTTGCGCGGCAGCCGGCAGCGGCAGCACAGCGGCCAGGGCCAGGGCCAGAACCAGCGGGGTGGGGCGGGGCGTCGTCATCGGGCTTCTCCTGGGAACAGTGTCTGTTGTGGTCTGAAGGGAATCGGAAAATGTCAGGCGCGGGCGGCTTCGGCCATTTCCAGGCTGCGCTTGCGTTCGTTGCGGGCGATCCACCAACTGGCGCCCACGGTGGCCACGGCCACGATGAGCACGATGACCGTGGCCACCGCGTTGATGGTGGGCGACAGGCCCAGCCGTGCACGCGAGAAGATGACCAGCGGCATGGTGGTGGCGCCAGGGCCGGACAGGAAAGCCGACAGCACCACGTCGTCCAGGCTGAGGGTGAAGGTCAGCAGCCAGGCCGACAGCAGGCTTTGCGCGATCATGGGCAGGGTGACCAGCATGAACACCTGCTGCGGCTTCGCGCCCAGGTCCATGGCGGCTTCTTCCAGCTGCGGGTTCAGGTCGGTCAGCCGCGCCTGCACCACCACGGTGGCGTAGGCCATGCCCAGCAGCAGGTGGCCGAACCAGATGGTCATGAGCCCGCGTTCGGGGAAGCCGATGGCGCGTTGCACCGACACCAGCATCAGCAGCAGCGACAGGCCCACCACCACCTCGGGCATGACCAGGGGCGCGTTCACCATGCCGCTGAAGACCGTGCGCCCGGTGAAGCGCTTGTACTTCACCAGCGCGAACGCGGCCAGCGTGCCCAGCAGCACCGAGCCGCAGGCGGTGAGGAAGGCGATCTTCAGGCTGAGCCACAGGCCGCGCAGGATTTCGTGGTCGCTGGCCAGTGCGGCGTACCACTTCAGCGTGAAGCCGCGCCACACATTGGGCAGGGGCGAGTCGTTGAAGGAGTACAGCACCAGCGCCAGGATGGGCAGGTACAGGAACACGTAGCCGCCGGCCAGCCAGGCCTGGCCGAAGCGGCGGTTGAAGGCGGAGGCTTTCACTTACGCGCCTCCTGCGCTTCGGCCTGGTACTTGTTGAAGATGGCCAGCGGCACGATGATCAGCAGCACCATCACCACCGCCACGCTGCTGGCCATGGGCCAGTCGTTGTTGCTGAAGAATTCATCCCACAGCACGCGGCCGATCATCAGGGTTTCGGGGCCGCCCAGCAGTTCGGGGATGACGAATTCACCGACGCAGGGAATGAACACCAGCATGCTGCCGGCGATGATGCCGGCCTTGGACAGCGGCACCGTGATCTTCCAGAACGCCGTCCAGGGCGACGCACCCAGGTCGGCCGCGGCTTCCAGCAGGCGCAGGTCCATCTTGGCCAGGTTGCCGTACAGCGGCAGCACCATGAAGGGCAGGTAGGTGTAGGTCATGCCCAGCACCAGCGAGAAGGGCGTGTGCATCAGCTTGCCCGGCGCGCTGATCAGGCCCAGGGCGGCCAGCACCTGGTCCAGGCCGCTGCCGATGATGGCGTCGGCCACCCATCCGTTCTCGGACAGCAGGCCCTTCCAGGCGTACACGCGCAGCAGGAAGCTGGTCCAGAAGGGCAGCATCACCAACATCAGCAGCGTGGGCTGCGCAGACGGCTTGGCCCGGGCCATGAAGTAGGCGAAGGGGTAGCCGATGGCCAGGCACAGCAGCGTGGTGGCGCCGGCGTACTTCAGGCTGGCGATGTAGCTCTTGTAGTACAGCGCGTCCTGCGCCATGAACTGGTAGTTCGACAGCTTCAGGGTCAGCTGCAGCAGCCCGTCCTTGAAGGTGATGATGTCCTTGAACTGCACCGTCTCCATCTCGGAGACGCTGATCTTGGCCAGGATCAGGAAGGGGAACAGGAAGAACACCAGCAGCCACAGGTAGGGCACACCGATGACCGCGCTGCGGCCGCGTCGGGCCCAGGCCAGGAAGCGCTGCAAGGGGTTCATGGGCGGCGCCGGCTCACTGGGTCAGCACCACGTGGGCCGAGCGCGACCAGTGCGCCCAGACCTCGTCGCCCCAGGTCAGTTCGTCGTCCTTGTGGCGCTGGGTGTTGGCCTGGCTCACCTTCAGCTTCTGCCCGCTGGCCAGCAGCACGTGGTAGACCGTGTGGGCGCCGAAGTAGGACATTTCCTTGATGGTGCCGCGCGCGCTGTTGAAGTCGTCGGCCGGCTTGTGGCGCTGCAGGTGAATCTTCTCCGGCCGCAGCGCCACCGTGACCGGCATGCCTTCGCTGCCGGTGATGCCGTGGCCCACGTAGTGCTTGCAGTCGCTGCAGCCGATCACCACGTGGTCGGGCTCGTCCACCTCCAGCGTGCCGTCCATCAGGTTCACATTGCCGATGAAGTCGGCCACGAAACGCGTGGCCGGGGTTTCGTAGATCTCGGCCGGCGCGCCCACCTGCAGGAAGCGGCCCTCGCTCATGATGGCGATGCGGCTGGCCATGGTCATGGCCTCTTCCTGGTCGTGCGTGACCATCACGCAGGTCACGCCCACCTGTTCGATGATGTTCACCAGTTCGATCTGGGTTTCCTCGCGCAGCTTCTTGTCCAGCGCGCCCAGGGGCTCGTCCAGCAGCAGCAGCTGCGGCTGTTTGGCCAGGCTGCGCGCCAGCGCCACGCGCTGCTGCTGGCCGCCCGACAGCTGGTGCGGTTTGCGCTGGGCGTACTTGCCCAATTGCACCAGCTTGAGCATGGCTTCCACCTTCGCGGCGATGGCGTCACGCGCCAGGCCGTCGCGCTTCAGGCCGAAGGCGATGTTCTCCCACACCGACAGGTGGGGGAAGAGCGCGTAGCTCTGGAACATCATGTTCATCGGCCGTTCGTAGGGTGGCAGGCCGGCCATGTCCTGGCCGTTCAGCACGATGCGCCCGGACGTGGGTGATTCGAAGCCCGCCAGCATGCGCAGCAAGGTGGTCTTGCCGCAGCCCGAACTGCCCAGCAGTGCGAAGATCTCGCCGCGGGCAATGTCCAGGCTGACGTGGTTCACCGCCTTGTAGCCGTTGAAGTCCTTGACCACGTCCTGGATGCGCAGGAACGTGGCATCAGACGCCGCGGCCGGGGCGGGCGCGGAAGGGGAGGCTGCCATCGCCGTTTACAGCCCGGTCTTGAAGCTGGTGTAGGTGCGCGTCATCAGGCGGCGCAGGTCGTTGTTCAGCGAGTCGGGCGGAATCATCTTCTTCAGCTCGGCCTCGGGCAGGAACACCGTGGGGTTGCTGGCCACCTCGGGCTTCACGAAGGCCTTGGACTGGGTGTTCGGGTTGGCGTAGAACACCTTGTTGGTCAGGGCCGCGTGGTTTTCGCCGCGCAGGATGAAGTCGATGAACTTGTGCGCGTTCTTCGGGTGGGCGGCGTCGTTGGGGATGACCATCACGTCGAAGAACAGCAGGCCACCGGTGCTGGGCAGCAGGGCTTCGATCTTGTGGCCGGTTTTGCCGTCGATGGCGCGCTGGCGTGCGATGTTGATGTCGCCCGACCAGCCCAGCGCCAGGCAGATGCTGCCGTTGGCCATGTCGTTGATGTAGCCGCTGCTGGAAAACAGCGTGACGTGGGGCCGCACGCTTTTCAGCAGGGCGGCGGCGGCCTGGTAGTCGGCCTGGTTCTTGGAAAACGAGGGCTTGCCCAGGTAGTGCAGGGCGGCCGGGATCACTTCCGAGGCGCTGTCCAGGAAGCTGACGCCACAGCCCTTCATCTTGCTGATGTACTCGGGCTTGAAGACCAGGTCCCACACATTGGCCGGCATGGGCATGCCACCCAGCGCGGCCTTGACCTTGTCCACGTTCACGCCCACGGTGGTGAAGCCCCAGAGCCAGTTCACCATGTACTCGTTGCCGGGGTCCATGCGGGCCAGCTGGGCCTGCACGGCCGGGTCCAGGTTCTTGTAGTTCGGGATCTGCGATTTGTCGATCTTGCGCAGCAGCCCGCCGTCGATCTGCAGTTTGGCCCAGTTGGAAGACGGCATCACGATGTCGTAGCCACTGCGCCCGGCCACCAGCTTGGCGTGCACGATCTCGTTGTTGTCGAAGTTGTCGTAGCGCACCTTGATGCCGGTTTCCTTCTCGAACTTGGCGACGGTGTCTTCGGCGATGTAGTCGGACCAGTTGTAGACGTTCAGGACCTTGTCCTCTTCCTGGGCCTGCACCGGCATGGCCGTCAGCCCCAAGGCCGCAGCGGCAGCCGCCAGACCAGCAACAACCAGGGACCGGCTAGAACAAGAAATCATGAACAACCTCCGGGTGAAGAGTGAAAAGGTGGCCTGGGAACGGAAGGAGTCTAGGTGGGGTTGACGGGGGCCGGCATCGGGGGACTTCCCTGCGACAGGCTGCCGGTCACAGCCAGCCTTGGCGCTGCGCATCGGCCAGCGTCAGGTCCAGGCAGTGGCGGATCAGGGCCATCATTTCGTCGATCTGCGAGCGGGTGATGACCAGCGGCGGCGCGATGATCATGCGGTGGCCCACGGCCCGCATCACCAGCCCGTTGCCGAAGCAGTGGCCGCGGCAGACCATGCCGATGCCCACTTCGTCGGGGAAGGTGGCCAGCTTCGCCTTGTCCTTCACCAGCAAGATCGCCCCCATCAAGCCACAGGTTTCCGCGTCGCCCACCAGCGGGTGGTCGCGCAGGCTTGCAAAGGCTTCAGCAAGATACGGGCCCACGTCGGTTCGCACCCGCTCCACGAGCCCGAGTTCTCGGATCAGCTGCACATTGGCCAGGCCCACCGCGCAAGCCACCGGGTGGCCGCTGTAGGTGTAGCCGTGCTCGAACTCACCGCCTTGTTCGATCAGCACCTTGGCCACCCGGTCGCCCACCAGCACGCCGCCCAGCGGGATGTAGCCGCTGGTCACACCCTTGGCAAAGGTCATCAGGTCGGGCCGCGTGCCGAAACGCTCGGCGCCGAACCAATGGCCGGTGCGGCCGAAGCCGGTGATGACCTCGTCGCTCACCAGCAGGATGCCGTACTGGTCACAGATGCGCTGGACCTCGGGCCAGTAAGAGTCGGGCGGGATGATCACGCCGCCGGCGCCCTGCACCGGCTCGCCGATGAAGGCGGCCACGTTCGCGACGCCCACCTCCAGGATCTTGGCCTCCAGCCAGCGCGCAGCCTGCAGCCCGAAGGCCTGGCGGTCCATGCCACGGCCGTGTTCGTACCAGTAGGGCTGGTCGATGTGGACGATGCCGGGAATCGGCAGCCCGCCCTGGGCGTGCATGCCGGCCATGCCACCGAGTGAGGCGCCGGCCATGGTGCTGCCGTGGTAGCCGTTCCTGCGGCTGATGATGACCTGTTTCTGCGGCTGGCCCAGGATGTCCCAGTAGCGGCGCACCATGCGCACGATGGTGTCGTTGCCTTCGCTGCCAGAGCCGGCGAAGAACACATGCTTGAACTGCGGCGGGCTCACTTCGGCCAGCAGTTCGGCCAGTTCCACCGCCGGCGGCGTGGTGGTCTGGAAGAAGCTGTTGTAGAAGGGCAGCTCCTTCAGCTGCTGGGTGGCGGCGTCGATCAGGCGCTGCTGACCGTAACCCACGTTCACGCACCACAGGCCGCTCATCGCGTCCAGCAGCTTCTTGCCGTCGCTGTCCCAGAGGTAGATGTTATCGGCGCGGGTGATGACGCGTGAACCCTTGGCCGCCAGGGCCTTGAAGTCGGTGAAGGGGTGCAGGAAGTGCGCCGCGTCGGCGCGCTGGTAGTCGGCGGTGGTTTTCATGGTCCGGGACTCGTGATCAGACATGGAGGAGAAGGTGTTCGCGTTCCCACGGCGAGATCACTTTCATGAACTCGGCGTGCTCCACTTCCTTCACCTCGGAATAGACGGTGACGAAGCCTTCGCCCAGCACTTCGGCCAGGGCCTTTTCCTCGCGCAGCATGGTCAGGGCTTCGCCCAGGCTGCGCGGCAGTTGGAAGTCGCCCAGGTAGGCGTCGCCCTTGCACTCGGGCGTGGGCTCGATGCGGTCGCGGATGCCCAGCCAGCCGCAGGCCAGGGTGGTGGCCAGCGCGATGTAGGGGTTGGCGTCGGCGCCGATCACGCGGTTTTCAATGCGCCGGGCGCTGGGTGGCGCCACCGGGCTGCGGATGCCCACGGTGCGGTTGTCGGTGCCCCACTGGATGTTGATCGGCGCGGCGGTGAAGCGGGCCAGCCGGCGGTAGCTGTTCACATAGGGCGCGAACAGGGCCATGGCCGCCGGGATGTAGCGCTGCAGGCCGCCGATGTACCAGAAGAACTCCTGGCTGGGGCTGCCGTCTTCGTTGCTGAAGATGTTGCGCCCGGTCTCCTTGTCCACCAGGCTCTGGTGGATGTGCATGGCGCTGCCGGGTTCGCCCGCAATCGGCTTGGCCATGAAGGTGGCGAACATGTCGTGGCGCAGCGCCGCTTCGCGCACCGTGCGCTTGAACAGGAACACCTCGTCGGCCAGGCCCAGCGGGTGGGCGTGGAAGAAGTTGATCTCCATCTGCCCGGCACCCACCTCGTGGATCAGGGTGTCCACGTTCAGCTCCATCTTTTCGCAGTAGTCGTACACGTCCTCGAACAGCGGGTCGAACTCGTTCACCGCGTCGATGGAATAGGCCTGGCGCGAGGTTTCGGCCCGGCCGCTGCGGCCGATGGGCGGCTTCAGCGGCATGTCGGGGTCGGTGTTGCGCGCCACCAGGTAGAACTCCAATTCCGGCGCCACCACCGGGTTCCAGCCCTTGCTTTCGAACAGGTCGCACACCCGGCGCAGCACCGAGCGCGGGGCGAAGGGCACCAGCACGCCGCTCTTGTCGTAGCAGTCGTGGATGACCTGCGCCGTGGGGTCGGTGGCCCAGGGCACGATGCGCACCGTGCTGGGGTCGGGGCGCAGGTGCATGTCGGCGTCGGTGGGGCTGATGACGTCGTAATACGGCCCTTCCTCGGGAAATTCGCCGGTCACGCCCATGCCCACCACGGCCTCGGGCAGGCGCATGCCGCGGTCTTCGGTGAATTTCTGGCGCGGCAGGATCTTGCCGCGGGCCACGCCGGTCAGGTCGGGCACCAGGCACTCGATCTCGGTGACGCGGTGTTTGTCGAGCCAGAGCTCGAGTTCGCTGTAGTTGAAGTTGTCTCGGGAAACCATGGGAACACCTTGTGGGGTCTTGCGGTGAAGAAAAAAGTCAGGCGGCGGCGGGTTGCCGCTTGCGAGCCCGGTAGGCGCGGCAGGCCTCGCCAAAGGCCTGGAACAGTTGAACCGAAATCGGGTTGGCGCTGGCCTGCCATTCAGGGTGCCACTGCACGCTGAGGTTGAAGCCCTTGGCTTCGGCCACCGAGAAGGCTTCCACCAGCCCGTCGGGTGCGCGCGCCTCCACGCGCAGCCCCGGGGCCAAACGGTTCACAGCCTGGCCGTGCAGGGAATTCACGGCGAAGCGCTTCACCTGCACGATGGCGTCCAGCACACCGCCGGGCACCACCTGCACCTCGTGCACCGCGGCGTACTGCTGCTCGACCGGTTGGCCTTCGGGCGCGCGGTGGTCGATGAAGGGGCCCACCTCCTGCACCGCCTGGTGCAAAGATCCGCCGAGTGCCACATTGGCCTCCTGGGTGCCGCGGCAGATGGTGAACAGCGGCATGCCGCGCGCCAGGGCCTTCGGGATCAGCGGCAGGGTCCAGGCGTCGCGCTCGGCGTCCAGCGGCAGGCGGGTGTCGTGCACCGCCTCTTCAAAGTGGCTGGGGTGCACGTTGCTGGGAGACCCGGTCAGCAGCACGCCGTCGGCCAGGTCCAGCAGGGCGTCCAGGTCACCCAGCTGGGCGCTGGGCACCACCAGCGGCAGCGCACCGGCCAGGCGAACGGCGTCCACGTACTTCTTGCCGACGATGTGGAAGGGGTGGTCGCCCAACTGCCGGTTGCAGGCGGGGACCAGGACGATGGGCTTGGAGGGGGTGCTCATGGGGGTTCGCTAGAAACTTTCAGGCCAAGGCATCCCGCAGCCGGTACCAGGCCATGCCCAGCACCAGGGCGGGCATGCGCAGCAGCCGACCGCCGGGGAAGGGCCGGTGCTTCAGACGGGCGAAGGTGTCGAAGCGGCCGGCGTCGCCGGCCATGGCTTCGGCCACCAGGCGCCCGGCCAGGCCGGTGAGCGCCAGGCCATGGCCCGAGAAGCCCTGCAGGTAGTACACATTGGCGGCATGGCCGGCGTTTGTCGCCACCGGCAGGCGGCCGAAGTCGGGCGCGCGGCTCATCGAAATGTCCACGAAACCGCCCCAGGCGTGGCTGACCTTCACGTCCGCCAGCTGCGGGAAGGTCTGCACCAGGCGCTGGCGCATGCTGTCGGCCAGGTTCATCGGCGTGGCGGTGCTGTAGCTCACCCTGCCACCGTACAGCAGCCGGTGGTCGGCACTGCAACGAAAGTAGTCCAGCACGAAGTTGGTGTCGCACACCGCCGCGCCACAAGGGATGAGCGCGCGGGCGCGCTCTTCGCCCAAGGGTTCCGTGGCCACCACATAGGTGCCCACCGGCATGATGCGGGCCTTCAACTGCGGCACCAGGTCCTGCAGGTACACATTGCCGGCCAGCAGCACCTGGCTGGCGCGCAACTGCCCCTGGGCGGTGCGCAGCAGGGGGCGCGGCCCGGCTTCCAGCGCGGTGACGGCACTGTGCTCGTGCAGCTGCACGCCCAGGCCCTGCGCCGCGCGGGCCAGGCCGAGCGTGTATTTCAACGGGTGCAGGTGGCCCGATCGCGGGTCGTGCACCGCGCCGTGGTAGCGCGGGCTGTTGATGAAGTCTGGCAGGCCGTCGCGGGCGATGGACTGCATCGGGTAGCCATAGATCGAGCCCATGCGCTCGGCCCATTGCCGCAGCGCGGTGGCCTTGCGCTCGCTGGTGGCCACGCCGAGAAAACCGTCGCGCCAGTCGCAATCGATGCCGAATTGGGCGCAGCGCTGGCGGATCAGGTCCAGCGCCTCGATCGACATGCACCACACCCGCTTGGCTTCTTCCAGCCCCAACTGGTCTTCGATGACCTGCTGGTCGCAGGCCAGCCCGTGGATGGCCTGGCCGCCATTGCGGCCACTGGCGCCGCTGCCGATCTCCCGCGCTTCCAGCAGGGTGACGCGCCGGCCCCGCTGCGCCAGTTCGATCGCCGCCGACAAGCCCGCCAGCCCGCCACCCACCACCGCCACGTCGCAGTCGGCGTCGCCTTGCAGCGGCGCATGCCCGGCGCCACGCGGCGCGGTGTCGGCGTAGTAGGAAAACCGGGTCAGGTCCTGGTCGGACGAAAGGAAGCTCATGAAACCTAGGCGCTAGGCACGACCTCGGGCGGGTGTGGCGTTGAAGGTGTGGGAAGGCAGGGCGGTCAGGCCGCCCGCTGGATGGCACCGCGCAGCGTGTCCACCAACTGGTCGATCTGGCCGCGTTCAATGATCAGCGGCGGCGACATGGCCACGATGTCGCCCGTGGTGCGCACCAGCACGCCCTTGGCGAAGCAGTCCAGGAACACGCCGAAGGCGCGCTTGGTGGGCTCGCCCGGGATGGACGCCAGCTCCACCCCCCCCACCAGGCCGACGTTGCGCACATCGATGACGTTGGGCAGGCCCTTGAGCGAATGCAGGCACTCGCCGAAGTAGCTTTGCAATTCGGCCGCGCGGGTGAGCAGGCCTTCGTCGGCATAGGTTTCCAGCGTCGCCAGGCCGGCCGCGCAAGCCAGCGGGTGGGCGCTGTAGGTGTAGCCGTGGAAGAACTCGATCAGGTGTTCCGGTCCGGTCATGAAGGTGTCGTGGATGCTTTGCTTGGCCAGCACCGCACCCATGGGCACGCAGCCATTGGTCAGGCCCTTGGCCACGGTCATCAGGTCGGGCGTCACGCCGAAGGTCTGGGCGCCGAAGGGGCTGCCGGTGCGGCCGAAACCCGTGATCACCTCGTCGAAGATCAGCAGGATGCCGTGCTTGTCGCAGATCTCGCGCAGGCGCTGCAGGTAGCCCTTGGGCGGCAGGTACACGCCGGCCGAGCCGGACACCGGCTCCACGATCACGGCCGCGATGGTGGACGGGTCGTGCAGGGCGCACAGGCGTTCCAGGTCGTCGGCCAGTTCAGCCCCGTGTTCGGGCTGGCCCACGCTGAAGGCGTTGCGGGCCGGGTCGTGGGTGTGCCGGATATGGTCCACGCCCGAAAGCATGTTGCCGAACATCTTGCGGTTGGCCACCATGCCGCCGACCGAGATGCCGCCGAAGTTCACCCCGTGGTAGCCGCGCTCGCGGCCGATCAGCCGGGTGCGCTGGCCTTCGCCGCGCACACGGTGGTAGGCCAGGGCCATCTTCAGCGCGGTTTCCACCGATTCGGACCCGCTGTTGGTGAAGAACACCTTGTTCAGGCCGGCCGGTGCCAGCTGGGCCACCGCCTCGGCCAGCTCGAAGGCCTTGGGGTGGGCCATCTGGAAGGGCGGGGCATAGTCCATTTCTGCCGCCTGCTCGGCGATGGCCTTCACGATCTTGGGCCGCGCGTGGCCGGCGTTCACGCACCACAGGCCGGCCACACCGTCCAGCACCTGGCGGCCGTCGTCGGTCCAGTAGTGCATGCCGCTGGCCTTCACGAACATGCGCGGCGCCTTCTTGAACTGGCGGTTGGCGGTGAAGGGCATCCAGTAGGCGTCGAGGGCTTTCGTCATGGGGTCTCCGGGGGGCGGAACAGGGCGTTGCGGGCGCGCGGGCGCCTTTCGCTGCAGTGTGCGGCGCACTGGGCCGTCAGTCTAGACAAAGCGGCGTGCAATGTGCTTGCGTGCTGGCCGCGGGCTGGCCCTGAAATTCGGCATAAGATGCGGCTCTGATTGATCTCAGCGCACGATCGTGCCAACTTCAAGCCATACGCCGCAACTGGATGCGATAGATCGGCAGATCCTGCAGGCCCTGCAGCAGGACGGGCGGCTGTCCAACGTGGACCTGGCACAGCGCGTGGCCCTGTCGCCTTCGGCCTGCCTGCGGCGGGTGAAGCAACTGGAAGAGTCGGGCGTCATTGCCCAGTACGTGGCGCTGCTCAACCCCAAGGCGGTGGGCCAGCATGGCGTGTGCTTCACCATCGTCAACCTGGAAACCATGAACGACGCGGTGCTGCAGGCCTTCGAGCAGGCCGTGCGCGACGCGCCCGAGGTGCTGGACTGCTTCTACGTGGCCGGTGCCAATGACTACATGGTGCGATTTGCCTACCGCGACGCCGAAGACCTGGAGCGCTTCCACACCCAGGTGCTGATGCGCCTGCCGGGTGTGGCGCGCACGAACTCGATGCTGGTGCTGCGCACGGTGAAGAAGACCACAGCCCTGCCAGTGTGAACGGCTTCCCCCCTTGATTGAAGCTGGCGGTCGCAGCCGCCGACGTTCCGTTTCAACGAGTGCACTGCTATCCTGACCTGGGTCAACAGGGAGAAAATCCCCGGATCACCGGGAGTTGGCGGCGCCTGCGGGCCATCCGGGCCGACTTGGCGTTGCGTGGAGGCGCAGTCTTGTCATGCTGACAGTGACACAGGCCCAGATGGACGTCCTGGACACGCAGTGGATCACCCGCATGGTGGACCGCGTGCGGTCGGCGGTTCGCGCCAGCGCCGACATGGCGGCGCTGGCGCGAGACGGTGCGCCCGTGACGCCGGTGGACGATGCGGCCATCGACAAATGCATCGCGTGGGGCGTGGATTTCGGGCTCACCGAGGCCGCTGACCTGGCCTGCGCGGCAGCCCTGCTGGTGGCCATCCGCCAGCATGACCACCAGGGGCAACTGGCGTGGATGAAGTCCTGGCTGGACAGCCCACAGGCCAGCCCGCCGGTGCGTCTGCAGCTGGTGCTGGCGCAGCTGCGCGACCTGATCGCCACCCGACCGGTTGCAGCACGGGTGCATGCCCAGGTGGAGCGGGCGCGCAAAGGCATGGAGGCGCGCTGATGGGGCTGATGGAGCAGATCAAGTCGAAGCTGGGCGGCAAATCGGTCAAGGCCTGCCCGCTGAAGAC
This sequence comes from Burkholderiales bacterium JOSHI_001, assembly GCA_000244995.1. Lineage (NCBI taxonomy): Bacteria > Pseudomonadati > Pseudomonadota > Betaproteobacteria > Burkholderiales > Burkholderiales bacterium JOSHI_001. The sequence goes on along the minus strand of CM001438.1, from coordinate 2,921,454 downwards.
CGGCGTTGTCGCCGTTGTGGTCACCCGCGCCGACACCGGCGCACCGGTGCAGGGCGCCAAGGTGTCCATCACCGGGCCCAGTCCGGGCAGCGACACCACCAGCGACATCGGGGCGGCCATCTTCGAAGGCCGCACGCCCGGCGACTACAAGGCCAAGGTCGGCCTGAGCGGTGCCATGAAGACCTGGCGCCTGCAGGAGCTGAACGTGGCCGACAGCGTGGCCGCCGCCAGCCTGACGCTGATGCGGGCCGACGTGCAGCCCCTGGGCGACCTGGTGGTCAAGGTGGTGGACGACCAGGGCCGCACGGTGAAGGACGCCCTGCAGCTGAACGCGTCCGGCGCATTCACCGGCGGCCACAACACCAACAGCGGCAGCCACACCTTCGAGAAGATTCCCTCTGGCAAGTACAAGGTGGACGTGGCTGCGCCCTTTGACCTGTTCGAGAACCCGCAGGAGTCCAAGTCCGACGTCGTGGTGCCCGAAGGCGGCAAGGTCACCGTGCAGCTGGTGCTGCGCATCCTGAACGCGGTGACGCCGGTGATCGATTCGAAAAAGACCGAGGTGCTGTACGAACCGCTGCCGCCGCCGGACCCGAATGTGGCCGTGCCACCGCCTCCGCCGCCCAATGCCGAGACACCGCTGCACCTGAAGTTGCGCTACACCGAAACCCGCAGCGAAAAGCCTTTTCGCGATGGCGGCGTGTTCGCCCTGGACCGCGGCACGGTGGACGTGTTCCGCAACGAGGCCTGCACGACCAAGCTCGCGCTGGGGCCGGGCAACGACTTCCGCTTCAGCAATGCCCAGCTTTCCGCCGGTGTGGACCTGTACCTGCGCGACCGCGACCGGACGGCCGGCCCTCTGGTGGCCACGCTGACGCTGGACCCGCCGGCCGACGCGGCGATCCGTGCGCTGGGCCCCACCCAGCGCGGGCTGCTGATCAAGGCGCTGAACGTTGTGCAGCCCAAGATCGTGCCGGAGTACAAGGTGGTGCTGCTCGAACGCGGGCTGCACAAGCACCAGAAGAACGACAAGGGCCAGGCCGAGGCCGACCTGCATTGGGCCGGCGCTACCCGCATTGAGCTGTCGGCCACCCAGACGGGCGGCGTGCCGGCGCACCCCTACAACGGTGGCGGCAAGGTGTCGGTGAGCCCTTCGCATGTCGAATTGTTCACGCACCCGGACTGCAAACCCGACCAGAAGTTCGAACCGTCCACCGCCATCACGAACGCACAGCTTTTCGGCCTGGTGCCATTCGAGCTGTGGCTGCGCGGCAAGGCCAAGGGCAAGGTGACCGTCAAGCTGACCATGGACGACCCCAAGGACGGGCTCATCCGCGTGAAGCCGCCGGCCGCCGAGGACCTGAGCGTGGTGGAACTGCTGGGCACCTTGCACCGGCAGAACATCAGCGCCATCAAGGCCTTCAAGGTGGACCCCTACACCGAGCCCGAAAGCGACTACCACACCGGGTTGAAGGACCTGGTGTGGCCCGAACAAAAGCCGGTGAGCGACGAGTTGAAAGTGCAGGGCAAGCGTTGGCTGCACCTGCAGGTGGCCAGCCCCACGGGCGACCCCAGCCATGGCCGTGCCAAGCTGTTGCTGCCCAAGCTGAACGCAGCCGACTGGCCAGCGGAGACCGACGACTACAAGCTGGTGATCAAGGTCGAAGGCGCCGACGGCGCGGTGACGCTGCACGACAAGGAGAACGAGAACGCGGCCACAACGCAGCCTTGGGAGTTCAAGGTCAGCGACCTGAAGACCGCCGAGAAGGTGCTGTGGGTGGAAGGCAGCGGCGAAAGCAAGGCCTTGCACGACTGCAAGCTGGACATCGGGCTGACCCGGGCCGATGCCGTTGAAAAGCACACCGCGGCCAAGCGTGACCTGCGCAACGGCGACTGGATGCGCTTCACCGTGCTGTCCATCGACCCGGCCGAGATCAAGATCGACTACACGCCCGAGGGCGACGAGTTCAACGCCTGGGATGCCACCAGCAACCCGAAGCGCTTCTACATCAATGTCAACAAGAAGGGCGACCCGGAGGGCCGGCGCATCAAGGTGCAGATGCAGTTGAAGCCGCATCTGGCGGGCGTGCCGGTGCGCTTCATGCTGGTGGCGGACAAAGACAACCACAAGACCGGCAACTGGGGCTTTGACTTCCCGGCCGACGCCAAGCGCAAGGATGGCAAGGGCGTGAAGCAGGACTTCAAGTGGAAGGATGTGAAGACCAGCTGGAAGCACAAAGACAAGCCCGACCGCAAGGACGTGCTGCACTGGGGCGAAGTCACCGACAAGGATGGCAAGGCCAAGACCAAGCTGAAGCTGTCGCGCGTCGGCGGCGACAAGTTCCGCTTGGGCATCTACATCGACGAAGACGCCCACCTGGCCAAGCACATCGACGGCCACCCTGAACTGGGCAAGCGCGTGCCCGTGACCAGCGCGCTCGGGGACATCCAGGTCTGGCGGCGGGTGTTCTACCAGGCCACGCGACCGCAGAACTTGGCGCTGCCGGCCCTGGCGGGCTTCGACAACAGCCAGGAAAGGGTGTTCCTGGGGCCCGAGTTGGTGAACCAGCACCAAATGACACCCGGGGACTTCTCGGTGGACCCGATGCGTCCGCACTGGCAGTACAACCCCAACAGCGGCGACAACACCCTCAAGCTGTGCATCGGCACGCACAACATCAAGGACGCGCTGAAACTGTTCCAGAAGGCGGAAAAGAAAACCACGCCCAAGTTCCACGTGATCATGTGCGACGAACAGTTCGACGCTAAGGATGGCCGCACCCACACCACCGAGTTGATCTTCGACGATGCCGACCCCGGTCCTCAGGATGAAGCCATGGATTCTGCCCAGATGCAGACCCACAAGGTGTCGATCTTCGACCCGCCACTGCAAGGCGGCGCGCTGGCCATGACCGCGAAGTGGGAGATGTTGGAGCACGACGGCGCCAAGTGGAAGGTGCGGGCCAAGGGCAAGCTGCCGGTGGCCAAGATCGAGGTGCGCGCCGACCGCGACTCGCGGCGCAAGGTGCGGGTATCGCCACCTGACGGGCAGCCCATCGACGCGACCCACTGCATCCGGGTCACCATCAAGCTGCGCGCGGCCGACGGCGGCTACCTGGGTTGGGCCCCCAACGATTCAGTGGCTGCCGTCATCAAGGGCGGTCGCGCGGACGCTTCGATGCAGGACACGATGGCGCACGAAATGGCTCACCTGTTCGGTCAGACGCGCTACAAGACCAAGGAGGGCATGCCGGACCATCCGCTGTACTACCAGCGCCGTGGCGGAAGTGGCACGCACTGCGCCCATGGGGCTGCCTGGACCGCGGGCAACCCGGGCGACCCGGCACTGGACCCGAAGAAGAGCGGGCAACTCGACGCCCAGGGCCATGGCGCTGGAAAGTACGACAACGGCGACTGCATCCTGTTCGCCTATGGCCTGCCCAACAAGGTGGAGTGGTGCGAGCACTGCGCGCTGGACTTCGTGTTGTCCGACCTGTCGAAGTTGAACCATTGATGTGTGGCTTGAACCGTTCAGTCGGACTGATCGGTGTCCTGGCGGCCGGGCTGCTGGCGGCCGCACTGGCCCTGGCAGCGCCGGGTCATTCCAAGGGGAAACGAATGCAAAGCACCGAAGACCTGATGAGCGCTGTGCAAAAGCTGGGAGACGTTGTCTACGCCGGCCGCGAGCAGGCGGCGGTGGAAACGCTGGACGAGGAGGCCCTGGAAGTCGGCTTCAACGGCCTGCTGCTGGGCGCGCCGCGCCAGGTGGACGCCGTGGCCGGCCAGCGCCTGAACGCGCTGGTGCTCACGGTGCAAAGCCGCGCCCGCCGTGCGGCCTTGCCCTGGGCCGACAACGCCATCATTGTGGCCAGCGATTTGGACCATGGCTGGGTCTTCGCCGGACCCCTGCTGGGACTGGATGCCGACAAGGCCCAGGAAAGGCCGGCGGCGCCTGCGCCGGTGGCGTTGCCCGAGGCGCTTCAAAAAATGCGGGCGCAGGAACAGCGTCCGCTGGTGGCCCGCAGCGCCGGCACGGTGTTCGTGGATGTGGCGCGGCGGCTGAACCTGCCTTCGACCAGCCGGCGCCTGGCACTGTGGACCTTGTGCTACGACCAGGTGTCCAACGGCGTCACCACCTCGATCCGCCGGGCCGACGCGCTGGCGCCCACGCCGCAGTCGCTGGAAGGCACCAAGGAGTTGATGCGGTCGTTGCGAACCCAGATGCAACAGTCGCCGCACGGACTGCCGCGCTTCACGCCCGACGCCGACTCACCGCCGCTCACCGGCCCCGGACTGCGCATATCGCTCGGCCAGGCGAAGATCGGGCCGCAGCAGACGCCTTGGCTGTTGCACGGCGCCATGCGCCTGGCGGTGACCGCCCAGACCCTGGTTCAGTCGCCTGCTGTTCCTGTGGCGGCCGGGCCCAACAACCCAGGGCCACCGCATGCCGTGTTGCGCGCGCTGCTGCTGGTGGTGGCCCCCAACCGCAGCGATCCCTACCAACGCACCTTGGACATTCCCGTTTGGTCGCGCGTGCCGCTCAAGCCGGGCGATCCGATGGATGCCACCTTCACGGTGGACCTGTCGGCAACCCTGCCGCCGCAGGCCACGCCCACCACCTACCAGGTGTACGTGGTCGCCGGGCCACACCTGGCGGGCCCGCTGGCCTTGACGCTCACCGACGGGCGTTAGCGCCCCTGGCTGCGGCGGCCGGCAGGGTTCAACCCTGTTCCAGGCGCTGCGCCACTCCCGCCTGAGCCACCGCCGCGCGCTTGCGCGCCGCCGGGTAGATCATCGATTCCTCCAGCGCGATGTGCTCGCGGTACAGGTTGACGAACACATCCACCGCGTGGCTGAGCTCGTCGATGTCGTACCAGCTGTAGCCCTGGGCCACCGCCTGCAATTGCGGCTCCAGCTCGATCCAGTCTTCCTCCAGCCAGCCGTGGTCCTGCTGCAGGCGTTCCACATGGGCGCGCATTTCGGCGTCGCCGCTGGCGAACAGGGCTGGGAACACCGCCCGTTCCTCGTCGGCATGGTGCTGGCGCGCGGTTTCAACAAAGAACGCGCAGATGTCGGCGGCATTGCGGCGCGCGGTGTCGTCCACGCCGTTCTCGCGCAGGTGGCGCATCAGGCCACCCAGTTGCGACAGCGTGGCCATCATCTGGGCATGGGTGCCGTCCAGCGCGTCCAGGGTGGGCAGGGCCGGCACCGCGGGGCGGGCAGGGCGGGCAACACGGGGCGGGCGGACGACTTCGGCGCACATGGCGGGCTCCTTGGAAGGTGACATTCGGACTGTTCGCCGCACCCGCGCTTCCTGGGCGCTTGATGAAGCAACCAGCGCCGATTCTTCGCCCGTGGCGGCGTACCGGCTTGCGCCGCATCAATCCGGCGTCAGACCCTTGCTGCGGCGCAGCGACACAGCCCTGGCGCCGCTCAACGGGGCACCGGATGGGTGCGGGCGCGCTGTCCGCACAGGTAGGTCCAGACAAAGTTGGCCGCCGCCATGCTGGCCAGTTCGGCGTGGTCGAAGGGCGGGCTCACCTCCACGCAGTCCATGCCCACGCAGGGCAGGGCCGCCAGGCCTTCCAGCAGCGTGAGCACCTGGCTGCTGGACAGGCCGCCGGGCTCGGGCGTGCCGGTGCCGGGGGCGAAGGCCGGGTCCAGGCAGTCGATGTCCAGGCTGATGTACAGCGGTGGCCGCTCGGCGCCTTCCCAGCGCTGCAGCACGGCCTGCAGCACGGGGGTGAGCGCCGCGCCGTCCAGCCCGCGCAGGTCGCGCGCGGTGAAGATCTGCCCGCCCTGGTCGGCCACGTACTCGCGCGCCTCGCGCTGGCCGGGTGAGCGGATGCCGACCTGGGTGACGCAACGCGCATCCACCAGCCCTTCCTGGATGGCCTCGTGAACCCAGGTGCCGTGGCCGCTGGGTTCGCCGAAGTGGTCGGTCCAGGTGTCGCAGTGGGCGTCGAAGTGCACCAGCGCCAGCGGTCGTCCCAGGTGCTGGCGGTAGGCGCGCAGCAGGGGCAGGGTGACGGAGTGGTCGCCGCCCAGCCAGGCCATGTGGTGGCGCGAAATCAGCTCGGCCACCGGCGCCACCATCGCTTCGCGCATGGCAGACAGGCTGGTGTTCGGCAGGGCCAGGTCGCCGGCATCGCCCAGCAGGCCTTGCAGGTCCACGTTCCACAGCGGGTGGGTGCCGTCGCACAGCATGTGGCTGGCTTCGCGGATGGCCTTGGGGCCCAGGCGGGCACCCGGTCTGTTCGTGGTGGCGCCGTCCCAGGCCAGGCCGGCCACGGCGTAAGGCAGCCCGGGCGACACGGTCGGGCACTTCAGGAAGCGGCTGTCGGAGTGAAAGGCAAACATGCGGCGCATCTTAGGCGGCAGGGGCCGCGATCTCGCCATGAGGAAACTGCTTTTCATGTTGTGGAATTGACGACTGCTGCGTCGCAGCATCATTTTTCATGGCGGCAAACTTGATTCCACATCGCGATATTTGAGCTGCAAGTCGTTGATTTTGATGGATCTGATTTTTAGTCTTCTATAAGACATAAGTCTTGGCGGCACCGCGGGCAACGGTTAGGCTTGAGCCATCCGAACCCCGGTCCATCCGCAACTTCCCCAAGGAGCTTTCCATGACCCAACTGACCCGTGAGCAACAAATCGCCGCCCTGGAAAAGGACTGGGCCACCAACCCGCGCTGGAAGGGCATCAAGCGCCCCTACAGCGCCGCGGACGTGGTGCGCCTGCGTGGCAGCGTGCAGATCGACCACACCCTGGCCAAGCGCGGCGCCGAAAAGCTGTGGAACCTGGTGAACACCGAGCCCTTCGTCAACTCGCTGGGCGCGCTGACCGGCAACCAGGCCATGCAGCAGGTCAAGGCCGGCCTGAAGGCCATCTACCTGTCGGGCTGGCAGGTGGCGGGTGACGCCAACTCCACCGGCGAGATGTACCCCGACCAATCGCTGTACGCGGTGGACTCGGTGCCGAAGGTGGTGAAGAAGATCAACAACACCTTCGCTCGCGCCGACCAGATCCAGTGGAGCGAAGGCAAGAACGACGTCGACTACTTCGCCCCCATCGTGGCCGATGCCGAAGCCGGCTTCGGCGGCGTGCTGAACGCCTTCGAGCTGATGAAGGCCATGATCGAAGCCGGCGCTGCCGGCGTGCACTTCGAGGACCAGCTGGCGTCCGTCAAGAAGTGCGGCCACATGGGTGGCAAGGTGCTGGTGCCCACGCGTGAAGCCGTGGCCAAGCTGGTGGCGGCCCGCCTGGCCGCCGACGTGATGGGCGTGCCCACCATCCTGCTGGCCCGCACCGACGCCGAAGCCGCCGACCTGGTGACCAACGACGTGGACGACAACGACAAGCCCTTCCTCACCGGCGAGCGCACGGTGGAAGGTTTCTACCGCACCAAGAAGGGCTTCGAGCAGGCCGTCAGCCGCGGCCTGGCCTACGCCGAAGTGGCCGACATGGTGTGGTGCGAAACCGGCACGCCGGACCTGGCCTTCGCCAAGGCCTTCGCCGACGCCATCCACGCCAAGTTCCCGGGCAAGATGCTGTCCTACAACTGCAGCCCGTCCTTCAACTGGAAGAAGAACCTGGACGACAGCACCATCGCCAAGTTCCAGCGCGAGCTGGGCGCCATGGGCTACAAGTACCAGTTCATCACGCTGGCCGGCTTCCACAGCCTGAACTACAGCATGTTCGACCTGGCCTACGGCTACGCCCGCAACAACATGAGCGCCTTCGTCGAACTGCAGGAGAAGGAATTCGCTGCCGCCGACCGGGGCTTCACCGCCGTGAAGCACCAGCGCGAAGTGGGCACCGGGTACTTCGACGCCGTGACCACCACGATCGAGAAGGACGCCTCCACCGCCGCGCTGAAGGGCAGCACCGAAGACGAACAGTTCTTCGACGGCACCCACCACTGATCTGTTGATTCCAAGGGCGGCCACGCGCCGCCCGCGGACCGAGGCCCGATGGTCACAAGCCATCGGGCTTTCTCTTTTTTCCAACCGACCAGGCCACACCGGGTTGAACCGGCTGGACACCCCGGGCCCGGCCGCCAGAATGGGTCCGGGCGTCACTTCAGCAGGTGGGTTACAGATGATGGGCAGACAGCTTCGCAATGCATTCGCGGCCTGGGGCCTGTGCCTGGGCATGGCGCCGGCGTGGTGCCAGGGCACCGCTGCGCTGCTGCCGGCGGAGTTGTTCTTCAAGGGCCCCGCCATCCGGCAGGCCAAGCTGTCGCCCTCGGGCCGTTGGGTGGCTGTCACGGCCGCCATCGGGGGCCAGCGGGTCGGGCTGCTGTCGCTGGACCTCAGCGACCCCGGCAAGTCGGTCAAGCTGGCCCACTTCAGCGATGTCGACGTGGGGGAGTTCCACTGGGTGGGCGACGAGCGCCTGGTGTTCAAGGTGCGGCAGGACGACCGCGGCAGCGCCGACCAGCAGTGGGCGCCCGGCCTGCAAAGCGTCAGCCGCGCCAGTGGCGAGATCCGCACGCTGGTGGACGCCGACCGCTCCGCTTTGCGGGAGCACACCACGGTCAAAAGCACGGTGCTGCCCTTCAACCACGTGTTGCTGAGCGTGCCCACGGCGGGCCCAGGCAACGAGGTCGTGGTGGGGGAATATGACTATGACGGCCGCAACCTGTTGGGCCTGCAACCCAAGCGGCTGAACCTGGAGACTGGGCGCGCCACCCCGATGGCCGGGGCGCGTGTGGACAACGCCACGGCCTGGCTGTTCGACACCCGGGGCCAGCCCCGCGTGGCGGTGGCGGTGAAGGACGGCCGGGCCTCCCTGCATTGGCGTGACGACAAGCAGCCGGACTGGCAGCGGCTGGCCGAGTTCGACGCCCTGGAATGGCCCTACCGGCCTGTGCACGTCGACGACCAGGGCAGGCTGCTGGTGCTGGAGTCCAGCGGTTCGGGCGGGGTGGATGTGCTCAAGCGCTTCGACATGGCCACCCAGCGTCCCGAGGTGCAAGCCTTGGTCAGCACGCCGGGTTTCTCCGTGGGCCGCGAACTGGCGGTCGATGAACGCAGTGGCCGCCTGCTGGGCGTGCACGTGGACACCGACGCCTACGGCGTGGTGTGGTTCGACCCGCGGCTGAAGGCCGTGCAGGCGGAGACCGACAAGCGCTGGCCCGATCGGGTCAACCGGCTCAGCTGCGCCCGCTGCCTGGAACCCGACATGGTGGTGCTGGTGCACAGCTGGAGCGACCGCGACCCGGGCCAGTTCTGGGTTCACCGCGTGGCCGACAAGTCCTGGCAGAAGGTCGGGGACAGCCGTCCTGACGTGGATCCCCGCCGCATGGCCACGCTGGACTTCCATCGCATCAAGGCCCGTGACGGCAAGGACCTGCCCCTGTGGCTGACCCTGCCGGCTGGACACAAGAAGGGGGATCGGCCCCCGGCGGTGGTGCTGGTGCACGGCGGCCCCTGGGTGCGCGGCGGCCACTGGGAATGGAACCCGATGGCGCAATTCCTGGCCTCGCGGGGTTATGCCGTCATCGAACCTGAATTCCGCGGCAGCACCGGCTATGGGGGTGCGCACTACCGCGCCGGCTGGAAGCAGTGGGGCACCACCATGCAGGACGACGTGGCCGATGCGCTGGAGTGGGCCCGGCAGCAAGGCCAGGTCAGCGCCAGCCAAGCCTGCATCGCTGGCGCCAGCTATGGCGGGTATGCCGCCTTGATGGGGCCGATTCGCCACCCCCAGTTGTACCGCTGCGCGATCGCCTGGGTGGCGGTGACCGACCCGGTGCTGCGCATGAAGTGGTCGGCGATGTCCGACCTGTCCGACGAAGGGCGCAATTTCAGCCTGCCCCAATTGATCGGCGACCCCGTGGCCGACCTGCCCCTGCTGAAGGCCGCCTCACCGCTGGAGCGCGCGGCCGAACTCAAACTGCCCCTGCTGCTGGGCTTTGGTGCGGACGACCGGCGGGTACCCCTGGAACATGGCACCCGGCTGCGGGACGCCCTGAAGGCCCAGGGCCGCGAGCCGGAGTGGGTGGTCTACACCGGCGAAGGCCATGGTGGATGGACCACCGAACACCAGGTGGACTGGGCCGGCCGCATGGAGCGCTTTCTGGCCCAGCACCTGAAGTAGAGCGGCGGCGCCTAGAGGGCCGCTTCCAGCATGGCCCGGTAATCGTCGCGTGTGGCGATGCGCGGGTTGGTCTTGTGACAGTGGTCGGCCATGGCGCCGTCGATCACGCGCTCGAACAGCTCGGGTGTCACGCCCATCGCGGCCAGGCCGCTGGGCAGGCCCAGGCGGGCGTTCATCGCGGTGATGGCCTCGGCCAGTTCATGGCCCTGGGCATCGCAGCCGCCCAGGCCCATGGCCTGCGCCATGCGCTGCAGCCGGTGTTCACGCTGGAGGCTCTCGGCCGGCGCATTGAAACGGATGACCGCCGGCAGGAACATGGCGTTCAAGGTGCCGTGGTGCAGCTTCGGGTTCACGCCGCCCAGGCTGTGGCTCAGCGAATGCACGCAGCCCAGGCCCTTCTGGAAGGCCATGGCGCCCTGCATGCTGGCGCTCATCATGTTCCAGCGCGCGTCGCGGTCGGCGCCGTCTTTCGTGGCGCGTTCGATGTGGGCCCAGCCGCGGGCCAGGCCGTCCAGGGCGATGCCGTCGGCCGGCGGGTTCACCGCCGGGGCCATGAAGGTTTCCAGACAATGCGCGATGGCGTCCATGCCGGTGGCCGCGGTCAGCAAGGGCGGCAGGCCGAGCGTGAGTTCGGGGTCCAGCACCGCGCACTTGGGCACCAGGTGCCAGCTGTGGAAGCCCAGCTTGCGCCCGTCGTCCACGATGACGATGGCCCCGCGCGCCACCTCGCTGCCGGTGCCTGCGGTGGTGGGCACCGCGAGAAGCGGCGCCACGGCCGACGTGATCTTCGGGCTGCCACCTTCGATGGTGGCGTAGGTCTTCAAGGGGCCGGGGTGGGTGGCGGCGATGGCCACGCCCTTGGCCAGGTCGATGCTGGAGCCGCCGCCGATGGCGATGAGGCCGTCGCAGCCTTCGCGCTGGAACACGGCCACGGCGGCGCGCACGCCGGCTTCGGTGGGGTTGCTGGGCGTCTGGTCGAACACCGCGTGCGGCAGGCCGTCGAGTGCCGCCAGCGCCAGGTCCAGCACGCCCGCGGCGCGCACGCCGGGGTCGGTGACGACCAGCGGGCGCTTCATGCCGGCGGCCTGGCATTCGGCCGGCAGCACGCGGCGGGCGCCGAAGTCGATCTCGATCTGGGTGATGTAGAAGATGCGGGCCATCGTTTGTCTGCGGCAGGGTGGGGGCGGAGCGCCAGTATGCTTGCGCTCGCCCTCATTTGGCATCACGCCCGTGACACGCTCGCTTCTCTCCCCGATCATGGCCGGCTTGCTGGACCGCATTGCCCGCGCCAAGCGCAAGCCCTGGCACGCGATGACGCCCACCGAAGCCCGCGCTGCCTATGCCGCCGCGGCCGAGGTGCTGGAGCCGCCGCGCACACCGCTGGCCCGGGTGCTGGACCTGCAGGTCCCGGCCTTGGATGGCAGCGCCTTGCCAGCACGCCTGTACGCGAACTCAGGCGATCGCCTGCCCGTGCTGCTGTACCTGCATGGCGGCGGTTTCTGCATTGGTGGCCTGGAAACCCACGACGCCCTGTGCCGCCAACTGGCGCTGCGCAGCGGCGGCGCGGTGCTGGCGCTGGACTACCGGCTGGCGCCCGAGCACCGCTTTCCCACCGCGGTGAACGACGCCTGGGCCGCGCTGCAATGGATGGCGGGTGAGGGCGCCGCGACGCTGAAGCTGGATGGCACGCGCCTGGCCGTGGGCGGTGACAGCGCTGGCGGCACCCTGGCCGCGGTGGCCGCGCTGATGGCCCGCAATGCGGGCTTGCCGCTGGCGATGCAACTGCTGGTCACCCCCGGCACCACGGCCCACCAGGACACCCCGTCGCACAAGCTCTTTGCCAACGGCTTCCTGCTGGACGCGGCCGACGTGGCCTGGTTTTTCGACCACTACATCGACTTCCACCACCGCAGCGACTGGCGCTTCGCGCCCTTGCTGGCCGACGACCTGGACGGCGTGGCGCCGGCCTGCGTGATACTGGCCGAGTGCGATCCGCTGGTGGACGAAGGCCTGGCCTACGCCGACCGGCTGCGCGCCGCGGGCGTGGCGGTGGACCTGGAACTCACGCGCGGCGTGACGCACGACTTCATCAAGATGGGCCGGGCGCTGAAGGAAGCGAACCTGGCCCTGGACGCCGCGGCAGGGGCCCTGCGCGCGGCCTGGGGACCCACACCATGACCGCCAAGAGAGCCGACTTCCGATTCACCGAACGCCTGCGCGTGCGCTGGGCCGAGGTGGACATGCAGCGTGTGGTTTTCAACGGCCACTACCTGCTGTACATCGACACCGCGGTGGCCGGCTGGTGGCGTGCGATGGCGCTGCCTTATCACGCCACCATGGAGCGGCTGGACGGCGAGTTGTTCGTTCGCAAGGCCACGCTGGAATACCACGCCGGGGCGCGCTACGACGACCTGCTGGACGTGGGCATCCGCACCGCCAAGGTGGGCAACACCTCCATGCTGCTGGCCGCGGCGGTGATGCGCGGCGACCAGGTGCTGGTGGAAGGTGAACTGGTTTATGTGTTCGCCGACCCGCACGCCACCACGTCCCGGCCGGTGCCCGATGCCTTGCGCCAGGTGATGCTGGACTTCGAGGCTGGCCAGCCCATGGTGCAGGTGCGCGTGGGCCCCTGGGCCGAACTGGGCGCCGACGCCCGGGCCATCCGCACAGAGGTGTTCGTGCTGGAGCAGAAGATCCCGGCCGAGATGGAATGGGACGAGGCCGACGCCACTTGCCTGCATGCCGTGGCTTACAACCGCTTCGGCCTGCCGCTGGCCACCGGCCGGCTGCTGGAGCATGTGCCCGGCGTGGCCAAGATCGGCCGCATGGCGGTGCGCGCCAGCATGCGTGGCGGGCGCATCGGGCGCGAGGTCCTGGACGCCCTGATGCAGGCCGCGCGCGAACGCGGCGACCGCGAAGCGCTGCTGCATGCGCAGACCAGCGCCGCCGCCTTCTACAGCCGTGCCGGCTTCGTCACCCGCGGTGCCCAGTTCGAAGAGGCCGGCATCCCGCACGTGGAGATGGTGCGGGCCCTGTCCTAAGCGATAGCTCAGGCGGTTTCGGCCGGCAGGGCGTAAGGCAGCCCCTGGGGTGCCAGCACCGGCCCGTCGGCCGCGCCCAGGTGCAGGCTGCCGCCGTCCAGCGCGGCCAGCTTCACCTCCACCAAGGCCGCATTGCCGCCGGCATTGGCCACCCGACCTGCGGGCTGGCCGGGGTCGGCGCTGTGGAACACCTCCTGGCCGGGGCGTGCGTCGGCACCGGTGAACAGCATGGCGCGGCGCTTGAGCGTGCCGCGGTACTGGCTGCGCGCCACCACCTCCTGCCCGGGGTAACAGCCCTTCTTGAAGTTCACGCCGCCCACCAGTTCCAGGTTCACCATCTGCGGCACGAACTGCTCCACCGTGGCGGCGGTGATGCGGGCCACGCCGCTGCGCGCTTCCAGACGCGCCCAGTCGCTGTCGCTGACCGGGGGCAGGGCCGGGGCCTCGGCCGTTGATGGCTGTACCAGCAGGTGCCGCAACGTGCCGTCGGCATCAGGCAGGCGAATGACGGTGGCGTCGCCCTTGGCGGCCATGCCCCAGGGCGCGGCGGGAGCGGCGTCGCCCAGCCAGGCGCCGGCATTCACCAGGCCATGGATGGACAACTCGGCGCTGGCGTCGCTGAGCTTGCACTGCGCGCGCAGGACGAACATGGAAAGCCGCTTGAGCGTGGGCGCCAGCAGGTCGGCGCTGCAGGCCAGCAGGATGTCCTCGTCGCTTGTGCGCCAGACCACGAAGCTGGCCAGCAGCCGCCCCTTGGCCGAGCAGTAGCCGGCCAGGCGCGCTTCGGATCGGGTCAGGTGCTCGATGTCCTGCGTCAACTGGCCGTGCAGGAATTTCGCGGCGTCGGCGCCGCGGGCGCGGATCAGGCCCCAATCGGACAGGCGCAGCGCGCCGGCGGCAAGGGGCTGTGTGAGGGCGGTGGAGGTCATGCCGCCGATTATCATCACCGGCCATGCTGAGTCCTGCGCCGGGTCTTGTCCAACACAGTGCGTCGCGCCCCATTCCCGGTCGTTCCGGGCGCACAGGGCGCGCTCATGTGCGCACATGAGGGCCCTGCGCTACCTGGTGGTGCTGGCCGTGCTGCTGGCCCTGGCCGCTGGCGGCGCCGCCTGGTGGTGGCTGCGCCAGCCGCTGGCCCTGAGCGGGCCGAACGCCGAGGTGAGCATCGAACCCGGCACCAACCCGCGCGACGTGGCCCTGGCCTGGGTGGCCGCGGGCGTGCAGACCTCACCGCGCCTGCTGTACGAATGGTTCCGCTGGTCCGGCAAGGCCAAGCGCATCCGTGCCGGCAGCTACGAAGTGGAAGCCGGCATCACCCCGATGCAGTTGCTGGACACCCTGGTGCAGGGCGACGAAGCCTTGGAACGCGTGCGCCTGGGCGAAGGCTGGACCTTCCGCCAGTTCCGCGCCGAACTGGCCAAGGCCGCGCACCTGAAGCCGGTCAGCGCGCAGATGGGTGAAGAAGAACTCATGGCGGCCATCGGCGCGCCCAAGGATCAGGCCGCGGAAGGGCGCTTCTTTCCCGACACCTACGCCTACAGCCGCGGCGTCAGCGACCTGACCGTGTTGAAACGCGCCCACCGCACCATGGCCCGCCACCTGGCGCAAACCTGGGCCGCGCGCAGCGAGGGCCTGCCGCTGAAGAGCGAGGCCGAGCTGCTGACCCTGGCATCCATCGTGGAAAAGGAAACCGGCCGCGCGGCCGACCGCGCCAAGGTGGCCGCGGTGTTCGTCAACCGCCTGCGCATCAACATGCTGCTGCAGACCGACCCCACCATCATCTACGGCCTGGGTGAACGCTTCGACGGCAACCTGCGCAAGAAGGACCTGCAGACCGACGGCCCCTACAACACCTACCTGCGCGGCGGCCTGCCGCCCACGCCCATCGCCATGCCCAGCCTGGCGTCGCTGAAAGCGGTGGTGCAGCCCGAAGCCATCAAGGCCCTGTACTTCGTGGCCCGGGGCGACGGCAGCAGCGCGTTCAGCGACAACCTGGCCGACCACAACCGGGCGGTGAACCAGTACCAGCGCGGCGGCGCCAGCAAATGAGCCGGGCCGGACGCTTCATCACCTTTGAAGGCATCGACGGCGCGGGCAAGTCGTCGCACATCGACGCTCTGGCCGAGGGCCTGCGCCAACGCGGCCACACCGTGCTGCTGACCCGCGAGCCCGGCGGCACCGAACTGGCCGAAGCGCTGCGCGCGCTGTTCCTGAACCGCGACATGGACGCGCTGACCGAAGCCCTGCTGGTCTTCGCCGCCCGGCGCGACCACCTGCGCTGCCGCATCGAACCCGCGCTGGCACAAGGCGCCACCGTGCTGTGCGACCGCTTCACCGACGCCACCTTCGCCTACCAGGGCGCCGGCCGCGGCTTTGACCTGGGCGTGCTGTCGCAGCTGGAAGCCTGGGTGCAGCAGGGCCGCCAGCCCGACCTGACGGTCTGGTTCGACCTGCCGCCCGAGCTGGCCGCGCAGCGCCGTGCCGCGGCGCGCGAACCCGACCGGCTGGAAAGCCAGGACCTGGCCTTCTTCAGCCGCGTGGCCGCCGGCTACCAGGCGCGGCTGGACGCCACGCCGCAACGCTTCGCGCGCATCGACGCGCTGGGCACGCGCGACGAAGTCTGGGCCCGGGTGCAAGCCGCGATGAAGTCGCGCGGCCTGTGGTGAAGCGGAAGAACACATGGCCGAAGGCATGATGCCCGGGGTGGACGAAGACGGCGCATTGCCGCTGCCCTGGCTGGCCGCGCCCCTGGCTGAAGCGCTGAACCTGCAGCGTTCGCATGCGCTGCTGGCCTTCGGGCCGGGCGGGGTGGGGCAACTGGAATTCGCCTTCACGTTGGCCCAGGCCTGGTTGTGCGACCAGCGTGGCAATGCCACCCGGCCTTGCGGCCGCTGCGACAGCTGCCGCCTTGTGCGCGGCCGCAGCCACCCCGACCTGCTGCTGGTCGTGCCCGACGCCCTGGCGCTGCAACTGCAATGGGCCACGGTGGAAGACCTGCGGCTGAAGGGCGACGCCAAGCCCAGCAAGGACCTGCGCGTGGCCCAGGTGCGCGACGCCATCGACTGGAGCCAGCGCACGCCCGCGCGCGGAAAGGGCAAGGCCCTGGTGCTGCACCCGGCCGACGCCATGAACCACACCGCCGCCAGCGCCCTGCTGAAAACGCTGGAAGAACCCCCCGGCAGCCTGCGCCTGGTGCTGACCAGCAGCGATCCCGAACACCTGCTGCCCACGGTGCGCAGCCGCTGCCAGCGGGTGCGCCTGCCGCTGCCCGAGCCGGCCTCCGCCCTGGCCTGGTTGCAGGCCCAGGACGTGGCCGCGCCGCAGGTGCTGCTGGCGCTGGCGGGCGGGCGGCCGTTGCTGGCCTGGGAGCTGGCGGCCGAAGGCATCGACGCGGCCCTGGTGCAGGCGCTGCCGGCCCGCCTGGCCGCGGGCGACCCCACGCCGCTGCTGCAGCGCCCGGTGGCCCGGGTGGTGGACCTGCTGCTGAAGCTGGCCCTGGACCTGGCCGTGCGCCAGGCCGGCGGCCTGCCTCGCTACTTTCCCGCCGCCAGCCTGCCCGCAGGCGCGCCCGATGCGGCCAGGCTGGCCGCCTGGCAGCGCAGCCTGCTGCGGGTGGCGCGGCACGACGAACACCCCTGGAACGCGGGGCTGCTGGTGGATGCGCTCGTGACGGAAGGCGCGGCCTTGTGGCCTCGCGCGGCCGCGGGTGCTCGGCGCGGTGGCGCGGCGTCGCTACACTCCGGCGCATGAGCGAACCCCTGAACCGCCCCACGGTGTCCGGCGGCCTGGCCCCAGCCTCGCGCCCCAGCGTCATCCAGCTGGTGTTCCGCGAGAAGGGCGCTCTGTACGCGGCTTACATCCCGGTGCTGGCCGACGGCGGCCTGTTCGTTCCCACCACGCGCGACTACCGCCTGGGCGACGACATCTACCTGCTGCTGTCCCTGCCGGACGACCCCCAGCGCTACCCGGTGGCGGGCCGGGTCGCCTGGATCAC
The DNA here is from genome assembly GCA_000244995.1 of Burkholderiales bacterium JOSHI_001. NCBI lineage: Bacteria > Pseudomonadati > Pseudomonadota > Betaproteobacteria > Burkholderiales > Burkholderiales bacterium JOSHI_001. The sequence goes on along the minus strand of CM001438.1, from coordinate 2,904,312 downwards.
CCCGGCCAATGCGTCCGGTGGGCGCACCCAGGGCGTGGGCGTGAAGTTCCCCAACGACGAAAAAACCCGGCTGCTGAAGCTGAAGATCGAAGAACTGCTGGGCACCAGCATCTCTTCGGCCAAGCCCACCCAGACGGTCTGAGCCCGGGCTCAAGGGCAGAATGCAGCGCTTCCTTGCGCTGCACAGGCCCCATGTTCGTCGACTCCCATTGCCACCTGAGCTTTCCTGAACTGTACGAGCGGGTGGACGGCATCCGCGCCGACATGGCCGCGGCCCGGGTGCGCGCGGCCCTGGTCATCTGCACCACGCTGGAGGAATTCGACCGGGTGCAGGGCCTGGCCGCCGCCCACGCCAACTTCTGGGCCAGTGCCGGGGTGCACCCGGACAACGAAGGCGTGGCTGAACCCAGCCTCAACGACCTGGTGGCGTGCGCCGCCCGCCCGCGCGTGGTGGCCATCGGCGAAACCGGCCTGGACTACTACCGCCTGAACGGCCGCAGCGTGGCCGACATGGCCTGGCAGCGCGAGCGCTTTCGTGTGCACATCCGCGCTGCCCGGCAGACCGGCCTGCCGCTGGTGGTGCACACCCGTTCGGCGTCCGATGACACGGTGGCCATCCTGAAGGAAGAGGGCGCCGGCGCGGTGGGTGGCGTGTTCCATTGCTTCACAGAAACCGCCGAGGTGGCGCGCCAGGCGCTGGACCTGGGCTTTCACATCTCGTTTTCCGGCATCCTGAGCTTTCGCAACGCCCAGGCCCTGCGCGACGTGGCGCAATGGGTGCCGCTGGAGCGCTGCCTGATCGAAACCGACAGCCCCTACCTGGCCCCGATGCCTCACCGCGGCAAGACCAACAGCCCGGCCTGGGTGCCGCATGTGGCGCAATGCCTGGCAGACGCAAAAGGGCTGGACCTGGCCGCCGTGGCCGAAGCCACGACCACCAACTTTGAGCGCCTCTTCCGGGTGCGCACCGCCGTCGACGAGGCCTGAAAATGATGAGAAATTACTTTAGAAAACTTGTCTATCTGGCTTTGGTTATTGGGTTTTCTTGCGCCAACGCTGGCGCCTACGAAGACTTCTTCCGCGCCATCGATCTGTCCGACACCCGCACCGTGTCCCAGTTGCTGGCGCGGGGTTTCGACCCCAATTCGCGCGATGAAAAGGGCCAGCCGGCCCTGGTATTGGCCGTGAAGGGGGACGCCACGGGCATCGCTGAACTGCTGCTGGCCCATCCGCAACTGGACCCCGGCCTGCGCAACCCGGTGGGGGAAAGCGCGCTGATGATGGCCGCGCTGAAGGGCAACCTGAAGCTCGCCAAGGCCCTGGTGGCGCGCGGCAGCCCGCTGCAGCACGAGGGCTGGACGCCGCTGCATTACGCCGCCAGCGCGCCCGACGAGCAGGTGCTGCGCCTGTTGCTGGACCGGGGTGTGGCGATCGACGCGCGGGCGACCAATGGCAGCACCGCTTTGATGATGGCGGCCAACTACGGCAGCGAGGCTTCCGTGAAACTGCTGCTGGAGCGCGGCGCCGACACCAAGGCGCGCAACGGCTCCGGGCGCAGCGCTGCGGACTTTGCACGTTTGGCCGGCCGCGACGCGCTGGCGGCGCAATTGGACGCGGCCGGCCGCTGACCGTGATCCTTTGCCGCTGAGGGCAGCCCCGGCGCCAACTGCGTCACAAGCGGGCAGGGCGGGCCGACAGGCTTGTCAGCGCAGTTCCTACGCCGGGCTTGTCTGCGGCCCGACTATCGCGGCCCCAGGGGCGTGCCTACAGTTCGAAACACCTTGTTCCGAACCGTTCACACCCCCCTTGCCACCCTCCTAGGAGCAGCGATGAGAACCCAGGCCCGCAGCGCCAACCCGTTTGCCCTGATGATGGACCCGCAGGCCGTGCTGGACGCGGTGGAGCACAGCGAACGCCTGGGCGGCCTGAAGCGCCGCGTCTGCCGCCCGCTGGACAAGCCGCTGATCCCGAAGTGCTCGGCCGAGCAGCAGGCCTTCGACCAGAGCGTGGATGCCGACGACGCCAGTGACGCTGATTTCAACGACGGCATGAACGACGAACTGCCGGACCACTGAGCAGCGCCGCAAGAGCGGACCGGGCCTTGTCCGCCCGCGAACGTGGGTTTGCAACTCATCCGCTTCTGAACTAAGCTGCGCAGACGATCCGGGTCCGCATGCCGCGGGCCCATCGCCCACCTGCCCAGCATGAGCGCCGTTCTCGACCCCCAACCCCATCCGGTGGACCCCAGCAGCCCCGCCGCCGCTGCCGCGGTGATGCGCAGTTTTTGGCGCTTGGCCGACGCCTGGAAGTTGAGCGTGGCGGAGCAGGGCACTTTGCTGGGCGTGGGGCGCACCACGCTGTACCAGTGGAAGCAGGGCAAGGTGGGGCCGCTGGACCGGCATGTGCTGGAACGCCTGTCCTACCTGCTGGGCATCTACGCCGCGCTGCAGGTGCTGCTGCCGGCCCCCGAACAGGCCGACGCCTGGATCCGCAAGCCCAACCAGGCCCCACTGTTCGCCGGCCGCCCTGCGCTGGAACGCATGCTGGGCGGGCAGGTGGCCGACCTGTTCGTGGTGCGCCAGTACCTGGACGCGCAGCGCGGGGGCAAGGCGTGAGCCCGGCAGGGCGAATTCCCCTCGTTGACCTGGACTGGCCCACCACCCACCGCCTGATCCCCTCGCGCTTTCCCACCGTCGGCCTGTTCGACCGCATCGCCGACCCGGCCGACCTGGATGCGCTCTACGCCGTGGAGGCCTTGACCAACCCGCGCATCCGCGACGAAGTGGGGCAGTTGCACCTGGTGCCGCCCGACGAGCGCCTGGCCGGCCCCGGCAGCACCGTGGTGATGGCGGCCTTCACCCACCTGAACCCCGACGGCTCGCGCTTTTCCGACGGCAGCTACGGCGTGTACTACGCCGCCGACAGCCTGGAAACCGCGGTGGCCGAGGTGGCGCATCACCGTGCCGTCTTCATGGCCCGCACCAACGAGCCGCCCACCGACATCGACCTGCGCCTGGTCACCGCCCGGGTGCTGCAGCCGCTGCACGACCTGCGCGGCCTGCGCCGGCGTCAGCCAGCCTTGTACGACCCGCTGCAGTACGGGGCTTCCCAGGCCCTGGGCCGGGAACTGCGCCAGCGTGGCAGCTGGGGCCTGCTGTACCACAGCGTGCGCCGGCCCGGTGGCCTGTGCGTGGGCCTGTTGCGCCCACGCGCGCTGCAGCCTGGCGTGGCCACGCGCCACCTGGCCATGCACTGGACAGGCCAGCGCATCAGCCACTGGTACGAAAAGCAGGAGCCGCAGGCGCTGGCCTGAGCGCCGACCCCACGCGCCTACTGCGGCAGCGGCACCGACTCGTTGACCAGCTTGCCGATCTCGATGGCACCTTCGAAGACCAGTTGAACCACGTCCCCGGCGCTGACCGGGCCGCTGGTGGCGCTGGTGGCGGTGTTCGCCACCATGTCCGCCGAGGCGATCAGGGCGTCGGCCAAGCCCATCAGCACGGCTGTGGACTTGCTGCTTTTTTCCAGGCTTGCGGCCTGCTCGGCGATGTCCTTGTAGTGGGACTCCAGCGCTTCCAGGCCCGCGTGCTTGGTGACGGTTTCCGCTTTGCTGGAGAACGGGTGCAGCAGGTGCGGTTCGCTCTTGGACAAGCCGGTGACCGTGCCGCCCTGAACGCGCTGGCCGCTGCGGCTTGCCCGGTCGTAGTCATAGCTGCCCATCAGGCGCTGGTAGGTCAGCAATTGAAGTTCGATCAGCTCGTTCGTCTTCTCGAACATCTTCGCCATCTTGGCGTCCACCACCAGTTCTTGGGCCAGGTGCAGGCCGTTGCCGTCCCGGGCCTTCATCAGCCAGCGCGGTCCGGTGCTGGCCGCGCTGGGGGCGACCATCAGGCCCATTTTTTCCAACGCCTGGTCGTAGGCCTGTTGCTCGTCCAGGTACTTGTTCAGCTCCGTGTTGAACGCTTCCATGTTCGCCTTGATGCGGGCGAGCTTGCCGCTGAAAAATTCCAGGTCAGCCTGGAACTGCTTCAGGCTGGCCGGCATCACCTTGAAGACGCTGGAGACACCGCCCGTGGCTTCGGCGACGGCGTCCACCAGCACATGCTTGGCATGCACGACGAAGGCCCCGGATTTGGATCGTTTCTTGATTTGCTCGCAGTCCTCGGCCATTTCAGCCGCAAAGCGGTTCAGCCTGGGGATCAGGGCGTCGATGTCGTGGTACAGGTTCGAGCCTTCTTCGTACAGCTTGGCCAAGGTCTTGGCCATGCCCAGGATGGCGAACACCTTGGACACCAGCGTGGGGTCCGGGGCGCACAGGCTGGCGATGTTGGCACCCAGCGCTGCCACCCCCAGGGTCATGCCCAAGGTCTGTTTACGCAGGTAGGTCCCGGCGTCGGATTTGGCGGTTTTCCAGTCCCGGACACGCGTGCGGATCACCGCCTGGGCGGCCGTGCGAATGGCCGCAGCGGTGTCGGTAGCGCGGGCCTGGAAGGCTGCGGACCAGTTGCCGTTGAGGGCTTGCTGCAGGTTGGGCAGGTCGCGCTGGGGTTGGGCCAGGGCGTTGCGCTCGGTCAGGTGCTCCACATGCACCTCGGCCAGGCGCCCGTTCAGTCGGGCCGCCTCGGCCAGCAGACCGCTCACCATGTCCTGGTACTTCGGGTTGGCAGCCTCGTAGATTTCTTCGATCGCGCGTTGGTTGTCCGAGATGAGGTGGAACTCTTCGTCGGTGACCTCCAGGTCCACCTTGAACGGGTGGTAGGCAAACGCTTCCTCCATGCCGACCGCCGGGCCGGCGAAGTTGCGCTTCATGACATCACCGATGTTGACGTCGTACAGGACGATCTTGGCCATGCAGTACCTCCAGCCACCCCGCGCAACGGGGCCACGATGTCGTGCATGGTCCCGCACTGGGAGGGGTACTGGTTGAGGCGGATCAGGATGGTGGCAGGAAGCCTCTTTCGGTGACGCAAATAAGCGCGACAATGTATATTATGTCAACTATCCAAAGGATGGCGCTTCGGTCTCAGAGCCTGTGGCGCAAGCCGCTCACCCGCTGCGTGAGCCGCTCCACCGCGCTGGCCAGCACCGAGGCGTGCCTGGCCACCAGGGTGAAGGCGCGGCTGGCGCGCGTGATGCCGGTGTAGACCAGTTCCCGCGTCAGCCCCGGTGTGTCTTCCTCAGGCAGCACCAGCACCACGTGCTCGAACTCCGAGCCCTGGCTCTTGTGCACCGTCATCGCGAAAGCGGTCTCCACGTCGGCCAGGCGTCCCACTGCCACCGAACGCAGGCTGTCGCCGTCCAGGAAATGGCAGCGCAAAGCAACGCCGTCCCCGGGTGCGCGCAGCACGATGCCGATGTCCCCGTTGAACACACCCAAGCCCGGGTCGTTGCGCGTCACCATGACCGGACGGCCTTCGTACCACTCGCTCCGCCGTGCCAGCAGGCCGGCTTCGGCCAGGGTGCGTTCGATGGCCAGGTTCAGGCCACCCACGCCCCAGGCGCCTTCGCGCACCGCGCACAGCACCCGGAAGGCGTCGAAACGGCGCAGCACGGTCTTGGCCCAGGCTTCAAATTGCATGCCGTCGGCCTGGGTCGGCCGCTGCGCCAGGGCCTCCAGGTAGGGCCGGTAGCCGCCCGGCGCACCCCCCCTGCCCTGCAACACCAGCGGCAGCACGGCCGCAGGCTCGCGGGCCGTGACCATCGCCACAGCGCCACTGCTCGTTTGCCGCAGCCCATCCAAGGCGGCACCCGCGTCGCCGCGATTGACCGCCAGCGCCAGTTGGCCGATGGGCCCGTCGAAGCGATGGCTCTGGCGCAGCACCACGGTCTGCTGCGCCAGGGGCGGCCCGTCGCCCAGCGAGGCAGCGGGAAGCTCATGGCCCGCCACCTGGCGAACCCAGTCCGCAGTTTCGCGGGTGTAGCCGGCCGCCGCACTGCCTTCGCCTGCAACCTGGCACAGGTCGCCCATCACCGCGCCGGCTTCCACCGAAGCCAGCTGGTCCTTGTCGCCCAGCAGCACCAGGCGCGCATGGGCTGGCAGGGCGTCCAGCAGCAGGGCCATCATTTCCAGATGCACCATGGAGGCTTCGTCAACGAACAGCAGGTCCACGTCCAGCGGGTGGGCTGCGTCGTGCCGGAAACGGCGCGTGCCGGATTGCGTGCCCAACAGGGAATGCAGGGTGCGTGCGGGGCCCAGTGAGCTGGCCCACCGGTCCAAGGCCAGCGCTGTGGCCAGCGGTTCGCCCAGGCCCTGCAAGGCCATGCTGATGGACTGCCGCAGCCGGGCCGCCGCCTTGCCGGTGGGCGCCGCCATGGCCACCCGCAGGGGCTGCGGGCCGCTATGCAGCGATTGCAGCAAGACCAGCAGGCGGGCAGCGGTGAAGGTCTTGCCGGTGCCCGGCCCGCCGGTCACCAGGCTCAGGCGGCCCCTCAAGGCCAGGGCGCAGGCCACCTTCTGCCAGTCCGGCCCATCCAGCACGGGCCGCGTTTCGAACAGGCGGTCCAGCAGGGCCCGGGCCGCTGCCGCATCGATGCCGTCTACCCGGCTGGCCGCGCGCTGTCGCACCTGGGCCGCCACCCGCGATTCATGGGCCCAGAAGCGGCGCAGGTAAAGCAGGCCGCCGGACGCCACCAGGGGCGAGGCGCCCGCCTCGTCGTCGGCCGGATCCAGTGCCACCGACGCCAGGCCCTGCCAGGCCTGCTGCCTTTCGCCAGCGTCGGCGGGCCAGCAGGCGCCCGCGGCGTGCCATTCGTCCTGCGATTCGGCCGGCCAGGCCAGCACGCCCTGCGGGTCGGTTACCAGGTCGTCCATCGGCAGGCCGCTGTGGCCGCGGCCTTCCAGGTGCGCCACCAAGGCGGCGCCCAACAGCAGGCTGGCCGGCGCGGCGGGGTCGGTCTCGTTGATGAACCGGGCCAGGACCACGTCCAGGCTGCGCAGCCAGCCGGCGGCGCGCCAGCGGTCCAGGGTCTGCAGCATCTCGCTGGGGCTCATGCGGGCACCCCGTGGACCGGGTAGCCGGCGCTGGGCAGCAGCGCGTCGATTGCGTCGATCAGCGCCAGCGGCGCGGCCATGGGGCAGCAACCCGCGGCCGGGCCATTGACCCCGCGGAGGAACAGGTAAACGGCGCCGCCCAGGTGCTGCGCAGGCTGGTAGCGGCGTCCCAGGCGGGACTTCAGCAGGCGGTGCAAGGCCAGCAGGTACAGCGCGGCCTGCACGTCATAGCGGTGTTCCAGCATGGCCTGGTTCATGGCCTGCAGGGTGTAGTCGGCGTCGCGTGGGCCCAGGCTGTTGGACTTGTGGTCCAGCACCCAGAAGCGCCCCGCGTGCTCGAAAACCAGATCGGCAAAGCCCATCAGCATGCCGGCCAGTGAACGGTCCGGCAGCTGTGGGCGCGCCTGGCCAGGCTGAAGGTGCTGCCGGCACAGTTCGTCGACGCGCCGCGCCTGCAGGCCGTCGCTGGGGAACCAGAACTCCATCTCGGGCACCCGGGTTTCCAGCCCGGCCAACGGCACACCCAGCACCGGCAGCGGCGTGCTGCACACCCGGCGCAGCCAGGCCAGCACATCGTCGCCACGGTGGCCCCAGCCTTGTCGGTCACAGCGGCGCAGCAGGCGCTGCTGCAACTCGGCCGACGTGTCCAGCGCGAAGTGCTCCCCGGCCAGCCACTCCAGCTGGTCGTGCAGGAAATTGCCCGCCAGCGCGCCGCGCGGAAAACGGTGCCAAGGCTGGTGGGCGGGCCGCGGCGGCGGCGCCGGGTCATCGGCCGCGTCGGGTTCGTCGTCGCGCACCACGCGCGCCGGCAGGGCGCCCGAGCCCGCGCCGCCCCAGGTGGCGTCGCGCACCAGGGCCGAGTAGCTGCTGACCGACCAGTTGCGCTGGAAGCTCGCCGTGTAGGCCGGTGGTGACGCCAGCGGCGGGGCTTCCCCGCGCGGCTGCAGCCGCGTGGCTGGGGGCAGCGGCAGGCCTTCGGCCACGGGCAGGTGTTCCAGCGCCACGCCGGCAGCGGCCGCGGCCAGGGCCTGGATGTCTTGCAGGCGTTGTTCGGGCGCTTTCGTGTCGGCACCCGACAGCAGGTAGCCGATGGCGCTGCGGTGCCAGAGGTAGTGATGGGCCGTGCCGACCTGCAGACCCGACAGACCGACCCACAGCGCATGGCGGGCCCGGGTGAGCGCCACATACAGCAGGCGCAGGTTTTCGCGCTGCTGCTCCTTGTCTTCCAGCGCGATCTGTTCTTTCGATGGGGCCAGCACCAACTGGCGTTCGCCGCCTGCGTCCTGGGCCGCAGGCAGCAGCAAGACCTTGTCCTTCGCACTTTCACCGTTGCCGAGCACCTCGCGGAAATGCGCCGGGAAGGGCAGGAACACCAAGGGGTATTCCAGCCCCTTGGACTTGTGCACGGTGACCACCTTCACCAGGTCGGCGTCACTTTCCAGCCGCAGCACCAGGTCGTCGCCCCCGCCCAGGCCGCTTTCGGCTTCGGCCCGTTGCTGCAGCAGCCAGCGCACCAGGGCCTGTTCGCCTTCGGCCTGCGCACTGGCCGCCTGCAGCAGTTCGGCCAGGTGCAGCACATTGGTCAGGCGACGCTCGCCGTCGGCGGTCGGGGCCTGGGTGGACAGCCAGCGCGCCGGCAGCCCGAAGGCGTGCAGCGCCTGGCGCACCATGGCCAGCACGCCCTGCCCCTTCCAGACCTGGTTCAACTGCTGCAAGCTTTCGCACTGGCGGTCGAAGGCGGCGTCATCGCTGGCCAGGGCCACCAGTTCCGGCAGCGTGAATCCCAGCAAGGCCGTGGCCAACGCGGCGCGCGCCAGGCGCATGTCGCGCGGCGCGGCCACGGCCTGCAGCAGGCGCAGCAGGTCGGCCGCTTCGGACGACTGGAACACCGTGTCCTTGTCCGACAGGTACACCGACGCCAGGCCGCGCCGGCGCATTTCGTGGCGCACCGCGTCGGCCTCCTTGCCGCTGCGCACCAGCACGGCCATGTCGGCCGGCTGCAGGCGCCTGAATGGGCGGCCGGCTTCCTCGAAACCGGCCTGTGGGTCGTTCAACAGGCTGACGATGCGCTCGGCGCACAAGGCGGCAAACAGGCTGCGGCTGTCGTCCTTGTTGCGCAGCGTCTCGTCCACCACCAGGGTCAGCGGCGCCAGCGCGCCTTGGGCCCCCACCAGCCTTTCCGGCCGGCCTTGTGCCTTCACCTCGAAAAAGGGCAGGTCCGACGCCGCGCCGGGTTGCCGGAACAGGAAGGCGCCTTCGCCGGGCCGCCGGTCGGCCGCCAGGAACAGGGCGTTCACCGCGCCCACCAGGGCCTGGGTTGACCGGTGGTTGGTGTCCAGCACATGGTGGCGGCCCTGGGTGGCGCGGCGGGCCCACAGGTAGCTGTAGATGTCGGCGCCGCGGAACTGGTAGATCGCCTGCTTGGGATCGCCGATGAGCAGCAGCGCGCGCGAAGGCTCGTCCTCCGCGATCCGGTAAAGCCGGTCGAAGATGCGCAACTGCAGGGGGGAGGTGTCCTGGAACTCGTCGATCAAGGCCACCGGGTACTGCGCCAGGATGCGCTCGCGCAGGCGCTGCGCCGGGGCGCCCTGCAGCGCCGGGTCCAGCGCCCTGTCCAGGCGGTTCAGCATGTCGGCAAAACCGAAGGTGCCGGCGCGGGTCTTGAGTTGCTGCATGCGGTGCAGCACACAGGCCGCGGCGTGAAGGCGCATCTCGGAGGACAGCGGGGGCAGTCCGTCCAGCGCGGCCATCAAGTCGCCAAAGGCGGAGAACACATCAGGCGCTTCGACCGTCATGCCAGGCTTGAGGGAGTTCAGCACCCCCTGGCGCGTCAGCCGTTCGCTGCCGACACCCAGCTTCGGGTGGTCTGCCGCGGGGTCCAGGGCCCAGTCCTGCAGCGCCTGCAGCCACTTGCCGCCATGGAATTCACCGAGCTTCTTCTTGTCGATCGCGCATGTCTTGCTCTGCCATTGGGCGTTCAGCCAAGCCCGCATCTCGTTCGCGCGTTCGGCCCAGCCCAGCTTCAGGGTGGCCAGGCGTTGCCGTGCGCGTGCCGCCACGTCCCCCAGGCTGCCCTGCCCCGCGCCCGCAGGCAGCGTCTTGTCGATCAGGTCCCGCACGTCCTTTTCCAGCGCGGCCAGGTCCTTCCACCGCGCCAGCACGGCCGGCAGCGCGTCGTCGCCCAGCGGGTAGACCTGCTGGCGCCAATAGTCGCGCGCGGCTTCGGCCCGCAGGGCGGCTTCCTGCGCCTGCAGTTCCTCGTCGAACAGGCAGCCGCTGTCGAAGGCGTGTTCGCGCAGCATGCGCTGGCACCAGGCGTCGATGGTGTGCACCGCGGCATCGTCCATGGCCTCGGCGGCCATGGCCAGCCGCCACGCGGCCTGCTGGCGCTCGGGGCCGTCGGGAAAGCCGGCCCGCAGTTCCTGCAGGAAGGCGTCATCATTCAAGTTGGCCTCACCGCGGAAGTGCGCCGCCGCCTCCACCAGGCGGCGGCGGATGCGGTCGGAGAGTTCACGCGTGGCGGCCTTGGTGAAGGTCATCACCAGGATCTCGCCCGGCAGGCGCGGCAGGCTGCCATGGCCCAGCACCAGGCGCAGGTACAGCGCCGCGATCGTCCAGGTCTTGCCGGTGCCGGCACTGGCTTCGATGAGGCGGCTGCCCCGCAGCGGCAGGGTCAAGGGGTTCAGCAGTTCAGTCATCGTCCGTCCCCTGCAGCACCGGTTCGGGGCCGAGCAACTGCAGCGAGGCGTGGTCCGTCAACCACTGCCGATAGGGTCCATACAGGCGCCGGCTGGTGGCATCGAATTGCGGTTGGGCCGCCAGGCTGGCGAAGCTGGGAAACAGGCGCGCCAGGCAGGCTTCCTTGCCTTCGCCAGGCCCCCGGCTGTTGTAGCGGCCGTCGTAGGCCTGGTGGGCATTGCCCGGCTCGGTGAGCCAGGCCAAACCGGTCCTGGCTGCGGTGGGCAGCGGTGCATCGCCCTGCACACCTTCGCGCCAGGCGCGCATCAGGTCCAGCAGCAGCGGCAGCGCTTCTTCCGGTTCAGGGGGCGTGACCCGCACCCAGGCGCCTTCACCGATGACGATGCCTGCGCTTGGCAAGCCGCAGGCGGCGCTGGCCAGGCAACGCACCCAGGCCGCCAACAGCGTGTGCTGCCGCAGCACCGGGCCGGAATTCTTGCCCCCGGCGTCGGCCAGCTTGCTGGCCTGCAGCTCGATCCAGACCGGCACCGCGCCGGGGCCGGCGGCGCGCAGGCCCACCAGCCAGTCGTCGAAGACCAGGCCCTCGTCCTGCGGGTGCACCAGGCGCAGGGGCAGCTTGTCGCGCGCCTGGGCATGCTGGGACCGGGCCGCGCACCAGGCTGCCACCATGGGCAACAGCGAGTGCCGCAGCGCTGTTTGCGCCACGCGACCAGGCCCGGCCATCGGCAGGCGACCCGCCCTTTGCAGGCGGGCCACCTGTTGCTGCACCACCGCTTCAACACCGTCCGGTGTCGTGCTGGCGGCGTCTGGCATCCCGAAGGCCCGTTGGCAGGCCTGCAGCACCTCGTTCACCCAGTCCCAGCGCTCCAGCCCCTGACCGGCGAAGGTCTCGTCGTCCTCGCCAGACCCTTCCAGGTCGTCGAAGCTCACCTGCAGGCGGTGGCGAAAGAAGGCCTTGACCGGGTTGCGCAGAAAGGCCGTGAGCCCCTGCACCGTGATGGCGCTGGCGCTGTCCTCAGCGTCCCGCGGTGCGGTGGCGGCTTCCGGTGCCGGCACCTCGGTTTCGGCATGCGCGGCCCGCCACTCGGTCGCATGGGTGAACAGCGGCGCCGGGTCGCCCGCCGCTGCGGGCTCGAAATAGCGGCGGCTGAAGGGCTGCAGCGGGTGCTCGGTGGTGCGCTGGGCCGCCACGCCCGGGCGCCAGCCGGCATCCAGGTAGTCGCGAAGTTGTGACACCAGCACCGAAGGCGGCTGCACCTGGTTGTCGCGCTGGCTGCGGCCGGCCCAGCTGATGTACAGCACCTGGCGCGCCGAGAGCAAAGCATCCAGCATGAGCTGACGGTCGTCGTCGCGCCGCGAACGGTCGCCCGGGCGGGCCTGGCCCGGCAGCGCCATCAGGTCGAAGTCGATACGGCTGCCGCGCCGCGGGTAGTCGCCATCGTTCATGCCCAGCAGGCACACCACCTCGAACGGTATCGCGCGCATAGGCAGCAAGGTGCAGAAGGTCACGCCGCCGGCCTTGAAGCGTCGCGACACTTGGGGCTGGTCCACTGTGCCCAGCCAGGCTTCACGCACCACGGCCAGGTCCAGTGTGTCGTCGAAGCCGGCCGCATCGCAGGCCTGCAGCCAGTCGGACAGCGCGTCCCCCAGCGCGGCCAACTGGGCGCGTTCGTTGTCGTCGCCGGGCTGGAACAAGTCGGCGGTCAGGCGGCGCAGCCTGTCCGCCCAGGCCCCGGGCGTGCGCATGGCCTGGGTGTCGGTCCACCACTCGGTCAGCACCCGCAGCAGGTCGGCCAGGGCCCCGGCCAGGCCGGCGGCCAGACCGGCCACTTCGGTGTAGGGCTCGATGCCGCCATAGCCCTCGGCCGCTGCCAATTCGCCCGTCGCATAGCCCAGCAGCATGCGGCGCAGGCCGAAGGCCCAGGTGTTCTGGTCGCCGCCGGCCCCCAGGCCCAGGCTGTCGCGCTGGGCCGCGTTCAGGCCCCAGCGCACGCCCGCGCCTTCGATCCATGGCACCAGCTGGGTCAGGTCCTCCGGCGCCATGCCGAAGCGCGCGGCGATGGCGGGCACGTCCAGCAGGTCGCGCACCTGGCTGGCGCCAAAGCGCTGGTGCGGCGCGCGCAACAGCATGTCCAGCGCCACCAGCAGCGGCTGCTGCCCGCGCAGTTTTTGGTCCGCGATGCCCCAGGGGATGTGCCGCGGGTCCCAGCGCGGGTGCTGGCCGAAGACCGAACGGATGGCCGGCGCGAAGCGGTCGATGTCGGGCACCATGACGACGATGTCACGCGGCGCCAGCGCCTGCCCGGCGGGCGGGCGGGCCAGCAGTTCCAGCAGCTGGTCATGCAGGATCTCCACCTCGCGCTGGGCGCTGTGCGCCACATGGAAGACGATGGAACGGTCCGTGGCCGGCACCGCCTGTTTCGCGTGCTCGGCCAGCGGCAGCAGGTCCCGCACGGCGGCCTGCACCTGCTGCAGCAGGGTCTGGCCAGGCGCGTTGTCGAACAGATCCACCCGGGGCAACTGGAAGCGCTGGCGCGCCGCCTGGGCGTCGTCGAAGGCGTCGAGCTGGCGCACGAAGTCGCGGCACTGAGGCCCCCACGCGGCCAGCAAGGGGTGGCCATGGGCGTGCATGTCCTGCAGGGGCACGGCCGACAGGTCGCGGTCACCGCGCAGCGCGTGGCGGCGGCGTTCTATGCGCATCAGCTCCCGGCCGTCGATGATGTCGGCCCAGTGGTAGCGGCAGGGGTTGGGCACGGCCATCAGCACCTGGCAGTGCGCAGCCAGGGCGGCAATGGCCTGCAGGGTCTGGTGCGGCATGTGGGTGGTGCCGAAGAGCACCACGCGCCGCGGCAGGTCCGCAAAGGCCTTTCCCTGCCTGGGGGCCGGCGCCTGCAGCGCGTGCAGAAAGCGCTGGTGCAAGGCGGCGCGTGAAGCGCCCTGCTCTGCCGGGGTCAGCCCGGCCTGCAGCGCCCGCCACAGCGCCGGCTGCCAGCCTTGGTCAGCAGGCACGGGAAGCCCGTGGCCGCCCCCTGCCTGCGCACCGGGCCTGAGCACATCCTGGCCCTGGCCCCAGTCCGCAAGCCAGTCGCTGCGATAGACCTGGTACTGGTCGAACTGGTCGGCCAGGCGCTGCGCCAGCTGCAAACGGCGGGCGGCGTCGCCCGGGCCCAGAAAGCCCGCCACCGGTGCGAAGCCCGGCTGAGCGGCCAGGGTGGGAAGCCCTTTCATCAGCCGCCAGGTCAGGGGCAGCTTGTCCAGCGGCGACGTGACGGGCACCGCGCCGCGCCCCAGCACGGCGCGGTAGGCGCGCCAGACGAAGCGCGCGGGCAGTTCAACCGACGTGGCCGCGCACACGCCCAGCGCGCTGGCCAGTTCCATCTTCAGCCACTCGGCCATGCCATTGCTCTGGACCAGGAAGGTCTCCTGCTCCAGCGGCGCCAGCGGGTTCGCCGCCAGCCAGCTGAACACGGCTTCGGCCAGCAGTTCCAGCCGGTTTCCGTGCAGGACCAGCAGGCCTGTGGGCTTGTCATCAACCATGCCCTGCATTCTGCTGGGGCCAGGGGGCACATCGGTCTATGGCAGTGACGCATGGCGCCACGCGCTCTCAGGCCGAGGCTGCGCCAACTGTGTGTAAAATCAATGGTTTTTCGGCCGGGCAACGGGTGTTCCCATGCGGCTCCCGACTCGGCCTTCCTTACCCATCACACCGACCGGAGCCTTTTCATGGGCAACAAGATCATCACCGAAGCCGACAAGCGCGCCACGCCGCGCCCCACGCCGCCCAAGGGCGTGACCCTCACCACCGGCAAGGGCCAGAAAATCAGCAAGGAACGCGGCGCCCACACGCGCAGCAAGAAGAACCCTGGCAAGCGCGCCGGCAAAGGCGGTTCCTGATCTGACCGGCCAGCGTCGCGGCAGCCCCTGCGTGCTGCCGCCACCCCGCGAAGCGGCGCCATCTTGGCGCCGTTGTCGTTTTGAACCCTGATTCCCCGCTCAGCCCCGGGCCGCCACGGCCAAAACGCCATGCTCAGGATCACCGAACTGCGCCTGCCGCTGGACCACTCGCCAGAGGATCTGCGCAAGGCCGTGCTGCGCAAGCTGGGCGTGGCGGACACCGCACTGCAGGACCTGAAGGTGTTCAAGCGCAGCTACGACGCGCGCAAGAAGCGTGCGATCGTGCTGAGCTACACGCTGGACTGTCAGCTGGCTCAAGAGGGCGAGGTCCTGGCCCGCCTGGCCGGCGACCCGCACATCCGCCCCACCCCCGACACCAACTACCACCTGGTGGCGCAGGCGCCGGCTGATTTCCGTGCACCCGAGGCCGAACGCCCGGTGGTGGTCGGCTTCGGCCCCTGCGGCCTGCTGGCCGCGCTGGTGCTGGCGCAGATGGGCCTCAGGCCCATCGTGCTGGAACGTGGCAAGCCGGTGCGCGAACGCACCAAGGACACCTGGGCGCTGTGGCGCCAGGGCGTGCTGACGCCGGAGTCCAACGTGCAATTCGGTGAAGGCGGTGCTGGCACCTTTTCCGACGGCAAGCTCTACAGCCAGATCAGCGACCCGCGTTGGCTGACGCGCAAGGTGCTGGACGAATTCGTCAAGGCCGGCGCACCGGAGGAAATTCTCTACATCGCCAAGCCGCACATCGGCACCTTCCGCCTGGTGGGCATGGTGGAGAAGATGCGTGCGGACATCGAAGCCCTGGGCGGCGAGGTGCGCTTCAACCAGCGCGTGGCCGACCTGCTGCTGGAACCCGGCCCGCGCGGCTTTCGCCTGCTGGGGTTGAAGCTGGCCGATGGCAGCGAACTGGTCACCCGCCACCTGGTGCTGGCCGTGGGCCACAGCGCGCGAGACACCTTTGCCATGCTGCACGAACGTGGCGTGGCGATGCAGGCCAAGCCCTTCTCGGTGGGCTTTCGCATCGAACACCCGCAAAGCCTGGTGGACCGTGCCCGCTTCGGCGGCTTTGCCGGCCATCCGTTGCTGGGCGCGGCCGATTACAAGCTGGTGCACCACGCCGGCAATGGCCGCAGTGTCTACAGCTTCTGCATGTGCCCCGGTGGCACGGTGGTGGCGGCCACGTCCGAGGCCGGACGCGTGGTCACCAATGGCATGAGCCAGTATTCGCGCAACGAGCGCAACGCCAACGCCGGCATCGTGGTGGGCATCGACCCCCAGGACTACCGCCAGGACGGGCGGTCCGGCGGCACCGTGTCGCCGCTGGACGGCATCGCCTTTCAGCGCTTCTGGGAAAGCCGCGCCTTCGAGCTGGGCGGCGGCGCCTACCAGGCCCCGGGCCAGTTGGTGGGCGACTTCGTGGCCGGCCGCCATGGCGCCCAGGTGGCACGCGAATTCGGCAGCGTGCTGCCCTCCTACAAGCCAGGTGTGCAACTCACAGACCTGGCCGAGCCCGGCCGCGAAAGCCTGCCGCCCTGTGTGCTGGCGGCCATCCGTGAAGCGCTGCCCGCCTTTGAGCGCCAGATCCCCGGCTTTTCCATGGCCGATGCGGTGCTCACCGGCGTGGAAACGCGCACTTCGTCGCCCTTGCGCATTCCCCGCGGCAAGGACCACCAGAGCCTGAACGTCGAAGGCCTGTACCCGGGTGGTGAAGGCGCGGGTTATGCCGGCGGCATCATGTCCGCGGCGGTGGACGGGATTGAATTGGCCGAAGCCGTGGGCCGAAGCCTGCTGGGGAGCGCCAGCGCCCTGCCGGCGAGCGGCTGAGGCCTCAAGCGCCCGCGGGCACCGGCTGGCGCCACCGCGAAGACATCGCCGCCAGGCTGCTGCTGCCTTGCGGCAGGGCGCCCACGAAACGCGAGCTGGCGTGCGCCGGGTCGCCCCGATCGGCCCAGGCCCGGGCCAGTTCGGCCATGGCGTGGCGGGTGCTGCGGGTGAGCGCGCCTTCCAGCGAATCCTGGGCTTCGGCCAGCAGCTTCTCGCAGTAAAGCTGGCGCGCTTCATCGCTGGCGGCCACCAGCGACATCACCGACTGCGCGGCGTTCTCGAACAGGTTGTGCGGCAGGGCCGCATCGCCCTCGGCCTGAGCCGCCCAGGCACACAGGTACTCCAGCGGCCCCAGGCTGCGGCCACGCGATGAACTGCCGCTGGCCGAACCCCAGGCCGCACGGCGGCCGTTGGGCAGCCGCCCGGTGCGCAGGGCCTGCACCAGGGCGCGCGCCACCGCGGCGCGCGCCGCGTGGTCGCCATAGCGTCCCACCTCAAACAGCACGCGCAGGAAGGCCGGGTACAGCTCGTCGCCCAGGCCGCGGCAGACGGCTTCCATCAGGGCCACGCGGTCGTCGTCGTCGGGCAGGTCCAGGCAGCCGGACACCAGGGCGCGGGCGGCGCCTCGCCAGTCGGGGTCGGGGTGCAGGGTGGCGGACATGGGAACCGGGCTCAGCGCAGCGCGCCGTGCGGGTCGTCGTTCATCAACAGGCCCAGGATGCGTTCGGCGTGCTGGCACACCCCCAAGCCATGCGCGCCGGCTTCCACCTCGCCCACCAGCGTGTCGCTGGCATGGCCGGCGTCGAACCATTGGCGCGACGCCGCCGCGCCAGAGGCAGAACTGGCGGGCGCGGCCACGGCGGGCTGCAGCCGGGCCAGCGCGTCCAGGGCGCCGAAGTGGGAGATGGTGTTCATGGTGCTGTCCCAAGCTTGGAATTTGGTTCAAAGCTTATCGAAGCTGGGGGCCGGGCACCATTGCGGCTGCTCCCAACGGGGGGGCCCGCAGGGGCCGGGGCGCCTCGCAGCGGTTCAGCCCTGCCAGGGTTTCAACGGGTCCAGGCCAACAGGTCCACGCCCCGCAGCGGCGCGCTGTTGCCGCTGGGAAATCGCCGCATCAGCGGGGTGGCTTTGGCATGCCTGGCGTCCGCCACCACGGGGGCGATGCCGTGTTCCTCGGCGTCCACGGTCCACCAGCCGCTGTTGCCGTGGCAGTTGTCGCCAAAGTCGCAGTGGCTGGTGTCCACGTTGAAGGCCAGCGCTCGGCCGTCGGGAGACCACCTGACGTCGAAGGTGGCGTTGTCCGCGATCACCCGGACCTGCTGGCTGCCGTCCAGGCGCGCCGTCCAGAGGTGGGCGCGCGCCTTGGGCTTTTCGCTCTCGTAGTCCTCGAACTCCCCGACGATGAAGGCCAGCCGGTCGCCGTTCGGGCTGACCCGGATGTCGCGCGTGCGTGTGCCGGGCGGCAGGCGCAACTGGCCCAGCGGCTGCCAGGCGCCGTCGCTGGCGCGCACCGACAGCCGGCCGGTCTCGTCATGCGATCGCAGCCAGCGGCCATCGGGCAGCCAGCGGTAGCGGTGGCGGCGCGGCTGGTCGGGCTCGGAATGCAGCAGCCGCTGTGCCGCCAGGTCCACCACGACGAAGATGCCCTTGTTGTCCAGCAAGCGCCGGTAGCACTGCGCCATGACGATCGACTTGCTCAGTGGCGAAGGCTGGAACTGCACGCACAGCCCCGGCAGGTCGGCGCTGTGCAAGACGCGCCCGCTGCGGGTGTCCTTGACCAGCACCTGGTCGACAGCGCCACCGCTGCGCCGGTACTCCAGGTACTGGCTGCCGTCGGGCCAGGGCACAGGGCGGGAATCGCGGGCCAGAACGCGCTCGGCCTGCCGGCCGTCTGCCGGCGCGACCAAGGTCTCGTCGCCCGCCAGGCGGAGGTACCACAACTGGCCCGGCAGGCCGGATCCGGCCAGGCCTGCGGTGGCGAATGCCAATGCCAGCAGCCCCACCACGACCTGGCGGGGCCACCGGCTGGGGACGCGGCGCGCCTGCAGCATCGGACGGGGCTCGCGGGCGGTCACGGCAACCAGGCCATCAGGTCGGTGCCCACCAAAGGCGTGACGTTGCCGCTGGGGAACCGCCTTTGCAATTGGGCGGCACTGGCGTGCGCCACGCCGGCCACCAGGCTCTGGAGGTTGCGCGCCGAAGACGCGGCAACCCACCACGAGGACGTGCCACCGCAAGCGCTGGCGTCTCCGCACGATGAGGTATCGACGTTGAAGGCCAGCTTGGACCCGTCGGGCGACCATTGAACGGCATACACATTGCCATTCGAAGTGACCCGCTCCTGGGCGCTGCCGTTCAGGTTGGCAACCCAGAGGTCGGCCACCGTCGAAGGGGTTTCATTGGCGAAGTCGCTGTACTCGCGGAACGTCATGGCCAGGCGGGTGCCCTGGACGTTCACTTCCAGTGCCTGGACGCGCCGGTTGCTGGGCACGCTGAGCTGACCCAGGGTCTGCCACGCACCACCCACCGTCGCCTTGGCGATTGCACCGGTTTCATCGTGCACCCGCAGCACGGTGCCGTCGGGCAGCCAGCGGTACTTGTAGCGCTTGGGTTGGTCCGGCTCCGAATGGACCAGACTGGACCCCGCCAGGTCGATGACCACCAGGATGCCCTGGTTGGACAGCAGGCTCTGGAAGCACTGCCCCAGGACCTGGGTCTTGCTGACCGGCGACGCCCTCAGCCGGCCGCAAAAGCTGGGCACCTGGACCTGGTAGAGCAGCTGCCGGTTGGCCGAGTTGAAGACATTGATCTGGTCCGTGCCGGCACCTCCGAGGGTGTATTCCAGGTACTGGCTGGCGTCGGGCCAGGCCACCGGGTCGGGGTCCGAGGTCACCGCAATTTCAATGCTGCTGGCATCGGCCGAGCCCAGGTAGGTCTGGTCGGTGGGCACGCTGGTGCTGTACAGCAGGTGCCCGGACAAGGTGTTGTTGGCGGGTTGCTGATCGGTCCCACCGGCATTGCCGTTAGGGTCAGGCGATGAAGATCCACCACCGCCGCCACAGGCCCCCACCAGGCACAGCAGTGCCAGCGCCAGGGCTCGACGGCCGCCAACAACGAAAGGATGCGCCATGTAAATCCTCCAAGTGCCGCGCCAAACGACCCGGACATTTGACCAGACTGCCGGGCGCCGGCAAGGTAACGCCCGTCCCGCTTTGAAACGAAAAACGGGCCGCAAAGCGCTGCTTCGCGGCCCGGATCGGGCACACCTTGACAGGCAGGTGTGCCGCTGGCCGGGAGGCATAGCGCCTCCCGGCTGTGCCTGTCACTGCTTGCGTGCCATGGAGGACAGCGATTCGCCCAGGCCCTTGATGGCGGTGGAGAACACGTTGTTCAGCGTGCTGTATTCCTGGCTGGTGGCCTGGAATTCGGTCATCGTCATGTTGAACTCGCGGGCGTTCTTCTGGTTCTCGGCTTCCTGGGCCTTGGCCTCGTCGCTGCCGGCCTTCATGCCCTTGGCCGCATCGGCACCGGCGGTCTGCTTGGCGCTGAGATCTGACATCTTGTTCGACAGACCCACCATGTGGGCCGCCTTGTCACCCAGCGCCTGGCCCATGGCCTTGGCAATGGCCTGCAGCCAGCCGCCCGCGCCCGAGGCGGACCCGGTGGAGCCGCCGGACTTGCCACCCTTGCCGCGGTTGCGGGCTTCCTTGCCGTCGTCGCCGCCGAGTTCCTTCAGCACCGACTTCACCAGGTCTTCCTGGAACTTCTTCTCGAACTGCTTCAGTTCGTCGCCGAAGTTGTCCTGGGCGGCGCCGCGCGCTTCGTCGCTGCTGGGCTCCTTCAGGCCGTCGAGGACTTCGGACACCTTGCTCTTGATCTCGTCGGCCAGGAACTTGGGCATGCCGTGTTCCTTCTGCAGTTGGTCGACGGCGCCATTGGTGGCGTTGCCGATCGCGTCCTGCAGCAGGCCGCCCAGGGCCTGTCCGATGGCCGCCCCGATGGGGCCGCCGAAGATGCCGCCGACGATGCCGCCGATGCTGCTCAGGAGGCCGCCACCGCCGCCACCGATCAGGCCGTTGATTGCTGAACCCATGATCTCTCTCCTTGGTTGCCCGCCAGGCACTTTGCCGGGCGGCTACTGCGTTGACGTTTGTCCCGGTGCTGCCACCGGATCGATTCGCCTGCTTTGCACCTTCACCGCTGCGGCAAGGTCATCGCTGACGGTTCTATTTCAGGCGATGCCCGCCCCTTTGCCCAGTTCGGTGCTTCGGCAGTGCGGCACCGCCCCAGCTAGGGTTGTCCGCAGCCACCAGGCCCTGCCAATGCAGGGCCCGCAGCAGCGCGTCGGCATCGATGCCCAGTTCCTGCGCCAGCCAGCGGCGGGCCATCAGCCGCGCACCGGCCACCGCCACCGGGCCCTGGCGCTGCGCCTGCACCGACCATTCGCCTAGTGCCGCCGCCAGGGTGGCCAGGCGCTCGAAGGCCTCTTGCTGCGACGCCAGCACGTCGGCATTCCCCAGGTCCATGGGTGGGGCCCATTCGCACAGCCACTGGCGAAGGGCCTGCCAGCGCTCCGGGGTGACCGCATGGCCTTCAAGCGCCTGCGCGCAAGCGGCCAGGAAACAGGCTGCGGCGCCCACCAGGTCGTCGCCAGAAGTCAGGTCTGCGCCCAGCGCCGCCAGCAGGTTCTGGCGGTAGTGCGCCAGGCAGCGCTCGTACAGCTGCTGCGCCTGTAGGCGGCCGGCGCCCGGCGGCGATTGCAGGGCTGCCAGCCGCGCGGGCGCGGTGGACGCAGCGCGACTCGGCAGGCGGCAGAGGGCTTCACCGTTCACCAGCGGCGAAGCGTCCTCGCGCGAATGGTCAGCGACGGCAGCGGGGTGAACGCTCAAGCAGCGTGTCATCGCGTCAGCGATCTGCGCACCCCAGTGGCCTTGCCAGGCGGGGGGCTCGGCCGCTTCCGGTGCGCGGGGGGTGGCCGGTTCGTGCGTGGTGGATGGCATCGCAGGTCCTCGTGGCGGTTGGTGTGGAAAGGCGGGGCTCAGTGGCAAGCGTGGGCGTCGCGGGTGCACGCCACCGCATGGCGCAGCCGTTCACGCCGCGGCGTGCGCGACCAGTGTTGCCAATGCGCCGCGCTCAGGCGGTGGTGCAGGGCCGGGTGGCGGTCGTAGGTGTGGATGCCCTCGGCGCTGAAGCCCAGCGCGTGCAGGCACAGGCGTGCGCCTCGGTTGGCGGGCGCACAGGCGCCCCACACCTGCGCAGCGCCCAGGGTGTGGAAGGCGTGGGCCAGCAGGCATTCGCCGCCGTCCAGCGCGATGCCGCTGCCCCAGGCCCGGGGGTGCAGCCGGCTGCCCAGGTCGATGGCGCCGGCGCGCTCGGCCAGCGGCATCAGGCTGAACCAGCCGACGAAGCCGGCCGCATCGCTGGCGTGCCAGATGCCCAGGCCCGGTTGCCTGGGGTAGAAATCCAGCAGGCGCTGGACCATCAATTGGGCCACCGCCAGTTCCTGCAACGGGTGGTCGTCGCTCAAGTGGGCCCGCACCTCGGGCAGTGTGTGCAGGGCCGCCACATCGCCGGCATCCTCGGGCCGGAAGCGGCGAAGCGTCAGCCGTCCGGCTTGGCCGCAGGGCACGCCATCGGGCGCGGGACTGGATTTCGAGGGCGACATGGCAGACGGGCGGGCCAACAGAAGACGGGGGCGATCTCACCCACTCTAGGCAGCCGCTGGGACGCTGCCCAGTTGCCATCGGCCCCAGCTAGGGTTGGCCGCAGTCCGGTTTGCGTCGCCGGCGCGCTGAAGCCATCACCTGCTCCTGGTCTTCGCGCGTGGCCTGTTCGGCGGCCCGTTCTGCGATGGGGCTGCGGTACAGGTTGTAGGCAATGGCTTCACGCCAGCCCGACTGCACCCAGTGGCCCGATGCCGGCGCAGGCGTGGCGGCAGGCGCCACTGCCTTGGGCACGGGTTTGGCCACGGCCGGTGGGGGCACAACCA
Source organism: Burkholderiales bacterium JOSHI_001 (assembly GCA_000244995.1). Classification (NCBI taxonomy): domain Bacteria; kingdom Pseudomonadati; phylum Pseudomonadota; class Betaproteobacteria; order Burkholderiales; species Burkholderiales bacterium JOSHI_001. The sequence goes on along the minus strand of CM001438.1, from coordinate 2,881,912 downwards.
TCGCGGGCGGCGGAGGCGGGGCTGGCAGCGCCGCTGGGGCCGCCGGGGCGGCTGGCAGTGGCTCGGCGCCATCCGCATGGGCCTGCGACTCTTCCTGCGGCAGCGAGGCCAACGCCAGCGCCACGGCCTGCAACAGGCTGCTGCCCCCTGGCAGACCCGGTCCGGCCTCGGTGGCATCGGCACCGGGCGCGTCGTCGGTCGGGGCCTCCTCGCTGGCCTGCGCCACCGCATCCATCAGGGTGTCCAGCACGTCCTGAAAGCTTTCCGGGGGCGTGGGGTCGGCCTGCCATTCCCACTCAGGCATCAGCACGCTCCAGACAAAGGTCGTGGTGTTGGACAGGTAGAACATGGCGGGCCCCTTCTTGGATGTGGTGCGGCGGCCCGGCAGGCGGACCGGCGATGACAGTCTGATGCGGGCCGCGTCGCGTGACGAGTCGGGACCAGCCGCAATGGCGGCTGCCCCCACCCGGCGAATCGGGGGCGTCGGGTGTGACTTGCCGCACGAACCCAGGGCCGGGGCCCATGAACCCGCGGCCAGCGCAAGGCAACCCAAAGGCATGCCAAACCCGTCGCGAGGCCACCATGAGCACTGCCACCTGCCCGTCCGAGTCCGAATGGCCCTGCGGCCACTTCGAACTCCGTTTCAGTTCGCTGGCCACCGAGGGCCGCGGCTATGCCTTCCCCTGCGACGCCCGCGGCCAGGTGGACCTGGACGGCTTAAGCGACAGCCTGCGCAGCCGCTACCTGTACGTGCGCGCGCTGGTGGGGCGCGACTTCCTGTCCCCGGCGGTGCAGGCCCGGGTGGCGGTGTGAGGGCGCGGGTTGACAGCGGCAGTCGCCGGCCCGGATCGATGCGAATGGGTTTGAACCAATCTTTCACCCTGCGCAACCCAGGGGGGTCAGGCGCAGTCCAGCACGGTGGGCGGGTGCTGCAAAGGCGTGGGCTATATTCATTTCACGCCAGAGCACACGCCCTTCACATGGACAGCGAACGCATCAAACAGTTGTTGGAACGCGTGGGGCGACAGGACGAAGCCGCCTTCCGCGAGTTGTACAAGGCGTTCAGCCGGCGGGTCTTTGCCTACCTGCTGAACATGGTGGGCGACCCCGCGCGGGCGGAGGAAATCCTGGTGGACACGATGATGGAAATCTGGCGGGCCCCGGCGCGCTTTCGCGGCGACTCGCAATTCCTCACCTGGCTCATCGGCATTGGCCGCAACAAGGCCCTGATGGCCTACCGCGCACGCCGCCCCGACGAACTGCACGACGACCTGGACGACGTGGCCGACAGCCTGGCCTCCGACGCCCCCGACGCTTTCGCCGAACTGGCCGACCGCCAGCGCGCCGCCGGGGTGCAGCACTGCCTGGGCCGGCTGTCCGACGAACACCGCGAGTGCATGCACCTGGTGTACTTCGAAGACCTGTCGCTGGCCGACGTGGCCGGTGTGCAGGGCGTGCCCGAGAACACCGTGAAGACGCGCCTGTTCCATGCCCGGTTGAAGATGAAGAACTGCCTGAAATTGATGCTGTCTCGCGAGGGCGATGACAGCGCGGGAGAGCGTGCATGAATGAACGCCTGCAGGACCTGCTGCCCTGGTACGCCAACGGGCGCATCAGCGCCGCCGACCGCGCCTGGGTGGACGAACAACTGGCCGTCGACCCATTGGCCCGGGCCCAACTGGCCTGGCACCGCTCGCTGCGCGAGCGCATGCAGGAGGCCGCGCCCGCGGTCAGCGACAGCATCGGCCTGGACCAGGCGATGTCGCGCATCCGGGCCGACAAGCAGGCGGCCGGCGGCGGCTGGGCCGAACGCCTGACCGCCTGGCTGGGCCTGCGCCCGGGCGTGGCGCTGGCCGGGCTGGCGCTGGTGGCGCTGCAGGGTGGTTTCATCCTTCACCTGATGAACGAACAGAAAGAAGCCGCCAGCGAGATCCGCGCCGTGCGGGCCATCGAAGTCGAAGAGCGCCCGATGCTGAAGCTGAACTTCGCGCCCGATGCGAAGGAATCCGACATCCGCATGCTGCTGATGTCGGTGCAGGGTCGCCTGGCCGGCGGCCCGGGTCAGTTGGGCGACTACTACGTGGTGGTGCCCGACGGCAAGGAAGACGCCGCGGCAGAGCAACTGCGCGCCAACCCCATCGTGCAGGCCGTCAGCCTGGCCCCGGGCCTGCCGCCGCGGGAGTAGTCACCATGGCCGCCCTGCCCTCGTTGGACGACATCACCTGGCGCCGCCGCCGCATGCTGGGTGCCGCCACCGCCCTGGCGCTGGCCCCGGGGCTGGCGCGGCCGGCGCGCAGCCCGGCGGCGTCGGGCCCGCCGATGGCCCTGGTCATTGGCAACGGCGCCTACAGGTCGGCGCCGCTGAAGAACCCGGTGGGCGACGCCCAGGCCGTGGCCGGCGCATTGAAGGCGCTGAACTACGAGGTCACGCTGCGCCAGAACACGGCACTGCCGGAGCTGATCGAGTCGCTGCGCGACTTTTCCATGCGCGGCGCCAACGCCCCGGTGCGCGTGCTCTTCTACGCCGGCCACGGCATCCAGGCGCGCGGGCGCAACTACCTGCTGCCAGTGGATGTGGTCCCGCAGGGCGAAGACGAAATCGCCGCCAAGTGCGCCGATGTGAGCGAGTTGATCGACCGCCTGGGCACCATCAAGCACGGGCTGAACCTGCTGGTGCTGGACGCCTGCCGGGTGAACCCCTTCGCCGCCGGCGTGATCGTCGGGCCCGACGGCCGGCGCCTGAAATTCCGCGGCACCACGCCGGCCGGGCTGGCCACGCTGGACGCGCCGGTGGGAACCCTGGTGGCCTTTTCCACCGCGCCCAATGGCGTGGCGCTGGACAACGCCTCGGGCGAGCACAGCATCTACGCCAAGCACCTGCTCAGCCACCTGGCCACGCCGGGCCTGCCGGTGGAGCAGTTGTTCAAGCGCGTGCGCATCGGCGTGGCCGAAGAGACCCAGCGCGCCCAGGTGCCCTGGGAATCCTCCAGCCTGACCACGGATTTCTGCTTCAAGAGCAACCCCCAGGGCAAGTGCGGCTGAAGCGTCGCCGCGTGCGAACATCGCCCCCTGGGCGGACCTGGCGCCACGACACCGGGCCGCTGTGCCCAAGGGGGAGAAACTGCACGCATGAATCCGCATGGCCGTCGTCGCCTGCTGGCCAGCGCCGCGCTGGTGCCGGCCTGGTCCTGGCTTTCGCCCGGCCCGGCCTGGGCCCAGGCCTCTGCCGCGGCCGTGGCCACCGCCTCCCGCCGTGTGGCCCTGGTCATCGGCAACGGGCGTTACGCCCAGGCCCCGTTGCCCAACCCCGAGCGCGACGCCCGCCTGGTGGCCAACACCCTGCGCACCCTGCAGTTCGAAGTGGACCTGCAACTGAACCTGAAGGCGCGCGACTTCAAGCGTGTGCTGCGCGAGTTCGGCCGGCGCATGGACGACGACAACACCGCGCTGGTTTTCTACTACGCCGGCCATGGCATGCAGATCGACCGCCGCAACTACCTGCTGCCGGTGGACCTGAATCTGCGCGACGAGGACGAAGTGCGCGACGAGGCGGTGGACCTGGCCGACACGCTGCTGGCGCGCATCGACCGGGTGAGGCCGCGGGCGCGCATCTTCATCGTCGACGCCTGCCGCGACAACCCTTTTGCCGGCCGGCCCAGCAGCGGCAGCCAGCGCCATTTCGCCGGCCTGGCCGAAATGGCCGCGCCCGGGGCGCTGATCGCCTTTTCGGCCGCACCGGGCAAGGCTGCGGAAGACGGGCCACCGGGCACCAACAGCATCTACAGCCGCATCCTGGCGCAGGAGATGCGCAGCCCCGGGGTGGAAGTGGAGGAGATGCTGAAGAACGTGCGGGTGCGCGTGCTGCAGGAAACCCAGGAACGGCAGATCCCGTGGGTCAACACCTCGATGGTGGTGAACTTCATGTTCAACCCGGCGGGCAGCCGCAGCCCGGCGCCGGCGCCCGTGCCGCCGCTGGCGTCGGGCCCCGCCCCGCAGCCGCCTGCACCCTTGCCGCGCCCGGTGCCCGAGCCTGCCACCACGGCCCAGACCGCGCCTGCGCTGCTGCCGGGCCAACGCAGCCTGCGCCTGCTGATCGACGCCGATCGGCAATTGAACACCGACCAGAACCAGGCGGCGGCCTCGCTGGCCCTGCGCGTTTATGTGCTGCGCGACGGCCAGGCCTTCCAGCGCGCCAGCTTCGACAGCCTGTACGACCACGACGAAGCAGCGCTGGGCGCCGCCCTGCTCAAGCGCGAAGCGCTGCACCTGCGCCCGGGCGAATCGCGCGAACTGGAACTGCCGCTGCCGGCCGACGCGCGCCAACTGGGTGTCTTTGCCGCCTACCGCGAGGTGGAGCAGGCGCGATGGCGCGCGCTGATGGTGCTGCCGCCGGACGATCCGCTGGCGCCCCTGCGCCTGCAGGCCAAGGCCCGGCAACTGCTGCTGTCCTGGACCCGCTGACCCGCTGCCCGGCCCGATGAGCGACCCTTCCACGTTGCTGCAGACCGGGCCGCTGCGTCGCTCGCGCACGCTCAGCGACAGCGCCCGGCCGCTGATGGCCCTGGCCACCCGGCTGCGCCGCTCGGTGGCGGTGGAGGCCGAGCACATGCAGCAGGGCCTGGTGGTGGGCGTGGGCCGCTTCGAGCGTGAACTGGCCGAAGCCGACTGGAGCGAACGCGACATCAGCGCGGCCAGCTACCTGTTGTGCGCCTGGGTGGATGAACTGGTGGCCGACACGCCCTGGGCCAGCGCCGGGCCCGGGCTGCTGCAGCGCTTCCACGGCGAAACCGAGGCCGGCGACAAGCTGCTGCGCCTGCTGTCGCACCTGGCCGAAAAACCCAAGGAGAACCGTGCGCTGCTGGAACTGTTCCATGCCTGCCTGAGCCTGGGCCTGACCGGTCCGCTGGCGCATTCGCCCGACGGCGCCCAGCGCCTGGCCACCCTGCGCGCCCGCCTTTATCAGGCGCTGCCGCAGGCCCCGGCCGACGCGCCCGCCCCCATCGCCCCGCCCTGGCGCAACGCCGTGACCGACCTGCCGCCCCCGGTGCGAAGGCGCAAGGTGGTGGCCTTGCTCTTGGCCTTCAGCCTGCTGCTGCTGGCGGGCTACACCGGCAGCCACCTGGTGCTGGCCAGACGGGTGGACGAGGTTTTCGCGTCCTTGCAGCAACTGGCCACACCGGCCCTGGTTGCCACTGCTGCGTCCGCCCCGGTGGCCGCGCCCACGCCACCCGCCCCGGCGAGGCTGGCCCCGCTGCTGAAGGCTGAGGTGGCGGCGCAGCGCCTGCTGGTGCGCGACGAGCGCCACCGCAGCGTGGTCAGCGTGCCCGCCTCCCAACTTTTCAGCGGTGCGCAAGCCCAACTCAGCGCGGACGGCCGCGCGCTGCTGACGCGGGTGGCCGCAGCGCTGGCGCCGCTGGGCGGCAAGCTGGTCGTGGTGGGCCACACCGACGGCCAGGACGCCCGCAGCGCGCGCCTGCCGTCGGCCTGGCACCAATCCTTTGAATGGGCGCGCGAAGTGTCGGGCGCGCTGGCCGGGGCGCTGCCGGCCGCGCAGCTCAGCGTCGAAGGCGCCGGCAGCCTGGCCGACAGCGCGGCGGACAGCCCGCCCGCGCGCCGGGTGGACATCGTGTTGTACCCCTAGGCATGACCTCGCCCTGGCCTTCTGCCGAACCTGCCCCGCCCGCGGCCCCTGTTGCGGCACCATGGCGTGGCCGCCTGCAACTGGCCGCCAATGCGGGCGGCGCGGCAGTGCTGGCCTGGCTGGCCGCCCCGCTGCTGCAATGGAACGGCCGGCACCCCCTGGACGGCACCGGTGCGCGCCTGCTGGCCCTGCTGGGCCTGGCCGCCCTGGTCCTGGGCGGACTGGCCGTGTGGCAGCGCTGGCGCCAGCGGCGCGACGCCCAGTTGTTCGCCGGCCTGCAGGACGCCCAGGCCAGCGGCGAGCTGAACGAGCGCTTTGCCCATGCCGCGCGATTGCTGCGTACCGGCATTGCCGAAGGCCGGCACCCGCCGCGCTGGTGGCAGCTGCGGCGGCAGATCTACCAACTGCCCTGGTACGTGATCATCGGCGCCCCCGGGGCGGGCAAGACCACCGCGCTGCTGCGCTCGGGCCTGCGCTTTCCGCTGGCCGAGCGCCTGGGCGCCGCGCCGGTGGCCGGCGTGGGCGGCACCCGCAACTGCGACTGGTGGTTCACCGACCAGGCCGTCTTCATCGACACCGCCGGCCGCTACACCACCCAGGACAGCGACAGCAGCGGCGACGCGCGCGAATGGCAGCACTTCATGCGCCTGCTGCTGCGCCACCGGCCGGTGCAGCCCATCAACGGCGTGCTGGTCACGGTGAGCGTGCCCGACCTGCTGCGTGGAGGCAGCGAACTGGCCCTGCAGGCCGCGGCGGTGGACCGCAGGCTGCAGGAACTGCGCGACCAGCTGGACATGAGCTTTCCGGTCTACCTGCTGGTGACCAAGATCGACCTGCTGGCCGGCTTTGTCGAATTTTTTGGCGACGCCAACCCCGAACAGCGCGAACAGGCCTGGGGCCTGACCTTCCCCTACCCGCCGGCGGCGGGCGGGGCCCTGCCCGATGACCTGCTGGACCGCCTGGCCGAGCTGCCCGAGCTCCTGGTGGCCCTGGTGCCCAAGCGCCTGCAGGACGAGCCCCTGGCCGAGAACCGCACCGCCATCTTCCACTTCCCCGCCCAGGTGGAAGCGCTGCTGCCCCACCTGGCCGGCTTTGCCCGCCAGGCCCTGGCGCATGCCGCAGACCGTCCGCCGCAGTTCGTGCGTGGCGTGCACCTGACCAGCGGCACCCAGGAAGGCAACCCCATCGACCGCGTGCTGGGCGCCCTGAGCCGAACCTACGGCACCGAACTGCACGACGCGGCGCAGCGCCGCAACGGCGGCAAGGCCTTCTTCCTGGCCACGCTGCTGCGCGGCCTGGTCATCGCCGAAGCGCCGCTGGCCGGTGGCAACCTGGCGCGGCTGCGCAACAAGCGCCTCTGGCTTCAGGGTGGGCTGGGCCTGACCGCGGCGGCGGTGCTGCTGGCCTTGGGCGGCTGGTGGTTCAGCCTGCAGCGCAACCTGGCCTACGTTGCCGCGGTGCGCGAACGCGTGGATACCGTGCTGCACAAGGTGGACCCCGGCCAGGCCCAGCGCGTCGACCAGCTGCTGCCGCTGTATGCCACGCTGCGACAGCTGGCGGTCACCGGCGATGTGGACCCTGCCGCGCCCGCCTGGGGCACCGACTTCGGGCTGTTCCAGGGGCCACGCCTGGCGCGTTCGGCCGAGCAGACCTACCGGCGTGTGCTGGACCAGACCCTGGCCCCCTTGCTGACCCAGCGTCTGAACCAGGTGCTGCAGCAGGAGGCCGACCCCGTGGCCCGCTACGACGCGCTGCGTGTGGCCGCCATGCTGTCCCTCCCCGGACGGCTGGACCGCGCGGAAGTGCGGCGCTGGGCCACGCAGGCCTTTGCCAAGGCCGGTGGCCTGCAGGCCCTGGGCTCGGGCGAACTGGCCGAATGGCAACAGCACCTGGACGCGCTGCTGGACCGCAATGCGATGCAGGCATCCCTGCGCCTGGACGATGCGGTGCTCAAGCGCGCCCGCAGCGCGCTGGCCGCGGTGCCGCTCGACCAGCGGGTCCACGAGCGCCTGCTGCGCCAGGCGGCCGACGTGCTGCCGCCGGCCGCGCTGACCCTGACCGACCTGGCCGGTGCGGGCGCGGTGCTGGCCTTCACCCCGCCCGACAGCGCCGCCGGCCCGCTCATGCTGGCCCCGGTGTACACCCGCGCGGCCTGGCAGGCGCAGATCGAACCCCGCGTGGCCGCCACGGCCCAGGCCCTGGCGGCCGAAGCCGCCTGGGTGCTGGGCAGCGCGCCCGCCGAAGGCGCGGGCCTGACCGCGGCGCCCCTGGCCGCGGCCAGCGTGGACCAGCTCGCCCAGCAGGTGGGCACACGCCATGCCCAGGCCATGGCCGCGCAATGGGACCGCCTGCTCGGGCGCCTGAGCCTGCAACTGCCCGCCGACACCGAGGGCTTTGCCCGCAGCGCCGCCCAACTGGGCGCAGCCGCTTCGCCCTTGCGCCAGCTGATGCAGCGGCTGCTGCAGGAGTTCAGCCCCCCCGCGACCGTGGCATCCGCCGCCGGACGGGCCTTTGAAGCGCAACTGGCGCAGCAGCACGGCGCGCTGCGCACTTACCTGCGCGAGCGCGGCCTGCCGCTGCTGGACAGCACCCTGGCGCCGCTGCCCGCGGCCCTGCGCGAACCCGCCGGCGGCACCGCGGCCACCGTGCTGCGCGACCTGCGGGCCGAAGGGCCGCGTGCCCCGGCGCCACTGGGCGGCATGTGGACGTCGCTGGCCGAGCACCTGGCGCTTGCGCAGCGCCGCGCGCAGGACCAGCAGGTGGCCAGTGGCCTGGCCGAGCTAGCCGGCAGTTGCCGCCGCCTGACCGCCCAGCGCTTCCCCTTCGCGCCGCAGGCGCTGCGCGACATGCCGCACGCCGATTTCGCGCGCCTGTTCGGCCCCGGCGGGCAGTTCGACACCGTCTTCCGTGCCCACCTGGCCAGCCGCGTGGACACCCGCAGCCGGCCCTGGCGGTTGCTTGCCGACGACGCCGCGTCGGCCAAGCTGCGGGGCGCCGTGCACACCTTCGAGCTGGCCCAGGACATCCGCCGCCTGTTCTTTTCCACCGGCAGCGAACTGCCGCAACTGCGGCTGCAGATCACGCCGCAGAGCATGGACGCCGAGCTGCTGCAGTTCAGCATCGACGTGGACGGCCAGATGCTGCGCTATGAAAACGGACCCCGCCGCACGCGTGCCTTGCAATGGCCGGGGCCGGCGGCTTCGGGCAAGGTGCTCATGCGCATCCTGCCGCCCAGCCCGGCCAACGTGAACGCGCGGCTGGACGAAGGTCCCTGGGCCCTGCTGCGGGTGCTGCTGGCCCGGCGCTGGAAGGCCGCCGAAGGCGGTGCCCTGGTGCCGCTGGAGGTGGACGGCCGCACGCTCACCGTGCGCCTGAGCGCCGACGGGCCGGTGAACGTGAACCTGCTGGCCGAACTGGCCAACTTCCGCTGCCCGGAGGCGCCGTGATTCCGGTGCTGACGCCCTTGGCCGTGGGCTGGCACGGCAAGCTGCCCTGCCGGGGCGATTTCGTCGGCCGCGGCCTGCCGCCGGACTGGCTGCGCAGCTGGGACGATGCCCTGCGAAACAGCCTGGCAATGATGGAGCAGCGTGGTGACCCGACCCTGCGCCAGCGCCTGGCCGCCCTGCCACCGTGGCAGGGCCTGGTGCTGCCCACGGCCCCCGGCCTGCCGGCCTGGTTGTGCCTGGTGCTGGCGTCCAGCGACGCGGTGGGGCGCGCCTACCCGCTGCTGCTGGCCGAAGCCCACGCCCCTGTCGGCCTGGACACCTTGAGCCTGGCGGCGCTGCGCACCCGCGGCCGCCAGTGGGCCTTGATCGCGCAGCAGGCGCTGTATTCGTCCTCGCCCCAGGCCTTCGACCAGGCCGCTGCGGCCCTGGGTGCGGTGTCCTGGCGGGCGCTGCCGGCGGCCGAGGGCGGCGCCGACACCGTGGCCCATTGGCGGCAGCAACTGCCACAGGGCCGTTCGTTCTGGTGGCCCCTGCAAGCGCCAGTCGGGCCAGACGACAGCGCGCCTCGGGCCGAGACTTGGCCCCCCGGCGCCGGCCTGCTGGCGGCGCTGCTGGGGCCTTAGCGGAACACCGGGGCGCTCAGGCCGGGTCCGGCGGGGTGGCCGGGCCCTGAGCGGCCAGCTTGGCCTGGGCTTCGTAGGCCTTCACGAATTCGCGGCCGAAGGTGGCTTCGAACACATCGTCCAGTTGGCCCTGCATGCGTTCATAGGCCCCCTGGTGGCGACGCCACAGCGCGGCGTCGCGCAGCACCGGCACATGCCGGGCCAGGCCCTGGGCAGGGCCCTCGTCGGCCTCGGTGGCCTGCGGGCCCAGCTTGGCCACCATGTCGTGCAGCGCAGCGCGCATGCCGGCCAGCATGGCCAGTTGGTGGATCTGCAGGTCGTCGTAGGCCTGCTGGAGCGCCGGCACCGGCGGCATGAAGCCCGGCAGGCCCTTGGGTGCCAGCAGCATGGCCAGGGCCTCGGCGGCGTCGGGGGTGAATTTCAGCGGGTTGTTGGACCGCGCAGCGATCAACGTGCCTTCGGCGCGGATGCTGCGCTTGGCCAGCGCGCGGCTGCGCAGCAGTTCCAGCGTGCCGTCGGTGGTGGTGCGCAGCAAGGCCCCCAGGCGCTCCATGGTCGCGGTGTTCAGTTCCACTGGCGTGGCGGGGTCCAGCCCGGCGCCGCGCAGCAGGGCCTCACGCCAGGCGGCCGGCAGGTCACCGGACATCATCGGCAGCGCGGCCGGGTGCGAGTCCGCTGCAGCGGCCGCCATGGGTGCCGTTGCCGGCGGTGCCGAAGCCCGGCCCGTGTCGGCGGGTGCTGGCCGTTCATCGGGGGCCCGCAGGAAGGCCGGCGCCGTGGGCCGGGCCAAGGCCGCGGCTTCCAGCAGGGCCTGGGCCGGCACCACCTTGGGCATGGGGCGCATGGCGGTGGTGTGCGCAGCCACGGCGGGCACAGCCGGTGCGGAACGGTCTTCGTGCACCGGGGCGCGTGGTGGCGGGTCGATTGGGCGCTGAACCGACGGCGCTGCCGCCGGGCTGGCCGCCAGAACCTGCCCGATGGCCGCCGGCAGCGGCGACTGCGGGCCCAGCGGGTCGGCCGCACTGTCCAGGTTGAACCACTGGTCCAGGCGCGGCCGGCGGGCCAGCAGCGCCGGGGCCGTGCCGGCGTGCGCGGCCGGGGCCACGCCGGGCGCCTCGAGCAGCAACACGAAACCGCCAATGTCCAGGCAGTCGCCGCCAGCCACCACGCACTCGCCGCCGGGTGGCACCACCTGGTTGTTCACCCGCATCTCGACGCCGCTGCTGATGCAGCGCAGCAGTGCCTGCCCGCCCCCCTGCGGGGCCAGCCAGGCGTGGCGCCGCGACACCATGCGGAAGGGGTCGTCCAGCACCAGGTCGCAGCCGGGGGAGCGGCCGATGGTGGTGCCGGCCTCGGCCAGTTCGAAGCGCATCGGCGTGGGTGGCACGCCGTCCGGGCGGCGCACCACGCGCAAGCTCAGGCGCGATGACACCGCCGCCATGACCGCCACCGTGGCATCGGAGGCGGCCATCGCGTCAACGATGCGGGCGTCGAGCATGTCCATTCGGTGGGTATCAGCGCTCAGGTGTAACGGCCGCCGATGTTCTTTCAGGTGCCGTCCGGCGTCAATCACCACATCCGACAGCCCGGGCGGTCATCGTTCTGTCGTCATTTGCCTTGAACCCTGGCCTGGGCGCCTGCAACCCAAGGCCGCCTGATATGGCGCCTTGCGCGTTTCCCGGAGCCCGTCATGACCCGAATGTCCGCCCTCATCGTCGTTCTGCTGGCCCTGTGTGTTCCTTTGGCGCAGGCCCAGACCACGCTGCACTACCGCGAAGGCCAGCGGGTGGACGCGCAGGACGTGCGCAAGATCCTGGACCGGCCGGCGCAGGGCGCCGTGCGCACCCGCTCCATCCGCTTGCTGCAGGACGGAACAGACGCTCCAGAGGTGGCCGCGTCGGCCCTGTCGCTGCCGGTGCAGTTCGAATTTGATTCGGCGGCCATCCGTCCTGAGGCGCGCGAACAACTCGATGCGCTGGCCCAGGGCATCAAGCTGTTGCCGCCCCAGCGCAGGGTGCTGATCGAAGGCCACACCGACGCGGTGGGCACCGAGGAATACAACCTGCAATTGTCGCAGCGCCGCGCCCAGGCGGTGAAGCAGTACCTGGTGCAGCAGCACGGCATTGCGCCGCAGCGCCTGCGCTCGCTGGGCGTTGGCAAACAGCAGCCGGTGCCCGATCTGGCGCCGGAAGCACCTGAAAACCGCCGCGTGCAGTTCCGGGGCGCCTGATGAACCACCCCTTCCGAGCCCTGCGGCCCTGGGTTGGGGCCGGCCTGGCCCTGCTGCTGGCGGCCTGCGCCACCGCGCCGCAACGCCAGGGCGCCCTGCCGGTGATGCAGGTGGCCGACCTGGCCAACGCCCGCCGCTGCATGGACAACCTGCTGCAGGACCAGGGCGTGCGCGAAATCGGCCTGCAGGTGGACCCCAACGCCGGTGCATCGCCCATGATGGTGGCGGTGCTGTCCGACCTGGCGCCACGCAGCCGCGCGCTGCGCGTGGTGGCCAGCGAAACCACGCCCACCTACGTGCTGCGGGCCCAGGACGCCGCCCCGCCGCCCAACGAAACCGGCCCCATGACGCTGGACCTGGCGCTGCTGAACCCGCGCGACCTGAGCGTGCAGCCCGGCCTGGCCTCGCACGTGCAGGCGGCGTGGGTGGATGGTGGTCCGGGTCAAGGGGGCCTGCTGCAATGGCACCAGGCCGGCCTGGCCTACCGGGTGCCAGCCGGCCCCGGCGACGCCCGCCCGCAGGCCCAGCGCGCCCTGGCCGAACTGGCCACGATGCAGTTGGTGGGCCGCGCCACGCGCCTGCCCTACTGGCGCTGCTGGGGCGCCAGCACCGCGCAGCCGCAGATCGCCGCCGAGGTGCAGGACTGGTACGACGGCCTGGCCGCGCGCCCGGCCGACCTGATCGCGCACTTCCAGCAACAGCTGCGCCTGCGCCAGGTCTACGCCGGCCCGGTGGACGGGGCGGTGAACCTCGACTTCAAGTCCGCCGTGCAGGCCACCCGCGAACGCCTGGGCCTGGCGCGCGAGGCCAAGCTGTCGCTGGACTTCTACCAGGCCCTGCTGGCCAGCGACATCCCGCCCCGGTCGCAGGCCAGTGCGCCGGCCGCCGCCCCCGCACCGGTGGCGACGCCCGAGCCGCTGCCCACCGCGCCGCGCCCGCCGGGCGCGCCCATGGCCGACGCGCTGGGCCTGCGCATCGCCCCGCTGGGTGAACAGCAGCGCTTTGCGCGCGGCGAAGCGGTGCAGTTGCGGGTGCAGCCCAGCCGCGACGCGCATGTGTGGTGTTTTCACCAGGACGAGCACCGCAAGATCCGCCGCTTCTTCCCCAACCGCTTCCAGACCAACGACAAGGTGGCCTCGGGCGAAGGCCTGCAGCTACCTGGCCGCATGGGTTTCGAGATCGCGATGAACCAGCAGGGCGTGCCCGAGACCGTGGCCTGCTTTGCCACCGAACGCGACATCACCGCCCAGCTGCCGCGTGGCGTGGCGGGGGAAGACTTCGTGCCGCTGGCGCTGGCCAGCCTGGACCAGGTGCGCAGCGCCTTCGTGAAGGCCGCCGGCCCCACGCTGGGCCAGGACACGCTGCAGATCCGCCCGCGTTGAGCGGCAGCCCGCACGCGGCGCGGCCCTCGGGGCCCGCGCCGCAGGGCTGCGTGAGCGCCTGGCCATCCCTAAGTCTGCGCGACTTAGCTTGAACGCCTGCGACTTTTGTCGCAACCCAGCCGTGAACCCCTTGTCTGGAGCATGCGCATGGTGGGCCGATCGAAGGCGTGGCGAACTCACATCCTCTGGACCAGCATCCTGGCGCTGGCCCTGCTGAGCGCCGTGGTGCAAACCGCGCAGGCCCAGCCCTGCGCCCCCGAGCCCCTGCCCGGGCCCGACGCCCCGCAGCCCATCGGCAAGTTCCGCCTCATCGCCCAGTTGTGCCCCGAGGTGGCCCACCTGGGCCAGCAGAACCGGGTGCTGCCGCTGGACCTGTACGACAGCGCGCCGGTGGTGGACCTGCTGCCCTCGTCCGCCCTGCCACCCACGGCGGTGCCCCGCGGCGTTTCCGTGGACGTGGCCGGTGCGCCCCGCATGGCGCGGCCCGTGGGTTCCGGCGAACAACGCATCCTGGCCCTGGTGCCGGCCCTGAACGCCGCGGCCCGCGCCAATGGGCTGGACCCGCTGCTGCTGCACGCGGTGGCGCATGTGGAGTCGCGCCACAACCCGCAGGCGGTGTCGCCGGCCGGCGCGCGCGGTGTGATGCAGGTAATGCCCGCCACCGCCCAGGGCCTGGGCGTGGCCGACCCGCTGCGCGCCCTGCACGACCCCGGCACCAACTTCCAGGCCGCGGCGGCCTACCTGCGCAAATTGCAGCAGCGCTACCAGGGCAACCTGAGCTTGATGCTGGCGGCCTACAACGCCGGTGAAGGCGCGGTGGCCAAGTACCGCAACCAGGTCCCGCCCTATCCCGAGACCCAGAACTACGTGAAAAGCGTGCTGGCCATCTACCAGCGCCTGAAGGCCGAGTTCGGCGGCGCATCGCTGGTGGCCGTGGGGACGGCACCATGAGCGCGCCGGGCCGCTCCCAAGCGCTCATCCCGCAGCGCGCAGCGCGGAGGGCTTTCCAATGACCATGCAGGCCTACTTCCGCAGCGCCGGCCAGGTGCGCGAAGGCAGCTTCGCGCGCTACAGCGATTTGCTGCTGGTGGCCGGCGTGGTGGCCATCGTGGCCATGATGGTGCTGCCCCTCAGCCCCTGGCTGGCCGACCTGCTGGTGGCGGTGAACATCGCCGGCGGGTTGATGCTGCTGCTGATCGGCATCTACATCGCGTCGCCGCTGGAGTTTTCGGTCTTCCCCAGTGTGCTGTTGATGACCACGCTGTTCCGGCTGGCCCTGTCCATTGCCACCACCCGCATGATCCTGCTGGACGGCCATGCAGGCCACATCATCGACACCTTCGGCAAGGTGGTGGCTGGCGGCAACCTGGTGGTGGGCCTGGTGGTCTTCCTGATCATCACCGTGGTGCAGTTCATCGTCATCGCCAAGGGCGCTGAGCGGGTGGCCGAGGTGGCGGCACGCTTCAGCCTGGACGCCATGCCGGGCAAGCAGCTGTCGATCGATTCCGACCTGCGCTCGGGCCTGATCGACAAGGACGAAGCCAAGCGCCGCCGCCGCACCCTGGAACTGGAAAGCAAGCTGCACGGCAGCCTGGACGGGGCGATGAAGTTCGTCAAGGGCGACGCCATCGCCGGCATCGTCATCATCGTGATCAACCTGCTGGGCGGCCTGGCCATCGGTGTCATGCAGCAGGGCCTGGACGTGGGCACGGCCATGACCAAGTACTCCATCCTCACCATCGGTGAAGGCATGGTGGCGCAGATTCCGGCGCTGCTGGGCGCCATGGCGGCCGGCCTGATCGTCACCCGCACCAACGACGACGAAAGCGACCGCCACCTGGGCGACGCCATCCGCAAGCAGGTGGCGGCCAAGCCGCGCGTGCTGCTGGTGGGTGGCGGCGTGTGCCTGCTGATGGCCGCGGTGCCAGGCTTCCCGGTGCCGGTGTTCCTGCTGCTGGCCCTGCTGGCCGCAGGCACCGGCGCGATGCTGACCCCTGCCTGGCGCGAATGGCTTCGCCGCGGCCAGCACCCCGCCCTGCGCGGCCTGGCGCGCCAGTTGGACGACGCCCAGCCCGTGGTGGCCACCGACCTGCCGCAGCAGCACCCCGCCGTGCCGCTGCTGCTGCGGGTGCCGCAATCGCAGCTGGCGGGTGACACGGCGCATGCCCTGCGCAGCGCCATGCAGCAGGTGCTGGAAGACTTCCAGCTGAACCTGGGCCTGGGCCTGCCGCGCATCCACCTGCACGGCCACGCGCAGGCCGGTTGGGAACTGCTGGCCTACGAAGTGCCGGTGGCCCAGGGCGACATGCCCGGCGGCCCCGACAGCGCCAGGCAACTGGCCGGCGCGGTGCAGCAGGCGCTGCGCCGCCACGCGCCGCTGTTCCTGGGCATCCAGGACGCCACCAACCTGCTCACCCGCGCGTCGGCCGATGCGCCCGACGTGGTCAAGGAAGTGCTGCGCGCGCTGCCGCTGCAGCGCGTGGCCGACGTGCTGCGCCGCCTGGTGAACGAAGGGGTGTCCATCCGCAACCTGCGCGACATCCTGGAAGGCCTGTCCGAAGCTGGCCAGCGCGAGAAGGACCCGGCCGCGCTGGCCGAGTTCGCCCGCGTGGCCCTGCGGCGCCAGATCAGCCATGCCGCCGCGCCCGACGGCCGCCTGGCGGCCGTGCTGCTGGAGCCGTCGCTGGAAGCGCTGCTGCGGCAGGCCGTGCGGGTGAACAACGGCGTGGCCCAACTGGCGCTGGAGCCCGAAGCCGCGCGCGCCATCAACGAAGCCATCACCGCCAGCGTGCGCCAGCACCGGCCGGCGGCGGTGCTCACCGCCATCGACATCCGCGCCCACCTGCGCAAGCTGATCGAAGCCGAATGTTTCGACACGCCGGTGCTGTCGTACCACGACCTGGTGCCCACGCTGCGGCTGGAGGTGCTGGACCGCATCGCCGAGCCCGCCCTGCCCCTGCTGGAGGCCGCATGACCCATCCCAACGCCCTTTCGCCCGCCCTGCGCCTGGGGGCCGCGCTGCTGTTGGCCGCCACCCTCAGCGCCCAGGCCGCGCCGCTGCCCAACCCGGCGCGGCTGGTGTCCATCACCGCGCGCGAGCAGCCGCTGGCCAGCTTCCTGCAGGACCTGTTCGCGGCCATGGATGTGCCCGCGGCCATCAGCCCCACGCTCAACGGCGCGGTCAACGGCAGCTTCGCCGGCCCGGCCGAGCGCGTGCTGAAGGATGTGAGCCGGGTGTTCAACCTGGTCAGCTACTACGACGGCAGCGTGGTGCACGTGGTGCCGGCGTCCGAACTGGTGCGGCGCAGCTTCAATGTGCCCGCCGCGCTGGCCGAACGCGTCTTGCGCGACGCCAGCGAACAAGGCCTGCCCGACACCCGCAACACCGTCAAGCGCAGTGGCGCCAGCCTGCTGGCGGTGGGCACCAAGCGCTTCATTGAACAGGTGGAAGAACTCACCCGGGTGGGCGACACGGCCACCCACCCCACGGTGCCTGCTGGCAGCGCCGATTTCCGGGTGTTTTACCTGCGCTACGGCTCGGCCCAGGACACCACGCTCAGCATCGGCGGGCGCCAGGTGGTGGTGCCCGGCGTGGCCAGCATTTTGCGCGGCTTGGTGGGCGCGCGGGCGCAAGGTGAACAGGGCTCGGAGGTGCTGTTGCGCCCCAGCGTGCCCGGCCTGCGCGGCCAGGGCCTGAGCAGCCAGGGTGCGGCCCTGCACACCAGCACGTCCACGCCGTCCGGGGCCGCACCGTCCAAGACCGGTGATAAGTCGGCCGACCTGCTGGTATCGGCGCTGTCGCGCACCGCGCAGAACATGGCCCAGGAAGCGCTGGCCGCCACCGCGCAGCCCGATGGCGCGCAGGTGCGCATCGAAGCCGACCAGCGCCTGAACGCGGTGATCGTGCGCGATCTGGCCGAGCGCCTGCCGCGCTATGAACAGCTGATCGCGTCGCTGGACGTGGAGCCGCAGACCCTGGAAATTGAAGCCACCATCATCGACGTCAACACCGACCGCATGCGCGAGCTGGGCGTGAACTGGCGCTGGGCCAACGCCGGACAGGAAATCCTGCTGGGCAACGGCAGCGCCAGCGACCTGGCGCTGCGCAATGGCCAGACCGTCACCCCCAGCGGCCGCGGCGGCGTGGTGTCGGCGGTGCTGGGCTCGGCCGGGCAGTTCGTGGCCCGCATCAGCGCGCTGCAGGCCGAAGGCGCGGCGCGCATCGTCTCGAGCCCGCAGGTGGTGACCTTGTCCAACGTGGAAGCGGTGTTCGACAACAGTTCCACCTTCTATGTGCGGGTGGCCGGGCGCGAGCAGGTGGACCTGTTCAACGTGAGCGCGGGCACCTCGCTGCGGGTGAAGCCGAATGTCTTTCGCGACCGCGAGTCCACCCGCATCAAGCTGAACGTGGTGGTGGAAGACGGCAACCTCACCAACCGCCAGGTGGACCAGATCCCGGTGGTGGAACGCTCCACCGTCAACACCCAGGCCCTGATCACCGAGGGCGAAAGCCTGCTGATCGGCGGCATGGTGCGCGACGCCACCAGCAGCGGCGAAGACAAGGTGCCCGGCCTGGGCGATGTGCCCCTGCTGGGCCGCCTGTTCAAGACCACCACCAGCAGCACCAGCCGGGTGGAACGCATGTTCCTGATCACGCCGCGGCTGGCCGGGTCCCGCGCGCCCACCAGTGGTGTGTCCTCGCGCCAGCGCACGCCGCTGCCGCCCACGGCCACGCCGACGAACCTGCAGGTCAGCGGCCCCGTGCCCGCCAGCGTGCCGCCGGCAGGCGCGGGCGACGCGCGGGTGTCCCAGCCTGCCGCGCCCGCTTTGCCGGTGCAACGCGCCACCGCCCCCTCGGCCATGGCCGCGGCGCCCGGCGACACCCCCGCGGCCGGCGTGCCCTCGCGCGCTTCGGTGGTGCTGGACCTGGATGCCGCGCCCAGCCCGCGACCGGCGGCTGGTGGACCACGCGGCGAGCCGTCCAGCGTCGCAGCGCTGCCCCCGGCCCTGGTGTCCCCGCAGCCGGCCACGCGCCGCGCCGCCTACCGCTGACCCTTCCGCCTTCACACCATGTCTGCCACCCCCTTGATGGACAGCCCGGCCCCGCTGGGCCTGGACCTCGACCTGGACACCCGCCCTGCCGCGGTCCCAGCCCCGGCGCAGGCCGCCGCGGCTGGCGCACCCTGGCAACTGCGGGTGCTGCAGGGCCCGCAGCAAGGTGCGCAGGCGCCGCTGCCCGAGGGCCAAACCGTGCTGCTGGCCATGCAGCCCGCCGGCCTGGCGGCCGACGCCGACATCCAGTTGCGCGACCCCCAGGCCAGCGCGCTGCGCCTGGCCATCACCGCCCAGGGCGGTGCGGCCCAGTTGCAGGTGCTGGAAGGTGAACTGGACCTGGACGACCAGCGCCTGACCCCCGGCCAGACCCTGCGCTGGGCCTGCGGGCAGCCGCTCACGCTGGGCCGCACCGTCATCGCCTGCGGGCCGGAAGACCAGCCCGTCTGGACCCTGGCGCCCGAGCTGGCTGACGAGCTGCCGGCACCGGCCCTGGCGGGTCCCGCCGGCAGCCGGGCCCCGCGGCGCCGCCCGGAACTGTGGCTGGCCACCGTGGGCACGGTGCTGTTGCTGGGCTGTGCCGGTGCCTGGGCCTTGGCCCAGTTGACGGTGAAGCCGACCACCGTGCAGCGCGCCGATGCCAGCACCTTGGCCACGGCCTTGAAGGGCAGCGAATTTGCCGCGCTGGAACTCCAGTCCCAACCCGGGGGCGCCCTGCGCCTGCAGGGCCGCCTGGCCACCTTGGCCCAGCGGGGTCGCCTGGACGCCTGGCTGGCCGCGCGTGGTGCCACGCCGGCGCTGGACGTGGTGGTGGACGAGGCCCTGGTGCGCGAAGTCAGCGAGGTCTTCCGCATCAACGGCGTGCCGGTGCAGGCCCAGGTGGAAGCGCCCGGCCAGGTGCTGGCCCAGGCGGCCGAGCCCGACGCCCAACGCCTGGCGCGCGCCGAAGAGGTGGTGCGGCGCGACGTTCATGGCCTGGGCGGCCTTATGGTGCGCAACAGCGCGCGCCCCGCGCCGCCGCCTGCGCCACCCGTGGTGGCCGATCCCGGCAAGCGCATTGCGTCGCTGGTGCCGGGTGAGCCGGCCTATGTGGTCACCGCCGACGGCGCACGCTATTTCGTGGGCGCCCTGCTCCCGTCCGGCCACCGCATCACCGAGGTGCAGGCCCAGCGCCTGACGCTGGAACGTGACGGCCAGCCATCGGTCTTGAACTTCTGACAAGCCAAGCGCAACCCAACCGCAACCCGAAGCCCTGGAGGCCCTCGCCATGAGCAACAACGTCAACACCACCGCCATGATCGCCGCGCTGCCGATGACGCAGCAAAAAGCCACCGGCAGCAAGAGCGGTTCCTGGTTCGAAGCCATGGCCGACGCCTGGGGCCAGGCGCTGGACAAGCAGGCCAACACCATCGAAGAGAAGTCCGCCGCCATCAGCAACGGCGGCGACACGCCCTCGGCCATCACCGAGCTGTCGGCCGAGGCCATGAAGATGAGCTTCCTGTCCAACAGTTCGCACACATCCATTTCGTCGGTGGGCACCGCCTTGGAAACGATGGCGAGAAAGCAATGAACGCCGGCCGGGAGGGCACAGCATGACCATCGACATCACCTCGGCGCTGCCGATCTCGAACGCCGCCGCGGCCGGCACGCCGGTGCAGGTGGGCTACGGCGTGTCGCTGGGCGACTTTGCCGGCTTCGAAAGCGCCATGGCCCGCGTCGGCGCGCGCCTGGAAGCCCGGCCGGTCAGCCAGCCTTCGCAGGCCGCCCAGCAGCTGATGCGGCCCTTCGAGCACATCAACGGCCAGGCCACGCAATTGGCCCAGGACGCGTCGGTGGCACGTGCCGCCGGGCACGACATGACACCGGGCGAGATCGTGAACCTCACGGTGCGCTGCCAGGAATTCATGTTCCATTGCCAGCTCACCTCCAACATCGCCAACCGCACCTCGGACGGGCTGGCCCAGTTGTTCCGGCAGCAGTCATGAGCCGCGCCTGGGTCACACGTTCCAGCCGGCTGGCCCTGGCCGGCCTGCTGGCCGCCACCCTGGCCGCCTGCGGCGAGCAAGCCCTGTATTCCAACCTCAGCGAGCGCCAGGCCAACGAGATGGTGGCGGCGCTGCGCGCCGGTGGGCTGGACGCGCAAAAGCAGATCCAGGACGGCCACTACGCCGTGCTGACCGCGCCGGGTCAGTTCGCGCCGGCCATGCAGTTGCTGAACGCCCAGGGCCTGCCGCGCGAAACCTTCGACACCATGGGCAAGGTGTTCAAGCGCGAAGGCTTCGTGTCCTCGCCGCTGGAAGAACGCGCCCGGCTGCAGCACGCCATGTCGCAGGAAATTGCCAACACCCTGGCGCAGATCGACGGCGTGGTCACCGCCCGCGTGCACCTGGTGGTGCCCGAGCGCAACCCGCTGGCCGACAAGGCCCAGCCGGCCGCGGCGTCGGTGTTCATCAAGCACCGGCCCGAGCGCGACATGGCCATGCTGGAAACCAAGATCAAGGCCCTGGTGGTGAACAGCATCGAAGGCCTGGCCTACGACAACGTCACCGTGGCGCTGTTCCCGGCCGATGCCATGCCGGCCGGCAGCAACCCCACCCCGCCGGATTCACCGGCTGCGCGCCAGGCCGGCCTGGCGCTGCCGCTGCTGTTCGGGTCGGCCGCCGGCGCGCTGGCGCTGGGCGGCGGCGGGCTGCTGTGGTGGCGCCGCCGCCTGACCACGCACACCACGGCACTGCCGGCGCCTGACGCGGTCGACGCCGGGCTCACCAACCGCCTGCAGGACGCCCTGCAGCGCCTGTCCAGGCGCGCATGACGCCAGCCACCATGGCCGCCGGCTCCCACGCCCTGCACCAACGCGCCGCGGTGGCGCGCCTGCTGCTGGCGCGTGCGGGCGACGCCGCGACCGCGCTGGACTGGGAGTCGCTGGACCGCGCCCCCGCCTGGCTGGCCTTGCCGGCGGACGAACTGGCCGCGCTGCAACGCCGCCTGGGCGCAGTGCACTGCGCCGGCACGCTGCGGCGCTGGATCGACAGTGCCCGACTGGGCGCCGCGCGCCAGGTGCTGGGCGAGCCCTTCTTCCAGGCCTTGCTGGCGTCGGACCCTGTGGCCGACCCGGCGGACCCGCCGGCCATTCACACCGCAGCACAGGTGGAGCCGCTGCTGCGCCATGTGGGCGCAGCGGTGCTGGTGTCGGCCCTGCCGCCCGGCCGCCTGCGCCGCGTGGTGGAAGCGGCGCTGAAGCCGGGCGTGGCGCTCACCCTGGCCCAGGACGCGGCCGACACCACGCTGACCCGTGTGCAGGCCCTGCTGGCGCAGATGAGCGCGGCACCGTCGGCGACGGCAAGGTCCGAGGTGCTGGCATGAGCTTCCTGCTGTGGCAACGCGGCGGCGACATGGCCCTGGCCAGCCCGCGCCGTGTGTTGCGCGCCCACGAAGTGCCGCTGCTGCAGGACGCCCAGGCCTTGCGCGCCCGCATCCAGGCCCTGCACGACGAACAGGCCCAGCGCGTGGCCGCGGCTGAGCAGCTTGGCCATGCCGAGGGCCTGGCACAAGGCCTGGCCGAAGGCCGCCAGGCCGCGCAGGACGAACTGGCGGCACGCCTGCAGGCCCTGGCCGAGGACAGCCACCGCCAACACGAAGCACTGCGCCAGCAGGTGGTGCCGCTGGCATTGCAGGTGGTGCACAAACTGCTGGGCGGCTTCGCCCCCGACGCCGTGCTGGCGGCCCTGGCCCGCACCGCGCTGGACGACCTGCTGCCGTCCCCCGGCCTCACGCTGTGGGTGCACCCCGAACAACTGGACGCCGTGCGCACCCGCCTGATGCACGGTCCGGCCGAAGCGCCCTGGCCGGGTGAGCTGCGCGCCGACCCGAATTGCGCCCCCGACACCTGCCGCCTGGAAACCGACCACGGCAGCGTGGACGCGTCCCTGTCCACGCAGTTGGAACAGCTGCAGCGCCTGGCCGCTGCCCGGCCCGCATGAGCGCCGTCCTGCAAGCCCCCCTGTCCGGCGCTCAGCCACAGCCCTGGCTGCACGCCGCCCGCACGGTGGTGGAACAGGGCAAGGTGGTGCAGGCGGGTGGCACGGTGCTGCGCGCCACGGGCCTGCGTGCGCGCATCGGCCAGACCTGCCGCATCAGCGACCCCGCGCCGCGCGGCGCTGTCCTGCCGCCGCTGCTGGCCGAGGTGATCGGCTTTGCCGGCGCCGAAATCATCCTGGCGCCCTATGGCCCGCTGCAAGGGGTGGCGGTGGGCGCGGCGGTGCAGGCGCTGGACGACGAACCGCTGATGCCCGGTGGCCCGGCCCTGCTGGGCCGGGTGGTGGACGCCTTCGGCCAGCCGCTGGACGGCCGAGCGCTGGACACCACCCTGGGCCTGCACAGCTCGCCGCTGTACGCCCCGGCGCCGCCGCCGCTCACCCGGCGTGGCGTGGACCAGGCCCTGCCCACCGGCGTGCGCGCCATCGACGCCGCGCTCACCGTGGGTGAAGGCCAGCGCCTGGGCATCTTCGCCATGGCCGGCGGCGGCAAGAGCACCCTGCTGGGCATGCTGGCGCGGCGCGCCCGGGCCGATGTGAACGTCATCGCCCTGGTGGGCGAACGCGGCCGCGAGGTGCGCGAATTCCTGGACGACAGCCTGGGCCCCGACGGCCTGGCGCGCAGCGTGGTGGTGGTGGCCACCTCCGACCGCCCGGCGCTGGAGCGGGTGCGCGCCGCGCACGCCGCCACCGCCATCGCCGAGGGTTTTCGCGCCCAAGGCAAGCGTGTGCTGCTGCTGGTGGATTCGGTCACCCGCTTCGCCCGCGGCCTGCGTGAACTGGGCCTGGCGGCGCTGGAACCGCCGGTGCGCCGTGGCTACCCGCCCAGCGTGTTTGCCGAACTGCCGCGCCTGTTCGAGCGCGCCGGCAACGACGCCCACGGCTCCATCACCGCTTTCTACACCGTGCTGGCCGAGGACGAAGACAACACCGACCCGGTGGCCGAAGAGGTGCGCTCCATCCTGGACGGCCACATCGTGCTGTCGCGCGCCCTGGCCCAGGCGCACCACTACCCGGCCATCGACGTGCTGGGCAGCGCCAGCCGCGTGTTCACCCGCGTCACCACCCCCGCCCACCAGGCCGGCGCGGCCCGCCTGCGGGCCCTGATGGCCCGCCACGCTGAAGTGGAGTTCCTGCTGCGCGTGGGCGAGTACCAGGCCGGCAGCGACCCGCTGGCCGACCAGGCGATCGAACGCATGCCGGCCATCAAGGAACTGCTGGTGCAGGCCGCCGACGAACCCGCGCCGCTGGACAGCACCGTCAGCCACCTGCAGCGCCTGACCGGCTGACGCACAGGCCTTCGCCATGGCGGCCACCCTCCTGCCCCAGCCGCGCGAAGCGCAGCAGCTCTGCCGCCTGCGCGCGCTGCGGGTGCAGCGCCTGCAGGCCCGCTGCACCCAGGCGCGCGACGCGCTGGAAGCCGCCGCGCAGGCGGTGCGCCAGCGTCGGCAACAGGTGGCGCATCACCAGGACAGGCTGGCCCGCCTGGCCCAGGCCGTGGTGACCGACCTGGCGCCGCAACTGCCACGCTGGGCCGGCATGGCCCAGGCCCAGCGCGACCGGCTGGACGACCGGCTGGAACGCGACCAGTACGCCCTGATCGACGACGAGCAGGCGCTGGAACAAGCCCAGGACGCGCTGGCCCGCGCCATGGCCGAACTCACCCGCGCGCTGGCGCAGGAAGACGCCGTCAAAGACCTGGCCCGGCAGGCGCAGCGCGCCCGCCGCCAGCACCTGGAACAACGCGGCGAACGTGAGCTGGAAGACCAGTTTTCACGCCGCCCACCACCGGCCCCCACCCGATGAACACCTCCACCGCCTCCAGCCCGTCCGGCAACACCAGCCCGTCCCCGCGCAGCAGCACCGGCCGGGACCATGAAGACGAGCCGCGCCCGGCGCGTGCCGCCACCCCGCAGCAGGCCGAGGCCTTCGCCAAGCTGCTGCGCCGCAAGGCCGGCGACACCGACGACGACGCGAAGGCGCCGACGGCGGAGCGCCTGTTCCCGCCGCCGCGGCCCGACTCGCCGCAGCCCAGGGTGGCTGCCGAGGCGCCCGCCGCCGTGCAGGCCAGCGCGCCCAGCGCCACGGCCGAGGCCATGCGCTGCGCCCAGGTGCATGGCGTCCACGCCGCCGCGCCCTGGGCCGGGACGGACCCGATGCTCGCTCGTTGGGAAGTGCAACTGGGCGATCCGCTGGGCGGAAGCCTGCAGGTTCGTGCCACCTCAAGCGCTTCCATCGCCGCAGCCGCGGTGCCCGTCACCCCCACCTGGGAACTGAGCCTTTCTGCGTCCCAGATCGGCGCCCACACCCTGGCCCGCCACGCCCCGCGCCTGTCGGAGCGGCTGCGTGCGCGCGGCGTGGAGCACGACGGCGTGCTGGTGCAAAGCCGCCACCCGCGCCACACCCCCCAGGATGAAAGCGGTGATGAACTGGCTTGAACGCGGCGGCCAGGCGCTGCAACTCAAGCCGCGTGAACCCCTGCCTCATCGCCCACCCCGCCGCCGCTGACGCACAGGCCCGACCTGCCGGGAGCGCGGCGCGATGAGCGTGGAGGGCATCTCCTCGCCGTCGGCCATGGTGGCTGCGGCCTGGGCCGATGCCGCGGCCTCGCTGCCCGCCGAGGCCGAGACCGGGTCGAGCAACCCTTTGTTGCAGGCCGGCGCCCTGGCACCCGCCGGTCAGGGTGCGGGCCTGATCGGCGCCCTGGCGGCACTGTCAGAAGGCGGGGCCCTGGAACGCCTGCTGGGGCCCCACACCGACAGCGCGGCCTCCACCGGTTTGCACTCGCCAGGCACCGATTCCCCCCTGTCCGCGCAGACCCTGTCGCCGAATCAGGACCCAGCCCCCCAGCACAGCGCCGCGCGCGTGCTGACCCAGGCCGGGGCGTTGCCGGGCCAGAACACCGCCGGCGCAAACCCCCAGACCCAGCCCCAGGCTCAAGCCCAGCCCGGTCCTGGCCTGGACGCCGCCCCCGCGTTCGTGGCGGGCGCCGCCGCCTTGGCCATGCCTGCCGCGCCACCCCTGGTGCCCCAGGTGCCCACCGGCTTGCAGGTGAACCCGAGCCCGGACCCCGCCTGGGCCTTCACCGCACCGCGCCCCCGGCCTGAACCGTCGCGTCCTGAGGTGTCATCTCGCAGCCGACCTGACATCGAACTGCCCGACGAGGACCGCCCGCCCGAGGACGAACACCCCGCGTCGGAACGCGACGAAGAACCCGATGCCGACCTGGAATGGCAGGACAGCGCACCCGAGGCCGATTGGTGCACCCCGCTGAACCAGGCCCTGCGCGCGGCGCTGGGCGCCCAGCCCTTGCCGGACGCCCTGGCCGCCGCGGCCGAACAATGGCGACTGGGGCGCTGCGTGGTGCTGGCCTGCCCACAGGGCGCCGATTTCACCGGACCGGCCTGGGCCCATGTGCTGTGGCCGCGCCAGCGCGGCCGGCGCCTGAAGAACCAGCGCCAGGGCGCGGGCTTGCCGGCCCTGCATGGCGTGCGGGTGGAAGCCGCCCTGCAATGGGCCGCGCTGCCGCCCCAGGGCTGGTGCCATGTGCGCGCGGTGAAAACCCACCACCCGCGCCTGGGCCGGCAGTTGCTGGCCATCGCCCCCCAGGCCGACAGCGCCAGCGGCGCCCAGGCCCAGGCACAAGCCAGCAACGGCACGCCGGTGCCCTGCGAAGTTCAGCTGGGACCCATCCGCGCCCACGCGCCGCGCTGGCAGTGGGCCTGCATCCGCATCCACGCGGTGCGGCCTTTCTGGGCCGCGCTGGGCGCGCAGTGGAGTGCCCACGTGCTGGTGAGCCAGCGGCCCCTGGTGGCCGCCTCTGCCGCCAACTTCAAGGAGCCGTCATGACCGTTCTTGCCGCCGCCACGCCCTCGCGTACCCCCAGCCCACGTCGCCGCGGCCTGGTGCCCTCCGGCAGCGCGGCCGGTGTGGCGCCACCACCCCCGGCGGGCGTGTGCGCGGCCTTGTCGGCCCTGGGCGATGCGGTGGCCGTGCTGGACCCGCACAGCCAGTGCCTGTGCTGGGCCAGCCCGGCCTGGCTGGACCTGCAGCCGGGCCTGGGCGTGGGCAGCCCCGTGGCCGAACTGGACAGTGCCCTGCCCGGCCTGCTGGCCGCCTGCGGCGCCGCCGGCAACACCGACGAACCCAGCCAACACGCGGTGGGTGAAGCCCGCCAGTGGACCCTGCACCTGGCGGCGCTGGGCGACCAGCGCCTGCTGCGCCTGGCCGACCGGCGCGAGCAGGGCCGCGCGGTGCAGCGCCAGCTGGACGACCGCGAACAGCTGCTGTTCACCTCGCGCGTCATCTCCGTGGGGGAAATGGCCAGCACCCTGGCGCACGAGCTGAACCAGCCCATCGGCGCCACCGCCAACCTGCTGCGCGCCTTGCGCCAGCGCCTGTCGCGCCGCAACCCGGCGCTCGACGCCGACGAAGCCGGGGCGTTGGACCGCGCCATTGAACAGGTGATGTTCGCGGCCAAGGTCATCGCCCGCATCCGCGAGTTCACCCACAGCCACCAGCCGAAGTTCGCCACCGTGGACCTGGTGGCGCTGCTGCGTTCCAGCGCCTCGCTGCTGGACTGGGACCTGGACCGCACCGGCGCCAGCGTCAGCGTCACCGTGGTGGGCGAACCCATCAGCGTGCGCGGCGACGAGGTCATGCTGCAGCAGGTGGTGGTGAACCTGATGCGCAACGCCCTGGACGCGCTGCGCACCGACCCGCCGGACAACCCGGAAGTGCAACTGCACCTGGTGCGTGGCGACCAGGACGTGGAACTGCAGGTGCGCGACAACGGCTGCGGCCTGGGCGACGAGGCCGCAGCGCGGCTGTTCGTGCCCTTTGCGTCGAGCAAGCCCAATGGCATGGGCATCGGCCTGTCGATCTGCCGCAGCTTCGTCGAACTGCACCAGGGCCGTCTGTGGTTCAGCCGCAATGCCGACCGCGGTGCCACCTTCCACATGAGCCTGCCGCTGCTGCCGCAGGCCTGAGCGCCCTTTCATTGACCCGCCCCTCGAGAGGCCTGCCATGACCGCCCGCACCGTGTACATCGTCGATGACAACCCCGAATTCCTGGAATCCACCCGCTTCTGGCTGTCGGGCTTCGGGTTCGACGTGAAGGGCTGGAGCGACCCACGCGAAGCCGTGCAGGCCCTGGCCCAGCGCGACCGTGACGCCCCGGCCTGCCTGATGCTGGACATCCGCATGCCGCAGATGTCGGGCCTGGACCTGCACGATGCGCTGCTGGCCCGCGACGCGGCCCTGCCCATCATCTACATGAGCGGCCACGCCGACGTGCCCCTGGCGGTGCAGGCCATGCAGAAAGGCGCGGTCACGCTGCTGGAAAAGCCCTTTGACGACGACGCGCTGGAACGCGCACTGAACAGCGCCTTCGCGCGGCCGGCACCGGCAGCGGCGTCGCAGGCCGCGCACCTGCCTGCCGCCGCACCCGCCGCGCCGGCCATCACCGACGAGGCAGCGCACACCCGCTACGTGGAGCGCGAAGCCAAGCTCACCCCGCGTGAACGCGAGGTGCTGGGCTACGTCATCCAGGGCATCTACAACAAGAACATCGCCGACCGCATCGGCCTGTCGATCAAGACCGTGGAGCTCTACCGCGCCCGCGGCATGGCCAAGCTGCAGGCGAAATCGGTCGCGCAGCTCACCCGCATGATGGTCAGCCACCAGGCCTGAAGCGCCACTTCGCCCCCGCCATGGACGACACCCTGTTGCTGGAACGCCCGCCCGGCTTGCGCCGTCAACGGCCCGCGCCGGCCCCCACCCAGGGCACGCGCTTCGAGGCCCCGACGCCGCAGGGTCTGCTGCAACTGCTCGCCCGCACCGACCTGGACAGTGCCACCTGCGCCGCGCAGGCCGCCGTGCTGCTGGAAGGCTGTGCCGAGCTGCTGGGCGCGCTGGACGCCTGGTGGGGCCAGGACCTGGCCTGGCGTTGGCCGGCATCGAACCCGGTGCTCACGCCCGGTGCCGACGGCCCGCACTGGCCGGCCGCCGCCAGCCAACTGGTGGCGCCCTGGTCGCTGTGGCGTGCTTTGCCGGCTCCGCCACCGGTGCTGGCGCAGGGCCTGCTGTGGCCCGAGGTGCAGGCGCTGCTGAGTCTGGGCTGGCTGGCGCTGGACCCGGCCGAACTGGCGGCGCTGGAGCCCGGCGGTGCGGTGCTGTTGCCCCCCGCCCCGGGATCAAGCGGCGCACCCGCCTGCCGCCTGCGGGCGCAGGACGAGGCGGCCGGCCCGCAGGTGGGCCTGGCCTTGGCCTGGCA
The DNA here is from genome assembly GCA_000244995.1 of Burkholderiales bacterium JOSHI_001. NCBI lineage: Bacteria > Pseudomonadati > Pseudomonadota > Betaproteobacteria > Burkholderiales > Burkholderiales bacterium JOSHI_001. Next base: position 2,853,230 of record CM001438.1, on the reverse strand, counting down.
ACCGGGCGCCCCGCCGCGGCGCTTGCCGCCCGGCCACACCGAGGCCGACCCTTGCGGCGTGTTCGCGTCCGGGGCCCTGTGCGAGCTGCGCCTGGCCCACCCCCTGACCCTGCCCGGCCACCAGTTCACCGGCTGGGCCGACCCGGTGTGGCCCAGCGCAGCGCCCGAAGCCGGCCTGTACCGAAACGGCGCCGCGCTGGCGTTGGGAACGCTGGTGCCCTGGGGCGATGGGTGGGCGCTGCTGGTGAAAAGCGTGCCTGTGCAGGGCTGAGCGTTTCCGGCCTGGTCGGCGTCCACCACCGTGGCGCTGCGCACCGGCCGCCCCACCTTCGCCAACGGATCGACGGCTGGCGGACGCGCTGGCTGCAGCCCAGCCAGCCTACTGCTTGGCCCCTTCGCTCAAGCGCCGGCCCAGCGACACCGCGTAGGGCGCCGCGCGCGCTGCCAGCATCGGGTCGGCCGAGGGTTCCACACCCTTGGGCAGCACCATGGGGTTGTAGGTGATGCTCAGACAGGGCCCGCCGGCGTCCGGTGCCACGGCCTTGACGGTCAGGCGGCCCAGCGTCACCTTCTTGCGCGCCTCGGGCAGCGGGGTCACCGCGCTGTCGATGCGGTCGCCAGGCTCGGCCAGTTGCAGCTGGAAGTCGAAGGCCACGCCGCCCGCGGCCACGCGCTGGCGCAGCTCGTCGATCAGGAAGTCACTGCCCTTGGCCTTGGCCTCTTCGTCGCTGAGCCCTTGGGTGCCGGCCACGGGCTCGAACACCCATTTGCCAAACTGCTTGCGGCCCGCCGTGTCCACGAAGGCGAAGCCGTGCACGCCCCAGTAATTCACCGCGCCGAAGCTGGCCGGCACCGGCTGGCTGGCGAAGTGCCGGCCTTGCAGCAGCACCTCGGGGTTGGCATCGGCAAAGGCCTTGATGCGCTCCGGGTTGGGCTTCTTGGTTTCGGGTTCCGGCGCCAGGCTTTCCAGCCGGCCCAGGAATTGTTCGGGCGTGGTCGCGCCGAACACCGGGGCCGAGATGTTGCCCATCTGCCAGGTTTCACCGTCGGGCAGGTTGAACTGCAAGGCCATGTTGCGCTGGCTCCTGGCGTTGTCCGGCGCCTTGGGGTTGCCGCCACCCACCGAGAAACGGGCCACCACCGGCACCGGCTTGCCGCTGAAGGCCGACGCCATGGACAGCGCCCTGGCGTCGGCGCTGCCGACGAATTCGGCCGTGGCGCACACGCCCTTGGCACCGGAGCGCCGGAAGCCGTCGAACTTGCCACCCACCCGCTCGAAGGTGTCCACCATGCGGTTGGGGTCCACGCCGGCCATGGGGGTTTGCGCCCCCACGGGTGCGGCCAGGGCGGTGATGGCACCGGCCAGCCAAAGGCCTGGCTTGAAGATGCAGCTTGTCATGGAGAAGGTGTCCTTGGTGAGGGGTTGCGGAAGATTCATGCAGCTGACGCGCTCAGGCTACGCAGCATGGGTCGGGCTGGATGCACTGCGCTTACAGAAGCACTGATGGCAATGGGGATGTGCCCCTGGGCCCGGCCCGGCTTCACAAAATTTTTGAACGCCAAGCGGCTTTCAACGCACCCATGGGCCGATGGACCTGACCCAGTTCTCCCCTTCTTCGGCGCTGCTCACGGTGATCGCCGTGTCGCTGGCGCCCTTCGTGGCCGTGATGGTCACGTCCTTCACCAAGATCGTGGTGGTGCTCAGCCTGTTGCGCAATGCGCTGGGCCTGCAGCAGGTGCCGCCCAATGTGGTGCTGAACGGGCTGGCGCTGGTGCTCAGCGTCTACGTCATGTACCCGGTGGGCCTGGCCATGAGCGAGAAGACCCAGGGCGTGGCCGACATCGGCAGCAGCACCCAGTCCATCCTGCGCGCGGCCGACGCCGCCAAGGAGCCGCTGCGTGACTTCCTGGTCAAGCACAGCCGCCCGCTGGAGCGCGCCTTCTTCCTGAAAACCGCGCAGAAAAGCGTCAAGCCCGAGCAGGCCGCCACCATGACCGACCGCGACTTCCTGGTGGTGGTGCCGGCCTTCACGGTGAGCGAGCTGTCGGTGGCCTTCGAGATCGGCTTCCTGATCTTCCTGCCCTTCCTGGTCATTGACCTGGTCATCTCCAACATCCTGATGGCGCTGGGCATGATGATGCTGTCGCCCACCACGGTGTCCATGCCCTTCAAGCTGCTGCTGTTCGTGCTGCTGGACGGCTGGGTGAAGCTGGTGCACGGCCTGGTGCTCACTTACAGCTAGCCATGCTGCACGGCGACATCATCCAGTTGACGCAGCAGGCGCTGTGGTTCGTGCTGCTGCTGTCGGCACCGCCCATCGTGGTGGCCGCGGTGGTGGGCCTGCTGATCGCCTTCGTGCAGGCCGCCACCCAGTTGCAGGAACAGACCCTGCAATACGTGGCCAAGTTCTTCGCCATCGTCATCACGCTGTTCATCACCGCATCGCTGTTGGGCGGGGGGCTGTACCAGTTCGGGGACCGGGTGTTTTCCAACTTCGCCCAGCTGGTCAGAAGCCGTTGAGATGGACCTGTTCGCCGCCTACGGCAGCCTGTCCGACATCGCCTTGCTGCTGGGCCTGGCGTCCACCCGGGTGGCGGTGGCGCTGCTGCTGGTGCCGCTGTTCACCGCCGACCTGATCCCGGCGCTGGTGCGCGGCGCGCTGTTCATGGCCCTGGGCTCGCTGGGCCTGCTGGTGGCGCCGGTGCCCCAGCCGCAGGCCTATTCGCTGATGCAGTGGATGAGCATGTTTGCCACCGAGGCCTTCATCGGCGCGGCCATCGGCTTCCTGTTCGGCGGCATGCTGTGGGCCTTCGAGGCCGCAGGCCAGATCATCGACACCAAGGTGGGCACCACCCAGGGCCAGCTCAGCGACCCGCTGTCGGGCCACCAGACCACCCTCACCGGGGCGCTGTTCGCCCGCCTGGGCAGCTGGGTGTTCATGGCCGGCGGCGGCTTCATGGTGCTGGTGGGGGTGTTGATCCAGAGCTACGCGCTGTGGCCGGTGCGCACCCCACTGCCGGCGCTCACCCTGGCCGGCACGGCCCTGTTCGAAAACGAACTGGGCCGCATCATGCTGCTGACGCTGGCCCTGTCGGCCCCGGCCCTGGTGATGCTGCACCTGGTGGAAGGCGTGCTGGGCCTGATCAACCGCTTTGCGCAGCAGCTGAACGTGTTTTCGCTGTCCATGTCCATCAAGGCGGTGGCGTCCATCTGGGTCATCTGGCTGCAACTCGGGCTGATGATGCAGTTGCTGCAGGACGAACTGCTGGGCCGGGGCGGCATCGTCATCCAGTCGCTCAAGGGCTTGTTGGGGCACTGAGGCCATGTCCGACAAGAACGACGGCGGCGACAAGACCGAAAAGCCCACACCCAAGCGGCTGGAGGACGCGCGCAAGAAGGGCGACATCTCCAAGAGCCGCGAAGTCACCAGCACCGCGGTGCTGGCCGCCGCGCTGGCCCTGGGCATGCTGTCCCTGGGCTACGCCACCGACCGCCTGGCCGCCCTGCTGCAGAACCTGTTCAGCCTGGTGGCGCAGGGCTGGGGCGAAGGCGGCTTTGCCGGCGTGGTGCGCAGCCTGGGCATGCAGGCGATGGAAGCGGCGCTGCTGCTGTCGGCGCTGCTGATGGTGCCGCTGGCGGCCTTGGGGCTGCTGGTGGAGTTCCTGCAGGCCGGCCCGGTGATGAGCTTCGAGAAGCTGAAGCCCAAGCTGGAGAACCTGAACCCGGTGGCCGGGGTGAAGAAGATGTTCTCGATGGACAGCCTGGTGGAGGTGCTGAAGGCGGTGCTGAAGACCGCGCTGCTGTTCCTGGTGGGCTGGCTGCTGGTGCGCTCCGCCCTGCCGCAGATGGTGGGCCTGGCCGGCCTGGGGCCACAGTCGGTGCCGCGCATGGTGGACCTGCTGGGCAGCCTGACCCTGCGCCTGCTGACCTGGACGGTGGCACTGTTCGCGCTGCTGTCGCTGCTGGACGCGGCCTACCAGCGCTTTTCCTTCACCAAGAAGATGCGCATGAGCATCCGCGACATCAAGCAGGAAATGAAGGAAAGCGAAGGCGATCCGCATGTGAAGCAGCACCGGCGCCAGGCGGCCCAGGAATGGAGCCAGCGCAACTCGGCCCAGGCCGCGCGCAACGCCAACGTGCTGGTGGTCAACCCCACCCACGTGGCCATTGCCATCCACTACGACCGCGACACCTCGCCGGTGCCCACCATCGCCGCCAAGGGCGAGGACGAAGAAGCGCGCGTCATGCGCGAAGCCGCCTTCGAAGCCGGCGTGCCGGTGGTGCGCAACGTGCCGCTGGCGCGCGACCTGCTGGCCCGCGGCGAGGTGGGCGAAATCATCCCGGCCGACCTGTTCGACATCATTGCCGAGGTGGTGCTGTGGGCCCGCGAGGTGCGCGCTGAAGTGGCGCTGCAGCGCGGCGATACCATCGTCCCGACCGACATCGCCCAACGCCGCACTGTGGCCGCGCCGGGTGAAGACCTGACCCAGTACCCGAAACAAGCGCCATGGAATCCTTCGCACTGAGCTTTGCCAGCATGCTGCTGGCGCTGGCCGTGGTTCTGGCCCTGGCCTGGTTGGTCCTGCGGCTGATGCAGCGCCGCCTGCAACCCGGCCCGGCCGTGCCCGGCGTGGCCGACGACGCCTTGCGCTTCGTCCGCGCGCTGCCGGTGGGCGCCAAGGAGCGGGTGGTGATCGTGGAACACCGCGGCGCCCGCTGGATGCTGGGCGTGACGGCCGGCGGCATCAGCACCATTGCGCATTGGCCGGCGGGGGCCGAAGCCCCCCAGCCGCCTGCGGCACCCTGAAAAAAAGGGCGGCCCACCAGGGGCCGCCGGGCCAGGGTGTGGCTGGCGCAAAGGCTCAGGCGGCGCTGCGGCCGACGATGTCTTCGCCGTAGATCAGGCCCTGGAAGTCTGCCAGCAGGCCCACATTCACCTCGCCCAGCGGCGTGTTATGGCCCAGGAACAGGCTGTCGTAGACCTCGGGCAGTTCGGCCTTCAACCAGGCCAGTTGCGAAGTGCGCCACTCCTGCGTGAGCTGCGCCCGCAGGTCGGCCGGGGTGTTCGGGTCGATCAGGGCCTGGCGCAGGAAGGCATCCGGGTAGGGCGACACGCTCAGGTCGCCCACCGTGACCTGGTACTGCACGTCCCCGGCGTCCTTCACCGCCAGCCCCTGGCGGATGAAGGCCGCTGCCTGGTCGCCCTGCAGCCCCAGGCCTGCGGCCAGCAGCATCATGTGCTTGGCCACCGCCTGGTGGTCGCCGTCGGCACGGCGGATCTCGCCCAGCAGCGAGCGCAGTTGCTGCGGTGGCATGTTGAAGTTGTCCAGCAGCGCAATGCCCTGGCTGTCGTCCATCAGGGCCTTGGCGTCGGGTTCGGCGATGCCGGCCGCGCCCAGGTACTGCAGCGTGCGGGCGTCGCGCGCCTGGGCGGCCTGGTCGCCTTCGATCAACTGGTCGATGAAGCCGCCCACCGCGTGAAGGATCTCGCCCACCGTGCCCAGCACCGCACCGATGCCGGTGCCCAGGATGGGCACCACCTCGGCCACGTCGCTGGCCAGCGACAGCACCGTGCCGACCATGGCCACCACCTCGCCGGCGTTCGGGTTGCTGCGCAGCGCGTCCACGTCGCCCTTGGCCTGGATCAGGTCCAGCCCCAAGCCCACCAGGGGCAGGAACTTGCCACCCAGCTTGCTGGCACCGGTGGCGAATTCACCCGACACCTTGCCGGCGTCGGCGGCGATCTTCAGCAGCCCGATGCCGATCTCGGCGGCGTCCTTGCCGGCACTGACCGAAGCCAGCACGCCCTGCAGCATCTCGCCGTCGTGGAAGGCCTTGCCGGCGTCGATCAGGCCCACCGCCAGCCCGGCCAGGGCCAAGGACTTGCCGAACTTGCTCTTGCTGTCCCAGCCGCCCAGCATGTCCTCGGCGGCCGCCTTCACACCGCGCTGGTAGCGTTTCAGCGCTGCGCCGTCCAGCCGGTCCAGCGGCACATGGGCGAACAGGTCGCGCAGGTGCTGGATGTCCTGCTGGGCCTTCAGCAGGTCGCCCTTCAGGGCACCCAGTTGGCGGGCCTGGCCGATGCGGCCGAGCAGCGCGCTGAAGTTGTCGTACAGCTGGGCGATGAGCGCCGGGTCGTCGGTCGCGTTGACGTCGGCCGTCAGCTTGCCGGCCACTGCGGCCATGCCCTCGGCGCCGATGCCGTCGGCCAGGCGGTCAACCAGTTTTCCGTCGGTGGCGGCGTCAATGGCCTGGAAGGCCGCCGCGTCGTTGCCGACGTCGGCCATCCATTCCAGGCTTTGCTGGGCATGTTCGGGGCTGGTGGCCAGGCTTTCGTGGCCTTCCAGCAGGGCCTGGGCGGCGTCCTGGTTGCCGCCCACGGCAGCGCGCTGCAGCGCCGGCCCGCCGGCCTGCAGCGCCTTCGCAAGGGCGTCGCCACTGGCGTCGGCCTGTGCCAGCGCGGCGGCGTGCGAGGGCTGGCCCTTGTGGGCTTCGTCGGTGGGGGCCTGGGTGTCGGCCCAGAAGGCCTTCACGTAGGCCGCGCGCTGCTCGGGCGTGAGCGCCGGGCCCAGCCGGGCCAGGTCCTGCTGCAGTTCCTGGTTCAGGACCGCCACCTGGTCCTGGGCCGCGTCGTACTGCGCTTTCAGGTCCTGCACGCCGGCGGCCAGGGCCTGGTCGACCTTTCCGGCCGCGTCGGCCTTGCCCACCGCCCGCAAGGCATCGGCCGTGGCCACGGCCAGTTCGGCACCGGCGCCCGAGGCCACGGCGTTGCGCAGTGCGTTGTCCAGCAAGAATTCGCGCACCGGGTAGGTGCCGCCGCCGCGTCCCCCACCCGCCACGCGCGTGACCACGCCCTTTTCATCGAAGGCAGCGGCCAGGCTGCGCGCCAGGTCCTGAGTGGCCTGCGGACCGGCCTGCGCGGCGGCACGCGACAGGCTGGCCACGGCCTCGTTCAATTGCTTCTGGTCCTTGCTGGCGGCCAGGTCGGACACGATGTGCTGCAGTGTCGGCGCGGCGGCCTGCATCAATCGCTGCGCCTGATCCGGGGTGCCGCTGGCGGCGCGGCGGTCCAGTTCCGCCGCCGCCGCCGCGGCGCCTTGTTCCTGGTAGACGCGCTGCACTTCCAGCGCGTCACGCTGCGCCTGCCGGTTCGCGCTGACGTCGGCCTTGGCGTCGGCCAGCAGCTTCTGGAAGGTGGGGTTGTCCGGTGCCAGGCGTGCCAGTTGGTCAGCCCGCAACGCCACGGCGTCGGCCTGCACCGGCACCCCGGCGGGCACGCTGGCACCGGCCAGGTCGCTGCGCAGGGCGTCCGACACCGCCTGCCAGCGCGCATCGGCCTCGCGGCGCAGCGGCGCCAGCACCTCCTGGCGGTACTCGGGGTTGCGGGGGGCGGCCTGGGCGGCGTCCTGGTAGGCCTGTTCGGCCTGCTCGGCGGCCTGCAGCTTGCTCTGGATTTCGGGTGACGTGCCTGGCACCGTGCTGGCGGCTGCTGCCGGGGCGGCCACCGGCGGCGCCAGCCCAGGGTGGGCCGCGGCCAGGTCTTCTTCGTAGCGTTCCAAGTAGGCCGGGCTCAGCGTCTGCTGGGCCAGCTGGCGCTCGTCGGTGACGGCCTGCCGCGCCTGTGTGCGGGTTTGCGATGCTTCGATCCGGGCCTGTTCCAGTTCGCCGCGTAGCGCGGGGCGATGCATCACCGGCACCTGTTCCAGCGCCTGGACATGCTGCTGCGCCGCTTCAGCCTGGCGGGCCGCCTGGTCGGTGCGCTGGGCGGCGGCCTGGAGGGCCGGTGAGGCGGCCGGACCGCTGCGCGCCCGCACGGGCACCGCTTCCCTTTCAGCCCGGTCGGCGGTGCGGGTTGTCGGGGCCGGCGCGGGCGGCGGCGGGGCAACGGTGTGGGCAGCGCGACCTGCGCCGCCATCGGCCAGCATGACCATCTGAACCTCCTGTTGGGCGCGGGTGGGTTGCACCCGTGCCCGGGAAAGTTCAGAACAGGCGCACCAGGCTCAGCAGCAGGGGCTGAGGGTGGCAGTGGTGGCCATGGTGGTGGCCGTGGTGCCCATGATGGCCGTGGTGCCCATGGTGGCCGTGATGGCCGTGGTGCGGACCCTGCTCGGGCGGGCGGGGCCGGGGCTCGGGACGCGGACCCGGCAGCGGAACCTCGCCGCCCGGGTGGCAGCCGTGCTGGCCACCGCCGTTCAAGCCGCTGAGGAAGCCCCCCAGGAAGGACAGCCCGATCAGGCCGCTGAGCGCCTTGAAGGCCTCGCGGGCGAAGTCCTGCAGTTGCTCGTTGCCCAGGCCCGGGGCCGGTGCCGGCTGGTCGTCGCCCTGCTTGGGCGCGCCGCCCTTTTTCAGGTCGGTGTCGTTGATGTAGTTCTGGTCCACCTTCTTGATGTTGCCGTGGCAGTCCATGCCCAGGAAGCCCTGGCCGGCCGGGTTCTCCTGGATGGTGTTGCCGTCTGTCACCACGGCGTCCAGCAGGCCGCCCCAGCCCTTGGCTTCGTCGATGTGCAGGTCGCCGCACTTGTTGGTGTCGATGCCGCTGATCTGGGCACCGTAGTCGCCATTGGTGATGGTGATCTTGCTGGACAGGGTCATCTCGGGGTTGTTGGCCCAGGGCGTGGTCTCGATCGTCACCTTGGTGCCGTCTTCCAGCTTCAGCGTGGTGGTGCCCCAGAAGTCAAAGGCCTGCTGGCCGTCCACCTTCATGTGGGGGTCGCCCCAGGCCTGGTAGCACTCGCCGGTGTGCTTGTTGGTGATGGTGACGGTGTTGTTGTCGCCCGCGGTGATCTTGTAGTTGTCGTTCTCGAACACCGCCTGGCCGCCTTCCATGCGCGTGCTGGCATGGGTGGGGTTGCTGCTGTCGTGGCAGCGCGGCGGCTGGACGCATCCGCCTTGCATGATGGACTGTGTGCCGAAGCTCATTTGGGTTTCCTCCGTAGCAGGTTGCAGGTTGCAGGATCAGGAGGCTCCATTGAACCGGCTTGCGCTCCGCGGCACCATTCCGGAGCTTCGGCAGTTGCGGCCGACCCTAGCCGGGGCCGCGCCGCCACGTCTGGCGCGTCAGGCGAACTCTTCGGTGTCCACCCCGGCCTGGGCCGCCGGGTCGTAGCGCGCGCCGCGCACCGTGTGCTGGTTCACCAGCGCTTCGGCCCGGGCGATCAGGTCCGGCGACAGGGTCACGGCCGCCGCCCCCAGGTCGTCTTCCAGGTGGGCGATGGAGGAGGTGCCGGGGATCGGCACGATGTGCGGCGCCTTGGCCAGCAGCCAGGCCAGGGCCAACTTGGCCACCGTGCAGCCGGCTTCGGCCGCCAGCGCCCGGATGCCCGGCAGCAGCGCCAGGTTGGCCGGCCAGTTCGTGGCGTCAAAGCGCGGCATGCTGCGGCGGATGTCGTTGGGGGCGAAGGCGGCCGGGTCCGGCGGGGTGTTGCTGAGGAAGCCGCGCGCCACGGGGCTGAAGGCCACGAAAGCGGCGCCAATGTCGCGGCAGGCCTGCAGCACTGCGATTTCCGGGTTGCGGGTCCAGAGCGAATACTCGGTCTGCAGCGCCACGATGGGGTGCACCGCATGGGCGCGCTTCAGCGTGGCGGCGGACACCTCGGACAGGCCGAGGGTGCGCACCTTGCCCTGTTTCACCAGGTCGGCCAGGGCGCCCACGCTGTCCTCGATGGGCACGGTCTTGTCCCAGCGGTGCAGGTAGAACAGGTCGATGGCCTCGGTGCCCAGGCGCTTCAGGCTCTGCTCGCAGCTCCATTTCAAGGTTTCCGGGCGGCCGTCCACCACCCGCTTGCCGTCCACGCCGTGCAGGCCGCACTTGCTGGCGAGCGTGATCTTCGAGCGATGCGCCTTCAGCGCCCTGCCCACCAGGGTTTCGTTGGCGCCGAAGCCGTACAGCGCGGCAGTGTCGAAGAAGTTAACACCCAGGTCCAGTGCGCGGTGGATCAGGGCCACGCCGTGTTCGTCCGGCGGCGGCGGACCATAGGCATGGCTGAGGTTCATGCAGCCCAGGCCGATGGCGCTGACCTGGAAGGGACCGATGGTGCGTTGTTGCATGGCAGCTTCAGGGGTTGGAGGTGGACGCGGTACCGCGGTGCACACGCACGATGCGCGGTTCGGCCCGGGCACGCAGCTGGCCGCAGCCGCCGTCCACGTCCTGCCCGGCCGAATGGCGCAGCTTGGTCAGGATGCCGCGGCGGTGCAGGCTGCGGGCGATTTCGGCGGCGCGCTCCCAGCTGGGGCGCTGGAAAGGCAGGCCGGGCACCGCGTTGTAGGGAATCATGTTCAGCACGCCGTAACGGCCAGTCAGCAGCGCCACGATGCCGTCCAGTTCTTCGGGCGTGTCGTTCACGCCTTCCAGCAGGGTCCACTGGTACTGCACCGGGTAGGCGGTGGCGCGGGCGTAGGCCTCGGCATGGGCCACCAGGTTGGCCGGGCTGATGCGCGGCGCGCGTGGCAGCAGTTCGGCGCGCAGCTCGTCGCGGGTGGTGTGCAGCGACAGCGCCAGCGCCGGCTTCACGGTCCCCGCGCCCAGCGCCTGGAAGGCACGCTCGTCGCCCACCGTGGAAAACACCAGGTTCTTGTGGCCGATGCCGCCTTCCTGGCCCAGCAGCTGGATGGCGTCCAGCACCGCGTCCAGGTTGTGGGCCGGCTCGCCCATGCCCATGAACACCACCTTGTTCACCGCGCGCAGGCCACGCGCCAGCGCCACCTGGGCCACGATCTCGGCGCTGCCCAGCTGGCGCTGCAGGCCGCCCACCCCGGTCATGCAGAAGGCGCAGCCCACCGCACAGCCCACCTGGCTGGACACGCACAGCCCGCCGCGCGGCAGCAGCACGGCTTCCACCTGCTGGCCGTCGGCCAGGTCCAGCAGCAGGCGCTCGCTGCCGTCTTCACCCGGGTGGCGCGAATGCAGGCGCACCAGGCCGTCCAGCTCGGCCTGCATGGCCGGCAGGGCTTCGCGCAGGGGCTTGGGCAGGAAGTCCTCGATGCGGCGCTTGCCGCCGTCCTGAGGCAGCGCACGGGCCCACTGGCGCAGCACCCGAGCTTCGTGTTTCGGGTTGGCCCCCAGGGCGCGCAGGCGCTGGCGAAGGTCCGTCAGTTGCATGGCCGGATCATCGCATTCACCGCGCCGCAGCCGCCCCCGAGGCCTATCGCCCTGCCCTTGCAAGGCTTGGATCGCTGGCGCAGGATGCGCCGCAGCGCTTGGCGCGGCGCAGCACCTCCAAAAGAACCAGCGCCACAGGAGACCCACATGTTGATGAACCTGACCCGCCGCGCGGTGTGGCGGCTGGGCGCCGCCTTGCTGGCCGGTGCCACCCTTCTGCCCCTGCCGGCCCCAGCCCGTGACGGCGACGACAGCCGCTGGATCGGCACCTGGAGCGCCAGCCCGCAGACCGTCGACCCGCCCTTCATTGCCGCCAACCCGGCACAGTTCGACAACCAGACCCTCCGGCAGGTGGTGCGCACCAGCCTGGGCGGGCAGCGCCTGCGGGTGCGCTTCACCAACGAATTCGGCAGGCTGCCGCTGGTGATCGGTGCGGCCACGGTGGCGCGCTGGGCCGGCGGCGCGAACATCGTGCCGGGCTCCGACCGCAAACTGCGCTTCGGCGGCAAGGACAGCATCACCCTGGCCCCCGGCGCACCGGCCCTGAGCGATGCGGTGGACTTCGACCTGCCGCCGCTGTCCGACCTGGTGATCAGCCTGCACCTGCCGCGCGCCACCGCGGCCACCAGCTTCCATTCGCTGGGGGTGGCCACCACCTACGTGTCCACGCCCGGCGACTACAGCGCCGCGGTGGTGATGCCGGTGGGTGCCAGCGTGCTGTCGTCCCACTTCGTCAGCGGGGTGAACGTGGTCGGCAGCACCCGCAACGCCGCCATCGTGGCGGTGGGCGACTCCATCACCGACGGCTTCGCTTCCACCCCGGACGCCAACCGGCGCTGGCCCAACCTGCTGGCCCAGCGCCTGCAAGCCCAGCGTTCGCTGCGCCACATCGCGGTGCTGAACCAGGGCATCAGCGGCAACCGCACCCTGTTCGACACCATCGGCCCGAACGCGCAGGCGCGCTTTGACCGCGACGCCCTGAACGCGCCCGGCGCACGCTGGGTCATCCTGCTGGAAGGCATCAACAACCTGGGCATCCCGGGCCTGCTGGGCCGGGCGTCGGAGGTGGTGAGCGCCGAGGACATCATCGCCGGCCACCAGCAGATGATCGCCCGCGCGCACGAGCGCGGCCTGCTGATCTACGGCGCCACGCTCACGCCCTATGAAGGCACCACCATCCCGGGCTACTTCACGGTCGAGGGCGAGGCCAAGCGCCAGGCCGTGAACCGCTGGATCCGCAGCAGCGGCGCCTTCGACGCGGTGATCGACTTCGACAAGGCCATCCGCGACCCGGCCAACCCCACGCGCATGCTGCCCGCCTACGACAGCGGCGACCACCTGCACCCCAACGATGCCGGCTACCAGGCCATGGCCAATGCCATCGACCTGCGGCTGTTCCGGCGCAACGGGGACGACGACTGAGCGGCCTGCGCGGCGCGGCCCCGTTCGTGGCCGCGTCGCTTCAGGCGAGCAGTTGCTGCTCCAGCCTGTGCAGCACCTGGTAGCAGGGCAGCACCTGGGCCACGCTGGCATTGGGTTCGCGGCCGTCACGGATGGCGGCGAAGAACTCGCGGTCCTGCAGCTCGATGCCGTTCATCGACACGTCCACCTGGCTGACGTCGATCTTTTCTTCCTTGCCGTTGAACAGGTCGTCGTAGCGGGCGAGGTAGGTGCCGCTGTCGCCGATGTAGCGGAAGAAGCTGCCCAGCGGCCCGTCGTTGTTGAAGGACAGGCTCAGCGTGCAGATGGCGCCGTTGGCGGCCTTGAGCTGGATGCTCATGTCCATGGCGATGCCCAGCGTGGGGTGGAGGGGCCCCTGGATGGCGTTGGCCGCCACGATGGGGCTGCCCGCCTGGTAGGCGAACAGGTCCACGGTGTGGGCGGCGTGGTGCCACAGCAGGTGGTCGGTCCAGCTGCGCGTCTGTCCCAGCGCGTTCATGTTGCTACGGCGGAAAAAATAGGTCTGAACATCCATCTGCTGGATGTTGAATTCGCCCGCGCCGATCTTCTTGTGCACCCACTGGTGGCTGGGGTTGAAGCGCCGGGTGTGGCCGCACATGGCCACCTTGCCGCTTTGCCGGGCCGCGGCCACCACGGCTTCGCCGTCCTTCAGCAGGTCGCAAAGCGGAATTTCCACCTGCACGTGCTTGCCCGCGGCCAGGCAGGCCAGGGTCTGGCTGGCGTGCATCTGCGTGGGCGTGCACAGGATCACCGCGTCCACGTCAGCGCGGGCCAGGCTGTCGGCCAGGTCGGTGCTGCAGTGGCCGATGCCGTACCTGGCGGCCACCTCGCGGGTCTTCTCCAGCTCGCGGCTGATGATGGACGTGACCTGAACACCGTCGATGTTTTGGATGGCGTCCAGGTGCTTGATGCCGAAGGCACCGGCGCCGGCCAGGGCGACACGAATCGTCATGCTTGGTTCTCCAGGATCAGATGGCCCACCGCCGTGTTCGACGCGGGCACGTGGTAGAAGCGGTGCGCCACCTTCGGCGCCGGGCCACCGGCCACGTCGGCCATGGCGCCGCGGGCGATGAGCCACATCACCAGCTCGATGCCTTCGCTGCCGGCTTCGCGCACATAGTCGATGTGCGGCAGCTGCGACAGCGCGGCGGGCTCGGCGATCAGTCGGTCCAGGAAGCGCTGGTCCCACTCGCGGTTGATCAGGCCGGCGCGTGGGCCTTGCAACTGGTGGCTCATGCCGCCGGTGCCCCAGATCTGCACGTTCAGCGGCTCGTCGAAGCTTTCCACCGCGCGGCGGATGGCCTGGCCGAGGGCAAAGCAGCGCCGGCCGCTGGGCACCGGGTACTGCACCACGTTCACCGCGAAAGGAATCACCGGGCAGGGCCAGGCGCCCTGCTTAGCGTCCTGCGGGCCGCACATCAGGCTCATGGGAACAGTCAGGCCGTGGTCCACGTCCATCTTGTTCACGATGGTCAGGTCGAAGTCGTCCTGGATCACGCTTTGCGCGATGTGCGCCGCCAGTTCCGGGTGGCCCTGCACCACCGGCACCGGGCGCGGGCCCCAGCCTTCGTCGGCCGGCTGGTACGAAGCCGCCGTGCCGATGGCAAAGGTGGGAATCATCTCCAGGCTGAAGGCCGTGGCGTGGTCGTTGAAGACCAGGAAGATGACGTCGGGCTGGTTGTCCTTCAGCCACTGCTTGGAAAAGTCGTAGCCGGCGAACACGGGTTGCCAGTACGGCTCCTGCGTCTTGCCCAGGTCCAGGGCCGCGCCGATGGCGGGCACGTGGCTGGTGTAGACCGATGCGCTGATGCGGGCCATGGTGTTCAGCCCTTGCGCCCGGCGGCGCGCTGGGGTTGGCGGTGCGCCTGCGCGTCGCCGTCTTCGCCGATGCGGCGGTTGCCTTCGGCGCTGCGGCCGCCGCTGATCATCATGTTGCGGTATTCCTCTTCGGTCATGCCGGTCATGCTGCCGGCCATTTGCTGGAAGCTCTTGCCGTCGGTGGCGCCGATCTTGGCCAGGAAGTAGATGTTGCCGCCAGCGGCGATGCAGCGGTTCAGGTCGCGCGCGAGCACCGCCTGCTTCTGTTCTTCGTTCATGGCCCACTCGTCCAGGTAGGCGCGCTCGTTGGCCTTGAAGCGTTCGCGGTTGCTGGCCTTCATCAGGCTCATGCAGAACTGGTTCAGCCAGTAGCCCTTGCGGCTTTGTTCGGCGTCGAAGATGGTGGTGCCGGGAATGTCCTTGTAGGGTTTGTCCAGGGCCATCAGCGTGTCTCCTCGGGCCAGTAAAGGCGCATGGGGTTGTCCACCAGCAACTTCTGCTGCAGCTCGGGCGTGGTGGCGATGTGCGGGATGAAGTCCACCAGCAGCCCGTCGTCGGGCATGTGGTCCTTCAGGTTGGGGTGCGGCCAGTCGGTGCCCCACAGCACGCGGTCGGGGAAAGTTTCGACGATGCGCCTTGCGAACGGCACCACGTCGCGGTAGGCCGCCTGCTCGCCGTTCAGTCCCTTCGGTCCGGTGACCGACAGGCGCTCCGGGCAGCTGACCTTGCTCCACACATTCGGGTGTTCGCTCATGAACCTCTGGAACAGCGCGAACTCGGGGCCGTCCACCGGCTTGCTCACATCGGGACGGCCCATGTGGTCCACCACCACCGTGGTGGGCAGCGCAGTGAAGAAGTCCCACAGCTCGGGCAGGTCCACCGCCTCGAAATAGATCACCACGTGCCAGCCCAGCTTCGCGACGCGGCCGGCAATCTCCATCAGTTCGTCCTTGGGCGTGAAGTCCACCAGGCGCTTGACGAAGTTGAAGCGCACGCCGCGCACGCCGGCCGCGTGCAGGCTGTGCAGTTCGGCATCGGAAATGCTGCGCCTGACCGTGGCCACGCCGCGCGCTTTGCCGCCGCTGGCCCCGCAGGCGTCCACCATGGCGCGGTTGTCGGCGCCGTGGCAGGTGGCCTGCACCACCACGTTGCGGGCAAAACCCAGGTGGTCGCGCAGCGCGAACAGCTGCGCCTTGCTGGCGTCGCAGGGCGTGTACTTGCGCTCGGGGGCGTAGGGAAACTCAGCGCCGGGGCCGAACACATGGCAGTGCGCGTCCACGCTGCCGGGTGGCAGTTGGAAGCGGGGTTTCGCCGGGCCGGCGCACCAGTCCAGCCAGTCCGCGGTCTTGCTGAAATCGCCCGTGGTGGGTTTGCTCATTCGGGTGCCTTCAGTCGATGTACTTCAGCCCGGCCTTTTCCAGCGGCTCGCGCATCTTGTACATGTCCAGGCCCAGCACGCCGCTGGCCAGCTTGGCGCGCTTCTCGCCCTCCAGCGCTTCGCGGGCGCGGGCGGCTTCCAGGGTCTTGGCGGCGTTGGCGCGCGGTACGCAGACGATGCCGTCGTCGTCGGCCACGATCACGTCGCCCGGGGTCACCAGGGCCCCCGCGCACACGACGGGCACATTCACGCTGCCCAGCGTGGCCTTGATGGTGCCCTTGCTGCTGACGGCGCGGCTCCAGACCGGGAAGCCCATGTCCTTCAGGGTCTTCACGTCGCGGCAGCCGGCGTCGATGATCAGGGCGCGGGCGCCGCGGGCCTGGAAGGACGTGGCCAGCAGGTCGCCGAAGTGGCCGTCGGTGTTGTCGGTGGTGCAGGCCGCCACGACGATGTCGCCGGGGCGGATCTGCTCGGCGGCCACGTGCATCATCCAGTTGTCCCCGGGCTGCAACAGCACCGTCACCGCGGTGCCCGAGACCTGGGCGCCCGCATAGATGGGCCGCATGTAGGTTTTCAGCAGGCCCACGCGGCCCTGGGCTTCGTGCACCGTGGCGCTGCCGAAGGCCGCCAGGGCATCGGCCACGGCCGCGTCGGTGCGCTGGATGTTGCGATAGACAACGCCGAGTTCGTACATGGTCACAGGCCCTTCTTCTTCAGCGCGGCGTCCAGCCGCGGGTACACACGCCGCGCATTGCCTTCGTAGATGGCGTGCTTCTCGGCTGCGCTGAGTTGCGTGCTGGCCTCGATGTAGCGCTTGGTGTCGTCGTAGTGGAAGCCCGTCTCGGGGTCGATGCCGCGCACCGCCCCGATCATCTCGCTGGCGAACAGGATGTTGGCCACCGGGATCACCCGGGTCAGCAGGTCGATGCCGGGCTGGTGGTAGACGCAGGTGTCGAAGAACACATTGTTCAGCAGGTGGTCCTTCAGCAGCGGCTTCTTCAGTTCCTGCGCCAGGCCGCGGTAGCGGCCCCAGTGGTAGGGCGCGGCGCCGCCGCCGTGCGGCACGATGAACTTCAGGCTGGGGAAGTCCTTGAACAGGTCACCCTGGATCAGCTGCATCACCGCCGTGGTGTCAGCGTTGATGTAGTGCGCGCCGGTGGTGTGGAAGCAGGCGTTGCAGCTGGTGCTGACGTGCACCATGGCTGGGATGTCGTACTCCACCATCTTTTCATAGAGGGGGTACCAGGCGCGGTCGGTCAGCGGCGGGCTGGTCCAGTGGCCGCCGCTGGGGTCGGGGTTCAGGTTCAGGGCCACGTTGCCGTACTGTTCCACGCACTTCACCAGTTCGGGGATGCAGGTCTCGGGCGCCACGCCGGGGCTTTGCGGCAGCATGGCCGCGGGGATGAAGTGGTCCGGGAAGAGCTGGCTGACCCGGTGGCACAGCTCATTGCAGATGGCCGCCCAGGTGCTGCTGACCTGGAAGTCGCCAATGTGGTGGGCCATGAAGCTGGCGCGCGGGCTGAAGATGGTCAAGTCGCTGCCGCGCTGCTGCATCAGCTTGAGCTGGTTGCTTTGAATGGTCTCTCGGATCTCATCGTCGCTGATGACCAGTTCACTCACCTTGGGCATGGAAGCCGGGTCGGCGATGCCGGCGATCTGCCGGTTGCGCCAGGCCTCCAGGGCCTTGGGCGCGGTGGTGTAGTGGCCGTGGATGTCGATGATCATCGGTGGCTTCCTCTTCCTTGAAGTTGTTCGGTTCGGGCCGGCGCCATGCCGTGGCGCTGCTTGGTGGCGACGGCAGCGGCACTGTTCATGTGGGCCAGCAGCGCGCGGGCGGCCTCGGGCTGGCGGCAGGTGGCGGGCAGGCCGGCCGAAAAGGTGGTGACGATCTGCACCGCATCGGGCAGGCCGCCCAGCAGCGTGATGCCGCCCAGGTGCATCAGCTCGCTGCGCTGCTGGAAGGCCAGGTCGATCTCGCCGCGTGCCAGCAGCGTGCCCACCGGCACGCCGGGCGGCGGCACCACGATGCGCGGCTTCAGCAACTCCGCAACGCCCCAGCGTTCAAACAGCTTGGCCAGTTGCACCCCGCTGGGCCCGGTGGAATAACCGATGCGTGGCGCGGCCAGCACGGCGGCGCGCAGCGCGCCTTCGCTGGCGATGTCCGGCCGGGCCGCACCGGCGCGCACGGCAACGGCCACGTCCGAACGCACCAGGTCCACCCGGCTGCCGGCTTGCACACTGCCGCCGGCCATCAACTTGTCGATGGCATCGGACGCCAGCACCACCAGGTCGAAGGCTTCACCCGCCGCCACGCGCTGGGCGGCGTCCACCCCGCCCACCGATTGCAGCGCCACCGCGGTGCCGGTGTCGGCCTGGAAGGTCGCGGCCAGGTCGGCCAGCAAGGCCTGGGTGGCCATGGAGGAAATGCCGGTGATGCGGGTCATGGTCTGCTGGGAGGGCGTGGGCGCATTCTGGCGGCGCCAAGTCATGCCAACAAGGCAAGGCTTTCGATAGCAGCTATGCCGAATGGCTATGCGCGCGGAATCAATCGCCACCGTGCGGCAGGGTGCGCACCAGCTCGCGCAGCAGCGCCCCGGCCTCGCGCGCCAGCGGCGTGCTGCGCTTGTGCGAGGACGCGGCCAGGCACAGCACCGTGGTGAGCTGCGGCGCCACCAGGGGGCGCACCCGCAGTTCGGCCGAGCGGCCCGAGGCCTGCACCGCGCTGGCGGTCAGCACCGCGTGGCCATAGCCGGCACACACCAGGTCGATGATGGCCGGGATGCTGGACACCTCCCAGGCCGTGTCCAGCTTCAGCCCGGCCAGTGCGGCCTGTGTTTCCAGCAGGCGGCGGATGGCGTGCGCGCGTTCGGGCAGCACCAGGGGCAGGCCCGCCAGGTCGGCCAGGGGCA
This sequence comes from Burkholderiales bacterium JOSHI_001, assembly GCA_000244995.1. Taxonomy (NCBI): domain Bacteria; kingdom Pseudomonadati; phylum Pseudomonadota; class Betaproteobacteria; order Burkholderiales; species Burkholderiales bacterium JOSHI_001. The sequence goes on along the minus strand of CM001438.1, from coordinate 2,834,565 downwards.
CGGTCGCGGGGCCCGTCGCCTGGGCCGGGCGGCGTCGCTTGGGCCTGGCGTCCACCAGGCACAGCGGCTCCTGCAGCAGCGGCGTGATCTCCAGGCCCGGGTGGGCCTCGGGGTTGTACAGCAGCCCCAGGTCCACCCGGCCGGTGGTGATCCATTCGACGATGTGGCTGGACAGGCCTTCCACGATGGCCAGGCGGGCGCGCGGCCACTGGTGCTTGAAGCCGTCGATCAGCGGCAGGGTCAGCTGCCGGCCCACTGTGGGCGGCAGGCCGATGGTGATGCGCCCGGCGGGCTCATCGCGTTGGCTGCCCATGTCGCTGCGGGCCTGGTCCACCAGCTGCAGGATGTCCACCCCGTGCGCGAACAGGCGGCGGCCGGCTTCGGTGAGCTCCACGCCGCGGCCGTTGCGCAGCAGCAGGGTTTCACGCAGGTCGGTTTCCAACGCCCTGACCTGCCGGCTCAGTGCCGGCTGGGCGATGTTCAGCACCAGCGCGGCCTTGCTGAAGCTGCCCAACTCGGCCACGTGAACGAAGTACTCCAACTGGCGCAGGTTCATTCGAGTTCGATCCGGGCGTCGCGCACCACCGCGCCCCAGCGGCGGGTTTCGCTGGCCAGCAGCGTGGCCAGTTGTTCCGGCGTGCTGCCCTGGGGCCGCACGCCCAGTGCCCGCAGGCGCTGCACCACGGCGTCGTCCCGCAGGGCCTGCTGCGCGGCCGCGTGCAGGCGCTGGCGCGCAGCCGGCGGCGTGCGCACCGGCACGGCCAGGGCGTTCCAGCTGGACACGTCGTAGCCGGCCACCCCGGCCTGCTGCACCGTGGGCACGTTCGGCAGGTCGGCCAAGCGCTGGTCGGCGCTGACGGCCAGCACGCGCAGCGCGCGGGCCTGCACCTGGCCCAGTTGCGGGCCCAGGATCTCAAAAACCAGGTCCACCTCGCCACTGCGCAGGGCCTGCACCACCGCAGGCGTGCCCCGGTAGGGCACCGTGACCGCGAACACCCCGGCCTGGCGTTTGAACAATTGGGCGGCCAGGTGCTGGGTGCTGCCCGGTGCGATGGTGGCGATGCTCAGCTTGCCGGGGTTTGCCCTGCCGAAAGCAACCAGATCACGCAGGCTGGCAAAGCGGCTGTCGGGCGCCACGAACAGGCCCAGGTCGAAGCGGCCGATCAGCGACACAGGCGCGAAGTCGCGCTGGACATCAAAGGGCAGTTGCTTGAACAGCGCGGGACTCACCGCGTTGGCGTTGCTCAGCAGCAGCAGGGTATGGCCGTCGTGCGGTGCCTGCAACACCGCGGTGGCGGCGGTGATGGCGCCGGCGCCAGGCTTGTTGTCCACCACCACGGCCTGCTGCAAAACGCCGGCCATCGCCTGGCCCACCGCGCGGGCGCACAGGTCGGCAATGCCGCCGGGCGCAAAGGGCACCACCAGGGTGATGGGTCGTTCCGGGAAGACCGCCTGGGTCCGGGCTGCCAAAGGGGCCAGGCCGGCCGCCACGCTCAGCAGCGCCCGGCGCCTTGACAGGCGATGCGGCAAGGGCATGGACGTGGCGTTGAAAGGGGGTTGGTCGGGGTGAAAGGATTCGAACCTTCGACCCATTGCTCCCAAAGCGCAAAGCCGACACCTTCGGGAAGGTTTCGGAAGCTTTCGCTTCATAGGTGAAGCGGGGTCAAACGGGCCGAGTCTCCTTTCGCTGGATTGCGCCAATTTCCGCTATTCTGTTACCCCGGCGTTACCCCGGGGTGATACGAAAGGCTTCCATGGCACAGGTCATTGACTTCACGATCCGGAGCATCGAGGCCCTGCCAGCCCCCGAAAAGGGCCGGAGCGAGTACCGCGACGCGCGAACAGCCGGACTGTACCTGCGGGTCACGTCCAGCGGGGTTCGGTCCTTCTCCTTCGTCGGCCGCGCCAAGGGTTCCGGCCGGGTCGAGCGCGTCACCCTGGGCAAGTTCCCGGCGGTGAAGCCCGAGGAAGCCCGGCGCCGCGCAACCATGCTGCTGGGCGACTTGGCAGCTGGCGTGAGCGCTGCAGACGCCGCCCGCGGAAAGCGGGAGGGCCTGACGCTGCGCGCTGTGGCCGCGCTCTACTTCGAAAGCCTGGCCCGCCGCGGTGCGAAGGGCGACACCGGGCGGACCATTTGGGCGCTGCACGTCGACGCGGCCCTGGGCGCGCGGAAGATGTCCGAAATCACCGCGCTCGACCTGGAGCGCTGGCATCGTGGCCTGCCGGAACGCATCGTGCGCCATGCAAACGAGGCCCGGGCGGAACGCGCCCGCCTGCAGGCAGAGCGGCGGGCCGCTGTAGCAGCAGCGCAAGCGATCCGGCGCCGCGGACCAGACCCGAAGCCACGCGACGCGGCGCCCGGGCGAAAGGTCACGGGGGAACGTACGGCAAACATGGCCCTTGCCCTGGTTCGGACAATCTACCGCTGGGCTTCGGACGGAACGCGCGGCTACTTCACTGGCGTCAACCCGGCGACGGGGCACACCCTGTTTCCCGAGGTCCAGCGCGAGCGGTTCCTTCAGCCGCACGAGCTGGCGCCGTTCTTCGCGGCGCTGGCCAGCGAGCCCAGCGAGACCGTCCGCGATTTCGTCCTGGTGGCGCTGCTCACGGGTGCCCGGCGCGCGAACGTGGTTGCCATGCGATGGGCCGACGTGGACCTTGAGCATTCAACGTGGCGCATCGCTGGTTCGCTGATGAAGAACGGGCAGCCGCAGACCGTGACCCTTGCGCCCGAGGCAGTGACCATCCTCAAGGCCCGGAAGGACGCCAGCAAATCCGCGTTCGTCTTCCCATCCGAACTGTCCGAGTCCGGACACATGGAAGATCCCCGCAAGGGCTGGCTGCGTATCCTGCGCGCGTCCAAATTGCAGGACCTGCGCCTTCACGACCTGCGGCGCACCCTGGGCAGTTGGCAGGCCCGCACCGGCGCCAGCTTGCTGACCATCGCGAAGTCGCTGAATCACAAGGACATGGCCAGCACGCTGATCTACGCCCGCCTGGACCTTGACCCTGTGCGGCAATCCGTGGACCGCGCGACATCGGCCATCTTCGAAGCAGCCGGCCTGAAGCAGAGCGCCGAAGTGACGCCCTTCCCTGCGGTCGCGGTCGGCGCTGAGCCCAAGGGCAAGCGGCGCGGCGCCGGTGCACGCTGACCCCGAACGCCTGCGCAATTTTCCGCATACAAAATACTTGCAAGCTGTCGAATAAGCGCCTACATTAATTGCATGGCCAAACCCGCACCACGCAAAGAGCAGGAACCCCGCAGCAAGGGGCGCCCTCGCCTGCAGGAAGGCGAAGAAACCATCCCGGTGACCATCCGAATGACGCGACCGCAGCGCGACAAGCTGGCGCGCCTCGGGGGCCCGCCGTGGGTGCGCAGCAAGATCGACAAGGCGAAGGATCCGGCCGAATGAACGGGCCTACGCGAGTTGGCGCGCGAGCGCTGGCCACCACGAATTGAAGTAAACCGCCGCCGGTCGGCCACCGGCAAAAAGGGCGGGCCCGCAAGGTGGTGGAACACCGAGCAGGCCCTAACGTCCGCCACGTTCCCAAGGAGAACGAAATGAACGCTGTTTCCACTGTAACCGCCGCTCAGCAGGCCGTTGACTACCTGGGGCACCCCAGCCAACTCGCGGAGGCGGCCATTCGCTTCGAAGAAGCGCTGAACAGCGCCCGAGAGCTCAAGCGGCATGCGCTTGCCAGAGAGATCGGGCACGCCCTCATGAACTTGGCCGACCGAGGCATGTCGATGGGCAACGCGTTGGAGGTCCTACAGGAAGTGCTGCCAAACGACACGGACAGCGATAAGGCCCGAAGCGTGTTGGAAATGGCCCAGGCCTACGACGTCGAGTCGGAGAACGTACTGTTCAAGCTTGGTGGCCTGGTCCTGGCCGCCCTCGAACACGGCGGCCTCACCGACCTGAAGGACGGCGCGCTCAGCACGCGCAACGTCGAGGAGCAGACCCATGCTTAGGCTCGTCAAGCCCGCACCCGTGCTGCCTGCGCCCACGCCAAGAATCAGCGCTGAGAACGCGGAACTGCTGGCCGCAGTGCAGCGGGGCATGCCTTCAGTCGTGGCGCTGGTGCAGCACGCGACCACTACCCTGCCGGAGTTCTACTTCCCGGACATGCGCCCCGAGGAAGACGACAGCTGCACCTTCGACCGATTGGCGGCGACCAAGTTGGTGAAATCGGCCTTGAAGACCATGGAGCCAGCGGCCCTGGCCGCAGTGTTCGTCCAGCTGATGTTCGATTCGAAACTCAGCGGCGGCGCAGCCGATGATCCGGACCTCGGGGCAAAGGTCATTGACGACCTGACCGAAATTGCAGAAGCCTCCGCGTGAGCTGAACTTCTGGGCCAGGGCATGAGCGCTGACAAGGCAAAGCGGGGCCCTGCGCCGCCGCGCGTTTTCGAAGAATTCGAGCGCGCGCGCGTGGCCCTGCAGCCTGTGCTGGAGGGCCTCGGAATTGAACCGGCCAGCTTTGCCGAGTGGCTGTTCCCGCGGTTTGATGAGTACGTGCAAACGGCCCACGCGCGGAACAGTCGCCCGACGCTTGGCGATGATCAGCGCCAGTTGAATGAACTTCGCGAGTCGGCATCCGCCCTGGCCATCGCCCTAGAGAAGACCTCCGCCTCCCCGCGGGGGGACTACCTGCTGTTTGTCGCCGGTCGCGGGCGCGCAGTGGACTTCCAGGGGCTGAGGAAGCGCATCGCGGCTGACTTGATCGCGCTGCGAGTTGTCGCCGGTGATGCATGCAAGGCCGCTGCCGTGATCCCACGCGGTGAAGCTGGCCGGCCGAACGTTGCCACCACGGACAAGTTCATTTCTGCAGTCGTGGCAGAGCTTCGAGGCCGCGGCCTGAAAAAGGTGGCCGCCTGTAGTGCCTCGGTCCAGGTGTTGGTGGCGTGTGGTGGCGACAAAAGCCTACTGAAGGACGGCAGTGCCGAGGCACAGGCCGAGTTTGCGGCGCAGGCTGTCAAACGCTGGAACGCCAGGGGTAGGAAATTGGGGGCCCAGTAGCGGCCATTTCCACCCCCCAGATTCGATAGCCGCCGCGGCTGGTCATCGCAAGACTATCGCTTTCCGAAAGGAGGCGAATGCAATGACAGACAGCCGTACGCAGCCGCTATTGATAGGCGCGGAGAACCTGACCCCAAAGGAGGTGTCAGAGCTTCTCCGGGTTCCGGAATCGACGCTCAGCGTCTGGCGCAGCACGAACCGCGTGCACCTGCCCTTCTTCAAGTTGGGCGGGCACGTCCGCTACCGCCGGTCAGACATCGACGGTTTCATCCAGGCCAACACACGGGGCGTGCGCGCATGACCGCGGCGCCCGCTGACTGCCTGGCCATGCCCACGCAGGCCGAGGTGCTGGGCGCGTGCCAGGGCGACAGGGACGCCCAGCACCTGGTGGCCGTGCTGGCCGATGGAATGGCCCCGCGCGACGCGCTGCACGACGCCTGGCAGGCCGTGGCCGCCACCGGCGACGCGGCACGCGCCCGGGCCTTTGCGCGTGGCCTGCAGAAGCGCCTGGAGGCCGCCCGATGACCCAGGCGGCCGATGACGCGGGCGGCCCGCAGCCCATTGGCATCTATCGCCGGTGGCCGCTGTCCACGTGGACATCAGGCGCGTTCGCCAGCTTGACCCCCCTCGCGCCATCCGGCCAGGCGCTGGCCCTGTATCTGTCGCTTGGGCCCCATACCGGCCCGATCCCCGGCGCATTCGTGGCCGGTCGCCTTGGCATGGCCGAGGCCTTGAACTGGGAAATCGATGACTTCGACCGCTGCGCCGGTGAGGTGATCGCCGCCGGGATCGCTGTCTTCGACCGGGCCAGCCGCCTATGGTGGCTGCCGGGCGAGATCCGCAACAACCCGCCTCAGTCGCCGAACGTGGTGCGCAGCTGGCGGCACCAGTGGGCATCCCTGCCGGAATGCGACCTGAAGGCCACGATCCGAACCGGCTTGTTCGAAGCCCTGTCGGCAGCCTCTGCACCCTGCGCTGAGGCCTTCTCCGAAGTGGTGGGGACGCCTTCGCCAAAGTCTCCCGCCAAGGCTTCCCGAAAGCCTTCCGCGAAGCCTTCGCCGAATCAGGAAGCAGGAACAGGAGCAGGAGCAGAGAAGCAGGAACCAGAAAAGAAGCCGCGCGCTGCCGCTCGCGTCCCGGCACACCTTCAGTGCCCGGATGACGTTGATCCTCAGGTATGGGCCGACTGGCTAGAGCTTCGGGCGAAGAAGAAGGCCCCGGTCACCGCAAGCGTCATCTCGAGCGCAAGGGCGGAGGCGGCCAAGGCGGGCGTCACGTTCGAGGAATTCCTCCGAATCTGGTGCTTTCGTGGGTCGCAAGGCCTTCAGGCCTCCTGGATCAAGCCGGACGAGATCGGCCAATTCCGCAAGGCCGGGCAGGACGTTCCCGAGTGGCAGAAGCAGAAAGACGCCCGGATTGCTGCGTTCGCTGGCTACGCGGCGGCAAAGCCCTTCCAGACGGGGACCGTGATCGACGGCGCCACGAAGGAAGTCACATCGCTCTTCGCATTGGGGGTGGACGCAAATGGCCGCCTCGTCTGAAAACCACCTGCAGCAGCTGGTGTGCGCTGGGTGCGGTGTCGCGCGCCCTGTCGCATACGAGGCCTTCAACCACCTGGGCGGCCTGGTGATGCGCTTCGGTGACTGCCCCGAGTGCGGCGCGCCGGATCCGTCCATGGTCGAGGATCTCCGCGCCGGCGAAATCGATCAGGCCTTGTCCGATGCGGGGCTGTTCGGCCGCAACCGTCATTCGACGTTCGGCGGGTTCGAGGCCAGCACACCCGAACAGCAAACCGCGCTGAAGTGCTTCCGCGAGTTCGCTGAAACCGCCAGGCCCGGCCAATGGCGCACCTTGCTCGCGCTCGGTGGGCCCGGTACCGGCAAGACGCATCTTGCGGCAGGTGCTGTGCATGCGATGCGGATTCAGCGGGAGGTGCAGGCCAAGATCGTGAGCGTGACGAAGCTTGTCGCAGAGGTCCGCGCTACTTGGCGGCGCGCGTCCGAGCTTTCGGAAGACGACGTGCTTCACGCGTACATCCAAGCCGACGCACTCGCGCTGGACGATGTTGGGTCTGTTCTTGGGGAGATTGAACCCCGCGTGATGTTTGCAGTTGTGGATGGGCGCTACCAGCGCCAGCGCCCGACGATCATCACCTCGAACCTAACCGCGCCCGAACTGCAGGCCGCACTGGGCGTCCGGACCTATGACCGGTTGCGCGAGGCATCTCGTGTCGTGGTGATGGATTGGCCCAGCCACCGGGGGCGCGCGTGATGCATGCCCCGAACTCCGCCACCTGGGCCGCGCTAGCTGCGCACCTCGCAGGGCTGCCGATGCCCGCCCCTGCCCCGCTGCCCGGCCGTGTTCTGCGTCCGATGCCCGATGACCTGGCCCGGCTGCAAGCGCTGCTGGCCGAGAGGGCTGAAGACCCGGGCGAGCAGCTGGCGCACGCACTGCGCACCTGCGGCGGCGCACGCGTGAGCGAACTTGCCGCGGCTGCTGGCGTCAGCCCCTGGGTCATGCGCCAGCGCGTGGATGCGCTGATCGCAGCCGGTCGCGCAGAACTCGACGGCCCGCTGGTTTTCCCCGCCGGCCCCGTTACCCACCAAACCGCGGCTGTGGGCCGCAGGGACTGACCAACATGCAATCCGGCACACCCCACGCCAAAGCATTCGCAGAGTTCAAAGCCGCAGGGCAGCGCGCATCCGATGCCATTTCATCGGCGAAAGCGGCGGGCCGACAAATCGAAACCGACGCTGATGTCCTGGCCCAGGTGCAAGCCACAAGGGATGCCGAGGCGCAATGCCGGGCGCTGGCCGATCCTCGCGTCGGCGAGGCAATTGCGACCCTGCGCCAGGCCCACCAACTGACCCAGACGCACAGCGGCGAACTTCGTGCCGTGTTCGGCCGGACAGCCGATGGTGTCGCGTCGGCGCTGACCGACGCAATCAAGAAGGCCGAGGCGCTGCAGTTGGCGCCTGCGACAGGGCCCGAAGTTGAGGCCGTGCTCGGGGAGACGTTCTTCACGCTGGCGGTCCGCCTAGGGCCGGTCGCCCTCTGGCATCGCTGGCAATCCACCATTCAACTGCCCGCGCTATCCCGCAAGCAGCGGCGCATCCGCGAGGCCACACTGAAGAAAGCAGGTCGCCTGCAATGAGCGCATTGGAGTTCCAGAACATGGACGCCTTCCTTCGCGAGCTTCACGCCCTGCCTGACGTCATACAGCAGAAGCTGGCCAAAGGCACGGCGGCCACTGGCGCCAGCGTGATCCGCGAATCGATCAAGGCACGCGCGCCAGTGTGGACCGGTGATGTTGCCGATGGGCATCCGCCACCTGGCACCCTGAAGCGGGCGATCTACCAGACCCGCCTGATAGGCGAGTGCACCTCGACCCGGGAAGTCTGGCTGGTGGGCGTGAAGCAGGGGCGCAACGCACGCAACACGAAGCGCGGCAAGGGCGCGGCGAGTCAGGACGCCTACTACGCGCGCTGGGTCGAGTACGGACACTTCACCCGAGCGCCCAAGAGCGCCGGCAGCACCAAGGCCGCGCGCCGCCGGGCGATGGCCAGCGGTTCCCAGTTGATCCAGGGCGCGCACTGGGTCATGGCCCGCCCATTCTTCCGCCCCGGCTTTGAAGCCAAGAAGGGCGCGGCAGTGCAGGCGATGCAGGACTACCTGGCCCGCAACCTGCCGCTTGCAGCGAACTCGCTGCGCTACCTCAAAGCCATTGGAGCCTGAACCATATGAGCGGATCTTCAAGCGCCCAACTGTCGGCACGGATTCTCCTCGACGGTGCTGGCGCCGTCGCGGAGATGCAGCGCGTAGGCACCGTGACCGAACGCGAAGCCCAACGCATGAAGCGCCAGCTTGACTTCGTGAACAGCGTTGTCAAGGAGCGCGCTCTACTCGAGGCGCAGGCCGGCAAGGCCGCACAGCAGGCGCAGGCCACCATCAAGAGCGCTGGGCAATCTGCGGCGCAGACCGCGAACGCGATGCGCATGGTGCCGGCGCAACTGTCCGACATCGCGACGCAGCTGGCCGGCGGGCAAAGCCCGTTCCTCATACTCACCCAGCAGGGCCTGCAGATGCGGGACATGTTTGGTGGGTTCGGGCCGATGTTCCGAGGCCTCACCAACTTCATCAGCCCGGCAACCGTCGCGCTGGGTGCCGCTGGCCTTGCCGTGACTGCGATTGCAGCCGCATTCATGCAGGCCCAGGAAAGCGCGACTCGGTTCGTCAATTCGCTGACCGCCACCGGCAACTTCGCCGGGATGACTTCCACGCGCTTTGACCAGTTGGCAGACAGCGCATCGCGTTTCACCAATTCGACCGCAGGGGCAGCGCGCGAAGCACTGCAGGCGCTGATCAGCACCGGCCGACTGGGCCCCGAGGCACTGGGCTCCGCGCTGCTGGCGCTGCTGAACATGCAACGCGTGACGGGCCAAACCGCCGAAGAGTTGGCAAAGAACTACGGCCGCATGGGTGATGACGTTGCGAAGTGGGCGGCCGAGTCCAACCGGTCGATGCACTTCATGACCGAAGCCCAGTTCCGCTACATCAAGTCTCTGCAAGAGAAGGGGCAGACCGAACGCGCTCAGGTCGAGGTCTACGCGCTGCTGGCGAAGCATCACAGTGCGAACGCAGAAAGCCTAGGCTACATCGAGCAGGCTTTGAAGGCGGTGAAGATTGCCGCCTCGGATGCGTGGCAGGGCTTGATGAAGTTCGGCGCGCCGATGAACACCGGCGACCGCGTGAAGGACTTGCAGCGCCAGATTGGCGCCATCCTCGACGCGAGCGGTGGCAAGGAGCCGGCGGCCGAGACGTACAGCGCTGGGCGCATTCAAGCGCTTCGACAGCAGTTGAACCTTATCGCCCAGAAAGCGGGGGCCGAAGCGGCGGCGGCCGATGCGGTGGCGAAGGCTGCGGCTGTCAATGACAAGCGAATTCAAGCCATTCAGAGCCCACCCAAGCCCGGCGGCGGCGCGCGGGCAACTGGGCCGGACGCATACCAGCGGCTGATCAGCGACATCACGAAGTACCGCGAGCAGTCCGACCTCATGGAAGAAACCACGCGCCGGGTTTCCGAGGCTGACCGCTGGGCCAGCGAGATGAAGGACCGGCTTCGTGACTCATCCTCCCGACTGAGCCCCGTTCAGGAGAAGGCAGTCTCGGCAGCGATTGAAGCGGCTGCAGCAAATCGGAAGCAGGCTGAGTCTGTCGTCCAACAGACAGAAGCCGAACGGCAGTTCATCGCCGTGATGCAGGCCGACGAGCAGCGGCAGGCGGCAGCTGTTGACCAGTACTTGCAAGGAAGCGCTGCCGTAGTGGATTCCTACTACGAACAGATGAGGACCATCGGCATGACTGCCGTGGAGATCGAGCGCATCACCGCACTGCGATTGCTTGAGGCTGAAGCGGCAAAGGCGCTTGTTGTCGCTGACGATGACGCCACTTCGAAGATCCTGGCTGCACACGCGAAGCGCCGGGCCTCGCTTGAAGAGTTCTTCGAAAAGCGCAAGGCGGCCGAGGACGCCCTCAAAGGCGACGCAAGCGGTGGCGTCCGGAAAGGGCTCCAGGAATGGGCAGAGGACGCAAGCAACCGCTCTGCGCAGGTGGCAAACGCGGTCAAGACATCCATGGACATGGCCACCGGTTCGATCATGGAGTTTGTGAAGACCGGCAAGTTTGAGATTGGCAACCTGGTGGCCTACATCGCTGAGCAATGGCTCCAGATGCAGATCAAGATGTTCCTTTCCGATCTGATCTTTGGGAAGGGCGGCGGCGGTGGCGGTGGTGGCGTGTTGGGCGATGTGTTCGACATTTTCACCGGCGGCGGCGGGTCAGTACCTGGGTTCGCCAGCGGCTTGTCTTATGTGCCCTATGACGGTTTCCCAGCGATCTTGCACGAAGGCGAGCGCGTTCTCACGAGGAACGAGGCCCGCGCTTTTCGCGATCCGGGCGGCCAGCCTCTGACCCAGACCTTCTACATCGGGCAAGGCGTGACGCCAGCGCAAGTGCAGATGGCCATGACCGAAGCCCGGCGCGGCGCTGTCGCACAGGCCAAGGGCGAGATCCTGCAGTCGATCCGCCGACAAGGCGCCTACGGGCAATGAACGCGCACCCGACCATTTCCCTCAACGCACACCCCCGGCGCGGCGGCGCGGTGCGCGCATCACTTGCCCGCGCGAGGTACATGCAATGGCTGGCTTGAAAACTCTGCTTCGCGGTCTGGGTCCGCGCATCAATCCCGATTCGGTGCGGCGCCTGGCCGCGACCTCGGTAATCAGCGACCTCCTTGCCGAGGGTGAGGCGCAGGCGCTGAAGGAGCGCCGCGAACTGCGTGCCGAACTGGCGGCCGTGCCGGCGCAATTCAAAGACGCACAGGGCAAGGCTACCGCCGCCGTGGTCGCAGCCGACAAGCGCCTGGCCGCTGCGCACGCTGAGCTCACGGCAGCCATCAAGGCGCAAGCCAAGGCCAGCGGCGAGTCGATGGCGCTTTCCTACCGCGTGGACATGATCACCCGTGCCCTGATGCGCAAGCTGACAGATGGCGCTGATCCGCGGCTCGCTGTTGCGATCAACCATTGCCGCCAGATGGGCGGTGATGTCAGCAATGCCGCCAATCGCCGCTACCCGTTGCTGCCCGAGGTCTGGGCGAAATTCGAGGCGGCCAGGAACCTGGCCTATGCGACCGCCGAACGCTTCGGCCAGCTTCAGCTTGAGGCGGTCAGCGTCGATGAAGTGACCGCCGCGCTGCAGGCCGCGTCTGCCGAACTGCACCAGGCCTTTGCCGCCATGAACGAAGGCCACCTGGTGCAGATGGCCGAAGCCCTGGCCACGGTCGAGGCCCCGCAGTGAAGCAACAGCCGGCGAGGCCCCTGCCTGCCAACGTGCCGCGGCCCGCGCTCGACGTGGTGCCGGCGGCACGCCTGGGCCATCGCGCCCTGGTGGCGTGGTGGCGGGTCTTCGCCGCGCTGTACGTCCGCGGCACCTGGGTTCCGGAAGCCGCCGGCCTGCTGGACGTGGCGGCGGAAGCCGCGGCCGACTTCGCCGAGATGTCTTGCGATCCGGCTCGCGACCCAGCGACCGCCCGCCTCGCTGCAGGCGCGCAGCAGACGGCGTGTTGCCTGCTGGCCGAACTGAACTATTTGCCCATCCGACAGCCGGCAGCCGCCGCGCACACCAACCCTGAACGCCGGGCAGCCGAGGTGCTGGTCTGGCTCACCACCGATTGATCGACCGAAAGGACCAACCATGCGCGGCGACTACATGCTGAGCGAGTACGCATCCACCTACTGGGCAATGGAGCCCCTCCGCCTGAACGCGCTGACCGCGACCATGGTCAGCATGTTCGTGAACCGCCGGCCCGACATGCAGGGCGAGGCCTGGGCCCAGCCCGCCTACGCGGCACCGGCGCGGAAGTCACCTTCTACGGTTCCCGCCCGCGGCAAGGGCCGCGGCATCTACCTCATCACAGTGGGCGGCATGATCGTGCCGCGCGCGGGCGTCGTTACTGACTACTGCGGCGGCACCAGCACACAGCAGGTGCGCGCGTGGCTGCGCGAAGCCCTGGCAGATGATGGCGTGGGCCAGGTGCTGATCGAGTTCAACACCCCGGGCGGCGCTGTCACGGACGTGCTCGAACTGGGTGACGACATCCGCCAGGCAGCGACGCGCAAGCCGGTGATCGGGATCGCGAACCACCTTGCCGCGTCCGCGGGCTATTGGCTGGGCGCACAGTGCTCGCAGCTGTACGTTGCCCCGAGCGGCGAGGTCGGAAGCATCGGGGTCTACACCGTGCACGAGGACTTGTCCAAAGCACTGGAGGCGGCGGGCGTCAAATACACCCTGATCAGCGCCGGCCGCTTCAAGACCGAGTTGCACCCCTACGGCGCTCCCGACCGCGAGGCCCTGGATTTCGCCCAGCAGGGGGTGGACGCGCACTACACGGCCTTCACTCAGGCAGTGGCGCGCGGCCGCGGGGTCAGCGTCGATACCGTGCGGACCGGCATGGGTCAAGGCCGCGTGCTGATGGCAAAGCCTGCCCTCTCCCAGCGCATGGTGGACGGCATCCTCACCCTGGATCAGCTGGTGGGGAACATGGTTTCAGGCGCGCCCGGCTTCGGTGGGGCGTCGGCCCTGGCCAGCACCAGCACGCCGGCCCTGCCACGCCCCACCATCGGCAGCGACCGGCCCGCCTTGCGTCGCGCCCGCATGGACTTGGACCTGATGTAGCCGCAGCGGAGACAAGCGCGTGACGATGTTGAACATTGCCGTGACGCCAGAGCGTGTGCTCATTGCGACCGATTCGATGGTGGGTCCGGCCGCATACCGCAAGAAGGCCGGCGCCATCGTGGAGCGGTCCAAGCTGGTGGCGCTGGCCGGTGGCGTGGTGCTGGCTGGGCGCGGCACGCTTTCGCACATGCACCGGGTGTACCAAATGCTCCTGCGCTCGCCCACGGACTTTGACGACGCGGTGACGCAACTGCCCTCGGTGCTCTACCTCACGGGCCGGCACCTCGAGTCCAACGCCAGGGCCGTGGGCCTGTCGGCGCCAGCGGGCCAGGAAATTGCCGTGGCTGGGTGGTCACGGTGGCGCAAACGCATGGCCGCCGTGGTGTTCGAACAAGTCAGCCGGCGGGACGGCTACCGCCAACTGAACTTCGGCAGCGAACCGACCGAGGGCCGGGTCGGGCACAACGTGTGGCACGCCGAACCGGGCGGCATCCCGTTCCCGCGGACGCTGGATGACATGGTGACGCTGTCCTTGCATCAGCACCGCACCGTGACAGAGAGGTTCCCCAGCTCACCAGAGATCGGCGGCCGCCTGCTGGTGGCCGAGGTCACACGGCATGGCGTGACGCTGCAAGAGCGCGCGGACCTGGGCATCCCCACCAACTGAGGAAGCGACGATGAAGACCAAGCGCCCGCCAATCCCGACCCTTCGATCATCGGTGCCAGTGTTCAAGGCCGGCCTGCCGCCACCTGCCCGGGTGCGCAACACCCAGCGCGACGCCGGCCGCATCCGCCAGCGCAACAGCGACCGCATCATGACGCGGGACAAGGGTCTGTGCCAGTGCGCCAGGTGCAGGGCCGCTGGGTCGCTGAAGCTGGCCAGCGAGGTGGACCACGTGCTCCCGCTTTGGGCCGGCGGCAAGGAGGCCGACAGCAACCGGGCGGCGATCAACCGCGATTGCCACGCGGCGAAGACCAAGGCCGAGACAAGGATGCGCGCCCGCGGCTACACGCCAGCGGATCCAGACGAATGGCTTCAGTGGGTCGAGGCCTGACCATTGGTGCACCTCGGATCGTTGCACCTGGGCCCGCCTGGTGGGCCCGGGAGGCACCCCCACCCCCCCAGGGGGGGTGAAATCCTCAAAGCGAAGACGTCCGTTCACCTCGTTGGGGCGCACGCAGGGGTTTTTTTCCCCCCGTTTGAATTCCGGCCCAGTTCGCTTTCCAGGGAATGAATCAGGCCCGGGCCAGCGCTGGCGCGGGTTTCCAGCCGGTCGGCCGTTGGGTGACGCGCCGACTTAGCGCCAGGCGCGTTTGATTCTTTCGTTCAAGGGGGCGGCGCCTCGCGGGTGACCAGACACCCGACCCGGGAACGGGGTTGCCGCCCCACCCCTTCGCGATTCAGCGATCCAACGGCGTGCCGTTGATTTCCAGACCCGCGCACTTCTCCCTGACGTGCTGGTCATATGCCTGCTTGTCGGTGTAGTTCCGAGTGCTGTGGTTCATGCTGGACATCAGGGCCTTCGAGCATTCCATCTTCCGTGCAGCGAACCGCTCGGGGCTTTCTGCGGGAGGTCCGACGGATGCCAGAACCAGGAAGAATGCCACCGGTACAAGAAGCACCCAGATCCACACCCGCGACTTCTTTGGTGGCGGCGAATTGCTGGCCGCGTCACCTGGGGTTGAGTTCGGGTGCCCGCACTTTGGGCATGTTGGGGCCTGGCTGCTGATTTGCTGACCGCATTCACGGCATGGAACAAGTGCCATGCTTCCTCCCTCAGGTGTTCGAGTTCGCACGCGTTGCCCACGCAAGCCTAACTCTGTTCGTAGGTGGCGACGCCAACCCATTTCGGGGGTAGATTTCGCGGCCACGCGAGCCCAGCTGCGGTAGCGGCCAGCTACGATAGGTGCGTGCTGGTGAACCGCTGGCCAGCAGTTCGCACGGGGTGCCAACCTGGCGCCGGCACTGGGTGACCGAATGGGCGCCTGCCCGGATCAGCATTCTCAGACAGACCCCCCCCGCCATGAACCACGCACCCACCTCGCCGAACCAGCCCAACCGGCAGGCGGCCACGAAGACGGGCATCCAGATGCGCCAGCTGATCGAGCGCGCCAACATCACGCAGGCCCGGGCCGCCGAACTTTCGCACTGCAGCCTGCGCACCATGCAAGACTGGCTGAACGGCACGTACCCCATCCCGCCCGCCGCCGCCGAACTGCTGGCCCTGGCCGTGGTCGCTCACGGGTACGCCACGCCCGGCCCGTGGCTGGCCGAGTGGTTGCCGCCCGAGTTGCAGGCCCTGGCCATCCGCGGTGCGCCGCTTTGACAGGCCCACGCCTCATGCGGCCGCCCGCGCTGGCGCCCGTGCCGCCAGTACCATAGGCCCATGGGTCAGCGCATTAGCACGCGGTACACCAAGGCAATCGGAAGCCATGACCTGAGGGCGGCGCCGACCGGCCTTGCGGACGTGGACTACCTGGGGGCTGCGGGCCTTGCGGCCAAATCCAATGAACTGGCGATGCTGCTGGCCCGGGCGCGTGCCGGCGACAACCACGCGTCGCAGCACCTGGTGCCGGTGCTGGCCGGTCTGCTGTGGGGCAAGGCTCAAGCGCTGCGCGTGAAGCTGAAGCGACCCGAGGCCGACGAACTGGCGCGCGCCGTGCTGGCATGGCACCGCGACCCTGGGTGCAAGACCTGCAGCAGCCTGGGCTTTCGGAAGATGGTCGGCGCGCCAGCGCTCAGCGGCGACCCTTGCCCGACCTGCCGCGGCACTGGCCGGATGCCATTCGACAGCCTGGTGGCCAAGCCTCACCTGGAGGTGGCACGCTGGCTGCAGGCGAAGGTGGAACGCGACGAAGGGCGGGCCGGCGCTCTGATGGTGCGGGCGCTGGGTTCCTGACCCCTTCGCCCGCAGACAGCCGTGCTTCGAAGTCCGCCAGCGCTTGGCGTAGGCCTTTGCCGTCAACGCCAGATGGTGGCCGGCGCACGCGAAGTAGGCCCGGGATGATCCATTCGACCGGCGATGCGATGGCGCGACCCCTGCCGTCCACCGAGCGAAATCGCGGGATCACTTCCTTACCTGTGCCAGGCGGCAGCGGCGGCCGAATAACGGGAAGCCCTGCCTTCAACCGTTGCCAGTGGGAGCGCCCCGGGACCGGTATCGCGTGCCGGCGGCACAGCTTGGCCAGGCCGACACCGGACAAGCCAAGAAGCGGCCCGAGGTGCATGGCTGGCAGACGCCAGACAAGGGCGTAGAGGTCGGCGCGGGTCACGGCCGCGGCCCCTGGGGCAACAAAGCATCGATGGCCGCGCGCGGGTAGCGAATCGCGCGCCCGATCTTCACGTAAGCGATATGGACGCGGCCAGTGCAGCGCCAGACGGCCAGCGTGCTTTCGGGAATCTGCAGCAGGCGCGAGACCTGCCGGGGCGTCAGGAATTCCGGGGCAGCGGGTTCCCGGGGTGGAGTTGCAGCCATGGTCTACCTCGTGGGAGTGGTGACATGGCAGTTCCTGGTAGGTGGCGCCGGATGGGGCCCGCCGGCGCATCGCGGGCTGCAGCAGCATCGGTGCGCGGCCCGTTCCGGGGTTCAATGTTTCCCCGGCGTTACCCCGCGACCATCGGACTCAAGCGGAATGCGCTGTAAGTCATTGATTTCAATGGTCGGGGTGAAAGGATTCGAACCTTCGACCCATTGCTCCCAAAGCAATTGCGCTACCAGGCTGCGCTACACCCCGACGTGGCCGCCATTCTAGCGGGCGGGCCCCTGCGGCAGCGCTTCAAGCGGCTGGGCGGGCGCCGGCAGGGCCAACTGCCGCGCCACAGCGGCGCATTGCTGGATGTGCTGCTCGCACACGTACTGCAGCGCCGAGTAGGTGAGCGCGGCCGACACCGCCTGCCCCGCGACAGGCAGCCATTTGGTGGCCTGCTGGGTGGTCAGGCGCACGCCCACCAGCTTCAGCAATTGCAGCACCACGGTGCGCGTGACCGCACGGCCCAGCACCAGGCTGCCGGTGGCCGAGAGCACCTTGAACACCACCACTTTGCGCTCGGGCGCCAGGCGTTCCACCTGTTCAGGCGCCAGGCCGAAGCTGGCACTGATGCGCGGCAGCAGCTTCACCAGGATGCCCACGTCGGTGACCCAGTCCACCCCCGGCAGCGGCACCATGGCCACCCCCGCAGCGATGAGCGCGCGCTGGCGCACCAGGCGCCGGCATTGCTTCACCACGCGTTCGATGGCGTCGTCGTGCTGCGGAATCTCGACCGGCGCGATGGCCATGTGGACGTCCGCGGGTGGCGTTGCGGTCAGGCCGGACCGGCCGTGACCACCATGCCGTCGGCGTCGGCATACAGCCAGTCGCCGGGCCGCACCCAAACACCCTGGATCTGCACCGGGATGTCGTGCTCGCCGATGCCCTTGCGGTCGGTGGGCAGCGGCATGGCCGCCAAGGCCCGGATGCCGATGTCCAGCGTGGCCAGGATGGCCACGTCGCGAACGCAGCCGTCGATGACGATGCCGGCCCAGCCGTTGGCCACCGCCTTGCCGGCCAGCATGTCGCCCAGCAGCGCGCGGCGCAGCGACGCCCCGCCGTCCACCACCAGCACGCGGCCCTGGCCCGGGCTTTCCACCAGGGCCTTGACCTGGGTGTTGTCCTCCGGGCATTTGACGGTGACCACAGGGCCGCAAAACCGCGCCTTGGCGCCGAAGTCGCGGAACACCGGCGGCAACACGCGGAATGACCCGTCCATGCGGCTCTTGTGGCCGTCGCACATCTCGCAGGTGGAAAACTCGCTCATGCTTCGCGCTCCTGGGGCTGGCACCTGGCCTTACTGGACGGCCTCGGCAATCTCGATCTGCAGGCCCTTGGCACCGGGCTTGACCACCGCCGACAGGCCTTGCAGGTCACCGGGCTGGGGCATGGCGTTGCCGCTCTTGCTGACGCGCGCGCCCACCACCACCGCGTTGGCGCCGGACAGGCGCGCTGCGGGGCTCATGGCCAGGCTGTCGTCCAGGGTGAAGTCGGCCGGAAGGTCCTTGACCTGCTTGCGCAGGATGGCCAGCGGCATCTTCGGGCCCTGGGCGTTGCGCGCGAAGATGAACACGGTGTCTTCGGGCCCGGCCTTGTCCTTCAGGCCGGCGGCCAGCGTGATGCGGCCGGTGATGGCGGCTGCCGCCGCATCGGCCGCGGGCGGGGCATTGCCACCGGGCGCCGCCGCCGCGGGCGGCATGGCGCTCTGGGCGGTGGCTGGCGGCAGGGCGGCGCCACCGGGCAGGCCGCCGCGCTGGCGCGCTTCGGCCACGCCGTTCTTCAGGTTCTGGCCCAGTTCGCTGTTGGGTTCGGCCTTGCCGATGGCGCGTTCCCAGTGCTTCACCGCGGTGGCGAAGTCCGACTTCTGGAACGCGATGGTGCCCGCCAGGGCCAGGGCCTTGAGGTTGTCGGGGTCCAGGTTCAGGGCCTTGGCGATCAGTTCGCTGGGCTCGCCGTCGAGCCTGCGGCCGTTCACCATGCCCAGGGCGTCGGCGTAATCGGCATGCGCCTGCGCGTCCTTGGGCCGCAGTTCCAGCACCTTCTTGTAGGCCGGCGCGGCCTCCGGGAAACGGCCCAGCACGGTGTAGCTGCGGCCCAGCATCAGCCAGCCTTCGGCGTCGTCGGGCTTGGCCTTCAGGCGTTCGGCCAGTTGTTCGGCCATGGCAGCGATCTGGCCCTGGTCCATGGAGTGCGAAGCGCCGGGGGGCGCCCCGCCCTCGGCCTTGGCCACCACGCCGGGCGCGGTGTTCCAGCCGTCATGGTTGCCCAGCCAGGCATAACCCGCGGCACCAAACACCAGCACGAACATCACGATGCCGGCCACCAGCGCACCCGATGGGCGCTGCGGCCCCGGTACATCGTGCAGGCCCGCCGCGGCGGCCAGGGGCACGGCCGGTGCGGCGGCCGCCACGGGCGCGTCGCCGCCCTTCACCACCAGGTCCAGCAGCTCGCGCTCCAGCGCCGTGCGTTTCGCGGCGCTGTCGGCGTCGGGCGTGGCCGCGTCCAGCGCACGCAGTTGCGCGCGCAGTTCATCAATCCGGGATGTCATCGGGAAACGGCTTCCTGCTCGTCGGGCGTGTCGGGTGTATCGGGGTCGAAGGCCTCGGCACCCAGTTTCTGTCGGCGGCGCAGCACCATCACCAGCGCCCCCACCCCGCCCAGCAGCAGCAGGGCCGGGCCGCCCCACAGCAGGAAGGTGGTGGACTTCACCGGCGGGCGGTACAGCACGAAGTCGCCATAGCGCTGGGTCATGAAGTCCAGGATTTCGCGCTGGCTCTGGCCCTTTTCGAGCATGCCGCGGATTTCGCGCCGCAGGTCCACCGCCAGTTCGGCGTGTGAATCGGCAATGGTCTGGTTCTGGCACACCAGGCAGCGCAGTTCGGTGGCGATGGCCATGACCTGGGCTTCCAGCGCCGGGTTGGTCGACGCGGGCGCGGCGTCGGCGGCCCAGCCGGGCGCGTGCAAGGCCAGCACCAGGGCCGCGGCCAGGACCGTGGGGCGAAGGATTTCAGACATTGAGCTTGGCCAGCAGCGGCTCGATCTTGTCCTTCAGCACCTCGGGCGTGACCGGCCCGATCTGCTTGAAGCGAATGACACCCTGCTTGTCGATGACGAAGGTTTCGGGCACGCCGTACACACCGTAGTCGATGCCGATGCGGCCATCGGCGTCCACCACCGAGTCGGTGTAGGGGTCGCCCTGCTGGGCCAGCCAGTTCAGGCCGTCCTCGCGGCGGTCCTTGTAGTTCAGGCCGTAGATGGGCACGACCTTGCGCTTGGAAAACTCCACCAGCACCGGGTGTTCTTCGCGGCAGGCCACGCACCAGCTGGCCCAGACGTTCAGGATCCACACCTTGCCCAGCATGTCGTCGCGGCTGATGCGCTTGTCGGGCGCGGACAGCAGCGGTGCGGCGAAATTCGGCGCCGGCTTGTTCACCAGCGGGGACGGCACCTCGCGCGGGTTCAGGTTCAGGCCCACGGCCAGGAAGCCCGCCAGCACCAGGAACAGTGCCAGCGGGATCAGGAACTTCTTCATGCATTCACTCCAGGGGCCAGGCCCGCCGGCAGGCGGCTGTCGGCGGTCTTCTTGACACGGTAGCGCCGGTCGCTGGCGGCCAGCAGGCCACCCAGGGCCATCAGCACGCAGCCGCCCCAGATCCAGGTGACCAGGGGCTTGTGCTGCACCCGCACCACCCAGGCGCCGCCGTCCACCGGCTCGCCCATGCTGACGTACAGGTCGCGCAGCGGGTTGGTGTCGATGGCCGCTTCGGTCATGGGGTTCTGCTGCACGCGGTAGACGCGCTTTTCAGGCCGCATGGTGGCCACCAGGCGGCCGTTCTTGGTGACTTCCAGCAGGCCCTGCGCGGCCACGTAGTTGGGGCCTTCGACGTCGCGCACGTTGATCATCTTGAAGACGTAGCCGTTGAGTTCCGTCGTGTCACCGCGGCCCATCTTGACGTCACGCTCCAGCTCGTAGGTCTTGACGATGGTGACGCCGAAGCAGAACACCGCCACGCCCAGGTGCGCCAGCATCATGCCCAGCAGCGCACGCGGCAGCAGCGCGAAGCGGCCCGGCCATTGCGCCGGGTTGCGGCCCAGGCGCTCCAGCAGGTCGGTGGCCACCGACGCGGTCAGCCACCAGGCCATCAGCAGCCCGGCGAAGCCCCAGGCCGAAAAGCCCCCTTCGGCAAAGGCCGTGGCCACCGAGGCCAGCACCGCGAACACGGCGGTCCACTTCACGCGGCCCAGCAGCGGGCCGATCTCGTCGTTCTTCCAGCGCGCCAGCGGCCCGATGCCCATCATCAGCACCAGGGGCGCCATCAGCAGCGCGAACACGGTGTCGAAGTACGGCGGGCCGACCGAGATCTTGCCCAGGTTCAGCGCGTCCAGGAACAGCGGGTACAGGGTGCCCAGCAGCACCGCGGCGCAGGCCACGGCCAGCAGCATGTTGTTCAGCAGCAGCATGCTTTCGCGCGACACCAGCGCGAAGCGCTGGCCCAGGCCCACCTGCGACGCGCGCCAGGCATACAGCAGCAGCGACGCGCCGATGACGATGACCAGGAAGGCCAGGATGAACAGGCCGCGCTTGGGGTCGGTGGCGAAGGCGTGCACCGAGCTCAGCACGCCCGAGCGGACCAGGAAGGTGCCCAGCAGCGACAGCGAAAAGGCCGAAATCGCCAGCAACACGGTCCAGGCCTTGAAGCCGCCGCGTTTTTCAGTCACCGCCAGCGAATGGATCAGCGCCGTGCCCACCAGCCAGGGCATGAAGGACGCGTTTTCCACCGGGTCCCAGAACCACCAGCCGCCCCAGCCCAGTTCGTAGTAGGCCCACCAGCTGCCGAGTGCGATGCCGATGGTCATGAAGATCCAGGCCGCGGTGGTCCAGGGCCGGGTCCAGCGGGCCCAGGTGGCATCCAGGTTGCCGCCCAGCAGCGCGGCGATGGCAAACGAAAAGGCCACCGAGAAGCCCACATAGCCCATGTAGAGCATGGGCGGGTGCAGCACCATGCCGGGGTCCTGCAGCAGCGGGTTCAGGTCGCGGCCATCGGGCGCGCCGGGCAGCAGGCGGTCAAAGGGGTTGGACGTGAGCAGCATGAACAGGTGAAAGCCCGCCGCCACCAGGCCCATCACGCCCACGATGCGCGCCACGAAGGGCATGGGCAGGCTGCGCGAAAACAGGGCCACCGCCACCGTCCACACGTTCAGCATGAACACCCACAGCAGCAGCGAGCCTTCGTGCCCGCCCCACACGCCGGCAATGCGGTAAGCCAGCGGCAGCGCCGAATTCGAATTGCTGGCCACGTACAGCACCGAGAAGTCGTGCCGCACGAAACTGGCGGTAAGCGCCGCGAAGGCGCCCAGGACCAACAGCGCCTGCACGCCGGCCAGCGGCCTGGCCAGGGCCATCCAGTCGGCACGGCCCCGTTGCGCCCCCATCAGTGGCAGCGCGCCTTGCACCAAGGCCACCGCCAGTGCCAGGATCAGCGCCAGATGTCCAAGTTCAGGGATCACGGCTTGCCACCCTGCCCCATGGTGCCGGCCATGCGGCCCTGCATCTTGCCGGCCTGCTTCAGCGCTTCAGCGGCTTCGGGCGGCATGTAGTTTTCATCGTGCTTGGCCAGCACTTCGCGTGCGGTGAAGACGCCGTCGTCGCCCAACTGGCCCTGCGCCACCACGCCCTTGCCTTCCTTGAACAGGTCGGGCAGCGAGCCCTGGAACTTCACCGGCACCACCTTGGCGGTGTCGGTGACGGTGAAGTTCACGGTCACGCCGTCGCGCTTCACGCTGCCTTGCTGCACCAAGCCGCCGATGCGGAAGGTCTTGCCCACCGGGGCCTGCTTCTCGGCAATTTGGGTCGGCGTGTAGAAGAACACCAGGTTGCTGTTGAAGGCGTTGAGCACCAGGCCCACCGCCACCCCCAGCGCGGCCAGCGCTCCGACGATGATCAGACCCCGCTTGTGACGTGGCTTCATGACTTGGCCTCCGTGTAGGCCCGCGCGTGGCGGCCGCGCGCCAGCAGCGCTTCAGCCAGCATCACCGCGAGCGTGACGCCATAAGAACCCCACACGTACAGGCCGTAGCCACCCATGTGCAGGAAATTGTCGAAAGAACCCCAATTCATGCGTTACCTCTGCGGCAAGGCCGCCACCCAGTCATTGTCGCGCTCTTGTTCCAGCACCACGGCCCTTGCCCTTGTGAAGACCACGGCAAAGGTGTAAGCCCAGAATGCAAGCGTCATCAGCAGCATGGCCCACAGCATGGTGTGCGCCATCTTGGGCGCGGCGGTCATGCTGATGGTGGCGCCCTGGTGCAAGGTGTTCCACCACTTCACCGAGAAGTAGATGATGGGGATGTTCACCGCCCCCACCAGCGCCAGCAGCGCGCCGGCGTTGGCCGCACGCTTGGGGTCGTCGATGGCTTCGGTCAGCGCGATGTAGCCCACGTACAGCATCAGCAGGATGAATTCCGACGTCAGCCGCGCGTCCCACACCCACCAGGTGCCCCAGGTGGGTTTGCCCCACAGGGCGCCGGTCCACAAGGCGATGAAGGTCATCAGCGCGCCGGTGGGCGCCAGCGCGCGGGCGTACATGCTGGCCATGCGGGCATTGAGCATCCAGCCCCAGGCGGCCCAGAAGGCCATGACCAGGTAGATGACCATGCTCATCCAGGCCGCCGGCACGTGGATGAAGATGATGCGGTAGCTTTCGCCCTGGGTGGCGTCGGTGGGTGCGACGAAGAAGCCCATGTACAGGGACGCCGCCGCGAACCCCAGCGTGAGGACCCAGAAGAAGGGGATGAAGCGCCCGGCCAACGCATAGAAGCGCGACGGGGCGGCAAAGGTGGACCAACGCAGGCTGGGGCTCATGGCTGCCCTACTCCATGGAAATGCGAAGCGCCGCGGCCGCGGCAAAGGGCGCGGCCAGCGCGGTGACGATCAACAAGGCCCCCAGCAGCGACAGGTGGGCCTGTGCCGACTGGCCGCCCTCCACCGCCCCCACCGCACCGGTGCCGAAGATCAGCGTCGGGATGGTGAGCGGCAGCACCAGCAGAAAAACCAGCGCGGCCCCGCTGCGCAGCCCCAGCGTGAGCGCGGCGCCCACCGCGCCCAGCAGGCTGAGGATGGGCGTGCCCAGAAGCAGCGTGAGGGTGAGCATGCCTATGCTGTCTGAAGGCATGCTGAACAACAGGCCGATGAGGGGCGCGGTCAGCACCAGCGGCACGCCGGTCTGCAGCCATTGCGCAAAAACCTTGCCCAGCACCAGGGTGACCAGCGGGTCGCGCGCCAGCAGCATCTGCTCCAGCGAGCCATCGGCGTGGTCGCTGGCGAACATCTGGGTCACGCTCAACATGGCCGCCAGCAGTGCGCACACCCACACCACGCCGGGCGCGATGTTGCGCAGCACCTGCGCTTCTGGGCTGACCCCGATGGGAAACAATCCCGCTGCGACGATGAAAAAGCCCAGCGGCAGCAGCGCTTCCACGCGACGGCGCGCGGCCAGCGTGATGTCGCGCCGGACCACGGCGTTCAGGCCTGAACTCATAGCGGCAGGCCTTGTCGCGTTCCGCGTTCCGGTGGTGCATCGGGCAGCATGAAGGTGCAGGCTTGCGGCAGCGTGACGGCCTGATGGCTGGTGAGCAGCACCACGCCGCCGCGCGCGGCGTGTTCGGTGATCAGCGTGTCCAGCCGGGCGATGCCATCGGTGTCCAGCGCGTCATAGGGTTCGTCCAGGATCCAGGCGCGCGGGCTTTCGTCCAGCGCCAAGCGCGACAAGGACCCGCGCCGGCGCTGACCCTGGGACAGCGTGCGCACCAGGGCGCTGCGGCGGTGGGTCAGGCCCAGCCGGTCCAGCGCCCGCCCGGCCTTCGCGGGGGCATCGTCATGACCTTGCAGCCGGGCCAGGAAACTGACGCTTTCCTCCAAGGTGAGGTCTTCCTTCAGGGCGTTGGCGTGACTGACGTAGATCATGTGGCGGTGCCATTGAGTGCTGCGCTCGCCGATCGGTTCCCCGCCCCAGAGAATTCGGCCCGATTCCGGTGTGGTCAGCCCGGCCAGCAACCGCATCAGGCTGGTCTTGCCGGTGCCGTTGGCGCCGCGCAGCCAGGTGACGCTGCCCGGCAGCAGGGCGAAATCCAGCCCGGTGAACAGCAGCCGCCGGCCACGCCGGCAGGCCAGCTGCTGGCCGATGAGGGTGCCGCGGGGGTCGATGCGGGTGTCGGGAACCGGTGTGGATGGGGGCACGGGATGAAGTAGCACGGCCGCAGCCGGCCTGACGGGGCGCAAGGATACCCGCCCGCCGCAGCCCGGACCTGACATTGGTCAAGTGCGGCGAATCTGCTCCAGCGTGACGCGGCTGGTGCTGATGTTGGGGTCCAGCTTCAGGTGGATGAGGGCCGGCCGGTCGGCCGCCAAGGCGGTGCGCAGCGCGGGTTCGAAGTCTTCAGTGCGAGCCACCGCGTCACCCGCGAACCAGCCGTAGGCGCGCGCCAGCGCGGCGAAGTCGGGGTTGAACAGGTCGCTGCCGCTGACGCGGTTGGGGTACTCGCGTTCCTGGTGCATGCGGATGGTGCCGTAGGTGCCGTTGTCCACCACCACGCTCAACAGCTTGCCTGCGCCGCGCCCGGCTCGATAGCCGATGGCGGTGGCCAGTTCCTGGCCGGTCATCAGGAAGTCGCCGTCGCCGGCGATGTTCACCACCGTGCGCTCTGGCGCCAGCAGGCTGGCCGCCACCGCCGCTGGCAGGCCGTAGCCCATGGCACCGCTGGTGCAGGCCAGCTGGCTGCGGCCGTGGTGCTGCAGCCCGGGGTATTGCACATAGCGGTGCAGCCAGCCGCTGTAATTGCCCGCGCCATTGGTCCAGACGGTGTTGTCGGGCACCAAGCGCTGCAGCGTCAGCATCACCTGGGCCATGTCCAGTGGCGCCACGGCGTGCGGCACCCGGTTGGCCTGGTAGTCGGCGTTGGCCTGGACAGCCCAGGCGCGCCATGGCACATCGGTCGGCGCGGCCAGGGTTTCCAGGGCCTTGGCGGCGCAGGCCATGCTGGCTTGGACCATCAGGTCGGCGGCGTACACCCGGCCCAGTTCTTCCGGCCCGGCATGGATGTGCACCAGGGTCTGCGTTGGCCGCGGCGCCTGCAGCAGCGTGTAGCCGCCGGTGGTCATCTCGCCCAGGCGCACGCCCAGCGCGATGACCAGGTCCGCCGCCTTGACGCGTGCCGCCAGCTTCGGGTTGATGCCGATGCCCACGTCGCCCGCATACAGCGGGTGGCGGTTGTCGAAGCTGTCCTGGAAGCGGAAGCCGCAGCCCACCGGCAGCTGCCAGTTTTCAGCGAAGCGCTGCAACGCGCGCGCGGCTTCGGCGTCCCAGCCGCCGCCGCCGGCAATGACAAGCGGCTGCTTCGCCTTCATCAGCAGGGCCCGCAGATCGCGCAAGGCGCCCGGGGCGGGCCAGGCCTGGGCGGCCTGCACCTTCGGCAGCACCGGCGCAGCCGTGGGCGTGGTGAGCATGTCCTCGGGCAGCACCAGCACCACCGGGCCGGGGCGGCCCTGCAAGGCGGTGTGGAAGGCGCGGGCCACGTACTCGCCGATGCGGTCGGCCGACTGGATCTCGCCCACCCATTTGGCCAGGCCCAGGGTGCCGGGGCCCAGCATCTGCCGGTAGTCCAGTTCCTGGAAGGCTTCGCGGTCGCGCTGGTCGCTGGCCACCTGGCCGATGAACAGCAGCATCGGGGTGGAATCCTGGAAGGCCGTGTGCAGGCCGATGCTGGCGTTGGTGGCGCCCGGGCCGCGGGTGACGAAGCACACGCCCGGCCGGCCGCTGAGCTTGCCCTGGGCCTCGGCCATGAAGGCCGCGCCGCCTTCCTGGCGGCAGGCGATGAAACGAATGCGCTCCCGGTGTTCGTGGAAACCGTCCAGCACGGCCAGGAAGCTTTCACCCGGCACGCCAAAGGCGGTGTCCACGCCCTGGGCGACCAGGGCTTCCACCAGCGCGTGGCCGGCCAGGCGGCTTGCCGTCATGCCAGCCGCTCCAGCGCCTGGACCAGGTCGGCCTTCAGGTCGTCCACCCGTTCCAGGCCGATGGAAAAGCGCACCAGGTGGCCGCGCAGGGACTGCGGCTGCGCGCGCATGCTGCCCAGTTGGTAGGGCACCACCAGGCTGGCCGGGCCGCCCCAGCTATAGCCCAGCTTGAACAGCGTCAGCGCGTCGCAGAACGCATCCACCTGGGCGGGCGTCAGCGCTTCGTCCAGCATCACCGAGAACAGCCCGGCCGCGGCGCGACAGTGCGACGCCCAATGGGCGTGGCCCGGCGCGCCCGGAAGCGCCGGGTGCAGCACCTGCGCCACGCGCGGCTGCTGGCCCAGCCAGGCGGCCAGTTCGCGCGCGCTGCGGTCGTGGGCTTCGTAGCGCAACTGCGTGGTGGGCAGGGCGCGCAGCAGGGTTTCCACGTCGTTCGCGCCCACACCGATGCCCAGGCGCATGTGGGTCAGCAGCATCTTCTGGTGCAGGGCCTCGTCCACCGTGCACACCGCGCCCATCAGCACGTCGGCACCGCCCGAGGGGTATTTGGTGAGGGCGTGCATGGAAATGTCCACGGCCAGGCCCTGCCCCAGGTCGAAGGCGTTGAAGGCCACGCCGGCGCCCCAGGTGTTGTCCAGCGCGGTGGTCACGCCGCGTTCGCGCGCAGCCTGCACCAGGGCGCGCAGGTCGGGAAATTCCATGCTCACCGAGCCGGGGGCTTCCAGCCACACCAGGCGGGTCTGGGGCGTGATGGCTGCGCTCAAGCTTTGCACGTCCATCGGGTCGTACAGCGTGTGCGTGATGCCCCAGTCGGCCAGCAGGGTGCGGGCCATTTCCTTGCTGGGCCCGTACACGTTGTCGGGCAGCACGAGGTGGTCGCCGCTTTTCAGCAAGGCCACGTTCACCACCATGATGGCCGCCAGCCCGCTGGGGGCCAGCACGCAATGCTTCGCGCCTTCCAGCGTGGCGATGCGTTCTTCCAGCACGAAACTGGTGGGTGTGCCGTGCAGTCCGTAGGTGTAGCCGGTCTTGTGCTTCCAGTCGCGTGCGCGCATGGCGGCCACGTTCGGAAAGACGATGGTGGAGGCCTTGTGCACCGCCACCGGCACCGCGGCGAAGCCGGCTGGCGCCTCATAGGGGTGGTGGATGAGGCCGGTGGTGAGGCGAGGGTCGGGCTGGCTCATGGTCAGGATGTCAGATGGGGATGCCGACCAGGTCATGCCCTTCGGCGGCCACGATGCGGGCGCGCGTGAACTCGCCCACTTTCAGGGTCCTGCTGGCCTTTTCCGGCGGCAACAGGCGCACGCTGCCGTCGATTTCCGGTGCGTCGGCATAGCTGCGGCCCACCCCGCCCTTGCGGCCCAGGGCCGGGGCCTGGTCCACCAGCACCTGCATGGTGGCGCCCACACGGCGCGCCAGGCGCTGCGCCGACACCTCTTCGGCCACCGCCATGAAGCGCGCACGGCGCTCTTCGCGCAGTTCGGCGGGCACCGCACCAGGCAGGTCGTTGGCCACGGCACCGTCCACCGGCGAATAGGCGAAGCAGCCGGCGCGGTCGATGCCCGCTTCGCGCACGAAGTCCAGCAGGTGCTGGAACTCGGCTTCGGTTTCGCCCGGAAAGCCAGCGATGAAGGTGCTGCGCACCACCACTTCCGGGCAGGCCTGGCGCCAGCGCTGCAGGCGCTCCAGGTTGCGCTCGCCGCTGGCCGGGCGCTTCATGCGCTTCAACACGTCCGGGTGAGAATGCTGGAAGGGCACGTCCAGGTAGGGCAGCACGCGGCCCTGGGCCATCAGCGGCAGCACCTCGTCCACATGGGGATAGGGGTAGACATAGTGCAGTCGCACCCAGGCGCCGAAGGGTTCGGCCAGCGCGCCCAACTGCTCGCACAGTGCCAGCATCTGGGTCTTCACGGGCCGGCCGTCGAAGAAGCCGGTGCGGTACTTCACATCCACGCCGTAGGCCGAGGTGTCCTGGCTGACCACCAGCAGTTCCTTCACGCCCGATTCAAACAGCGCCCTGGCCTCACCCAGCACATCGCCCACGGGTCGCGACACCAGGTCGCCGCGCATAGCCGGGATGATGCAGAAGGTGCAGCGATGGTTGCAGCCTTCGCTGATCTTGAGGTAGGCGTAGTGCTTGGGCGTGAGCTTGATGCCGGCGGCCGGAACCAGGTCGGTGAACGGGTCGTGCGGTCTGGGCACGTGCACATGCACCGCGTCCATCACCTCCTGCGTGGCGTGCGGGCCAGTGACGGCCAGCACCTTGGGGTGGATCTGGCGCACCAGGTTGTCGCCACCCTGGCCGCCCTTGGCGCCCAGGCAGCCGGTGACGATGACCTTGCCGTTTTCGGCCAGCGCTTCGCCGATGGCATCCAGGCTTTCCTTGACCGCGTCGTCGATGAAGCCGCAGGTGTTGACGATGACCAGGTCGGCGCCGGCGAAGGTGCGGGAGGTTTCGTAGCCTTCGGCGCGCAGCTGGGTCAGGATGAGCTCGGAATCGGTCAGCGCCTTGGGGCAGCCCAGCGAAACGAAGCCGATGGTGGGAGGGAATGCGGACATGCCGGGATTGTCGGCCATACCGCCGCACCCGCCCGGGCATGGGGCCGTTGGTCGGCCCTAACGCCGCACTAAAGGGACAGCGGAATGGTGGGCGCTTCGTCGGCTTCGTCGCTCGCCGCGGGGGGCAGCAGCGCTGCGGCCCAGGCGCCGTTCAGGTCCAGTTGCAGCAGTGCGTGGCGCAGCGGTTCCAATTCGGCGCGGTGCGACAGCACCATCAGCACACCCACCCCTCGCGGGTGGCCGCAGGGACGCAGCCATTGGAAACCCTGCTGCCGCAGCAACAGCAATTCGGCCGGTGCGCCCTGGTCGAAATCGGTCAGTGGTGCTTGCAGCGACCAGGACGCGCACATGTCCTGGGCCACGGTTTCCAGCGCCAGGGCGCCACCCAGGTAACTGCGCCGCAACTGCCCATTGGACATGTCCACCAGCGCCAGCGCTTGCACCTCGGGGTCCGCCGCAAAGGCCTCCACCGTGTGCGGCAAGGCCCGCGGCGCGACGGGCATGGCGGCCGGTCGCGATGGCGCCGGGGCCGGCAAGGCCACGATGTGCTGCGGCGCCCAGGCGCGGGTCAGCGCCTGCCACAGCCCATGGGGCCCGGGCTTGATGGGCAGCCACTGCAGCCGCAGGTCGGCCGGCCAGTCCTGCCGGGTGAAGGACTGGGACGCCAAGCCCTCCTCGCCCTGCAGCAGGAACACCAGGTGGCGGCACTCCCAGCTGGGCCGGGCCACGGCGCGGGCCAGGGCACGCACCGCGGCGGCGCGGCCGGCTTCGTCCGGCCCCAGGATCACCGCTGTCATGTGGCTGCGCTCGGACATGGCCAGCGCAATGCTGCGGGCTTCGGACGCGGGCACCTCCGGGTCCACCGCGTACACCTTCACCAGGCCCTGGCCGCCCAAGGGCAACGCTGCGCGCGCCACCTGCCCTACCCGGCGCCGGCCGGACATGGACCGCATGTCCACCCGCTCCGCCAGGGCGCCGGTGGCCTGGGCCATGGCCGTGACCGGAGACTGCTCCCAGACCTGCATGGGGTCCAGCAGCGTCACCATGGCCGGGGATTGCGACAGGTTGGCGCGGGTGCGCGTGAGGTTGGCGCGGATGGCCTCGCTGTCGGACATGGGCGCTTGCGACATCGGCCCCGCATGGCTGGCCGCGCCCGCATCACCGCCGTCGCCGCGGGGCCTGAAATTGCCGAAAAGTGAACTGAGCATCGCTCCCGCCTTGCCCCCTGCCGGTGGCCATTGTGCGGTATCGCGCCAACTTGGTGAAAGGCCGCAGCCCCCGCCCGTGAGGGCTTGATTTCCGTCAGGGCTTGGGCGGTACGAATCCCGCCATGCCCGGGAACAAGGTGCCGGCCTGCTTCTGCATCTGTTCCTGCATCTGCACGAACAGGTTCTTGCTCTGCTCCAGGTAGTTGCCCATCAGGCCCTGCATCAGCGGCGTTTGTCCGCTCATGAACTGCGACCACATTTCAGGCGTGAAGGTCTTGGGGTCGTACAGCCCCTTGCTCTGCTCGGCCAGGCGGGTTTGCATGTCCACGAAGGTCTGCAGGTTTTTCTCCAGGTAGGACCCCATCATGCCCTGCATGGCATGGCCGTAGAAGCGGATCACCTGCGCCAGCATCTGGCTGGTGAACATGGGCATGCCGCCGGTTTCTTCTTCCAGGATGATCTGCAGCAGGATGCTGCGGGTGAGCTCTTCGCCGGTCTTGGCGTCGCGCACTTCAAAGTCCTGGCTTTCCAGCACCATCTTCTTCACGTCGGCCAGCGTGATGTAGCTGCTGGTCAGGGTGTCGTACAGCCGGCGGTTCGGGTACTTCTTGAGAACGCGCGGTCCGCTGTCGGCCGTCGCTGAGGCCGACCCTTTACGGGAAGAAGGCATGCGGAATCACTCCTTGTGCATTGCAGAACAATTCTAGGAGTGTGCCCTGTCCACCCGCAGGGGGCTTTCCCGGCCCGCGACCGCATGGGCAATGACCAGCGACCGTGACCCAGCGCAAGGCCAGGTTCCGAATCCGGCGCCGGGTGCGGCCGGGTGGAGGGCAAGACAAAAAAAGGCCCGGCGTCGCCGCCAGGCCTTTTGTGTTGCTGCTACCAGAATTTGGTAGGCGCGATTGGACTCGAACCAACGACCCCCACCATGTCAAGGTGGTGCTCTAACCAGCTGAGCTACGCGCCTGGAAAGCCGAGCAGTATAGCAGTGCCCTGAGGCCCTTTCGGCGCCCCGGCACGCCCGGCTTGTGTGAGCTATTTGCGCCGTGCCTGCCGCACGCCCGGCACCGCGGCCACCTGGCGCAACACACCCTGCAGTTGCGCCGTACCGCCCACTTCCACGGTGAAGGTCATCCAGGCCGTGCGGCCCTGGGCGTCGTTGACCGACTGGGTGTGCACGCCGGTGACGTTCACCTTCTCCCGCGCCAGCACTTCCGAAATATCGCGCAGCAGCCCGCCCCGGTCGGCCGCCTGCACCAGCACGTCCACCGGGTACACCGCTTCATCGTCGCCGCTGCCCCAGGCCACGGCGATGACACGCTCGGCCGACTGCTCGGCCATGTGGCGGAAGTTGCTGCAATTGGTTCGATGGATGGCCACGCCCTTGCCGCGCGTGACAAAGCCGCCAATGGCATCCGGGGGCGCCGGGCGGCAGCACTTGGACAGCGTGGTCAGCAGCGACTCCACCCCAACCACCAGCACGCCGCCGTCGCCTGCGCGGGAACGCTTCAAGGCGATGGTTTCGGCCTGCGGCTCGGCCGGCGCCGCGGGTTTGAGCAGGGCTTCGATGTGGCGCAGCGAGAACTCGTCCTTGCCCACCACCTCGAACAGCGCGTCGGCACTCTTGAAGCCCAACTGCCCCGCCAGGTCCTCCAGCTTCACGGCCGTGCGGCCTTCGCGCTGCAGCAGCTTTTCCACCAGTTCGCGCCCGCGCGCCACGGTCTGGGCCTGGGCCTGGGCGTTGAACCAGGCCCGCACCTTGGCGCGGGCGCGGTGGCTCTTCAGGAAGCCCAGTTCGGGGTTCAACCAGTCCAGCGAGGGACCGCCCTCCTTGGCCACCACCACCTCCACGGTCTGGCCGCTTTGCAGCGGCGTGGACAGCGGCACCATCACCCCGTCCACCCGCGCGCCACGGCAGCGGTGGCCCAGGTCGGAATGCAGGCTGTAGGCGAAGTCCACCGCCGTACCGCCCGCGGGCAGCTCGATGATGGTGGCCTGCGGGGTGAAGACGTAGATGCGGTCGTCGAAGGCCGGGCCCTGGGTGGCGCCCTTGCCGGCAGGCGCGGCGCCTTCGACCACGAAGTCGCGCTCCCAGGCCAGCAACTGGCGCAGCACGGCCTTGCGCGCTTCGGCCAGCTTCTCTTCGAACTCACCGCTGGCGCTGACGCCGGCATAGCCCTTGGTACCGGCTTCCTTGTAGGCCCAGTGTGCGGCCACACCGTGTTCGGCATGGTCGTGCATGGCGCGGGTGCGGATCTGGATTTCCACCTCCCGGCCATCCTCGGCCAACACCACGGTGTGCAGGCTCTGGTAGCCATTGGCTTTGGGGCGTGCGATGTAGTCGTCGAACTCGCCGTCCACCGGCCGGTAGCGTTGGTGCACGATGGCCAGCGCGGCATAACAGGCCGGCACGTCGGCCACGATGACCCGCAGCGCGCGCAGGTCGAACACCTGCTCGAAGTGCAGGCGCTTGCCCTGCATCTTCTTCCAGATGCTGTAGATGTGCTTGGGCCGGCCCTGCACGTCGGCACCGATGCCGTCCTGCGCCAATTCGTCGGCCAGCCGGATGCGCGCGCCTTCCACGCCGTGTTCACGTTCGGTGCGCTTGGCGTCCAGCAGCCGGGCCACGTGCTTGTAGTCGTCAGGCTGCAGGAAACGAAAGGCCAGGTCCTCCATCTCCCACTTGATCTGCCAGATGCCCAGGCGGTTGGCCAACGGCGCGAAGACCTGCTGGGATTCCCAGGCCAAGGCGGGGGGACAGGCCGCCTTGGTGGCAGCGAACCAGCGCAGCGTCTGCAGCCGCGAGGCCAGGCGCAACAGCACCACGCGCAGGTCGCGCGAAAAGGCCAGCAGCATCTTGCGCACGCGCTCGGTCTGCTCGGCACGCTGTTCGGCCCCCACCTGGGCCTGGCGCGCGGCGCGCTGCACCTGCACCAGCTTGCGGGTGTAGGCCACCAGGTGGGCGTAGCTGTCGCCGAAGGCCTTGGCCACCACCTCGTCGGGCTTTTGCAGGAAGTCGCCCGCATACACCAGGTAGGCCGCGGCGCGCATCGACGGCGCGGCGCCAATTTCCTGCAGCACGCGGTCCACGCCCTCGGCGTGGGCGAAGGCTTCTTCGCCGGTGTCCAGCACCTGGCCGATGAGCAGCGGGCGGGCGAACTCACGCGCACGCGACAGCGCGTCGGCACCGCCGTCGTCAACGCCGGCGATGCGAACGATGGTGGCCGCGTCGGTGGCGGACGCTATGGCCGCGCTTTTCATGGGGTGCTCGTCATGCCGCCTGCAGGAAGCTGCGCACGGCCTCCAACTGCTCGGGCTGCTGCAGCATGGGCGCATGGCCCACACCGGCGAATTCCACCAAGGTGGCGCGCGGACCGCGCCGCGTCATGGCCTGTGCCGTGGCAGGAGACAGCAAGTCGCTCTCGGCCCCGCGCAGCAGCAGCGTGGGCTGGTTCAGGCTGTCGTAGGCGGCCCACAACGCCGCCTCGCCCATCTTGGCCCCTTCGGGCGTGATGGCGTGGAAGGGCTGGGCCAGGCCGGGGTCGTAGCGTGGCACCCAGGCACCATCCACCTGCTTGAGTTGCGGCTCGCACAGCGCCAGCCATTGTTCGCGGGTGTGCGGGCCGAAGCCCTGGGAGATGGCCCACATCGCGTCGGCGGCTTCATCCAGCGTGGCCCAGCGCCCGGGCTGGCCCAGGTAGGCGCCAATGCGCTGCAGGGACGACGGCTCGATGGCCGGACCCACATCGTTCAGCACCAGGCGGCGGATCGGGCTGCCCTTCAAGGCCGCCACGCCCAGGCCGATCAGCCCACCCATGGAGGTGCCCACCCAATCCACGGATTCCACGTTCAGCCGCGCCAGCAGCGTGACCATGTGGCTGACGTAGAAAGGAATGGCGTAGCCCATGGGGTCGGCCAGCCAGTCGCTGGTGCCGCGGCCCAGCACATCGGGGCAGACCACGCGGTAGTTGGCGGCAAGCGCTCGGGCGAGGGTGTCGAAGTCCCGGCCCTGGCGGGTGAGGCCGTGCACGCAGACCAACACGCGCGGGTTGTCGGCCGCGCCCCACTCCCGGTAGGCCATGCGGTGCAGGTGGGCACCGTGCAGGCAGTTCACGTGGTTCAGTCGGGGTTGCGTCCGAGGGTCAGTCACGGTTCAGTCTCCTTGATATGGCACCCCCTGGGCCGGGCGGCACCCGGCCCGCCCCCCGTGGGGGATCAAGGTGCCCGGCAAAGCCGGTTCACCTTGACATAATCATCCTAACAACCCGTGGAGAACCTCATGTTGCTCAAAGGAAAGACCGCCCTGGTCACCGGCTCGACCAGCGGCATCGGCTTGGGCATTGCGCTCGGCCTGGCGCGCCAAGGCGCCAACGTCATGCTGAACGGCTTCGGCGACGCCGAAGGCCCGAAGGCCCAGGTGGCCGCACTCGGCGTGAAGGTGGGCTACCACGGCGCCGACATGAGCAAGCCGGCCGAGATCGAAGCCATGGTCAAGGCCTGCGAAGCCGAATTCGGCGCCCTGGACATCCTGGTGAACAACGCCGGCATCCAGCATGTGGCCAACGTGGAAGACTTTCCAGTGGAACGCTGGGACGCCATCATCGCCATCAACCTCAGCTCGGCCTTCCACGCCACCCGCATGGCGCTGCCGGGCATGAAGCAGCGCAACTGGGGCCGCATCATCAACGTGGCATCGATCCACGGGCTGGTGGGCTCGGCGCAGAAATCGGCCTACGTGGCGGCCAAGCACGGCGTGGTGGGCCTGACCAAGGTGACGGCGCTGGAAACCGCCACCACCGGCGTCACCTGCAACGCCATCTGCCCGGGCTGGGTGCTCACGCCGCTGGTGCAAAAGCAGGTGGACGCCAAGGCCGAGGCGCTGAAGATCAGCAACGAAGAAGCCAAGCGCCTGCTGCTGGCCGAAAAGGAACCGTCGCAGCAATTCACCACGCCGGAAGAACTGGCCGAGTTGGCCATCTTCTTCTGCAGCCCCGCGGGCAACAACGTGCGCGGCGTGGCGTGGAACATGGACGGCGGATGGACCGCCCAGTAGGCGCTATTTCGTCATCTGGATGGAGCCGTTGACCGCCACCGTCACCGTGGCCTTGCCGGCTTCCACCGGCACCGATTCATCCGATGCCACCGCGGCGCTCATCGCCCGGGCCCGCAGCATGGGCACCGGTGCGAACTGCTCGCCGCCCGACACGCTGACCTCGCGCAGCGTGAAGCCGCTGAAGCCGAACTGCTTGGCGTAGTCCGCGGCCCGCGCACGGAACTTGGCGATGGCCTGGGCCGAGGCATCGGTTTCCACCTTCTCGCGCGCCTCGCGCGACAGGCCGTAACCCACCCGCGCGACGGTCAGGGTGTTCAGCTTGCCGGCCAGTTGGGCGATGGCGCTCATGTCGCGCCCTTCAAGCACCAGTTCCACCGTGCCCTGCCATCCGTTGATGCCGCCCTTGGGCGTGTAGCGCGGGTTCAGCGAAAACTGCCCCGTGCGCACGTCCAGCTGCCCCGGCCGCACCGCCTTGCGCGCCTGCTCCAGCGCGGTGTCCAGGGCCTGGCGCAACTGGGCCTGCACCGCGCCGGCGTCGCTGCCGTCCTTGGTGGTGGACAGGGTGATGGCCAGCAGGTCCTGCTGCACCTCCACCGCCGCCTGGGCATTCATGGTCAGCACGTTCTGCGGCACCGGGGCGGTCTGGGCCTGCGCGGCGCCCCCGGACATCGCGATCGCCGCTGCAGCGGCCAGGGTCTTCTTCTTCATGGTTCTGCCTTTGGCTTCCAGCCTCGGAACGAGGCCGTTCTGAAGGCATTTCAGCGCATTCAAGCGCCAATTCGTTGACTTTTCACATGCGGCTGCCGCAGGGGGGCAAGAGTTGTAACAGCCAGTCAGGATTGGGGTTTACGAGGGAAAACCGGTGGGTACCATGCCGTTGTTACAAATTTGGAATCGCAGGAGCCGCCCATGAACACACCCGCCAACACCCGCTCCGACCGCATCGTGGTGGTGGACGACGACGCCCGC
Source organism: Burkholderiales bacterium JOSHI_001 (assembly GCA_000244995.1). NCBI lineage: Bacteria > Pseudomonadati > Pseudomonadota > Betaproteobacteria > Burkholderiales > Burkholderiales bacterium JOSHI_001. Next base: position 2,797,983 of record CM001438.1, on the reverse strand, counting down.
ATCCGTGACCTGCTGCGTCGCTACCTCACCCAGGAGGGCTTCGACGTGCTGCTGGCCGAAGACGCCAAGGCCTTGAACCGCATCCTCACCCGCGAGACCATCGACCTGATCGTGCTGGACCTGATGCTGCCCGGCGAAGACGGCCTGTCCATCTGCCGCCGCCTGCGGGCGGCCAATGACCTGACACCCATCATCATGCTCACCGCCAAGGTGGAGGACGTGGACCGCATCGTCGGCCTGGAGGTGGGCGCCGACGACTACCTGCCCAAGCCCTTCAACCCGCGCGAGCTGCTGGCGCGCATCCACGCCGTGCTGCGCCGTCGCCCGGCCATGGAAGCCCCTGGCGCGCCCAGCAAGGACGCCCAGACCGTCACCTTCGGGCCCTTCGAGTTCGACCTGTCGCTGCGCCGCCTGACCAAGGACGGTGAAGCCATCGCGCTGACCACCGGCGAATTCAGCATGTTGAAGGCCCTGGTGCGCCACCCGCGCCAGCCGCTGTCGCGCGACAAGCTGGCACAACTGGCGCGCGGGCGTGAGTTCGAGCCCTTCGACCGCAGCCTGGACGTGCAGATCTCGCGCCTGCGCAAAATGATCGAGGTGGACCCGTCCCAGCCGCGCTACATCCAAACCGTCTGGGGGGTGGGCTACGTTTTCGTGCCGGACGGCACCAACTGATGTCACGCGAGTCTCCGCTCGCGCTGAGCCTGTTCTGGCGCACCTTCTTCCTGCTGGCCCTGCTGCTGGGCGGCGGCATCCTGGCCTGGGTGCAGACGCTCAGCGCGCTGGAATTCGAACCGCGCGCGGTGACCGCGTCGCGCCAGATGGCCAGCCTGGTGAACCTGTCGCGCAACGCGATGCGCTACTCCGACAGCATCAACCGCGTGGCCCTGGTCAAGGCCATCTCCTCCCAGGAGGCCATCCGCTTCGTGCCGCGCGAGCCGGGCGACCAGTGGCTGCCCTTCGAGGAAGACCGCTTCTCGCGCCGCGTGGCGGGCGAGCTGAAGCAGCGCCTGGGCGCCGACACCGTGGTGGCGCGCAGCGTGAACGGGCAGCGCGGCCTGTGGGTGGGCTTTTCCCTCGAAAAGGACAGCTGGTGGATGCAGGCCGAAGAAACCCGGGTGAAGCCGCTGACCAGCGGCACCTGGTTCGTGTGGGTGGGCATTGCGCTGCTGGCCACGGTGCTGGGATCGGTGGCGATTGCACGCGCCATCAACCAGCCGCTGCGCGAGCTGAGCTTTGCGGCCAGCCGCATCCGCGAGGGTGAATTCGATTCTCGCCTGGACGAGAACACCATGACCAGCGAGATCCGCGAGGTGAACATGGGCTTCAACCGCATGGCGCGCGAGCTGGCCAAGGTGGAAGAAGACCGTGCGGTGATGCTGGCCGGCATCAGCCACGACCTGCGCACCCCGCTGGCGCGCCTGCGGCTGGAAGCCGAGATGAGCGTGCAGGACGAAGAGGCCAAGGCCAACATGGCGCTGGACATCGACCAGCTGGACGCCATCATCGACAAGTTCATGGACTACGCCCGCCCGGGCGAAACCCGCCTGGTGCCGGTGCCGCTGGCCTATGTGATCGACAAGGAGATGAACGCCATCCGTGACCCGGATGTCATCCGCATCTCCAACAAGGTGGCCATCGACGTGCAGGTGATGGCCGACGAAACCGAACTCTCGCGCGTGTTCGGCAACCTGTTCGAAAACGCCCGCCGCTACGGCCGCAGCAACGACACCGGCATCGCGCTGGTGTCGGTCAGCTACGCGCGCACCGGGCCGTGGGTGGTGATCACCGTGCGCGACCAGGGCCCGGGCGTGGCGCCGGGCAAGCTGGCTCAGCTGACCACGCCCTTCTTCCGCGGCGACGCCGCCCGCACGGCGGCCACCGGCGCCGGCCTGGGCCTGGCCATCGTGGAAAAGGCGCTGCAGCGCATGGGTGGCAGCCTGGAGCTGGCCAACGCGCCCGAGGGCGGGCTGGTGGCCCACATCCGGCTGAAGGTGGCGCAGCGCTGAACCCGGGCCGGGTGGCCCGGCCGCGGGCTATTCGGCCGCGGTCGCCGCCGCGCCGGACGCCGCTTCGCGCAGCATGCTGCGCAGCTGCGCCCCTTCACGCCGACGCGCCCTCGTGGCCTCCTGCTCGTACACCTGCTCGGCCTGGCTGCGCAGTTCGATGGCGCGCGCCACCGCGTCCTTGAAGCGCCGCGGCGTGTAGGTGTTCTCGCTGCCGATGTGGATGGTGGTGCACTTGGGCCGCTTGCCGAACTGCGGCAGCAGCACCGACAGCACCGCCACGCGCGTGCCGGCGTTGCGGCGGGTGCGCACGATGGGACCGGAGATGCCTGACGGCAGGTCGCTGGTCTTGTGCGCACTGGGCGCGCGTTGCAGCGCCACCGGCGCCGGGTGTTCGGCAATGCGCTTGAGCAGTTCCTTGGTGGCCTTGTCCAGCGCCGCCCGGGCGCCGCTGCCGTCCGGCGAGTGGTCGGAAAACATCTTGGTGCCGTGATAACGCACCTGCCAGCCGTGGGTGGAACGGGTATCGATGCGCTGAATGCACTGCGGCACCGAAAACTGCTCACCGCTAAAGATCACGACATCTCTGACCTTCATGGAGTCCTGACACCTTGACGAAGTAGGCCTGAAAGGCTGCCGATGCCCTTGCGCGGGCACGGCAGCGGCATGCGCCGGCCGTCGCGGTTCACCACGACAGCGGCTTTCGTCCTTATCGGCCAGGGAGTTTGAGGACTTGAGCCGGCCTCAAGCCCGGTCCGTCGTGGAGCCGGAACTTTGTGCCGAAGTCCCGGACAGGCCCGCCTGCGCCAGGATCTGCTGCGCCATGCGGCGCGCCGCCCCGCGGTGGGTGGCGGCAAAGGCCTGGGCGCGGTGGGCCCACTGGGCGCGGTCGGGGTCCAGCGCCAGGTGCACGGCCTGTTCCACGGCATGGGCCATGTCGGGTGCGCGCTGCGACGCCCGCGCGGCCAGCGACAACTCGGCCGCTTCGCTGAAGTTGAAGGTGTGCGGGCCCATCACCAGCGGGCAGCCGCAGGCGGCGGCTTCTATCAGGTTCTGCCCGCCCAGCGGCGCGAAGCTGCCGCCCAGCAGAGCGGCGTCGGCCATGCCGTAGTACAGCGCCATCTCGCCCAGGCTGTCGCCCAGCCACACATCGGCACCGCGGCTGCCTTCAGGCGGGGTGTCGGCCCACTGGCTGCGGCGCAGCAGGCTCAAGCCGGTCTGCTGCACCAGGGCCGCCACCTCGTCGAAGCGCTGCGGGTGGCGCGGCACCAGCAGCAGCAGCGGCCTGGGCGCGTCCATGCCCAGCCAGGCGGCCAGCAGTTCGCCCTCTTCACCTTCACGCGTGCTGGCCGCCATCACCACCGGGCGGTTCAGCGCCTGGCGCCAGGCCCGGCCGCGCGCCACCAGGGCGGGAGACGGGCTCAGGTCGTACTTCAGGTTGCCGGTCTGCACCACGTCGCGCGCCCCGGCACGCTGCAGGCGGCGCGCATCGTCGGCGGTTTGCGCCAACACCTGGGCCAGGCTTTGCACCGCCGGGTACAGCAGGGCCGCGAGGCGCCGGCCCTTGCGGGCGCTCTTCTCCGAAAGCCTCGCATTGGCCAACACCATGGGCACACGCTGGCGCCGCGCTTCGTTCAGCAGGTTGGGCCAGATTTCTGTTTCCATCAGCACGCCCACGCAGGGGCGGGTGCGGCGCAGGAAACGGCGCACCGCACCGGGGGTGTCCAGCGGCAGCCATCTTTGGCGGTCGTCGTCGCGCAGCAAGGCGCGGCCGGCCTCGCGGCCGGTGGCCGTGCCATGGGTCAGCAGCAGGTGCACCAGGGGCTGGGCCTCGCGCAGCGCGTCCACCAGGGCCGCGGCGGCGCGGGTCTCGCCCAAAGACACCGCGTGGATCCACACCGCACCCGGCAGCGGCATCGGCCGCCCATAGCCCAGGCGTTCGCCCCAGGCCCTGCGATAGCCCGGCTCGCGCCGGCCGCGCCACCACAGGCGGGCGAAGTACAGCGGCGTGATCAGGCGCAGCGCCAGCGACCACAGCGCGAGCGCGAGCCATTCGTTCATCGGCCCGCCCGGGAGGACGTCAATGCGCGCCCTTGGCAAACTGGCTGTCGGGCTTCACCGCGCGCAGCGCGGCCATCATTTCGGCCTCGATGCGGTGCAGCGCCTCGGGTGTGTGGCCTTCGAAGCGCAGCACCAGCACCGGCGTGGTGTTGGACGCGCGCACCAGGCCGAAGCCGTCGGCGTATTCCACCCGCAGGCCGTCGATGGTGACCACCTCGCTGGCGCCGGGGAACTGGGACGTCGCCAGCATCTGTTCGATCACCCGAGCCGGTTCACCCTCGGCGCAGGGCACGTTCAGCTCGGGCGTGCTGAAGGACGTGGGCAGCGCGTTCAGCACCGCGCTGGGGTCGGCCACGCGCGACAGAATCTCCAGCAGCCGCGCCGCGGTGTACATGCCGTCGTCGAAGCTGTACCAGCGTTCACCAAAGAACATGTGGCCGCTCATTTCACCGGCCATGGGCGCGCCGGTTTCCTTCAGCTTGGCCTTGATCAGCGAATGCCCGGTCTTCCACATCAGCGGCACGCCGCCGGCGTCGCGGATGGCCGGCGCCAGGCGCTGGGTGCACTTCACGTCGAAGATGATCTGCCCGCCGGGATTGCGCTTCAGGATGTCGCGCGCGAACAGGATGAGCTGGCGGTCGGGGTAGATGATCTGGCCGTCTCGGGTGACCACACCCAGGCGGTCGCCGTCGCCGTCAAAGGCCAGGCCCAGTTCGGCGCCGGTGGCATGCACCACCTTGATCAGGTCCGCCAGGTTCTCGGGCTTGCTGGGGTCGGGGTGGTGGTTGGGGAAGTCGCCGTCCACCTGGCTGTACAGGTCGATCACTTCGCAACCCAATGCGCGCAGGATGGCCGGGGCCGATGCGCCGGGAATGCCGTTGCCGGAATCCACCACCACCTTCATCGGCCGGGCCAGCTTGCAATCGCGGGTGATGCGGTGGCTGTACTCGGGCACGATGTCCATCTTGCCGATGCGGCCGCGGCCTGTTGCATAGTCCTCGGCCTGCATGCGCTTCATCAGGCCCTGGATCTCGGCGCCGTAGATCGCGCGGCCGGCCAGCACCATCTTGAAACCGTTCCAGTCCTTGGGGTTGTGGCTGCCGGTGACCTGGATGCCGCTGTGGCAGCCATGCTGGCCGCGCGTGGCCGCCACGTAGTACAGCATGGGCGTGGTGACGGCGCCGATGTCCACCACGTCCAGCCCTGTGGACGCCAGCCCGCGCATCAGCGCAGCCGCCAGGCCGGGTCCGGAAAGGCGGCCGTCGCGGCCCACCGCCACGGCCTTTTCGCCGGCGGCCAGGGCCTCGGTGCCGAAGGCCCGGCCCAGGTGTTCGGCAAAAGCTTCGTCCAGGGTCTGGCCCACCACCCCCCGAATGTCATAGGCCTTGAACACCGACGCTGCAAGCTGCATGGACTTCTCCTCTTGAAAGCCATTGTAGGCAGGCCGCCTGGCCGATCAGGCCCTGGCCACAGGTCCGAAAACGGCCAGTCCCACGGGCAGCGCGGCCTATCATGCCCGGCATGCAGATCACGCCCGAAGCCGCCTACCAGGTGCTGCGCACCCACGATGCCCGCTTCGATGGCCGGCTGTTCGTGGGCGTCACCTCCACCGGCATCTACTGCCGGCCGGTGTGCCGGGTGCGCATTCCGCTGGCGCGCAACTGCCGCTATTTCGGCAACGCCGCGGCGGCCGAAGCGCAGGGCTTCCGCCCCTGCCTGCGCTGCCGGCCCGAATTGGCGCCGGGGCTGTCCCTGATGGATTCATCGCAGCACCTGGCCGGCCGCGCTGCGGTGCTGTTGGCCCAGGCGGTGCGCGACGGCGCCGCGGCCGACGCCGGCGGCAGCGCCACCGTGGCCGCCGTGGCGGCGCGCCTGGGCGTGACCGACCGCCACCTGCGGCGCATCTTCGCCCAGGAGCATGGCGTCTCGCCCATGGACCACCTGAGCACCCAACGCCTGCTGCTGGCCAAACAATTGCTGACCGACACCGCCCTGCCCGTCACCCAGGTGGCCCTGGCCAGCGGCTTTGCCAGCGTGCGGCGCTTCAACGCCGCGTTCCTGCAGCGCTACCGCCTCAGCCCCAGCGCGCTGCGGCGTTCACGCCCGGAAGCCGCACCCGAGAACGCGTCCGACACCCAGGCCGACACCGTGGTGCGCCTGGCCTTTCGCCCGCCCTGCGACCGCGAGGCCCTGCTGGCCTTCTGGCGCACCCGCGCCTTGCCCGGCGTGGAGGTGGCCGACGCCACCGGCTACCGCCGTACCCTGGCGTTGGTGCACGCCGGCCAGCGCCTGAGCGGTTGGCTGGCGCTGCGCTTTTCGCCCTCTCGCGATGAAGTGCAGCTGGCCGTGGCGCCCAGCCTGCTGCCGGCACTGGGCACAGTGATGGACCGGGTGCGCCAGGCCTTCGACCTGGACGCCGAGCCGGCCCTCATAGACCCGGTGCTGGCCGGCGTGGGCCGGGCGCCGCGCCCGGGCCTGCGCCTGCCGGGCGCTTTCGACGGCTTCGAACTGGCCTGCCGCGTCATCCTGGGCCAGCAGGTCACGGTGGCGGCGGCGCGCACGCTGACCCAGCGCCTGGTGCAGGCCTTCGGCCAGAGCCTGACCACGCCCTGGAGCGACCTGAACTGCCTGTTCCCCGAGGCCGCCACGCTGGCGCTGGCCCCTGCCGACGCCATCGGCCGGCTGGGCATCGTGCGCCAGCGCGTGGGCGCCCTGCAGGCCCTGGCGCGCGCGGTGCACGAAGGCCGCATCCGGCTGGACCGCGCGGCCGACGCCGACGCCACCCTGGCCGCCCTGCGTGAGCTGCCCGGCGTGGGCGAATGGACGGTGCAGCTGATCGCCATGCGCGCGCTGGCCTGGCCGGACGCCTTTCCGGCCAGCGACATCGGTGTGCTGAACGCCCTGGGCACGCGCGACCCGAAACAAGCCACCGCCCTGGCCGAAGCCTGGCGGCCGTGGCGCGCCTATGCCGTCATCCGTCTGTGGCACGAATTGGAGAACCCATGAGCCATCCTTACCCCCTGGTCGCCCAGTGCCGCCTGAACACCCCGCTGGGCCCCATGACCGCTGCGGCCACCGCGGCCGGCCTGGCCGGCCTGTGGTTTGACGGCCAGAAACACCACCCAGGGCCACTGGACGCGCCACAACAGCCCCAGCAGCGTTGGCTGCAGGCCGCGCGGCACACACTGGACCGCTGGTTCGAAGGCCAGGACCTGGATGCTGCGGCGCTGGCGCTGGACTTGCACGGCACCGCGTTCCAGCGCAGCGTGTGGCAGGCCCTGCTGCGCATTCCCCGCGGCAGCACCTGCAGCTATGGGACGCTGGCCCAGGCGGTGGGGCGGGCCGCCGCGGTGCGCGCCGCTGCTGCCGCGGTGGGCCGAAACCCGGTCAGCGTGCTGGTGCCCTGCCACCGCGTGCTGGGCGCCGACGGTTCGCTCACCGGTTATGCCGGTGGGCTGGCGCGCAAGCAGGCCCTGCTGGCCCTGGAGGCGCAGGTCGGCGTGCGACAGGCCGCATGAGGCCGCGCCACCTGCTGGAACTGCTGGCGCTGGCGGCCGTCTGGGGCGCGTCCTTCCTGTTCATGCGGGTGGCGGCGCCCGAGTTCGGTGCCGCACCCATGGCCGCAGTCCGGGTGGCCGGCGCCAGCCTGGTGCTGCTGCCCTTGCTGGCGCTGCGCCACGACATGCCTGCCCTGCGCCGGCACTGGCGGTCCATCGGCCTGGTGGGCCTGAGCAACTCCGCCCTGCCCTTCCTCTGCTATGGCGTGGCGGCGCAATCCATCACCGCCGGGCTGGCGTCCATCTTCAACGCGGCCACGCCGCTGTTCACCGCCTTGATCGCCTGGTTGTGGCTGCGCGAAGCGCTGACGCGCTGGCGCGTGCTGGGCCTGCTGATCGGCCTGGCCGGCGTGCTGGGCCTGGCCTGGGACAAGGCCGGACTGAAGGCCGGCGCCGGCCAGCAGGGCGTGGCGCTGGCCGTGGCCGCCTGCCTGGCGGCCACGGTGATGTACGGCTTCTCGGCCTGCTTCACCCGCCGCCACCTCCAGGGCGTGCCGCCCATGGCCCTGGCGGCCGGCAGCCAGTTGTCGGCCGCGCTGGCGCTGGCAATGCCGGCGCTGTGGTGGTGGCCGGCGCAAATGCCCGGCCTGCGCGCCTGGGCCATGGTGCTGGCCCTGGCGGTGCTGTGCACCGGCGTGGCCTACGTGCTGTACTTCCGGCTGCTGGCGCATGTGGGGGCCACCAACGCCTCGTCGGTGACCTTCCTGATCCCGGTGTTCGCCATGGCCTGGGGCGGCCTGCTGTTGGGTGAAACCGTCACGCCGGCCATGCTGCTGGGCGGCGCCGTCATCCTGGGCGGCACCGCGCTGGCGATGGGCCTGTGGCCCCGCCCCCACACGCACAGCCCGGCAACACCTGCCGCAGCCGTCAACCCGTCACCGGCCGCGCCGGTGCCACCGCCGGGGCCTGCCGGTTCACGTTGAAGGCGTTGGCGATCAGCAGGCCCTGCACCAGCGCCACCAGCAGCCACACCCAGCGGTACTGCCCGGCGTCCATCAAGGCCCCGAACAGCAGCGGCGCCAGCGAGGTGCCCACGTCCAACCCGGAATACACCACCCCGTACACCCGACCGGTGGCGCCGGCCGGCGTGGCCTGCTTGATCAGCAGGTCACGCGACGGTCCGGCCAGCCCGGCGCCCGCGCCCATCAGCATGAACAGCAGGGGCACCCACTGCGGCGGCCAGGGCAGCAGGGCCATGGCCAGGGCCACGCCCGCCGCGCTGCCATAGCCCCAGCTCACCAGCCGGGTGCTGCGCCCCGGCTGGCGCGCCAGTTGCCCGCCCAGCAGCATGCCGCCGGCGCTGGCCAGCATGTAGGCCGACAGGCACAGCGCCACCTGCGCCGCCGGCACCTGGTGAAGCTGGCCGGCCGCTGCCGGGGCGAAGCTTTGCATCGCGCCCAGGGCGATGGCTGCGGTGAAAAAGAAGGCAAAGCAGGACCACACCGAGCGCAGGCGCAGGAAGCCCAGACGGGATGCAGCACCGCTCGAAGACCCCCCGACGGCCGCCACCCGCGGCACGTCCAGCGCCTGGCGCTGCCAGAACATCAGGCCCAGCACGGCCGCCACCAACAAGGACACTCCGAAGAGCGCCGCACGCCAGCCCAAGGCCTGCGCCAGCCCCACCACGAACAGCGGCGCCAGCGCCCAGCCCACATTGCCCGACACCCCGTGCGCCGCGTAGGCCGGCCCCAGCCGGTGCGCCGGCAACCGGGCATTCAGGATGGAAAAGTCCACCGGATGGAAGACGCAGTTGCCCAGGCCCGCCAGGGCCATGAAGGCCAGCATGGTGGTGTAACCCGGGCTGGCCGCCAGGCCGGCGGCGGCCAGGCCGATGAGCGCCACGCCGCCGAACAGCACCCGCCGCGCGCCATGGCGGTCCACCACGAAGCCGGCGGCGGCCTGGCCGAAAAAGGACACGCCGTAGAACACCGTCATCAGCAGGCCCAGACGGGTGTTGCTGAGCCCGAACTCCAGCGCCAGCCACGGGAACAGCGGCGGCAGCACCAGCTGGCCGAAATGCGACAGGCCGTGCGCCAGGCTCACCAGGGCCATGGTGGTGGTGCCCTGGGCGTCGGTGGCGGGGTGGGAGGCGAGCGTGGAGGAGGCCGGCACGGCGGGGTATGGCGAAAACGCTGCCGGATGCTAGCCGTCAGACGTGTGCAGATGTGAGTGACGTGAGTTTGTCCAAGCCCTTCCCGGGGCCATGCCCCCATCGCTGCGCCCCGCATGCCGGGGGCTGCGACGAGTGGACGCGCCCACCCGATGTGCGGCGGTGACATCCGGGTACAGGCCATGGCAACCTGCTGGCAGGCGGCACCCTACAGTCTGCTGCATTCAATCTGGTGGCCCTTTCGGCAGGCCGCCCACCCTGGGAGAGACCGATGCTCACATCCTTGTTTGGCGATCTGCAGCCGCGCCGCGGTGCCTTGCGCAGCGACCGCGACAACGCGGCCACCGGCTTCGCCAACACCATGGTGTTTGAAGACGCGGCCCAGGGATTTGCCGCCACGCAGGTGATGGACGAACTGCGGCCGGCCCGCGTGCGGCCCCAGCCGGTGGTGGAAGACGTGTTCGTCAGCGGATCGCCCGCCGCAGCCATGCGCGCCCATTTCGCAAACACCCGATCCGACCTGGAACGCGCCAGTTCCATGATCACGCTGCTGGACCCTTCCCGCCTGTGGGCCCCGGCGGTGGTGAAGACCCTGTCCGACGCCAGCGGCCAGCCGGTGGAAAAGCTGCATGTGCGGGAACACGGCACCCTGCGCACCCTGGCGGTGGTGGAACGCACCATGCTGCCGCGCCGCCAGAACGGCCCGCTGAAGGTCTACCACGCCGACATCCGCGCCAGCGGCGCCGAACACGACGAGATTGCCACCGTGCTGGCCGAACACAGCCACATGACCACCGTGATCGTCGGCGCCCTGCAGCCGCATGCCGCGGAAACCTTGCTGCGCGCCCTGCTCGTCGCCACCCAGGGCCCGAACTGGCGCTGCCCCTGGCTGATGTTCCTGCTGCCGCCAGGTTCTGACCTGCTGCGTGAGCGCATCCTGTCGCAGCCCTGGCCTGCCCATGTGCGCACCGCGGCCGTGGCGGTGTCGCTGACCGGCACCTCCACCGTCTGGAACACCGTGCTCGCCGCCTGGGACGCCGCCCAGCAGGACCCCCAGCCCCAGCCGGCCGCGCCGGCCCGGGCCCCGCAGGACAGCGCCAGCCTGGGCCGCGCCCTGGCCGGCTTGGCCCGCACCGAGGGCGTGCTGGCCTGCGGCGTGGTGGACCTGGACCGTGGCGAACTGCTGGCCAGCGATTCACACCAGAGCGACGACGCCGGCCTGGCCCGCGCCGCCCGCGCTCTGGTGGCGGCGCGTACCGCCCACCTGCAGGCCGCCGGTGGCGCCGAAGCCCCGCCGGAAGAACTGCTGGTCACCGTGCCCGGCCGCATCCAACTGCTGCGCTGCGTGGACCAAGGCAGCCGCCCGATGGCGGTGGCCCTGGTGCTGGACCGCCAGAACGCCAACCTGGCCTTGGTGCGCTTCAAGCTGGCCGAGGCCGAACGCCAGCTGGGCTGAGCGCCGCCGGCAGCGCAAGTGCACGCAGCGCGAAGGCGCGCCGCGCTGGGCTACCATGAACGCTTCCCCATTCTTGCCCGCGGCCCTGCGCGCCAGGCCGCGCCCCTGGCCATGAGCGACAAGCTCTACGACTACGAACGGCCCGACGCCAGCGGCGCCAGCTGCGTGGCCCACGCCTGGGCCAAGGTGCCCGAGCCCCTGACGCCCGCACGGCGCCAGAACCTGCTGCGCAGCATTGCCGAACGCCTTAAGGCCCAGGACGCCGCCCTGGTGGCCCACTACTACGTGGACGGCGACCTGCAGGACCTGGCACTGGCCACCGGCGGCTGCGTGGCCGACAGCCTGGAAATGGCCCGCTTCGGCCGCGACCACCCCGCCAAGACCCTGGTGGTGGCCGGCGTGCGTTTCATGGGCGAAACCGCCAAGATCCTGTCACCGGACAAGCGGGTGCTGATGCCCGACCTGGACGCCACCTGTTCGCTGGACCTGGGCTGCCCGCCGGCCGACTTCGCCACCTTCTGCGACGCCCACCCTGACCGCCAGGTGGTGGTCTACGCCAACACCAGCGCCGCGGTGAAGGCGCGCGCCGACTGGATGGTGACCAGCTCCTGCGCGCTGGCCATCGTGAAGCACCTGAAGGACAGCGGCCAGAAGGTGCTTTGGGCCCCGGACAAGCACTTGGGGTCCTACATCCAGAAGGAAACCGGCGCCGACATGGTGTTCTGGAACGGCGCCTGCATCGTGCACGATGAATTCAAGGGCCTGGAGCTGGACCTGCTGAAGAAGCAGCACCCTGGCGCCATGGTGCTGGTGCACCCCGAAAGCCCCGACAACGTCGTGGCCCTGGCCGACGTGGTGGGCTCCACCTCGCAGATGCTCAAGGCCGTGGTGGACGGCCAGGCGAAGGAATACATCGTCGCCACCGACAACGGCATCCTGCACCGCATGCGCCAGCTGGCGCCGGGCAAGACCCTGATCGAGGCGCCCACCGCCGGCAACAGCGCCACCTGCAAGAGCTGCGCGCACTGCCCCTGGATGGCCATGAACGGCCTGCAGGGCGTGATGGACTGCCTGGACCGTGGTGTGGGCGAGATCCAGGTGGACGAGGCCGTGCGCGGCCAGGCCGAACGCTGCATCACCCGCATGCTGGACTTCGTGGCCCAGAACCCCAGCGCCCTGCAGCTGCCCCAGAAGGGCTTTGTGAAGAACATCGGCAGCGCCTGAGCCGCCCCACCATGCAGATCCCTTTCGACCACAACGAAACCCTGGAAGAGGCCCGCGCGCGCAACATCCGCGACGCGCTGTTCGAAGACATCGGCCGCGGCGACTGGACCGGCCAGCTGGTGCCGGCCGGCCGCCGCGTGAAGGCCCAGGTGCGGGTGCGCGAAGCCGCGGTGCTGTGCGGGCGAGACTGGTTCGACGGCTGTGTGCTGGCGCTGGACCCGCAGGCCCGCGTGCAATGGCACTACGCCGAAGGCGCTGACATGGTGGCCGACACCATCGCCTGCGACATCGACAGCGACGCCCGCGCCCTGCTCTCGGCGGAACGCCCGGCGCTGAACTTCCTGCAGCTGTTGTCGGCCACGGCCACGGTCACCCGGGCGCACGCCAAGGCGATCGAAGGCGCGTCGCCCAACCCGCGTGGCTGCGTGGTGCTGGACACGCGCAAGACGATTCCTGGCCTGCGCCAGGCGCAGAAGTACGCGGTGCGCGTGGGCGGCGGCGCCAACCAGCGCCTGGCGCTGTGGCACGGCATCCTGATCAAGGAAAACCACATCGCCGCGGCGGGCAACGTGAGCGCAGCGCTGCGCAACGCCCAGGCCTTGCAGTCAGGCGTGGAGATCCAGATCGAGGTGGAAACCCTGGACCAGCTGGGCGAAGCGCTGGCGGCCGGCGCCACCAGCGTGCTGCTGGACAATTTCCCGCCCGAGCGCATGCGTGAAGCCGTGTCGCTGACCGCCGGGCGGGCGCTGCTGGAAGCGTCAGGCGGCATCACGCCGGGGCAACTGCGCGGCATCGCTGAAACCGGCGTCGACCGCATCTCCATTGGCAAGCTCACCAAGGACGTGACCGCGGTGGACTACTCCATGCGGGTGCTGGGCAGCGCCTGAACTGGGTGTTCCAGACCGGCCAATTCCGCGCTTCGGCGTCGTGGGCGCGGTCCTAGAGTGGGGATTCAACCGCCCTCCACTCCTTAGCAGCCCGCCATGGACTTCACCTCGGTTCACAACCACCACGAACAGTCCGTCTTCCAGGCGGTGATGCAGGCGTCCACGCGCTTTCCGGGTGTGGCCGGCAAGCCCGACCTGCTGGCCGACGTGGCCTGCGTGGCGCTGAACCGGCTGGCCCCGCGCTATGTGCGGCACGACGTGGACCTGGCCTTCTACCTGACCGAACACGAACGCGGCGAACTGGACAAGGCCATCGCCCACGCGGTGGACCAGGCCTACGGCTTCGTGCAGGCGCGCCAGGCCATGCGGGCGCGGCAGTAGCCGCGGCCGCACTCCCACTTCGGGGCGCGGCAGTAGCCGCGGCCGCCCGCCCCCTTTTCAGGGCGCGGCAACAGATCAACTGCGCTGGCTGCGCGCCGGCCGGGTCAGGATGGTGGGAAAGCTCACCGGCAGCGTGTCCGGGAAATCGCGGCTGTAGTGCAGGCCGCGGCTTTCATGCCGCTGCAGCGCACTGCGCACGATGAGCTCGGCACAGTCCACCAGGTTGCGCAGCTCCAGCAGGTCGCGGTTGACGCGGAAGCTCTTGTAGTAGTCCACGATCTCGCTGCGCAGCAGTTCGATGCGGTGCAGCGCGCGCTCCAGCCGCTTGGTGGTGCGCACGATGCCCACGTAGTTCCACATCAGCAGGCGCAGTTCGTCCCAGTTGTGGGAGATGACCACCTGCTCGTCGGCGTCCTCCACCTGGCTGTCGTCCCAGGCCGGCACGGGGGCGGCTTCGGCCGGGCCCTGCTGCAGGATGTAGTCGGCACAGCTGTGGCCCAGCACCACGCATTCCAGCAGGCTGTTGCTGGCCAGGCGGTTGGCGCCATGCAGGCCGGTGTAGGTGGCCTCGCCCACGGCGTACAGGCCCGGCAGGTCGGCGCGTCCGTTCAGGTCGGCAACCACGCCGCCGCAGGTGTAGTGCGCCGCCGGCACCACCGGAATGGGCTGGCGCGCGATGTCGATGCCCAGTTGCAGGCAGCGCGCATGGATGGTGGGAAAGTGCGACTTCAGGAAGTCTTCGCCCAGGTGCGTGGCGTCCAGCCACACATGGTCCAGGCCGTGCTTCTTCATCTCGAAGTCGATGGCGCGGGCCACGATGTCACGCGGTGCCAGTTCACCGCGGCTGTCGTGCTCGGGCATGAAGCGGGTGCCCATCTTGTCACCGGAAGGCAGCTTCAGTTGCGCGCCCTCGCCGCGCAGGGCCTCGGTGATGAGGAAGCTGCGCTCCTGCGGGTGATACAGGCAGGTGGGGTGGAACTGGATGAATTCCATGTTGCCCACCCGGCAGCCAGCGCGCCAGGCCATGGCCACGCCGTCGCCGGTGGCGGTGTCGGGGTTGGTGGTGTAGCGGTAGACCTTGCCCACGCCGCCGGTGCACAGCACCACCGCGCTGGCGGCCAGGGCTTCCACGCGTTTGCTGCTGATGTCCAGGGCGTACACGCCATAGCAGCGCGGGGACTCGTCGCGCTGCACATGGCGCGAGGTGATCAGGTCCACCGCCATCCAGCGTTCGCGCAGGGTGATGTTGGGGTGCGCCTGGGCACGCTTGAGCAGCGCTTCATGGATGGCGCGGCCGGTGGCATCGGCCGCGTGCGCGATGCGGCGCACCGCGTGCCCGCCTTCGCGCGTGAGGTGCAGGCCCAGCGGGCCGTCGGGGTCGGCGGAAAACGGCACGCCCGCATCCACCAGCCACTGAACCGCGGCGGCGCTGCGCTCGGCGATGTAGCGCGCGGTGTGCTCGTCCACCAGGCCGGCCCCGGCATCCTGGGTGTCGCGCACATGGCTTTCGATGCTGTCGTCGCTGCCCAGCACGCCGACGATGCCGCCCTGGGCCCAGGCCGTGGCGCCCTCGCCCAAGGCACGCTTGGCCAGCACGACGACCGGCCGCTGGTCGGCCAGGTGCAGCGCCACGGTCAGCCCGGCCAGGCCGGCGCCAATGATCACCACGGGGGCGCTGTTGGGGGTCATGTGGGTGTGCTTTCCTGCCGGGCCGAGTTCCCGGTCGTGAACAATGTCTCGCGAAGACCGCCAGGTCATTCTACGGAGGCGGCTTGTCGCACCTGTCCCAGGGGGGCGCCGCGGGCCATTGAGGGGCGTCAAGTGTTAACAAATGCCACCAGCGCGCCTGGACAGCCCCATAAACTCCCCCAACGTTTTTTGCAAGCCTGTGCGAGAGCAAGGAAAAGCCATGGCCAGACCCATCCACGAGATGACTTCCTGGGGCCACTCGGTCCACCACTCCCGTCTTCCCGATGAAGAATGGATGGCCACGCGCGAGCTGACGCAGATCCAGACCAAGCTGATGCGCAGCCAGGAGGACTACCTGGCCAACGGCGCGTCGCGCGACATCGGCCGGCGCGTGTCCGACGACCGCCACGAGCTGTTCGTGGTGTGCGACCCCGCCGAAGCCATGGTGCAGCAACTCGAACACCTGCAGCCCGAGCTGATCGCGGTGCACGACCTGGCCACCGATTCATCCCGCCGACTGGTGGCGGGCCTGGCCGCGGCCACCGGCAAGCAGGTGCAGAAGCTGGTCATCCGCCGCCAGGGCCATGGCCAGCCGCTGGCCACCCTGGAATTTGCCGAACTGGCTGGGGCCAATGGGCAGACGCTGCGGGTGTATTCCACCATCGTGGACGCCAGCACCGAGCAGCGCCATCTGCTCACCATGACCATGCTGGCCCATGCCCGCCTGGCGGTGGTGATGGTGGGTGACCTGCCGCCGCACGCGCTGGACACAGCGCTGGAGCCGCTGCGCGAAGGCATCACCGGCGGCCCCTGGCCCAACCGCAACATGATCATGGTGCCGCTGGGCGCCAGTTCGGCCTTGGTGGACGCCGCTGCGCGCATCCGGGGCCACCAGATGGTGAACATCCGCGTCACGCCGCAGGCCACCAAGCCCAACGACGCCTGGAGCTTCATCAGCCTGGCCTGGGACCGCCTGCGCACCAGCGGCAACATCAACCCGCCCCCGGAAGCGGCCTACGGCTCGCGCGACCGCAGCGTGGACTTCGGCCCCACGGTGAACAATGCCACCGACCTGATGCCGGTGGCGCCGCCTGCGCGCACGGCCCAGCCCCTGCCCATGCAGCCCATGCCCTCGGTGCCACGCCGACCGGCCGTGGCCGAGCCCATGCCCGAGGACCTGAGCCCCGAAACCATGATGCGCCGCTACCTGCGCGACGTGCTGGCGCTGCGCGGCGTGGTCAGTTGCTGCGTCTTCGACCTGGGCACACAGCGCACCCTGGCGCATGCGGGCGGGCGCCCCGGCCCGGCCACCCTGGCCACCAAGGGCGGCGACTTCTACGACGCGCTGGTGGAACTGGCGCGCGGCCTGGGCCTGGCCGGCGGCCAGCCCGAGGCCACGGTCACCCTGTCAGGCCACCACGTGCTGCTGCGCCCCGTGCCCGGCCACCCCGGCCTGATGCTGCACGCCGTGCTGGACGCCAAGGTGTCCGACCTGCCTTCGGTGCAGGGCATGCTGGCGCGCTTCCACCCCGGACTCGGGACCTCTGCCCAGGCTGCCTGACAACGCCCCCCGCAGCGGCCTTCGGCCGCCTCCCCCCAGGGGGCGCCGCTGGCGGACCGGCGGAGCCGGATCCGCGGCGGCTGCTGGGTTCGAACTGCTCAGTGCACGGTGCGGCCGAAGTTGAAGACACCGTCGGTCACATCGACCGGCACCACGTCCTTGGGGCCGAAGCGCCCTTCCAGGATCAGCTTGGCCACCGGGTTCTCGATGCGCTGCTGGATGGCGCGCTTCAGCGGCCGGGCGCCGAACACCGGGTCGAAGCCCACCTTGGCGATTTCGGCCAGGGCCTCGGCGGACACCTCCAGCTTCATCTCCATGCGGGCCAGGCGCTGCTCCAGGATGCGCAGTTGGATGCGGGCGATGCTCTCGATGTTCTTCTGGTCCAGCGCGTGGAAGACCACGGTCTCGTCGATGCGGTTCAGGAATTCAGGGCGGAAGTGCTCCTTCACCTCGGCCCAGACCGCGTCGCGGATGTCCTCGCTGCTCTGGCCCACCATCTGCATGATCTGGTGCGAACCCAGGTTGCTGGTCATCACCACCACGGTGTTCTTGAAGTCCACGGTGCGGCCCTGGCCGTCGGTCAGGCGGCCATCGTCCAGCACCTGCAGCAGCACGTTGAACACGTCCGGGTGGGCCTTTTCCACCTCGTCGAGCAGGATCACGCTGTAGGGCTTGCGGCGCACCGCCTCGGTGAGCGCGCCGCCCTCGTCATAGCCCACATAGCCCGGGGGCGCGCCGATCATGCGGCTGACCGAGTGCTTTTCCATGTACTCGCTCATGTCCACGCGGATCAGGTGATCTTCACTGTCGAACAGGAAGTTGGCCAGGGCCTTGCACAACTCGGTCTTGCCCACGCCGGTGGGGCCCAGGAACAGGAAGCTGCCATAGGGCCGGTTCGGGTCCGACAGGCCCGAGCGTGAACGGCGGATGGCGTCGCTGACCGCGGTGATGGCCTCGTCCTGGCCCACCACGCGTTCGTGCAGCTTGTCTTCCATCTTCAGCAGCTTGTCGCGCTCGCCCTGCATCAGCTTGCTGACCGGGATGCCGGTGGCCCGGCTGACCACTTCGGCGATTTCTTCCGCGCCCACCATGGTGCGCAGCAGCTGAGGCGCGGCCCCGCCCTTCTTGCCGGCTTCCTTGGCCTGGGCTTCCTTCAGGCGCTTTTCCAGTTCCGGCAGCCGGCCGTACTGCAGTTCGGCCACCTTGTCGAAATTGCCCTTGCGCTTGTATTCCTCGATCTGGAAGCGGCTGCGGTCGATTTCTTCCTTCACCTGCGCGCTGCCCTGGGCGGTGGCCTTCTCGGCCTTCCAGATCTGTTCCAGGTCGTTGTACTCGCGCTGCAGCTTCAGCAGTTCTTCTTCCAGCAGGCCCAGGCGCTTCTGGGACGCTTCGTCACGTTCCTTCTTCACCGCCTCGCGCTCGATCTTCAGCTGGATCATGCGGCGGTCCAGCCTGTCCATCACCTCGGGCTTGGAGTCGATCTCGATCTTGATCTTGGCCGCCGCCTCGTCGATCAGGTCGATGGCCTTGTCGGGCAGGAAGCGGTCGGTGATGTAGCGGTGCGAAAGCTCGGCCGCGGCCACGATCGCCGGGTCGGTGATTTCCACCCCGTGGTGCACCTCGTACTTTTCCTGCAGGCCGCGCAGGATGGCGATGGTGGCTTCCACGCTGGGTTCGTCGACCATCACCTTCTGGAAGCGGCGCTCCAGCGCGGCGTCCTTTTCCACGTACTTGCGGTATTCGTTCAGCGTGGTGGCGCCGATGCAGTGCAATTCGCCGCGCGCCAGCGCGGGCTTGAGCATGTTGCCGGCGTCCATGGCGCCTTCGGCCTTGCCGGCGCCCACCATGGTGTGCAGCTCGTCGATGAACAGGATGATGCGGCCCTCGTCCTGGGCCACTTCCTTCAGCACCGCCTTCAGGCGTTCTTCGAACTCGCCGCGGTACTTGGCGCCGGCCAGCAGGCCGGCCATGTCCAGCACCAGCACGCGCTTGTCCTTCAGGGTTTCGGGCACCTCGCCGGCCACGATGCGCTGGGCCAGGCCTTCGACGATGGCGGTCTTGCCCACGCCGGGCTCGCCGATCAGCACCGGATTGTTCTTGGTGCGCCGCTGCAGCACCTGGATGGCGCGGCGGATCTCGTCGTCGCGACCGATCACCGGGTCCAGCTTGCCGGCGCGGGCGCGCTCGGTCAGGTCGAGCGTGTATTTCTTCAGCGCCTCGCGCTGGCCTTCGGATTCGGCCGAGTCGACCGTCGCGCCGCCGCGCACCGCGGTGATGGCCGCTTCCAGCGCCTTGCGCGTGAGGCCATGGCCGCGCACCACGCCGCCCAGGTCGCTCTTGGAATCGGCCAGGGCCAGCAGGAACATCTCGCTGGCGATGAACTGGTCACCGCGCTTGCCGGCTTCCTTCTCGGCCGCCTGCAGCATTTGCACCAGGTCGCGGCCGGGCTGGATGGGCCCGCCGCCGGTCACCTGCGGCAGGCCCGCCATGGCTGCGTCCATCGCGGTCTTCAGCGCCGCGGTGTTGGCGCCGGCGCGGTCCAGCAGGGCCTTGGGCCCATCGGGCTGGGCCAGCATGCCGGCCAGCAGGTGGGCCGGCTCGATGTAGGGGTTGTCGCGCGCCACAGCCAAGGTCTGGGCTTCGGCCAGGGCTTGCTGGAAGGCGGTGGTGAGTTTGTCCAGGCGCATGAATTTCTCCAAGTTGCGCTGAACCTGAGGCATGCGGCCCGCTTTTCAAGGGCCTGGCCGTGTGCGCCGGCGAACTAGCCTGGGTTGGGCTTGTCCTGGCTCAACAGCGCCTGCAACTCGGCCTGCAACAGCGCCACCAGCGCCGGCTTCTGCACCTTGCCCAGTGCCGTCCTGGGCAGGGCTGGCAGTTGAAGCACCTGGCGCGGGTGCTTGAAGCGCGCCAGCCGGCTTTCGTAGTGGGCGCGCAGCAGGGCCAGGTCCAGTTCGGCGCCGGGTTGGGCCACCACCGCCAGCACCGGCACCTCGCCCCAGCGTTCATCGGGCAGGCCCACCACCGCACACTCGGCCAGGCCGGGGGCGGCCACCAGCAGGTTCTCGATCTCGGCCGGGAAGATGTTCTCGCCCCCGGAGATGACCATGTCCTTCAGGCGCCCCACCACCTCGGTCATGCCGTCGGGGTGGGTCAGGCCCAGGTCGCCGGTGGCGAACCAGCCGTCCGGTGTGAAGGCGATTTCATGCGGCTCGCGGTGGTAAGCCCGCATGAGGTTGGGGCCACGCAGCTGGATTTCCCCCACCATGCCGGGCGCCACGGGCTGGTGGCTGCGGTCGGCCAGGCGCAGGCTGACCCCTGGTGCCGGCTGGCCCACGCGCCCCACCTGGGCCAGGGCCTGGTGGGGCTTCAAGGCGATGGAGAACGGCCCGGTCTCGGTGGAGCCGTAGACCTGGGCCACCGGCACGCCGCGGGCGTGGAAGGCCTCGATCAGCGGCACCGGCACCACCGAGGATCCGCTGTTGACGAAGCGCAGCGAGTGCAATTCGGCCGCGGCCCAGTCCGGGTGGGCCAGCAGGGCCTGCAGGGTGGCTGGCACCAGCAGGCTGGTGCTGGGCCGCCAGGCGCCCACGTCGTGCAGCCAGGCACCGGGGTCGAAGCGGGCGTGCAGCATCACCTGCCCGCCGGCCAGCAGGGTGGGCAGCACCTGGATGCACAGCCCGCCCACGTGGAACATCGGCAGCACGGCCAGGGCGCGCGTGGCCGGGTCCAGGCCCTGCACCGCGATCGCCATCTCGGCATTGGCCAGCATGCCTTGCTGGGTGTGGATGGCGCCCTTGGGCCGGCCGGTGGTGCCCGAGGTGTAGACCAGCATCACATCGTCCGCTTGCAGGCCACTCGGGGGGCGCGCGCTCACCCGGGCCGGCACGGCCCCGCTGGCACGCAACTCGGCCGCCAACGCACGCTGATCGGCCGAACCCTTCAGCAGGGCCACGCCGGCATGGCGGCAGATCGCGGCCAGTTCATCGGCCGCCAGGCGCCAGTTCAGCGGCAGGAAGACGGTGCCCACGCGGGCGCAGGCGAGCAGCAGCGCCAGCATCTGCGGCGTGTTGATGCCCAGCCAGGCAACGATGTCGCCCGACGCCAAGCCGGCCTCGCGCAGGCGCTGGGCTTCCACCGCCACCAGGGCCTCGAATTCGCCGCGCGACAGCACCAGGGTGCCGCTGTGCAGCAGGTCGGCCTGCGGGTCGGCGTCGCAAACCGCACGCCACCGGGCATCCAGGACGGCGGCAGGGTGCGCCGTCACTCGATGGCCTCGTCCTTCTCGCCGGCTTCGTACAGGCACTCGCGCCCCAGGCGGTCCAGGCACAGCTCGGCGGTCCAGGGCAGCATCAGGCTGCCGCAGCGGCTGTCGCGGTACAGGCGTTCCAGCGGCAGGCTCTTGAGCATGCTCTGCCCGCCGCAGGTGCGGATGGCCAGTGCCGACAGCGCGTTGGCGTTCTCCATGATGGTGTAGTGCGCCGCATACAGGCGCATGCGGGTGTCCTTGTCGGGGTCGATGCGGGCTTCACGCGCGGTCTGCAGGAACAGCGCGCGGGTTTGTTCCAGCGTGATGCGCATCTGCGCCACCGCGATCTGCTTGGTGGGGTACATGCGCCGGCGCACCGGCGGCATGCCGGGCAGTTCGGCCCGCAGGTACTTCACCGTGAAGTCGTAGGCCGCCTGGGCAATGCCCATGTAGGTGGGCGACAGCGTCGCGAACATGTGGGGAAAGCGCGTGGCAGCCTGGAAGTACATGCCCTCGGGCATCAGCCGCGCGTCGTCGGGCACGAACACATCCTTGAACAGCAGGGTGCGGCTGACCGTGCCGCGCATGCCCAGAGGGTCCCAGTCGCCGGTGACCGACACGCCGGGCGCATCGGACGGCACCGCCAGGTACATGGAGTCGCGCCGCGAGCCCCCGCCCGGGGCATCGGGGCGTTGCAGCGTGCACAGCACGCCGTAGAAGTCGGCCGCCCCGGCCAGGGAGGCAAAGATCTTCTTGCCGTTGATGAGGTAGCCGCCGTCCACCTTCCTGGCCTGGGTTTCCCAGGGCGCGGCGCCGGCCGCGGCGGCGCCGCCTTCGGAAAAGGGTTGGGCGTACACCTTGCCGTGCTTGACGATGCGCTCGTAGTGGATGGCGCGGATGCGTTCGTGCTCGGCGCGCTGCTCGGATGTCATGTCCAGGGCGTCGGCGATGAAGCCCGACCACATGCAGGAGCTGACGTGCATGTTGAAGGACAGCGCCGTGGCACCGCAATGGCGCCCAATCTCGGCGGCCACCATCACGTAGGTGGCGAAGTCCGCGCCCTGCCCGCCTTGCGCCTTGGGAACGCAGATGCCCAGCAGGCCGGCGTCGCGCAGGTCGTGGTAGTTCTCGGTGGGAAAGATGGCCTCGCGGTCGTAGCGCGCGGCGCGGTCGGCAAAGCGCGTGGCGCCCAATTCGGCGGCCAGCGCCACCAGTTCACGCTGCTGCGCGGTCAGCGACTCCGGCGTGCCGGCAATGTGCGAGGGCTTGTAGCCCGGGGTGGGGGTGCTGGCTGGGGTCATGCTTGTCTCTTCAGGCCACGGTGGTCAGGAACACATCCAGCGCGCGGGCGAAGGCCGCAGGCTGCTCAATGGGCGCCAGGTGCCCGGCGCCCGGCAGGATGGACAGCACGGCGCGCGGGATCTTCTGCGCCATGCGCTGGGACACGGCCGGCGGCGCGGCCTGGTCGTGCTCGCCGGTGATCACCAGCGTGGGCACGGTGATGCTGGCCAGCGCGGCGCGGCGGTCGAAGGCCACCAGGGCGGCCAGGGCGGCGCGGTAGGTGGCTTCGGGCACGCCGGCCATCAAGGCCAACGCGGCCTGGGCCGCGGCGGCCGGCGCGTCCGGACCCAGCATGGCGGGCACCAGCTGCGCGGCCAGGCCGGCCATGCCCAGCCCCGCATCCAGTGGCGCGAAGCGCTGGCGCAGGAAGTCCTGCTGCCAGTCGCCTTCCGGGCGGCCGAAGGCGGGCGAGGTGTTGGCCAGCACCAGGCCGGACACGCGTTCGGGCGCCAAGGCATGGACCTCCTGCGCCAGCATGCCACCCATGCTGTGGCCCACCAGCAGGGCGCGCGGTGCGTCCAGGTGGTCCAGCAGGGCCAGCACCCGGGCCGCCAGGCCGGCCAGGTCGTAAGGGGTGATGGCGGGCGTCAGGCCGTAGCCCGGCAGGTCCACCGCGGCCACGTTCCAACCGATGCGCGCCAGCGTGGGCGCGACGCCCATCCAGGCTTCGCGCCCCCCGCCCACGCCGTGCAGCAGCACGGCCCAGCCGCGCGGGGCAGCGCCAGCGTCCCAGCGCAGGTGCGCCAGCGGCGCCGCGCTGACGAGCCGGCCGGTCACAACAGCACCCCCTTGCGCACCACCTCCTGGCCGTCCAGCGCCACGGTGCAGCGGCGCAGCGGCAGGTCGAAGTGGCCCAGGGTGTGGCGGCCGGCCACCTCGTTGGCGCCGGTGGAATACAGGAAGTTGCCCGCGAAGGCACGCAGTTCGGTGCCGTTGAAGTCGGCCTTGTCGTGGAACAGCATGGCGTCCCAGCGCGCACCGCGGTTCAGGCCCCAGCCGACGTGAGACACCGCGTAGGCCGAACGGTCGCCCCAGCTTTCAAAGTAGCCGCGCATGAAGTCGGCGTCCACGCTGTCGCCGGCCACGTCCACCACATGGTCGTCGCGGATGTCCAGGCGCACCGGATCGGCCAGGTAGCGCTTGAAGGTGAGGTTCACGTCGCCGCGATCCAGCACCAGCGTGCCGTTCACCGTGCCCGCAGCCGGAAAGGCCAGCACCAGGCCGGCGGGCCAGTGCGACAGCGTGCCCGGCTTGCTGGTGAATCCCCAGACGCCCCCCACGCGCGCGCCCTTCAAGTCGACATGCAGGTCGGTGCCGGCGGCCGAGCTGACGGTCATGGCTTTGGCCGCCTTCAAGCGCCGCATCGCATCGCGCACCGGCGCTTCGTCCTCGGCGCGCGGCAGGCAGCGTTCCAGGATTTCCGGGTGCTCATGGCTGATGGCGAGCACGCGCGCGCCGCCGGCCAGGATCTGTGGCAGTTCCACCGCATGCTGCAGGCCTTCCACGGTGCAGTCGGCCACGAAGACGCTGGCCGCCAGGGCCTGCACCACCGGGCCCAGGCGGCCGATGGCGTCCGACGCGCCGGTGGAGCGCACCGGCACCGGCGCCGTCAAGGGCCGGGCCGGCAGCACGATGTGGAAGGGCCGCGCGCCGATGCGCAGCAAGGCCCCTTCGGCCAGTTGCGGCAGGTCGGGCCGGCTCTGGGTTTCGGACAGCACCGCACAGGCGTCGCCCGCGTTCACGCCGCACAGGCGGAACACCTGCTCGAACATGTCCACCCACTTGGCTTCCAGGCGCACGGCGTTCACAGTATTTCCCCCAGCATGCGGTAGTGCCCGGCCTGGAACAGCAGGGGTGCAATGGCGCTGTCCACCATGCGCTGCACCTGGCCGGTGAACAGGGTGTGGTCGCCGGCCACCTGGGCCGACACCAGTGCGCATTCCAGCACCGCGGCACAGCCTGCCAGCACCGGCGCCTGCCCCAGGCCGGCGCTCCACAGGCCCTGCGAAAAGCGGTCGGTCGCGGGGGAGGCGAACAGCCGCGCCAGGTCCACCTGGTTCTCGGCCAGCACATTCACCGCGAAGTGGCTGGCAGCCGTGAAGGCTGGCAGCGACGGGCTGACAAGGCGCAGGCTCCACAACACCAGCGGCGGGTCCAGCGACAGCGACGCGAAGGAATTGGCCGTCAGCCCCATCGGGCCGCCCTGGGCGTCCACGCAGGTGATCACGGCCACGCCAGTGGACCAGCGCCCCAGCACACCGCGCAAGGCCCGCGCATCCAGAGGGGATGGCACACCGGAAGCGGGGGCACTCATGGCCGCGGGCCGGCAGGCACAATGGTGACGCTGTCGGGCCCTGCACCGTGGATATCCATCAAGCCTCCGTCTCCTACAACACCAACGCCGACCGGCTGCTGCTGCGCGTGCGCACGCGCGACGACCAGCTCTTCCAGGCCTGGCTCACGCGGCGCCTGATGCTGCGCCTGTGGCAACCCCTGGGGGGCATTGTGACAAAGCTGCACCTGGCCACGGCCACGCCGCACGCCGTGGTGGTGCCCGAGGCCCAGGCCATGGTGGCGCAGGCCGCGCGCAGCCAGTCGCTGCAGGGTGCGGACTTCAAGACCCCCTTCGTGGCCACGGTGCGCGAGCAGCCGCTGGGCGAAGAGCCCATGCTGGTGGCCGAAGTGCAGCTGACCCAATTGCCCGCCAACCAGCTGAAGCTGGTGTTGCTGGACGACAAGCGCCGCCACATGACCCTGCAGTTGACGCCGCAACTGGTGACCGGCCTGCAGCAATTGCTGGCTCAGGCGCTGAAGCAGGCCGATTGGGGCGTCCTGCAGGAAGAACCCGCGCCGCCCACCGAGCCCGCCCAGCCCGAAACACGGCTGTTGAACTGACCCGGCACCGCGCCTCAACGCCAGACCAGCCGCGCCAGCGCAAAGCCCAGGGCCGCACAGGCCAGCGCGCCCAGCACATGGGCCAGGGTGTGGGCCACCGCCAGGCCCCAGTCGCCACGCTGCACCAGGCCCAGCGATTCGGCCGAAAAGGCCGAGAAGGTGGTGAAGCCGCCCAGCACCCCGGTCACCGCGAACAGGCGCCAGGTCTCGTGCGGGTTGTGCATGAACAGCACCATGGCCAGGCCCATCACCAGGCCGCCCAGGCCGTTCACCGCCAAGGTGCCCAGCGGGAAGCCCTGCCACAGCGGATTCAGCCACAGGCCCAGGGCGTAGCGGGCCATGGCGCCCAGCGCGGCACCGGCACCCACCGCCGCCCATTGCGCCAGGCCGGGTGTGCTGCTCATCCGGCGTTGGACGCGGTGATGCCCCAGCGCGCCAGCGCGGCGTCATCGGCCACGCGGGCGTCCACCCAGCGCGCGCCCTCGGGCGTGGTCTCCTTCTTCCAGAACGGGGCCTGGGTCTTCAGGTAATCCATCAGGAATTCGCAGGCCTGGAAGGCGTCGCCACGGTGGGTGGACGTGACCACCACCAGCACGATCTGGTCCAGCGGCTTCAGCGGCCCCACGCGGTGGATGACGCGCGCGCCCAGCACCCGAAAGCGCCGCATCGCGTCGTCGATCATGGCCTCGATGGCCTTTTCGGTCATGCCGGGGTAGTGCTCCAGTTCCATCGCGCTGATGTCGGCCGGGCCGCCCGCGTTGCGGTCGCGCACCGTGCCGACAAAGGCCGCCACCGCGCCCACCGCCGGGTTGCCGGCGCGCACCGCGGCCACTTCGGTGCCGAGGTCGAAGTCCTCGGTCTGGATGCGCACCCGTGCGGTCATCGGCTCAGCCTCCGGTCACCGGCGGGAAGAAAGCCACCTCGGCGCCTTCGGGCACCTCGGCGGCCTCATCGGCCATCACCTGGTTGATGGCGCAGCGCACCGCGCGCCCTGGCGCCAGCGCTTGCGCATGCGCACCGCCACGGGCCACCAGTTGCGAGCGCAGCGCGCCGAGCGTCAGCCCGGGCACATGCGGCAGGGTTTCGGCCGGGCCCAGGGCTTCGCGCAGCGAGGCGAAGTAGCGCACGGTCAGGCTCATCGGTGGATCAGCTCGGAAAGCGGCAGGAAGCGCACGGTGTCCCCCGGCGTCACGGCCTGGCTGGCCGGGTTGTCCACCAGGCCGTCGGCCCACACGGCCGAGGTCATGACGCCCGAACTCTGGTTGGGAAACAGTTCCAACTCGCCCAAGGCGTTCAAGCGCGCGCGCATGAACTCGCGCCGCTTGTCGGGTTTCGGCCAGGCGAAGGCCGCGCGCAGGTGCAGCGCCGCCGGCAGCCCGGCCGGCATGCCCTGCATCACCCGCAGCACCGGCGCCACCGCCAGCAGGAAGGTGATGAAGCTGGACACCGGGTTGCCCGGCAGGCCCATGAAGGCGGCCGTTCCCACGCGCCCGAAGGCCAGCGGCTTGCCGGGCTTCATCGCCACCTGCCACATCTGCACCTCGCCTTCGGCGGTCACCGCGGGGCGGATGTGGTCCTCTTCGCCCACCGACACGCCGCCGGAAGTAAGGATCAGGTCGTTGCCCGCCGCCGCCCGGCGCAGAGTGTCGCGGGTGGCTTCCAGCGTGTCGGGCACGATGCCCAGGTCGGTGACCTCGCAGCCCGCGGCCTGCAGCAACGCGCGCAGGGTGTAACGGTTGCTGTTGTAGATGGCGCCGGGCGGCAGCGGCTGGCCCGGCATGACCAGTTCGTCACCGGTGGAAAACAGCGCCACGCGGGGGCGGCGCAGCACCTGCACCTGGGCCGCGCCCACGGTGGCCACCAGGCCCAGGGCCTGGGGCGTGAGGCGCGCGCCGGCGTTCAACACGACGCTACCGGCCATCACGTCTTCGCCGCGGCGGCGGATCCAGTGCCCGGCCTGCGGCAGCACGTCCACGCGCACCGAACCCAGGCCTTCACCGGGGACCGCTTCGCACTGTTCCTGCATCACGATGGCGTCGGCGGCGGCCGGCACCTGGGCGCCGGTGAAGATGCGCGCCGCGCTGCCCGGGGCCAGTGGCTGGCCCGGGTGGCCGGCCGGGATTCGCTGGCTGACGGGCAGCACCGTGCCCGCTGCTGGCACATCGGCCGCGCGCAGGGCGTAGCCGTCCATCGAGCTGTTGTCTTCCGGAGGCACGAACAGGGGCGACACCACCGGCGCCGCCAGCACGCGGCCCAGCGCGTCGAAGCTGGCGATGGTCTCGGTCTGCTGGATGCGGTGCGACAGCGCGCCATCGGCCAGGCGGGCCATGGCTTCGTCCAGCGTGATCATCGGGGCGCGTTGGCTCATGGTGGATTCAGATCTCGAACCGACGGGCATTGGACACCAGGAAGTCCGCCACCGCGGCCACGTCGGACATGGCCAGCACCGGCAGGCCGGTGGGCACCGGCAGCGCGTCGGGCCGGTCTGTGGCCAGGGCCACCACGAAGGGGTCGTCCGGGTAGGCCGGGGCCTGGCCCAGGTCGGCGCGCCAGACCTCCACCTTGTTCATGCTGGCGTGCTTGAAGCCTTCCACCAAGGCCCAGTCGCAGGGCGACAGCTCGGCCAGCAGGTCTTCCACCGCAGGGTGGCCGATGACGTCGTACTCGCGCATCAGCGCCAGGCGCTGGTCGCTGGCCACCAGCACCTCGGTGGCACCGGCCTGGCGATGGCGCCAGGTGTCCTTGCCCGGCTGGTCCAGGTCAAAGCGCTTGTGGGCGTGCTTGATCACCGACACCCGCTGGCCGCGCCGTTTCAGTTCAGCGATCAGTGCTTCCACCAGCGTGGTCTTGCCCACGCCCGACGGGCCGCAAAAGCCGATGGCCTTCATGCCTGGGTCATGCCCCGCATTCGGCGACGATGAAGTCTTTCACCGCCTGGGTGCTGACCGGGATCACGGTCACGCGCTTGGGCAGGTTTTCGATGCCCACCAGCGCAGCCGGGCGATCCGGTTCCCGCCCCAGGGCTTCGACGATGGTGGCCGAGAACTTCACCGGCAAGGCGGTTTCCAGCACGATGACGGTTTCGCCCGGCTGGCGCAGTTGCTGCGCCACCTTCAGGCCATCCGCCGTGTGGGTGTCCACCATGTCGTGGAACTGCGCCCAGGTGCTGCGGATGGTGGCCAGGCGGTCGGCGTGGGTGCTTTTTCCTGAGACAAAACCGAAGCTGGCAAAGCGCGCCACCTCGTCGGGCTGGAGCGTGAAACCGCCCTGCTTCGCGATCGCCGGGCCGAACAACTCGGCCGTGCGCGCCGCATCGCGGCCCAGCAGGTCGAACACGAAGCGCTCGAAGTTGCTGGCCTTGGAAATGTCCATCGACGGGCTGCTGGTTTCGTAGGTCTCGGCGCTGCCGCGCACCCGGTAGGTGCCGGTGCGGAAGAACTCGTCCAGCACGTCGTTCTCGTTGGTGGCCACCATCAGCCGGCCGATGGGCAAGCCCATCATGCGGGCCACGTGGCCGGCGCACACATTGCCAAAATTGCCGCTGGGCACGCAGAAGCTCACCTTCTCGGCGTTGCGCTTGGTGGCCTGGAAATAGCCGGCGAAGTAGTACACCACCTGGGCCAGCAGGCGGGCCCAGTTGATGGAGTTGACCGTGCCGATCTTGTAGCGGCGCTTGAACTGCAGGTCGTTGCTGACTGCCTTGACGATGTCCTGCGCGTCGTCGAACACGCCCTGCACCGCGATGTTGTGGATGTTGGCGTCGGGCAGGCTGTACATCTGCGCCTGCTGGAAGGGGCTCATGCGGCCGTGGGGCGACAGCATGAACACGCGCACACCCTGCTTGCCGCGCATCGCGTATTCGGCCGCGCTGCCGGTGTCCCCACTGGTGGCGCCCAGGATGTTGAGCTCTTCGCCGCGGCGCGCCAGTTCGTACTCGAACAGGTTGCCCAGCAACTGCATCGCCATGTCCTTGAAGGCCAGCGTGGGGCCATTGGACAGGGCTTCAATGTGCAGGCCGGGTTCCAGCGTGCGCAGCGGGGTGATGGCCTCGGTGCCGTAGGTGGCCTTCGTGTAGGTCTTCTCGACCAGCGCCTTCAGGTCGGCGGCCGGGATGTCGTCGATGTACAGCGACAGAATCTCAAAGGCCAGCTGCGCGTAGGACAGGCCGCGCCAGCGCGTGAGCTCGGCGTCGTCCACCTTTGGGTAGGACAGCGGCAGGTACAGCCCGCCGTCCGGCGCCAGGCCTTCGAGCAGGATCTCGCAGAAGCGGCGCTCGGTCTTGTCGCCGCGGGTGCTGATGTAGCGCATCAGTTCAGCTCTTCCTTGCGGATGGACACGATGGGCGCCAGCACCGTCGGCAGCGCCTGCATCTTGGCCAGCGCGGCGCGCATGCGGCCTTCCTCGGTGTCGTGGGTCAGGATGATCAGGTCGGTCTGGTTTTCACCGTCGGCGCTTTCGCGCTGCAGCACCGCGTCGATGGAGATGTCGCTGTCGGCCAGGATCGTGGTGATCTTGGACAGCACCCCGGTCTGGTCGGCCACCTGCAGGCGCAGGTAGAAGGCGGTCACCACCTGGTCAATGGCCAGGATGGGCGTGTCGGCCAGTTCGTCGGGCTGGAAGGCCAGGTGCGGCACACGGTGGCCGGCGTCGGCCGTGTGCAGGCGGGTGATGTCCACCAGGTCGGCCACCACCGCGCTGGCGGTGGGCTCGGCACCCGCGCCCTTGCCGTAGTACAGGGTGCTGCCCACGGCGTCGCCCTGCACCATCACCGCGTTCATCGCGCCTTCCACGTTGGCGATGAGTCGCTTGCTGGGCACCAGGGTCGGGTGCACGCGAAGTTCGATGCCCGAATCGCGCCGCTTGGTGATGCCCAGCAACTTGATGCGGTAGCCCAGCTGCTCGGCATAGCGGATGTCGGCCGCCTGCAGCTTGGTGATGCCCTCCACATGCGCCTTGTCGAACTGCACCGGGATGCCGAAGGCGATGGCGCTCATGATGGTGGCCTTGTGCGCCGCGTCCACGCCTTCGATGTCGAAGGTGGGGTCGGTCTCCGCATAGCCCAGCCGTTGCGCTTCCTTCAGCACCACGCCGAAGTCCAGGCCCTTGTCGCGCATTTCGCTGAGGATGAAGTTGGTGGTGCCGTTGATGATGCCGGCGATCCATTCGATGCGGTTGGCGGTGAGGCCCTCGCGCAGCGCCTTGATGATGGGGATGCCGCCGGCCACCGCGGCTTCAAACGCCACCATCACGCCCCTGTCTCGCGCGGCGGCGAAGATCTCACTGCCATGCACCGCCAGAAGCGCCTTGTTGGCCGTGACCACGTGCTTGCCCGCGGCGATGGCTTCCATCACCAGGGCCTTGGCGATGCCGTAGCCGCCGATCAGCTCGATGACGATGTCGATGTCCGGGTTGGCGATCACCTGGCGGGCGTCGTTCACCACGGTCACGCCGGGGCCCACCAGGCTTTGGGCGCGCGCGGTGTCCAGGTCGGCCACCATGGTGATCTCGATGCCGCGGCCCGCGCGACGGCGAATTTCCGCCTGGTTGCGTTTCAGCACCTGGAAGGTGCCGCTGCCCACGGTGCCGATGCCCAGCAGGCCGACCTGAATCGATTTCATGACAATCTTTCGGAACGAGCGCCGGTGCAAGACGCCGGCTGGAGGAAAACGAAGGCCCGCGCTTCAGCGCGAATGGCGCCGGCGGTAGTGGCCCAGGAAACGGTCGATGCGGCCCACCGCTTCGGTCAGGTCGTCGGTGTTGGGCAGGAACACCAGCCGGAAGTGGTCGGGCGCAATCCAGTTGAAGCCGGTGCCCTGCACGATCAGCACCTTTTCTTCGGCCAGCAACTCGTAGGCGAACTGTTGGTCGTCGGTAATGGGGTACATCTGCGGGTCCAGGCGCGGGAACATGTACAGCGCAGCCTTCGGTTTGACGGCCGTGACGCCCGGGATCTGCGTCAGCAGCTGGTGCGCCAGGTCGCGCTGCTTGCACAGCCGCCCGCCCGGGGCCACCAGGTCCTTGATGCTCTGGTAGCCGCCCAGCGCCGTCTGGATCGCCAGTTGCCCCGGCGTGTTGGCGCACAGGCGCATCGACGCCAGCATGTTCAGCCCGACGATGTAGTCCTTGGCGCGGCGCTTGTCGCCCGACACCACCATCCAGCCGGCGCGGTAGCCGCAGGCGCGGTAGTTCTTGCTCAGGCCGTTGAAGGTGCAGAACAGCACGTCGTCGGCCAGGCTGGCGATGCTGGTGTGGGTGTTGCCGTCGTACAGGGTCTTGTCGTAGATCTCGTCGGCGTAAACAATCAGCTGGTGCTGGCGCGCCAGTTCCACGATCTCCAGCAGCACGCTGTCGGGGTACAGCGCCCCGGTGGGGTTGTTCGGGTTGATGACGACGATGCCCTTGGTGTTGGGCGTGATCTTGCTGCGGATGTCGGCCACGTCCGGCATCCAGTCGGCACCTTCGTCGCACAGGTAGTGCACCGGCGTGCCGCCGGACAGGGCCACGCTGGCGGTCCACAGCGGGTAGTCGGGGGCCGGCACCAGGATCTCGTCGCCCGGGTTCAGCAGCGCGTTCATGCTCATGGCGATGAGCTCGGACGCGCCATTGCCCAGGTACACGTCGTCCACCGTCACCCCGGCGATGTGCTTTTCCTGGGTGTAGTGGACGATGGCCTTGCGCGGGGCGAACAGGCCCTTGCTGTCGGTGTAGCCCGCGGCCACCTGCGAGGGCAGGTTGCGGATCATGTCCTGCACGATCTCGTCGGGTGGCTCCAGGCCGAAGGCGGCGATGTTGCCGATGTTCAGCTTGATGATCTTCTGGCCCTCTTCCTCCATCTGGCGGGCCTTGTCCAGCACGGGCCCGCGGATGTCGTAGCACACGTTGGCAAGCTTGTCGGACTTGGCGATGGGTTTCAAGAAGGGCTCCAGGGCCACGCGGTGCGCGGCATACGTGCAGGGCGAAACCTATAATTTTAGCCTCACGGGCCCCGTGCCCCACCCTCTGTCTGCCGGGGCCACCACCTTGAAGATCCAGCCCGACCGCCTGGAAGGCGTCAACACCATCAACCGGCTGGAAGGCGGCCGTGTCTGGGTGGGCGCCACCGCCCACGAAGGCGCGGTGCTGGTGCCCTGGCAAGGGGTGGTGCTGCCGTGGGCCGTGCCGGGTTTCGACAGCCTGTCGCCCGAACACTTCGCCCCGGTGCTGGCGCTGAAACCTGAACTGGTCATCTTCGGCAGCGGCGCGCGCCAGCGCTTTGCCCACCCGCGCCTGGTGGCGGCCTTGATCGCCCAGCGCATCGGGGTGGAAAGCATGGACAGTGCGGCGGCTTGCCGCACCTACAACGTGCTGGCCAGCGAGGGCCGGCAGGTGGTGGCAGCCCTGCTGCCGGGCGACGCGGGCTGACCCTGGCGAGGCCGGTCCCGCAAAACTTTATAATCATGCGCTGTGCCCTGTCCGGGCGCCCCGCCACTGCCCCCTTCCCTCATGACGCCCGTCCTCAACAAAAACCTCCCCGAGTTCGAAGCGTTGGCCACCAGCGGCGTGAAATTCACGCCGCAGGCTTTCGCCGGCAAGACCGTGGTGCTGTACTTCTACCCCAAGGACCACACCCCCGGCTGCACCACCGAGGCGATGCAGTTCCGCGACAAGCACAAGGACTTCGTGAAGGCCGGTGCCGTGGTCTTTGGCGTGTCGCGCGACAACATGACCAGCCATGACAAGTTCCGCCAGGCGCTGGAACTGCCCTTCGAGCTGATCGCCGACACCGAAGAAAAGCTCTGCCACATGTTCGGCGTGGTCAAGAACAAGATCATGTACGGCAAGAAGGTCAAGGGCATCGAGCGCAGCACCTTCGTCATCGACGCCGCTGGCGTGTTGCGGGCCGAATGGCGCGGCATCAAGGTGGCCGGCCATGTGGACGAAGTGCTGAAGGTCGTGAAAGACCTGAAGAAGGCCGCCTGATTGCATGGCTGGACCGCCGGTCCGGCTTGTGCATAATCAATCCCGTATGCTTTTGAGCCCGCACCTGAGTCGCTCAACGCGCCATCAGTTCCCCGAACAAGCCGCACAGACGACTGTGCGGCTTTTTTGTTTCTGAATCCGCCGCTGCCGCCCCATGCCCCTGCCCAAGCCGCCCACGCACAAAGCCACCCTGGTCCCCCTGGCCGAACTGGAGACACAAGCCGCACCGCGCGGCAACAAGAAGTCGCTGCCGGCGCTGCTGGAACCCGCGCAAACCGCGCTGGACCTGCGCGACGACCGCGGCCCGGCTGCGGCGCCGACCAAGGCGGCCGCCCCCGCCGCCACCGGTGCGCCCACCTACGTTCGGCCGGCCCAGCACGTTCCCGCCACGGCGCCCCGCCGGCGCGCCAAGCGCGACAGCGGGCCGGCCAAGCTCTTCGTGCTGGACACCAATGTGCTGATGCACGACCCGATGAGCCTGTTCCGCTTCGAGGAGCACGACGTCTTCCTGCCCATGATCACGCTGGAAGAGTTGGACGGCCACAAGAAGGGCATGAGCGAGGTGGCGCGCAACGCGCGCCAGGTCAGCCGCGAACTTGACGCCCTGGCCACCGACGCCACCAGCCTGGACCCCAGCGCCGGCATCCCACTGGCCAAGACCGGCCGGCGCGAAGCCGGCGGCAAGCTGTTCTTCCAGACCATGCTGCTGGACATCAAGCTGCCCAGCGGCCTGCCCCAGGGCAAGGCCGACAACCAGATCCTGGGCGTGGTGCAGAGCCTGCGCGAAAGCCAACCCGGGCGCGAGGTGGTGCTGGTGTCCAAGGACATCAACATGCGCGTGAAGGCGCGTGCACTCGGCCTTCCGGCGGAAGACTATTTCAACGACAAGGTGCTGGAAGACGGCGACCTGCTGTACTCCGGCGTGCTGCCGCTGCCGGCCGACTTCTGGGAGCGCCATGGCAAGACCATGGAAAGCTGGAGCCAGGGCGGCATCACCTTCTACCGCATCAGCGGCCCGCTGGTGCCGGTGCTGCTGGTCAACCAGTTTGTCTACCTGGAGACGCCGGGCGCCGCGCCGCTGTATGCGCGGGTGACTGAAATCACCGGCAAGACCGCCGTGCTGAAGACGCTGAAGGACTACACCCACGCCAAGAACGCGGTGTGGGGGGTGTCCGCGCGCAACCGCGAACAGAACTTCGCACTGAACCTGCTGCTGGACCCGGACTGCGACTTCATCACCCTGACCGGCACGGCCGGCACCGGCAAGACCCTGATGACCCTGGCCGCGGGCCTGTCCCAGGTGCTGGACGACCGGCGCTACAGCGAAATCATCGTCACCCGGGTCACCGTGCCGGTGGGCGAAGACATCGGCTTCCTGCCCGGCACCGAGGAAGAAAAGATGGGCCCCTGGATGGGCGCGCTGGACGACAACCTGGAGGTGCTGGCGCGTGGCGACGGCAGCGCGGGTGAATGGGGCCGTTCGGCCACCCAGGACATCGTGCGCAGCAAGATCAAGATCAAGAGCCTGAACTTCATGCGCGGGCGCACCTTCCTGAACAAGTTCGTGCTCATCGACGAGGCGCAGAACCTGACGCCCAAGCAGATGAAGACCCTGATCACCCGCGCCGGCCCGGGCACCAAGATCGTCTGCCTGGGCAACCTGGCGCAGATCGACACGCCCTACCTCACCGAAGGCTCCAGCGGCCTGACCTACGCGGTGGACCGCTTCAAGGGCTGGCCGCACAGCGGCCACGTGATGCTGGCGCGCGGCGAACGTTCGCGCCTGGCCGACTACGCCAGCGAGGTGCTGTAGCCGCCCGCGGCCCCCAGGGGCCGGGGCGGGCTGGGCTCACTTGCGCAGGTAGTCGAAGAAGGCCTTGGCATTGGCCTCACGGCCCAGGAAGCGCCGCAGCAACGCGTCCGGCGGGAACTGCGAGCCGTTGGCCAGCACGGTGTCGCGGTAGCGGCGGCCGACCTGCGCATCCAGCTTGTTGTCGCCAAAGGCAGTGCGCATGTCCATGGCCAGCACCAGGCTCCACAGGTAGCCGTAGTAGCCGGCGCCGTAACCCCCGGCGATGTGGCCAAAACCGGCCGGGAACATGGTGCCGGCCACGTGCCCGAGGGCCGTGGCGCCTTCCATCTGCTGCCACAGCGCCAGCGGGTCCTGCGCCCGGGTGCCGAACAGCGCCAGGTCGTAGCTGGCATACAGGTGCTGGCGCGCGTAGAGCACGCCCTTGGCGAAGTCGCGCGCCTTCACGGCCTGGGCCAGCATGGCTTCCGGCACCGGCTTGCAGGCCGGGCACACCTCCTGGAAGACCTGCAGCACCTTCGGGTCGTAGACCCAGTCCTCCAGCATCTGCGACGGGGCCTCGACGAAGTCGTGCTTGACCGAAGTGCCGGCCTGCGAGGCGTAACGCACCGCCGACAGGTTGTTGTGCACGGCATGGCCGAACTCGTGCAGCAGGGTCTCCAGTTCCTCCAGTGACAGCCCCTGGCGGTCGAAGTTCACCACCAGGGCAGCGATGGGCGTGCGGCCGGTGACCACCGAGGCCCCGCGCAGCGGCCACACCGCCGCGTGGTTGTACTTGCCTTCACGCGGGTACAGGTCCACGTACAGCGTGCCCAATGAACGGCCGGTGCCGGCATCGGCCACCGCGTAGGCCAGCGCCTCGGGGTGCCACAGCGCCACGTCTGGAACGCGGGTGTAGCGCACACCCATCGCCTTTTCCACCACCCGCATCACGAATTCCAGGCTCTGCTGGGGCGGGAAGTACGGGCGGAAGGCCTCCTGGTCGACGGCGTAGCGCTCGCGGCGCACACGCTCTTCGTAGAACGCCACGTCCCAGCGCTGAAGCTTCACGCCGGCGGGGTCCTGCTTCAGGTGGCGCGCCTTGGCCTGGCGCATCTCTTCCAGGTCACCCTTTTCCCCCACGGTGACGGCGGCTTTCACTTCGTCCAGGAAGGCCATGGCACGTTGCGGGTTGGCCGCCATCTGGCGGCGCAGCTTGAAGTGGGCATAGCTGGGCTGGCGGAACAGCGCGGCCAGTTGCTGGCGCTGCTGGCGGATCTGGGCCAGCAGCTTCAGGTTGGGCTCGCCGCCTTCGTTGCTCTTGGCCCGCCACATGCGCTCGCGCGCGGCCGCGGATTCGGCGCCCTGCATCACGGGCAGGTAGATCGGCATGTCCAGCCCCAGCAAGACCTGGCCCTGGTCATTGCGCTTGGCATCCTTCCATACCGCTTCGGGCACGCCGGCCACTTCGGCCTCGCTGAAAGCCACCCGGGTGTTGGCGTCGCGGATGTTGCGCTGGAAGCTCTGCTCCAGCGCCGCCAGGCCGTCGGACAACTGCTTCACGCGCTTGCGCTGGGCCGGCGGCAGGCCGACGCCGGAATCCACCAGCCCGTCGAGTGCGGCCTGGCGCAGTTCGCGGTCGATCGCATCGGCGGCCGGCACGGCCTTCAAGGCGCGGTACAGCGCCGGGTTCTGGCCCAGGGACGACAGGAAGTCCTGCCAGCGCAGTTCACAGGCCTCGGACGCCTCCCGCAGGGCTTTGTCGGGGTGGACATTGGCCAGGAACAGCAAAGGGTTGCTCAGGTCTTCGAGCCCGGCGCTGAAGTTGTCGTAGGCCCGCAGCCAGTGCTTGTCGACCTTCTGCTGGAGCAACGTGGCCAGGCTGACCTTGGCTTGCGCCAGGCCGCTGTCGCAGGCGGTCGTCAGCGCGGCAGGGTTCTCAAAGCGGGGGAAGGCGGGGCCTGACAAGGCCGGTTGAGCCAGCACCGGCAGGGCCAGCCAGGTGGACAAGGCGTACGCAGAAAGCAGCTTCTTCATGGGGGTATTCGCGTGTTGCCACGCGCCAAGGTGAGCATCAGATTGTGCCCAGGCCGCAGCCCTGGCGTCAGCGCTCGGCCGGCCGGGCGCCGGGCGTGATCTCGGTGTGGTTCTGCTTCTCCACCCAGCGCACCAGCTCGCTCACGCTGGCGCCGGGCTCGGCATCGCGCACCGCGGCCTGCCACAGCTGCTGGCCCAGGGCCGAGATCGGCACCGAGCTGCCGGTTTCACGTGCCAGGGTGTTGGCGATGCCGATGTCTTTCAGCATCAGCGCCAGCTTGAAGGGGTCGTCGAAGCGCCGGCTGAGCACGCGCTGCTCGATGTGGGTCTGGCTGATCCAGGACATGCCGGTGGACACATTGAGCACCTTCACCATCGCCGCCGGGTCCAGCCCGTAGCGCTTGCCGATCACCAGGCCTTCGGCGGTGGCGCTGAAGGTCATGGCGGTGATGAGGTTGTTGATGCACTTCATGGCGTGGCCGCAGCCCAGGGCCCCCAGGTGGAAGACCTCGCGGCCCATGCGGTCCAGCAGCGGGCGCACGCGCGCCACATCGGCCGCCGCGCCGCCCACCATGAACACCAGGGTGGCGTCGCGCGCGCCCCACTGCGCGCCCGACACCGGCGCATCCACCATGGCCACGCCGCATTCGGCCAGGCAGGCCGCCGTGCGCTGCGTCAGCCAGGGCTCGGACGAGGACGTGTCCAGCACCAGGCTGCCCGGTACCAGGCCTTCGATCAGCCCGTCCGGGCCCAGCGCCACCTGCTGCACCACGTCGCCATGGGGCAGCATGGTGATGACGATGTCGCTGTGCTGCCCCACCTCCCGCGGGGTGGCGGCGGCCCGGGCCGGCGCGCCCAGCGTGGCGGCCAGTTGCTGCGCGGCCTGGGCGTTCACGTCGCACAGCGTGAGGGCATGGCCGGCCCGCGCCAGGTGGCTGGCCATGGGCGTGCCCATCACACCCAGACCGATGAAACCGATGCGCGGCAGGTTTCGGGAGTCAGCGTTCATCGTCACCCCCATGGAATGTGGTGCGGATGTTGGCACGCGGTCGCCGCGCCGTCGCAGCACGCTCGCTGCTCGCAAACCCGGTGCCCCAATGGCAAAGGGCCGTGAAAACACGGCCCTTCGAAAGCAGGGAAGACGCTGATCAGCGGGTGACGACCAGGTCCTTGATCTGCTGCAGGGCCAAGGGGTCTTCCATGGTGGTCAGGTCGCCCGGGTCGCGCTGTTCACACACGGCCTGGATGGCGCGGCGCAGCAGCTTGCCCGAACGCGTCTTGGGCAGGCCGCTGACGAAGCGAACGCGGGCTGGCCGCGCCACGGCGCCCAGTTGGTTGTCCACCACCTTCATGATTTCGCCTTCGTGCGCCAGGGCCTGCTCGGGCGTGCCGGCCTTGGACGGGTCCTTCAGCACCACGAAGGCCATGGCCACCTGGCCCTTGAGCTGGTCGGCCACGCCCACCACCGCCACCTCGGCCACGTTGGCGTGGCTGGAGATGCTTTCTTCGATCTCGCGCGTGCCCAGGCGGTGGCCGGCCACGTTGATCACGTCGTCGGTGCGGCCCAGGATGAAGTAGTAGCCGTCGGCGTCGCGCACGCCCCAGTCGAAGGTGGAATACACCATCTTGCCCGGCACGCTGGTCCAGTAGGTCTTGACGAAGCGTTCGTCGTCGCCCCACACGGTCTGCAGGCAGCCCGGGGGCAGCGGGCCCTCGATGGCGACCACGCCCTTCTGGTTGGGTTCGGTGATTTCGGCCCCGGTGCTGTCATCCAGCAGCTTCACGTCGTAGCCGTAGACCGCCTTGCCGGGCGAGCCGAACTTGCTGTCGGCCTTTTCCACACCATTGCACAGGCTGAGGATGGGCCAGCCGGTTTCGGTCTGCCAGTAGTTGTCGATGATGGGCTTGCCCAGGCTTTCGGAGATCCACTTCGCGGTGGGTTCGTCCAGCGGCTCGCCGGCCAGGAACAGCGCGCGCAAGGACGACAGGTCGTACTTGCTCAGGAAGGACGGGTCCTGCTTCTTGAGCACCCGCACCGCGGTGGGGGCGCTGAACATCACGGTGACCTTGTACTTTTCGACCAGGCTCCACCAGATGCCGGCGTCCGGGCGCACCGGCAGGCCTTCGTACATGATGGTGGCCATGCCGGCGATCAGCGGGCCGTAGATGATGTAGCTGTGGCCCACCACCCAGCCGATGTCGCTGGTGGAGAAGTAGGTCTCCCCGGCGTTGCCCATGTAGATGTGCTTCATGCTCGCGGCCAGGGCCACGGTGTAGCCGCCGGTGTCGCGCTGCACGCCCTTGGGCTTGCCGGTGGTTCCGCTGGTGTAGAGCGTGTAGCTGGGGTGGGTGGATTCCACCCATTCGCACGGCACCACGGTGTCCAGGTGCTTGGCGCGCAGCGTGGCGTAGTCCTCGTCGCGGCCGGCGACCTGGGTGTAGTCGGACAGGCCGCGGTTGACCATCAGCACCTTGGCGGGCTTGTGCTGGGCCAGCTTGATGGCCTCGTCCAGCAAGGGCTTGTAGGGCACGCCCTTGCCATTGCGGCTGCCAGCGTCGGCGCTGACGATGACCGTGGGTTGCGCGTCGTCAATGCGGCTGGCCAGGCTGACGCTGGCAAAGCCGCCGAACACCACCGAGTGGATGGCGCCGATGCGGGTGCAGGCCAGCATGGCAAAGGCCGCCTCGGGGATCATGGGCATGTACACCAGCACCCGGTCGCCTTTCTTCACGCCCAGGTCCTTCAGGATGGCGGCCATGCGCTGCACCTCGGCGTGCAACTGGCGGAAGGAATAGACCTTCTCGGTGTCGGTTTCGGTGGAAACGAAGATCAGCGCGTTCTGGTCGGCGCGGTCCTTCAGGTGCCGGTCCACCGCGTTGTGGCAGAGGTTGGTGCGCCCGCCGACGAACCACTTGGCGAAGGGCGGCTTGCTGTAGTCGCACACCTGCTCGAAGGGCTTTTCCCAGTCCACGAGCTGGGCCTGCTCGGTCCAGAAGGCATCGCGCTGCTGGATGGAACGCTGGTGGAAGGCTTGATAATTCATAATCACGACCGGTTGTCTCCTGGAGGGGGCCCTGTTCAGGGTCGCGCCCGACATCGGTGGAACACCGCCCACCTTGGGTGTGGATTGCACGGTGAGGCACTGACAACACACTG
Organism: Burkholderiales bacterium JOSHI_001; assembly: GCA_000244995.1. Classification (NCBI taxonomy): domain Bacteria; kingdom Pseudomonadati; phylum Pseudomonadota; class Betaproteobacteria; order Burkholderiales; species Burkholderiales bacterium JOSHI_001. Next base: position 2,757,627 of record CM001438.1, on the reverse strand, counting down.
ACGCAAAAGCCTTGGGCATAACTTCGCAGTTCGGCCGCCCGGGCCCCCGCACCAGGGGTTGGCCCGCTTGACCGACCCGACTCGGGTGTTAACCTCCGTCTTCGTGCCCATTCACACCCCGCCCCGCTTTGCCTGGAACGCCCTGCGACACACCCTGTGTGCAGCCGGCTTGGCCATGGCCCTGGCGGCGCAGGCGGCGCCCGATGAAACCCCTGCCACCGCCCCCGGCGACGCCATCCTGAACCTGCTTCAGGAACGCGGCCTGGTCGGCGAACAGGGCTCGGCGGCCCTGCAGAGCATGCGCGACCGTGCCACCGACCTGGTGATGACGGCGATGAACTTCCTGGGCGTACCGTATCGCCGTGGCGGCACCAGCGCCGAAGAAGGCTTCGACTGCAGCGGCTTCACCCGCTACATCTTCGAGCACAGCGTGGGCCTGGTGCTGCCGCGCCGTGCCGACGAGCAAGCCACCACCGCCGGCCTGGTGAAGGTGGACCGCGACGACCTGAAGCCCGGCGACCTGGTGTTCTTCAACACCCTGCGCCGCACCTTCAGCCACGTGGGCATCTACGTGGGCGACGGCAAGTTCATCCACGCCCCGCGCACCGGTGCCAAGGTGCGGGTGGAAGACATGCGCATTGCCTACTGGTCGCAGCGCTTCACCGGTGCCCGGCGCGCCGAATTGCCCAACCCGCCCAATCCGCGTTGATGGGCTGAAGCGCGAAAGCGCAGCCTGACCCGCCGCCCGCAGGGGGCGCTGCCGCAGCGGCACAATCCAGACCCATGGGCGAAACCATCATTCCTCTGGCCGACCTGCGTTACGCCGCGCCGGTGCCGGCCATTCCCGCCCACCTGAGCGCCCCCACCGGCTTGCTGGCCGATCGCCTGGGCCGGCCGCTGCACGACCTGCGCATCTCGGTCACCGACCGCTGCAACTTCCGCTGCAGCTACTGCATGCCCAAGGAGGTGTTCGACCGCGACTACCGCTTCCTGCCGCAAAGCTCACTGCTCAGCTTTGAAGAGATCACGCGCCTGGCGCGGGTGTTCGTCGGCCACGGTGTGCGCAAGATCCGGCTCACAGGCGGTGAACCGCTGCTGCGCAAGCACCTGGAAGCCCTGGTCGAACAACTGGCCGCACTGCGCACGCCCGAAGGCGAAACGCTGGACATCACCCTCACCACCAACGGCTCGGTGCTGGCGAAAAAGGCCTCCGCCCTGCGCGCGGCCGGGCTCAAGCGCCTGACGGTCAGCCTGGACGCCCTGGACGACACCATCTTCCGGCGCATGAACGACGTCGACTTTCCCGTCGCCGACGTGCTGGATGGCATCGCCGCCGCGCAAGCCGCGGGCTTTGGGCCGATCAAGGTGAACATGGTGGTCAAGCGCGGCACCAACGACCACGAGATCGCGCCCATGGCGCGCTTCTTCCGCGACCAGTTCGGCCGCGGCGTCGTGCTGCGCTTCATCGAGTACATGGACGTGGGCGCCACCAACGGCTGGCGCATGGACGAGGTGCTGCCCTCGGCCCAGGTGCTGCAACGCCTGCAGGCGCTGGGTGAACTGAAACCGCTGGATGCCGCCCAACCGGGTGAAACCGCCGAGCGCTGGGCCTGGGCCGACGGCCGCGGCGAGGTGGGGCTGATCTCCAGCGTCACCCGCGCCTTCTGCCGAGACTGCAACCGCGCCCGCCTGTCCACCGAAGGCAAGCTGTTCATGTGCCTGTTCGCGGCCCAGGGCCACGACCTGCGCGCCCTGCTGCGCGGTGGCCGCAGCGACGCCGAGATCTCGGCCGCGCTGGGTGCCTTGTGGGGCCAGCGTGACGACCGCTACTCTGAACTGCGGGGCTCGGCCCAGGCGCCGCAGGCCACCGGGCAGCGGCGGGTGGAAATGCACTACATCGGCGGCTAGAAGCTCCCCATGCAATCACTGCAAGACATCGCCGCCGAGGTGGCGGGCTACGACCCGACATCACTGCCGGTGAGCGCCGCGCAGGACTTCATCCGCCGCCTGGTGCCGCGGGTGCAGGCGGTCGAGCAGTTGGGCATCCGCAGTTGTCTGGGCCGGGTGCTGGCGCGCGACATCGTCAGCCCGATCGACGTGCCCGCGCACGACAACTCGGCCATGGACGGTGTGGCGCTGCGAGGCGCCGACCTGAAGCCCGACCGTGACACCCTGCTGCCGCTGGTGGGCACGGCCTTGGCCGGAGCACAGCACCGCGGTGACGTTCCTTTCGGCCACGGCATCCGCATCACCACCGGCGCGGTGATGCCGCCGGGCCTGGACACGGTGGTGCCGCAGGAATTCTTCAAGCCGGGTGCCGACGCCAACCAGGTGATTGTCCCCGCCGGCGTGGTGCGCACCGGCGACAACCGCCGCTGCCACGGCGAGGACCTGGCCGAGGGCGAGGCGGCCTTGCGCGCGGGGCGCATCGTCACCCCGTCCGACCTGGGCCTGGCGGCGTCACTCGGCGTGGCCGAACTGCCGGTGTTCCGCCGCCTGCGCGTGGCCTTCTTCTCCACCGGGGACGAATTGCGCTCCATCGGCGAGGCGCTGCCCGAAGGCTGTGTGTACGACAGCAACCGCTACACCCTGCACGGCATGCTGCAGCGCCTGGGCGTGGACGTCATCGACATGGGCGTGGTGCGCGACCAGCCCGACGCCCTGGCCGAGGCCTTCACCCAGGCTGCCGCCAGCGCGGACGCGGTGATCACCTCGGGCGGCGTCAGCGTGGGCGAGGCCGACCACACCAAGCAGGTGATGGCGCGCCTGGGCGAGGTGCTGTTCTGGCGCATCGCCATGCGGCCTGGGCGGCCCATGGCCATCGGCAGGATCGGCACCCCGGGCCGCGAGGCCATGCTCTTCGGCCTGCCCGGCAACCCGGTGGCGGTGATGGTGACCTTCTACGCCTTCGTGCGCGAGGCCCTGCTGGCCATGAGCGGCGCGACGCCGCGGGCGCTGCCCTTGCTGCGCGCTGCCAGCACCGAGGCCCTGCGCAAGAAACCCGGCCGTACCGAGTACCAGCGCGGCATCGTGGACCAGGCGGCCGACGGCCGCTGGCAGGTGCGCATCACCGGCGCCCAGGGCTCGGGAATCCTGCGCAGCATGAGCGAAGCCAACGGCCTGGTGGTGCTGCACCACGCCCAGGGCGACGTGGCCGCGGGCGAACTGGTGGACGTGCTGCCCTTCGAGGGCTTGATCTGACGGGCTGACCAGAACCTGGGGGCGCGCCGGCTACTTGGCCGGCACCGCTTCTTCCAGGGCCGGTGTGGTGATCTCGCCCGGCACCCGCTGCCGCGCGAACAGCGAATACACCGTGGGCACCACGAAGATGGTGAGCAGCGTGCCCACCGACATGCCGCCGACGATGACCCAGCCGATCTGCTGGCGGCTTTCAGCCCCCGCCCCGGTGGCCAGGGCCAACGGCAGCGCGCCCAGCACCATGGCCCCGGTGGTCATCAGGATGGGGCGCAGGCGCAGGCTGGCGGCTTCCACCACCGCTTCCATCACGCTGCGGCCCTGCTGGCGCAACTGGTTGCTGAACTCCACGATCAGGATGCCGTGCTTGGTGATCAGCCCGACCAGCGTGATGAGGCCGATCTGCGAATACACGTTCAGCGTGCCCCCACTCAGGTGCATGGCCCCCAGCGCCCCCACCATGGACAGCGGCACCGCCAGCATGATGACGAAGGGGTCCACGAAGCTTTCAAACTGCGCCGCCAGCACCAGGAAGATGAACAGCAGCGCCAGCACGAACACCAGGCCCAGCGCGCCGCTGGACGCGCGGTATTCGCGGCTGACGCCGTTCAGTTCGGTGGCGTAGCCGGGCTTCAGCACCTTGGCGGCGGTGGCGTCCAGGTACTGCAACGCCTCGCCCAGCGCGTAGCCCGGTGCCAGGTTGGCGGTGATGGTGACCGAGCGGCGCTGGTTGAAGTGGTTCAGCTCGCGCGGGCTGACCGATTCACGCACCTTCACCAGCGCCGACAGCGGCACCATCACCGCATTGCCATTCACATCCACGCGGCCGCGCACGAAGAGCCGGTCGATGTGCTCGGGCGTGGTGCGGCCCACGGCGTCGGTCTGCACGATCACATCGTACTGCTCGGCCTCGCGCTTGTAGCGGGTGACGGGGCGCCCGCCCAGCATGGTTTCCACGGTGCGCGCCACCTGGTCCACGCTGATGCCGGCATCGGCCGCGCGGTCGCGGTCCACCTCCACGAACAGCTCGGGCTTGTTCAGCCGCAGGTCGATGTCCGGGCCGATGAAGCCGGGGTTCTTGCCCATTTCGGCGACAAATTGCTGCGACACCTTGGCCAGGTTGTCGTAGCTGTCGCTGGTGACGATGACGTAGTTGATCGGCCGCTCGCGAAAGCCCTGGCCCAGGCTGGGCGGCGTGACCGGAAAAGCCGTGACCCCGGGCAGGCCCAGCAGGCGCGGCTGCAGTTCGCGCGCCAGTTGCAGCGTGCTGCGCGTGCGCTGTTCCCAGTCGATGGCGCGCAGGAAGGAAATGCCTTGGGACACCGTCGGGTTGCCCGCCACCACGAACACGCGGTCGAATTCCTTGTACTCCATGCCCATGGCTTCGATCGCGCGCAGGTACTTGGCGGTGTAGTCCATGGTGGCGCCGTCGGGCGCGTTCACCGTGGCCATGATCACGCCGCGGTCTTCCAGCGGCGCCAGTTCGCTCTTGGCCGTGGAGAACAGCCACCAGCTGCCCGCCCCCGATGCGCCCATCACCAGCAGCACGATCCAGCGCTGGCCCAGCACCCAGCGCAGCGCTCCGGCATAGGCACCCGTCAGCGCCACCAGCAGCCGCTCCATGCCGCGGTCGAAGGCGTTGGGCGCCGGGTTGTGGCGCAGCAGCTTGCTGCACATCATGGGCGTGAGGGTCAGGGCCACGAAGCCCGACACCACCACCGCGCCGGCCAGCGTGAGCGCAAATTCCACGAACAGCCGCCCGGTGCGCCCGGGCGTGAAGGCCAGGGGCGCGAACACCGCGGCCAGGGTCAGGGTCATGGCCACCACCGCGAAGCCGATTTCCTTGGCGCCCTTCAGCGCCGCCTGGAAGGGCGGCAAGCCCTCCTCGATGTGGCGGAAGATGTTTTCCAGCACCACGATGGCGTCGTCCACCACCAGGCCAATGGCCAGCACCAGCGACAGCAGCGTGAGCGTGTTGATGGAAAAACCCGCCGCTGCCATGATGGCGAAGGCCCCGATCAGGCTGACCGGGATGGTGACCAGCGGGATGATGGACGCACGCAGCGTGCGCAGGAACACGAACACCACCAGCGCCACCAGGAGCGTGGCCTCGGCCACGGTGCGGTAGACGCTTTTCACCGACCGGTCGATGAACAGCGAGTTGTCGTTGGCCACCTGCACCTTCAGCCCCGGCGGCAGGTCCAGCTGGATCTTGGGCATGACCTCGCGCACGCCGGCCGCAATGTCCAGCGGGTTGGCCGTGGCGTTGCGGATGATGCCCACCGAAATGGCCGGCACGCCGTTCAGGCGCACGCTGGTGCGTTCACTCGCTGCGGCCTGCTCGATGCGCGCCACGTCCTTCAGGCGCACGGTGTAGCCGCTGGCCACCTTCAGTGCCACTTCGCCGAACTGGGCTTCGGTGTTCAGGTCGGTGCGAGCGGTGACGCTGAATTCGCGCTGCTGGCTTTCAATGCGCCCGGCCGGCACTTCCAGGTTCTGCCTGCGCAGCGCGTCCTCCACGTCGGCGGTGGTCAGGCGGTAGGCGGCCAGCTTGTCCGGGTCCAGCCAGATGCGCATGCTGAACTTGCGGTCGCCGTTGATCTGAACGTCGGCCACGCCGGGCACGGTCTGCACCCGCGGCTTGACGATGCGGTTGATCACGTCGGTGATCTGCAGCGGCGACAGCGTTTCGCTGGAAAAGGCCAGCCAGATGACCGGGAAGGCATCGGCTTCCACCTTGGCGATGACCGGCTCGTCGATGGCGTCGGGCAGGCGGGCGCGCACGCGCGAGGTGCGGTCGCGCACGTCGGCCGCGGCGTCGTCGGGGTTCTTCTCCAGCTTGAAGCGCGCGGTGATGATGCTCTGCTCGCTGCGCGAGATGGAGGTGAGGATCTCCACCCCGTCGATGCCGGCGATGGAGTCTTCCAGCGGCTTGGTCACCTGCGACTCGATGACCTCGGACGAGGCCCCGGTGAGCTTGGTGGTGACCGTGACCACCGGTTCGTCGATGCGCGGGTACTCGCGCACTGCCAGCTTGCCGAAGGACACCGCGCCCAGCAGCAGCAGCATCAGGGACAGCACGCTGGCAAACACCGGCCGGCGGATCGACACTTCGGACATCTTCATCGCTGAACCCCTGCCCGCATTGAAAGGGTCATACCGCGCCGCCGCCGCGCGGGGCCGATGCGGCCGCCGGGGCCGACGCCGCGCTGCGAGGGGCCGCCAGGCGGTTCAGGTCCACCACCTTCAGCGGCAAGCCGTCGCCACGCATCAGGCGGGCCTGCCCGGCCAGCACCACGGTGTCGCCGGCCTGCAGCCCCTGCAGCACCTCCACCTTGCCCGGCACGCGGGCGCCGATGCGCGCCTCCACCTTCTGCGACACCTTGCCGCCTTGCGGGCCGTCCACCACCTTGATCAGGAACTGCCGATCGCCCATGGGCACCAGGGCTTCTTCGGGCACCACCAGGGCCTGCTCGCGCACCTCGAACACCACCCGCGCACGCGCGAACATGCCGCCGCGAAGCACCGGTCCGTGCTGGCCCTGCGGATTGGCCAAGCGGGCGCGCACCAGCACGCTGCGGCCATTGGCGTCGAGTTGGGCGTCCAGGGCCTGCACACTGGCCTTCAGTTCCTGGCCCGGCAGGGAGTCCAGCGCCAGGTCCACAGGCTGGCCCACGCGCAGCCGCGACAGGTAGCGTTCAGGCAGGCGGAAATCCACCCACACCGACGACAGGTCTTCCAGCGCCACGATGTCGGCGCCGTCCTTCACATAGTCGCCCACGTTCACCGCGCGGATGCCGGCCACGCCGTCAAAGGGTGCCATCAGCTTCATGCGCGCCAGTTGCGCGCGCGCCAGCGCGACCTGGGCTTCGGCCACTTCCAGGTTGGCGGCGGTCTGGTCCAGCGCGCTCTGGCTGACGAAATTCTGCGCCACCAAGTCGCGGGTGCGTTGCAAATTGGTGCGGGCGATGCCGGCCTGGGCGTCGGCCTGCTGCAACTGGGCGCGCTGCAGGGTGTCGTCCAGTTGCACCAGCATCTGGCCGCGCTTCACGCGCTGGCCGTCGGCGAAGCCCAGCTTGGCGATGCGCCCGGCCACCTCGGGCCGAAGCACCACGCTCTGGCTGGCGCGCAAGCTGCCCACGGCCTGGGTGTCGTCCACCATGCGCAGGGTCTGCACCCGGGCCACTTCCACCGCCACCGGCCCGCTGCCGCCACCACCACCCGGCGCCGAAGCGCTGCCGCTGGCCGCGGCGGCAGCCGCTGGGGCACCCGCCAGCACGGCGGCACCCTGAGGCCGGTTCTGCACCCACCAGGCCAGCCCGCCCGCACCCGCCAGGGCCAGGGCGACGACGGTGGTATGCAGCTTGTTCATGGGCTTGGGGACGTGCAGGGCCTTTGAATGTATCCGCTTGCGTCAGGTCAAGCCGCGCCAGGGGATGAGGGCATCCCCGGGGCACGGGGTGGGAATTCCGCAGGCCCGGCGGGGCCGCCGGCGCGCTTCAGCGTGCCCGTTCCACACCGCGGTTGGCCAACGCGTCAGCGCGCTCGTTGCCAGGGTCGCCATTGTGGCCGCGCACCCAGTGCCACTGCACCCGGTGCTGGGCCACCTGGGCTTCCAGCGCCTGCCAGAGTTCCTGGTTCTTCACCGGCTTGTTGTCGGCGGTGCGCCAGCCGCGCTTCTTCCAGCCGTGGATCCAGGTGGTGATGCCGTTCTTCACGTACTCGCTGTCGGTGTACACCGCCACCGCGCAGTCGCGCTTCAGGCTGCCCAGGGCCTGGATCACGGCGGTGAGTTCCATGCGGTTGTTGGTGGTGTTGGACTCGCCGCCGAACAGTTCCTTTTCATGATCGCCCCAGCGCAGGAAGGCACCCCAGCCGCCCGGCCCCGGGTTGCCCTTGCAGGCGCCGTCGGTGTAGATGACCACGGGGTCGCTCGTCGGGCTCATGTCGTTCATTCTGTCGTGATGCCCTGGCGGCGGCGGTTGGCCGCCACCACCGGCGCGTTCTGGGGCTTGAGCGATTCGCGCCGCGCCAGCCCCACCAGCCGCATGCCCCGCACGCGCTTGACCGCCACCAGCAGGTACAGCGCGCCGAACACCGGCCACCAGCGGTCGCCCGCGTTTTCCATCCAGCCGAAGCGGCCCAGCCAGCGCTGGCTGGCAAAGGGAGGGCGCCAGCAGCCAAAGCGGCCCCGCTCGACCTCGAAGCTGAGAAGTCGCAGCCAGTCGCGCAGGCGCCAGTAGCCGATGAATTCGCCCGCGCGCGGCAGGATCAGCGGCCCGCTGCTGCGCGCCGCTGCCCCCTGCAGCCGACCCATGCGCTGGCGCAGGCCCCACAGGCTGGCCGGGTTGAAGCCCACGATCACCACGCGCCCCTCCGGCACCAGCACGCGCTCCACCTCGCGCAGGGTCAGGTGCGGGTCGCGCGCCAGTTCCAGCGCGTGCGGCAGCACCAGCAGGTCCACGCTGTGGCTGGGAAAGGGCAAGGCGTCGAAATCACAGTGCAGGGCGATGGCGGGTGCCTGCAGGTCCGCCGGGGGCTGGCTGTCACCAACGCTCACCATGTTGCTGTCGGGTTGCAGCGGCGGCACGTCCACCAGGCTATCGTGCGCCAGCCAGCGGTGCGGCATGCGGTTGGCGCGCAGCAGGTCCACCTCGGGCAGGCCCAGTTGCAGCGCGTGGAAGCCGAACACATCGGCCACCTCGCGATCCACCTGCGCCTGTTCCCAGGCCAACAGGTACCTGCCTGCGGGGCTCTGGAGCCACTGGGCCAACTCTATAATCGCCTGTTCGCGCGTCATGATGAAACTGATCGCCCTGCCCGCCTTCTCCGACAACTACATCTGGATGCTCCACGACGGCACGCAAGCCGTGGTGGTGGATCCGGGCGATGCGGCACCGGTGCACGCCGCGCTCGACGCGCAAGGCCTTGCGCTGGCGGGCATTCTAGTGACGCACCACCATGCCGACCATGTGGGCGGTGTGGATGACCTGCGGCCCCGCCTGCAAGGCCCGGTGTTCGGTCCGTCGCGCGAAGACATTCCCACCCCTTTTGAAGCGCTGGCCGATGGCGACCGCATTGCCGTGCTGGGCCTGGCCTTTGAGGTGATCGACGTGCCCGGCCACACCGCCGGCCACATTGCCTATGTCCAGCAAGGTGCCGACGAAGCGCCGCTGCTCTTCTGCGGCGACACCCTGTTTTCGGGCGGCTGCGGGCGCCTGTTCGAAGGCACGCCGGCGCAGATGCACGCGTCGTTGCAGCGCCTGGCCGCGCTGCCGGGTGACAGCCAGGTGTGCTGCACCCATGAGTACACGCTGTCCAACCTGCGCTTCGCACTGGCCGTCGAGCCGGGCAATGCCGACCTGGCCACCTACCAGCGTGCCTGCGAAGCGCGGCGCATGGCGGGCCACCCCACCCTGCCCTCCAGCATCACGCTGGAACGGCAGATCAACCCTTTCCTGCGCTGCCATGTGCCGGCTGTGGCGGCCCGTGCGCGCGAACATGGCGCCGCCAGCGAAGACGGCGTGGCCGTCTTCGCCGCCCTGCGTGAATGGAAGAACCACTACCGATGACGTCCTCTGCCTCCTTCGCGCGCCTGTCGCTGCCCACCCTGAGCCTGTGCGCGCTGGCGCTGCTGCTGTCGGCGTGCGCCACGGCGCCCGCCCCCAGCCCGGCCCCGGTGGCCGCCTCCACCCCGACCCCCATCCGCACCAGCGTCCCTGCGGCCAGCCCGGTGGAGAACTCTCCACCGGTGGTGGCCGCCAAGGCGCTGGAGCCGCTGGCCAAGCCCGCCGAAGCCGTGAGCGAGTTGCCCCCCGACCTGCGCCCCATCGACCCGCTGCGGCCCGATTCGCGCATCGACGACGACGCCAGCGCCCACGCCGACCTGTGGGTGCGGGTGCGTCGCGGCTACGGCATGCCCCTGCTGGACAGCGATCTGGTGCGCAAGTGGGAGCAGTACTACACCAGCAAGCCCGACTACATGCGCCGCATGACCGAGCGTGGCGGCCGCTACCTTTTCCATGTGGTTGAAGAAATCGAGAAGCGCCAGATGCCCACCGAACTGGCGCTGCTGCCCTTCATTGAAAGTGCATTCAACCCGCAGGCCATGTCCAGCGCGCGCGCCTCGGGCATGTGGCAGTTCATCCCGTCCACCGGCCGAAGCTTCCGTCTGAAGCAGAACATCTTCCGCGACGACCGCCGCGATGTGCTGGCGTCCACCCGCGCAGCCCTGGACTACCTGCAGAAGCTGCACGGCATGTTCGGTGACTGGCAATTGGCGCTGGCCGCCTACAACTGGGGCGAAGGCAATGTGCAGCGCGCCCTGGCCCGCAACGCCAAGGCCGGCCTGGGACAGGACTACGCCAGCCTGTCCATGCCCGACGAAACCCGCAACTACGTGCCCAAGCTGGAGGCCATGCGCAACATCATCGGCGGGCCCGACAAGTTTGCGGTCGCGCTGCCACCGCTGGCCAACCACCCCTACTTCCTGTCGGTGCCCATCGGCAACGACATCGACGTGGCCACCGCGGTGCGCCTGGCCGAGTTGCCCTTGGACGAATTTCGCCAGCTCAACCCGCAGATGAACAAGCCGGTGATCCTGGCCGCCGGCACGCCGCAGGTGCTGCTGCCCTACGACAACGCCAACGCCTTCGTGCGCAACCTGTCGCGCCACCGCGGCCCGCTGGCCACCTGGACCGCCTGGGTGGTGCCCAAGACCATGAAGAGCGCTGCCGCCGCGGCCCAGGTGGGCATGGGCGAGGCCCACTTCCGCGAAGTGAACCGCATCCCGCCGCGCATGCTGGTGAAGGCCGGCTCCACCCTGCTGGTGCCGCGCAGCGAGCGCCGCCAGGAGAATGTGGACGAGGAGGTGGCCGACAACGCGTCCCTGGCGCTGGCACCCGACCTGCCACCCATGAAGCGCGTGCAGTTCAAGGCCCCACGCAAGGGCATCAGCGTCGCGGCCGTGGCCAAGAAGTACCGCATGAGCGTGGCCCAGGTCGCGCAGTTGAACCGCGTGAGCGCAGGCGGCCAGTTCCGCGCCGGCCAGCGCGTGGTGGTGCTGGTGCCGCAGCACGCCGGGCGCGGCGTGGCGGTGGCCAAGGGCGGCCGCGGTGCGCGCACGGTGGCCGTGAAGGGCCGTGGCGGCCGGGTGGTGATGGTGGCTCAGCGCGGCGGTGGCAAGGCCGCCAAGCAGGTGGCCAGCGCCAAAGGGGCGCGGGGCGCCAAGGCGGCACCGGTGAAACTGGCCACCAAGGCCGGCGCCAAGCCCCGTGCCGTGAAGGGCAACGGCAAGCTGCGGGTCGCCTCGTCGCGCTGAACCGCGGGTCGGGCGACAGCGCCGCCCCTCGGCGCCTCAGCGCCGGTCGCTCAGGGCATGGGCCAGGGTGGACAGGTCCACGTACTCCAGTTCGCTGCCCGCGGGCACGCCGCGGGCCAGCCGGGTGACGGTGAGGCCGCGCGCCTTCAGGCCTTCGGCCAGGGCATGCGCGGTGGCCTCGCCTTCGGCGGTGAAGCTGGTGGCCAGGATCACCTCCTGCACCACCCCGTCGGTGGCGCGCTGCAGCAAGTGGGCCACGCCAATGTCGGCCGCGCCCACGCCGTCCAGCGGCGCCAGCCGGCCCATCAGCACAAAGTAGTGGCCGCGGAAGCTGCCGCTGCGCTCCAGCGCCGCCTGGTCGGCGGGGCTTTCCACCACACACAGCTGGCGCGCATCACGCTGCGCGTCGGCGCAGGTGGCGCACAAGGGCTCTTCTGAAAAGGTGTGGCAGCGCTCGCAGTGCCGCACCTTCTGCACCGCCTGCGTCAGCGCGTCGGCCAGCGCCGTGGCGGCACCGGGGTCGTGCTGCAGCAGGTGATAGGCCATGCGCTGCGCCGACTTCTGGCCCACGCCAGGCAAGCGGCGCAGGGCCGCCACCAGTGTGTCCAGGCTGCTGTGGCTCACCGGTTCAGAAGGGGAACTTCATGCCCGGAATCTGGGGCATGCCGGCGGTGATTTTGCCCATCTTCTCCTGGGTGGTGGTCTCCACGCGGCGCACGGCGTCGTTGATGGCGGCGGCCACCAGGTCCTCCAGCATGTCCTTGTCGTCGGCCAGCAGGCTGGGGTCGATGGTGACGCGCTTGACGTCGTGCTTGCAGGTCATCTGCACTTTCACCAGACCGGCGCCGGACTGGCCTTCCACCTCGATGGTGGCCAGTTCATCCTGGGCTTTCTTCAGGTTGTCCTGCATGGCCTGGGCCTGCTTCATCAGGCCGGCGAGCTGGTTCTTCATCATGGTGCGGGTTCCTTGGGTTCGATGGAAAGAGGATTCAGGCCGGCTCCACCGGCTTGACGCTGCCGGGCACGATGCGGGCGGTGGGGAACTGGGCCAGCAAAGCCATCACCACCGCGTCGCTGCGGATGGTGGCTTCGGCCGCGGCCTGGGCGCGTTCCCGCGCTTCGGCGTCGCGCAGGGCCAATGAATCTTGGGGCACACCGGCCAACAGTTCCAGCTGCAGCGCGTGGCCGGCCGCGGCCAACGCGCCCTGCAACTTGTCGCGCAGCGGGCCGGCGCGCAGCGATTCGCGTTCCACCCGCAACTGCCAGGTGCTGCCCTGGACCGCCACCAATTCAGCCTGCCAGGCCAGTTCACGCACCAGGGCGGTCAAGCCGCCAGGCGCCAGCAGCGGTGCGGCGATGTCGGCCCAGCGGTCGCCCAGCTCGGTGCGCTGCAAGGCGACCCGCGGCGCGGGCGCTGCCGCTGGGGCCGCGGGCGCCGCGCGGTCAGCAGCCGCGGAAGACGCCGGCAAGACGGCAGCACCGGTCGCCCCCTCGTCGTCCGGCGGCGGCTCGTCCAGCCAGGGCGGCGGCTCCTCGGTCGCGCGAAGTGGCTTGACCGCGGCAGGCCGGGCGTTGGGAGGGACAGTCGCGGTGCGGTCGGCAGCGGCCAGCGGCGGGCGCGACACGGGCAGCGGCACGGCCTTGGGCGGCACCGGCACCGCGGCCCGCGCCACGCGCGGCAGCTGCAGCGGCGCACTGCTGCGAGATGGCGGCGCGTCGCCCTGCGGCGGGAAAGCCAGCAGGCGCAGCAGCACCATGGTGAGCGCACCGTATTCGTCGCTGAGCAAGGGCAGCTCGGCCCGGCCCTGCACCACGATGCTGTACAGCAACTGGGTCTCGTCCGGCGGCAACAGGGCGGCCAGGCGCTTGACCTCTGGCGTGTCGCTGTCCTGCTCGTCCAGGGCGCCGGGCACCGCCTGTTCCACCGCCATCTGCTGCAGCAACCCGGCCATTTCTTCCAGCAGCCCGGCGGCCGACTGGCCGGCCTGGCGCAGCGCGTCCACGGTGGCCAGCACCGCCACGCCGTCGCGCGCGGCCAGGGCCTGCACCAGCGCGGCCGCGTGGCCGCGGTCGGCCGTGCCCAGCATGGCGCGCACGCCCTCTTCCTTCAGCGTTCCTGCACCGTAGGCGATGGCCTGATCGGTGAGCGACAAGGCGTCGCGCATCGAGCCGCGCGCAGCGCGGCCCAGCAGGCGCAGCGAGCCGGCGTCGTAGCCCACGTTTTCGGAGTCCAAGACGCGCTGCAGGTGTTCACGCACGGTCTCGGGCGCCATCGGCCGCAGGTTGAACTGCAGGCAGCGGCTCAGCACCGTGGGCAGCATCTTCTCGGGGTCGGTGGTGGCCAGCACGAACTTAAGGTACTCCGGCGGCTCTTCCAGGGTCTTCAGCAGCGCGTTGAAGGCGTCCTTGGTCAGCTGGTGCGCCTCGTCGATCATGAACACCTTGTAGCGGCCCACGCTGGGCTTGTAGGCGGCGCGTTCGATCAGGTCGCGGATCTCGTCGATGCTGCGGTTGCTGGCAGCGTCGAGCTCGATGTAGTCGATGAAACGGTCGGCATCGATCTCGGTGCAGGCCGGGCACATGCCGCAAGGCTGCGCCGTGACGCCGCCCGTGCCGTCGGCGCCGGTGCAATTCAGGCTCTTGGCCAGGATGCGGCTGACCGTGGTCTTGCCGATGCCGCGTGTGCCGGTGAACAGGTAGGCATGGTGCAGCCGGCCGCTGGCCAGCGCATTGCCCAGGGCGCGCACCACATGGTCCTGGCCCACCATCTGGTCGAAATTGCGGGGCCGGTACTTGCGTGCCAGAACCACGTTGCCTGCGCTGTCGCTCATGGCGGGCATTCTACGAGGGGGGCCCGCGGCGCCGACCCGGGGCGCGCGGCGATAATCCGGGCCATGAGTTCGAACCCCCATGCCACCCCTGGCGGCACGCTCAGCTACGAGCAATCCGGCGTCAACTACGACCTGATCGACCCGCTGAAGGTGAGCGCCCAGCGCGCCGCCGCGGCCACCGCCCGGCACCTGGCCAGCCACGGCTTCTCGGAAGTGAAGGCTTCGCGCGGCGAGTCGGCCTATGTGGTGGACGTGGGGCCGTTCTACATCGCCAGCATCGTGGAATGCCTGGGGTCCAAGGCCCTGGTGGCCGACGAGATGGCGGCGCTGACCGGCAAGAGCTGGTACGAGGGCATCGCGCAGGACACGATCGCCATGGCGGTGAACGACCTCATCACCGTGGGCGCCACGCCACTGGTGGTGCAGGCCTACTGGGCCGCCGGCGGCAGCGACTGGTTCGGCGACAAGAAGCGCGCCCAGGCCCTGGTGCAGGGCTGGGAAGCGGCCTGCCGGGCCTGCAACGTGGCCTGGGGCGGCGGCGAAACGCCGGCGCTGGCCGGCATCGTCGAGGCCGGGCGCATCGACCTGGCGGCGTCCTGCACCGGCCTGATCAACCCCAAGGAAAGGCTGTCGGTGGGCGACAAGCTGGCGGCGGGCGACGAGATCGTGCTGCTGGCGTCCAGTGGCATCCATGCCAACGGCCTTTCTCTGGCGCGCAAGCTGGTGGAACGCCTGCCCCAGGGCTACATGACGCAGGTGCTGCCGGGCCTGAGCTACGGCGAAGCGCTGCTGGCGCCCACCACGCTGTACTCGCCGGTGACCGAAGCGCTGTGGAAGGACGGCATCGCGGCGCACTACTGCGCCAACATCACTGGCCACGGCTGGCGCAAGCTGCTGCGCCACCCGGGGGCCTTCACCTACCGCATCCACACCCTGCCGCCGGTGCCGCCGGTGCTGGGTTTCATCCAGCAGTGGGCGAAGCAGGACGACCGCGAGGCCTACAGCACGCTGAACATGGGCGCCGGCTTTGCGCTGTTCGTGCCCCCGCGCCACGCGCAGCGTGTGGTGGAGATCGCACAGGAACTGGGCATCGGCGCCTGGCTGGCCGGCCGCGTGGAAGCCGGCCCCAAGCGCGTTGTGATCGAGCCCATCAACGTGAGCTTCGACGACAACGACCTGAAACTGCGCTGACACAGGTTCTGCGTCACCTACAATCCAAGGCGACGGGCCTCCTCGCATGGAAGCGCGGCCAACCGGGTCAGGTGGGGAACCAAGCAGCCCTAACCGTTGTGACCAGTGCCGAGATCAGGCTCGTCACCTTCTTCAACAAGGCGCCCTCGTGGCGCCTTGTGCTTTTCAGGCGGCCTGCTTGAAGGCCATCACGGCCTGGTTGCGCAGCGTGCGCAGCAGCGCCATCTCCTTGTCTTCCAGCACGATGCCGCCGGCCTCGCCCTTGTCGGCGTAGATCAGCGCCAGCGGCGCGCCCTTCATCAGCAGGGGCAGCAGCAGGAAGCTGGGCGCGTCCACCTCGGCACGGAACCAGCCCGGCAGGCGCTCGGCCATGCGCGGCGCGTCGCTGATCAGCATGTCGGCGCCCTTGCGGCAAGCCGTGGCGAACAGGTCGGGCGCCTGGCCCGTGGCCCCACCCAACTGGACACGGAAGCGCTTGGCCACCGCCTGGGCCTCGCTGCCCAGGCCGAAGCGGCCGATGAGGGTGTCGCTGCGCGCGTCCCGCAGGCAGAACACCACGCGGCGGAAGTCCAGCGCGCGCCACATGGTCTCCAGCACCATGCGCAGCACCTGCTCCAGCCGGAAACTGTCGCCGGCCAGGGTGTCGGTGATGTCCTGGATGCCCGCCGACAACTGCGCCACCACCTGCTCGGTGGGGCGCGTGGGGGCAACGCTGCCGGCGCGCGGCGCCTGCCCTGGAGGGCGGTCGCTGGCGGCGGCAGCCGGGCCGGCGCCCAGGTCGGCGGTGCCTTCGCCCAGCAGGCGTCGAGCGCTGGAGCCTTTGGCGAGGGTCAGGCCCAGGGCCTGCGCCATCTCGCCCAGTTGAACGCGGGTCTGGGCCACCGCCTGCTGCAGGTCGGTGCCGCCCAGGCCCAGGGCGCGGGCGTAACGGGCGCTGAGGGCCCCCAGCCGTTCGGGCAGCGCGTCGGCCTCGCTGGCCAGCACCGCGTCGGCGGCCTCGTGGCACAGCGCGGCCAGCCAGCGCAGGCGCGTCGGTCCGCTCGGCTGCAGGCTGTGAGGCGGCTCGTCCAGCGCGTCGATCATGCAACCGCGCAGGTTCTCCGGCAGGCCCCAGGCCTTGGCCACGCCCTGGCCGAGCGCGTCGAAGCCGATGCCCAGCACCTGCTGCGCGGCCTGCGCCGGTGAACAGGGCGGTTGGCCCGGGCGCGGGCGCTGCAGGTCGCGGATGGTCTGCGCTTCCTCGGGAAAATAGAACTCGGTGAGCAGGCGCCCCAGGTGGCGCATCAGCGCACCCAGGTAGGACTCTTCGCCGTCGCGGCTGCGCTGAGACAGCCCATGCGCCAATTGGGCCGCGAACAGCGCATGCAGGAACTGCTCGCGCAGGCGCAGCGCGTGGGCCTTGTCCTGCATGTGTTCCAGCAGCAACAGCGACATGGCCAGGTTGCGGATGGCGCCAAAACCCACCAGGGCCACCGCGCGCGACACGGTGGAAATGCTGCCACCGCCCGCATGGCGGAAGTGGGCGCTGTTGACCATGCGCAGCAGCTTGTTCGTCAGCGCCACGTCCTTCAGGATTTCATCCGACAGGCGGCTCAGGCTTTCGGTGTCCGACGCCGTAAGGCGCTGGATGCGCGCCATGGCGTCGGACAGTGCCGGGAAGTCGCTCCTGTGTCGCATGCGGCGCAGCAGGAAGTCCAGCGTGCCGCTGCCAGCGGCCGAGGCGCCCTCCGCCGCCGGGCCCCCCGCGGTGAGCCACTGCGCCAGCGCATCGCGAAAGCCGCTGGCACTGGCCAGGCGCTGGGCCGGGTTGCGCTGCAGGGTCTGCTGCAGCAGGGCGCGCAATTGGGCGTCCACGCCGGTGATCTCGGGCACCACCAGGTCTTCGTTGCGCACGCGCTCCAGCGCCCGCATCGGGTCGCGTTCACGCAGCAGCGGCGTGCCGCTGAGCATCTGCACCAGCACCAGGCCGGCGGCGAACACGTCCATGGCGGGTGCCGGCGCCGCACCGGCCGCGGCCTCGGGTGACATGTAGCCGGGCGTGCCGACGATGGTCCAGGCGTCTTCGGTGCGGCCTGGCTCGCGCGGCGCGCCGGTGCGTGCGGCAATGCCGAAATCCATCACCCGCGCCCGACCGGCATCGTCCAGCAGGATGTTCGAGGGCTTCAGGTCACGGTGCACGATGCCCTGCGTGTGGGCCGTGGCCAGCGCGTCCAGCACACCCACCATCAACGTGACCGCCTGGCGCGGCGGCATGGCGCCGTGTTCGCGCAGCGCCTGGGACAGGGTCGGGCCGCGCACCAGTTCGAACACGAGGTAGGCCTGGCCCTGCGTTTCGTCGGCCTCGAACACCGGCACGATGTGCGGGTGGGTCAGGCGGCTGACCGCGCGGGCCTCGTGCAGCCAGGGTT
This sequence comes from Burkholderiales bacterium JOSHI_001, assembly GCA_000244995.1. Taxonomy (NCBI): domain Bacteria; kingdom Pseudomonadati; phylum Pseudomonadota; class Betaproteobacteria; order Burkholderiales; species Burkholderiales bacterium JOSHI_001. The sequence continues at coordinate 2,739,682 of CM001438.1, read as the reverse complement.
CCAGCGCCACCGCGGCGGCGCCAGGGGCCATGAGTTTGAGCGCCACATCGCGGTCCAGGCGCTCGTCGTGCGCCAGCCAGACCGTGGCCTGGGCGCCCTGACCCAGCACCTCGCGCAGGCGAAAACGGCCGACGTGCAGCGGTGGCGCCGGCGCCGCCACGGCGCTCAATGCCGCACCCCTTGCGCCTGGGCGCGCGCGGCGCCCAGGCCGGCCGGCGGCAGGCCGCGCGCGGGGCTGGCGGCGGCCGTGGCCGCGGGTGCCGCTGCCGGGCCGGCGGCACGCGGCGCGGGAGATGCGGCGGGTCGCGCCGGGTGGGCATGCTCTTCGGCGGTGATTTCGCGGCCCTGCGCGGCCAGTTGCAGTTCGCGCAGGCCCACATGCAAGGACCGGCCGTAGCGCTGCACCACATGCTGCAGCGCCGACACCACCTTGGCGGCGGGCTGCTGGGTGGCGTCCACCACCTCGTTGGCGCAACTGGCGGTGGCGCGCAGCAGTTCGTCGTCGCTGTCGCCCAGGTGGGGCGTGGTGTTCAGCGGGTGGCGCCGCACCAGAGTGAGCACCTCTTCGTCGTAGCCCCAGTGGCGGGCCACGGCCTGGCCCAGGTCCTCGATGCTGGTGCCAAGCACCGCGAATGCAGCGCCTTCCTCGCTCATGCCGGGGTCGTCGGGCTCGCCGGGCTTGGCGGCAGGCGCGCTTTGCATCAGGCGGCGGATCTGCAGCGCTTCGTCCGGAAAGTGGTACTGCACCACCAGCCGGCCCAGGTTCTGCATCAGCGCCACCAGGTACACCACCTCGGCGTCGTAGCCGGCCGGGCGCAGCAACTGGGCCACCAGGCCCACGTGCTTCACGCGGGCAATCAGGCGCTCCAGTTCGGCCGCCGCGGCCTCGTTCAGCGGGCCGGGCCACTCGCGCAGCGCCAGCGCGCAACGGCGCACCCCGTCCATGCCGATCATGGCGATGGTGCGGCGGATGGTCAGCACCGGTCCGGCGCCCGAGACCTGGGCCCCACGCACCTGGGCGGTGTTCACCGAGCGCAGCATCTCGAAGCACAGCGCCGGGTCGTCCAGCACCACGTCGGCCAGCTCGCTGGTGCGTTCACGTTCCATCAGGGCCATGCGGGCGGCGCGCGCGGTGCTGCCGGGCAGCCCGGGCAGCACGCCCACCGCGCGCAGGCGGTCCAGCAGCAGGGCCAGAGGCCCGCCGCCTTGTTCGGCGTCGGCGATGCGCCAGCCGTCCAGCGCCCGCGCCAGGGTGCGGGCGCTGCGGTAGCGCTGGCGCTCCTGGCGGTCGGTGGCGCGGTTGACGATGGCACGCAAGGGGTCGGGGATCGGTCGTGCGGTGCTCCAGGGCAGGCGCACGATCTCGCGGCCCAGCGGCGGCATCTGGGCAATGATGTGGGCTACGTCGGTCTGCTCCAGCGCCGGTGCGCCGGCCAGGGCATGGTGCAGCACCAGACCGGCGGCCAGCACGTCGCGTTCGGCACCGCGGCGCTGCTGCTGAAGGGCGGCGTTGCCGTGGGAAAGGTCCTGCGCCACGGGCGTGTTCAGCGCCACCTCCAGGCCCATCACGCGGCAGAAGCCCTGCTCGGTGATGCACACCTGCCAGGGCTGCAGGTCACGGTGCACGAAGCCGGCTTCATGCGCAAAGGCCAGCCCGGCCAGGGCCTGGCTGATCCAGCGCGCGGCGTCGGCCGCCGGCAGGCCCTGGGGCGTGAGCTTTTCGGTCAGCGTGGCCTGGCCGTCGCGGTCGTAGGCCACAAAGGGCCAGCGGTCCTGTTCGCCCACTTCCACCAGCGGCGCCAGGCCCGGGTGGTTGATGCGCCCGGCCTGGCGGGCCCGTGACATCCACTGCGCCAGCGCCGCGGTGTCCGCGGGCTGCTGGCGAGGCAGCACCAGCATGAACTCCTGGCCGTTGCGGCTGTCGATGACCCACCAGCCCATGGTCAGGTCGCTCTTGCCCAGCAGGCGCAGCAACTGGAAGCGGCCGAACATGCGCGGCCCCTTGGCCTGTGGCGGCGTGGCATGCGCGGCGGTGCGTTCCGGATCGACAGTCATGGCAAGGCGGCGGTGGGCTCGGCGGCACCGGGCCTTGGGCCGCCCGACGGTGTGCCGGGCGGACACGGGGCCCGGTCCTGCAGGCGATTGGACCGCCGGGCGGTCCGACGTGATGGGGCGAACAGGCGGGCCGCCACCGTTCAATTCGCCACCGCAGGCGGCGGGTGGGCCGGCACCAGCGGCCCCGCTGCCCGCGCCGGCCAAGCCTTTATGTCAGAATCTTCTACACCTGCGCGGCCCGTCGGCCCGCGAACGTAGGATTCAAGATGAGCAGCGAATTGATCAAGCACGTCTCCGACGCGTCCTTCGAGGCCGATGTGCTGAAGTCCGACACCCCGGTGTTGGTGGACTACTGGGCTGAATGGTGCGGCCCGTGCAAGATGATTGCGCCCATCCTGGACGAAGCCGCCAAGGACTACGGCGGCCGACTCCAGGTGGCCAAGATGAACGTGGACGACAATCGCGACGTTCCCGCCAAGTTCGGCATCCGCGGCATTCCCACGCTGATGCTGTTCAAGGGCGGCCAGCTTGCCGCCACCAAGGTGGGCGCCCTGTCCAAGGCCCAGTTGACGGCCTTCCTGGACGGTCACCTATAATCATTCGATCCGGCCTGCGGGACGCGGCCAAACGCCCGCCCGCATCAGCCAGACGTTTTTGCCACCACGCCAAAGCCGCGCACCCTGCGGCCCAGCGCGTGGTTCCGGCCCCCTACCCTTTCCCCTGCGACTGACCGGCTCCGGCCTCACCCGGCGCCAGAGGTCCACCGCAGTGACACAGCCGGCCCGTTTCGGGCGACGTGCGTTCCTGGCAAGGCGCACCGCTCCTGCACACACCCGAGGGTGATCCCCCCATGCATCTGTCCGAACTGAAGGCGCAGCACGTCTCCGAACTCATCAAGATGGGCGAGGCGTTGGAGATCGAAAACGTCTCGCGCCTGCGCAAGCAGGAACTGATGTTCGCGATCATGAAGAAGCGCGCCAAGGCCGGTGAACAGGTCTTTGGCGACGGCGTGCTGGAAGTGCTGCCCGATGGCTTCGGCTTCCTGCGCAGCATCGAGGCCAGCTACATGGCCAGCACGGACGACATCTACCTGTCGCCCAGCCAGATCCGCCGCTTCAACCTGCACACCGGCGACCTCATCGAAGGCGAGGTGCGGGTGCCCAAGGACGGCGAGCGCTATTTCGCCCTGGTGAAGGTGGACCGTGTGAACGGCCTCACGCCGGAGGAGAACAAGCACAAGATCATGTTCGAGAACCTGACGCCCTTGTTCCCCAAGTCGGCGTTCAAGCTGGAACGTGAAGGCCTGAAGGGTGAAGAGTCGGTCACCGGCCGCACCATCGACCTGATCGCGCCGATCGGCAAGGGCCAGCGCGCGCTGCTGGTGGCCCAGCCCAAGACCGGCAAGACCATGATGATGCAGCACATCGCGCATTCGCTGGTCGCCAACCACCCCGAGATCCACCTCATCGTGCTGCTGGTGGACGAACGCCCGGAAGAAGTGACCGAAATGGTGCGCGGCGTGCGCGGCGAGGTCATCAGTTCCACCTTCGACGAACCCGCCGCCCGCCACGTGCAGGTGGCCGAAATGGTGATCGAGCGCGCCAAGCGCCTGGTGGAACTGGGCAAGGACGTGGTCATCCTGCTGGACAGCATCACGCGCCTGGCGCGGGCCTACAACAACGTGCTGCCTTCCAGCGGCAAAGTGCTCACGGGCGGCGTGGACGCCAACGCGCTGCAGCGCCCCAAGCGCTTCTTCGGCGCCGCGCGCAATGTGGAAGAAGGCGGCTCGCTCACCATCATCGGCACGGCGCTGATCGACACCGGCAGCCGCATGGACGAGGTGATCTACGAAGAGTTCAAGGGCACCGGCAACTGCGAAATCCACCTCGACCGCCGCATGGCCGAAAAGCGCGTCTACCCGTCCATCCTGATCAACAAGACCGGCACGCGGCGTGAAGAACTGCTGTTGAAACCGGAAATCCTGCAGAAGACCTGGATCCTGCGCAAGCTGCTCTACAACATGGACGAGATCGAGGCGATGGAGTTCGTGCTGGACAAGATGAAGCAGACCAAGAACAACCTGGACTTCTTCGACATGATGCGGCGTGGGGGCTGAGCTTTCCCTTTGCTATAATTCGCGGTTTTCCGCCATACGGAAAGTGCACTGCCCCGGAACATTCGGCGCGGCGTGGCTACCGAACCAACCTAAGCGAGATCGAGCATGAAAGAAGGCATTCACCCCAACTACCGCGACGTGTGCTTCGTGGACCTGTCCAACGGTTTCAAGTTCGTGACGCGCTCCTGTGCGCCGACCCGCGAAACCATCAAGATGGAAGATGGCCGTGAACTGCCGCTGATGAAGCTGGAAACCACCAGCGAGACGCACCCCTTCTACACCGGCACGCAGAAGAGCATCGACAGCCTGGGCGGTCGCGTCGAGAAGTTCCGCAACAAGTTCGCCCGCGTCGGCCTGAAAAAGTGATGTTCCGGCCGGTGCGCACCAGCCGCACCCGCCACGAAGAAGGCAGCCCCCGCGGCTGCCTTTTTTCTTGCGGCGGCCGGCACCTGCGCTTTACCCCTGGGCAAAGTCGGCTCAGCCGGCCCTTTGGCATCATCGCGGCGTGATGGCTACCACCTCCCCGGCCCTGGTCACCCGAGAAGCGGCGCGCCCGCTGCCACGGCTGGCCCTGCTGCTGCTCTGCGCGGCTTACGTCATTCCCGGCGTGTTCGGTCGCGACCCCTGGAAAAACGCAGACCTGGCCGCCTTCGGCCAGATGCTGGCCCTGGCCGAGGGCCGCGCCTCCTGGATGGACCCGGCGCTCGGCGGTGTGTCCACCGGCAGCGCGCTGCTGCCGCATTGGCTGGGGGCGGGTTTCATCGCCCTGACCTCCCCCTGGCTGGCGCCGGCCCTGGCGGCGCGCATTCCCTTTGCGCTGCTGTTGGCCCTGACCCTGGTGGCACTGTGGTACGCCAGCTACCACCTGGCGCGCACCGACAAGGCCCAACCCGTGGCCTTTGCGTTCGGTGGCGAGCCGGACGCCGTGGACTACGCCCGTGCCATGGCCGATGCGTCGCTGTTGGCGCTGATGGCCACGCTGGGCTTGCTGCAGTTGGGCCACGAGACCACACCCGAACTGGCCCAGCTGGCCGCCGTGGCCGGCCTGCAGTGGGCCCTGGCGGCGGCCCCGTTCCGGCCCCGCGGGTCGCGCGCGGCGATGTTGGCGTCACTGACGGCATTGGCCGCCTGCGGCGCACCGGCCATGGCCTTGGCGATGGGGCTGCTGGCGGCCCTGGTGTGCTGGAAATCGTCCTACCCCCAGGTGCGACCACTGGCGTGGTGGGCCCTGGTCGGCTCCGTGCTGGCGGTGGGGGCCGCGGTGCTGCTGCACGCCTGGTCGTGGCGCGTGATGCCCGACCTGGCGCTGCCCCAGGCGCGTCAGTTTGGCCGCCTGCTGCTGTGGTTCCTGTGGCCGGTGTGGCCCCTGGCCTTGTGGACGCTGTGGCGCTGGCGCGGCCACTTCGGCCACCGCCACCTCTCGGTGCCCCTGGCCACGGCGGCGGTGGCGCTGTTGGCCAGCGCCGGCATGGGGGGATCGGACCGCGCGCTGATGCTGGGCCTGCCCGGGCTGGCGGTCCTGGCTGCGTTTGCCCTGCCCACGCTGCGCCGACACGCCAGCGCGGCGGTGGACTGGTTCTCGGTCATCTTCTTCAGCCTGGTGGCGCTGTTCGTGTGGCTGATGTATGTGGCCATGCAGACCGGCGTGCCGGCCAAGCCAGCGGCCAATGTGGCACGGCTGGCGCCTGGTTACGTGGTGCAGTTCTCGTGGCTGGCGCTGCTGGCCGCAGGCGCTGGCACCCTGGCCTGGCTGTGGCTGGTGCGCTGGCGCACGGGCCGCCACCGCAGCGCGCTGTGGAAAAGCCTGGTGCTCCCGGCCAGCGGCGTGGCACTGACCTGGTTGCTGCTGATGACGCTGTGGCTGCCGCTGCTGGACTACGCGCGCAGCTACGGTCCGCATGTGCGGCAAATGGCGCGCCACATCCGCCCGGGTGAATGCCTGGCCGCCCCTGGCCTGCCCTGGGCGCTGACTGCCGCGCTGGAATTCCACGGCCGCTGGCGCGTGGACCGTTCAGCGGGTGCCGGCGGCGCGGTCGCCCGGGCCGACGCGGCCTGCGCCGTATTGCTGGTGAGTGCTTCGCGGCAGGCCGTGCCGCCTGCGCCTGCCGGCTGGGTGGAACAGGTCCGGCTGCGCCGCCCCACTGACAGCGAGGAGCTGACGCTGCTGTACCGCCGCGCAGTTCAGTGAAGCACCGGCGCCGGCTGGTCCGACGGCACGCCATCGCGGCGGATGCGCGCGGCCGGCAGCAGCAGTCGAAAGCGTGAGCCCTTGCCGGGTTCGCTGTCCACATCCAGTTCGCCGCCGTGGCGCTGGATGGCGTGTTTGGCGATGGCCAGACCCAGGCCGGTGCCACCGGTGTCGCGGGACCGGCTCCCATCCACGCGGTAGAAGCGCTCGGCCAACCGCGGCAGGTGCTCGCGCGCGATGCCGATGCCGGTGTCGGCCACCTCCAGCATGCCGCCATCCTGGCGCACCAGCCAACGTGCGCTGATGTGGCCGCCCGCGGGTGTGTAGCGCACGGCGTTGCTCACCAGGTTGGCGATGGCGCTGTAGAGCTCGCTGTCGCTGCCCGCCAGGGCCAGGCCCTCGCCGCTGTCGCTGTCGATGTCGATCTGGTGCCGCCCGCCGGACAAGGCCTGCGCCTCGGCCCGCACCCTGGCGAGCAGCGCGGCCAAGGGCACCCAGCGGTCGGTGGGCGGGCGGGGGCTGCCTTCCAGTTGGGCCAAGGTCAGCAAATCGGCCACCAGGGTCTGCATGCGGTCGGTCTGCTGCTGCATCAATTGCAGCACCCGCTGGCGTTCGGTTTCGCTGAGCTTCAGCGTTGCCATGGTTTCGACAAAGCCCGCCAGCACGGTCAGCGGTGAGCGGATCTCGTGCGACACATTGGCCACGAAATCGCGCCGCATGGCCTCGCTGCGCAGGCGCTCGGTGACGTCCTGCGTCAGCACCAGGCTGCGTTGCTGCCCGTAGCGCCGCACCAGCACTTGCAGGGTGAGATCGCGCCCGGGCAGGCTCAGGGTGATGGCGTTGTCGAAGTCGGCGCCCTGCAACTGGGCCACGAAGCCAGGCGCGCGCACCAGGTTGGTCACCGCCTGGCCACGGTCGCGCTGGGCGTCCAGGCCCAGGTGCAGCGCCGCCACGGCGTTGCACCATTCGATGTGCTGGTGTTCGTCCAGCAGCAGCACGCCGTTCGGCGACGCGTCGATGGCGGCCAGGAACTGGGCGTGGTTCTGGCGCTCGGCGGCCAGTTCATGGCTGCGCTGGCGAAACACCTTCTCGGCCCGGTAGGCCAGTTCACCCCACAAGCCACCGGGGCGCGGGCCGGCTTCGTCCGGGCGGTCGCGCAGCCAGCGCAGGACCTGCCGCGCACGCCGCAGGTCGGCCAGCGTGACCAGGCCCAGGCCCAGCGCGGCGCCGGCGGCCATGCCCACTCCCGGCAACTGAAGCACGCTGCCCAGCCAGGCGCCGGCCAGCACCCCCAGCACCGCACCCAGGCACAGCTTCAGCCAGCGCGACAGGAACCAGTTCATCGCAACGGGGGTTCAACCTGCCGCGTGGGCGCTTTGCTGCTGTGTGAGCCTGTAGCCGGCACCGCGCACGGTTTCAATCATGCCGGCACACTGGGCCGGCGTCAGGGCTTCGCGCAGGCGCTTCACGTGCACGTCCACCGTGCGCTCTTCAATGAAGACGTGGTCACCCCACACGCGGTCCAGCAACTGCGCACGGCTGTGCACGCGCTCGGGGTGGCTCATCAGGAAATGCAGCAGGCGGAATTCGGTTGGCCCGATCTTCAGCTCGGTGCCGCCGCGCGACACGCGGCGCGTGGCCGGGTCCAGGTGCAGTTCACCCACCTGCACCGCTTCGTCCAGTGCCTGCGGCGCCATGCGGCGCAGCACGGCCCGGATGCGCGCCATCAGCTCGTTGGTGGAAAAGGGCTTGGTCAGGTAGTCGTCGGCGCCAGCTTCCAGGCCGGCCAGCTTGTCGGCCTCTTCGCTGCGCGCGGTGAGCATGATGATGGGCAGCGCGCGGGTGCGATCGTCACCGCGCCAGCGGCGCGCCAGCGCCAGGCCGCTCTGGCCGGGCAGCATCCAGTCCAGCACCACCAGGTCGGGCAGTTGGCCATCCACCGCGGCCTGGGCCTGCTCGGCGGTGGCGGCCAAGGTCACCTCGTGGCCGGCGTGGCGCAGGTTGATGGCCATCAGCTCGGCAATCGCCCCTTCGTCTTCAACCACCAGGATGCGGCTCATCGTTGCAGTTCCTCTCGGGTGTCAGCGGGCGATGGACTCGACCGTTTCCATCGGCGTGTGGCGCACGTCGGTGCCCTTGACGATGTAGATCACCTGCTCGGCCAGGTTCTTGGCGTGGTCCCCCACGCGTTCAATCGCCTTGGCCACAAACACCAGGTCGATGGACGCGGAGATCGTGCGCGGGTCCTCCATCATGTAGGTGATCAGCTTGCGCATCAGGCCTTCAAATTCCTGGTCGATCTGGTTGTCCTGCTTGATGACTTCCAGCGCGGCCTGGGTGTCCAGGCGGGCGAAGGCGTCCAGCGCCTTGCGCAGCGAAGCCGTGGCCAGCGTGGCCTCGAAGCCCACGTCGGCCACCGGCAGGCGCAGCCGGCTGGACACGCCCGCGTTCATCAGTCGCTGGACGGTGCGCGCAATGCGCGCGGCTTCGTCGCCCACGCGTTCCAGGTTGCCGATGGTCTTGCTCACCGACGTCAGCAGGCGCAGGTCGCGCGCCGTGGGCTGGCGCCGGGCAATGATGGTGGACAGGTCGCGGTCGATCTCGACCTCCATCTCGTTGACCTTGATCTCCTGCAACAGCACCTGGCTGGCGGTTTCGCTGCTGAAGTTGGTCAGGGCGTACATGGCCTGCGCCACCTGGGCTTCGACCAGGCCGCCCATCTCCAGCACGCGGGTGGAAATGCCGCTGAGCTCGGCATCGAACTGCGTGGACAAATGCTTGTCTGTCATCCGAATCGCCCCGTGATGTAGTCTTCCGTGTCCTTGCGCTTGGGCTTCATGAACAGCTCGGCCGTGGGGCCGAACTCGATCAGGTCGCCCAGGTACATGTAGGCCGTGTAGTCCGACACCCGCGCTGCCTGCTGCATGTTGTGGGTGACGATGGCCACGGTGTACTCGCCCTTCAGTTCGTGGATCAATTCTTCCACCTTGCCGGTGGAGATGGGGTCCAGCGCCGAGCAGGGTTCGTCCAGCAGCAGCACCTCGGGCTTGATGGCGATGCCGCGCGCAATGCACAGCCGCTGCTGCTGGCCGCCCGACAGGCCCGAGCCGCTCTGGCCCAGCTTGTCCTTCACCTCGGTCCACAGCGCGGCCTTGCGCAGCGCCCATTCCACCCGCTCGTCCATCTCGGCGCGCGGCAGGTTCTCGAACAGGCGCACCCCGAAGGCGATGTTGTCGTAGATGCTCATCGGAAACGGCGTGGGCTTCTGGAACACCATGCCCACCTTGGCACGGATCAGCGACACGTCGTCCTTGCTGGTGAGGATGTTCTGCCCGTCCAGGTTGATCTCGCCTTCGGCGCGCTGTTCGGGGTAGAGCTCGAACATGCGGTTCAGGGTGCGCAGCAGCGTGCTCTTGCCGCAGCCCGATGGCCCGATGAAGGCGGTGACCTTGCGCTCGGGAATGTCCAGGTTGATGCTTTTCAGCGCGTGAAAGGACCCGTAATAGAAGTTCAGGTTGCGCACCGATATCTTGGCTTTTTCGGTGCTGGGCATGTCGACCCTTGCGTCCATGGCAAATCCCTTCGACTTCAGTGTTTGTTCTTGAACAGCACACGCGCCGCGATGTTCAGCAGCAGCACACCCAGCGTGATCAGGAAGACGCCGGCCCAGGCCAGCTTCTGCCAGTTTTCATACGGGCTCATCGCGAACTTGAAGATGGTGACCGGCAGGCTGGCCATGGGTTCGCCCAGGTTGGCGGTCCAGAACTGGTTGGACAGCGCGGTGAAAAGCAGCGGCGCGGTTTCACCCGCGATGCGCGCCACCGCCAGCAGGATGCCGGTCAGCACGCCGGCACGCGCCGACTTCAGCGTGACGCTCAGGATGACCTTCCACTTGGGCGTGCCCAGCGCATAGGCCGCCTCGCGCAGCGCGTTCGGAATCAGCGACAGCATGTTCTCGGTCTGGCGAATGACCACCGGGATGACGATCAGCGCCAGCGCCAGCACGCCGGCAATGCCGGAGAAGGACTTCATGCGCGCGACCCACACCGAGTAGATGAACAGCCCGATCACGATGGACGGCGCCGACAGCAGGATGTCATTGATGAAGCGCACCACGCTGCCCAGCCAGGCCTTCTGGCCGTACTCGGCCAGGTAGATGCCGGCCAGCACGCCGATGGGCGTGCCCACCAAGGTGGCCAGCGACACCATCATCAGCGAGCCGAAGATGGCATTGGCCAAGCCACCGGTTTCAGCCTGGGGCGGCGGTGTCATCTCGGTGAACACGGCCAGGTTCAGGCCACCCAGTCCCAGGCGCACGGTTTCAAACAGGATCCACACCAGCCACACCAGGCCGAAAGCCATGGCACCCAGCGACAGCGTCAGGGCGATGGCATTGACGCGCTTGCGCGCACGGTGCTTGGCCAAGCGGCCAGCATCGTAGGTGGCGGTCGCGGTATTCATGTGCGCGTCCCTTCGCTCTTCTTCAGCTGGGCCAACAGCAGCTTGGACAGCGTGAGCACGACCAGGGTGATGAAGAAAAGCACCAGGCCCAGGTAGATCAGCGAGGCCTGGTGCAGGCCCTCGCCGGCCTCGGCAAATTCATTGGCCAGCGCCGAGGTGATGCTGTTGGCTGCGGCGAACAGCGACAGCGAATCCAGCTGGTTGCTGTTGCCGATGACGAAGGTCACCGCCATGGTTTCGCCCAGGGCTCGCCCCAGGCCCAGCATGATGCCGCCCACGACACCTGTCTTGGTGTAGGGCAGCACCACCTGAGACACCACCTCCCAGGTGGTGGCGCCCAGGCCGTAGGCGCTTTCCTTCAGCAGCGGCGGCGTCACCTCGAACACGTCGCGCATCACCGCGGCGATGAAGGGAATGACCATGATCGACAGGATGATGCCCGCCGACAGCAGGCCCATGCCCACCGGCGGGCCTGAGAACAGCGCGCCCAGCAAAGGCCAGCCGCTGAAGGCCTTCTGCAGCGGCTGCTGCACATGGGTGGCCAGCAACGGGCCGAACACCATCAGCCCCCACATGCCATAGACGATGGACGGCACCGCGGCCAACAGTTCGATGGCCGTGCCCAGCGGGCGCTTCAGCCACTTGGGCGACAACTCGGTGAGGAACAGCGCGATGCCGAAACTCACCGGCACGGCGATCACCAGCGCAATGATCGCCGTGACCACGGTGCCGTAGATCATGGTCAGGCCACCGAACTTCTCCTGCACCGGGTCCCACTGTGCGGTCCACAGGAAGGACAGGCCGAACTTCTGGATCGCCGGCGCAGCGCCGACCACCAGCGACAGGATGATGCCCACCAGCAAGGCCAGGGTGAGCCAGGCGGCGCCATGGGCCAGCACGGCAAACACCGTGTCGGCCCAGGGCGCCACACGCCGGCGCGCCGGTGGCGCGCCATGGGGCTGCGCCCGGGACAGGGGCGCGTAGCCCCGCGCTGAATCAACCGCGGCCATGGGTTCTCCTGGCTGGCGCTGCAAGATTTACTTGAACGCCACGGTCTTGCCGGACGCGTCCTTGATGTTGTTGTCCCAGTGCTTGCGAACCAGGGCCTTCACGGCGTCGGGCAGCGGCACGTAGTCCAGGTCGTCGGCGGCCTTGTCGCCCTTGTTGTAGGCCCAGTCGAAGAACTTCAGGGTGTTGGCCGCGTTCACCGGCTTGTCCTGGGCCTTGTGCATCAGGATGTAGGTGGGGTTGCTCAGCGGCCAGGCTTCCTTGCCCGGCTGGTCGGTGGTGACCTGGTAGAAGGTGCGGCTCCAGTCGGCACCCGCCGCGGCGGCCTTGAAGGCCGTGTCGGTGGGGGTGACGAACTGGCCGTCCTTGTTGCGCAGCAGGACGAAGTTCATCTTGTTCTGCTTCACGTAGGCATATTCCACGTAGCCGATGGCGTTGGGCAGGCGTTGCACAAAGGCGGCCACGCCTTCGTTGCCTTTGCCGCCGGTGCCGGTGGGCCAGTTCACGGCCGTGCCTTCGCCCACCTTGGCCTTCCACTCGGGGTTCACCTTGGACAGGTAGTTGGTGAAGATGAAGCTGGTGCCCGAGCCGTCGGCACGGCGCACCACGGCAATTTCAGCGGCCGGCAGGCTCACGCCCGGGTTCAGCGCGGTGATGGCCGGGTCGTTCCACTTGGTGATCTTGCCCAGGTAGATGTCACCCAGCAGCGGACCGGTCAGCTTCAGCTGGCCCGGGGCCACACCGGCGATGTTGATGACCGGCACCACGCCGCCGATGACGGTGGGGAACTGCATCAGGCCGTCCTTGGCCAGTTCTTCGTCCGACAGGGGCATGTCGGACGCACCAAAATCGACCGTCTTGGACTTGATCTGCTTGATGCCGGCGCCCGAGCCCACCGATTGGTAGTTGATGCGCGCGCCGGTTTCCTTGTTGTAGGCGTCGGCCCACTTGGCATAGATGGGCGCCGGGAAGGTGGCGCCGGCGCCGGTGACGTCCTGCGCCTGTGCAAGCCACGCCGTGGTGAGCAACACCACCGCAGCGGCAAACTTCGGCAGATCCGGGGCGAATCGACGTTCGAGCATGGCTTCCTGAATGAGGTTGGTTGGCAACAGGCCTCACTCTAGGCAGCGTTTATGACAGCGCTGTGAAACCTTGTCCATGGCTGTCACAGTCAGGCCGCCGTGTCACATGACAGCCGCTGGGCTGTCATTTTTTAGGTGACGGTTTTCAGCCGGCCGCAGCGTCCGCCAGGCGGCGCGCCAGGCGCTGGGCCACTTCGGCCTCGGCCGCCTCCACCATCACGCGAAGCACCGGTTCGGTGCCCGAGGCGCGGATCAGCACCCGGCCGCGCTGGCCCAGTTCCCGTTCCACCGCGGCGGTTTCTTCCGCCAGGCGGGTGTTCTGACGCCAATCGGTGTTGCCGGACAGGCGCACGTTGATCAGGGTCTGCGGGAACAGCGTCACCTTGGCCAGCAGCGCGGCCAGGCTGGCCCCGCTGCGCCGGATGGCCTGCAGCACCTGCAGGGCGCTGACGATGCCGTCGCCGGTGGTGTGCTTGTCCAGCGCCAGCAGGTGGCCCGAGCCTTCGCCGCCCAGCAGCCAGCCTCGGGCGGCCAGTTCCTCCAGCACGTAACGGTCGCCCACCTTGGCGCGCACCAGCGGGATGTCGCGGTCGCGCAGCGCCAATTCCACCGCCATGTTGGTCATCAGCGTGCCCACAGCGCCTTCCACGCGCTGGCCCTGGGCCAGGCGGTCGTGCACCATCACGTAGAGCAGTTCGTCGCCGTTGAACAAGCGCCCGTCGGCGTCCACCAGCTGCAGGCGGTCTGCATCGCCGTCCAGCGCCACGCCGTAGTCGGCGCCATGTTCTTTCACTGCGGCCACCAGCGCGGCCGGCGCGGTGGCGCCCACGCCGTCATTGATGTTGCGACCGTTGGGTTCGCAGCCGATGGTGATGACTTCGGCGCCCAGTTCGTGGAAGACATCGGGCGCCACGTGGTAAGCGGCACCGTGGGCGGCGTCGATCACCAGTTTCATGCCCTTGAGGGTCATGTCGGCGCCGATGGTGCTCTTGCAGAACTCGATGTAGCGGCCGCGGTCGTCTTCCAGCCGACGCGCCTTGCCCAGGTTGGCCGAATCCACCCACTGGGGCGGCTCTTCCAGCGCGGCTTCCACCGCCAGTTCCCAGTCGTCGGGCAGTTTCTGGCCCTGGGCGGAGAAGAACTTGACGCCGTTGTCCGGGTAAGGGTTGTGCGACGCGCTGATCACCAGGCCCAGGTCCAGCCGCAGCGCGCGGGTGAGGTAGGCGATGCCCGGTGTGGGCAGCGGGCCGGTGAGCAGGGTGTCGACGCCGGCGGACGCGAAACCGGCCTCCAGGGCCGACTCGATCATGTAGCCCGAAATGCGCGTGTCCTTGCCGATCAGCACGGTGGGCTTGGCCGAGGTACGACGCAGCACGCGACCCACCGCATGGCCCAGGCGCAGCATGAAATCAGGTGTGATCGGGGCCTGGCCCACGGTGCCACGGATGCCGTCGGTGCCGAAATAGCGTCGTCCCATGTCGAGTCGTCCTTGTGTCGTCGGTTCTCAATTTTCGCCCAGGCCGCTGGCGGCCCAGACCTTCAGGGCGTCCACCGTGGCGGCCACGTCATGCACGCGGATGATGCGCGCGCCCTGCTGCACCGCCGCCAGCGCCGCCGCCACGCTGGCCACGAGGCGTTCGCCCACTGGCCGGCCGGTGAGCGCGCCCAGCGAGGACTTGCGGCTCCAGCCCAGCAGCAACGGGTAACCCAGGGCCAGCAGGCGGCGCTGTTCTCGCATCAGGGTCCAGTTGTGCTCGGGCGTCTTGCCAAAGCCGATGCCCGGATCCAGCGTGATGCGCTCGGCCGCGATGCCGGCAGCACGCACAGCGTCGGCACGCTGGCGCAGGAAGTCGGCCACGTCCTGCACCACATCGGCATAGGCGGGCGCGGTCTGCATGGAGCGCGGCTGGCCCTGCATGTGCATCAGGCACAGGCCGGCCGACGGGTGTTCGGCCACCGCCTGCAGCGCACCGGGCCACTGCAACGCGCGCACGTCGTTCACGATGTCGGCGCCCAGGGCCAGGGCCGCGCGCATCACTTCTGGCCGGCTGGTGTCCACGCTGACCGGCAGGCCCAGGGTGACGGCATGCGCCACCACCGGCAGGACGCGGTCCATCTCTTCCTGCACGCTGGGCTCGCCCGCGCCGGGGCGGGTGGATTCACCGCCAATGTCCAGGATGTGCGCGCCCTCGGCCAGCAGGCGGTCGCAGTGGGCGCAGGCAGTGCCGGTGCTGGCATGCAGGCCGCCGTCGGAAAAAGAGTCCGGCGTGACGTTGACGATGCCCATCACCTGCGGCCGGGCCAGCGGGATGCGGTAGCGGGCAGTCTGCCAATGCAAGCTCATGCGCTGGGGCGGTGCAAGCAAACGGGGCCTGGATGTCCAGGCCCCGCAGGTGGGAGGAAAACCGGCCGGTCAGGCCACCGGAGCGGGCGCGCCGTCGGCGCTGACCGGGCTGGCCGGGCCGCTGGGCTTGTTGCCAGAGGGCGGCGTCCAGTCCTTGGGCGGGCGCGGCGGCTTGCCGGACATGATGTCGTCCAGTTGCTCCACGTCGATGGTTTCCCATTCCAGCAGCGCGGTGGCCATGGCGTGCATCTTGTCCTTGTTGTCTTCGATCAGCTTGCGGGCGATGCCGTACTGCTCATCGATGATGCGGCGCACCTCGATGTCCACCTTCTGCATCGTGTCCTCGGACATGCTGGTGGTCTTGGTGACCGAGCGGCCCAGGAACACCTCGCCCTCGTTCTCGGCATAGACCATGGGGCCCAGGGCTTCGCTCATGCCGTAGCGGGTGACCATGTCGCGTGCCATGTGGGTGGCCCGTTCGAAGTCGTTGGAAGCGCCGGTGGTCATCTGGTTCATGAACACCTCTTCCGCAATGCGCCCGCCGAACAGCATGCTGATGCTGTTGAGCATGTATTCGCGGTCGTAGCTGTAGCGGTCGCGCTCGGGCAGCGACAGCGTGACCCCCAGAGCGCGCCCGCGCGGGATGATGGTGACCTTGTGCACCGGGTCCAGCTTGGGCAGCAGGCGGCCGATGAGGGCGTGGCCGGCTTCGTGGTAGGCGGTGTTGCGGCGCTCGTTCTCGTCCATCACCATGGACTTGCGCTCGGTGCCCATCATGATCTTGTCCTTGGCGCGCTCGAAGTCGATCATCTCCACCACGCGGCCATTGCGGCGCGCGGCAAAGAGCGCAGCTTCGTTCACCAGGTTGGCCAGGTCGGCGCCGGAAAAACCCGGGGTGCCGCGCGCCAGGATGTCGGCCTTGATGTCCTGGCCGATGGGCACCTTGCGCATGTGCACGTTCAGGATCTGCTCACGGCCGCGGATGTCGGGCAGCGTGACATAGACCTGGCGGTCGAAACGGCCCGGGCGCAGCAGCGCGGGGTCCAGGATGTCGGGCCGGTTGGTGGCGGCCATCACGATGACGCCGAGGTTGGTCTCGAAGCCGTCCATCTCCACCAGCATCTGGTTCAGGGTCTGCTCGCGCTCGTCGTTGCCGCCGCCCAGGCCAGCACCACGGTGGCGTCCCACGGCGTCGATTTCGTCGACGAAGATGATGCAGGGTGCGCTCTTCTTGGCCTGCTCGAACATGTCGCGCACGCGGGCCGCGCCCACGCCGACGAACATTTCAACGAAGTCGGAACCCGAGATGCTGAAAAACGGCACCTTGGCCTCGCCCGCAATCGCCTTGGCCAGCAAGGTCTTGCCGGTGCCCGGGGGGCCCACCATCAGCACGCCGCGCGGGATGCGCCCGCCCAGCTTCTGGAACTTCTGCGGATCCTTCAGGAAGTCCACCAGTTCCTTCACCTCTTCCTTGGCCTCGTCGCAGCCGGCCACGTCGGCGAAGGTGACGGTGTTGTTGCTCTCGTCGAGCATGCGCGCGCGGCTCTTGCCGAAACTGAAGGCGCCGCCCTTGCCGCCGCCCTGCATCTGGCGCATGAAGTACACCCACACGCCGATCAGCAGCAGCATCGGGCCCCAGCTGATCAGGATGCTCATCAGCAGCGAGGGCTCTTCACGCGGCTTGACGTCGAACTTCACGCCGTTGTTGATCAGGTCACCCACCAGGCCGCGATCCAGGTAGGTGGCCGTGGAGCGCACCCGCTTGTCGTCGGTGGTCAGCGCGATGATCTCGGTGCCGCCATTGCCTTCCTGCAGCGTGACCTGCTTGATGCGCTTGGAACGCACTTCCTCCAGGAACTCGGAATAACCGAGGTTGGAGCCCTGCGTCACGCCGCGATCGAACTGCTTGAACACGGTGAAAAGCACCAGCGCGATCACCAGCCAGACAGCGATCTTGGAAAACCATTGATTGTTCACTGCGGCTCCTTTTGCCACATCCGACTCACCCGGCATGCAGGCCCGAAAAGGCGTCTGCACGCACCCAGGTGTCAGATGGGGATGATTCTAGACCTCTCAAGTCGGCGCGACTGTTTGCAAATCATTGACTTGCAAGGGGTTCCTGCGTGTTATTCCACCGCTGGCGCCGCGGCGTGAGGGCCAGTTTTCGCTCACTGCGCCTTCAGACCGATGCCCACCAGAAAGGTTTCAGACGATTTGTCACGTGACGCCTTGGGCTTGATGGGTTTCACAACACGAAATTGGCGCTTGAAACCTTCCACCAGCTGGCTGTAGCCGCTGCCGTGGAAGGCCTTCACCACCAGGGCGCCCTGGGGCTTCATGTGCCGGGCACAGAATTCCATGGCCAGCTCGATCAGGTGAGCGATGCGGGCCGCGTCGGCCGATTCAATGCCCGACAGGTTGGGCGCCATGTCCGACACCACCAGATCGGCCTGGCGGCCGCCCAACGCGGTGGCCAGTTGGGCCATCACCGCGTCCTCGCGGAAATCGCCCAGGATGAACTGCACGCCCTCGATGGGCTCCATGGGCAGGATGTCCAGCGCGATCAGGCAGCCGTCCAGTTCACCCACCGCGGCGCCGCCCGCACCCGCCACCTTGGGCGCGAAACGCCGGCGCAGGTACTGGCTCCAGGCGCCGGGCGCCGAACCCAGGTCCACCACCAACTGGCCCGGGTGGATCAGGTGCAGGGTCTCGTCGATTTCCTTCAGCTTGTAGGCGGCGCGGGCGCGGTAGCCCTCTTTTTGCGCCAGGCGCACGTAGGGGTCGTTGATGTGGTCGTGCAGCCACGCCTTGTTGACCTTCTTGCTCTTGGTGTTGAACTTCATGGGGCGACGATAATACGAAGATGACAGCCCTGACCCTGACCCCCGCCCAGCGCAAACAGCACCGAGGCGACGCCCATCACCTGGACCCGGTGGTGATGATCGGCGCCGACGGCCTGACCGCCGGCGTGCTGAAGGAAGTGGAAGGCGCGCTGAAGGCCCATGGGCTGATCAAGGTGCGTGTTTTCAGTGACGTGCGCGCCGACCGCGAGGCCCTGCTGGCCAGCCTGGCCGAGCAGTGCAGCGCCGCACCGGTGCAGCACATCGGCAAGCTGCTGGTGCTGTGGCGCCCGCTGGCCGACAAGGAGAAGGCCGAAGCGGACGAAGACCGCATGCGCGGGCCCAAGATCGTGAAGATCGTGAAGTTCTCCAAAAGCCCCAACCACCGGCCCCAGGTGAAGAAGGTGCGGGTGCTGGGCAACCAGCGCGTCACCGCGGGCGGCAGCATCAAGCGCGCCAAGGAACGCACGGCCAGCGTCAAGAAGAAGGCCCAGTCGGCCTGAGCGCTGTACCCGCCGGCTTGGTTGCCCGCCAGGCGAGCGTCACCACCAGAAGAATTTTCAGGCCGAACAGGCCGAAGCTGATGCCGTGCAACTGGCCAAAGCTGAAAGCCCCCTGCCCGGCCCGCGCCGCCGCCATCAGCGGCTGCGTTCCAAAGTAGCCCGCCACGGTGCAGAACACCGTGCCCAGCACCAACAGCATCTCGGTGCTGAACTGGGAACCCTGGCCGCTGTCGGCCGCCTGCCGGGCCCGGCCCCGCTCCATGGCCAGCAGCAGCACCGCCAGCACCAGGCTCAGCCAGGCCTCGCGCACAAAGATGTGGCCCACCACCCGGCCGGCGTCGGCGCGCGCCAGGGTGGCAAAGGGGGCCGGCGTGGCCAGGGTGGCCACCGCCAGCAGCACGCCGGCCCACAGCGCCGGCAACAGGCGGCGCAGCCGTTCGGCCAGCCCCTCAGACGTAGCGCACCTCGACGATTTCGTAGCGCTTCACGCCGCCCGGCGCCTGCACCTCGGCCACGTCGCCGGCTTCCTTGCCGATCATCGAACGCGCGATCGGGCTGCTGATGGAAATCAGGCCCTGCTTCAGGTCGGCTTCGTCGTCGCCCACGATCTGGTAGGTGACGGCCTGGCCGCTGCTTTCTTCTTCCAGGTCCACGGTGGCGCCGAAGACCACGCGGCCACCGGCGTCCAGCGTGCTGGGGTCGATGATCTGAGCCGCCGCCATCTTGCCTTCGATTTCCAGGATGCGGCCTTCGATGAAGCCCTGCTTGTCCTTGGCGGCGTCGTACTCGGCGTTTTCGCTCAGGTCGCCCTGGGCGCGCGCTTCGGCGATGGCCTGGATCACCGCATGGCGCTCCACGGTCTTCAGCCGGTGCAGTTCTTCCTTCAACTTCTCGGCGCCGCGTTTGGTAAGGGGTACGGTGGCCATGGGCCCTCCTGAAAAAACCAATCCGCCGCCCGGTGGCCTTGGCGGGCCAGCGGCGGCGGATTCAATGGAAGCGAATTCTAGCGGGCCGCGTCAGCCCAGTTCGGCGTGCAGTTCCTGCAGCGACACCACGGTGAGGTCGTCCTGGTGCTTCAGCGCTTCGGTGGCCGCTTCGCAGCCGGCCATGGTGGTGTAGTAAGTGACCCGGTTGGCCAGGGCCGCGGTGCGGATGTAACGGGAATCCGCGATCGCGGTGCGGGTTTCGTCCACGGTGGTGAACACCAGTTGGATCTCGCCGGCCTTCACCATGTCCGCGATGTGTGGCCGGCCGTCCTTCACCTTGTTCACCACCCTCACCGGCACGCCCGCGGCCGCGATGGCTGCCGCTGTGCCCTTGGTGGCCACCACGTTGAAGCCCAGGTCCACCAGGTCGGACGCCACCTTCACCGCACGGTCCTTGTCGCCGGTCTTCACCGAGATGACCACCGTGCCCTTGGTGGGCAGGCGTGAGCCGGCGCCCAGTTGGCTCTTGAGCATGGCCTCGCCGAAGGCGGTGCCCACGCCCATCACCTCGCCGGTGGAGCGCATCTCCGGCCCCAGGATGGGGTCCACGCCCGGGAACTTGTTGAACGGGAACACCGCTTCCTTGATGCTGAAGTACGGCGGGATGACCTCTGCCCAGCGCCTGCCATTGCGGTCCTTCTGGTCCTTGAGCTTCTGGCCCGCCATGCAGCGCGCCGCGATCTTGGCCAGCGGCTGGCCCGTGGCCTTGCTGACATAGGGCACGGTGCGCGATGCGCGCGGATTCACTTCCAGCACGTACACCGTGCGCTCGTCGCCCTCGCCCTGGATCGCGAACTGGGTGTTCATCAGGCCCACCACGCCCAGGGCCTTGGCCATCACGGTGGCCTGGCGGCGCAGTTCGTCCTGCAGCTTGGCCGGCAGTGAATAAGGCGGCAGCGAACAGGCCGAGTCGCCCGAGTGGACGCCGGCCTGCTCAATGTGTTCCATGATGCCGCCGATCATCACGTCGGTGCCGTCGCTGATGCAGTCCACGTCCACCTCGATGGCGTCGTCGAGGAAGCGGTCCAGCAGCACCGGGCTCTTTTCGGAGACACGAACCGCTTCGCGCATGTAGCGCTCCAGGTCCTTGTCGCCGTGCACGATTTCCATTGCGCGGCCGCCCAGCACATAGCTGGGGCGAACCACCAACGGGTAGCCGATCTCGTTGGCCAGGGCGATGGCCTGGTCTTCGGTGCGCGCTGTGCGGTTGGGCGGCTGCTTCAGGCCCAGCTTGTGCAGCAGTTGCTGGAAGCGCTCGCGGTCCTCGGCGATGTCGATGCTGTCGGGCGTGGTGCCGATGATGGGCACGCCGTTGCGTTCCAGGTCCAGCGCCAGCTTCAGCGGGGTCTGGCCGCCGTACTGCACGATCACGCCGACGGGCTTTTCCTTGTCCACGATTTCCAGCACGTCTTCCAGCGTGACGGGCTCGAAGTACAGGCGGTCGCTGGTGTCGTAGTCGGTGGACACGGTTTCCGGGTTGCAGTTGACCATGATGGTCTCGTACCCGTCCTCGCGCATGGCCAGCGCCGCGTGCACGCAGCAGTAGTCGAATTCAATGCCCTGGCCGATGCGGTTGGGCCCGCCGCCCAGCACCATGATCTTCTTCTTGTTCGTGGGCGCTGCCTCGCATTCCTCGTCGTAGCTGGAATACATGTAGGCCGTCTGCGTGGCGAACTCGGCCGCGCAGGTGTCCACCCGCTTGTAGACCGGCCGCACCTTCAGCGCCCAGCGCGCATTGCGCACCTCGTGCTGGTTGGTGCCCAGCAGCTTGGCCAGGCGGCGGTCGGAAAAGCCCTTGGCCTTCACGTAGCGCAACTCAGCGGCAGTCAGAGATGACAGCGTGCGGCCCTGCAACTGCTTTTCGGTGGAGATGATTTCTTCGATCTGGGCCAAGAACCAGGGGTCGATGGCGGTTTCGTCGAAGATCTCTTCCAGCGTCATGCCGATGCGGAAAGCGTCGCCCACGTACAGGATGCGCTCGGGGCCGGGCTCGCCCATCTCCTCGACGATTTCCTCGCGGTCGGTGCTGCGTTCGCTCAGGCCGTCGATGCCGGTTTCCAGCCCGCGCAGTGCCTTCTGGAAGCTTTCCTGGAAGGTACGGCCCATGGCCATGACCTCACCCACGCTCTTCATCTGCGTGGTCAGGTGCGGGTCGGCGGCCGGGAACTTCTCGAACGCGAAGCGCGGGATCTTGGTGACCACATAGTCGATGCTGGGCTCGAAGCTGGCCGGCGTGGCGCCGCCGGTGATGTCGTTGCGCAACTCGTCCAGCGTGTAGCCCACGGCCAGCTTGGCGGCGATCTTGGCGATCGGGAAACCGGTGGCCTTGGACGCCAGCGCGGACGAACGCGACACGCGCGGGTTCATCTCGATCACGGTCATGCGGCCGTTCTTGGGGTTGATCGAGAACTGCACATTGCTGCCGCCGGTGTCCACGCCAATCTCGCGCAGGATCGCGATCGACGCGTTGCGCATCAACTGGTATTCCTTGTCGGTCAGCGTCTGCGCAGGGGCCACGGTGATGCTGTCACCGGTGTGGATGCCCATGGGGTCCAGGTTCTCGATGGCGCACACGATGATGCAGTTGTCCGCCTTGTCGCGGACCACTTCCATCTCGAACTCTTTCCAGCCGATCAGGCTTTCTTCGATCAGCAGTTCGTTGGTGGGCGAAAGGTCCAGCCCGCGCTTGCAGATTTCCTCGAACTCTTCCGGGTTGTAGGCGATGCCGCCGCCGGTGCCGCCGAGGGTGAAGCTGGGGCGGATGACCATCGGGAAGCCGGTGCCACCGATGTCGGCCTGGATGCGCTTTTGCACCGTCCAGGCTTCTTCCATGGAATGCGCAATGCCGCTCTTGGCCGATTCCAGGCCGATGCTGGTCATCGCGTCCTTGAACTTCAGGCGGTCTTCGGCCTTTTCGATGGCCTTCTCATTCGCACCGATCATCTCCACGCCGTACTTCTGCAGCACGCCGTGCTTGTGCAGGTCCAGCGCGCAGTTCAGCGCGGTCTGCCCGCCCATGGTGGGCAGGATGGCGTCCGGCCGCTCCTTGGCGATGATCTTTTCCACCACCGGCCAGGTGATGGGCTCGATGTAGGTCACATCGGCCATCTCCGGGTCGGTCATGATGGTCGCCGGGTTGCTGTTGACCAGGATGACCTTGTAGCCCTCCTGGCGCAGCGCCTTGCAGGCCTGGGCGCCGGAGTAGTCGAACTCGCAGGCCTGGCCGATGATGATCGGGCCGGCCCCGATGATGAGGATGCTTTTCAGGTCTTGGCGCTTAGGCATTCTTCTTCTCCGCCATCAGGCTCGTGAAGCGGTCGAACAGGTAGGCAATGTCGTGGGGGCCGGGTGACGCTTCGGGGTGGCCCTGGAAGCAGAACGCGGGTTTGTCGGTGCGGGCCAGGCCCTGCAGCGTGCCGTCGAACAGGCTGATGTGCGTGGGGCGAAGGTTGGCGGGCAGCGTTTTCTCGTCCACCGCGAAGCCGTGGTTCTGGCTGGTGATGGACACGCGTCCCGAGTCCAGGTCCTTCACCGGGTGGTTGGCGCCGTGGTGGCCGAACTTCATCTTGAAGGTCTTGGCGCCCGAGGCCAGCGCCATGATCTGGTGGCCCAGGCAGATGCCGAAGGTGGGCACGCCGCTGTCGATGAGCTCGCGCGCCGCGGCAATGGCGTAGTCGCAGGGTTCGGGGTCGCCGGGCCCGTTGGACAGGAACACGCCGTCAGGCTTGTGCTTGCGCACTTCAGCGGCCGAAGCCCAGGCCGGCATCACGGTGACGCGGCAGCCACGGCTGGCCAGCATGCGCAGGATGTTGCGCTTCACGCCGAAGTCATAGGCCACCACGTGAAAGCGCGGCTGCTCCTGGCGGCCGTAGCCCAGGCCCAGCTGCCATTCCGTTTCATGCCAGCTGTAGGGTTCCTTCACGCTGACCACCTGCGCCAGGTCCTGCCCGGCCATGCTGGGGGCGGCCTTCGCACGGGCGATGGCGGCGTCGATTTCGGCGGGGGTGACGGTGTGGCCGGCCGCGAAGGTGCTGATGCAGCCGTTCTGCGCGCCCGTGCTGCGCAGCACGCGCGTCAGGCGTCGGGTGTCGATGTTCGCAATGGCCACCGTGCCTTCGCGCTGCAGGTACTGCCCCAGCGACATCGTGGCGCGAAAGTTGGAAAGGCGGGCTGGCAGGTCCTTGATGATCAAGCCAGCGGCGTGGACCTTGGTGGCCTCCACGTCTTCCTCGTTGACGCCGTAGTTGCCGATGTGCGGGTAGGTCAGCGTGACGATCTGCCGGCAGTAGCTCGGGTCGGTGAGGATTTCCTGGTAGCCGGTGAGCGCGGTGTTGAACACCACCTCACCCACCGTGTGGCCCGCGTTGCCGATGGACGTACCTTGAAAGACCGTGCCATCTGCAAGGGCAAGGATGGCGGGGGGCAGGACGGGCAGCAAAGGGAAACTCCGGTTCTTGCGCACCCAGCTCCGCGTCCCTGTGGGCGCCCGTCAGGCCATGCTCTGGCCGGGCGCTGGGGGCACTTCGAAGACCACGGGGGAAACCGACGAGGGAGTTTCGCGGGGGGCGGCTGTGTTGGCGGGTAAACCGCGGAATTATAGCCCGCCCACCCTGTTGATCTGGGGTGAACCCGTATTCAAATCCCCAGCGCAGCGATGCCGGCGCGGGCGATCTGCGCGTCCTCGACGCTCTTCACGCCGCTCACACCCACGGCGCCGGCGCACTGCCCGTTCACCAGGATGGGGACACCGCCCTCGAGCATGCCTTCCAGTTCGGGCGCGCTGAGGAAGGACACCCGGCCCTGGTTGATGAGGTCTTCGTAGATCTTGCTCTCACGCCGGCCCAGCGCCGCGGTGCGGGCCTTGGCAGGGGCGATGTGGGCCGAGATCGGCGGCACCCCGTCCATGCGCTGCAGCCACAGCAGGTGGCCGCCATCGTCCACCACGGCAATCGTGACGGCCCAGCGGTTGGCCTGCGCTTCGGCCAGCGCAGCCGCGCCGACGCGGGCCGCGTCGTCCAGGGTGATTTCGGGTTTGGTCTTCATGGTGGGTCGGTTCGAAGGCAGTTTGGGAAGGCGAAGCGTGAACTGTAGCCAAGCCAGCCACCCTGGCAGCGGCCGGGAAATGTACCCGTGGCGCCAGGTGGGGGGAACTTAGAATCGGTCTTCGGGTCGCAGTCCGCGTCCCTTACTGCTTCACAACGGAGGTTCTCACATGGAACACAGCCTGCAAACCGCTTCCGGCTATGCCGGTTCTGGCGCGCTGGCAGCGCAGCGCAATCGGGTGCTGCGCAACACCTACTGGTTGCTGGCGCTGTCGATGGTGCCCACGGTGCTGGGCGCCTGGGTGGGCGTTTCCACCGGCATCCTGAACCAGCTGGGCACGGGCATGAGCATCGGCCTGTTCCTGGTGGGTGCCTTCGGCTTCATGTTCGCGATCGAGAAGACCAAGGAGTCGTCCGCTGGCGTGGCGGTGCTGCTGGCCTTCACCTTCTTCATGGGCCTGATGCTGTCGCGCCTGCTGGCGATGGTGCTGGGCTTCAAGAACGGCTCCTCGCTGGTGATGACGGCCTTCGGCGGCACGGCCGCGGTGTTCTTCGCCATGGCCTCGCTGGCCTCGGTGATCAAGCGCGACCTGTCCAACATGGGCAAGTTCCTGTTCGTCGGCGCCATCGTGCTGCTGGTGGCCGGCCTGGTGAACGTGTTCCTGCAATCGTCGGCACTGATGCTGGTCGTCAGCGTGATGGCCATCGGCATCTTCTCGGCCTTCATGGTCTATGACCTGAAGCGCGTGATCGACGGCGGCGAGACCAACTACATCAGCGCCACGCTGGCCATCTACCTGGACATCTACAACGTGTTCCAGAGCTTGCTGTCGCTGCTGGGCATCTTCGGCGGCGAGCGCGAATAAGCGCCCTGCCCCCTGCCTCGCAAGCCCCGCCCCGGCGGGGCTTTTTCATGCCCGGTCGAACACCGCCACGCTCTCCACGTGCGCGGTGTGCGGGAACATGTTCACCGCCCCGGCCGCGCTGCAGGTGTAGCCGCCCTGGTGCACCAGCAGGCCGGCGTCGCGCGCCAGGGTGGCCGGGTTGCAGCTGACGTAAACGATGCGCTTCGGCGGCTGCCAGTCGGTGCGCGGCGCCTGGTGCAGGTCGGCCAGCGCCTTGGCCAGCGCGAAGGCCCCTTCGCGCGGGGGGTCCACCAGCCACTTGTCGGCACGGCCCTGGGCCACCAGCGTGTCGGCGTCGATCTCGAACAGATTGCGCGCGGCGAATGTGGTGCGATCGGCCAGACCGTTCAGCTTGGCGTTGTCGCGCGCCCGGGCCACCAGCACCTCGCTGCCTTCGATGCCCAGCACCTGCTTCGCGTGCGTGGCCAGCGGCAGCGTGAAGTTGCCCAGGCCGCAGAACCAGTCGATCACCCGCTCATGCATGTCAGGCGCCAGCAGGCGCACAGCGCGGCCAACCAGCACGGTGTTGATCTCGTGGTTCACCTGGGTGAAGTCGGTGGGCTTGAAGGGCATGCGCAGGCCGAATTCCGGCAGCGTGTAGGCCAGTTCCGTCCCGCCCACGTCCAACAGCGCCACGGTGTCCGGGCCCTTGGGCTGCAGCCACCACTGAACGCCGTGCTGGCGTGCAAAGTCGCGCAGGCGCAGCAGGTCGGCGTCGGTCAGCGGCTCCAGGTGGCGCAGGACCAACGCCGTGGCGGAGGTGCCCACAGCCAGTTCAATTTGCGGCAGGCGGTCGCGCTGGTCCATGGAACCGATCAAATCGCGCAGCGGCATCAGCATGGCGCTGACCGCCGGCGGCAGCACCGGACACACCTGCATGTCGGCCACATAGCGCGACTTGCGCTCGTGAAAGCCCACCAACACCGTGCCCTTCTTGGCCACGTGCCGCACCGACAGCCGGGCGCGGAAGCGGTAGCCCCAGGTGGGCCCTTCGATGGGTCGCAGCACCCGTTCGGCCTTCACCTTGGCCAAGTGGGCCAGGTTGTCTTCCAGCACCCGCTGTTTCACCGCGACCTGGGCGCTGGCATGCAGGTGCTGCATCTTGCAGCCGCCGCAAGCGCCCGCGTGCAGGCCGAAGTGCGGGCAGCCCGGGCGCACACGCTGGGCGCTTTCGCGCCCGATGGCAGTGACCACGCCCTGCTCCCACTGCTTCTTGCCCCGGTGCACCTGGGCCTGCACCCGCTCACCGGGCAACGCACCTTCGATGAAGACCACCTTGCCTTCGGCGTTGCGGGCCACGCCCTGGGCTTCCAGGTCGAGTGAATCGACCTGCAGCCATTCCTTGTTGTCTGCCATGCACCGATTATCGGTGCGACCACCCGGCGCGCCTGGAGGCGCCGGCTAGAACAGCGAATCGCGGTCGATGCCCTGGCGCGCCATGCGCCGCTTCAGCTTGGCCAGCGCTTCCTGCTGAATCTGGCGGATGCGCTCGCGGGTCAGGCCCAGCTGGGAGGCCAGGTCTTCCAGGGTCTGCGCCTCGCGGTCGTTCAGCCCGTAGCGGCCAGCCAGCACTTCACGTTCCCGCTCGTTCAGCTCGGACAGGCCGCTCTCCAGCAATTGCACCACCTCGTGGCTGAGCGTCAGGCCCATCGGGTCGGTGGCCTGGTCGTCCACGGTGGTGTCCAGCAGGCTTTCACCGGCCTCGCGGTCCAGCGGCGCGTCCAGCGACGCGGGCTGTTCGGCATAACTGAGCAACTCAGCCACTTCCTGCACCGGCCGGCCCAGGTGGGCCGCCACCTCCTCGGCGGCCACCGGGCGCTCGGCGCTGCGGCCTTCGTGCACCCGGGCAGTCTCCAGCAGGCGACGCGCCTTCAGCACCTGGTTCAGTTCCCGCACCACATGCACCGGCAGCCGCACCAGACGGGCCTGGTGCATGATGGCCCGCTCCACCGACTGGCGGATCCACCAGGACGCGTAGGTGGAAAAGCGAAAGCCCCGTTCAGGCTCGAACTTGGCGATGGCGTGCATCAGGCCCAGGTTGCCCTCTTCGATGAGGTCGGGCATGGGCAGGCCCCGGCCCAGGTAGTTTTTGGCAATGCTCACCACCAGGCGCAGGTTGCGCTCGATCATTTGCTGGCGGGCCGCAAAGTCGCCCGCGCGCACCTTCAGCGCGGTGTCGTACTCCTCCTGCGGGGTGAACAGCGGCGCGCGGCGGATGTCGCGCAGGTAGGCCTGCAGGGTGTTGCCGGATTCGGGCTCACCGGCATTGATGTCGGCCGGCACGGCGGGTGCATCGGCATCGCCGTCCAGCGCAGCGCCATCACCCTGCAAACTGAACGGATGCTGTGGCGCCGACTCCAGCGCCGACGTCACGTCGTTCACACGCGACGCGGCGGCTGCCGCGGACGGCGGTGAAGATGGGTCGGTTCGGCGCGGCATGGCAGTGTGCTGGGGCGTGTGGCGGAAGTCTCGCACGCGCCGGCCGCTCTGCCATCCCCTTTTTATCGCTGTGGCAGCAACTTCGCCGGGTCCAGCGGCTTGCCCTGGCGGCGGATCTCAAAATGCAACTGAACCCGCTCGGCATCGCTCGAGCCCATCTCCGCGATCTTCTGGCCGCGGCGCACCACCTGGTCTTCCTTCACCAGCAAGGTCTGGTTGTGGCCGTAGGCGGTGAGGTAGTTGGTGTTGTGCTTGACGATGACCAGGTTGCCATAGCCCCGGATGCCGGAGCCCGCATAGATGACCCGGCCATCGGCCGCGGCCATGACCGGGTCGCCCGCCTTGCCGCCAATGACCAGGCCCTTGACCCGTGGGTCGTCGAAGGGGCCCACCACCGCGCCGTTGGCCGGCCACATCCAGTTGATGTCGTCGTCGGCGTCACGCGGTGCCGCGGCGACGGGGGCCGGCGGTGGCGGCGGGGGCGGGGCGGAAGCGGCCACCGGCGCCGGGGCCACAGGGCTGGCCGACGCCGAAGCGGCTGCAGGGCGCGGCTCCAGCGGCCGCGTCTCCACCTTGGCGGTGGTCACCGGCCGCGGGGCCGGCGCACTGGGGTCCACCCCCGGCGGCACCACGCGCAGCACCTGGCCCACTTCGATGAGGTTGGGGTTGTCGATGCCATTCCAGCGCTGCAGGTCGCGCCAGCCCTGGCCGGACTCCAGGCCCACCTTGATCAGCGTGTCGCCTGGCTTCACCTGGTAGTAGCCAGGCTTGCCCAGGTTTTCGATGCCGGCGGGCGGCCGTGCCGGTTCGGCCGGTGCCGTGGCGGCGGCCGGGGTGGTCACCCGTGCGCTGCCAGGCCCGCGCTCTTCCACCGGTGCACGGTGGTTGGGCGACGCGCAACCCGCCAGCACCACCAGGGCCGCCAGCAGGAAGGCGCCGGCCAGGCGCAAGCCCGGACCTCGTCGATATCGATCAGCTTGTTTCATGCGAGGCCTGATTTTAGGGGGACGAACATCACTGCTTCGTAAAGCTGGCGCGTTATCCCTTGTTCGTTGCGGTCGGCCACCAGCAGCACCTGGCCGCCGCCGCGTTCGCTTTGCACCGGCGCCACCAGACGGCCGCCCACCGCCAACTGGTCCAGCCAGGCGGGCGGAAGTTGTTCCCCGCCTGCAGCGGCGATGATGCTGTCGTAGGGCGCATGGGGGCCATGGCCCAACATGCCGTCCCCATGGACCAGGCGCACGCGGGCGCGCCAGGGTGCGGTGATGTTGGCGCGGGCCTTGTCGT
The DNA here is from genome assembly GCA_000244995.1 of Burkholderiales bacterium JOSHI_001. NCBI lineage: Bacteria > Pseudomonadati > Pseudomonadota > Betaproteobacteria > Burkholderiales > Burkholderiales bacterium JOSHI_001. The sequence continues at coordinate 2,710,426 of CM001438.1, read as the reverse complement.
GCAGCGGCCCCACGCGTTCGATGCTGATCACGCTGGGTGACAGCGCGGCCAGCAGCGCCGCCTGGTAGCCGCAGCCGGTACCGACTTCCAGCGTGCGGCCCAGGTGCCCGCGCTGCCGCGCGTTGGCGCCGGCCAGCAGCAACTCGATCATGCGCGCCACGACCGACGGCTTGGAAATGGTCTGGCCATGCCCGATGGGCAGGCTGGTGTCTTCATAGGCCTGGCCCACCAGGGCGCTGTCCACAAAATGGTGGCGCGGCACCGCAGCGAAGGCGGCCAGCAGCGCTTCGTTCTGCACGCCCTGCTCGCGCAGGCGCTGCACCATTCGCTGGCGCACGGCCGCCGAGTCCAGGCCCACGCCAACCGGCGCGCCCTGGCGCGCGGCGCCCTGGGCGTGCTGGGCGGCGTGCTGCAGCGGGCGCTGCGGGCGCAGCAACTCGCGCGAGCCGCTGCCGGTGGCGGCCTTCACACGGTCCAGCGGCAAGGGGAAGCGCGCGCCGCGGCCGGTGCCGGATCCGCTCATTCGATGCCCAGACGCTGGGCCCAGCCCGCCATGGCGTCGTGCTGTGTCAGGTCCACCTGCAGCGGGGTGATGGACACGCGGCCGTTGGCGGTGGCGTGAAAGTCGGTGCCTTCACCACCGTCGCGCGCCATGCCGGCGGGGCCGATCCAGTAGATGGGCTCGCCGCGCGGGTTGGTGGCGCGTATGACCGGTTCGCTGGCGTGCCGGCGGCCCAGGCGCGTCACCACACGCGGCAGGCTGGGTGCATCGGCACGGTTGGGGATGTTCACGTTCAACAACCAGGGCCCGACAACCGGCGGGGCGGCCAGCACCGCGTTCACCACCTCGCGTGCCGTGCGCGCGGCGGCGTCCAGGTGCCCCCAACCTTTTTCCACCTGAGAAAACGCAATCGCCGGGATGCCGAACAGGTAGCCCTCCATCGCCGCAGCCACGGTGCCGGAGTACAGCGTGTCATCGCCCATGTTGGCGCCGTTGTTGATGCCCGACAGCACCAGGTCGGGGCGACGCGCCAGCAGGCCGGTGAGTGCCACGTGAACACAGTCCGACGGCGTGCCGTTCACCACCTTGAAGCCGCGTTGCGCTTCGCCGTTGGCTTCAAACACCGACAGCGGCCGGTTCAGCGTCAGCGCGTTGGACGTGCCGCTGGCGTTGGCTTCGGGCGCGATCACTTCGATTTCGCCCAGCCCCTGGCAGGCCTGCACCAGCGCGGCAATGCCGGGGGCCAGGTAGCCGTCGTCGTTGGCGATGAGGATGCGCATGGAGGGTGATTGTAGGCAGCGGCCTCGAGCGGCCCCTGATTTCGTCACCCCGGCGACGCCGGGGCGCGTGCGCGCTGCCTATCATGGCCGACCACCACCACGAACACGGAGACAGGACATGCAAGGCTGGCTGTGCGAGAACCCCACCGGTGTTGAATCGCTGCAGTGGAAGGAATGGCCCACGCCCGAGCCCGCGGCCGGAGAACTGCGCATTGCCGTTCGCGCAGCCAGCCTGAACTTCCCCGACCTGCTCACCGTGGCCAACAAGTACCAGGTGAAGCCGCCGATGCCCTTCGTGCCGGGGTCGGAATATGCCGGCGTGGTGGAAGCGGTGGGCCCGGGCGTCACCCAGGTGGCGGTGGGCGACCGGGTGGCGGCACTCGGCGCCTGGGGCGGCTTCGGCACCCATGCCATCGCGCCCGCCAACCGGGTGATGAAGTTGCCCGAGGCCATGCCCTTTGAAGACGGCGCGGCCTTCGCTTTCACCTATGGCACCTCGCACCACGCGCTGATGGACCGCGGCGAATTGAAGGCAGGGCAGACCGTTCTGGTGCTGGGCGCCGCAGGCGGCGTGGGCACGGCCGCGGTGCAGATCGCCAAGGCCGCCGGGGCGCGCGTGATCGCCGGGGTGTCCAGCGACGACAAGGCCGCGCTGGTCCAGCGCATCGGCGCTGACCTGGCCATCAACTACACGCGCGAGAACCTTCGCGACGCACTCAAGGCCGCCACCAACGGCCAGGGCGTGGACATCGTCTACGACCCCGTGGGCGGCGACCTGGCCGAGCCGGCCTTCCGCAGCATCGCCTGGCGCGGGCGCTACCTCGTCATCGGTTTCGCGCTCGGCAGCATTCCCGCGCTGCCATTGAACCTGGCGCTGCTCAAGGGCGCGTCCATCGTGGGCGTGTTCTGGGGCGACTTCGCGCGCCGCGAGCCGGCGCGCTATGCCCAGGGCATCGGTGAGTTGCTGGCCTGGTATGCACAAGGCAAGGTCAAACCCGTCATCCACCAGGTGCTGCCGATGGCACGCGTGCTGGACGCCTATGCGCTGATGGGCCAGCGCCAGGTGATGGGCAAGGTGGTGCTGACCAACGCCTGAAGCGCGGGCCTGCGGCGAATGCGCGCGGGCGGCCCGGTGCGCCGGGCCCCTGGGCCGCGCCTCCCCCGCAAGAGGGACCGCTCAGGCCATGTTTCTGAGTGCATACGGGTGTTTTCGCATCTGTATCTGCGCTAGCATTCCTCAGCGCAGCGGAGAACCAACCATGGCCGTGAAGGTCCTGATCCTCGAAGACAACCCGGTGGCACGCAGTTTCCTGTGCCGCGTGGTGCGCGAAAGCTTCAGCGACGCCATCGTCATCACCGAAGCCGGCGACCTGGAAACCGCGCGCCGCCACATCAGCCTGACCGGCGGCGCCCGCGGCCTGCACGGGGTGGACCCCTTCAAGCTGATCCTGGTGGACCTGGAACTGCCCGACGGCAATGGCATGGAACTGCTGGCCGAACTGGTGCAGTACCCCGCCACCAAGATCGTCACCACGCTGTACTCCGACGACGACCACCTGTTCCCCGCGCTGCAAAAGGGCGCCGACGGCTACCTGTTGAAGGAAGACCGCTTCGAGGTGCTGGTGGAGGAACTGCAGAAGATCGTGCGCGGCCAGCCGCCGCTGTCGCCGGCCATCGCCCGGCGCCTGCTCACCCACTTCCGCCACGGCCTGCGGCTGGACGGCGGCGCGGCGCCCGAGTCGGGTTTCACCCCGCCCGAATTCGGCACCAGCCGGCCGGTGCCCATCGAGAAGACACTGGACCATGAACGCCTGACCCCGCGTGAAAGCGAGGTGCTCACCTACCTGAGCAAGGGCTTCACCATCAAGGAAATCGCCAGCCTGATGGGCATCAAGTGGTTCACGGTCAACGACCACATCAAGTCCATCTACAAGAAGCTCAACGTGTCCAGCCGCGCCGAAGCCGCGGTGCTGGCCACCAAGCAGGGCCTGGTCTGACGCGGCTGCGGCACCGCACGGCCGTGCTCGCCCTCGCCTGGCCGCGCTGAAGCCCTGCGCGCGCCGCCATGTCGTCCACCCTGCCATCCCACGATTCCCCGGCGCCGCCCAGTGCGCCCGTGCCTTTTGATTCAGCACCCGGCGCGTTCAGTGGCGATTCGCAATTCGACGCCGGCGCCCTGGAACGCGCCGCCGGCGTGCGCCCGGCGCGCGACGGTGGGCGCTGGATGGGTTGGCGCCTGCGCCTGCTGGTGGGCCTGGCGCTGCTGGGTTGCCTGGGCATCGTGGCCCTGTTGCGCAGCCTGGCCGCCACGCCGCACATCGACGCCACCTGGCGCAGCACCGCGGCCGGGCGCATTGAACTGGCGGGCTCGTCGGACCCGGTGCTGCGCGGCCTGCAAGGCCACGCGCTGCAGGGCCTGGTGCGGCCGGACGGCAGCCTGCTGCCCGGTGACGCGCTGGTGCTGCAGCGCTCGGCCCGCTGGGTGGTGTCGGACACCGAGCGTGCGCGCCTGACCCGGCTGAGCCAGGACCTGGCGCAGGCCATGGCCCAGCCTCAGGTGCGGCTGCTGTTCGACGACGCCAGCCTGGTGGACGTGCGTCCGCAGGCGCGCGGCCTGGCCGCGCTGGGTGCCCTGTTCTGGATGCTGTGCGCGCTGGCGCTGGTGCTGTTCCTGTTGGCCGCGGTGGTGCTGCTGGCCCAGCCCAACGGGCGCAGCCTGCTGTTCGCGCTGATCACGCTGAGCCAGACCGCCAACCTGCTGCTGATCGCGGTGGAATCGGTTCCCAGCCTGGGCCAGCCGCCGGGCCTGACGCGGGTGGACACGGTGCTGCGCGTGGCGCTGGACGCGTTGTTCTCCGCCGCGGTGCTGCACGCCGCCTGCCTGTACCCCCGGCCGCTGCCCTGGCGCCCGCTGGTGGCCGGCAGTGGCTGGCTGGCCGCGTTGTCGCTCACCGCCTGGGCGCTGCTGGGTGACGGCAGCGGCCTGTGGTGGGCCACCCAGTTGGTGATGCTGGCCTGCGGCGTGGCGGTCATTGCCATGCTGACCTGGTCCTACCGGCTGGAGCCCCACCCCTACGCCATCGTGCTGCGGCGCTTCGGCGGCGTGACCACCGCCACCCTGGCGTTGCTGACCCTGGCCGTGGCCCTGGCCAGCCGCCAGCCGCTGGTGCAGCACACCATTGCCACCGTGGGGCCGGTGATCTGGTACGTGTTCGTGGCTTCACTGCTGCTGCTGGCGCCCTTTGTCTCGCGCACCCAGGGCGTGGTGCGTGAATTCGCCCTGGTGGCCGGCGTCAGCACCGTGGCCTTCTCGCTGGACCTGCTGTTCGTGGCGGTGTTCGCACTCGGCCAGCTGGCGTCGGTGACGCTGCTGCTGTTCCTGGCCCTGGGCCTGTACGCCGCGGTGCGCCAATGGCTGCTCAGCCAGATGGTGGGCTCGCACACCCTGACCACCGAGCGCATGTTCGAAAGCCTGTACCGCGTGGCGCGCGAGGTGGAAGCGGCGCCGAACAACAGCACCGAGCATGTGTCGCGCCTGCTGCGCGAGTTGTTCGAACCGCTGGAGGTGACCCGCCTGCCGCGCCAGGTGTCGCGCAGCCGCGTGCTGGGCGACGGCTCCACCCTGGTGGTGCCGGTGCCCGCGCTGCCGCTGGCCCCGGGCGCGGACGAATCCGATGGCGAGGGCGCGCCGGGCGCCATTTCCCTGCGCTTTGCCCGCCGCGGCCGGCGCATGTTCACCGAGGACGACGCGCGCCTGGCCGACCGCGTGCTGGAGCAACTGGCCCGCGCCGTGGCCTACGACCGCGCGGTGGAGCACGGCCGCAGCGAAGAACGCACCCGCATCGCCCAGGACCTGCACGACGACATCGGCGCCCGGCTGCTGACGCTGATGTACAAGGCCCAGACGCCGGAGATGGAGGAATACGTCCGCCACACCCTGCAGGACCTGAAGACCCTGACCCGTGGGCTGGCGGCGTCCAACCACCGGCTGTCGCACGCGGCGGCCGAATGGAAGGCCGACCTGAGCCAACGACTCACCGCCGCGCACTGCGACCTGGCCTGGAGCTTTTCCATGGACCGGGACGTGAACCTGAGCGTGGTGCAGTGGAGCGCCCTCACCCGGGTGCTGCGCGAGCTGGTGAACAACATCATCGCCCATGCCCAGGCCACCCGGGTGGAAGTGACCGCGGCCTACGAACGCGGGCGTTTTTCGCTGAGCGTCAGCGACGACGGCGTGGGCCACGACCCTGGCGACTGGGCCCACGGCCTGGGCCTGGGCGGGGTGCGCAAGCGTGTGAAGCTGCTGGGCGGCGACGTGCGCTGGCGCGAGCGCACGTCCACCCGCGGCATCGTCTGCGAGATGCGGGTGCCGGAACTGGGCGAGCGCCGCTGAAGGAACCGGGGCCCGCTCAGCCCGGCGCGCGCATCGCTGCCAGGATCTGCTGCGAACCGGCGGCCATCAGCCGCGCGTCCGAGCTCACGGTCACGAAGCGAAAGCCCATGGCCGAACGCTGGCGCGCCACGTCGGGCACGCCGTTGTGCACGCCGGCCTGCACGCCGTGGGCGCGGGCGCGCTCCAGGATGTGGGCCATGGCCTGGGCCACCGGCGGGTCCACGTCGTCGAACACCGGGCGGCAGCCCAGGCTGAGCGACAGGTCCGACGGCCCGATGTACACCGCGTCCAGCCCTTCCACCGACAGGATGGCGTCCAGGTTGTCCAGCGCCTGCGCGGTTTCGATCATCGCGAAGCGCACGATGGTGGCGTCGGCCTGCTGCGGGTAGTCGGCCCCGCCGTACAACACCGCGCGCACCGGGCCGAAGCTGCGTGTGCCTTTGGGGGCGTAGTTCGTGTAGGCCACGAAGCGCTGCGCGTCTTCACGCGTGTTCACCATGGGGCAGATGACCCCGTAGGCGCCGGCGTCCAGCGCTTTCATGATGATGCCCGGCTCCAGCCAGGGCACCCGCACCACCGGCACCGTGGCGGTGGTGCTGATGGCCTGCAGCATGCCCACCAGGCTGCTGTAGTCGATCACCCCGTGCTGCATGTCGATGGTGAGCGTGTCCCAGCCCTGGTGGGCCATGACCTCGGCCGAAAAGGCATTGGGCACGGCCAGCCAGCCATTGACGGCGGTGCGGTCTTCGCGCCACAGGGTGCGCAGGCGGTTCTCTCTCATGGCCGGGGTCCTTCTGATGGAAATAGGTTGGTCATCGTACAACTTAAGGGCACATGGACCCCAGCGCGAACACTCAGTTCTGGCGCGCCTGGGCGGCCCGGCGGCGGCGTTCACGGCTGTTCGCCAGGTGGGTGCGCATGGCGGCGCGGGCGGCGTCGGGGTCGGCCGCGGCGATGGCGTCCAGGATGCTTTCGTGTTCGGTGTTCACCCGCCGCAGGTAGGCCAGTCGTTCCGCCGGCAGTTCGGTGTCGGGCTGCAGCCGGGCGCGCGGGATGCTGCGCGGCCCCAGCGTGGCCAGCAGGTTGGCGAAGTGTTCGTTCTGGGTGGCGCGGGCGATCTCGGCATGGAAACGGAAGTCGGCCGCCACGGCATCGCGCCCGGCCTCCACGGCCTGGTTGAATTCGGTCAGCGCCGCGCGCAGCACGGCCAGGTTGGCGTCGGTGCGGCGCTGCGCCGCCAGCCCGGCGGCTTCGGTTTCCACCCCGATGCGCAGTTCCAGCACCGCCACCACGTCGCGCAGGGTTTCCAGCGGTTGCGGGCCCAGGCGGAAGGCCGCGTCGGCGTCAGGCCCCAGCACGAAGGTGCCCACCCCATGGCGGGTGTGCACCAGGCCAGCGGCCTGCAGCTTGGACAGGGCCTCGCGCACCACCGTGCGGCTGACGCCGAACTCGTCCATCACCCCGGCCTCGGTGGGCAGGCGCTGGCCCGGCGCCAGGCGACCGTCGCGGATGCGCGCCGCCAGCGCTTCCACCAGGCCCGAGGCCAGGCTGGGCGCGCGCCGCCGGTCGGCGGCCTGCAAGCCGGAATCAGCCACGACCGACCCCGGCGCCATGGTGCAAACCCCAGGCCGCAGGCGGCTTGACAGGCAGGTTCGTCTGATTGACCATGGCTCAGTTGTACGACAACCCATCTCTTCTGGCAAGCACGGTTCTTCCCGCCCCATGACCAGCATCGCCCCTGACCGATCCCCGCCCCTGGCCGCCACCACCCGCCTGCGCTGGAAGCGCCTGCTGCTCACCGGTGCGGCCGGCGGCCTGGGCCAGGTGCTGCGCCCGCGCCTGGCGGCCTGCTGCGACACCTTGCGGGTGAGCGACATCGCCGACCTGGGGGCCGCCGGCCCGGGCGAAGAAGTGATGCCCGCGCCCCTGCAGGACAAGGCCGCGGTGATGGCCCTGCTGCAGGGCGTGGACGCGGTGGTGCACCTGGGCGGCGTGTCCACCGAACACGCCTTCGAGACCATCCTGCCGGCCAACATCGTCGGCACCTACCACCTGTATGAAGCGGCGCGGGTGCATGGCGTGAAGCGCATCGTCTTCGCCAGCAGCAACCATGTCACCGGCTTCTACAAGCAAAGCGAAACCATCGACGCCACCCGGCCGGTGCGCCCCGACGGCTACTACGGCCTGTCCAAGGCCTTCGGCGAAAACCTGGCGCAGTTCTACTTCGACCGCTACGGGCTGGAAACCGTCAGCCTGCGCATCGGCTCCAGCTTTCCCGCGCCGGTGGACCGCCGCATGCTGGCCACCTGGCTGAGCCACGACGACCTGGAACGCCTGGTGATTGCCGCGCTCAGTGCGCCGGTGGTGGGCCACAGCGTCGTCTACGGTGCCAGCGACAACACCCACGGCTGGTGGGACAACACCCCTGCGCGCCATGTAGGCTTTCGCCCGCAGGACTCCAGCGAACCCTTCCGTGCCGCGCTGGAAGCCAAGCAGCCCCACATCAACCCGCAAGACCCCGCGGCCCTGTACCAGGGCGGCGGCTTCTGCACCAAGGGCCCGTTCTGAACACCGACGGCGCGTACCGTCAAGCGCTAGGCCAAGCATGACCGCCAACTTCACACCCCACCTGCGCCTGCCCGACCCCCGCTTCGAGATCCTGGACGACAGGGGCCTGGGCCTGCGCCTGCTGTCCGGCACGGTGGAGCAACTGGCCACCGGCTTTTACTGGGCCGAAGGCCCGCAGTGGTTCGGTGACGGTCGCTACCTGCTGTTTTCGGACATCCCGAACAACCGCATCCTGCGCTGGGACGACAGCAATGGCGTGCTCAGCGAATTCCGCCAACCCTCCAACCACGCCAACGGCCTGGCGCGCGACCGCCAGGGCCGCCTGCTGGCCTGCGAACACGGCACCCGGCGCGTCACCCGCACCGAGTACGACGGCCGCATCAGCGTGCTGGCCGACTGTTTCGACGGCAAGCGCCTGAATTCGCCCAACGACATCGTCTGCCCCAGCGACGGCAGCATCTGGTTCACCGACCCGCCCTTCGGCATCCTGGGCTGGTGGGAGGGCGAACCCGCCACGCCGGAACTGCCGCACGGCGTCTACCGCATCGACCCGGACACCGGACAGCTGGCCATGGTGCTGGACGACCTGCAGGGCAGCAACGGCCTGGCCTTCAGCCCGGACGAAAAGACCCTGTACGTGGTGGAAAGCCGCCATGTGCCGAACCGTTGCATCTGGGCCTATGACGTGGACGGCGCCAAGCTGAAGAACAAGCGCGTCTACGTGGACGCCGCCGGTCCCGGCGCCTACGACGGCATCGCGGTGGACGTGCAAGGCAATGTGTGGTGCGGCTTCGGCTCCAGCGGCGCGCCCGGCGCCGACCTGGAAGCGCTGGACGGCGTGCGGGTGTACGACCGCGACGGCCGGCCGCTGGCCCACATCCACTTGCCCGAGCGCTGCGCCAATGTGTGCTTTGGCGGCGCCAAGCACAACCGCCTGTTCATGGCCGCCAGCCATTCGCTGTATGCGCTGTACGTGAACACCCGCGGCGCCGTCACCTGAGCATGGCCGATCCCATCCTCATCCGCCTGCACCCCGACGACAACGTCGCCGTGGTGGGCAACGACGGCGGCCTGGCCGCCGGCACCGCCCTGCCCGGTGGCCTGGTGCTGAAGGACCGCGTGCCGCAGGCCCACAAGCTGGCCTTGGTGGACATCCCCGCCGGCCAGCCGGTGAAGCGCTACGGCGTGGTCATCGGCCTGGCGCTGGCCGATATCGAAGCCGGCCGCTGGGTGCACGAGCGCCTGCTGTCGCTGCCCCAGGCGCGTGAACTGCAGGGCCTGCCCATGGCCACCGCGAAAGCGCCCGCGCTTGCGGCCATCGAAGGCCGCAGCTTCATGGGCTACCGCAATGCCGACGGCTCGGTGGGCACGCGCAACATCCTGGCCGTCACCACCACGGTGCAGTGCGTGGCCGGCGTGGTGGCCCACGCCGTGGCGCGCATCCGCGCCGAACTGCTGCCGCACTACCCGAGCGTGGACGACGTGGTGGGCCTGGAGCACAGCTATGGCTGCGGCGTGGCCATCGACGCGCCCGACGCCGCGATTCCCATCCGCACGCTGCGCCACATCAGCGCCAACCCCAACTTCGGCGGGCAATGCCTGGTGGTCAGCCTGGGCTGCGAGAAGTTGCAGCCCGAGCGCCTGTTTCCCGCCGGCAGCATCGGCATCCGCGCCGAAGGCGAGGCCCTGGACACCGTGTGCCTGCAGGACAGCGCGCACGTGGGCTTTGCGTGCATGCTGGACAGCATCGTGCAGCGCGCCAGGCCCCACCTGGAAAAGCTGAACGCGCGCCGGCGCGAACCGGTGCCGGTGGCCGAACTGGTGGTGGGCGTGCAATGCGGCGGCAGCGACGCGCTGTCCGGCGTCACCGCCAACCCGGCGGTGGGCCACGCGGCCGACCTGCTGGTGCGCGCCGGCGCCACCGTGATGTTCAGCGAGAACACCGAGGTGCGCGACGCGGTGGACCAACTCACCGCGCGCGCCGCGACACCGGAAGTGGCGCAGCAGATCATCGACCAGCTGGCCTGGTACGACGCCTACCTGGCGCGCGGCCGGGCCGACCGCAGCGCCAACACCACGCCGGGCAACAAGGCCGGTGGGCTGGCCAACATCACCGAAAAGGCCATGGGCAGCATTGTGAAGAGCGGCCGCAGTGCCATTTCGCACGTGCTGGCGCCCGGCGAAAAGCTGCGGCGCGACCAGCGCGGCCTGGTGTTTGCCGCCACCCCGGCCAGCGACTTCATCTGCGGCACCCTGCAACTGGCCGCGGGCATGAACCTGCACGTCTTCACCACCGGCCGCGGCACGCCCTACGGCCTGGCCGAATGCCCGGTGATCAAGGTGGCCACGCGCGGAGACCTGGCGCGGCGCTGGCACGACCTGATGGACCTGGACGCCGGGCCGGTGGCCGAACAGGGCGTGTCCATCGAAACCATGGGCGAACGCCTGTTCGAGCTGATGTTGGCCGTGGCCTCGGGCGAAAGAACCTGGGCCGAGAAGCACCGCCTGCACAACGCGCTGGTGCTGTTCAACCCCGCGCCGGTGACCTGAGCCACTCCCGCAGTGCAAGTCATTGCTGCCGCGGCCACCGAAGCCGCCCTGCCCTTCGACCGCCTGGTGCCGGCCCTGGCCAGCTTGTTCGTGACCGGTGCCGAGCAGCCGCCGCGCCAGGTGCTGACGATCAACGCGCCGGACGGCGGCGCCATGACCTCGCTGGTGATGCCGGCCTGGGCCCCAGGCCGCGCCTATGGCGTGAAGGTGATCAACATCGCGCCCGGCAACGCCGCCCGTGGCCTGCCGGGCCTGCACGCCAGCTATCTGCTGCACGACGCCGTGACGGGGGTGCCGCTGGCCCTGATCGACGGCGACGTGCTCACCGCCCGCCGCACCGCCGCCGTGGCCGCGCTGGCCGCGCGCGAGCTGGCGCGCCCCGATGCCCAGCGCCTGCTGGTGCTGGGCGCCGGCCGCATCGCGGCGCTGCTGCCGGCGGCTTATGCGGCTGTGCGGACCATCGCCCATGTGGACGTGTGGGCGCGCCGCCCGGACCAGGCCAGCGCGCTGGCCGCCGCGCTGCGCCGGCAGGGGTTCAACGCCCACGCCGCCCCGGACCTGGCCACCGCCACCATGCGGGCCCACATCGTGGCCTGCGCCACCCTGGCCACGGCGCCGTTGTTGCAAGGCGAATGGCTGGCCGCGGGCAGCCATGTGGACCTGATCGGCAGCTTCACCCCCGCCATGCGTGAGGCCGACGACCGCTGCCTGGCGCAGGCCGACCTGCTGTTCATCGACAGCGAAGACGCCCTGCAGAAGTCCGGCGAACTGCTGGCGCCCCTGGCCAGCGGTGCCATCACGCCGGGCCAGGTGCGGGGCACGCTGGCGCAACTGCTGCGGGGTGAACGCGCGGGCCGTGGCCACCCCAGCGAGCGCAGCGTGTTCAAGTCGGTGGGCAGTGCGCTGCAGGACCTGGCCGCGGCGATGCTGGTGTGCCCGGCGCCCCGGGCCACTTGACAGAGCGCCGGGAGCCAGGGGCTCAGCCCAAGGTCATCAGGCTGGCATTGCCGCCGGCAGCGGCGGTGTTGATGGACAGGGACCGCTCCACCACCAGGCGCTCCAGCGGCAGGCTGGGCGAGCCTGCGCCAAAGCGCGTCAGGCCCAGCACCGGGCCGGGATGCTGCGCCAGTTGCGCCGCCGCCCGGCGCAGGGTGGCGATGTCGCCCGCATGCAGCACGGCGTCCAGGTGCACGCCCGAGGCGGTCCAGTCCTGCACCAAGGCCACCCGCTCGCGCACCGGCTCGGGCAGGCGCTCATGCAGTGCCCGCGCCGACGCCGGCCACAGCGCCCGGCCGCCCACCGCCAGCACCGCGGCCAGTTGGGACAGGCGGTCGGCGTCGCCGGATGCGCCGCCTTCGGCCAGGCACAACACCGCCTCGCGCGGCTGCAGCGCGTAGAGGTTGGCTTCACCCGTCGGCCCGGCCAAGGCGTGCCAGCCCCGCGGCGGGACAGCCACATCCAGGGCCGGGCCCATGGCGGCCAGCGCAGGCCAGGCCGGACCAGCCCAGTCCCGCAACACGGACAGGGTGGCCGTGTCCGCAGCCACCGAGGGCAGGCCGCGCAAGGCGGTGGCACCGTCGGCCTGGGCGCTGGCCAGCACGGCCTGGCGCGCGGCCGAATCGGGTCGCTGGTCCAGCAGCCGCAGCAGGTACAAGGGCCCACCGGCCTTGGGGCCGGTGCCCGACAGGCCTTCGCCGCCAAAGGGCTGCACCCCCACCACCGCGCCCACGGTGTTGCGATTCACGTACAGGTTGCCCACGCGCAGGGTGGTGGCCACCAGGGCCACGGTTTCGTCAATGCGCGTGTGCACGCCGCCGGTCAGGCCGTAGCCGCTGGCGTTGATGTCGGCCAGCAGCTGCGGCAAGGCTTCGCGCTCATAGCGCAGCACGTGCAGCACCGGGCCGAAGACCTCGCGCTGCAGTTCGGCCAGGGATTCGATCTCGATGAGGGCCGGCGCAACGAAGCTGCCCCCGGCCAAGGCGGCTGCGTCCAGCGGCACCGGTCGCCGCACGCGCCGCCCGCGCGCCTGCATCGCGGCGATGTGCGCCTCAATGCCGCGCAGGGCGTCGCCATCGATCGCCGGCCCCACGTCGGTGGCCAGCGCGCGCGGGTCGCCCAGCGTCAACTCGGCGCAGGCCCCTTCCAGCATGGCCAGCACCCGCTCGGCCCCATCGCGCTGCAGGCACAGCAGTCGCAAGGCCGAACAGCGCTGGCCGGCGCTGTCGAAGGCGCTGGCCAGCACGTCGGCCACCACCTGTTCGGCCAGTGCGGACGAATCCACCACCATCGCGTTCTGGCCACCGGTTTCGGCCACCAGTGGCACCGGCTGGCCCTGCGACGTCAAGCGGCCGGCCAGGCTGCGCTGCAGCACGCGCGCCACCTCGGTGGAACCGGTGAACAGCACGCCCTGCACGCGTTCGTCGGCCACCAAGGCGGCGCCCACCACCTCGCCCGGGCCGGGCAGCAACTGCAAGGCCCCGCGCGGCACACCGGCCGCGTGCAGCAGCCGCACCGCGGCGGCGGCCACCAGCGGCGTTTGCTCGGCCGGCTTGGCCAGCACCACATTGCCCGCGGCCAGCGCGGCGCCCACCTGGCCGGTGAAGATGGCCAGCGGGAAGTTCCAGGGGCTGATGCAGGCCACCGGGCCCAGCGGCCGGTGGCTGGCGTTGTCGAAATCGCGGCGCACCTGGGCGGCGTAGAAGCGCAGGAAGTCCACCGCTTCGCGCAGTTCGGACACCGCGTTGGCGGCGGTCTTGCCGGCCTCGCGCACCAGCAGGGGCAGCAACTGCCCGGCCTGCGCCACCAGGGCGTCGGCAGCGCTTTCCAGCACCGCGGCACGCTCGCCCGGCGGGGTGGTGGCCCAGGCGGGTGCGGCGGCCTGGGCGGCGGCCAGGGCGGCGGCCACGTCGTCCCGGCTGGCGTCCTGCACGGTGCCCACGGTGTCGCCGCGGTCGGCCGGGTTGCACACCGGCCGCGCCAGGCCGGGGGCCACCGCCACGGCCAGCAGGGGTTCGGCATGCCAGTGCTCGTCCACCCGGGGGGCCAGGCGCTGGGACAGCCGGTTCAGCACGTCCTCGTGCGCCAGGTCCCATCCCGGTGAATTGGCGCGTGCCACGCCGTACAGCTGCGCCGGCAGTGCAATCGCCGGGTGCGGCGCACCCAGCAGCCCTTCCTGCCGGGCGCTTTGCAGCACCTGCAAGGACGGGTCAGCCACCAGTGCGTCCAGCGGCACGGCATCGTCGGCAATGCGGTTGACGAAGCTGGAGTTGGCGCCGTTTTCCAGCAGGCGCCGCACCAGGTAGGCCAGCAGGGTGTCGTGCGGCCCCACCGGGGCGTAGATGCGGCAGGGCCGGCCTTGCCCGCCTTCGGCCACCGCACCCACCACCTGCTCGTACAGCGGCTCGCCCATGCCGTGCAGGCACTGGAATTCGTACTGGCCGGCGTAGAAGTTGGCCCCGGCCAGCTGATGCACCGCCGCCAGCGTGTGCGCGTTGTGGGTGGCGAACTGCGGGTAGATGGCCTCGGGCGCGGCCAGCAGCTTCTTCGCACAGGCCATGTAGGCCAGGTCGGTGTGCGCCTTGCGGGTGTAGACCGGGTAGCCGTCCTGGCCTTCGACCTGGGCGCGCTTGATTTCCGAATCCCAGTAGGCGCCTTTCACAAGGCGCACCATCAAGCGCCGCCGGGTGCGCCGGCCCAGGTCGATGAGGTAATCCACCACCGCCGGGCAGCGCTTCTGGTAGGCCTGGATCACGAAGCCGATGCCGTTCCAGCCGGCCAGCGACGGCTCGCTGCACAGGCGCTGCAGCAGGTCCAGCGACAGGTCCAGGCGTTCGCTTTCTTCGGCGTCGATGTTCAGGCCGATGTCGTGCTGCCGCGCCTGCAGCGCCAGGGCCAGCAGGCGCGGGTACAGCTCGTCCATCACCCGCGCCAGCTGTGCGCGCTGGTAGCGTGGGTGCAGGGCCGACAGCTTGATGGAGATGCCCGGGCCTTCGTAGATGCCGCGGCCCGCCGCCGCCTGGCCGATGGCCTGGATGGCCCGCTCGTAGGACGCGAAATAAGCCTGGGCGTCGCGCGCGGTGAGCGCCGCTTCGCCCAGCATGTCGTAGGAAAAGCGAAAGCCCTGGGCTTCGCGCGCACGGGCGTTGGCCAGCGCCTCGGCAATGGTCTGGCCGGTGACGAACTGCTCGCCCATCAGCCGCATGGCCATGTCCACGCCGCGGCGCACCAGCGGCTCACCACCGCGCCCCACGATGCGGCGCAGCGTGGCGGCCAGGCCTTCGTCGCTGTGGGTGGCCACCAGTTTGCCAGTGAGCAGCAGGCCCCAGGTGGCAGCGTTGACGAACAGCGAGGGGCTGTGCCCCAGGTGGCGCTGCCAGTCGCCATGGCCCACCTTGTCGCGAATGAGGGCGTCGCGCGTGGTCGCGTCCGGGATGCGCAGCAGGGCCTCGGCCAGGCACATCAGCGCCACGCCTTCCTGCGAGCTGAGGGCGAATTCCTGCAGCAGGCCCTGCACCAGCCCGGCGCGGCCACCATCACGCGCCCGCTCGCGCACCCCGCGTGCCAGGCGCAGTGCCAGGGCCTGCGCGGCAGCGGCCTGGGCTTCGGTCAGGGCGGCCTGTTCCAGCAGGCCCGGCAGCAGCTCGGGTTCCGGCCGGCGCGTCAGCGCCCGGATGGCCGCGCGCAGCGGGCCGACTTGCAAGGGCGGCGTGAACTCAGGGGCGGTCTGGGGCATGGCGGGGCTCAAGGCGGTGGGCACCAGGGGCGGGTCGGCAGTGTGATGCAAGCGGCAGGCCCGCGGGGCCTCGGAAGCCACCCGGGCCGCCATAGCCAAACCCAATGATGATCATTGATTTAATCGACCCACTAAATGCTGCACCGCACCTAACATTCGCTCCGTTGTTGCAATTCTTCCTTCCCTCCACCCACCGAAAGAGCAAGCCATGTCGCTGATCAACACCCCCGTGCAACCGTTCAAGACCCAGGCCTTCCACAACGGCAAGTTCATCGAAGTGACCGAACAAAGCCTCAAGGGCAAGTGGTCGGTGCTGATCTTCATGCCGGCCGCCTTCACCTTCAACTGCCCCACCGAAGTGGAAGACGCCGCCGACCACTACGCCGAATTCCAGAAGGCCGAAGCCGAGGTTTACATCGTCACCACCGACACCCACTTCTCGCACAAGGTGTGGCACGAAACCAGCCCGGCCGTGGGCAAGGCCAGGTTCCCGCTGGTGGGCGACCCCACCCACACCCTGACCAATGCCTTCGGCGTGCACATCCCCGAAGAAGGCCTGGCGCTGCGCGGCACCTTCGTGATCAACCCCGAGGGCCTGATCAAGACCGCCGAAGTGCACAGCAACGAGATCGCCCGCGACGTGAAGGAAACCCTGCGCAAGCTCAAGGCCGCGCAGTACACCGCCAAGAACCCCGGCCAGGTCTGCCCGGCCAAGTGGAACGAAGGCGCGAAGACCTTGACCCCGTCGCTGGACCTGGTCGGCAAGATCTGAAGAAACTGATGTGAAGACCCTGGCGGTTGGGCCCCCATCGGGCCCACCGCCAGCGCAGCCATGCCCGTTTTCCCGCCCCAAGGACCGCACCATGCTCGACGCCGCGATGAAGCAACAGCTCCAGGCCTACCTGGAGCGTATGACCCAACCGATTGAGCTGATCGCTTCGCTGGACGATTCGGCCAGCGCGCAGGAGATGCACGAACTGCTGCAGGACATCGCGCCGCTGTCGCCGCTGATCACCCTGCGCCTGGACGGCACGGCCACGCGCCGCCCCAGCTTCCAGATCACCCGCGCCGGGCAGGACATGGGCCTGCACTTTGCAGCCCTGCCCATGGGGCATGAGTTCACCTCCCTGGTGCTGGCCCTGCTGCAGGCCGGCGGCCACCCGCCCAAGGTGGAAGCCGACCTGATAGCCCAGGTGAAGGCCCTGCAGCCCGATGGCGACCTGGTGTTCGAAACCTGGATGAGCCTGACCTGCCACAACTGTCCGGACGTGGTTCAGGCCCTGAACCTGATGGCGGTGCTGAACCCGCGCATCAAGCACACGGCCATCGACGGCGGCCTGTTCCAGCAGGAAGTGGACGAACGCCAGATCATGGCCGTGCCCATGGTCTTCCTGAACGGGCAGATGTTCAGTTCCGGCCGGATGGAACTGGCCGAGATCCTGGCCAAGGTGGACACCGGCACGGCCGCGCGCGACGCCGCCAAGCTGGGCGCCAAGGCCCCCTTCGACGTGCTGATCGTCGGTGGCGGCCCGGCCGGCGCGGCAGCGGCCATCTACGCGGCGCGCAAGGGCATCCGCACCGGCATCGTGGCCGAACGCTTCGGCGGCCAGACCCTGGACACCCTGGGCATCGAGAACTTCATCTCGGTGAAAGAAACCGAAGGCCCGAAATTCGCCGCCGCGCTGGAAGCCCATGTGCGCGCCTATGACGTGGACATCATGAACGGCCAGCGTGTGGCCGCGCTGACCGCCGCCGACCAGCCCGGTGGTTTCGCCACCGTGCGCCTGGACAACGGCGCCGAACTGAAAAGCCGCACCATCATCCTGGCCACCGGCGCGCGCTGGCGCAACGTGAACGTGCCCGGCGAAGCCGAGTACAGGACCAAGGGCGTGGCCTATTGCCCGCACTGCGACGGGCCGCTGTTCAAGGGCAAGCAGGTGGCGGTCATCGGCGGCGGCAACTCCGGCGTGGAAGCGGCCATCGACCTGGCCGGCGTGGTGCAGCACGTCACCCTGGTGGAATTTGCCGAACAACTGAAGGCCGACGCGGTGCTGGTGAACAAGCTGAAAAGCCTGCCCAACGTGACCATCCACACCAACGCCCAGACCACGCAGATCACCGGCGATGGCACGAAGGTGAATGGCCTCACGTTCAAGCACCGCGCCAGCGGCCAGGAAGAGCATGTGGCACTGGCCGGCGTGTTCGTGCAGATCGGCCTGGTGCCCAACACCGAATTCCTGAAGGGCACGGTGGAGCTGTCCAAGTACGGCGAGATCGTGGTGGACGCCAAGGGCCACACCAATGTGCCGGGCGTGTTCGGCGCCGGCGACGTGACCACGGTGCCCTACAAGCAGATCATCATCGCCACCGGCGAAGGTGCGAAGGCGGCGCTGTCGGCCTTCGATCACCTCATCCGCAGCCCGATGCCGCAGGCGGCCTGAGGCCGGGCGAGCGTCCCACGGATGCCAATGGACAGGCCGGCGGCATTTCCGGCATCCTGTGGGTCATGAACCCCGAACTGCCTGCCCTGCTGACCGCCGCGGATGCCCGCGTGCGGCTGGAATTTGTCGGTGACGATGGTGCCCTGGCCATCGTCACGCTGAACCGGCCCGACGCGCACAACGTGCTGGACCCGGACACCGCGCACGTGCTGCGCACCGCCATCGCCGAGGTGGCGCCGCGCGTCGCCGAAGAGCAGGTGCGCGCGGTGCTGCTGCGCGGCACCGGCCGCAGTTTCTGCGCTGGTGGCGACATCGCCTGCTTCACCGGCACCGCCGACGAGCGTGCCAACGTGCTGGGCAGCATGATCCCGCCGCTGAACAGCGCCCTGCACACCCTGGCCACACTCACCGTGCCGGTGGTCAGTGCGCTCAATGGCGCGGTGGGCGGCGGCGGCATCGGGCTGGCGTTCTGCGCCGACATTGTCATCGCCGCCGAATCGATGGTGCTGCGCGGGGGCTACACCGGCATCGGGCTCACGCCGGACGTCGGTTCGTCCTGGTTCCTGGCGCGGGCCATCGGTGGGGCGCGCGCCAAGCGCGTGTTCTTCTGCAACGAGAAGATCTCCGCCGCCCAGTGCCTGGCCTGGGGCCTGGTGAGCGAACTGGTGCCCGATGCCGAACTGGACGCGCGCGCCCTGGCCCTGGCGCAAAGCCTGGCCAGCAGCGCCACCCGTGCCATCGGCCGCACCAAGGCCCTGGTGGACGGCGCGGCCGACCGCAGCCTGTCCGAGCAGATGGCGCTGGAAGCCGGCTTCATGGTGGATTCAGGCCGCGACAGCGAATCGGCCGAAGGCGTGGCGGCCTTCCTGGCCCGGCGCGCACCGCGTTTCTGATCCGGGCCGATCTGGCGCCCAGGCCCCCGGCGCCGCCTGGATTCAGGTGCCGCGGGCCTGCGCCAGCAACCAGTTCACCAGGGCCTGCACCGCCGGCTTGCGTGACGCCGCGGGCTCCACCACCACGGTGTAGCCATGCGCCGAGGCCTTGGCACCCTTGATCGGCGCCACCAGCGCGCGTTGGCGCAGCAAGGTGTCCACCAAGGGGCGCCGGCCCAGCACCACGCCCTGGCCGGCCACGGCGGCGGCCACCGCGGCGTCGTAGTTGGTGAAGCTCAGTGTCGCGGCTGGCGTGATCGGCCCCAGCGCCATGGCGCGGAACCAGGACTGCCATTCCAGCGGCGGCCCCTTGCCGGGCATGCTGTCCATTTGCAGCAGGGTGTGCCGCGCCAGGTCGGCCGGTGTTTTCAGTGGCAGGCCGCTGGCGCGCAGCAGGCGCGGCGAGCACATGGGCACGATGGACTCACCGAAAAGCGGCAGCCCGGAGGCCGCGTCCAGCGTGGTGTAGCGAATGGCCAGGTCGAAGCCGTCGGCCGCCAGGGGACGCGGCTGGTAGCTGGCGTCGATGCGCACATCCACGCCGGGGTGGTGCGACACAAAGTCGGCCAGGCGCGGAATCAGCCACAGCGAGGCCAGCCCCGGCGTGGTGGTCACCGCCAGCACCTCGCGCCGCCCGGGCGCGCGCAGGGTGGCCAGCGCGTCGCGCACGGTGGCGATGGCCTGGCCCACGCCCTCGGCCAGCTGCCGGCCGTCGTCGGTGAGTTCCAGGGCACGGTGACGGCGGCGGAACAGCGCCAGGCCGAGTTCTTCTTCCAGTGCCGCCACCTGGCGGCTGACCGCCGACTGCGTGATGAAGCGCTCGGCCGCCGCCTTGGTGAAGGACAGGTGGCGCGCGGCGGCGTCAAAAACGGCCAGGCGGTCCAGCGGCGGCAGTCGGTTGGGATCGTTTGGCATGCGTTTCAGGAATGCAAAGGCTGCAAAAGCATCGTTTGAACGCCACAGCGGCAGCGCGCACCATGTGTCCAGGCGCCACGAGCGCCCTGCATCACCCTGGAGCATGCCATGAGCCACCGCCTTTTCAGCCTCCCCTCCCCCTTGCCCCTGCAGCGTCGGCTGCGGCGCGACGAGTTCCTGCACCTGCAACGGCCCCCGGTGCTGCGGCTGCGAGCCGAATGCGGCACGCTGTGGGTGACGGTGGACGGCGAGCCGCAGGACTTCCAGATCGAGGCCGGCCAGGGCCGCGTGTTCGATGGCCAGGCCCCCATCACGGTGGGCAGCCTGGGCGGTGACGCGGTGTTCAGCGCCACGCCGCTGGCCCCACCCGTGGGCCGCCTGCGCCGCTGGTGGCAGGCCTTGGCCCAGCGGGTCGGCGCTCAGGCCCAGGAACTGCGGACATGAGCGCCCTGGCCCAAGCCCTGCCGGCGGGCTGCGCACACACCAGGCGCGACCGGCCCCCCCCGAGAGGTCCTGCCGCTGCGCGATGGCCGGTGCGTCACGCTGCGCCCCCTGCTGCGCAGCGATGCGGGCGCCCTGCGGCATTTCTTCTTTGCCAGCCTGTCGCCCGCCGGCCGCCTGCTGCGCTTTCATGGCGTGGTCAACGCAGCGATGCTGCACTTGATGGACAGCCTGGGCGCTGAGCGCTGGGGCCATGCCCCCGAAGTGACGGTGCGCCTGCCGCTGCGGGCTTGACGGCGCGGGGCCCGTCTCAGAGCCGTTCGACGATGGTGACGTTGGCCATGCCCCCGCCTTCGCACATGGTCTGCAGGCCGTAGCGGCCGCCCCGCTGCTGCAGCACGTGGATCAGCGTGCACATCAGCTTGGTGCCCGAGGCGCCCAGCGGGTGGCCCAGCGCGATGGCGCCGCCGTTCACGTTCAGGCGTTCAGGATCGGCGCCGGTGGCCTGGAGCCAGGCCAGGGGCACCGACGCGAAGGCCTCGTTCACCTCATAGGCGTCGATGTCGCCGATGCGCAGGCCGGCCTTTTGCAATGCGCGCTCGGTGGCCGGGATGGGCGCTTCCAGCATGATGACCGGGTCGTGCCCCAGCACCGACAGGTGGTGCACACGTGCCAAAGCCTGGCAGCCCAGGGTCTTCAGGCCGCGCTCGTTCACCACCAGCACACCGCTGGCGCCGTCGGCGATCTGGCTGGCGTTGGCCGCGCTGATGACGCCGCCTTCCTGCAGCAACTTCACGCCGGCTATGCCCTCCAGCGTGGCGTCGAAGCGGATGCCTTCGTCCACCGTGTGCGATTCACCGTCCCCGGTGCCGTCGGCGCGGCGAACCGGCAGTGGCAGCACCTCGTCGGCAAAGCGGCCGGCCTGGGTGGCATTGGCGGCGCGGCGGTGGCTGTCCAACGCAAACTGGTCGAGTTGGTCCTTGCTGAGGCGGTATTGGCGGGCCAGCATCTCGGCGCCAGTGAACTGGCTGAAGGCCACCTCGCCATAACGCTGTCGCAGGCCCGGGCTGACACAGCTGCCCAGCCCGGCCTTTCGGGCCAGTTCGTTGGGGCTGAACATGGGCACGCGGCTCATGCTTTCCACGCCGGCGGCGATCACGCAGTCCATGCTGCCGGACATCACCGCCTGGGCCGCGAAATGCAAAGCCTGCTGGGACGAGCCGCATTGCCGGTCCAGGGTGGTGGCGGGCACCGATTCCGGCAGCCTGGACGCCAGCACCGCGTTGCGCGCCAGGTTGCTGCTCTGTTCGCCCACCTGGCTGACGCAGCCCATCAGCACGTCGTCCACCGCCGCGGGGTCGATGCCGCTGCGGTCCAGCAGCGCGTTGATCAGGGCCGCGCCCAGGTCCACCGGGTGCCAGCCCGACAGGCGGCCGTTGCGCCGGCCGGCGGCGGTTCGTTGAGCGGCAACGATGAAGGCTTCGGGCATGGGGGCTCCTGCGGGGGTGGGCAAATGAATCGATCCGCCACCGATCTTGCCCGGTCCGCCGCCCCAGGTGCACCAAAAAGGTGGCACGCGGCGTGCTAGAAACCGGGGCCACATGCCGCCGGCCCCGCCCGCGCCTTGGCCCCATCGACAAGGAGACCCCTGTGCAACGACGCATCCTGCTGGCCAGCCTGGCCTTCGCCCTGGCGGCCCCTGCGCTGGCCCAGTCCACGCTGGACGAGGTGATGGCCAAGAAGCTGATCACCATCGCCATCCCCACCGACTTCCCGCCCTATGGCTTCGTCGGCACCGACCTGAAGCCGCAAGGCCTGGACATCGACATGGCCAACCTCATTGCCGCCAAGCTGGGAGTGAAGGTGGAACTGGTGCCGGTGACCAGTGCCAACCGCATCGCCTACCTGCAGACCAGGAAGGCCGACCTGGTGATCAGCACCCTGGGCAAGAACCCCGAACGCGAAAAGGTCATCGACTTCACGGCCGCCTACTCGCCCTTCTTCCAGGCCGTGTTCGCAGCCAAGAGCCTGGCGGTGAAGACGGCGGCCGACCTGGCCGGCAAGACCGTGGGCGTGACGCGCGGCGCCATCGAGGACATGGAACTCAGCAAGATCGCCCCGGCCACGGCCGACATCAAGCGCTTTGAGGACAACAACGCCACCGTGGCGGCTTTCGTGTCAGGCCAGGTGCAGGCGCTGGCCACCGGCGCCTCGGTGGCCGGCAACCTGATGGCGCGCAACCCGGGCCTGGGCACCGAGTTCAAGTTCGTGCTGAAGGACAGCCCCAATTTCATCGGCGTGGCCAAGGGCCAGGACGCGCTGCGCGGCAAGGTGAACGAGATCATCGCCGCGGCCAAGGCCTCGGGCGACATCGACAAGATGGCGCGCCAGTGGCTGGGCCGGCCGGCGGGCGAACTGCCGCAGTGACGCGCGCAAGCCCGCGCCCGGTCAACGGTCGGCGCCTTGCACCATGATCGCCCTGGACTTCGGCGCCGTGCTGGTGGAATGGCCCGCGCTGCTGCGCGGCGCCGGCTTCACGCTGGCGCTCAGCGCCGCGGCGGCGGCCGGTGGCCTGGCGCTGGGCGTGGCCTGCGGCTGGGCCCGGGCTTGGGGGCCCAAGCCGCTGGCGGCGGCGGTGGGCGTGTACGTGGAACTCATCCGCAACACGCCCTTCATCGTGCAGTTGTTCTTCATCTTCTTCGGCCTGCCCGGGCTGGGCCTGAAGTTCTCGCCCGAGCTGGCGTCGGTGCTGGCGATGGTGATCAATCTTGGTGCGTACGCCGCCGAAATCGTGCGCGCAGGCATCGAGGGCACGCCACGCGGGCAGATTGAAGCCGCGCGCAGCCTGGCGATGAACGAATGGCAGGTGTTCATGCGCGTGGTGCTGCCGCCCGCACTCGGCCGGGTGTGGCCGGCCATGGTCAGCCAGATCGTCATCGTCATGCTGGGCTCGGCGGTGTGCGGGCAGATCTCGGCCCAGGAACTGAGCTACGCCGCCAACCTGATCCAAAGCCGCAACTTCCGCGCTTTCGAGGCCTTCATCGTGGCCACGCTGATCTACCTGGCGCTGTCGGTGGCGGTGCGGCACGCGCTGCACTGGGCCGGCCGGCGCTTCATCTTCGGGCGTTGAAACGATGCGCCACGGCCATGGTTGACTTCAGCGTCTGGGACATCTTCCGCAACCTGCTGCTGGCCGCGCGCTGGACAGTGCTGCTGTCGCTGCTGGCCTTCGTGGGCGGCGGCCTGGTGGGCCTGGCGCTGCTGCTGTTGCGCGTTGCCAAGGGGCCGCTGGCCGGCCGCGCGGTGGCGGGCTATGTGCAGCTGTTCCAGGGCACGCCGCTGCTGATGCAGTTGTTCCTGGCCTATTTCGGGCTGTCGCTGCTGGGCCTGAACATCTCGGCCTGGGTGGCCGCCGCGCTGGCGCTGACGCTGTACACCAGCGCCTTCCTGGCCGAGATCTGGCGCGGCTGCGTCAACGCCATCCCGCGCGGCCAGTGGGAAGCGGCCGACAGCCTGGCCTTGAGCTTCACCGAGAAGATGCGCCACGTGGTGGGCCCGCAGGCGCTGCGCATTGCCGTGGCGCCCACGGTGGGCTTCCTGGTGCAGGTGATCAAGGGCACCGCGCTGGCCAGCGTGATCGGTTTCATCGAGATCACCAAGGCCGGCACCATGATCAGCAACGCCACCTTCCAACCGTTCAAGGTCTACGCCTGCGTGGCCCTGCTGTACTTCGCGCTGTGCTGGCCGATTTCGGCCTGGAGCAAGCGGCTTGAAAAGAAGCTTCGACATGCCCACTGATTCGCCCGCCCCCATCGTCGCCATCCAGGGCCTGCGCAAGCGCTTCGGCAGCAACGAGGTGCTGAAGGGCGTGGACCTGGCGGTGCAGCCCGGCGAGGTGATCGCCATCATCGGCAAGAGCGGATCGGGCAAGAGCACCCTGCTTCGCTGCATCAACGGCCTGGAAGAATTCCAGGAAGGCAGCCTGCAGGTGCAGGGCCTGGCGCTGCAGCATGGCAACGCCGCCGCCATGCGCGCGCTGCGCCAGCACGTGGGCATGATCTTCCAGAGCTTCAACCTCTTCCCCCACCTGAGCGTGGGCCACAACGTGATGCTGGCGCCCACGCTGGTGAAGGCCACCTCCAAGGACGCCGCTCAGGCGCTGGCGCAGCAACTGCTGGCCCGCGTGGGCCTGGCCGACAAGTTCGACGCCTGGCCCGATCAGCTCTCAGGCGGACAGCAGCAGCGCGTGGCCATCGCCCGCGCCCTGGCCATGCAGCCCAGCGTGATGCTGTGCGACGAAATCACCTCGGCCCTGGACCCCGAACTGGTGGGCGAGGTGCTGCGCGTGGTGGAAAGCCTGGCCCAGGACGGCATGACCCTGCTGATGGTGACGCACGAGATGTCCTTCGCGCGCAAGGTGAGTGACCGCGTGGTCTTCATGCACGCCGGCCGCATCCACGAGATGGGACCGCCGGCACAGCTGTTCGACGCGCCGCAGACGCCGGAACTGCAGCAGTTCCTGGGCGCCCTGCACTGAAGCGGCTGCGCGTCAGCCCGCCAGGCCGGCGTAGACGTTCTGCACGTCCTCGTTGGCGTCCAGCGCGGCCAGGAAGGCTTCCACCTCTTCCAATTGCTCGGCGCTGAGGCTGCCAGGCGCGATCGGGTTCTTGGGCTGGTAGCCCAGCTTGGCCGACAGCACCGTGAAGCCCTGCGCCGGCAGCGCACGGCTCACCAGGTCCAGGTCGGTGGGCTCGGTCAGGAACAGGCACACGCCGTCTTCGCCCGCGGCATTGAAGTCCTGCGCACCGGCCTCGATGGCGGCCACCTCCACGTCGGCGTCGGGTTTCGCCGCTTCGGCTTCGATCAAGCCCACGTGGCTGAAGTCCCAGGACACCGAACCCGAGGTGCCCAGCTGCCCCTTGCGGAACAGCACCCGCATCTCGGACGCGGCGCGGTTCACGTTGTCGGTGAGGCACTCCACCATCACCGGCACGCGGTGCGGCGCGAAGCCTTCGTAGATGGCGTGTTCGAAATGAACCGCCTCGCCGCTGAGGCCAGCGCCCTTCTTGATGGCCCGCTCCAGCGTGTCCTTGGGCATGGACACCTTGCGCGCCTGCTCCAGCACCAGGCGCAGCTTGGAATTGCCGGCCGGGTCGGCGCCATGGCGTGCGGCGATCATGATGTCCTTGGCCAGCTTGCCGAACAGGCGCCCCTTGGCGTTGGCGGCGATGTCCTTGTGCTTGGCTTTCCATTGAGCGCCCATGGCCCGGTTCCTTTTTGTCTGACTGGCAAGACGCGAATGCTAGACCCTGCGCCGCGGCCCCTGGCATTTGCCCCAGCAGCATTCTGCCGCCGCCCACCTAGGATGCAGCTTTTGCGACGCAGGAGCAGCCGATGACGACGATTGCGCTGTTTGGCGCTGGCGGGAAGATGGGCCTGCGCCTGTCCAAGAATTTGAGGGGCTCGGACTTCCAGGTGCGCCACGTGGAGCCCGGCGCCGCCGGGCGGCAGCGCCTGCAGGACGAATTGGGCATCACCTGCATGGACGCCGCCGCCGCGGTGGATGGCGCCGAGGTGGTGATCCTGGCCGTGCCGGACACCCTGATCGGCAAGCTGGCCGCCGAACTGTCCCCCATGCTCCAAGCCGGCACCATGGTGATGACGCTGGACGCCGCCGCGCCCTTTGCCGGCCACCTGCCGAAGCGCGACGACCTGGTGTACTTCGTCGCCCACCCCTGCCACCCCACCATCTTCAGCCCCGAGGTGCACACGCCCGGCGCGGTGGACTACTTCGGCGGCGCCACCGCGCCCCAATCCATCACCAGCGCACTGATGCAGGGGCCTGAAAGCGCCTTCGACCTGGGCGAAGCGGTCGCCAAGACCATCTACCAGCCGATCCTGCGTTCCTACCGCCTGACGGTGGAGCAGATGGCGCTGCTGGAGCCGGGGCTGTCGGAAACCGTGTGCGCCACCCTGCTGGACGTGATGCGCGAGGCCATGGACGAGGTGGTGGCGCGCGGCGTGCCCGCCGAGTGCGCGCGCGATTTCCTGCTGGGCCACATGACCATCCTGTCGGCGGTGATCTTCAAGCAGATTCCCGGCGCCTTCTCCGACGCCTGCAACAAGGCCATCACCTTCGGCAAGCCCAGGCTGATGCGCGACGACTGGAAGCAGGTGTTTGAGCGCGCCGAGATTGCCGAGAGCATCCGCCGCATCACCTGAACCCCTGGGAGCTTGCCGAATGAGTGACACCCCTGAGTACATCCCGCCCAAGGTCTGGGTCTGGAACAAGGCCAATGGCGGGCGCTTCGCCAACATCAACCGGCCCATCGCCGGGCCCACCCACGACAAGGAACTGCCGGTGGGCAAACACCCGCTGCAGCTGTATTCCTTGGCCACGCCCAACGGCGTGAAGGTGACCGTCATGCTGGAAGAGCTGCTGGCGCTGGGCCATGCCGGCGCCGAGTACGACGCCTGGCTGATCCGCATCAACGACGGCGACCAGTTCGGCAGCGGCTTCGTGGGCGTGAACCCGAATTCCAAGATCCCGGCGCTGATGGACCGCAGCGGGCCCACACCCATCCGCGTGTTCGAGTCCGGCGCCATCCTGCTGCACCTGGCGCAGAAGTTCGGCGCCTTTCTGCCCACAGACGCGGCCGAGCGCGCCGAATGCCTGTCCTGGCTGTTCTGGCAGATGGGCAGCGCGCCCTATCTCGGCGGTGGCTTCGGCCACTTCTACGCCTACGCGCCCACCAAGATCGAATACGCCATCGACCGCTTCGCGATGGAGGCCAAGCGCCAGCTGGACGTGCTGGACCGCCGCCTGGCCGAAAGCCCCTACCTGGCCGGCGACGCGTACAGCGTCGCCGACATCGCGGTCTGGCCCTGGTACGGCGCGCTGGCCAAGGGCCTGGTCTACGAGGCGGGCGAATTCCTGCAGGTGCAGGATTACAAGCACCTGCAGCGCTGGACCGAGCAGATCGCGCAGCGCCCCGCGGTGCAGCGCGGTCGCAAGGTCAACCGCACCTGGGGCGACCCGTCCAGCCAATTGCACGAACGCCACGACGCCAGCGACTTCGACGCCCTGCCCGCGCCCACCGCCCCATGAGCATCACCCTGTACGACTGCGCCACCGCGCCCAGCCCGCGCCGCGCCCGCATCCTGCTGGCTGAAAAAGGCCTGGCCCATGAGACCGTGCAGGTGGACCTGCGCAGCGGTGAGCAATTGAGCGCAGCCTACCGCGCCATCAACCCGCAGTGCACCGTGCCCGCGCTGCGCACCGAAGAAGGCGCGCTGCTCACCGACAACGCGGCCATCGCCGCCTACCTGGAAGCGCGCTACCCCGAACCCCCGCTGATGGGCCGAACGCCGACAGACAAGGCCGAGATCGCCAGCTGGCAATGGCGGGTGGAATTCGAAGGCCTGATGCCGGTGGCCGAAGCCCTGCGCAACAGCTCGCCGGCCATGGCTGACCGCGCCCTGCCCGGGCCGGTGAACTACGCCCAGATCCCCGAGCTGGCCCAGCGCGGCCTGGCGCGCCTGCAGCAGTTCTTCACGCTGCTGAACGAGCACCTGGCCGAACGCGACTACATCGCCGCCGGCCAATTCAGCATCGCCGACATCACCGCGGTGGTCGCGATCGACTTCGCGCGGGTGGTGAAAGTGCGTCCTGCCGACACCCACCCGCACCTGCAACGCTGGCGCGCGCTGATGGCCACGCGGCCGGCCATGTACCTTTAGCCCAAGTACAGGAGGACAACCCATGTTCAAAACCGCCATCGCCGGCAGCCTGCCCAAACCCGCCTGGCTGGCCGAAACCGGCAAGCTGTGGCCGCGCTGGCAGGCCGAAGGCCCTGAACTGGCTCAGGCCAAGCTGGACGCCACACTGTTGTGGGTGAAGCAGCAGGAAGACGCGGGCCTGTCGGTCATCGGCGACGGCGAGCAGTCGCGCCAGCACTTCGTGCACGGCTTCCTGGAACGGGTGGAAGGCATTGACTTCGAGCACAAGGTGGAAATGGGCATCCGCGCCGACCGCTACAAGGCCATGGTGCCGCAGGTGGTGGGCCCGCTGAAGCTGGCCGGGCGCGTGCACGAGGCCGAAGCGCGCTTCGTGCGCGCGCACACCCGCCGGCAGGTGAAGTTCACCTTGCCCGGCCCCATGACCATCGTCGACACCGTGGCCGATCGCTTCTATGGCGACCGCGAAAAGCTGGCGATGGCTTTTGCCGAATTGCTGAACCAGGAGGCGCTGGCCCTGCAGGCCGACGGCGTGGACATCGTGCAGTTCGACGAACCGGCTTTCAATGTCTACATGGACGACGCCGCCCGCTGGGGCGTGCCCGCGCTGGAGCGTGCAGCCCAGGGGCTGGGCTGCAAGACCGCGGTGCACATCTGTTACGGCTACGGCATCCAGGCCAACCTGGACTGGAAGGGCACCCTGGGCCAGGAATGGCGCCAGTACGAGAAGGTGTTTCCGGCGCTGGCCGCCAGCCGCATCGACCAGGTGAGCGTGGAATGCATCCACTCCCGGGTGCCGGCCGAATTGATGGCGCTGCTGACCGGCAAGGACGTGATGGTGGGCGTGATCGACGTGGCCAGCGACAGCATCGAAACCCCGGAAGAAGTGGCCGACACCATCGGCCGCGCGCTGCAGCATGTACCGCGCCAGCACCTGGTGGCCTGCACCAACTGCGGCCTGGCGCCGATGCAGCGTGCCGTGGCCGAGGCCAAGCTGCGAGCGCTGGCCCAGGGCGCCGCGCTGGCGCAGCAGCGCTACGGCTGAACTTCGAAGCCGCCGGCCCGGCGCAAGGCCAGCGCGCTGTCACCGGCCAGCAGGGCGATGAATTGCGCGGCCAGCGCCGCGTCAGCCGCCTGCGGGGTGACCGCAGCGGTGTAGACCGTGGCCAGCTCGAACTCTGTCGGCAGCAGGCCCACCAGTTCCACGC
Organism: Burkholderiales bacterium JOSHI_001; assembly: GCA_000244995.1. NCBI lineage: Bacteria > Pseudomonadati > Pseudomonadota > Betaproteobacteria > Burkholderiales > Burkholderiales bacterium JOSHI_001. The sequence goes on along the minus strand of CM001438.1, from coordinate 2,681,228 downwards.
CCGGGGTGTAGAGGATTTCGGTCACCTGGGTGCAGCCGATGGGCTGTGGCGATGTGCTGGCGGCCAGTTCACGCATGGCGGTGGCGCCGTTGGGGTGGGCGTGGAAATGCGGCGCCAGCGCGTCGTGCACGCCCAGTTCGCGCATCACGTGCGCGAAGTGAATGCCGGCGGTGGCCTTGGCCGGGTCGGGGAAGTACAGCGCGTCGGCGCCCTGCAGTGCCGCCTTCAGGCCAGCGGCGGTGGCCACGTCGGGGTGCGGGCAGCCCGCGCGCACCGCCACGCCGGTGCGCACGCGGCCCAGCGCGGCCCGGCTGGTGGCGTCGGCCCGGCCTTCCTGGGCGAGCGCGTCGATCAACGCGTCGGTCAGGATGATGACATCGCACGGCGCGCCGCCCAGCAGGGCTTCGCGCATGGCGCCCACGGCACCGAAGCTGACGTTCAGCGTGGCCCCGGTGGCGGCGCTGAACTGCGCCTGCAGCGCCAGCACCAGGCCGCGCGCCGCGCCGGCGCTCAGAAGGTTCAACGTGGTCATGCCTATTCCGCCTTCGCGCCGGAGATGCGCACGATGTTCGCCCACTTGGCGATGTCCTCGTTCAGGTAGCGGCCGAACTCGTCCACGCCCATCGTCATCGGCGTGGTGCCCTGCTGCGCCCAGGTCCGGCGCGTGTCGGGGTGGGACGTGATCTTGGCCACCTCGGCATTCAGCTTGGCCACCACGGCCGGCGGCGTGCCCTTGGGCGCGAGGAGGCCCAGCCATAGCGTGGCCTCGTAGCCGGGCACACCGGCCTCGGTGAAGGTGGGCACGTCGGGCAGCACCGCCGAGCGCGCCTTGCCGGTGGTGGCCAGGGCCTTCACCTTGCCGGCCTTGATGTGCTCGGTCATGGTGGGAATGGCGTCGAACATCATTTCCAGCTGGCCGCCCAGCACGTCGGTGCGCGCGCCCGAACTGCCCTTGTAGGGGATATGCACCACCGAGATGCCGGCCATGGCCTTGAACAGTTCACCGGCCATGTGGTACGGCGTGCCCGGGCCGGAGGACGCGTAGGACATGCCGCCCGGCCTGGCCTTGGCCGCCTGGATCAGGTCGCACAGGCTGTTGAAAGGCAGGCCGGCGCGCACCACCAGCACCAGGTCCGAATAGCTAATGGGTGCCACCGGCACGAAGTCGCGCATCAGCACGAAGGGCTTGTTCGGTATCAGCGACTCGTTCACCGTGTGGGTGTTGGACATCAGCAGCAGCGTGTGGCCGTCCGGCGCGGCCTTGGCCACCGCGTCGGTGCCGATCACCGAGCCACCCCCGGGCCGGTTGTCGATGACGAAGCTCTGGCCCAGCGCGTCCTGAAGGCGCTGGGCGATGAAGCGGCCGTACACGTCGGCCGAGCCGCCCGGCGCGAAGGGCACGATGATGCGCACCGGCCGGGCGGGATAGTCCTGCGCCTGGGCAGACGTCAGGGCCAGCAGCCCCGGCCACAGGGCCAACAAGGCAACACGTCGACGAACATCGAGGGCCATGCGTGTCTCCTGGCGGGCGTTGTCGTCGGCGCCCGATTGGTTCTAATTGGTATGCTTTGGCTCTTTGAACCCGCGCTGCCTCAGTAGCCCAGCATGCTGGTGCGCACGTGCAGCAGATGGGCCAGGCACATGGCGCGCGCGCGCTCGGCGTCTCGGTCCTTCAGCGCCGCGACCAGGGCGCGGTGTTCGCTTTCATATTCCAGCCGTCGCTGCGGCGTGGCGCTGCGGCGCTTGAGCATGCCCCATTCGCCCTGCGTCCGCGCCTGGCTCATCAGCGCGAACACGCGGGTCATGAAGCCGTTGTGCGAGGCTTCGGCGATGGCCTCGTGCAGGGCCGCGTCCCAGCGCTCGAAGTCCTCCAGCGTGGCGGCTTGTTCGGCGCGGTGGTTGCACTCGTCCATGCGGGCGAAGTCGGCTGCCGTGGCGGCACCGATCACCATGTCGATCAGGGCCGGCTCCAGCACGAGGCGCGCGCTCATCAGCTCGGCCGGGCTCACCGCCTGGGCCGGCCCGGTGGGCGCCAGCACGGTCAGCGCGTCCTGCACCTCGTCGGCCACGTAGGTGCCGCTGCCCACGGTCTGGGTGATGAGGCGCTTGCGCTTGAAGTCCTGCAGCACACGACGCACCGTGGAGCGGCTGATGCCGTATTGCTCGCTCAGGGCCCGCTCGGTGGGCAGGCGGTGGCCGGCGCGCCAGGTGCGCGAGCGCAACTTGTCGAGGATGGCCTCCTGCAGGCCGGCTGCCACATTCATGGTGGTGAATGGTAGCATTTGGTCGCGTCAGGAGGGGGGACACCAACATGCGCATCGTCAGCCTCGTTCACCAGGGCCAACCCCGTGTTGGCCGCATCGAGGGCGACTTGATCGCCCTGTTCGATGTCGATGGCAGCGCCGGCGCCTTGGCGCTGATAGGCCGCCCCACGCTGCCGCCGATTTCGCTGCGGGTGCCCCTGGCCGGCGCCGCGCTGCGGGCACCGCTGCCGCAACCGCGTCGCAACCTGTGGTGCGTGGGCCGCAACTACCACGCCCATGCGCGCGAGTTGAGCGACAGCGTGTTCAAGGACAACCAGCCCGCGGGCTGGCCCATCGTGTTCACGAAGGTGCCGCAAACCGTGACCGGCCCGCGCGACGCGGTGCGCCTGCCCGGGGCCGCGGTGTCCACCCAGATCGACTACGAGGCCGAACTGGCGGTGGTGATCGGCCGCAGCGGCCGCAACATCCCCCGCGACCAGGCCATGGCCCATGTGTACGGCTACACCATCGTCAACGACGTCACCGCGCGCGACGTGCAGATGCGCCATGCGCAGTGGGACCTGGGCAAGAGCTTCGACAGCTTCTGCCCCATGGGGCCCTGGATCGCCACCGCCGACGAACTGGACGCGTCCGACCTGCAGGTGCGCTGCTGGGTGAATGGCGAACTGCGCCAGGACGCGCGCACCTCGGACCTGATCTACGACATCCCGACGCTCCTTGAGACCTGCTCGCGCGGCATCACGCTGCTGCCGGGCGACGTCATCGCCACCGGCACCCCGGCCGGGGTGGGCATGGGCATGAAACCGCCGCGTTGGCTGCAAGCCGGCGACGTGGTGCGCATCGAGATCGACGGCTTGGGCGTGCTGGAAAACCACTTCGTCGAGGAGGCCGCATGAACCGACGTGCGCTGCTGATCAGCCTGCTGTGCGCCACCGCCGGCGCAAATGCGCAGTCCAACTGGCCCGAGCGGCCCATCACCCTGATCGTGCCCTTCCCGCCCGGTGGCGTGGCCGACACCGTGGCCCGCCCGGTGGCCGAAGCGCTGGCGCGCGAACTCAGGCAGCCCGTGGTGGTGGAAAACAAGCTGGGCGCCGGCGGGGCGCTGGGCATGGGCATGGCGGCGCGCGCACCGGCCGATGGCTACACGCTGCTGATGGCACTGTCGTCGATTTCCATCCTGCCCGAGGCCGATCGCATCCTGGGCCGCAAGCCGGCCTACACGCTGGACCAGTTCAAGCCCATCGCGCGCTTCACCGCCGACCCCACGGTGCTGGTGGTGCGTGCCGACGCGCCATGGAAGACACTGGCCGACTTCGTGGCCGATGCCAAGGCCCACCCCGGGCGCTACAACTATGGCAGTTCGGGCAACTACGGCACCATGCACGTGCCGATGGAAATGCTCAAGGCCAGCGCGGGCTTTCGCATGGTGCACATCCCCTACACCGGCGCCGGCCCGGCGGTGCTGGCTCTGCTGGGCGGACAGGTGGACGCGGTGTCCAGCGGGCCGGCCAGCGTGGCGCAACAGATCAAGGCCGGCAAGCTGCGCGCGCTGGCGCACTGGGGCGACCGGCCGCTGGCCGCGCTGCCCGACGTGCCCAGCCTGAAGCAAAGCGGCGTGGCAGCCAGCTTTGCCCAATGGTCGGCCCTGTTTGTGCCGGCGGGCACGCCGGACGACATCGTCACCCGCCTGCGCGCCGCCGCCGCCAAGGCCGCGGCCGACCCCCAGGTGCTGGGCACCATCCACCGCGCCGGCAGCCCGGTGGAGTACCTGGACGCGCCGGACTTCCAGCGCTACTGGGCGGCCGATGCGGCGCTGATGACCGACGCCGTGCGGCGCATCGGCAAGGTGGAGTGAGCGCCCCGAGGCGGCCCCGACGCAGCCCCAATGAAAACGGCCCCGAAGGGCCGCATCACGGTGGGAACTGGGTGGGGTGGCTGATGGGACTCGAACCCAAGGTCCCGGGGAAGCGAGGGGCATGCGGTTCTCCAGCTTCCCAGGTAACGTTCCCCTGCAGCACCCCGACAGTCCCCTGATTTATCCCTGGATTTATCCCAGGTTGAAGCCCCTTCATGGATCCGCCATGCAGGTTGTACTGGCACCAGTAGAAGGTCCGCCCTTCATTGACTTGCGCCCAACACCTTCAACATCGCGCCGAGCACCAACAAGGCTCCGACGAAGCCCGCCCATCTCCAAGTCGAGAATCGATAGCGGCGGTTTTCCCAGATGGCGCGCCGTAGCCGCCCAATCGCAAAGAGGACGGCAGACGCCGTCGCAAAAGGGAGCACAAGCCCGACAGGTTCCGGGGCATGCCAAGCCGCCGTGACGCATAGCCCTGGCCATGCCACCGCATCCACAGCCGCCAGCCAGCGCCGGCCGGGCCAATACGGTGCGTCCGGCCTGGGTTCGCGGGTCACCAACAACCACATGATCCATTCGTCCAGGTTCCCGTGGGCGGTGCCACCCGCCCGCGCGAATTGCTTACTTTTGTGCTGCCCGCAGCGGCTCGGGCAACCACCGCGTACCAGCCAGCCGTGATTCGGCCAAGCTCACCAAGGCGTCCTTCTTCATCGCCGCCAGCTCGTCGCCGGCCAGGTCTGGCCCGGCCTCCTTCAGCGCCTGGATGATCTGGGCCTTGGGCACATGGTTCAGAAACGCCTGGGCGCTGGGTTGCCACAACTCAGCCATGTCCAGCCCGGCGGCAGCGGCGATGGCGTTGGCGTCAGCACCGGCATTCGCACTGGGAAGCGCATTCACCGTCAGGGCGGTGCACAGCGCCAGCAGTTCCACCAGGTCGGTCTGCGGCAAGGCGGTCAGCCAGGACAACCACTCACCCTGCTCCTGCGGAAGCCGTGCCCGCCAGGCTTCTTTGGCCGCCTGGACGGCCGACCAGGCCGGCCCAAACTTCAGGTCGTCCGCAGCGGCTTCCAGCGCGAAAGTCGACGTCTGGGGTGTCACCTGTAGTGCGGACGCATGGCGTGGGTACTCGGCGCCGAACACGCGTTGCACGAACACGTGGGCCAGCACGGCCAAGGAAAGCGCAGGCTGGCGGCACAACTCGGCCTGCAGACCCATGCTGCGGTGTGCAGCCAAGCGTCGGGCCAGCGCTTCGCTGAAGCCCGCTGGTTGGCGTTCGCCGCCTGGCCGGTCGTCCACTCCCAAATTCAAGTCGGAAGCGCCCGTCGTTGAAGGCGCCGCATGGGGCTGTTGCCGCCTCTGCGCCTTCCGGTCTGCATCCCGCACCAGGCCGCGAATGACCTCGGCATCACCCTCCCGGCTGACGGTAACGATGGCACCGGCCTGGGCCATCGCGTCCGGAGCCCAGACCTTCAGATCGTCCTGAATGGCCTTGCGCCGGGCGGCGATGTCCTGCTCTTCCACGTCGATCAATTCGGCTTCGTCCGGCGACCAATCCGGGGCGTCGTCCAGCGCCTATGCCTGCTGCGCCAGCTCTGCGCTGCGCCGGTCCAAGGCCTCCATGGCTTCGTGTTCGGCAGGCTTCGGCGCACGATGCATGTGTGGGCATGGCGAAAACTGCCGCAAGGCCTGTGAGTCCACGTTCAGCCGAACCTCCACCCACGCCCAACCTTCCTGCCGGACGTTAGTCGCCAGGGATTCCAGTCTTTCGGTGGCCAGCCGGTCCAGCAGCACAGGGTCGGACAGGAAGCGGCTTTGCTCATCGTCGAACAGGTCGCGCCGCACCACGCCACCCGCGGCCTCGTAGGCGTCCACCCCCACAAACCGGGTCAGCGCGCTGCTGGCGGCTTCCACCTCTCCCATGGTCAGCCGGCGCCGCAGTGCGGCGGGTGCGCGGTCCCAGGGTTGGGCGTCGAACCAGGTGCGCTCTTGTACGGCGTGGTCGTCGCTCAAGGTCAATGCCATCAGCTGGTCCAGGTTGATGCCATCTTCCCGATACAGCGCCAGCAGCCTGGGCGACAGCGCTGCCAGCTTCAGCCGGCGCTGCACCGTCAGCACCGACACGCCGAACCGCGCCGCGATGTCCTCGACGCCTTTGCCTTCAGCCATCAGGGCGCGGAAGGCCTCGAACTCATCGGCCGGGTGCATCGCCTCGCGGCCGCTGTTCTCGGCCAGGCTCACCTCCAGCGCACGCTCGGGCGCCACCAGTTCACACAGCACTTCGTGGCCCTGGGGCAGCCGGCCCCGCTGCTGAAGCAGCAGCAAGGCACGCCGGCGGCGCTCACCGGCCGCCACGGCGAACTTGAGCTTGCGCGCCCTGCCCCGGCCCACCGGGTGTTCGGTGACCACCAGGTTGTGCAGCAGGCCCTGCGCTTCGATCAGCGCGGCCAATTCCTCCACCTGGGTGACGGTGTGGCGGCGCACGTTTTGAGGCGACGGCACGAGATTCGACAGATCGATGGAAAGCAATTCCTTTGTGTATTGCATGGTCTTGGCTCCAAGGGTTGAAGAAGATTGAGGCTTGCGGTCCAGCCTGCCGATCAGGGCGGAACGCCTGGCCAGGGGTAAAGCCAGGGCCACGAAGGGCGGTTCGGCACGTCGCGGAGTCGCCAGCCCTTGAGTGCCATTCGAATTGCGCCTGCCATCGCCTCGCCGCTGCTCCTTGAAGTTCCCAAAGCCCCTGCCCCAATTTCCGAGGGAGCCGGATTTGGCTGTTGATCCCTCGGCGTTGGATGTGCTTTGGGCTGCACCTGCCCCGCATTCGTCGGTCGCCGTGCGAAACCGCCAGCGCCGCGGCCAGCGCGGGCGCAAGGGCACCGTGGCGTCCATGGAGGGGACCCGCGCCAGCGGGGCGCAGGCCGTTGACCCGCGAAAGGCCCTTGCGGCTGCGCGCGCGGTGCTACGGTTCGCACACGGGGCGGCCGTCGGGTGCGGAGCGCAGCAACCACACCCACGGTGGGGATAGCTGGATCAAGTGATGGGCAGTGCCAATCACCACCCATGGGATCGCGATGAATCTTCGAGAAAATTCATCGACGCCATGCGCTGAACCTTGCCTAGACTTGCCTCACCGGCATGGCGGTTACCCCATGGGTGGCGATAGAGGCGAGACCCCGCTTCAACGCGTACGGTGACGGTTTGTTTCCGGGTTAGCCCAAGCTCTGGACAACTGCTGCCGCCGAGCGTACATATCGCCCTTTTCAACCATGCTCCCGGAAGGTGAGGTGCGCATGGATACCGAGACCCTTGAGGCATCGTCCGCTCTGCACTACCAATGCCCGCACTGCGGCGCATTGGAGACGGACGATTTCGAGTGGCTGTCTGAAGACACCACCTACCCGCTGACCTGCGATGTATGCCGGGGAAGCTTCTTCCTCACCGTTCACGAATGTCAGGCCTGTGGGGCCGACGTGATCGACACGTCAATAGATGCCCCTTCCGCTGACAAGTTGCGACGCCTGACCTGCCCATGCTGCGGCCATGCGGTGGTGGAAGAAGATGAAGACGAACCCCTCTTCCAACTCTGACCCGAGCGAAGGCGGCGTCGTGACGGTGCACAGCGCGGATGGGATGGTTCGGTTCAGCCTGCAGCGAACGTCGGCCGGCTTGTACGTGCAGCGAGCGTTCAGCCGAAACGGCAAGGGCAAGGTGCTGCAGACGGTGCACAGCGCGGATGGGATGGTTCGGTTCAGCCTGCAGCGAACGTCGGCCGGCTTGTACGTGCAGCGAGCGTTCAGCCGAAACGGCAAGGGCAAGGTGCTGCAGTCAGCACGCTTTGCGTCGGCCGACGATTTCCGCCGCTGGTGCGCTGCCGACACCATCCGATTCGACGACCCTCTGATGTCCTTGCGATTGGTCCGTCATGCAGATGAACTGTTCGCCGATACCAGCACCGTCATCAACGCTGGCTGATCTGGCCGCCGCGCCGTATTTCACCAAGCGCGTGGCAGACATCGTTTGCGGCCTGGCGGACGCCAGCCACGAAGACGAAGCGCTGGGTGTGCTGGACTGCGCCACCCGCGCCATGGGTCTGGACGCGTCGGCCTTCGTCAGCTTCATCCGCGACGACGCCACCCATGAATCGTTCAGATTCCTGCTGGCCTGCGACCCCATCTGGTGCTGCGAGTATGAAAGGACAGCGTCCTACATGGCCGACCCCTGGTTGCAACATGCCCTGGACAACTCAGAACCTGCGCGCGGACACGAGATCAAGTCGCAGACCGCCCAGGAGCGGGAAGTTCTGGCTCTGGCCGAAAAGTACGGCTTTCGCTCGGCACTGATCGTGCCAGCGCCTTCCAGCGGGAAGTTGACGCGCGTGGGCGTGCTGTGCCTTGGATCTGCCACACCTGGGTACTTCGACGACGAGGGCTACCCGACGTTGAAACTGGTCGCCAGAAGCCTGGCGATGGAGTTGCATGCTTGGTGGATTCAGCGCATTAGGCGCGAAGTGATCCAGGATGCCCAACTGACCGATGAGGACCTGGTGCTTCTGGCGCACGAGTGGCGTGGCCTGGCCACCAAGGCGATGGCCACGGTGTTGAACAAGTCCGAGCAGTCCATCAACTCTCGGTTCCAGCGCATGAATGCGCGCCTGGGTGTGCCCAACCGCAAGGCCGCGGCGCAGATGGCGGCCGAGTACGGATTGGTCTGAGCAGGCACGCCCAAGGCATCACCCATGGTCATTCGCAGCCAGTGGCTTCAGGCATCGGGCTACCTGTTCATCTTCCTGATGCCGGCCCTGTTCCTGGTGGGCGCATTCCAGCAGCGGACATGGCTGGCGTTTGGCGTGGTGGTGATGATCTTCCCCTTGGCCAGGCTGGTTTTCGGCGCCCTGCCGCCCCGCGGTGTGCCCGAGTGGCGTGAGGGCGTGGCCACAGTGCTGGACAAGCTGCCGCTGGCCTACGTGCCGGTGCTGGTGGCAAGCGTGCTGACGGGCCTGCACGCGACAGCCACACTTGGCAGTGCAGACGCCATGGATTGGCTGGGGTTCGGCCTGAGCCTGTGGATGACCCTGCTGTTTGCCACCTGCGTGGCGCATGAGTTGTTTCATCGGCGCAGCAAGACCGAAGCACGCCTGGGCCATCTGCTGGCCGGGTTCTGCGGCTACCCTTTGCTGGGCATTGAACACATCGCTCACCACGGTCGGCCTGGCGACACCGCCCGGGCCGAGGTACCACTGATGACCGAGTCAATGTGGGCCTTTGCCGGGCAACGCCTGCTGCGCGTGGGCAAGGAATTCCTGGGGCGGCAATCGCCAGTGTTTGACCTGGGCAGCCGGTGGCCAGGGGCTGGCCGAGCCAGAGCGGCCTGCCTGGCCACCTTGGTCACTGCCATGGTGTTCTTGGCTCTAGGCGGTTGGCCAGGACTGTTGGTGTACTTCGGCATGATCGTCGGCGTCACCTTCGGCATCCAACTGATCACCTACATCCAGCACTGGGGCCTTGGTGATGCCGACATCGCGAGTCAGGTCGATTTCGGCAGAGGCTGGGAGGAAGACTGCCAGTTTCAGGCCTGGATCACCCTGTCGATCAGCCTGCACGACCGGCACCATTTGGACAGCCACCTGCCCTACTACCGGCTGGACCTGTCACCCGATTCGCCAAGGTTGCCGGCAAGCTATGTGCTGCTGATGTTCGCGTGCATGGCGCCGGGATTTTGGCGGCGGATCATGGCACCGGCGCATGCCCGCTGGCTTGCCCAACCGGCGAATCCATTGTCGGCAGGACGTCGCCTCACCTGCTTTGGGTTGGGAAGCGCTTAGCCCAATCTGGCCCCTACTCAGAGCGCGGTCCGAGTGACCGCGATGAGCCAGTTCGGCGCCACTCGACACCGGCTCCTTTCCGGCTGGAATCGGCCAACGGACTAAACCGCTCGCGCGGTAGGCGCTTCGGCGACGCTGGTGGCGGTTCGCCGCACCCGTGACTCTGCGATGTTGGCGACCGAGGCAATCCGCCTCGGTCACCGACAGGAGCAGGATCATGGACGTCCCCACCCCGACCCCACCGGCCACCGTCTCACCACTGCGCCAGCGCATGCTCGACGACATGCGCATGCGCCAGTTCGCCGAGCATACGCAGGAGGGCTACATCCGGGCCGTGCGCAAGCTCTACACGTTCCTTGGTCGATCGCCGCACACCGCCACGCCCGAGGACCTGCGCCGTTTCCAGTTGCACCTGGTGGACACCGGCACCGGCCCGGTCACCATCAACGCCACCATCACCGGGCTGAAGTTCTTCTTCGACATCACGCTGGGCCGGCCCGAGGTCATGCTCAAGATGACGCACGTGGCCGTGCCGCGCAAGCTGCCTGTGATCCTGAGCCCCGAGGAAGTCGGCCGCCTCATCGCCGCCGCCCCCAACCTCAAGCACCAGGCCGCCATGTCGGTGGCCTACGGCGCAGGCCTGCGCGTCAGCGAGGTGGTCTCGCTGAAGGTCGGCGACATCGACGGCGAGCGCATGACCCTGCGCGTGGAGCAGGGCAAGGGCCGCAAGGATCGCTACGCCATGCTCAGCCCGGTGCTGCTGGAGCGTCTGCGCGCCTGGTGGAGGCTTGGTCACGCCCAAGGCAAGATCCGCCACGGTGGTTGGCTCTTCCCGGGCCTGGACCCCACCGACCACGTGACCGCGCGCCAACTCAACCGCGCCGTGCACCTGGCTGCGGCCACCGCCGGCATCGACAAGCGGATCACGCCGCACGGCCTGCGCCATGCCTTCGCCACCCATCTGCTGGAGCAGAGGGTCGACATCCGCATCATCCAGGTGCTGCTGGGCCACAAGCGGCTGGACACCACGAGCTTGTACGCCGCAGTGGCCACTGACCTGCTGCGCCGGGTCATCAGCCCGCTGGATCACACGTCCGACAGGGCCGCAGGCGAACCTGTTCCCGAGCCTGCACCGCAGCCGCCAGCCCCGTAGCAGCACGCCACCGTGCGCGGGCGACCTGCCCTGGAGGTCGCCGACATCTTCCGTGCCCACGGACCCGCCTGGCATGAGGCCCAGCGCGGTCACCTGAGCCTGGCTCAGCTCAAGGTGATGTCGGCCATCACCCAGTGCCGCACGGCGGCACTGGGCGGCCATGTCCTGCGCTGCGACGGCTGCGGCCTGGACCAGGTCTCCTTCAACTCGTGCCGCAACCGGCACTGTCCGAAGTGCCAGAGCAGTGCCGCCAAGCGCTGGCTGGACGCGCGCCAGGCCGATCTGCTGCCGGTGGAGTACTACCACGTGGTCTTCACGTTGCCGGCGCCGATCGCCGACATCGCGTACCAGAACAAGGCGACGCTGTACGGCCTGCTGTTCGACATCGCCGCGGAGACGCTGCTGCGGATCGCGGCCGATCCCAAGCACCTGGGCGCGAGCATCGGTGCCACGCTGGTGTTGCATACCTGGGGCTCGGCGTTGACCCACCACCCGCACGTGCATGGCATCGTGCCGGGTGGCGGGTTGGCGCCCGACGGCACGCGCTGGATCGCCTGCCGGCCGGGATTCTTCCTGTCGGTGCGCGTGCTGTCTCGGCTGTTCAGGCGCCGCTTTCTGGAGGAACTACAGCGGCTGCACGACAGCGGCGCGCTCAGGTTCTTCGGCGAACACACGGCGCTGGCCGAGCCGGCGGCCTTCAAGGCGTGGCTCGCGCCGCTGCGCAAGTGCGAGTGGGTGGTCTATGCCAAGCGCCCGTTCGCGGGACCGCAGGCGGTGCTGGCCTACCTGTCGCGCTACACGCACCGCGTGGCCATCTCCAACAGCCGGCTGCTCGCGATGGACGAGCGCGGCGTCACCTTCCGCTGGAAGGACTATCGGGCCAAGGGCCAGACGCGCCACAAGGCAATGACGCTGAGCCCGCAGGAGTTCATGCGCCGCTTCCTGCTGCATGTCCTGCCGGGCGGCTTCCACCGGATCCGGCACTACGGGCTACTGGCCAACAGCAACCGGCGCGACAACCTGGCGCTCGCGCGCGAGTTGTTGCTGGTGCCTCCGCCCGCGTGCGCCGCGCCGGCAGACGATGCGTCAACTGCACCGGCGCCGACCTTCGTGTGTGCGCACTGCGGCCACGCCATGGTGGTGCTGCAGGTCTTCCTGCGCGGCTGCTCGATCCGGGCGCCGCCAGCATCATGATGACGCGCGATCACCATCGACCAACTCGGCGCCGACCATGGCGTCAGGTGGGTCACTGCGTGCATTCCGCGTTGACCGCACCTGAACGCTGCGCCGCCGCTCACTGCCACGACGCAGTGGCGCGTCGCAGGCGATCCGTGTTCGTCGGCGTGGTCTTCAGGAGGCGCCGCGCGCAGCCAGATCGCAGCACCAGCGCCACTCAATCGCCATAGCCGCGGCGCTCAACGACCACCGTGGCGTTCGCCGCGGTTTCCTCCCTCGAAGCTTACGCAACACCTGCCCGGACGCACTGGGGTAGCGCCACTGCCTGCGCGGGAGGGCAGGTGTCACGAAAGCCTTAACATCAGCCGACGGTGGCGACGGGCTGCTTACCGGCGCACCACTATTCGGAATAGCTTGCCCTTAGGTGCGAGTCTGCTTCGCATTTGCGCTGGGCAGGCGTTGATCCACTTGGCCGGCAGGGCATTGGCGGGACGTTTCTGCTCGGCTGGCTTGTCGCCGCGTCGGCCTCACTGCCGGTGCGCGCATCTGGTTCGAACGTGAGGGCTCAGCGTACCGGCTGAGCCAGCGATACGCCGGGCAGGGCACCCTTGGCGCCGCGATGGACAATGGGGCAGTTCAGAACCACCCTGGTGGCCTCCAGCGTCACCGCGCCACTGTCGACCGCTGCCAGCACGCTCTCCTCCGACTTCAGCGTCTGCGGGGTCTTGCCAGCAGCCCATGTGACCTTGACCATCTGCCACAGTGGGCTGTAGGCCGTGTCCCGACTCGCCGAACCCATCGGATACGGCGCAGATGCAAAGATGCTCTCCTGCTTGAAGTTGGTCACGGCGTAGACCTTGTCCACTGACGATCGGCGGCCTGGCAACGGAAGGCCTGCAGGCAAGGCATCGGCAAGCCTGGGTGCGAAGTTTGCACCCTTGGCCTCGGCAACGTCGGCATGCGAAACGTCGGTGGTGATATAGAACACCTCTTCCCCTTCGAACCAGCCGCTCAGCACCGGAATCTCTGCATGGCCGTTGCAAGCGAGCGGCGGCGCTGTGCTGCAGGCACCCAGCAGCAGGAAGGACAGGCTTGCCAACGCCATGTAGGCCCTGTGGAGAATCGGCCTGGGCCTGGGACTGAACGCCGCAGTTGGCTCAAGGTGGGGCCTCATCTGCACGGCCATGCCTGCAATTTCTCGTCCGGCTCCTGAAGCCCGCATTGTCGAATGGCAGGCCGTTGGCCGGCGCAGGCGAGACGAATCGCATGCTGTCTGAGTCGTTCGGTTCACTGGATCCTTTCGCGATCCAGACAATTGCCAGGCCCCATGTAAGGCGCAGCCCTCGCCGGACGACCAATACCGGCAGGCTCGCTGTGCGGGCCGTCCGACCACCACCTCACCCGAAGGAATACCGTGAAGCTTGTCCAACTGATCACCGCCGCTGCCCTGTTCTGTGCCGCCGCTTCGTCCTACGCACTCGACGTCAAACCCTATTCGGCGGCCACACTGGCTGAAGTGCAGACGGCCGACAAGCCGGTGGCGCTGCACTTCCGCGCCGACTGGTGCCCGACCTGCCGCGCCCAGGACAAGTTGCTCGACGCGATGAAGGCCGAGCCGGGTCTCGACATCACCGTGCTGGCGGTGAACTACGACACCGAGAAGGACCTGAAGAAGCAATTTGCCATCCGCAGCCAATCCACGTTGGTGGTGTTGCGCGGGCAGAAGGAAACCGGCCGCAGCATCAACGACACCACCGCTGCCGGCTTGCGCACTGCGCTGAAGACGGCACTCTGAGCCGGCCTGTCAGATGTCGATCGCGCTGTCGCTGCCTCAGTTGGGACTGAGTGTGGCTGCGGGTGGCCTGACCACCCTCTCACCCTGCGTGTTTCCGCTGTTGCCGCTGGTGTTGGGCGGTGCGGTGCAGGGCCACCGCCTCGCGCCGGTGGCCATGGGCCTGGGAATGATGCTGTCGTTCGCCGGCATCGGTGTGGTGCTCGGTGCGGTCGGGCCCGCGCTGGGCATCGACGCCGACACCATCCGTGTGGCCGGCGCGGCGTTGTTGATCGCCTTCGCGCTGGTGATGCTCGTGCCGGCACTCGGTGACCGCTTCTCGCGCTGGATGCTGCCCGTCGCCAGCGCGGCCAACGCCGCCTCGACGCGGCTGGACGGCGGCTCACTGCTCAGCGCTGCGGCGCTGGGAGCCGTGCTCGGCCTCGTCTGGAGCCCGTGTTCAGGGCCGCTGCTGGGCTCGGCGCTGACGCTGGTGGCCAGCGAAGGCGGAGCGTTGCGCGGCGGCGTGGTGCTGGCCCTGTTCGGCCTGGGCGCGGCGATCCCACTGGTGGCGGTGGCCTATGCCTCGCGCAGCGGCTTCATGCGCGCACGCGACTGGATCCTGGCGCGCATCGAGCGCGTCCGGCGCGGCTTTGCCGTGCTGCTCGGCGGCATGGGGGTCGCCATCCTCACCGGCGCAGACAAGTGGGTCGAGGCGCGGGTCCTGGCCTGGCTGCCGGATGCCTGGGTGAACTTGACGATCGGGATCTGAGTGAGGTCAGGACCGCGCCCCGGCATCACTGCGCTGCCATTGCGTGGGTGTGGTGCCCAGGCGTTGCAGGAAGACGCGCCCGAAGGCGCCTGGGCTGGCATAGCCCACTTCGGCGGCGACCTGCTTCACCGCAAGTCCCTTGCGCAGCAACGTGCGGGCGAGTCCCAGACGCCAGCTGGTCAGATAGTCACCGGGTGGAACGCCGACCGTGCGCGTAAAGTGCGCCGCAAAGCGCGCCCGTGACATGCCGGCCAGCCCGGCCATCGCGTCCAGGGACCAGCTGCGCGCGGGGTCGGCATGCAGGGCGCTGATGGCCTTGGCCAAGCGCGGGTCGGCCAAGCCGGCCATGACGCCGCCGTCCACCAACTGGTGTGCGATGGCATGACGCAGGAGTTGAATCACCAGCACCTCAGTGAGACGGTCCACCACCGCGCCATGTCCGCAACGGCTGGCCTGTGCTTCGCTGAACAGCAGCTGCTGGGCGAGATCGAGGCCGGGCAGTTGGGCCAGCGGCACGTTGAGCAAGGCCGGCAGCCCGAGCAACAGCGGGTTTTCGTCACCGGCGCCGAAGTCGATCGACGCACAGACGACGTCGGCACCCTCGCGCTCGCCACCGTCGAGCCGGTGCGCACCGGCTCGCGGGAAGAACAACACGCTGGGCTCACTGACGATGCTGTGCCGCCCCTGCGTGTCGATCACGCCCAGCGGCCCGCGCCGCACCAGATGCAGATGGCCAACGCCGCTGCCGCCGTCGAAGTCGGCAATGCCGCACAACGCGCCGCTGTAGAACACGCGTGCGTGCAGTTCGAAGCGCTGGAGCAAGGCTGACAGACGGTCGGACATGGAGGGCCGGATCGAGATGAATGGTTGAACAACGGAGATCATTCGCTGCCGATCATCTCATTCGTGGCGCTACAGTGCTGTGAACCCCCCATCTGGAGACCAGACATGACGAACCCGCCGCTGCCGTCCCCGCTGATCCCACGCCAGCCCGTGCCGCCCCTGCAGGTGCCGACGGTGGACCACGGCAGCTTCTCCCTGGCGGACGACGCCGCAGCGAACTTCACCCTGGTCGTGTTCTATCGCGGCCTGCACTGCCCGATCTGCTTGAAGTACCTGCTGGAACTGGGCCGACTGCAGCCCGAGTTCGACAAGCGCGGCGTGAAGGTCATCGCGATCTCCAGCGACGGGCGCGAGCGCGCGCAGGCCATGGCCAACAAGCTGAAGGCGCCTGCCTTGCGCATGGGCTTCGACCTGGGCCTGGCCAAGGCACGCGAGTGGGGCCTGTTCGTCAGCACCTCGCGCGGCACCACCTCCATCGGCATCGAGGAGCCGGCGCTCTTCTCCGAGCCCGGCGTGTTCATCGTGAGGCCCGACGGCACGCTGTACTACGGTGCCGTGCAGACCATGCCCTTTGCGCGGCCGCACTTCGACGAACTGCTGGCAGCGCTGGATTTCGCGCTGGAGAAGAACTACCCGGCCCGGGGCGAATACATCGGCGCGGTGTGAATCAACTGCCACCGCTTTGTCTGACCCGGCGGCGGGCCCTGTTCGCAAGCCTCTTCGGGCTGGCAACCGTGAGCGGGCAAGTCGGCGCGCAGGCCACGGCGGCGCCTGACGCCACACCCTGGACCGTGCGTGCCGTGCCGGCAGTCGAGCCGATGCGGCAGTTGCATGCGGGCGGACCCTCCGGTCTGCTTGGCACGGGCGCCAGCGGCAGTTTGTGGGCCTTGTCGCTGAAGGGCCAGGCACCGCGCCGCATCGCCAACGGGATCGACGCGGCCACGCCCATCGCCACGGGCCACGGCCGCATCGCAGCGCGCACGGCCGACGGCGGACTGTGGGTCTGGGAAAACGCCGGCGGTGGCCGTGCGCGCACATCACCCCCATCGCTGTCTGCGAACTTGTCTCCGCACGCCGGGCTCCTGATCCTGCCGCTGGCCGTGCTGGCCGTCGTGACCGCCAGCGCCCGGCCAGCCGACCCGCTGGGCCACCGCCTCGCCCGCTTCGAGCCCGACCCCGACGGACGTTGGCGTGAAGTGGCGCGTTCGACCGACACTGTGCTGCCCGACGCGCGGCCCGTCCAAGTCGACCTGGATGGCCGAGGAGACGGTGGCCACATCGCCGTGCTGGCCGGCCCTGACGGCAGCCGCTACGACCACGGCGTGCTGGGCGATGCCATCGAGGCCACGCGGGTGCTCTGGCTCGAACGCCACGGGCTGGACGTGCTGCGAGATCTGAGCCTGGCGGCACCGCATGTCTTCGAAGACATCGCGCCCCGGCCCGTGGTGCTGCCCGGCGCGCCGGTTTGGCGCGGCCTGCTGACGGTGCGCTCGGGCCCCGACGGCGGGCAACTGGCGCTGGTGACGGCTGATCCGGCACGGCCCCAGGGCCTGCGCCTCGCCGCGCTGGGCGACACAGTCGGTGGCTTTCACCGCTGGCTGGCACCCACCACCGACGGCCGCCGCCTGGTGGCCGTGCACACGCCGCACATCGGCGGCGTGCTGCACATCTACCAGCCCGATGGCGAGCGACTGACCCGCCGACGCTTGCACGCCGATGTCAGCACCCACCGGATCGGCACCCGCGAGGTCGACCTGGCAGCCTGGGTGCAAGGGCTGCTGATATTGCCCAGCCAGGATGGCCGCCAACTGCGGCTGTTGAATCCGGCGGCGGGCTGGGCCGAGGTGAAGGCGGTGGCGCTGCCAGGGCGCGCAACCCTGACCGCCGCGGTGCCTGACGCCGCTGCGCTGGCGGTCTTGCTTGACGGCGGGCAGGTCGTGCTGGTGGGAAATGTGGCGCGCGGCGCCTCTCGTGGCTGATAGCCGGTCGCTACCCAAATCCCCACGCGAGGCTGGCCATGATCAAGCCGCCAAGGGCAGGGCCAGGCACAGCCGCGTGCCGCCCCCTGGCGCGGGCAGTGGCCGCAGGGTGCCACCGTGCAGCACCGCCACGCGCTGCGCTATGGCCAGGCCGAGGCCACCGATGCCGCCGCTGCTGCGTTTGATCGGCGGGTCGCGCAGCGACAGGCCCTGGTCCAGCCGCTGGTGCAGTTCGCCAGGTAGACCGGGACCGCCGTCTTCCACCACGATCTCGGCCTGTGAGCCTTGTCGACGCAGGCTCACGCGCACCGGCTGGCTGCCCGGGGCGTGACGCAATGCGTTGTCGATCAGGTTCGTCAGGGCGCGTTCGATCAGTTGCAGGTCGCCGTCGAGTTCCAGGCGGCCTGGGGGCAGGCCATGCAGCGTGACCGGGGGCTGCACATCGTGTAGCCCGAACTTCTGCACCGCGTCCGTCACCACCTCGTCCAGGCTGAATCGCTCGCGGTGCAGCACCTGCCCATTGGACTGCAGCGCAGCCAGCTCGAACAACTGCTGCGACAGCCGGCTGACCTTGCGGCTTTGCGCCAGCGCGGCCTGCAGCACCGCCGCGCCGCGCGCCGCGTCCGGTGTGACATCGCCCGCCAAGGCCTCCAGGTGGCCGTGCAGCGCCGTCAGCGGCGTGCGCAGGTCGTGCGCCACGCTGGCCATCATCTCGCGATGGTCGGCCACCTGCCGCTGCTCACGTTCGGCCTGTGACTCGATGCGCCGCGTCATGTCGCTGAACGCATCGGCAAGGGCCTGCACCTCGTCACCCAGTGGGCGCAGCGGCGCGTCGCTGGCCGAGCCGTCGGCGACGTCGGCCCCGACGCCGCGCCGGCTGTAGTCGCGCAGACTCCGGGCCAGGCGGTGCAGCGGCCGGGTCAGCCGGCGGAAGGTGAACAGCCCTAGGCCCAGAGTCACCAGCAGGCCCATGGCTGCGGCAAGCGCGGCACCCTGCCACAGCCGGTCGGCACCGATCTGGGCGGCCACGGCGCCGCGCGCCGGGCTGTCCAGCACGATGTAGAGGTATCCCGGCGGCCGCACATTGCCCGGTCGCACCGGGAACATGGCCGCGCTGAAGATGCGCGGCACGCCCGAGCCCATCGGGTCGGTGCCGCGCAGGGGCAGCGGCGCACCCGCCAGGAAGGCGCGGATGGCTGCCAGGTCCACCTGATGCTGCCGCACCATGCCGGGTTCGCCGATGTAGTGCTGCACACGCCCGTCGGCATCCAGCAGGTAGACCTGCACCCCGGGGTTCACCGTCATCAGCATTGACAGCAGGGCACCACGCGCGCTGCGTTCGGCCGCGTCGCGGTCAGGCGAGGCGATCTCGGGCCAGTGTTCGACGATGTGCCGGGCCAGCCCATGCGAAAGGCGCTGCAGCGATTCCTGCTCCTGTTCAGCCGCCACCTGCCGCCCGAGCAAGGCCACGAAGGCGCCATAGGCCAGCAGCAGAACGGCCAGCGCGAACGAAAGGCGGGTGGTGAAGGACCGGCCCGCAATCATGGCGCGGGCTCCGGATCGAAACGGTAGCCCACACCCCACACGGTGACCACGCGCTTGGGGTCGCGCGGGTCGTCCTCGATGCGGCTGCGCAGCCGGTTGATGTGGGAGTTGACGGTGTGCTCGTAGCCGTCGAAGCCGTCGCCCCAGACGCGTTGCAGCAGTTCTGCGCGGCTGAACGGTCGCCCCGGGTGCTTCAGCAGGAAGTGCAGCAGGTCGAATTCGCGCAGGGTCAGGGGCACCACGGTGCCGTCGCGCAGCAGCTCGCGCCGCACGGTGTCCAATCGGAAGGGGCCGAAGGTGAAATCCTGCCTCGCTGCCGCCGTCGAACGCATCTGCTCGATGCGCCGCAGCAGCGCCCGGATGCGGGCGACCAGTTCCAGCATCGAGAAAGGCTTGGCCAGGTAGTCGTCAGCGCCCAGTTCCAGTCCGAGCACGCGGTGCGCCTCGGCAGAGCGCGCGCTGAGCATGATGACCGGCACGTCCGCATGCCGGGCGCGCAGATGGCGGCAGACCTCCCAGCCATCAGCGCCCGGCAGCATCAGGTCCAGCAGCACCAGGTCCCAGCGCTGCCGGTCGATGGCGGCCATCGCCTGCCGACCATCGGCCTCGCGGTGCAGGCGATAGCCCGCGTCTTCAAGATGCAGGCGCAGGGCCACGGCGATGGCATCGTCGTCTTCGACCAGCAACAGATGTTCGTTCATGGGTGGCCGGCGCCGCCCCTGTGCGATGCCGGCGATTCATTGGAACAGAGAGGAAGGCCCCGGGCTTCAGGCTGCGAACATGCCAGCCGACCGCACGCCAACGCGCCTGCGGCGTGCAACGAAGCCGACGGCCATCAGCCCCGCCGCCATCAACGCATAGCTGCCGGGCTCGGGCACAGGCGAAACGCCGAAGGTGATGCGGTACACATCGCTGTCTGCCGTCAGGGCGCTGTTGAAGTTGTAGCCGGCCCCTGTGGTCAGGCCGTTGTAGGCCGCGAACTCGGCGAAGTTGAGGGCGACCACCGAGTTCTGGTCACGGCGCAGGTCGTTGTTGCCGACGAAAGCCGCGGCGGCAGGGTCAAAAACCTCGGAACCGGCATCCCAGATTTCGGTGGCCTTGATGCCGATGGAGGCCCTGTTCAAGTTGCCGGTGGCATCGAAAAGGCGGTACTCGGTGGGGCTGTCGTTGCCGATGAAGAGGTCGTTGCTCGGCACCACCATCGCGCCGAAAGTGAAGAACGGGTTTAGCGCCGTGTCGACGCGCAAGGTCAGGCTGCTGGAGGTGCCCGGCAGCAGCAATCCGCCGATGGTGCCCCGCGTGGCATTCGGATCGGCGGCGGCAAACGCCGTTTGCCAGGCGCCGCCGGCGCCCCCTTCGGCCACCGAGATGATCGGTGCCGTCGCCGCGCCGCCCAGGTTGAAGGCGTCGAAGCTGCCGTTGTTGAAGCCGACGTGAAGGGGTGCGAAGCTGACGCTGTTGACGGGTGCAAGGTTCTGCACCTTGACCGTTACGTCGACGACGGCGGCCTGCGCCGAGGCGCACAGCGCGAACAGCGCGGCAGTGGCTGCGCCGGTGCGCGAGGAAAGGAAAAGGCGTTGGCTCATGGAAGGCTCCTGGCAAGGCTGTGGTGGGGAACGAAGTTCGCAATGCCGAACTCGCACAGGCGATGCTAGGAAGATGAGGTCATGGATGCCTCACTGGAAGTTCACCGCGGCGGGAACATTTGCGTCGGTGAACCACGCAAGATGAACGATTCCTCAGGCTAAGGCGCGACTGTTGCCCTGTTCCACAGGCTGACCGTTGCCGTTGATGGCAAACGTCGTGGTGTTGGCGTTGCCATTCACGTTCGTGGCCGAACTGTCGGCGCGCTGCTCGCTGCCGGGGAAGTGGTCAGCACGGAGGTGTACCGAGGTTGCGCCGTGGCGAAGCCGTAGTGCAGAAAGCGCGCTCGCGACGCGATGTCATCCATGCAGTAGGCGCGGGGCAGAAAGACTGTTTCTCTGGTCATCAGCAGTCGGAGCGCGCCACGCCGCAATCGAAGCGAGTGCCGCTGCTGTCTGACCTCCTCATGGGCGTCAGGCACAATCTCAAGTAGCAGCTTCAGGGTGGCGATATCTACGCAGCAGATGTCAGTAATAGGTCGCACCTTGCCCAGCAGGCCGGCGATCTCGAAGGCCAAAAGCCGTCATCAGAATTGTGGATGCCCCACTGCAGCCATTCGCAGTCTGAAGTCCCGGCCATGAGCCGACATACGTTGACGACCGCTGTGCGGTGAGCCGCTGCGCTCTGCAACGGCGTTCGACCCCCAGGTTGTCTGCCGTCCCATGCATTCGACGCAGACGTTCGACGCTATCGAACGTCTTGGGGTCTCCGAGGCTGCGGCCGCGCTGTCGCTGACAGTCAATTTCCTAGCGACCTGACTCCTTTGCCCGCCCTGGATCGTCTTGGAGGGACATCAACCGTGGAGTCAAGCGATGGAACTCGAAAACATGCCCGTTGTCGTCACCGGCGGGAGCAAGGGACTGGGCCTGGGGCTGGTCGAGGCGCTGGTGTCGCGCCATGCCCAAGTCACCGTGGTGGCGCGCAGCGAAAACGCGCTCGCCTCGGTACGCGACCGGCTGGGCGTGGCCACGGTCCGTGCTGACGTGACCGACGCGGCTGCCGCCCACCGCATCCTGTCTGAGACACGACCGCAGTTGCTCGTGCTCAACGCCGGCGCCACGCCTCCGATGGCGAGGCTGGACCGCATCAGCTGGGACGACTTCACCGCGACCTGGATGACCGATGTACGCGCCGGCCTGCACTGGCTGCAGGCGGCTCTGCGGCTGCCGCTCGGGCGCGGTAGCCGCGTTCTCGTGGGGTCCAGCGGTGCGGCCGTGAATGGCTCGCCGATGTCTGGCGGCTATGCTGGCGCCAAGCACATGCTGTGGGTGATGTCCCGGTACGCCAACGGCGTGGCCAAGGAGGAGGACCTCGGCATCCGCTTCCAGGTCATCGTGCCGCGGCAGATGGTGGGCGGCACCGGTGTCGGCGATGCGGGGTCCACAGCCTACGCGAAATCTATGGGCATCAGCGCAGAGCAGTTCCTGGCCCGCTTCGGCACAGCCATGCCGCCTCGGGATTTCGGCGAGAAGGTGCTGAACGTGCTGGAAGATCCGCGCTTCGACGCCGGGATGGCCTTCGGGCTCAAAGGTGACACCGGAATCACTGTCCTGGAGGAGGAAGCCTCTTGAGCATCGCACCGCTGTCGGCCCACGAACGCCAGGCCAGGCTGGTCGCACTGGCCGCAGACGTGCGGCCGCAACTGCACCGCTACTGCGCCCGGCTCATGGGCTCCGTCATCGACGGCGAGGATGTCGTGCAGGACACGTTGCTGCGCGCCCTCGTCGCGCTGCAGGACCTCGACGAACTGCCGCCGCTGCGGCCCTGGCTCTTCCGGGTGGCGCACAACCGCGCCATGGACCTGCTACGCGGTCGGGCGGTGCGCGAGACGGCACCACTGGATGGCGCCCCCGACGTCGACGACTCGGATCGAACCGATCCCATGGAGACACTGATGCGCCAGGAAGCCGTGCAGACCGCGGTGTCGCGCTTCGCGGATCTGCCGGTGATGCAACGCAGCGTCGTCGTGCTGAAGGACGTGCTGGACGAATCGCTGGCCGAGATCGCCGCCTTGCTCGACCTCACCGTCGACGCGGTGAAGGCCCATCTGGCGCGTGGGCGCGCACGGCTTCGCCTACTCAACGCGCTGGAGTCGGCTCCGGCTGAAGCGAAGCCGCCGTCGGCGGCCATAGCACGCTATGTCACATTGTTCAACGAGGGCAACTGGGATGAGTTGCGCGCGCTCCTCGCCGACGACGTCAAGCTCAGCCAGTCCACCCACTCGTTGCGCGTGGGCCGCGCCGAGGTCGGCATGTTCTTCACCATCTACGCGCAGAGCCCCGAAGTTCGCCTGGCACCCGCATGGCTGGAGGCGCAGGAGGTGGTCGCCGTGTTCGACGACCATGAACAGACCCGGCCGAGCTATGTGATGTGGCTGCAGTGGCAGGGAGGCCGCATCACGTTCATCCGCGACTACCGCTACGTGCGGTATGTGGTTGCCGATGCCGAGCTTGTCCTGGCGGCACCGTTGCCCTCGAATGATTAGCCTTGACTGATGCGTTAGCCATGGCTAATATCTAGCCATGCCCCATGCTGCCTCACTCGACGCCGTCATGCGGTCACTGGCCGACCCGACGCGTCGGGCGGTGTTCGAACGCATCGCGAGCGCCGACGAGTGCAGCGTCGCCGAACTGACCGAGGGCAGTGGCGTGACCCAGTCGGCCATTTCGCAGCACCTGCGCTCGCTGAAGGAGGCGGGTCTGGTGGCCGACCGCGCGCAGGGGCGCAACGTCTACTACCGCGTCGAGCCAAGAGGGCTCGCCCCGCTGGCCGACTGGATGGGCCACTACGGCGCGTTCTGGCGCAAGCGTTTCGCCGACCTGCGAACCCTGTTGAAGGACATCGACCCATGACCGATGCTGAACTGAAACACCGTGAACAACAGACCCTGCAGGAGATCGTCGTCGATGAGGTCTTCTCGCATGCGCCAGAGACGATCTGGCGCGCTCTGACCGACGGCGAGTTGATCGGCCGCTGGATCATGGTGCCGACCGGCTTCGCGCCGGTCGTCGGCACGCGCTTCACCTTCCAGACGACTGCTGCAGGCGCCTGGGACGGCGTCATCCACTGCCAGGTTCTCGACGTGGTCCCGCACGAGCGCCTCAGCTACGCCTGGCAGGGCGGGCACGAGTCCAACGTCGGCTACGGCGCGCCGCTGGATACGGTCGTCACCTGGACGCTGTCGCGCGTCGAAGGCGGCACGCGATTGCGTCTGGTGCATTCGGGCTTTGTCGTGCCGCGGAACGACTCGGCCCTCAAGACCATGAGTGGCGGCTGGGCGAAAGTCGTCCCGCGCATCGGCGAGGTCGCCGGCGACCTGCACTGAGTCGGTCGCGTATCAGCCCACCAAAACCAGGAGAAGTGCCATGGACCCGGCCTACACCGGTGGATGCGCATGCGGCGCCATCCGCTACAAAATCGCGGCCGAGCCGCTGTTCCAGAACCACTGCCAGTGTCAGTACTGCCAGCACACGAGCGGCACGGGACACGGTTCTTACCTGACCTTCGCGCGGCCGGGCGTGAAGCAGACCGGCACCGCGGCGACATGGCGAATGACCGGCGACAGCGGCAACACGAAGACGCGCGCCTTCTGCCCAAGCTGCGGTGCACCGGTCTTCATGACGTTCTCGGCCCTGCCTAACCTCTTCACGGTGCACGCGGCCAGCCTCGACGACCCTGCCCGCTTCAAGCCCCAGGCGGTCACGTACACGGTACGAGGTCTGGCCTGGGATCGCCCTGACGCCTCGCTGGCGACCTTCGACCAGATGCCGCCCGCATAACAGCGGAGCCGCGTCATTGGCGGGCATTGCGCGTCGAGGGTCGACGTCGCCCTTCGATGGCATCGCTGCCATCGATCAGCCGTTGACTTTTGTCCCCGACCGGCCAGGGGACTAAACCGCTCGCGCGGTAGGCGCTTCGGCGACGCTGGTGGCGGTTCGCCGCACCCGTGACTCTGCGATGTTGGCGACCGAGGCAATCCGCCTCGGTCACCGACAGGAGCAGGATCATGGACGTCCCCACCCCGACCCCACCGGCCACCGTCTCACCACTGCGCCAGCGCATGCTCGACGACATGCGCATGCGCCAGTTCGCCGAGCATACGCAGGAGGGCTACATCCGGGCCGTGCGCAAGCTCTACACGTTCCTTGGTCGATCGCCGCACACCGCCACGCCCGAGGACCTGCGCCGTTTCCAGTTGCACCTGGTGGACACCGGCACCGGCCCGGTCACCATCAACGCCACCATCACCGGGCTGAAGTTCTTCTTCGACATCACGCTGGGCCGGCCCGAGGTCATGCTCAAGATGACGCACGTGGCCGTGCCGCGCAAGCTGCCTGTGATCCTGAGCCCCGAGGAAGTCGGCCGCCTCATCGCCGCCGCCCCCAACCTCAAGCACCAGGCCGCCATGTCGGTGGCCTACGGCGCAGGCCTGCGCGTCAGCGAGGTGGTCTCGCTGAAGGTCGGCGACATCGACGGCGAGCGCATGACCCTGCGCGTGGAGCAGGGCAAGGGCCGCAAGGATCGCTACGCCATGCTCAGCCCGGTGCTGCTGGAGCGTCTGCGCGCCTGGTGGAGGCTTGGTCACGCCCAAGGCAAGATCCGCCACGGTGGTTGGCTCTTCCCGGGCCTGGACCCCACCGACCACGTGACCGCGCGCCAACTCAACCGCGCCGTGCACCTGGCTGCGGCCACCGCCGGCATCGACAAGCGGATCACGCCGCACGGCCTGCGCCATGCCTTCGCCACCCATCTGCTGGAGCAGAGGGTCGACATCCGCATCATCCAGGTGCTGCTGGGCCACAAGCGGCTGGACACCACGAGCTTGTACGCCCGCAGTGGCCACTGACCTGCTGCGCCGGGTCATCAGCCCGCTGGATCACACGTCCGACAGGGCCGCAGGCGAACCTGTTCCCGAGCCTGCACCGCAGCCGCCAGCCCCGTAGCAGCACGCCACCGTGCGCGGGCGACCTGCCCTGGAGGTCGCCGACATCTTCCGTGCCCACGGACCCGCCTGGCATGAGGCCCAGCGCGGTCACCTGAGCCTGGCTCAGCTCAAGGTGATGTCGGCCATCACCCAGTGCCGCACGGCGGCACTGGGCGGCCATGTCCTGCGCTGCGACGGCTGCGGCCTGGACCAGGTCTCCTTCAACTCGTGCCGCAACCGGCACTGTCCGAAGTGCCAGAGCAGTGCCGCCAAGCGCTGGCTGGACGCGCGCCAGGCCGATCTGCTGCCGGTGGAGTACTACCACGTGGTCTTCACGTTGCCGGCGCCGATCGCCGACATCGCGTACCAGAACAAGGCGACGCTGTACGGCCTGCTGTTCGACATCGCCGCGGAGACGCTGCTGCGGATCGCGGCCGATCCCAAGCACCTGGGCGCGAGCATCGGTGCCACGCTGGTGTTGCATACCTGGGGCTCGGCGTTGACCCACCACCCGCACGTGCATGGCATCGTGCCGGGTGGCGGGTTGGCGCCCGACGGCACGCGCTGGATCGCCTGCCGGCCGGGATTCTTCCTGTCGGTGCGCGTGCTGTCTCGGCTGTTCAGGCGCCGCTTTCTGGAGGAACTACAGCGGCTGCACGACAGCGGCGCGCTCAGGTTCTTCGGCGAACACACGGCGCTGGCCGAGCCGGCGGCCTTCAAGGGCGTGGCTCGCGCCGCTGCGCAAGTGCGAGTGGGTGGTCTATGCCAAGCGCCCGTTCGCGGGACCGCAGGCGGTGCTGGCCTACCTGTCGCGCTACACGCACCGCGTGGCCATCTCCAACAGCCGGCTGCTCGCGATGGACGAGCGCGGCGTCACCTTCCGCTGGAAGGACTATCGGGCCAAGGGCCAGACGCGCCACAAGGCAATGACGCTGAGCCCGCAGGAGTTCATGCGCCGCTTCCTGCTGCATGTCCTGCCGGGCGGCTTCCACCGGATCCGGCACTACGGGCTACTGGCCAACAGCAACCGGCGCGACAACCTGGCGCTCGCGCGCGAGTTGTTGCTGGTGCCTCCGCCCGCGTGCGCCGCGCCGGCAGACGATGCGTCAACTGCACCGGCGCCGACCTTCGTGTGTGCGCACTGCGGCCACGCCATGGTGGTGCTGCAGGTCTTCCTGCGCGGCTGCTCGATCCGGGCGCCGCCAGCATCATGATGACGCGCGATCACCATCGACCAACTCGGCGCCGACCATGGCGTCAGGTGGGTCACTGCGTGCATTCCGCGTTGACCGCACCTGAACGCTGCGCCGCCGCTCACTGCCACGACGCAGTGGCGCGTCGCAGGCGATCCGTGTTCGTCGGCGTGGTCTTCAGGAGGCGCCGCGCGCAGCCAGATCGCAGCACCAGCGCCACTCAATCGCCATAGCCGCGGCGCTCAACGACCACCGTGGCGTTCGCCGCGGTTTCCTCCCTCGAAGCTTACGCAACACCTGCCCGGACGCACTGGGGTAGCGCCACTGCCTGCGCGGGAGGGCAGGTGTCACGCAAGCCTTAACAGGAGCGGTCATTGGCCATCGTCGGCTTCCCGCGGACTCTGGCCGTGCAGTCTGCGGACATGAGTTCCCAGCGGAGCAGGATGAGCGCTTGCTCCAGTAGCATGCATTTCGTCGAGATCCGAGCGGATTGGGTGGGAGGAGACGATGAAGCGGCCCGAGTTTTTGCGCCCGGCCTACCTCGTGTCTGGCGCCGTCGCTGCTGCCCTGGCTGGGTGGCTGGTGCGGGCCGACAGTTGGCAGGCCAAGCTGGTCATGGTGCTGTTTGCCTGGGTGTTCTTTGCTTACGGCGCGTGGTCGATGCGGGAAGTTTGGAGCGTGCTGGTGGAGAGCGCCCGGGACATCGGCGATTGGTGGCGCCGCCGGCGTTTGCCTGTATCGCATGTGCACACGGGTCCCTTGCCCGAGTTGCCGCCCGCGACCCAGGCCAAGGTCCGCAAGGCGGTGGCCGTGATGGCCGCGCACGGCCTGTTCAAGCCCGAAGTACCCGACGCAGCGTTGCTGTTCGCCGGCTTGGCCCGAACTGAAGGCCGTGCCCGGCCCGACGACATCCTCTTCGCCATGCAGGGCGTCTCGTACTACCACCCGGGAGCCAAGCCCGAAGCCTGGATGGCCAACCTGGTACAGGAGGAGTTCCATGCCGAGCAGTTTGAAGACGCACTGCAGCGACAGGTGGAGGACATCGTGCGCCTGAGCGAGGGAGCATTGCAGGTGGAAGACCTGCACATCTCGCTGAACCCACGCGCGGGTGATGACGATTCGCGTGATGTGCAGGTGCAGGTGCACATGGCGGTGAACGGCGAGCGCGTTGAGTTGGACTACCCAGGTCACTTGAAGTCCCTCAGCACCCATGTGCAGCACGCACTGGCCAAACGCTTGGCCTCCCAAGGCAACGGCCGCCGCCTGGCCTGGTTGTACATGGGCGAATCGATTTGCCTGTCGGTGCTGAAAGACGGTGCCGTTGAGGCCCTGAACCGGGAATTGCGGCTGGGACCGCGCAGTTCATGCCAATGGGCCTGGGTGGATGAGCAGGAGCCAGTCGACGCCAGTGTGGTGGATGCCCCGCCATCTTGAGTCGGAAAGGATTCAATGTGCGGGCATGCCACGCTGCGGCCGTTCTGCCGGCAAGGTCGGCCAGAGGTGGGTAGACCCAAGTGGATTGGTCGCTTCTTGTTGGACAGAGGGCTCTGCGGCATCCTGATCGCAACAACGAATGTCTCTTCAGGGTCGCGGCTTGCCGGCCGCCGAAGCGGTTTCGGCGCCCCGAAACCCGTCATCAGGATTGAGGATGTTCCGCAGTTGGCGTTCGCTTTCGGCAGTCTCGGCCATCAGGAGTCACTAGCCACAGGCGGCCAGGCGGCTCTCGGGTTCTTCACTGATTGCGTTGCGCTAGTCTTGACCGCTTGGTGCGCCGCTCGAATATCCTTGGGCCTTGCGCACCGTTCACGCACTGGCCCGGCTGGGGCCTATCGCGTCGCACCGAGCAAGGCGCATCCTCGAGTCGGAGAAACTGCGCCGGCGCCACCCGACCCACACCACCGCGCCGCCGAACATGGCCAGCATCGTCGTGGATGGCTCGGGTACGGCGCTGAGGAAGAGTCCCGACTGTGACGTCAGTGTGTAGCCGGCCGGCAGCGCGTAGGAAATGCTCGCCGTGTTGCTAGCGTCGACCGCGCCGAACACCTCGGGCGAGCCATAGGTCGTAACGAGGAGGTAGGCCTGGAATGGGAGGCTAATGCCCGGCCTGGTCTGCACGTCGAAGATGACCTGCCCGTCGACGATGCCGGCCGGAGTCAGCGGTTGGTTGAGGTTGCAGGGCTGGCCGAGGCACTGCATGGAGTCTTCGGTGATGACGCTCAGGTCGTTCGTGATCCTGCGACGCAGGATGTACATAGACGAACTGAGCACGTTGTCGATGGACATCGATGCGCTGAGCTCGAGGCTGTCTATGGTGTTCGGCCCCATGTTGGCGTCCACCGTCATCAGGGCATGGACATCCATACGCAGCTGCAGCACGACGATGCCCGTGCCCGGTCCGACGACCGTTAGCCGGTCGTCGAGCTGCGCCCGCACCAACGCAGCCGGGCCGCTCAGGAATACCGTGTGGGGCGTCATTTCGAGCTTGGCGCGCAGCGTGCCGTCGAGCAGGCTGGCGGAACCCTGGAAATCGATGGTGGCGCTGGCGTTGTCGACGTGACGGCTGTCCTGGATAGCCACCGGGTCGGTGAGCAACGGAATCGGCGCCACGATCGAGCCGAACGAAAGAGAGGCCTCGGCGGCGTTCGCGCACCAGGGCATGCCAACGAGCAGCGCCACCGCCGCAGCGGCCGTCCAGGCCCGAATCCGGGCGATGGGTGCAGCCTCACTATCGGGCGGCGAAGGGGCACGATCGTGCATGAGGGGCCTCGTTGGGTCGGCGCGAGCGCATTGTCGCGAGCGTACCGCCGGTACGCGCTCCCGTCACCTCACTGGTGGCCAGTGGCGACACTTCATACTGGGGGGATCAATCGGGACGGTCATGCAGCGCCGTCAGCGCCACTCCTTCGATGCCGTCTTCGCGGGTTTCCGCGCCCTTTCGCCGATACCGGCCTGTAACGCCAACCCGCTAACCCCGGTGTTGCCTGCAGGAGGCTGCGCCTCCTGCTGAACAAGGCGGGCTGCTTGTCGCAAATTTAGGATCCGCGGCTTTGGGGTGCGGTCTGCGTCGCCGCCGAGTTGCAGTTCGGATCCGGCGACACTCTTCAGACCGCCTGGGCGCACGCAGGCCGGGGCGGGTTGGCGATGCTGGAGATCACGCGACTGGGCAAGGCACCGTCGCCGAGTCAGCGCCAGGAAGTCTTCGACCACGTTGGCAAACTCGTCAAGACTTACCACCTTGACCCGTTCGTCATCTACTCGACCCGACGGCAGTTCGGCCGCTGCGTCGACTGGTGGAGCCCGCCGCTCGCACTGCATGAGGGGGACGCCGGCCAGGGGTTGAACACTTTTGGTGTTGCGCCCGATGTGTTCGAAATGTTGACCCATTGACAAGCGGATCGTTCGCGTCCTGAAGAACTCGGCGGAGGCACCATTTCTTTGGTTGGCAACCGGCAGCTGCATGGTGCTAAGGCGCCAGCGAAGCCCCGGCGAAGATGCATCCGGAGGTTGGAGTTTGTTGGCTTCGACGGCAGTGGGTTCCTTTCGTGAATCCGCCGACCGGCAGCTTCGTGGTACCGAGATCAGGTCAGCGAACGGCCCTTCAGGGTCGTCTGCCGGTACCCACGCCGCGCGGGCGAATGGCAGCTCCCAACAGAAACCTGCCCTCTGCGATGAGCGTTGCCGCTTCAAGTCTGCGCTCCCGGTAGGCTCGTTCATTGAGCATTCAAGGCGCCCTTCTCTTCCCAAGATCATCCCGAAAGAACGCGTCCAACTCGGAACCAGCTGCCGCGTCAGCGAAGCCATCAAACCGCCCCTGCTCCGCAATCAGCCGCGCAGCTCGCATGAAGCCACCCCAGGCGCTGCGCGCCAACGCCCCGCCCACGCTGACCCGGCGCACGCCCATTCCGGCAATGTCCGCCATCGAGAACTCGCTCGCTGTCCCAACCAGCAGGTTCACCGGTTTGGGTGCCACGCCAGCCACCACGGCCGTGATGTGCTCGCGGGTGCGAATGCCGGGCGCATACAGGCAATCCGCACCGGCATCTGCGTAGGCCTTGAGCCTGGCAATCGTCTCTTCGATGTGTGGCCGCCCCACCAGGAAGCATTCTGCACGGCCAACCAGCACCACGTCGCCGCCCGCCTTGTCGATTGATCTCCGTGCCGCACGAATTCGCTCAACGGCAACGTCCATCGGAAACAGCGAGCTGGACGCATCACCGGTTGAATCTTCGATGGACAAGCCCGCAACGCCGGCCTCTATCGCAAGCCGCACGCTTTCGGCGACGCCGGCCGCATCGGGCGCATAGCCGTTCTCGAAGTCCGCGTTGATCGGCAAGTCCGTGGCCTCGACCATGGCGCGAAGATGGGCCAGCACCACGTCTCGCGAATCCGGGAGATCAGGTCGCCCCTGGGACCAGGCGAAGCCCGAACTGGTGGTCGCCAGCGCCTTGAAGCCCAGGCTCTGCAGGAACCGGGCACTGCCAACGTCCCAGGGGTTCGGAATGGCGAAGCACCCTGCCGCGTGCAGTTGTTGAAAGCTGCGACGCTTATCTGAAATGCTCGGACGAGTCTCAGTCATGGGCTTGGCTCTGGCTTGTTGGGTGTGGGCGGATTCTCCAACTGAATCCGCCAGGACTGGGCGTCCGCCCAAGTTGACGATGCGGCGCCCGCCGACCGCAACGCGCAGCGCGGCTTCACGCATCCGATGAAAAACAGTCCGAAATCATCGCCACACCAGCGGCACCTGGCGCCTAAATTGAACTCATCGCCGCCGCTCGTTCGGGCTTGTTGCCCAACAGCCGGCGGCCCCCGTTCAGGAGCCCCTCGTGCCGAGCCTGTTCAATCAAACCCCATCGCTCACGCCAACCCAGCCTCGCCACCTGCTCGGCTTCAAGGCCCCGTCCATAGGCGCACTCGTATGCGTCGCCACGTTGGGTTCGGCAGTCCCCGCCGCACACGCGGTGGACGGGTGCCTGGTCCTGCTGTGCTTTGCCGCGCCCAGCTGGCGCGCCATTCCGCAGTGCGTGCCGCCCATCCGCCAGGTACTGCGCGACCTGGCCCGCGGCCGGGCCTTCCCAACTTGCGGCATGGCGGGTGCGGGCAATTCGGCCAGCCACGCCTGGGCCAGCGCACCGGCTTACTGCCCGCCGCAGTACACGCAGTCCTTCTCGGACGAAACCGGCACCTACTACACCTGCGATTTCAACGGCGCTGTGTCCGTGAACATCAATGGCGCGCCCTTCGCGCGAACCTGGTGGAACATGGGCGGCGACTCGGTCACCGACTTCAGCCCGGGCGCCAAAGCGCAACTCGGTCAGTGGGACAACCGCTTCGACCGGGACTTCGCCCGGTGGCAGCCCACGCTGCCGCCCTTCTTCTTCAACAACGCCCCTTGAAGGCGCGCCATGGACACTTCTACGTTCATGGCGCTGGCCCTGGCCTGCGCACCGCAAGTGGATGCCACCACCACCCAAGCCCTGGTCGCGGTGGAAAGCAGCCACAACCCCTACGCCATCGGCGTGGTTCAAGGTGCCCTGCTTCGGCAGCCCCGCCACCTGGCTGAAGCCCAGGCCACCGCGCACCAACTGCAGCGGGACGGTCGGAACTTCAGCGTGGGCCTGGCGCAGATCAACGTGCACCAGTTCGACCGCCTGGGCCTGACGCTCTCCAAAGCCTTTGACCCCTGCACCAACCTGCAGGCAATGCAGGCTGTGCTGGCGGGTTGCTACGCGCGCGCCCTGCCCCAACACCCTGCGCCAGCAGCGCTGCGCCATGCCCTGTCCTGCTACTACAGCGGCAACTTCAGCACGGGCTATCGCCACGGTTATGTGCAGCGGGTGGCCGCGGCTGCCAGGTCAGCGCGGGCCGCGCGCTTTCCCGCCAGCGACATCCACACCTACTTACCCACCCCGGAGACCCCGCGATGAACAACCCGCGACAAACCAGGACCATTGGCCCCGTTCACTGCGCGCTGGCGGCGGCCCTCGTCTTCATGTGCCGCTTGGCCCAGGCCCAAGGCCAGAACCAGGGCTTCGACAAGATCAACACCACGGTCACCAACGTCAACACCATCCTGGTGACCATCTCGGTGGCGGTGGTCACCATGGCCATCATCTGGGCCGGGTTCAAGATGATCTTTCAAGGCGCCCGCCTGGCCGATGTGGCCAATGTGTTGATCGGCGGCACCCTGGTGGGCGGGGCCGCGGCGTTTGCCGGCTACATCGTCAACTGAAGCTGCGCCCGGGCCATGCACGCTGAAGCCATCTACAAGGGCGCCACCCGGCCGGCGATGAAGCTGGGGGTTCCGTTGGTGCCCTTGGTGGTGCTGTTCGGCACCGCCATGCTGCTCACCATGTGGGGCGGTGCCCTGCTCAGCTGGTGGGTGGCCGTGGGTGTGCTGTCCGCCGTGCTGCCCGCGTTGCTGTGGATGCGCTTCGTCACGGCGAAGGACGACCAGCGATTTCACCAGGCCTTCGTCGCCATGAAGCTGCGCCTGCACGACCGCAATCGGCGCTTCTGGCACGCCCGCAGCTATTCACCCACCCTCTATCGGGAGGCCAGTGATGCCTGGTTTGTTCAAGGTTGACGGCAACGTGGACCGTCGGTGGCTCGGAGGCACTGCGCACCGCCCGCGCTACTGGGCGCAGGCCCGGGCCGAGAACCCGCTGACGCGCTTCGTGCCGTTCTCGTCCCAGTTGTCCGACCACGACGTCATCACCCGCGGTGGCGACTACCTGCGGGTGTGGCGCCTGGACGGCGTGCCCTTCGAAGCCGCCGACGAGCACCTGATCGCCGAACGACACGAAGCCCTGTGCGGCCTGCTGCGCAACCTGGCCGGAGGCCAGTGGGCGGTGTGGACGCATCGCGTGCACCGCGTGGTGACGGATGCCCTACAGCACCCGACGGAGGCCGGCTTCGCCCGCAACCTGTCCCAGGCCTACCAGGCCAGGCTCGCACAGCGCCGCATGATGAGCAACGAGCTCTACCTGACCCTGGTGTACCGCCCCAACGCGTCGCGCGTCAGCCGGGCGCTGCAGTCCACCCGGCGCTCCCGCACTGTCATCGCACAGGCTCAGGCCGATGCCCTGGCCGTGATGGCCGAACGCAGCGCCCTGGTGGACCGCCTGCTGCGCGGCTTTGGGCCGCAGATGCTGGGCCGCCGTGAACAGCACGGGCGCACGTACTCGGAAGTGGCTGAATTCCTGGGCTTCCTGGTCAACGGCCAATGGCGCCCCATCCCCATGACCACAGGGCCGCTGTTTCGCACCCTGCCCACCACCCGCCTTTCCTTCGGTGGCGACAAGTTGGAACTGCGCCAGGGCGACGAGCAACGCTACGCCGCCCTGGTGGACATCAAGGAGTACGCCGACGCGGTGCAGCCCGGCGTGCTGAACGCGTTGCTCTACGAAGACAGCGAATTCATCGAGACGCAGAGTTTTTCCATCCTGCCCCGGCGCGAGGCCATGCGGGCGCTGGAACTGCAGCGCGACCAGCTCATCGCCAGCGACGACGTGGTGGCCAGCCAGGTTGCCGAGATGGACGTGGCGCTGAACGAACTGGGCGACGGCCAGTTCTGCATGGGTGAGTACCACTACAGCCTGGTGGTGTTCGGTGACAGCCTGGCCGACGCTGGCCGCCGCGCGGCACAAGCCATCGGCGCGGTGGGCGAAGCCAGCAGCTTGCAGATGGCGCCGGTGGACCTGGTGGCCGACGCGGCCTGGTTCGCCCAGATGCCTGGCACCTGGCAATGGCGCCCGCGGGAAGCCAAGCTGTCGTCCCGCGCCTTCGCGGCACTGGCCAGCGGGCACAACTTTGCGCGCGGCAAGCGCGACGGCAACCCCTGGGGCGAAGCCCTGGCCCTGCTGCGCACCCCCTCTGGCCAGCCCTTTTACCTGAACCTGCACAGCAGCCCCGAAGGCCAGGACTCGGCCGACCAGAAGCTGCCCGGCAACACGCTGATCATCGGCTCCACCGGCGTGGGCAAGACCACGCTGGAAATGTTCCTGCTGACGCTGACCCGCAAGTGGAACCCGGCGCCGCGCCTGGTGCTGTTCGACCTGGACCGCGGCTGCGAAATCGCCATCCGCGCCCTGGGCGGGCGCTACCTGGCGCTGGAAGCCGGCCAGCCCACGGGCATCAACCCACTGAAGCGCGAACCCACGCCCGGCCGCATCCAGTTCTGGGAACAGCTGGTGCGCACCTGCCTGGCCACGCCCGCCCTGCCCTTGATGCCCAGCGACGAACGCGCCATTGCCGACGCCGTGAAGGCCGTGGCCATGATGCCGGCCAGCCTGCGCCGCTTCTCCACCGTGCGCCAGAACCTGCCCAAGACCGGTGAGAACAGCCTGTACGAACGCCTGGGCCGCTGGTGCCAGGGCGGCGCGCTGGGCTGGGTGTTCGATGCCGACAGCGCCGGGTCCGACCGGCTGGACACGCTGGAGGCGGATGCGGTCATCGCGTTTGACACCACCGAATTCCTGGACCTGCCCGAGGTGCGCACCCCGATGATGATGGTGCTGCTGCAGGCCATGGAAGAACTGGTGAACGGCCAGCGCCTGATCTATGTGATTTCAGAATTCTGGAAAGCGCTGGACCACGACATCTTCAGCGACTTCGCCAAGCAGAAGCAGAAAACCATCCGCAAGCAGAACGGCCTGGGCATCTTCGACACGCAAAGCCCGTCCGACGTGCTGCGCCACCCCATCGGCCGGACCATGGTGGAGCAGAGCGTCACCAAGATCTTCCTGGCCAACCCCGAGGCCGTGCGAGAGGAATACGTGGACGGTTTCGGCCTGAGCGAGGCCGAGTTCGACATCGTGCGCAGCCTGTCTGCCCAAGGCGGCCGGCGCTTCCTGGTGAAGCAGGGCCACGCCAGCGCCATCTGCGAGCTGGACCTGTCCGGCCTGGACGATTTCATTGCGGTGCTGTCGGCCACCACCGACAACGTCGCGCTGCTGGACGCCGTGCGCAGCGCGCATGGCAACGATCCGTGTCAATGGCTTCCCGTCTTCCTCCGGCAGGTGCAGGATCGCAGGTTCCGTACCCCAAGGAGAGCAGCATGAACTTCGCTCAACTTGCCATGGCCGGTGTGCTGCTTGCGGCAGCGCACACGGCGGCACTGGCCCAGTACGTGAAGGGCAACGAAGCGGTGAAGCTCGGCGCCAACGGCGTCAAAAGCGTGGAAACACCCCCGCTGCCCAATACCGGCCCGGCCCGCGCCACCAAGCCCTGCGCGGCCAATGAGAAGTGCCACGGCGGCGCCTGGCTGATGGTGGAAACCAGCGACGGCCTGGTGGAATGCACCGAAGCCTATGCCCGCCCCGGTGCCTGCCGTGCTTCCAGCTACGGCAACACCAAGCTGCTGCGGCTGTGGGTGGTGAAGACCGGCGCCACCTGGCGGCAATGCCAGTTACCCGATCTGGGCAGCAAGTGCGTGGACCTGTTCGCGCGCCCGCCCGCCAACCTGCCCTATCCGGCGGTGCAGTGAACCCAAGGCACAGCCATGTTCACCTGGGTCGGCGCACAACTGGACGGCATCCTGGCCAACTACGTGCTGGGCGTGGTGGCCGCACTGATGGCCGGCCTGGCGCCCATCGCGTTGAGCGCCATGACCGTCTGGGTGGCGCTGTAC
Source organism: Burkholderiales bacterium JOSHI_001 (assembly GCA_000244995.1). Lineage (NCBI taxonomy): Bacteria > Pseudomonadati > Pseudomonadota > Betaproteobacteria > Burkholderiales > Burkholderiales bacterium JOSHI_001. The sequence goes on along the minus strand of CM001438.1, from coordinate 2,644,660 downwards.
GGCTGGGCGGTGCTGCGCAACGAAGTGTCCGAGACCCTGCCGGTGTTCATGTGGAAGGTGTTCAAGATCGGCCTGGTGCTGGCCCTGGCGCTGCAAGCGGGCTTCTACATCAGCACCGTGTCCGACTCGGCCAACGGCCTGGCGATGGGCGTGGCCGCCACCTTCCTGCCGGTGGGTGTGGACCCCAGCACCGTCACCAGCCCCTACGCGCTGCTGGACAAGTTCAACGACGACGCCAGCACCCAGGTGGCCGACATCATGAAAGAAGCCAGCATGTTCCGGCTGGACCTGCTGCTGGCCGCGGCCATCTTTTCCCTGGGCTCGATGGTCTTCCTGTGCATCGCGCTCTTTGTGGTGACGCTGTCCAAGCTCCTCCTCACCTTCGTCATCGCGGTCGGCCCGCTGTTCGTGCTGTGCCTGGCCTGGCGGCCCACCGCGCGCTTCTTCGACAGCTGGCTGTCCATGGTGCTGAACGCCGTGGTGCTGACCTGGTTTGCCTTCTTTGCGCTGGGACTCAGCGCCTTCATGGGCACGTCCATGTTCAAGGCCATCCAGGACGGGGGCGGCTTCCTGGGTGCCAACTTCAACGTGCTGGGCGAATCCACCCGCTACTGCGTGCTGATGCTGCTGATGGCCATCCTGTGTTTCCAGGCCCCCAGCCTGGCCTCGGCCCTGACCGGCGGCGCGGCCGTGCAGCAAGGCGTGCAGATGGTGCAGAACGCCATGATGGTGGCGGGCCTGCGCTCGGCCGCCGGGGGCCGTGGTGCTGCGGGTGCCGCCGTACAGGGCGGCGCCATCCAGGCCGGCAGCGGCTTGCCCTATACCGCGGGTCGCGCGGCGGCAGCCGCCGCGGCCACCGCAGGGCGCGGCGTGCGCGCGGCACGCGTGGCCGCCTACAAGCTCGCCGCCCTGCGGGGCCGGCGTTGACCCACCCGAACAAGGAGCTCCACCATGGCCTTCCGCCTGAAATTTGCCGCCGCTGCCTGCTTGGCGCTGGGCACGCTGAGCGCCAGCGCTCAAGGCATTCCGGTCATCGACGCCGCCAACCTGGTGCAGACGATCCAAAGCGTGGTCAACAGCATCACGCAGATCAACAACCAAGTGCAGCAGATTGGCCAGCTGCGCAACCACCTGGGCAGCATCAATGGCGTGCGCAACCTGGGCAACATCCTGAACAGCCCGGCACTGCGCAACTACGTGCCGGCAGAGGCCTACACCTTCGTCAATGCCGTTGACACTTCGGGCTATTCAGGCCTGAACGCCACCGCCAAGGCGCTGCGCGATGCGGGCATGGTCTACAACTGCCTGGACCGCGATGGCGCCGCGCGCACCGCTTGCCAGGCCAGCCTGGCGGCGCCCTACCAGCACAAGGGCCTGCTGCAGGACGCCATGCGCACCGCGTCGGGCCGGCTGGCACAAATCAACGCGCTGATGAACCAGATCAACGCCACCAACGACCAGAAGTCGGTGCAGGAAATCCAGGCCCGCATCGGCGCCGAAAACGCCCTGCTTGCGCACGAGATGTCGCAGGTGCAGATGCTGCAGGGCATGGCCGAAAGCGAAGACCGCATCGCCCGTTCCCGCGAACGCGAGCGCCAGTACCAGGCGCTGGCCCGCACCGGCAAGTTGTCGGACTTCCTGCCGCAACCCCACCCCTGACCGGACCCACCCCATGAACGCTGTCCTGATGCCAGGCGCAGCCGCTGCATTGCCTGAACGCCATGCACGGCACGCCGCCCCCTCCGACGAATCTGTCGAAACCGCCGAAAGCGGCGCCTTCAACGTCAACCAGGGCTGGGAGATCGACCGCGCCTTGATGCTGGAACGGTCCGAACGCCGGGCCTGGTGGGTGGCCAGCGCCGGCCTGGTGCTGGGGCTGGTGGGCATGGCCGCGGTGTTCGTTCAAGGCCCGCTGCGTCGGGTGGTGGAAATTCCCATCGTGGTGGACCGCGCCACCGGCGAAGCCACCATCCAGCAGCGCCTGGCTGTGGAAACCATCCCGCCGCTGGAAGCGCTGGACAAGCACAACCTGGCCGCCTTCGTGCGGGCGCGCGAGGGCTACAACCTGGCCTTCCTGCAGCGCGACTACGACCAGGTGGCGCGCATGGCAGTGCCCGGCGTGTTTGCCGAGTACAGCCGCCAGTTCGAGGGCGACGCCGCCTTGCACAAGCGGGTGGCCGGCAGCGAGGAGTGGCGCATCCAGATCGTGGGCGTGCGGCTGTCCCCGTCCGGCCGGCGCGGCAACCAGGGCGACGCCACCGTCACCTACGACAAGCTGCTGCGCCAGCCCGATCGCAACCTGCCCGACGTCACCACCCGGCACATGGCCAGCGTCGTATTCCAGTACCAGCCCAAGGTGCTGGCGAAAGAACGCGACCGGTTGGAGAACCCCTTCGGCTTCGTCGTCACCGCCTACCGATCAGACCCTGAAATCAACACCACGCTGGCCGGGGGCAAGCCATGAAGGCCGGGCTCTGGCTGGGCGTATCCGCATTGGCGGCTTCATTAGGGGCGCCCGCGGCGGAATCCACCAGGCCTGACCCACGCCTGCGCGAAGTGGTCTATGACCCGCACGCCGTGGTGACGGTGCCGGTGAAACGCGGCGTGGTGGCCCTGGTGGTACTGGCCGCCGACGAAACCATCACCGACGTGGCCGCCGGCCTGGGCGGCGACTGCGGCAAGGCCGAATCCGCCTGGTGCGTGGTGGCGCAGCCGGGCGGGCGCAACCTGTTCGTGAAGGCCAAGAGCAGCGCCAGCGCCGCCAACAACCTGGCCGTGGTGACCGACCGCCGCACCCACGCCTTCCGCTTCGTGGTGCTGCCCGACGGCGACCCCAAGGCGCCTGTGTACCGCCTGGTCATCAAGGCGCCACCGCCACCCGTGCCAGCCGCCGCCTTGCCGGTTCGGCCCGCGCTGCGTGATGCGTCGCCTCCGGCAGCCCAGGCCGCATGGCTGCCCCTGCCGCCCCAACAGTCCCCACAAATGTTGGTGGCGGAACGACTGCAGGCGAAGGCCCAGGTGGTGAACACCCAGTACGCGCTGGCCGAAGGGCCGAACTCGCAGGACATCCTGCCTTCGCTGGTGTTCGACGACGGGCGCTTCACGTACCTGCGCTTTGCGGGCAACCGCGAGGTGCCAGCCGTGTTCCATGTGCTGGGTGACGGCTCTGAAACCCTGGTTAACACCCGCATGGAAGACGACCTGCTGGTGGTGGACCGCGTCAGCCGCCGGCTGATGCTGCGCGCCGGCTCGGCCGTGGTGGGCCTGTGGAACGAGGCCTTCGACCTGGAAGGCCACCCGCCCGGCGACGGCACCACGGTGCCCGGCGTGCAGCGAGTGCTGAAGGCCGACAACAACGCCGTGCGCCGCGGCGCGCCCCCACAGGAGCAAGGCCATGAATGAACCCGCACCCACCCCGGACCCGGCTGCCGGCGCGGGCCCGAACACCCTGGCCCCGTTGCCGGGTGAGCCCGGCATCCCCAACGTGGCCGAACGCCAGCCGCTGTCGCTGTCCCGCAAAGGGCTGCTGGCGGTGGGCCTGCTGGTGCTGTCGCTGGTGGGGGTGGCCGCCGTGTCGGTGCAGCGCTTCGCCGCCAGCGGAAAAAAGGCCGACGAGACCGAACGCCGCCGCATGAGCGACAAGCCCACTGCGGCCACCGGCAGCCCGCGCCGCCTGGACATGCCGCCGGCCACGCCACCCGCGCCCAGCCGCGCGGCCCCAGCCACTGCCGCCGCGCCGCTCATCCCGGCCCTGTTACCCACCGCCGCCGAGATGGCAGAAGCCGAACCCATCGGCGTGCGCCGCACCGGCGGCGCGGCAGGCCCGGGTACCACCAGCAAGGGTGTCGCCCCTGAGGACGCCCCCGTGCTGCTGGTGTCCACCCGCCCGGGTGCCCCAGCCGCCCCCTCCAACGGGCTGGCCCGACCGGGCGACCCCCTTCCGGTGGCCCTGCCCCCAGCCCCGGAGACGGACGACACCAACGACCCGCTGGCCGCCACCACGCGCAACCTGCAGGGCTACCAACGCCAGTTGCAGGGCCTGCTGGACACCTTGACCCGCAGCACCGCCCTGGCCACCGGCCAGGTGCCGGTGCCCATGCCGGACCCTGCCAACGCGCATCAAGCCCTTGGCGCACTGCTGGGCGCCGCACCCGCCGGTGGGCCCCCTTCAGCAGGACACCCCAGCGGGGGCACCACCCCGAGGGGCGGCCCATCCCGGGGAAGCCCGGTGGGTGCGGGCCTGTTCGGCGGCCAACTTCAAGGCTCACACACCCCCCGTGTGGCGGCCACCCTGTTGGGGGACCGCAGCCTCACCCTTCCCAAGGGAACAGCCTTCACCTGTGCGCTGAAAACCCGCGTCATCAGCGCCGCCTCCGGCCTGGTGGGTTGCCAGGTGCAGCGCAACGTGTTCAGCGACGACGGCCGCGTGCTGCTGATCGAACGCGGCTCGCACCTGGATGGTGAATACCGCATCACGTCCGTGCGGCCTGGCACGGTGCGCATTCCCGTGCTGTGGACGCGCATCCGCACACCGCTGGGCGTGACCGTGGACATCGACTCCCCCGGCACCGGGCCGCTGGGTGAATCCGGCATCGACGGCCATGTGGACAACCGCTGGGGCGAACGCCTGGGCGCGGCCATGCTGATGTCGCTGATCGACGATTCGGTCAAGCTCATCATCCAGAACCAGGCCAACGACCGCACCGGCGACACCATCGTGCTGCCCAGCACCACGGCCAACGCCAGCAAGCTGGCCGAGAAGGTGCTGGACAGCACCATCAACATCCCGCCGCTGATTTACCAGAACCAGGGCGGCATCGTCGGCATCTACGTCGCGCGCGATGTGGACTTCTCATCGGTGTACGAACTGCGCCCCGCCGCGCTGGAAGCCAAGCCATGAGCCCATGGCTTCAGCCCACGCTGGACGGCATCGCTGCGGCACCCCTGCCCGGGCCCACCTGGCAGGGTGACGCCACGTCGGTGAATGAATTCCTCAAACCCCTGCGCTCGCACCTGGACCAGCCCGGCGTGCTGGAGGTGTGCGTGAACCGGCCCGGCGAAGTGCTGGTGGAAAGCGCCAGCGGCTGGCGTGGCTTTGAAGCGCCTGATATGACGCTGGAGCGCTGCCTGTCCCTGGCCACCGCCGTGGCCACCTTCTGCGACCAGCAGATCAACCAGGAACGGCCGCTGCTGTCGGCCACGCTGCCCAGCGGCGAGCGCATCCAGTTCGTCATTCCCCCCGCGGTGTCGCGCGGCACCGTTTCCATCACCGTGCGAAAGCCGTCCCAGCTGATCAAGACGCTGGACGACTTCGAGCGCGAAGGCCTGTTCGAGCGCACGGCCCGCGCCAGCCGCAGCGGCCCTCACGATGCGCACACGGGGCCCGCCTTCGAGCAGGAACTGCAGGCCCTGAATGCTGCCGGCCGCCATGCCGAGTTCCTGCGCCTGGCCGTGCGCCGGCACCAGACCATCGTGGTCAGCGGCAAGACCGGATCGGGCAAGACCACCTTCATGAAAGGTCTGGTCGAAGAGGTGCCGCGGCACGAGCGCCTTATCACCATCCAGGACACCGCCGAGCTGACCCTGCCGAACCACCCGAACGTGGTTCACCTGTTCTACAGCAAGGACGCACAAGGCACCGCACGCGTGACGGCCCGGCACCTGCTGGAGGCCTGCCTGCGCATGAAGCCGGACCGCATCTTCCTGGCCGAGGTGCGCGGCGACGAATGCTTTTCCTTCGTGCGCCTGGCCGCATCCGGCCACCCGGGCAGCATCACCAGCGTGCATGCCGGCAGTTGCGCGCTGGCCTATGAACAGATGTCGCTGATGATCCGCGAAAGCGGTGCCGGCGGTGGCCTGCGCCTGCGCGAAATCAAGGCGCTGCTGGGCGTGGTGGTGGACGTGGTGGTGCAGTTCGAGCGCGACGAGCGCGGGCGCTTCATCTCCGAAATCCACTACGAACCCCGCAGCCGGCGCCTGGCCGGGCGCAACTCGACACCGGCGGCGGCATGAACGCGATGGCGACCCTGCCCTGGTCCGCCTGGCCCACCGGCCGCAAGGTGGTGGCGGGCGTGTTCGCACTGGTGGCCTTGGCAGTGCTGGCCTGCGCCGCGATGTACCTGTCGGGCGCGCTGTTCCTGGTGCTGAACAAGGTGGACCCGCGCCAGGCCCGTTGGAACAGCATCCTTGCCTACTGGCATCTGTATGCCGACGACGCCCGCCTGCGCGGCAAGCTGCAAGCCGCGATGGCGATCTCGGGCCTGGGCACCCTGGTGCTGCTGCAGGCTGCGCTGTTTGCCGCGGCCCGGCCGCGCCGGGCGCTGCATGGCGACGCGCGCTTCGCAACCCCGGTCGAAATCGCCCAGGCCGGTCTGCTCCCAGCGCGTGGGCACCGGGCCGGCCAGGCAGCCGCCTCGCCCAGCATCCTGGTAGGCCGCTACGGCGGCCGCTTCCTGGCGCTGCCAGGCCAGCTGTCGGTGATGCTGTCGGCCCCCACCCGCAGCGGCAAGGGCGTGGGCGTGGTCATCCCCAACCTGCTGAACTGGCCCGACTCGGTGGTGGTGCTGGACATCAAGGGCGAAAACTTCGACATCACCGCCGGCTACCGGGCCGAAAACGGCCAGGCGGTGTATGCCTTCTCGCCCTTCGACGAAGGTGCGCGCAGCCACCGCTGGAACCCTCTGACCGCCGTTCGCACCAGCCCGCTGCACCGCGTGGGCGACCTGCTGGCCGTCGGCCAGGTGTTCTTTCCGAACGACGCGGGCACCTCGTCCGAAGCCTTCTTCAACGACCAGGCGCGCAACCTGTTCCTGGGCCTGGGCCTGGTGCTGCTGGAAACACCCGCCCTGCCCCGCAGCATTGGGGAAATGCTGCGCCAGTCCTCGGGCAAGGGCCAGCCGCTGAAAGACCACCTGGCCGGGTTGATCAAGCAGCGCCGCGAGCAGGGCAATCCGCTTTCCGACGAATGCACCGACGCGCTGCAGCGCCTGCTGTCCAATTCAGAAAACACGCTGTCCAGCGTGGTGGCCACCTTCAATGCGCCGCTCACCATCTTTGCGGACGCAGTGGTGGACGCCGCCACCAGTGCCGACGATTTCCAGCTGGAAGACCTGCGGCGCCGGCGCATGTCCATCTACGTGCGCATTCCGCCCAACCGCCTGGCCAACGCCAGGCCGCTGCTGAACCTGTTCTTTTCCCAGCTGGTCAGCCTAAACACCCAGGCCCTGCCGCAGCAGGACCCCACGCTCACCCTGCAGTGCCTGCTGGTGAACGACGAGTTCACCGCCATGGGCCGCGTGGGCGTCATCACCAGCGGCGCGGCCTTCTTGGCCGGCTACAACCTGCGCCTGCTGACCGTGGTGCAGGCCATGTCCCAGCTGGACGCGGTGTATGGCGACAAGGAAGCCCGCACCTTCGCCACCAACCACGGCCTGCAGATTCTGTACGCCCCGCGCGAGCAGCGCGACGCCGACGAGTACAGCGCCATGCTGGGCCACTTCACCGAACGGGCCACGTCGCGCGGGCGCAGCCGCAGCCTGGGCGGGCCCATGCACAGCACCATCAGCCGCAACGACAGCGACCAGCGCCGCGCGCTGCTGCTGCCGCAGGAATTCAAGGAACTGGGCACCGAGCGCCTGGTTGTGATGGTGGAGAACTGCAAACCCATCCTGGGCCAGAAGATCCGCTACCACCGCGACAAGGCCTTCCGTGCGCGGCTGCGCCCCCCGCCCACCGTGCCCGCCATGGACATGGACCTGCACTTGGCCCGGGTGCAGCAGCGCTGGCGCGAAGTGGAAGACCTGGCGCCCGGTGAAACCCTGAACGTGGACAGGCTGGCACACGACTTCAGCGGCCTGCCCGACAACTTCGAGGGCGACGCCGGCCCACTGGCCGACCTGATGCTGGACGGTGTGTTCGGCCCCGCGCGCAGCGCCACCACGTTGGAAGCCAGCGGCGGCGCCGTTGAGCCGGCGGCCGACGAAGACGGTGTGCTGCTGGACGACGCGGCCCTGGCCGCCGACGCCGAACCCAGCACCGAGGGCGCCACCCTGCCCTGACCCCGCCGAACCACCCCCCAGGAGATTCGCCATGCGTGCCCTTCTGCTGCTGACCGCCGTTTTGCCCTGGGCGCTGGGCCTGAGTTCCTGCAGCGCGCCGCCCAAGCCGCCCACCGTGGATGAATCGCGCAAGCGCCCGGCCAACACCGCCATGGCGGTGGAACTGCAGATGTGCAAGAGCGAACTGCAGAACACCCGCATCCTGGCCAGCGAGTCGGGCCGCCAGGCCGAAACCACAGTGGCCACGCTGCAGCGCATGGCGGCCCAGCAGCAAGCCATGGCGGCCCCAGCAGACACACCAGCGACTGAACGCCCGGCGGAGGCGCTGCCCGCCGCCAACAGCCTGTACACCGTGCACTTCGGCTACGGCAGCACCCGCGCGGCCCTGCCGGCCGAGTTGACCGCCGCGCTGGTGGACGAAGCCCGCAACGCCCCACTGGTGCTGCTGCGTGGCCGCACCGACGGCAGCAAGGATTCCACGGCGGAAAGCCGCATCGCCCGCGAGCGCGCCGCGGCCGTGCAGGCCCTGCTGGTGAACGCCGGCATTCCCCCGGCGCGCATTCGCACCACCTTCCAGCCCGTGGGCGACCACGTGGCCGACAACAGCCAGCCTGCCGGCCAACGTGCCAACCGCCGCGTGGAAATTGAGGTGTACCGGGCCCTGCCCGTGGCCATGGGCGCCGCGCCCGCCACCGCGCATTAACCGACCACCGCCCCCTCGACCCCCAACCCCAACGAGGACGCCATGGATGCCGACACCGCCGCAGACCGCCAGTTCAGAACGCCCCCGGGCGGCACGGTGGAGCCGGCCAACCGGGCCACCGTGGCGAAAGAACGCTTCCAGACCCCGGCGGAGCAGCCGGGCGAACGCTATGAACTGCGCGACCCCTTTGCCGAAGTGACCTACCGCGCCAGCACCTTCGCCGACATCGTGGCCAAGGCCGACCAACTGGGCAGCACCCGCATGGTGGCGGTGGGCACTGACGGCAAGCGCACGCCGGTGAACAAGGTGAATGGGGTATGGCAGCGCGAAACGCAAGCTTTGGCCCCGCACCAAGCCCAGCCGGCGCCCACCGCCACGCGCGAAGGAAAGGCACCCGCTGCCAAAGACGCCGCTGCAGAGCAAACACTCAGGCAAGCCGCCCCGCACGAGCCCCCCGACACCCAGGCCATGGCCAAGTTGGAAGCCCAGGCCGAACGCGCGGCCCAGGTGGCCAGGCTGGAGGCGGCCTTGATGGAGCGCTACGTCATCAAGCGCGCCCCGGTGACCGTGGGCGACGTCACCATCGGGCGCACCGAGTACCGCTTTCGCGGCGACACCACCCGGGTGGCCTTCACCGAATCCACCTTCCGGCTGGCAACCGACACCAACAGCCCGTCCGTGGCCCGGTCCATGGTGGACGTGGCCGAAGCGCGCAACTGGAAGGCGCTGCGCGTGTCGGGCAACGCGGACTTCCGGCGCCTGGTGTGGCTGGAAGCTTCGGTGCGCGGCGTCAGGACCATCGGCTACGAGCCCAACCCCGCCGACCTGGAACTGCTGAAGGGTGAACGCGAAGCGCGGCAGCAGAACCGCATTGAACCCGCCGTGGCCGACAGCCCTGCCGCAGCCACCACCGCCACCGACAAGGCCACCGGCCGGGGCAGCGGCGGGCGCAAGGCCGTGCTGGCCGCCATAGAAGCCGTGCTGGTGGCCAAGCGCGTGCCCGAGAAGCAGCGCGAAGCCATCCTGGCCGCCGCCACCGACAAGCTGGCCCAGCGCATTCGCGACGGCCAGGTGCCCAAGGTCAGGGTGTACGACAAAGCGGCGCCGTCGCAGCGGCCGGCCGTGGTGCCCACCCCGGAAAAACAGCGCACCCGCGAACAGGCGGCGCCCACCCGCTGAGGCCAGGCCATGGACGCACCGGGCCGCGAGCACGCCACACCCGCGGCCCTGTACGCCATCCAGGGCCGACGATTTGCCTCCAACAGCCCGGGCTTCGCCGAAGCCATTGCCAACGCACATGCAGAGCGCATCCGCCCACGCTGCCTGTGCAAGCCGGAAGGCATAGAGATGTACGTGGCGCGGCTGGGCGAGGGCTTTGTGGTGAAGCGCATGCCCTTCACCGGCAGCCGGCACGCGCCCGACTGCCCTTCGCATGAACTGCCCGCCGACCTGTCCGGCCTGGGCCAGGTGCTGGGTTCGGCCATCGTGGAAGACCCCGCCACCGGCGAAACCACCCTGAAGCTGGACTTCCCACTCAGCAAGATGCCCGGCCGCTGCACCACACCGGCGGCGGGCGATGGCGGCGACAGCGTCAGCGCCAGCGGCACCCGGCTGTCATTGCGGGGCCTGCTGCACTACCTGTGGGACCAGGCCGAACTGACGCGCTGGAAGCCCGGCTTCGCCGGCAAACGAAACTGGGCCACTGTGCGCAAGCTGCTGCTGCAGGCCGCCGCCCACAAGGCCACCCGGGGCCAGGCCCTGGCACAACGCCTGTACATCCCCGAGGTGTTCTCGGTGGAACAGCGCGACGCCCTGAACGCGCGCCGGCTGGCGCATTGGGCACTGGCACAGGCAGCGCCAGCCCGGCCGCAGCCCCTGATGCTGCTGGTGGGCGAGGTGAAAGAACTGGTTCCCGCGCGCTATGGCCTCAGGCTGGTGGTGAAGCACCTGCCCGACCAGGCCTTTGCGGTGGACGAGCCGCTGTACCGCCGGCTGGGCCGCCGCTTTGAGGCGGAGCTGGCCCTGTGGGGCGCCACCGACGCCCTGCACCTGGTGACCATGGCCACCTTCAGCGTTCACGAGGCTGGCGTTCCGGCGCTGGTGGAGGTGACATTGATGCTGACCACCGGCCAGTGGTTGCCCGTTGAAGACAGCTTGGAACAGCAGTTGCTCAACAAGCTGGTACACGAAGGGCGCAGCTTCACCAAGGCGCTGCGCTACAACGTGCCAAGCACGGCCGGACATGCCGGCTGCATCCTCACGGACACCGGCACCGGCTGCTGCCCCTTGCGCATTGCGCACGGTCTGCCGGACGAGCCCGCACTGGGCGAGCTTGCGGGCACCCACGAGCCCGGGGCTGAGCCCGCCTGGGTCTGGCGTCCCACGGCTGGCGGTATGCCACCCTTGCCGCCGCAAGCCAAGGCCAGCCACCCCGGCCACACAATGGCGTAGACTGCACAGAATTCTGCAACCTACCCCCAAGGAGCCGGCCATGGGCTTTTCAGCCAGCGATGTAGTGCCCTTCACCCAGGCCCGCGCCAACCTGTCCGAACTGGCCGACCAGGCCAAGGCCGGCGCCGAGAAGATCATCACCAAAAACGGCGAAAGCTACGTCGCCCTGATCGACGCCGACCGGCTGGACTACTACCACCGTCTGGAGCGCGAGCGCATTCACCTGCTGCTGATTGACGATGCCAAGCGTGGCCTGGCCGACATCACGGCCGGCCGCAGCTTCGAGGCCGATGGCGCTATCGCGCAGATTCAGCGGCGGCGTGCAGCCGCGGCCAAGACTTCCACACCGACCAAACCCGCCAAGAAGCGTGGCTGACAAGCTGTACCGGGTTGAGCTGACCGCCAGTTTCCTGGAACGCCTGGACGCCATCGAGGCCTTCCTGCTGCAGGCGGAAGCTGGCTTTGCGTTTGACGCCCTGCTGGCCGAACTGCGCAGCACGGTCATTCCGAACCTTCGACGTTTTCCGCGCATCGGGCGGCGCTACCTGGACACCCCACCGCAATCGGCCGAAGCGCTGGCGCAGTTTGCCGCACTGCCCGCCGGCGCGGCAGAGGTGCTGCGGGTGTACCTGCATGGCGACTACCTAATGTTGTATGCCCCGATGAGCGAAAATTCCACGGTGTACCTCCTGTCCATTCGGCACTACCGGGAACTATCTTTTGACTTTGCTAAGCTTTGGCCAGCGTCGTGACTTACAACCTCTGGACGGATTGTGCAACGGGTGCGGAGCCAGTCAGCGGCCCTTCGCGTTGTGGTGGGGAGGTCGGCGGAGTTGCCTCCGTGGACACACCGCACGCTGAACGATCCGCCGTTTGCCGACGCTCCGCGTTCAACTGTCCAGGAAACAGCGGACTTTCAGGTGATAGGTCCCAACAAGACGTATAGAGCGCCGCCATTGGTCTGCCGCGGGACACGTGCGGAGCGCCAAGTCCTTACTTGTGGCTTGGCTGCCCCTCAAGCACTCAAAGCGGGCTTGTTTGGCCCTTTCAGGGCGGGGGTCGAGCCTGCATTGGAGCCGGGCGGCGTGGCAGGGTCAGATGCGAGCTGAATGCTTCGCGTCATGAAATACAGCAGCTTCCGGTCCGCATTGAGCACGCCCGCGCCGGCATCCTTGCCGAGAACTGATAAGAGACGCTCCACATAGCTGCGCTCGATGCCGACCTGCCCGCGGAGGCGCCAAACTAGTGAACTGTGCCGAAACAGGTTCAGAAGATTCTCGTTGTCGCCGGCGGCGCTAAAGGATTGCCAAAGGACGTTATGACAGTCGCGGAACAGAGAGTCAATGCGCTGGTTGTACAGATATTCGTAGGCCCGCGTGCAGTCCAACATCTGCCCCGCAGTCAAAGCGCCCGACTCTTTCAATCCCACCTTCGCGAGCGAAATTGATGCACGCACCAAGTTGTAGGCATCGTTCTCATCGCGCGCTGTCCGGGCTGCCTCCAGAAGCAGCGCCTTCTTTCGTTCCGGGTCCGCTGTGTCTGCGGCCCGCTGGAGGGCTAGGTTGTTCGACAAAACATAGGCTTTGCGCTTCCTGGCCTCTTCCTGCAGCAGTCGCAGCTGGTTGTCTCGATCGGATTTGAACGCATCATCGTTCGCGATGACGATTCCCTTCGCCTGTAGCCCCCATGTCGTCTTCGGATCGACACGCACACATTTTCGTGCGAGGTCGAGTGTTTCGACAGGATCGTCTCCAACTGTGTCGCTGATCATGGCGAGGTTCAAGAGAACCTGCTGCTTCATTGCCTTGGTCTTCACGGTAAGTTCGCACTGGCGTAAGAGGGTAGCCGCGCGGGAACCTTCGTCAATCATGCGTAAGGCTTGGGCGTACTGGAGTCGAGCAGGATCAAGATCCAGGCCTGTTGCTGCACGCTCATGCAGCGGCAGTACATCCTCATACAAGCTCGCGATACTGCGGAAGTGGCCACCAGTCCGCAGCTGCGCGCCAAACGACGTGGCGAGCGCAAGGACCGAGCGAATCCTTGCGAGATTGCCTGAATCTGTAGCTGCCCTAGTCGCGCGAAGCACCATCGTGCACGCATTGGCGATCTCGCGCCTCTCACAACGTGAATCCTTGAACTTCAGATCCGGCGGCGGACGAATCCCTCGCAGTTCCCAGTCGCCACCGAAATACAGCGCTAGCGCCTTCGCGCTTAGCGTGCGGTGATCGGACTCCGTCAACGACTGAACAACATACTCTCGCGCCGGGCGACGGACCACCAAAGCCCGCCCTTGATCGTGCAGGGTGTTTTCGCGGCCCAGGGCATTGACGCTTACAGCGTCGACAAGGGCAAGCTCTATGAGCCTCGATGCATGAGGCGGATAGAACGCCCTAGCCCCAAAGAATCTCTTCACCCGTGAAAGCTGCTCGCCCTGCGGAAACATGGACAACACCTTAAGCAACGCATACGACCTGACACTTGCTTCGTCTTTCGATTTGGCGAGATCCTGGATAGTGCGTACCAATGCCGGGGACGCATCCCGACTCTCAGCTTGCTTGCCTGCGACGTCCGAATCCAGCTCGAATAGCCCCTGCAAGCCAACGATCTGCAGATCCCGCAACGTCGAATCGATTCGCGACGGAATTCCATCCGTGTGACGGTGCAGCCGCAAGATTGCATCGTGCTTGGCCAGATGGTCGCTGCCACGCTGATGCGCCGAAACGTATAGCGCAGTGTCTGCCTCGTCTAGGGGACTCAGCTCGACGATTCGCATCGAGGTCGATGCGGGTGCAACGCGAGAACGCACGACCACCGCCATCTCTGGACAGAAATCCAGAATCGCCTCGACCAATGCCTCAATCTCCTGGGAGATTCCGCCGCCAGCGCCATTGGAGCCTGACTCCAATTCCAGATCATCCAGAACCAAGATCACCTGACCTTCGTCGGCCAGCCCACTGCAGAGGCGCGGGAGACTACAGCCGATACGTTCGGGCAGGCCCTGCAGCACCGCCTCCTGCGTTCGATAGTCATGCAGATCGAGGAAATAGATGTTGCCGCGCCGCCCAAGCATCTGTTGCTGCACACACTGGATGAACTCGTCGCCTCCGAGACCCCAGTCCGTGACAAGCCAAGCTCGCCGTGTCTCCTTCAACGCTGCCAAGAAGAGCGTCTGCTCTGCCCTGCGCACAGTCGTATGCGCTTCATTCAGCGTTCCCGGACGCACGAGTCGCGCCAGGATTTCGGGGATCTTCGAAGCAGCGTCGAGCGGGTCGGGTTCGGGGGCTTCAGGCTTCACAACGACCGCGCCGGCCCCAATCATGAGGTCAGCGTAACTGTCTTCGATTAGCTCCCAGTTCTGATTTGCCCCCAGTCGCTTCGAGCCGTCATCGCGAGAGATGAGCTTCCGGGGCCAGACTCGCAGCCCGCGGGTGCCAGTCGTCGGCGGGATCTGAATTGCCGAGTAGCCGTGATCTCGCCGAGCTTGGCTGGTGCCATAGTGCTCCAACCCAAACAGCGATGCTGCCTGAACTGAGTGCCTGCTCGCGCCACCTGATATCGCCACACTGGTCGACCTGCCTTCGTGCATGTGCCCGAACAGGTGTGCGTCGAAGCGCCCCGGGGTGTTGATTTCTGCTGCCCACTCCTGTTGGGATTCACTGTGCAGCCAGTTCACCGGGTGATGGGTCACCAGCAATCGGAAGTCGTGCTTGGAACACCATCCATCTGGGTCAGATTCCGTGACGGCAATCAACTGCCGCGGATGGACGCACAAGCGCTCGAAGAAGTCTCCACCAGCATGCTGCAGCCACGCGGAATTCAGTCCGACAACGCCCAGGCGAAAGCCCTCCTTCTCAATCGTGGCGGAAAAGTCACCAGGAAGAAGACCCTGGGTGATGCACACCATAGGCACGACCTTTGCCAATTGTGCACACCAGTTCACGTAGTTCTGAAACCAACCAGTGACGGCCACTCGGTAGACCGAATCAGCGGACTTCCAGAAGTTATCGCGGACGGCAGCATCATTCCACCATTGCGACATGACGCGGCTCGCGGGGTCCATTTCGCTGGGGCGAGCAAGGTCATGATTGCCCGGAACGACCATCAACTGCGGCTCGGATCCCAGAGTCTTGAAATGCGCCCAAAGAACAGACAGTTGCTCCGTCAGCTTGTTGAACTCAGCATCGCTCCCGCATTGGGTTAGGTCGCCCGAGAAGATAACCAGGTCCCAAGGCCCGGCGCGTCCGTGGAGATTCCGGAGATCGTCGAAGAACTGAGTTCGGAAGGTCGGCCACATCCAATCCTGTTGGTTTAACCCGAAGTGAAGATCACTCAGGTGAAGCAGCTTGATGGCGGCTTCCTTCTCGACCGAAACCATGCTCCGTTCCTCCACTGTTTGCTCTTCTTCTGATCTTTTCGTCAAATATAACCGCCCGTGCGATCGCGCTCGCGGAGGTGTGTTTGCCCGCCATCCTGGTCGTGATCCAGCCCACCTTCGCGCCGCAAGATCATGTCGGCCTTCGCCAGATTTGCTGCAACAGCAACTGCGTGACGGCCTGGCGACGCGTGCCACTGGCATCAACGGGAATCACTCGGCGCTTTCGAAGACCGCTTTCGCACCGCGTGCTGAAAGTAAGGACTTTCGATTGACTGGCACCAACGCTGCCATCGTGTCGGTCAAAAATCGGGTCTGAATGCATCTCGAGTGGCTGAAGCTTCTTTGACTTCCTGGGAGACTCTCAGCGTACCCGCTTGGAGTCGTCTCTCTGTCCGGGCACTGGCCGGCTGCCAGTTCGTTCGTGGCTTGCCAGTGCCTGCATTGATGGCATTTCCTGTAGGTACCTTCCGATCGATTGCGCAAGGTCTTGATCGCCGTGGAGAGCTGACTTCGACAAGACCTGGCGGAGTTTCTGCCAGGCTTCGATCGCCTCGGATTGCGCCGTCAATCCGCCAGGTTTGCCCCTGACACCTAGATTTGTGTAGCGAAGCCGGCCGTTCTGATCTGCCTTGATGCGCCAAAGCGCCTCGTAGTTCTGGTGCCTGCCGCGTGATGATTGTCGGGTGGCTTCCGCATCAATGCCCTGCTCACGCAGCCGCTCCGCAAACGTCTCCCGCCACCGATGCAAGTCCGCCTTGCGCGGATTCAACCGCAGGCCGTGCCGTGACTCTGCCCGCACACTGATGTGCACATGCGGGTTGGCCTGGTGGTCGTGCAGCACCATCACGTACTTGTGATCGGCCAGTTCCGCCTTCGCAAATTCCCGCGCCGCGCGCTGCACCGCCAGGGGGTCGGTGCCGCGCGGCATCGACAGCATGATGTTGAAGGCCTCGCGCCGGAAACCCTGCTCGTCGATCAGGGTGCCGCCGAAGCGCCAGTCGTCGGCCAGGCCGTGCAGGGTGTCCTTGCCGCGCAGCGTTTCGCCCCGCTCGTTCTCCATGTCCAGCCGCCCGTTCTTGCTGATGTAGCGGAAGTGGGCGGCTATGGCCTTCATGCCCCGCCCTCCCCCAGTCACCTTCACCATCACCTGCGGCGCGCGCCGCACCACGGTGGCCGCGATGCGCTGGCGAATGGCCGCGGCCCGCTGCTGGGCCGCCAGGCCGGTCAGCTTGGGCTGGGCCTGCCCGCGAACCATGCGGTTGCCGGGGTAGAACAGCCGGTCGCCCCATTGGATGAGCACACCGTCGATGTTGGGGGCCGGGGTCATGACGTACTCCTTCGTTTCACACGCCCGTGGCTCGGCTATGGCCAGGCCCGACGCCATGCGGGCGCAGGTCGGCCAGCACGCCCGCAGCCAGTGCCAGGTGCCGCCGCACGTCGGCACCCAGGGTGTTGAGCATGGGCCGGTATTCCTCGGCCGGGCGGAAGGCGCCCTGGCGCAGCAGGCTGGTCAGGTGGTTGATGTTCCGGCTGAAGGACGACAGCTCGGCGCTGGACGCCACCAGCGCGGCCAGGTGGTCGGCGCGCCGGCCGCTGCCCGTCAGCACCGGCACGCCGGCCACCAGACCGGCGACGTGGTCCCCTGGGGACAGGCCGGCACGCTGCGCCGCTTCGAACAGGGCCTGGGCCTGGGCGCGCGCCATGCGCAGTGAAACGCGCACGCGGTCGGCATGGCCCGACCCGTGCCGCTGATGCGGCAGGCCCGCAGGCACCGGCGCCGGCCGGTCCAGCGCGTCCGCCAGCAGGGTGCGCACCAGGGCCGACGGCTGCATGCCCAGGGCCTGCGACCGTTCGCACAGCTCGGCCTTCAGGCCGTGCAGGTCAACGCTGATGCGGTCACGTGGCGGGGTTGCCATAGCCGGTTTCTCCTGACAGGCGAAGCGTGTCAGACATCGGCGCCACCGCGCCTATCCTGCACTCACCTCTGTCTTCATATTCGTTCAGGATCGAGGCAAGCTTGCCGATGATTTCGGGCGAAAAATCATCGCGAACCTGTGCATGGGCCGCATCTGTCAAGCAGCTTGACAAGGCGCAGCCACCGCCGCAAATGCAGGGCCCCAAAGCAACACGGGCGCCGCAAGGGGCGCCCGTGTTGTCAAGCAGCTTGACAAGGCCTCAGCGGCCGACGAACCCACGCAGCTTGATGGCGGCGGCCGGGGCCAGGCGCCGCGGCCCGCCGCTGAGTGGGCGCAGGTACAGGTGCCCACCCTGCAGCGGCGCCACGCTCACCACCAGCTGAAAGTCCTGGCCGTCGAATTCAACGTGGATGCGCTGGTTGGTCTGCTGGTGCCGTGGCACGCGCTGGCCCGTGGCGCGTGCGGGTGCTTCATCACTGGTCGCCGCCGGGTCCTGTGCCGCGGGTGTGGTGGCGCTGGGCCGTGCGGCGGGCACCAAGGCAGCGTCCCGCTCGGTCAGTTCGCCCTTCAAGGCCACCAGGCGTTCGCGGGTGATGGTGTCCGTGGCGCCGGCCCAGGCCTGCACGTGCTCGGGGTGGTCGCCGTGCAGGCGGCGCAGTTCGTACAGCTCGGTCAGGCCCCGGCAGCGGCCCTGGCGGTAGGCGTCCATCAACCAGTCCGGCGCTTCAATCAGGGCGGTGGCCAGGGTCACCCACTGGCGGCTCTTGCCCAGGCGCTTGGCAATGTCGGACTGGCTCTCGCCACGGGCCAGGCGCTTCTGGATGAACAGGGCCAGCTCCAGCGGCTTCAGGCCTTCGCGCTGTTCGTTTTCCAGCACCTGGTCGTAGCTGTCGGCCGTGGTGTCGATGAAGGCGGGAATCTCGGTCAGGCCCGCCAGGATGGAAGCCCGCAGGCGCCGGGCGCCGAAGTTCAACAGCCAGCGGCCGGCCTGTTGCAGGTGCGGGCGAACCGAGATGGGCTGGCGAACGCCGCGTTCTCGGATGGTGGCGGCCAGTTCCTGCAACGCGTTGGTGTCGAACTCGTGCCGGGGCTGGTCCGGGTCTTCGGTGATGGCGTTCACCGGCACCAGCATCGGCAGGCCGGGGCTGTTCAGGCTGGGCGCGTCCAGGGCCGCCAGGTCGTCAAGCTTCAGCGTCATGGTGGGCCTCCTGGGTGGCGGGGGTGGTGGCGGTGGCCGCGCTGGCGGGCGGCGGGCACACCAGCTTGCCAATGTGGGCGATGCTGGGTTCCATCTCGCGCCAGGCGTCGCGCGCGGCCGTCTTCTTCATTTCCCACAGCACTGCCCCTTCGGCCTGCGCCTCGGCAATGCAGGACCGGCGCGGAATGGACGCTATGGCGCCCGGGCCGCTGCCCAGGCGAATCATCATCGGGTGGTACTGCTGCACCACCTGCAGGAAGTTGGCGCGCTGGAAGGGGTTGGGCTCCACCAGGGTGGGCAGCAGGCCCAGCAGGCACAGCTTGGAATTCAACACCGCCTTGATCTTGCGAAGGCCCACGCGTTCGTGGTTCAGCAGCCCGCTCACGCCGTCCATCGCCTCCTGGTTCAGCTGGATGGGCGACAACACGAAGTCGGCCGACGCCAGCGCGGCGATGACGCGGATGTCGGGGTTGGGGTTGGTGTCCACCACGCACACGTCGAAGGCCCGGTCGGCCGCGGCCAGGAAGGCCCTGAAGTTGCGCGCAAAGGGCGTGTGCAGGGCCGGCTGGCGTTCCAGGCCCAGCAGGCTGCGGTCGCCGTGCACCAGCACGAAGGGCTGGGCCGGCAGCGCCTGCGGGCCGGCGGTCAGCAGCGTGTCGGCCCCGTAGGGGGTGGACACCACGCGGCCGGACAGACGCAGCGGTTTGGTGAAGTTGCCCTGGTGGTCCAGGTCCACGGCCAGCACGCGACGCCCGTGCTGGGCCAGCCAGTGCGCCAGCAGCGTGGCCACGGCGGTCTTGCCCACGCCGCCTTTCTGGTTGCACAGAACCAATGTCTTCATGGAGTGCACTCCTGTGATCGCGAAGCCCAGGCACCGGCCCGCCAGGTGGGCACGCGGGGTGAAGCTGCACAGGGGTGGCCTTCTCAACGTCTGCCCGGCCGCCCTGCCCTGGATGGGCAGGCGCCGGGCCGCGCGAGCCGGCCGCAACGCAGTGAAGGCCGGCGAGCGCGGCATTTTTCAGGCCCATGCGCCAAGCGAACGCGCGCCAGGCCCATGATCGGGCTGGCGCGCGGCGGCATTGGCGATGAAATTCAGCGAAGAATCATCGCCGGGCCGATCAACGCAGCGGCTATGCCGCCTTCAGCTTGCGCATTTCCTCGGCCAACATCCACAACGCGCGGTTCAGGCTGACCCCGCGGTCGATGCTGCCCACCGGCCGGGTGTGGATGCGCCGGCCTTGCGCGCTGCGACCGGGCTGGCCCCCGCGCAGCACGTTTTCCTGCACCCGCTGGAAGGTGGTCCACAGGCTGTGGCCCAGGTCTTCGGGCCGGCGCGCTTCAATCAACTGCTCGGCCGTGACGGGTGCGGGCTGGTGGCCACCGCCCTCCTCCACCGTGCGGTCACCAAAACGCAGCGCCAGCGCGGCGGTGGCAAACGCCATTTCTTCGGGCGGGGCCAGCTGCAACGCCTTCATGGCCTCGGTGTGCTCGCCCACCGCTTCGAACTCGTCCAGCACGCGGAAGGCACCTTCGATCACCTCCCCCTGGATGTTGCCCTTGTGCGGGATGCGGATGTCGTCCACCACCTGGCCCACCACCAGGCCGTTGCAGCAGACAAAGCGGAACATGCCGGCCAGCATCTGGTAGGCGCTGGCGCCGTCGTGGCTGTTGATCAGGATGATTTCATTCGCCTCCGGCCGGGCCAGCACCTGGCCCGCATGGCGCATGCGGATCATGTGCTTGGTGAACTCGGCCTTGCCTTCCACGCGGCT
This sequence comes from Burkholderiales bacterium JOSHI_001, assembly GCA_000244995.1. NCBI lineage: Bacteria > Pseudomonadati > Pseudomonadota > Betaproteobacteria > Burkholderiales > Burkholderiales bacterium JOSHI_001. The sequence goes on along the minus strand of CM001438.1, from coordinate 2,624,188 downwards.
TTGCCCCTGCGCCACCATGAAGGGCTCGAAGCCCTCCTTGCGCAGGCCGCGCAGCACCTGGATGGTGGGGATGTAGGTGTAGCGCTCGGAGCGGCTGGCGTGCTTGCCCTCGGCAAAGATGGACGGCGCCGAGGCGCGCATCTGGTCTTCGTTCAGCGGCTGTTCAGCGCGCAGCACGCGGGTGTTGCGGGCAAAACGCGTGGTCAGGGTGGGAGTGGTCGAGTACATGGTGATTTCCTTCGATCGTGAATGATTGGAAGCGGCCGGGGCGCACCGCGCGGCCGGCCTGGGTGGCTGTCAGGCGCTGGCGCGTGCCGGCTGGCGCGGGCTGCGGGCCTTGGGGCTGCGGCTGGCTGCAGGCGCGGCGGGCTGCTCGCCTTGGCCCGGGTGGTTGCCGGCGGCGCCGTCGGGTTCGTCACCTCGGGCGCGGCGCGCTTCGCTCTCGGCACGGCTGTCCAGGTAGTCGATTTCCTCGGCCGTGAAGGCCATGCCGTAGACGGTTTCGCCGTCCTTCTCGTAGTTGTTGTTGCGCACTCGGCCCACGATGTTCACGTGCGAACCCTTGCCCAGGTACTCGGCCGCGTTCTCGGCCTGCTTGCCCCACAGCGTCCACTGGATCGCGGTGGCCTCCTCCTCGCGCGCGTCGCCGGAACCACGCCGGCTGTTGCTGATGGCGGTGAGCACGGCCTTGGCAACCTTGCCTTCGCGGCCGTTGACGAACTCCAGCTTGACCGCGCCGGCCAGGTGGGCGTGACGTTGGAAAACTTGAACGTTGGCCATGGTGAACTCCTTGTCGAGATGGACCAACCGGGCCCCGATCCGGAAACCCTGAAAGTTGATCCTCTCGCTCGGACTTCCTCGCACCCGCCCTGGGGCGGGCGGGGGGTGGGGCGGCTGTTGCACCCCTTCCCTCAGGGAAGGGGCCGGGGGATGGGTGGGCTCAAGCAGCCGAAGCGATGAGCCGGTCACCCGGCCCACCGCTGAAAGATCCCCCCACAAGTCCCCCTCGCGAACCGACGGGGGCTTGTGGGGGGAGCGCGGTGGGTCACACCGGCGTCGACGGCCCGGATTTCAAAGAGGGCCTGGGCCAAGCAGCCGGCGTGACAGGACCCCTGGCGCGACGGCTGCGGCCACCACGGGCCCGCCCACGGACACGATGCCCGGCGGCCCTGCGGCCGGCGTGACACCAAGCTGCCCGAAGGGCAGCGACTGGCGCGGCGGGCGAGTCGGGCGGAGCTGATCACGACGAAGTCGATGCGGCCGACACAACGGCCAGGTCACGGCATCCAGGCGACAAAGAATCGAATCGACCTGCGGGTCGTGAAGCAGCGAGGAAGAATGGGGCGGTGCCAGGCACCGCCCCAAGCGGTCATAGCAGACCGCGTTCGGAAAAACTCACCAGGTCCGGGCCTGCAACCACGAAGTGGTCCAGCACGCGCACGTCCACCAATTGAAGCGTCGTCCGCAGCGTCTGCGTCAGGAACTCATCGGCACGACTGGGCTCAGCCACGCCACTGGGGTGGTTGTGGGCCAGGACAACAGCCCCGGCGTTCAGCGCCAGAGCTTGCTTGACCACTTCACGCGGGAACACCGATGTCTGGGTCAAGGTACCGCGGAACATCTCCTGCAGCGCCAGGATGCGATGCTGCGCGTCCAGAAAGAGAACGGCGAACACTTCGTACTCCAGCACACCCAAAGTCACGCGCAGGTAGTCCTTGACGGCCTCGGGCGAAGACATCGTGGCGCCCCGGCGCACCCGCGTGGCGAGCACACGGCGCGCGCCGCGCAGCACTTCGTCGGTACTGGCCGGACGGTACTGGCCATCAACATCGCGCACGAGCAGCGCGTTCGACGAAACACGGTCAATGCATGCAGGGGAAGACGACATGTTGAACTCCGGTCGAAATCGGGCGGGATTGCCCGAGACCGAAGCACCACGGCGCAGCGCAGCCATCAGGGTTCGAAGACGGCCGCAGGCCGCAAGCGCTTGCCACGCCAAGCGCGAAGACCTTGAGGGCGAGACCGGCGTGGTAGCGTGGGGCGACCAGGCAAGCCTCCCCCCCCCCGCACGCCACAACACCAAGGGTGTGAATGCCGGCTGCGCCGGCCGGGCCGGGCTGCGTCATGGGATGGCAGCCCGAAGGGGCGAGACGGCGGCCAGGGTCCGGCGGCTCGACGCGCAGCGCAACAGCCCGGCGGCGCGTAGCGGCGGACGCCCTTTGGACGTTGTGGTGGAAACCGCTGCTGAAGATCTGCACTGCAGCGGTTGCAGTCGGACGCCTCCGCCCATCGAATTCACGCTGACTGGCGCTAAGCGGTAGTTCCGCCCTGCGGTCGGTCGCTGCTCGAAGGTCGGCTCTACAACTTACGGCGGACATAAGCATCAGGCCTGTTTCCCCAAAAAGCGCGGCCGACTGCTTCGCCCTTGGACGGACATGCGCGACCGACCCTGAAGAGACGTGCATCGTCCTGATCTCGTTGTCGGGAACCCGCCGGTCGTGCCCGAGCAGAGACAGGAGGGAGCAAAGGAGCGATGGTTGTCTCGCAGCGGAGGGTGCACATCGGGAGGGAGGCGGACAATCGCTGGAGATTATTGTGCCGTGGCCAGGTTCACCGCAACTTCGATCTACGACCGAGAAGCAGACCGCCACGGTGTGACCTCCGCCAGTACATCGCGGGGAAACTCAATCCTCTGCCAAAGCCACAGTCGGCCCAGCCCGCGGCAAACGAGATCAACCGGACGTGAACTACCTCGTCCATTGACTTCTCCTAATGGAAAGTCCATCTCCACGGCCAGTTCGCCAGTCTGCCGAATCTTAGGGCTCGCGCCGAACGGTCACGGCTGCTGAAAGAACCCGCAGAGTCCTCTATGTGTCATTGAGTGTGCTCAATCCCTGCGCCCCTTTTGAGTGCAGGATAGAGAGTGCTCGAAGCTTTCACACGCCCTTGCGCTAGGTCTGAGCAATTTAGCTTCTCTTGGAATACCCATCATGACAATGCCATTCTACAAGAAGCAGTTTCTATTCCGAAATCCGGACGGGTCCGAAGTCCCGGTCCGAGGAACTGGTGATCAGTACTTCGCAAGATTTGAAGCACTAGACGGATTCTCGGTACTCAAGGATCCTGTCTCAAAGTTCTTTCACTACGCAAAGCTCTCTCCAGATGGTCAACGTCTCGTCTCAAGTGGCGTGAGAGTCGGAAGTCTCGACCCCAAGACTATCGGATTGGTTCCGCACCTGCGTATAGGTGCCCAGCATGCACTAAACGCCGCGCTATCGAGACAGAAGATACTTACGCCTGTGCAACGCTGGAAGGTTAGAAGAGAGGCCAGGCGCAGCAAATTGGCTCGTCGAATCGGAGCAGGGCACTCGACGCTTGCTTTTGGCAGTAGGAGTCGTATTTCTGGAACCTACACGGGGCTATGTATTCTCATTCAATTCCCAGATCTGGCGGCCACGATTGCTAGAGAAGAGGTTTTGAATTTCGCAAACGAGATCAACTATGACGGATTCGGAAACAATGGCTCTGTATTTGACTACTTCTCCGCCGCTTCTTCAGGCTTAGTACGATACACCAATGTCGTAACGGAATACTATACCGCCAAACACAAGCGCTCCTACTATGTTGACGAGAGTATCGACTACGGCGAACGCGCGCGCGAGTTGATAATTGAGGCGCTGATTGAACTCAAGAAGAATGGATTTGACTTTGGCCCACTTAGTAGGGATGGCGAAAAATATGTAAGAGCGCTCAACGTGTTCTATGCGGGAGGGCTTGTTAATAACTGGGCAGAAGGGCTTTGGCCCCATTCAAGTTCATTGTCAAAATCACTCTTCAATAACGCCCTATTCAAACTGATCGGAGCAAAATTCTTTGATTATCAAATAACAAACATGGGCGACGAGCTCACCCTCCAAACATTCTGCCATGAAAATGGCCATATGCTATTCGATTTTCCGGATCTCTATGATTATGGCGCAGAGTCAAGTGGCGTCGGAAACTTCTGCCTGATGGGGTATGGGGGGCGTCATGAAAAGAACCCTGTTGATATTGGCGCCTATCCAAAAATGGCGGCGGGTTGGGCTCGCCGCGTCGACATCCTCACGAGAGGTTCGCATGTATTGATGAGCGGATCGAATGAATTTTTTGCGTGCTCGAATCCAAAGGCTGCGAACGAATACTTCTTGCTCGAGAATCGCCAACAGGTAGGGCGCGACACAACGCTTCCTGATGCCGGCCTAATGTTGTGGCATGTCGATGAAATGGGAAGCAACAACTTCGAACAGATGCAGTTCAATCAGCACTATGAGTGCGCACTGGTCCAGGCCGACAACAAATTTGATCTGGAGAGGGGTGTGAACCTCGGCGATGCTGGCGACCTATTCGGCGCCCCCCAGCAACCGTGTATCTCCATTGATGCAAGTTCTAGTATCAATTGGTGGGACGGCAGAAGCTCCGGTATCAACATCGAAGCTATTTCGGCCCCAAGTGACACGATGAGCTTCGTCATTCCCGGATTTGTAAGGTTTTCGCTTTCGGACAGTGCCACACCTAAAGCCGACATCGATTCGAGTATTGAGGGTCTAGCTGCCCGATACGCAATCGTTGGAGATTTTGATGGTGACCATCGAACTGAAATCGCGATCGCAACGGAAGCTCCCGGATCAGTCGGCAATGACTTCTGGGTCTTGGACTATGACCCATCGACCGGCAAGTGGCGGCACATGGTGCCTAGCGCGGTTCAGATCATCAATGCAGACTTCGATTGCAGCGCAAAGCAAGTCGCCGCAAAGTTTGCCGTGGTTGGCGACTTCGACGGCGACGGTCGAGATGAAATCGCTATCGCAAAGGAAGTGCCTGGGACAGTCGGCAATGACTTCTGGGTGATGGACTATGACCCATCGACTGGCGTCTGGCGACACATGGTGCCCAGCGCGGTCCAGATCATCGATGCAGACTTCGATTGCAGCGCAAAGCAAGTCGCCGCAAAGTTTGCCGTGGTTGGCGACTTCGACGGCGACGGTCGAGATGAAATCGCCATCGCAAAGGAAGTGCCTGGGACAGTCGGCAATGACTTCTGGGTGATGGACTATGACCCATCGACTGGCGTCTGGCGACACATGGTGCCCAGCGCGGTCCAGATCATCGATGCAGACTTCGATTGCAGCGAAAAGCAAGTCGCCGCAAAGTTTGCCGTGGTTGGCGACTTCGACGGCGACGGTCGAGATGAAATCGCCATCGCAAAGGAAGTGCCTGGGACAGTTGGCAATGACTTCTGGGTGATGGACTATGACCCATCGACTGGCGTCTGGCGGCACATGGTGCCCAGCGCGGTCCAGATCATCGATGCAGACTTTGACTGTAGCACCGAACAGTTTGCAGCGAGGTCTGCTCTGATAGGTGACTTTGACGGCGACGGAAAGCCAGAGATTGCGATCGCAATTGCGTCAGATGGCGCAGTCGGCAATGCTTCTTGGATTGTAAAGTTTGATCCAATAGCAAATCACTGGCGGCGTCTCTGCCCAATCGCCGGCAGTGCTGGCGGTGCCGATGTTGAATTCGCCGAAGTGAATATGTCCGCCAAGTTTGTCTTTGTCGGCGATTTTGACGGGGATGGCAAGTCCGAGATTGGGATTGCTCCCCTAGTAGACGGATCCGGTGGCAATGACCTTTGGTTGAAGAGATACTTGCCAAGATGATGGGTTCTGCCGTAAGCGTCGTCTCGATGTTGTGGCTATTGGAGCTTGGCGCTGCTGGCTTTTCGATTGGCGCTTTGTGCGTTAGCTGGTGATGGCGCTACGCGCCGATGGCTAAGTTGAACGACTGCGCAGGTTGCCGAGGACTTCGCGGCGTCCGGTCCAACGCGCGAAACCAATCGAGGTAGTTCTCCAGGTAAGCCGTGGAGATACCGCGGAAGCGGCGCATCCTGTTTAGGGTTGTCGGACACCTGCCCGCGTGCGCAGTGAGCCGTCGACCTGCACCGGTCTGAGGGCAGGTGTCCGACAACCCTAAACAGGTAACGACGGTCGAGCGCCGGTAAGCCGTCGGTGATGGCCGACTGGTTCTGTTAAGGCTTGCGTGACACCTGCCCTCCCGCGCAGGCAGTGGCGCTACCCCAGTGCGTCCGGGCAGGTGTTGCGTAAGCTTCGAGGGAGGAAACCGCGGCGAACGCCACGGTGGTCGTTGAGCGCCGCGGCTATGGCGATTGAGTGGCGCTGGTGCTGCGATCTGGCTGCGCGCGGCGCCTCCTGAAGACCACGCCGACGAACACGGATCGCCTGCGACGCGCCACTGCGTCGTGGCAGTGAGCGGCGGCGCAGCGTTCAGGTGCGGTCAACGCGGAATGCACGCAGTGACCCACCTGACGCCATGGTCGGCGCCGAGTTGGTCGATGGTGATCGCGCGTCATCATGATGCTGGCGGCGCCCGGATCGAGCAGCCGCGCAGGAAGACCTGCAGCACCACCATGGCGTGGCCGCAGTGCGCACACACGAAGGTCGGCGCCGGTGCAGTTGACGCATCGTCTGCCGGCGCGGCGCACGCGGGCGGAGGCACCAGCAACAACTCGCGCGCGAGCGCCAGGTTGTCGCGCCGGTTGCTGTTGGCCAGTAGCCCGTAGTGCCGGATCCGGTGGAAGCCGCCCGGCAGGACATGCAGCAGGAAGCGGCGCATGAACTCCTGCGGGCTCAGCGTCATTGCCTTGTGGCGCGTCTGGCCCTTGGCCCGATAGTCCTTCCAGCGGAAGGTGACGCCGCGCTCGTCCATCGCGAGCAGCCGGCTGTTGGAGATGGCCACGCGGTGCGTGTAGCGCGACAGGTAGGCCAGCACCGCCTGCGGTCCCGCGAACGGGCGCTTGGCATAGACCACCCACTCGCACTTGCGCAGCGGCGCGAGCCACGCCTTGAAGGCCGCCGGCTCGGCCAGCGCCGTGTGTTCGCCGAAGAACCTGAGCGCGCCGCTGTCGTGCAGCCGCTGTAGTTCCTCCAGAAAGCGGCGCCTGAACAGCCGAGACAGCACGCGCACCGACAGGAAGAATCCCGGCCGGCAGGCGATCCAGCGCGTGCCGTCGGGCGCCAACCCGCCACCCGGCACGATGCCATGCACGTGCGGGTGGTGGGTCAACGCCGAGCCCCAGGTATGCAACACCAGCGTGGCACCGATGCTCGCGCCCAGGTGCTTGGGATCGGCCGCGATCCGCAGCAGCGTCTCCGCGGCGATGTCGAACAGCAGGCCGTACAGCGTCGCCTTGTTCTGGTACGCGATGTCGGCGATCGGCGCCGGCAACGTGAAGACCACGTGGTAGTACTCCACCGGCAGCAGATCGGCCTGGCGCGCGTCCAGCCAGCGCTTGGCGGCACTGCTCTGGCACTTCGGACAGTGCCGGTTGCGGCACGAGTTGAAGGAGACCTGGTCCAGGCCGCAGCCGTCGCAGCGCAGGACATGGCCGCCCAGTGCCGCCGTGCGGCACTGGGTGATGGCCGACATCACCTTGAGCTGAGCCAGGCTCAGGTGACCGCGCTGGGCCTCATGCCAGGCGGGTCCGTGGGCACGGAAGATGTCGGCGACCTCCAGGGCAGGTCGCCCGCGCACGGTGGCGTGCTGCTACGGGGCTGGCGGCTGCGGTGCAGGCTCGGGAACAGGTTCGCCTGCGGCCCTGTCGGACGTGTGATCCAGCGGGCTGATGACCCGGCGCAGCAGGTCAGTGGCCACTGCGGCGTACAAGCTCGTGGTGTCCAGCCGCTTGTGGCCCAGCAGCACCTGGATGATGCGGATGTCGACCCTCTGCTCCAGCAGATGGGTGGCGAAGGCATGGCGCAGGCCGTGCGGCGTGATCCGCTTGTCGATGCCGGCGGTGGCCGCAGCCAGGTGCACGGCGCGGTTGAGTTGGCGCGCGGTCACGTGGTCGGTGGGGTCCAGGCCCGGGAAGAGCCAACCACCGTGGCGGATCTTGCCTTGGGCGTGACCAAGCCTCCACCAGGCGCGCAGACGCTCCAGCAGCACCGGGCTGAGCATGGCGTAGCGATCCTTGCGGCCCTTGCCCTGCTCCACGCGCAGGGTCATGCGCTCGCCGTCGATGTCGCCGACCTTCAGCGAGACCACCTCGCTGACGCGCAGGCCTGCGCCGTAGGCCACCGACATGGCGGCCTGGTGCTTGAGGTTGGGGGCGGCGGCGATGAGGCGGCCGACTTCCTCGGGGCTCAGGATCACAGGCAGCTTGCGCGGCACGGCCACGTGCGTCATCTTGAGCATGACCTCGGGCCGGCCCAGCGTGATGTCGAAGAAGAACTTCAGCCCGGTGATGGTGGCGTTGATGGTGACCGGGCCGGTGCCGGTGTCCACCAGGTGCAACTGGAAACGGCGCAGGTCCTCGGGCGTGGCGGTGTGCGGCGATCGACCAAGGAACGTGTAGAGCTTGCGCACGGCCCGGATGTAGCCCTCCTGCGTATGCTCGGCGAACTGGCGCATGCGCATGTCGTCGAGCATGCGCTGGCGCAGTGGTGAGACGGTGGCCGGTGGGGTCGGGGTGGGGACGTCCATGATCCTGCTCCTGTCGGTGACCGAGGCGGATTGCCTCGGTCGCCAACATCGCAGAGTCACGGGTGCGGCGAACCGCCACCAGCGTCGCCGAAGCGCCTACCGCGCGAGCGGTTTAGTCCTGTGGCCGAGAACAGTCCACCAAAGGCCACGCTGCCCGCAGCCGTGACACTGCTGGGCTGTGAACAGGCGATCCACACAACGAAGGCGCCGCTGGCGCCGAATCGCGCTCATCGGGTCAGACCTCTTTCCGACGGTTCACTCCACCGATTGCACCAGCGCACGGTGCCTGGCAAGGAACATCGTCGAGACCGAGATCATGACGGTCAGGGTAACGGAGACGTAGACCAAGATCATGAGTAGCAACGACCACATGCGCTTCACATCCCGCCCTCGGTCGGGCACCACGGTGAGTTGGCCGGCCGGTTTCCAGCCGATGACAATCGTGGCAACCCCGTGGGCGGGTGCAAGCGCGACTGCATGGGCAAACCACGCTGGCACATCGAGTGACCTCGAATTCATTTGCCGTGAAACCAATGGCTTTCCATTGGTGCCGACCAGGCTGATGGTCTCGTAATGGCCCGTGTCGAACTCAGCTGCCACGGTGAGGTCCATCAATGTGGCGTCGTCACCTTGTTGACTGACCGTGAGAGCCAATGACTGGGCGCTCGACGATGACTTCAATGAAGCCGCAGTGTCCAAGGATTCTCGATATCCCGACCACACCAGCAGCACCGCGACGCACGTCAACACCAGCGACACAATGACACCCGCGCCCACCGTGAACTGGATGCGACGCGCCTTTCGACGAATTGCTGCTCTTCTCGCCACGCTCGCGTCTACGAAGGCCTGTTCATCGTCGTCCAGATTCACGTCGGGTCGCGAAATCGCCTGCACGGTTAAATCGAGTTCCTTGCCCTGCAGCAGCCGCACATCGCCGCGCCCTTCGACTCGCCAGCGTTCGGCGCTAAGCCTGAAGCCACTGCGCCAGCGAATGTGTTGTGCCTGCTTCTCCACCAGGGTTGCGAGCCGGGGCCAGTGGGTGATGAGCGACTCGTGCGAGATTTCCGCCACTCTGCGGCCGTCGTCGCGTTCGAGCAGCGTCAACAAACGAGCCTCGACGAAAGTCGACAGGACGCTGGCAGCGTCGCCACTTCGTGTGATCTGCTCGACAGGGCAAGACACCCGGGACGCGCGGCCACGTTCGTCGATCGTCACCAGCAAGGCAAACACGTCATCGAAGCGCCGCTGCTGGTCGGTGGTCAGCGTCTCGAATGTCCGTTCCGCGCCCTGGCTGACCACGGCCTTGATGCCGCCGACCGCCGTGTAGGTCGCGAAGTCGAACCGGCGTGACGCGCCCGCGCGGTCGTACAACTGCCCCAGGAGATAGGACATCAACGGCAAGGCCCCGGCGTTGCCCGCCACGCTCTCAAGGATCTCCCCGATCACCCGATCCTCGACCTCGATGCCGGCCATCCTGGCTGGCCGCCGGATGATGTCGATCAAGTCGGCAGGCGTCGGAGATGCGAGCATGAAAGTGCTGCTCTGAAAGAGTTGCTGCAGTCCAGTAGCCTCCAGCCAGTCGCCATACAGGTCCGAGCGGCAGGCCAGCAGCAGCGTCACCCGAGGACAGGCCGTGAAGGCCCGAATCGCGGCGGCATAGGCGGCGATCTTCCCGTCATCGGCCTTCACCAGTTCCTCGACCTGGTCGATGAACACGATCAAACGCTCCGCGCGGTTGTGACGGGTCAGGTGCTCGTCGACCTGCCGGTCGAAGTTGGCCTGGTTTGCGACCGGATCTTTGCTGTCGCGTCGAGGATCGGTACCCCACAGGAATCCATCGGCGACGGAGACCACCGCCGGCTTGATGGTGTGAACGACCCAGGTATCGCTGTTGAGCAGCGCTGATTTCTTGAGCCGAGGCAGGAGACCTCCGGAGATCAGCGAAGATTTACCGGAGCCGCTGGCACCGACTACCGCTACGCAATTCTGGTGCGTGCCCAATTTGTCGAGCAGCGCGTTGACCTCCTGGTCGCGGCCACAAAAGACCTCGGCGTAGTCCTCGGAGTAGGCCGCCAGACCGAGGTAGGGATTAACTTTCCAACGGGGCGTCAGGCGAGCTTCGGGATCAGCGGACGCCGTTGATGCCGACGCGTCGTCCGCTCGAAAGCGCAGCACGCCGAGAATGTCCTTGCGGACGCGATCACGGAATCCTTCCGTTCCTTTGTACTTGTGGTGGAAGCCATTCATCGCCCCATCGTTCTGGACAAACTGCTTGAAGAATTGGCTGACGAGTGATTGCTGCCGAATCGACTCCTCATAAGAGGCATCATCCGGATCGACGTTGATGATGTCCACGCGGCGGTAGACCAGCATGTCGGGCCGCGACTTGGAGTGGAGGGCGTTTTCAAACTCCCACTCGGTCCCCGACAGATACAGGCTCCCGTCTTGCTTGCGAAAATCAGTACCGGTCAGCGGTGTCCCCATTCGGGACCAGAAGATAACGATCACCAGCTCGCAGTCGCCCGGGTCGACCAACTGCCGACGCAGCGCGGATTGGGGAGCCTGATTGGCCAACATCGCCGCCGGCGCATTGGGGTCATCCCATGACACCACCTGCAGATCGAAGAGATCCGCAGGACCTGCCTCTTGCGCGAGCCGCGCAATCTCATTCCGCGCGATCGAGCGCTCGTAGCTCACATCCCCGGGCGAGGAGATGAATATCCGAAATGGCTTTCGGGGCAGGCTCATGATGGCTGCTTTCCCAGGGCCATCGGCACACTGGCGTGCACGCCGGCATGCAGTTCATGAGGTTCAATCCCGTCCTGCCGCGTCTGCGATATGCAGCCGAAGGTCGGCGTGATCGAGTTGACGACTGCCCAACGCGAAGGCCACGCTCTAAGGCCCCCCTGCTCCACCGCTGAGGTCCGCTCGCGGACCTCAGGTAAGAATCTGCCCGATGTCTTCATGGCCCCATCTTCTCAGGAGTTGGAAGTGCCGCGTAACTTGGGACGATTCGCGTGGGCTACCGCCGTGAAAGTAGGGGCGTCACTTGCAGTCGATCGCGAACACCCGCTCTTGGCCGGGTCTACCCAAAGCGAACGTCGGTAGTGGAGCACCCCGAATAGTGACGACGGCTTCAGGCCGCCACCATGATTCTCAGGCCAGCAGCGGCGGGCGCAATTCGGTCACCATTCGCTCGGCAGGCTCGATCACCTGGGTTCGGAAGATGCTGCTCAGATGAGTGCGGTCGCGGTAGCGCACGATTGGCTTCAGCACCGATTCACGACGCAGGATGTGGTCAGACACCGGGTATTCACGCTGGTTGTCTTCGATCAGCGCCACCACGGGCAGTGACGGGAAGGCCGGAACGATGGCCTGCAGTTCTGCCGGCACGCTCTTCGGATCCGACAGATCGGCAATGACGAAGCGTGAGACGGCCGCAAAGCGCAGCACCGACTCGATCAAGTCACGGTCCCCTGCCTTTTCGAAGTCGAAAAGAATCGGAACGTACACCCGGTCCAATCGCGTCAAGGCGCGCCGGATGTCATCGAGTACTGCCTTGCGCTCGTCGGTGAAGCGGCCAAGAATCAGCACGCTCAGCTCCGTCATGTCAGTGAATTTGCGCTGAAACGATTCGGCGTCGTGCTCGAATGCGCGACGGCGGGTACGTTGTGCAGTGGCCGTTCGGGCCAACAGCGCGGCCTCTCGGCGTGGATCGACAGCGCCTGCTGCTGCGCGCGGGAACAGCACCGCCGACTCGGCCGGCATGTAGACCATGAAGCGGCCCCAGTCCATTGGGTAGTAGCTGCGCGAATCGTCCATCACATGCAGCCGGGCCCACGACACCGCCTCATCGACAGAAAGGCCGAGCGCCAGCGAGCGATACAGCTTCTCTGCAAAGTGCAACGCTGCCATATTGCTGACCAGGCCCTGCACGCCCACCATGCATGCGACACCGGCCCGCATGAACGGCTGCACCACCGACCAGAAGCCGCTGTTGCAGGCATTCAACAGCACGCAGCGCACCCCAGCGCGTTTCAGTCGCGGAGCCAGGCGCTCCACCGAGTTCCAGCTTGGGGGGCCGGGCTGATGCTCGAAACGCCCGGTCAACTGTTCTTCGTCGCTGGCGCGCATGAACGCGGGATCGGCCGTACGCACCAGGCTGGCTTGACCGTTCACGATGTCGGCATGGCCAGCGTAATGGAAGAAGTCGCAGCCCTGTGCCAGCAGCGCGTCCAAGCCCGCATCGTCGGTGGCCCACACTCGCTGGATCTGTACCAGGTCCTCCAGGGGCGCGAGTGAGCGCTTGAGGCTACGGAATTCCGGCTTGACTCCCCAGCCATCGCTGCCATCGCTCCACAGCGCACCGACGAAGACGCCGCGCTGTACGCGCAACGAAGAGGACTGGTGGAACAGCAAAGAGGGTGGCTCGCGCACCAGGGAAATGCGCTCATCCATCAGCAGGAAGCCGCTGCGTGGAGATTCGGCGTCGCTCACGTCAGGGCGGTACAAGTACTCCCACGGCAAGTCGATCAGTTCTTCGGTCAGGCACAGGCGCAAGCGCACACCGGCGCCGGGCAACGCGCCGAGCGCGCGCAAGCTGTCGCCAAACAGTGCCCAAACTTCAGGCGGCAACAGCCAGCGCGCCAACTCGCGACCTAAGGCGGCAGCTTGTCGCCATCTTGCGTCGGTCGAAAGCCGCCATTCTCGTGCGTCGAATGCGCCGACGCGAACAAACACCGGGGCACGCATGCCTCCGACCGGGGTGGCATGCGCCATCACCGCAATGGAGTGGCCCTCGCGCCATGCCCTGATTGAGAAGTCAGCGAAGCGTCGCGACGCGTTGCCAGGCATGGATGCACCTGCAGCCGGACTGCGCCGCTTCGTGGGCTTGATGGCGGCACCCACTAAAGGTCAGCCCCAGGCAGGTCCATCGGCATTTGGTGTCTTTCCGCGAGTTCGTCGGAAGGCACGAATGTAGCCCGTCCGGGCTGCAGCCGGTTCAACGGACACCAGACCGAACCCTATTGATCCTCCCTGAACAGTCTCGGGCCTCGCGTGAAGGCGAGTAGGCAGGCCCGTCTGAGCCGCGAGCCCGGCTCATCAACTGACATGCTCCAAATCGGCCTGACGTGTACGCCCGCTTGTGGCCGGGACCGCCGAAGGCGAATGGCGGCAGTAGGGCATCCACAATTCTGTTGACGGCTTCCGGCCTTCGCGACCACCGGCCCGGTCAGCAAGGCCCGACCCGGAGCAGAAATTGATGGCCAGCGGAAGCGGTCAGTGCCGACCGCTCTGGTATCGCGCAAGGTGGCAGACTCTTGTTCTGTCGGCACCCAAGGTGCCTCAACAAACTGGTGCAAATGGCTATCAGATTCCCAGGTCACTCTGCAGATGAGCAACCGGTCGAAGTGGAGCATCCCACTCGCGTCGTAGTTGTTGGAGCAAACGGATCCGGCAAGACGCGACTCGGCATTTGGCTGGAAGACAACAACCAGGGCCACATGCCCGTCCATCGTGTGGGCGCGCAGAAGGCTTTGAACATGCCCGATTTCGCTCAGGTAAAGAACCTGGAGCAGGCGGAGAAGGAGCTGTACTTAGGACGATCAGATCAACATGCTAGTTTGGGCCGCAAGATTCACGATCGATGGGGTGGCAATCCCGCAACTCACCTTCTGAGTGACTACGACAAGCTGTTGGCGCTCCTCTTCGCCATGGAGGCAGAGCGTGATCGCTCCCACACCAACCAGACTCGCGCCCAGCAAGCTTATATCCCGGTTCCTGACTCGGCCATCGACCAAATAGTAAAGCTATGGGGCTACCTAATGCCGCATCGCTCCATTACGTTCCATGATGGCAAGGTGACGGTTGGAAAGGGGACGGCGACCGAGTATCACGCGAAGGAGATGAGCGATGGTGAGCGGGTCACCCTCTACTTGCTCGGGCAGTGCTTGACAGCGCCAGCTGGCTCACTCGTCGTTATCGACGAGCCTGAACTGCACTTGCATCGATCGCTAATGGACAAGCTTTGGAACAAGGTTGAAGAGCTCTGTCCAGACAAGTCAATCGTCTACATCACGCACGACCTAGACTTCGCTGCCAGTCGCGCTGCGGCGAAGAAGATCTGGGTTCATGCCTATGCCGCAAGCTCGTGGACGTGGTCCGACCTTCCTAAAGACAAGACCCTTCCCGAAAGCCTCGTCCTTGAACTTGTGGGAAGCAGAAAACCCGTGCTCTTCTGCGAAGGAGAACGAGGTGGGCTTGACCACTCGGTCTATCAGCTCTGCTATCCAACTCACCACGTCGTTCCAAGAGGTAGCGCAGATAAAGTAGCCGAGTCAGTCAAGGCGCTCAATGCAAACGGCGCATTGCACACCCTGACAGCGTTTGGTCTTGTCGACCGAGATGTCAAGACGGCCGAGGAAATCTCCGCCTTGGCGGAGCAAGGTGTCCATGCGATTCCGTTTGCGGAAGTCGAGAATCTTCTCTGCAATGAGAAGATGGTCCGTGCTGCGGCAACTGCCCTCGTGCAAGATCCTGACACTGCGGTCCGAGCGGTCACTGACTACATCATCCGCGCTTTGACTGATGAGTTGGAAGTCCAGATTGTCTTGACGGCCGCGCGACGAATTCGCTATCAGCTATCGTGCTATTCCCCGGCTTCGCAAGACCGGGCAGGCCTGAAGCAAGGTGTCGACACCCTCGTCGCATCGCTCGATATGCTGTCCACCGTCGGAGAGGCTGAGGCGACTTTCCAACGTGCGTTGGCAAGCGCTAAGGTTGACGATCTGTTGAAGGTATACAACCGAAAGAGTTTGGCTGACCGCATCTCTGTGTGCTTCGGGCTTAAGCACGGTGAGTATGTTCCGTTCGTCCTGCGTTTGTTGAATAGCAAGGAGTCGGCAATGTATGTCAGCGTCTTGCGCAGCTACCTTCCGACGAGTACGCCGTAGACAGATACAACCGCCAGTGAGCCGGCACACCGCAACTGCCAGTGTCGGGTTAGCAGCAGGCACTCCGACCGTCCGCTTCTGGCCGGAACTGCCGGAGGCGAATGGCGGCATTTGGCATCCACAATTCTGATGACGGCTTCAGGCCTTCGCGACCACCGGCCCGGTCAGCAAGGCGCGACCCCAAGCAGTCGGTCACCGCAAAGAGAACCAGTCACTCACGGTCCCAATGTTCAACTCCTCTGCAAACGCTCAACCTCCGCCACAAGCTCGGCAATGCGCTTGTCGCGAGAGTTGATCTCCGCCGCCACATCGGCCGCCTCGAAGCGCTGCGGTATGTGCTGCGGGCAGTTCACGTCCCATGCGGTGACCGTGAAGAGCAGTACCTGCTCCGGCCGCGCGCGATAGCCTTCGGGCATCAGGCGCTGCAACAGCGCCGGGTCGCCTTCCACCACGCGCGCCGTGCCCCACACCTTGATGCGGCGCCGGTGGGCGTAGTCGATCAGGAACAGCTGCGCCTTCGGGTTCTCTTCGAGGTTGCCCTGGGTGATGTACTGGCGGTTGCCCGCGAAGTCCACGAAGGCGATCGTGTGTTCGTCCAGCACTTTCAGGAAGCCCGCCGGGCCGCCGCGGTGCTGGATGTAGGGCTGCCCTTGCGCGTTGGCCGTGGCGAGGAACACGCTGGTCTGGGCTTCGACCTCGGCTTTCAGGTCGGCCGTGATGGCTTGTTCCCAGGATACACCCGCTTCCATGCGCGCGTACGCCGGGCGCGAACCCTTGCGGGCCTGGATCGCCTTCACGGTGTCGGTGAACGCCACGTCGCTGGCATAGGTCTTGGTGTCGGCCACGATCACAGCCCCAGTTCGGTGAGACCGGCGTGGTCGTCCGGGCGCCGGCCTGCGGGCCAGCGATAGAGGCGCTCGGAACCGGCAATCGCCAGGTCGTTGATGCTGGCGACGCGCGTGTGCATCAGCCCCTCGCCATCGAAGGCCCAGTTCTCGTTGCCGTAGCTGCGAAACCACTGCCCCGCGGCGTCGTGCCACTCGTAGGCGAAGCGCACCGCGATGCGGTCTTCCCGAAACGCCCACAGTTCCTTGACGAGCCGGTAGTCGAGTTCGCGCTGCCACTTCTGCGTGAGAAAGGCTTCGATCTCCGCGCGACCCTGCAGGAAGGTCGAGCGATTGCGCCAGCGGCTGTCGGGCGCATAGGCCAGCGCCACGCGCGCGGGGTCGCGGCCATTCCAGGCGTCTTCGGCCAGGCGCACCTTCTGGACGGCGGCTTCGAGGGTGAACGGCGGCAAGGGCGGACGGGACATGGCAGGGTCTCCAGGCAGGTGACAAGGGCCCGCGAGGTCGGCGCACGCCAGGCGGCGCCGACTCGCAGGACGGGCGTGGCCGCTCAGGCGGCCAGAGCCTGCGCAGCCGGGAAATCGATCTCGGTCTGCGCCACCGAGTTGACGTAGTTGGTCCAGGTGTTCAGGGCGACGTGCTGAACGATCTCGACGATCTGCGCATCGTCGTAGCCCGCCATGCGCACGGCCTGCACGTCGGCGTCGGACACATGCCCGCGTTCGCGCACGACCTTGACCGCGAAGCGCACCGCGGCGTCGGCCTTCGGGTCGAGCGAGCTGCCGTGGCGGTTGGCGGCGATCTCGGCTTCGCTCAGCTTCGCCAGGTTCTTGCCCATGTAGCTGTGCGCCGACAGGCAGTAGCCGCAGTCGTTGATCTGGGCGACGGCCAGCGCGATGCGCTCGCGCGTCGGCGCCGGCAGGCTGCCCTTGGCCAGCGCGCCGGACATGCCGAGGTAGCCCTCCAGCGCGGCCGGACTGTTGGCGACCAGGCGGAACAGGTTCGGCACGCTGCCGATCTGCTTCTTCACGGCTTCGAGGAGCGGGCGGGCCGATGCGGGGGCGGCGTCGATGCTGGCGGGGGTGACAAGGCGGGACATGGTGTGGACTCCAGAGGTGGGTTGGGCCGGTGAGTGCCGGTGAAGAGAATGTAGATATTCCCGCCCACGCCAACTAGACTGCATATCCGCGATTCTTCCTCTCACTATTCGGAATAATGGACCGACTCGACGCCATGTCCGTGTTCGCCGCCATCGTCGATGGCGGCAGCCTGTCGGCGGCCGGTCGCCAACTCGGCGTGCCGCTGGCCACCGTCAGCCGCAAGCTGGCGGACCTGGAGGCGCACCTCAAGACGCGGCTGATCACCCGCTCGACCCGCAAGCTGGTGCTGACCGATGCGGGGCGCGACTACTTCGCCGCGTGCCGTCAGATCCTGGAGCAGGTCGAGGAGGCCGAACGCGCGGCCTCTGGGGCCTACGCCAAGGTCAAGGGCCAGCTCGTGGTGGCCGCACCGATCGTATTCGGCCGACTGCACGTTGTGCCGGTGGCTGCAGCGTTCCTGGAACTGCACCCCGAGGTCGACATTCAGCTCCGCCTGGGCGACCGCAACGTCAACCTCATCGAGGAGCATGTCGACGTCGCCCTGCGCATCGGCACCTTGCCCGACAGCAACCTCGTCGCGACGCAGGTCGGCGCGATCCGTCGCGTGATGTGTGCGAGCCCGGCCTACCTGGCGCGTTTCGGCACCCCGCGGTCGCTGGACGATCTTGCGGCACACCGTTGCATCACGTTCGACGGCCTGGAGGCTGCCACGGCGTGGAGCTTCGTCGCCGCCGATGGTCAGAGGCGGCAGGTGCCGGTGCATTCGCGCCTGATCGTCTCCACGGCCGATGCCGCCATCGAAGCCGCGGTCCTCGGGCTGGGCCTCACCCGCGTGCTGTCCTACCAGGTGGCCGATGCCCTGCGCGACGGCCGCCTCGTCCGTGTGCTGGCCGAGGCGGAGTCACCTGCGGTTGCGGCCAGCCTGATCTACCCCGGCCAGGGGCGGCTGCCGATGAAGACCCGCGCCTTCATCGACTTCGCAGTCGGGCACTTGCGGGAGCGGCTGTCGGCGCTCGACGCCAGCGGCGCGGGCGTTGCGCTACGGCCACCCACCCCAGTTCAGCGAGGGCGGCGAAGGCTCCAGCGGTGACACAGGATCGTGCACGAGGCCGGGATGGATCCGGCTCCGGACCACCACCACGCCCACCGGACACAGTACGTCGAGCAGCACGGGGTTCGGCAGCGCGCCGCAGAGGCCCTTCACATCCGCTGGGTCTCGTGGTGTCGGGCCTGCCGGCCCGACGAGACCGCCCTTGCGCATCATTGCCTTCGACGAGCCGTCAGCCGAGCGTTGTCGCTTTCGTCGGCAGGCTGAAATGGAAGACGCTCCCAACGCCCATGTCACTGCGGACACCCACCGAGCCGCCTTGGAGTTCGACCAGCCTGCGCACCAGCGCCAGACCGATCCCGGTGCCGCCATGCGTCTTCGTGTTGCCGGCACTCAGCTGGTGGAAAGACTTGAAGAGCTTGGGCAGGTCGGCTTCCGCGATGCCGATGCCGCGGTCTTCGACCTCGATCCGAAACGACTCGGGTCCTTGTTGCTCGGCACGGACCGTGACCTGTCCGCCCTGGTGCGAAAACTTGACCGCATTCCCGATCAAGTTCAGGAGCACCTGCCTCAGCCTCAGGGGGTCGACCTGCACGAGCCAGCCAGCCCCTGCAACCGATGAGGTGACCACCACGCCGCGGCTCAGGCACTTCGCCTGAAGCATGTCGATCACCTCCTGAATCGCTCCTGCCAGATCGACAGGCTCAGGATGGAAGGTCATCTTGGACGACTCGGCCTTCGAGAAGTCCAGGATCGACTCGATCAGCTGCAGCAGGTGCGCACCGCTGGCACCGATCTGCGTGAGGTAGGGCAGGTACTTCGGCGACTCCGGCTTGACGACTCCGGAAGCGAGCAACTGCGCGAACCCGATCACGGCATTCAATGGCGTGCGCAGTTCATGCGACATGTTCGCCAGGAACTCGCTCTTGAGCCGGCTGCTTTCGACCAGCTGGCGATTTTCGGCTTCCAGTTCAAGGCTCCGGACCCGCAGTTCCTCGGCCTGCCGAAGCGGCGTGATGTCGACCATCAGCCACAGGGTTTCGTCGGGGTTCGTGGGCATGACCATGCCGCTCATGTCGATCCAGACGGGGCTGCCGTCCTTGCGGCGCATCTGCAGCTGGGTGCGATGCGTCCCTCCGCTGTTCAGCACCGGATAGGCGGCTTCGCCAAGGGCGCGGTAGCTCTCGTCATCCAGGTAGAGCATGCGCGACTGTTGCCCGAGCAGTTCGTTGTGCTCATAGCCGAAGATCCTGCCCAGGGCGCGGTTCTTCCAGACGGCGCGCCGATCGCGCAGCTTGACGATGCCGATGAGCTCGTTGTCGAGCATGGCGGCCTGCTCCGCGGTCAGCTGGCGCACCGCCTCCCTGGTCCTGTGCAGATCGGTGATGTCGAACATCACGGTGCGGCTCATCTCGAAGCGGCCCTCGGCGTCGTTGATCACAGTGGCCGTGATGCTGACCCTGCGGGACGCCCCGCGGGCAGGCACCAGGTCGAACTCCAGGCCTTCGACCCGGCCTTGCGACTTGAGCCTGCTGAAGTTCTGCCGGAACTGCTCCTGGCCTTCCGGCGTGAAGAACTCCACCGCCCTTCTCTTGCCGATCAGGTCCTCGCGTGTGCAGCCGAGCCAGCCCAAGGCGGTGGCGTTGATGTGCAGGAACCGACCCTGCTCGTCGAGGGAGTGATAGCCGCAGGGGGCGTTGTCGTACAGATCGAGCACACGCGCCGACGCGGCGGCCAACTGCAGTTCGAGTTCCTTGCGCTGCGTGATGTCCTGAAACGCCCCGACCAACCGGACGGGCTGTCCGGCATCCGAATCGACATTGCCCACAGCTCGAACCCAGATGTGCCGTCCATCGCGGCGCACGAGCGGCAGTTCCAGATCCCACCCCTCCCCTGCGCTCACCGCCCGCTCGACGGCAGCTTGTATGACGGGCCGGGCTTCGATCGCGTAGAAGTCGATCGCCTCCGCCAGGACAGGCTGGTAGTCTGGCTCGACGCCATGGATTCGTCGTGTCTCGTCGGACCAGGTCACCGCACCGCTGGCGAGGTCGAGTTCCCAGCCGCCCACGCCGGCGACCCGGCCGGTGCGATCCAGGAACGCCTCACTGCGGCGCAAGTCGCGGGTGGAGCGCCTGCCCTCGAGCGCCTGGGCGGCCGCCAGCGCCAGACACTGCAGGATCTCCCTTTGTGAGGCGTCGAGTTCCCGCGCCTGGCGGTCGATGACGCACAGCGTGCCGATGCGATGGCCAGCGCCGACCACGATGGGCACACCGGCATAGAAGCGGATGCTCGGATCGCCGGTGACCAGAGGGTTGTCGGCGAAGCGCGGATCGAGCGCCGCATCGGGCACGACAAACACCTCCTCGCCCAGCACGGCATGCCCACAGAAGGACACCTCCCGAGGCGTCTCGGTGACGCCGCTGAGGCCGATGTTGGCCTTGAACCATTGCCGATCGGCATCGATCAGGCTGATCAGGGCGATCGGCGAGCCACAGGCCAGTGAAGCCGCCCGCACCAGGGCGTCGAACTCGACTTCGGGCTCACTGTCCAGGACCTGGAGCGAACGCAGGGCGGCAACACTGGCCGCCTCGTCCAGGCGGTGACTCGGCACTTGCATGGATAGACCCTTTCAAGGGTCCCTCGATGCGCGTTCGGGTGCGCATGCAAGTCGCCTGCAGGGGATTGTGCGCCCCTTGCCCCGGGACGAACTTCGGACCGCGACCGGGGATGGCCCCGCTCGTGCCGGTTCCTGGCCGCTTTGCTTGGGCAGGGCACATCGGCGACGCCGTTTTTCTTTGGGGCTTCGATGTAGCTTGGCGGCGACCGTCACTTATCTGGCGTCGAGACGAACTTCCGGTCCTGGCCGGGACTCCCCGTTCGCGGTCGCGCCCGATAGCTGACCGCCGATTCGGCGGCCACGATCGTAAAAGGCAGCTTGCCGCCGCCTCATCGTAGAACCGGACTCGGCCATCAGCTGTCGGTCGCCACCGTCAGCAATGCGGCGTTGCACCGTGCCAAAGTCACGCCGCTGGCCACATCCACAGCGAGTCACGCCACCAACTGTCGCAGTAACGCAGGTTCCAGGGCCTCAGCAGCCATTGACCAGCGTATCGCAGCTGCCTGCACGCCTGAACTGACGCTGCGGCGCAGCATCGGCCGCCCTCCTCGGTGGTCGCGTCACGCGGGGCAAGGCCATTCTCCGGCGCCTCCACCCTAACAACGATGTTCATGGTTGACGCTGCTGTGTGGGCACCCGTATTCTGGTGTGGCCTGCCGGACCCGGCCAGGCACCCTGCGCGGAGAACTCACCATGTTGGTTAGGCCACCTGTCATGCTCGGGGAAGCGGCCGCCTTTCGTGTTGCGCTGGACCTCATCCAGCGCACGGCGCGCTGCGATGCGCCGGCGCTGATCCTGGGCGAGACCGGGACCGGCAAGGAACTGGCGGCGCGTGCCATCCATTACGGCTCGGCGCGGCGCCCGGCGCCCTTCGTGCCGCTGAACTGCGGTGCCGTGCCCGAGACGCTGTTCGAAAGTGAACTCTTCGGCGCCGAACGCGGTGCCTTCACCGACGCCCGCCATTCGCGCAGCGGCCTGGTGGCCGCGGCCGAGGGCGGCACGCTGTTCCTGGACGAACTGGACTCGCTCCCGCTGCGTGCCCAGGTGTCGCTGCTGCGCTTCCTGCAGGATCTGGTCTACAGGCCCGTGGGCGGCACGCGAGAGTGCCAGGGCAACGTGCGTGTCATCGCCGCCGCCAGCCCGCGGCTGCGTGAACTGCTGAAGACCGGGGCCTTCCGAGACGACCTGGCCTTCCGCCTGAACGTGCTGGAGATCGAGATGCCGCCGCTGCGCGATCGCCCCGGCGACCCGCGCCTGCTGGCAGAGCACTACGTGGCGCGTTATGTCGAACAGCACTCCATGACGCCGCGCCAGCTGCACCCGCGCAGCATCGAATGGATGGCCGCGCACAGCTGGCCCGGCAATGTGCGCGAGCTGGACAACCTGGTGCGGCGCGCGCTGCTGCTGTCCGACGAGGCGCTGCTGCGCTTGTGCCCGGCCGCTGTGCAGGCTGCGCCGGAACTGCCGCTGCGCGACGACGACGATGAGGCACCGTGCACCCGCTTCAACGACGCACGCGACCGGGCCATGCAGAGTTTCGAGCGCCAGTACCTCGAAAAGCTGATGCGCGTGGCCGCCGGCAACGTCACCCATGCTGCGCGCCTGGCCGGAAAGGAAAGGCGCCTGCTGGGGCGCATGCTGAAGAAGCACGGCCTCGGCCACGGCACCGTCGCCCACTGATCTGGTGATCCCGCCCCGGGTGGCAGGTCCAGGTCGGGGCCCGCGTGGATACGCTCAATTGTAGCGTTAGCGCAGGAACCGGGTCTGCAGCAACCCACCGGGCGCACGCCGACCCGCCCCGGCCGACCCGGCGCGCACCGGCCGCAGAAAAAAGTCCCATCGAATCAGCACTTGCGGCTGGCCAGGTGCTGGCACGCCGCTCGCAATGGAGCTTGCAGGTCGCAGTGGAGGTTGGGTTGAACGATCGTTCCCGCCCGAAGACGCAGCGAGTGGCGGATGCGATCGAACGTTACCTGTCGCTGCATCCCGCCGCGGCCGACGACGAGAAGGGAATTGCCCAGTGGTGGCTGCCGGAGATGAGTTTGTCTGCAACGGCACCGCAAGTGCAGGCGGCGCTGTCGCTGTTGATGCGGCGGGCGGTGGTGGTGCGCAAGCGCCTTCCCGGCGGCACCGCGATCTACGGGCGCGCCGTGCGGCCCAAGGCCTTGAAGAGCTTGATCGGAGTCCAGATGGCGAATTTCCAGGCGGTGCATTCGGTCGGCAACTCGATCATCACCTTCCTGCGCAACACCTACCCGGTCCAGGTGGCCGGCACGGACACGCCCGATTGCGCCTTTGCCCTGCTGTCCTCCGGCGAACTTGCAGGAGCGATGGACGAGACCACGCGCGTCACGCTCTACCTCTACAAGGTGACGGTCAACGAGCACACGCGACAACAGCGGCCGGGACTGATGTCGCCCTCGCAGCAGGCGCCCATGGGGCTGGACCTGCACTACATGCTCACCGCCTGGGCCGGCACGGCGCAGGACGAACAGGTGCCGCTGACCTGGGCCATGCGCCAGCTGTACCTGCATCCCATCCTGGACGCGTCGTCCTTGTCTCCCGAGGCCGGCTGGGGAGCCGACGAGGTGATCCAGATCATCCCGGCCGAGCTGCCCACCGAGGAGATGATGCGCATCTGGGACGCCCTGGAGCCGCCCTACAGGCTGTCGGTGTCCTACATCGCGCGCATGGTGCGCATCGACCCCGACGCGCTGGTTGCGGCCGGCCCGGTGGTGGCCACGCGGCTGGGCTTCGGGCCCGGCACACCGGCAGGCACACGCTGATGCCGCGCGTCGGAGCCTGCACATGACCCTGGTCATCCGCGAGCTGGAACGCGTGGAGCACCGCGTGCTGGGTGCACTGCGCTGTATCGACGCCGGCACGCGCGCCACGGTCGACACGCCACTGCAGGTGACGGTGCCGCAGGCCGGCGTAAGGCGCAACCGCAGCGGGCTGTACGTCATCACCTCGGCCGAGGCCCTGGCCGGGCACGAAGCGGCCTTCGAGCATCCGCCCGCCACGCCCGCGCCGGGCAGCGTCAGCCTGCTGGCCACCTTGCGTGACCCCGGCGGTCGCTACCTGCCGCGCACGGCCACCCTGCAGCTGCCGCGCGACCCGCTGGCCATCCACAGCGCCAACGCCGATTCGCTGTTCCGCCCCATCGAAGTGCCGATGTACCCCTCCAGTGCCGCGCCCACCGGGGCCAACTGGGCGCTGCTGCGCGTGACGGTGACGCTGGCAGCGGGTGGCGACGCGCTCGGCGGCGTGCTGCTGCGGGTGCTGCAAGGCACCACCGTGCTGGCGCGCGGCATGACCGACGCCCGCGGCGAAGCCCTGGTGGCCGTGCCCGGTGTACCCGTCACCACCTGGTCCGACGCGCCCGGAGCGGTGGTCGTCAACGAGATCGGCGTGCAACTGGAGGCCACGGCCGAGGCTGCCGCACTGCAGCGTGTGCCCATCGCCGACGTGGCCGCCGGCCGCGCGCCCGCCGCACCCCTGGCCGCCGACCCCGAGCGCCTGGAGGCAGCCGGCGCTGGCTTCCTGCGCGAGACCCTGGCGCTGCAAGTCGCGGCCGGGCGCAGCCAGACCGTTTCCTTCCTGCTCGCCTTGCCGCCATGAAGGCGCTGCGAGTCCCGTCGTCACGCTCCCCCATCCGTCCCCAAAGGAGATAGGCCATGCCTGAATACCTGGCACCCGGCGTCTATGTGGAAGAAACCAGCTTCCGTGCGAAGTCCATCGAAGGCGTCGGCACCAGCACCACGGCCTTCGTCGGACCGACGCGGCGCGGCCCGGTGGCCGGCACGCCGGCGGGCAGCGTGCCTGAACTCGTCACCAGCCTGCCGGACTTCGAACGCATCTACGGCAGCCTGGAGAACCTGGCGCTGGGCGACGTGAGCGACCCGGCGCGGCGCCTAAACTTCGTGGCCCACGCCGTGCGCGCCTACTTCGACAACGGCGGCTCGCGCCTGTACGTGGTGCGCACCGCCAACACGGCGGGCTTCGCAGCCGGGCGCCTGCTGGTGGGCGGCGGCACGCCGCCGACGCCTGATCCCGAGGCTGCCTTCATCCGTGCACGCTTCCCCGGCGCGGCCTACAACGGCCGCGTGCTGTTCCGCGAGGCGCGCCGCGCCGCCACCGTGCGCAGCATGGCCACCGCGCCTGCGGGCAGCCTGCTCAGCGTGATTCCTGCCAGTGGCACCGAGACCCTCTACATCGGCAACGGCAGCAACTGGGTGGACAGCGCCGCAGCGGTGCTGCCACTGACCGGCCTGAATCCCGAAGACACCCCTGGCGGCACGAACGCCGTGGCCAACATCGTGACGCTGGCGCTGGATGTGGTGGACGCCGACGGTTACGCGCAATCCTGGGATGAACTGGGCGTGGCGCGCGAACACCCGCGCTGGCTGGGCGCCGTGCTGGCCCTGGAGCCGCCCAACCGCGCCGATGCGCTGGCCAACCTGGTGTGGGCCGACATCGGCAGCGGAGTCAGCGGCTACGAGTTGGTCGCCGCAGTGCGCAACCTGCCCGCGGTGCCGGGCGACAGCGCTGGCCGTCGCTTCCTGACCCTGGGCAGCGGCGCCGGCAGTGTGGCCGGCACCGATGGCAGCGCTCCCGTCTCGGGCGCCAGCACCGTGGGCGGCACCTATGCATCGGCCCTTTCAGCGCTGGTGGGGCTGGAGGACGTGTCCATCGTCGCCGCGCCGGGCAGCAGCGCCTATGCTGACCAGCAGGCCATCCAGGATCTGCTGATCGCCCATGCCCAGGGCCGCCGCGCCTACCGCATCGCGGTGCTGGACTGCGAGCCGAACCAGAACCCGGGCGGCATGCGTCTCGCACGCGGCCGCATCGACAGCAAGTACGCTGCGCTGTACTACCCGTGGGTCGTCGTCAGCAACCCGCTGTCGCGCCCCGGCCGCGACGACATCCCGCGCGAGATCGCGCTGCCGCCCTCGGGCTTCGTGACCGGCATCTACGCGCGCAACGACACCCAGCGCGGGGTCTACAAGTCGCCGGCCAATGAAGTGGTGACGGGCGCGCTGCGCTTCGAGAGCGACATCAACTTCGCGCAGCAGGAGCTGCTCAATCCGCTCGGCGTGAACTGCCTGCGCTACCTGTCGGGCCGCGGCTACCGGCTGTGGGGCGCACGCCTGGCATCCAGCGATCCGGAATGGAAGTACGTCAGCGACAGGCGCTACTTCAACTACCTGGAATCGTCCATCGACCGTGGCACGCAATGGGCAGTGTTCGAGCCCAACGGCGAACGCCTGTGGGCCAACATCCGCCAGACGATTGCCGACTTCCTCTACAACGAATGGCGTGGCGGCGCGCTGCTGGGCACCACCACCGAAGAGGCCTACTTCGTGCGCTGCGACCGCACCACGATGACCCAGAACGACCTCGACAACGGACGCCTGATATGCCTGATCGGGGTGGCCATCATCAAACCCGCCGAGTTCGTCATCTTCCGCATCGGCCAGAAGACCGCCGACGCGCGCGCCTGAAGCCGCCGCCGCAAAGGAGCAGATCACCATGGCCAACCGCACCGTGCCTTACAGCGCCTTCAACTTCGTCGTCAACTTCGACGGCGCCGAACTGTTCGGCGGCTTTTCCGATGTCTCGGGCATCGGCACCGAACTGACGATTGCCGAGTACCGCAACGGCAACGAGAAAGAGAACCACGTCCGCAAGGTGGCGGGCGTGCACAAGGTCAGCGATGTCACGCTCAAGCGCGGCATCGTGAACTCGGTACTGCTCTTCAACTGGATGAAGGACGCCCGCACCAAGGGCCCCGCCGCCAAGAAGAGCGTGACCATCCAGCTCATGGACGAGGCCCAGAAGGCCGTGCAGTCCTGGGTCCTGCGCGACGTGTTGCCGATGAAGTACAGCGGCGCCCCGCTGGCAGCCAAGGGCGGCGGCGACGTGGCGATGGAAGAGCTCGTGCTGTCGGCCGAGGCCTTGGAGATCGAGGTCTGAACACCTCCTGCCACCGCGCCACATGAGCCTGGTCTTCGACACTGCCGCCCCGCAGGCGCAGCTCGACCCGCACCGGGCCGACGTGACCTGCTTCGTCGGCCATGTGGCACGCCGCGCCGGCGTGGCGGTGCCGGCCGCACTACAGGCGCAGCTGGAGGCCGCGGGCTGGGTGAACGGCATTTGGCGCCGCCCGCCGGCGCAGGTGGAAGGCCTGCTCAACCTGCCCGTGGTGCTGAACAGCTGGGCCCAGTTCGACGCGCTCTTTGCGTGGGAGCAGCGGCCCGTGCGCGCCCAGGGCGGCACGGTCTGCGCCAGCTAC
The DNA here is from genome assembly GCA_000244995.1 of Burkholderiales bacterium JOSHI_001. Classification (NCBI taxonomy): domain Bacteria; kingdom Pseudomonadati; phylum Pseudomonadota; class Betaproteobacteria; order Burkholderiales; species Burkholderiales bacterium JOSHI_001. The sequence goes on along the minus strand of CM001438.1, from coordinate 2,596,792 downwards.
CTGGGCGCGGCCGTGCGCAGCTTCTTCGCCCGCGGCGGTCGGCGTGCGGTGGTGGTGCGGGTGGGCGATCCCTGGCCGCTGATCGAGAGCAATGCCGCACGCGTGGCTGCACGAGGCATGCGCCTGGGCAGGCTGTTGCCCGAGCTGGCCGCGGGCAGCCCGGTGTTCGCGCCGCACGACCCGTCCAGCTGGCAGGGTGCGCAGCACCTGGCCGGCCTGCGTGAAGTGAGCATGCTGCTGCTGCCCGATCTGCCCGACGCCTGCAGCAGCTTCGATCCCGGTCCGGCGGCGGCGCTGCCGCTGCCCGCGGTGGCCACCGCCTTCGTGGAGTGCAGCGAAAACGAACTGCCGCCCGCAGACGACCTGCTGTCGCGCATCTCCGCGCCGCGGCTGGACGGCGCCGGCTACGCGGCCTGGCATGCCGCCCTGCGTTCGGCGCGCAGCCTGCTGGCGCAGCGCAGCTTGCGCGAAGTGCAGTTGGTGGCCGCGCTGCCGCTGCCCCAGCCCGAGTTGCGCGGCGCCGGCACCGTGCACGCGCAGGCCGACATGGCGCGTTATCTGCATGACATCCAGCTGCTGTCGGCCACGCCGCTGGACCGCGACGCCGAAGTCGGCGCCACCAGCGCCTTCATCCAGCTGGCCTGGCCGTGGCTGGGCACGGCCCATGCGGACGACCTGCCCCAGGGCCTGGAGCCGCCCGACGGCGCCCTGGCCGGCCTGATCTCGGCCGGCGCCGCGCTGCAGGGCAGCTTCCGTTCGGTGGCCGGCGACTTCTCGCAGCCGCGCCTGCGCGACCTGGTGCGCAGCGAGCCCTTGCCCGCCTGGGGTGGCAGCGACGACAGCCCGGATGCCAGGCTGGCGCGAAACGTGTGCGTGTTCGCCCCGCAGCCTGGCGGCTGGGCGCTGCAATCGGATGTCACGCTGTCGTCGCACGAGGCCTGGCGCTTCGGCGGTGCCGCGCGCCTCATGGGCACGCTGCTGCGCGCCGCACGGGCTGCAGGCGACGGCCTGGCCTTCGACCTCAACGGGCCCGCCACCTGGTCGCAGGCGCGGCGCGCGATGGAGCGCCTGCTGCAGGCCTTCTGGCTCGAAGGGGCCTTCGGCGGTTCCGACGCCGGCCAGGCCTACGGCGTGCGCTGCGACCGCAGCACCATGAGCCAGGCCGATCTGGACAACGGCCGCATGGTGCTGGAGATCAGCGTGCGGCCGGCAGCCTCCGTCGAGCGCATCACCGTGGTGCTGGACCTGAACAGCGCCAGCAGCAGCACCCTGCGCGAGGCCGCGTGATGGCCACCGACCTGGACCTGCCCGAGAACCTGCTGGCCCCGCTGCAGGTCTTCCGCTTCCAGCTCAGCTTTTCCAACGGCAGCGCGGTGCCCCTGTGCAGCGGCGCCTTCGCCGAATGCACGGGGCTGGAAGCAACCATGGAGCCCAAGGTCATCAGGGCCGGCGGCGCCAACTACGGCGCCGCGCAGCGCGTGGGCCCGGTCAGCTTTGCCACGGTCATCCTGAAGCGCGGAATGACCAGCACGCGCGACGCCTACAAGTGGTTCCAGCTGGTGGCCGGCGGTGCCTACGCCTACCGCCTGTCGGCCGACGTGGCCATGCAGGATGCGGCCGGCAAGATCGTGCTGACCTGGCACCTGGACAACTGCCTGCCCGTCAAGTTCAAGGCCGCCGACCTCAATGCCAAGGGCACCGAGATCGGCATCGAAGAACTGCACCTGGCCCACGAAGGCCTGCGCCTGGTGGTCTGAGCCGAGCCCGACATGCCCATGCTGCCCGAAGCCCCGACGGCCGTGCCCGCCACCTTTGCCATCATTGACGGCAGCGGTGACGCCAAGCCGTTTCCCGTGCAGTTCAATCCGGCGTCGCTGGAGTACACCAGCGGCAATACCTTCGACGACAGCCACGTCAGCCATGGCGTGCGCCAGTTCACCCGCAAGAGCGTCGCCAAGCTGAGCCTGACCCTGGTTTTCGACACCACGCTGGCCAGTGGCGGTGTAAAGGCGGGCAGCGATGTGGGGACGCTGACCCGGCGCCTCTCGCGCCTTGTGGAGCCGGCCGTCAGGGGCAGCCAGAACCCGCCGCCGAAGATCGAGTTCGCCTGGGGCAGCTACCGCTTCAAGGGCGTAATCGAGCAATACAAGGAAACGGTCGACTTCTTCTCTGCCACGGGCGTGCCGCTGCGCTCCACCGTGGCCATCACCCTTGCCGAACAGGGCCTGGATTTCGTCAGCGTGAAGAACCCGCCGGCGGCTGCCGATGCCAGGGCTGCGCTGAACCCCGATCCGGTGGTCCTGCCCAAGGGCACCTCGCCCGACGCTGCGGCCGGTGCGCTGGGCGACCCGCGTGCCGCGCGCGGCATTGCCGCGCTCAACAACGCACCCACCCTGCGCTTTGGCGCCAGTGCGGCTCTGGCTGTAGGCGGCAGCGTGGCCATCGGTGCGCCGGTGGCCTTCTCGGCAGGGGCATCGGCCAGCTTGTCGCTGGGAGCCTCCGCGGGTGCCGCCCTGTCCCTGGGTGCCGATGCCGGCCTTTCAGCGGGTGCCGGTGCCGGCCTCTCAGTGGGTGGCAGTGCCGGCCTGGACATCACGGCCACGGCCGGCGCCGCGTTCGGCGGCCTGCGCGTGGGCGCGGGCGCGGGCGCCGGCGCCACGAGCACGGTGAGCGTGGCCAGCGCACGCGCCGCGCTGTTGCCGGCGGCCGGCGCAAGCGCGGCCTCGAGCTTCGCCGCGGGCGGGCGCGTCAGCGCGGATGCTGGCGCCAGCTTGTCGGCCGACCTCGGCGCCACCGCCGACTTGCACGCAGGTCTCAGTTTCGGAGGATGAACAGATGGCCATCACGTTCGACGAAGTGAGTGTCGAGGTTGCCGAACCGCGGCGCGACAGCACCCCGGCGCCTGCAGCGGCGGCTTGCAGCGCTTCGGCAGCCGCACCCGAGTTGCTGGAGCAGGTCGAGCTTGCGCTGCGCCTGCGCACGGAGCGCCAACAGCGCCTGTGCACCGACTGAGACGGGCGGCTCGAGACCATGTCCGAATCCAGCGTCAGCGCCGCCGCCATCTACAGCGCACGTCCGTCGGTGCGCATCGGTGGCCAGGCCGACGAGCGTGTCAATGCGCTGGTGTCGGCCATGCGCATGGAAGAGCAGGAAGGTGGCATGAGCGCGCTGGAACTTCGGCTGGCGAACTGGGTGGCCACGCCCGATGGTGCCTCCGAGATCGGCTTCGATGGCAATTCGGCGCTGAAGCTGGGCGCCGAATTGCAGATCGGCGCCGGCGACGCGAGCACGCCAGTGGAAATCTTCCGCGGCAAGGTCAGCGCGCTGGAACTGGTCTGCCCCTACGGCCAGCCTCCCGAGCTGGTGGTGCTGGCCGAAGACGCGTTGACGGCGGCGCGGCGTGCCCGGCGTACCAAGGTCTACGCCGGGATGACGCCGGCCGACGTGGTGCAGGCCGTGGCCGGCGGCCTGGGCCTGACGCCCAATGTGCAGGGACTAACCGCCCCCAGCGGCACCTGGATGCAGCTGAACGAAACCGACCTCGGTTTCCTGCGCCGCCTGGTGGCACGCTTCGACGCCGACCTGCAGGTCAGCGGCACCGACCTCACGGTGTCGCCGCGCCAGGACGTGCAGCGCGGCACGGTGGAACTCACGCTCTACAGCCAGCTGGCGCGCGTGCGCATCACGGCCGACCTCGCCGACCAGGTGACGGCGGTCACCGTGGCGGGCTGGAACGCGCAGGACGGCAGCGCCGTGTCCGGCCATGCCAGCAGCATCACCCACGCCGGGCCGGGCAGCGGCAAGAGCGGCCTGGCCTGGGCACTGGAGGTCTTCGGCACCCGCAGCGAGCATGTCGGCGCCATCGCCGTGTCCAGCGACGACGAAGCCCAGGCCCTGGCCGAAGCAGCGCTGGATCAGCGCGCGCGCCGCTTCGTGCGCGCCGAAGGCCTGGCCGAGGGCAACGCGCGGCTGCGCGTGGGCACGCAGGTGCGGCTGGCCGGCGTCTCGGCCCAGCATGACAACAGCTACTACGTCACCCAGGCCTGCCACCTCTTCGACCTGAAGCAGGGCTACCGCACCGAGTTCCGCGCCGAGTGCGCCTACCTGGGCAATTCATGAAGTGCGAAGCGGCGTTCTCGGTGCCCGCGGGCTGGATGCAGGCCGGCTTCCTGGCCCGCGTGGTCTCGCTCGACGACCCCGACAACCGCAACCGCGTGCAGGTGAAGCTGTTGTCCTTCGCCGACGTGGACGAGCAGGACTCCACCATCTGGGCGCGTGTGGTCTGCCCTTTCGCGGGCAACAACCGCGGCGCCTTCCTGCTGCCCGATGTCGACGACGAGGTGCTGGTGTTCTTCGTGCAAGGCGACAGCCGCCATGCGCTGGTGCTGGGCGGGCTGTGGAACGGCAGCGCCACGGCCCCGGCCGGCATCTCATCGGGCAAGAACCGCATCAAGCGCATCCAGTCCAGGAACGGCGTCATCGTGACCCTGGACGATCAGGACGGCCAGGAGATGCTGAAGCTGGAAACGCCCGGCGGCCAGAAGCTCACGCTCAAGGACGGCCCCGGCGCCGTGACCATCGAAGACAGCAACGGCAACAGCATCAAGCTGGAAGCCGCGGGCATCACCGTCACCGCATCGGCCAAGGTCAAGGTGCAGGCCGCAACGGTGGAAGTGTCGGCCGGCATGGTGAAGGTGGACGCGGCCATGTCCAAGTTCAGCGGCATGATCAAGTGCGACGTGCTACAGACCAATGCCGTCATCAGCAGCAGCTACACGCCCGGTGCGGGCAACGTCTGGTAGGGGCCACGATGCACGACGTCGTCCTCGGCGCACCACGCGACATCCGGCCCGGCCAGCGCCCGGTGCTGCTGCAGCGCAACGATGAAGACTTCATCGAATCGACGCTGGACGAACTGCGCACGCCGCGGGGCCGTGCCGTCCTGAGCGGCCGGTGCGCCAGGGCCGTCGACGCCCAGGGCACGCTGAAGCTGTTCCAGCCCATCCAGCGCCAGTTCCACATTGCGCTGGTGCAGGCCTGGTGCGAGCAGCCGGGCAGCCCGCGCATCGATCCGGCGAAGGTGCAGGCTGCCGGCATGGTGGTGCGGCGCCTGGGCGCGGACGGGCAGCCCGAAGGCTGGATGCGCAGCAATGGACGCGTGCGCGGCTGGGTGCCGCTGTCACGCACCGGCGGTGCCGATGCCGACCCGCAGTCGGCACACCGCCTGCAGCGCAAGCTCACGGGCGTGGCCGACATCGACAGGCACTTGAGCGGCTACGCGCTGGAACTGGCCGACAACCGACTGGACGAGGACGTGGTGCCCATCTTCATGGCGCCGCCCGATGTCTGTGCGGCGGCGGCGCAGACCATCTACTACGGCGTGGTGCCCACCATCAGCAGCGAACTGAGTGAAGCACCGCCGGCCGCCACGGGGCCGGAGGCGGTGGATTTCGGCCCGCAGTCCAGTGCCTTCAAGGAGCATCTGGTGGCGCCGCTGAAGGGCCTGGCCACCAGCTTCCCCTATGCCGGCCAGGAGGTGGTGGCAGGCTGGTTCGACGCCAGCGAGTCGCCGCCGGCCAAGCTGCCTCCCGACGTCAGCGCACAAGAGCTGACCGAACTGTCCGACCCCGACGCCGGCCCCGGCCTGCTGATGCGCGAGTTCCTGCTGCTGCTGCGGCAGCTGGGCAGCGAATTCAACGCCTTCGATGGCGGCGCCGACAGCGCCGCGCTGCGCGCCGAGCTGGCCAAGATCCGGCTGACGCTGGTGCTGCGCACGGGCGAAACCGTGGCCCGCACCACCAGCGCCGATGTATTCCTGTCCCAGGCCTGCCAGCGCCTGCTGAAGAAGGAACGCGTGGATGGCGCGCTGGAGATGCCCACAGGCTGGCCCAGCCTGGACGGCAGCGCGACGCGTGACCTGCAGGCGGCCCTGCACGGCGCGCTGCAGGCACGCAGCAGGGCCTTGATCTCGCAAAGCGGCCGCTACGACGAGCCCGGCGCGCGCTACGTGCTGCGCGCCTTCGTTCGCCTGAAACCCGAGGGCCCCTGTCCGGCACATGTGGTCTGGAGCGGCGACAGCGAGCCCTATGTCATCGCGCCCTGGTTCGAGACCGCCGATGCGCGGCCGCCGCTGCAGATTCCGCTGCCCGACGCCAGCGACCGCAACATGCTCAAGGCCCTGAAGCCCAACGTCGCCTTCGTCGTGCCGCCCTCGATGCAGAACCTGCTCAGCGGCAAGGCCAAGGATCTGATGGAAGGCAAGGGAAAGATGGAAGGCCTGGGCCTGACGTGGATCTGCGGCTTCAACATTCCCATCATCACGATCTGCGCCTTCATCGTGCTGAACATCTTCCTGACGCTGTTCAACCTGATCTTCGGCTGGATGTTCTTCATCAAGATCTGCATCCCGTTCCCGAAGTTCGGCAGCAAGTCGCCCCCAGGGCCGCCATTCACATGAACGTGCTCCAACCACGCCAACGTGCCACGGATCGCCCCGGCCAGGGGAGGCACGCGCGACCAGGCTGCCGCCCCGGACCCGGCCTTGCCGGTCCGACTGCAGCGCGCCCCCGGGTGGCAGGCGCCGAAGGCGCTTCGGGGGAGGGCGCGTGAGCGGCTGGCCGCTTCTCCCTCTGCCGGACGACAGCGGTGCGCTGCAATGGCCCGACCCGGCGCGCAGCGTGCGCGAGACCATCCGCGCCATCCTGTCCACGCGCCCCGGCGAACAGCTGATGCGCCCCGACTTCGGCGGCGGCCTGGACCGCCTGCTGCACGCCCCCAACACCGTGGCCACGCGGCGCCAGATGCGTGACCTGGTGCAGGAGTCGCTGGCGCGCTGGGAGCGCCGCATCCTGCTGGACGCGGTGGAGGTGTGGGAAGTGCCCGAGCGCCCGAGTGAACTGCGCGTGGAGATCGTCTACCGCCTGGCGAACACGGGTGCGCCGGGTGCACTGAACGTCACCGTGCAACTGGAAGGCTGAACCGCCATGCCGATCCTGCCGCCCTCGCTCGATGACCGCCGCTTCGACGACCTGGTCGAAGACCTCATCGCCCGCATTCCGGCGCACACGCCGGAATGGACCAACCCGCGCCTGGGCGACCCCGGGCGCACGCTGATCGAACTCTTCGCCTGGCTCGGCGACGCACTGCTGTACCGCGCCAACCTCATCCCCGAGCGCCAGCGCCTGGTGTTCCTGAAGCTGCTGGGCATGGGCCTGAAACCGGCGCAGCCGGCCCGCTGCATCGTCAGCCTGGCCTTTGCGCAGGCCACCGAACTCGGCGCGCACACGCTGGGCCCCTACGGCACCGTGAAGGCACCGCTGCCCTTCGAGACGCTGGCCGAGACCACGGTGCTGCCGCTGACGGGCGAGGCCTACATGAAGCGCCGCCTCACGGCTACCGAGCGTGCGCGCCGCGCCGATGTGCTGCACGGCCTGCAGCGCATCCACGGCCTGTCGGGCACGCCGCAGGGCTACGAGACCACGCCGCTGTTCGTGCAAGGGCAGGCGGTGGCCGATGGGGTGGATGTCTTCGCGCAGAGCGCCGACCGGGCGCTGTGGATCGCCCTGCTCGCGCCCCTGGCGCCCACGCCTGAAGGCCAGCCGGCGGTGAACGCCGCCGTCACGCTGGCCATGGGCACCGGCGGTGGCGGCCTGCCGGCCCTGCTGTCGGTGGGCGTGGTGCCGGCGCTGTCGCGCCCCGCGCCGCTGGACACGGTGAGCGCGCCCACGCCGGTGCCTGTGCTTTGGGAGCTGAGCACGCGTGGCCGCAACGCGCGCGTGGCCGACTACCTCACGCTGGGCGTGCAGACCGGCACCGACACCAGCGGCGGCCTGGCGCGCGCCGGGACGCTGCGTCTGCAGCTGCCCGGCCAGCGCGAGATCTGGGCGCCTTCCAACAATGTGGGCCAGAACCCGCTGGCCGGCGTGGGCGACAACCCGCCGCGCCTGGACGACCCCGAACGCGGCGCGCGCCTGGTGGCCTGGCTGCGCCTGCGGCCGCAGCCGGGCGAAAACGTCAGCTCGCTCAAGCTGGCCTGGATAGGCATCAACGCGGCCGAACTGGACCAGCGCACCACCATCACCGGGCGCGTGCTGGGTGCGTCCAACGGCGCAGGGTCGCAGAGCTTCGCGCTGCCCCTGGGTTCGGTGGACGCCGACACGCTGGAAGTGCAGGTCGAAGCGCCGGGGCAGGGTTACCAGGCCTGGACCCGCGTCGACGACCTGGCCGCGGTGAGCGCCGACGCAGCGGTGGCGCGCGAGGCCACGGCCTACGAACTGGACGCCGAAGCCGGCACCCTGCGCTTCGGCGACGGCCTGCGCGGCAAGGTGCCCGAGCGCGAGATGCGCATCCGGCTCAAGCGCGGCCGCTTCGGTGGCGGCCGTGCCGGCAACCTGCCTGCGAGCAGCCTGACCGAACTGCGCGCCAAACACCTGGACGACAGCAATGCGCCGGCCATCCAGGTGCTGCAGCCGCTGGCGGCCGGCGGCGGCGAAGACGCCGAGACGCTGGCCCTGGCCGAGAAGCGCATCCCGGCGCGGCTGCGCCACCGCGACCGCGCCGTCACCGAAGAGGACTACAGCCGCCTGGCGGCCGAGGCGCCCGGCATCGACCTGGGCCGGGTGGAGGTGCTGCCGCGCTTCAAGCCGCAGGACCGGCGCTTCAACGTGCCGGGCGTGGTGACGGTGATGGGCCTGCCGGCCGCAGCGCTGCAGCCGGCGCCCAACCCGCGGCCCGACCGGCCCTTCATCGAACGCTTGCACGCGCATCTGGCGGCGCGCGTGCCGCTGGCCACCGAGCTGTACGTCATCGGTTGCGACTACGTGCCGCTGGGCATTGCGGTGGCGGTGCAACTGCGCGATGGCTTTGCGCGCGACAAGGTGCTGCTGGACGTGCGCGAGGCCCTGCGCCGCCTGCTGTGGCCGCTGGCGCCGGGCGGGCTGGACCGCCAGGGCTGGCCGCTGGGCCGCGGCGTGCGCAGCCGTGAACTGGAAGTGGAGGTGTCGCGCGTGGACGGGGTGGACGAGCTGCGCGGCATCTCGCTGTTCCAGCGCAACGGCGACAACTGGCAGGCGCTGCCCACCATCGCCAGCGACGGTGCGCAGATCCTCGGCCTGCAGCGCTGGCAACTGCCCGAACTGCTCTCGGTGGTGGCGGTGGAAGGCACGGCGCCGCCGTCCAACCTGGACGCGTTGCCCAACCCCTTCGCGGTGGGCAATGCCGTGGCCGTGCCCGTGGTGCCGGAACTCTGCTGATGGACGCCAACGGGCTGCGCTTGTGGCAACTGGCGGGCAGCGATGCCTGGCCCGACCTGCGCCATGCCGGCGTGAGCGGGGCCTGTGGCGCCCTGCGCCTGGCCTCCGAGCGCACGCTGCAGCCGGCCCTGCCGTCGGCCGATGCCTTCACCGCCGCGCAGGGGGCGCTGGAGGCCGTGCCACGCGCCGTCGATGCGCTGGAATGCGTGGCCAGCTGGGACAGCGGCGCGCGCAGCGTGGTGGTGCACAGCCTGCTGCCCGAGGACACCGTGCTGTTCGGCCTGGACGATGCACCCACCGACCTCACCGTGGCGCGAGGCGGTGTGCTGCTGGTGGCGCAAGCCGAAGGCGTGCGCCTGCACGACCTGCGCGGCCGCTGGGGCGACGTGACGGCCACGCTGGCCGGCTTCGCGCCCTGGCGCCTGGCCCCGGCTCCGGGCGACGGCGCCTGGGTGCTGGAACGCGGCAGCGGCCGGGTGGCGCGACTGCACGGCCAGCCGCTGCGCGCGCAGACTCCCACCACCGAGATGTACGGCCCGCAGGTCTTCCGCCCCAAGCCGGAGAACGGCTGCCCGCCGATGCTGGAATTGCTGGAGGTGCCGGCACTGGGCGGCGGTCAGCAGGCGGTGGCCATCGCCTCCGATGCCGCCGGTGCCTTCCTGCTGCTGGTGTGGCTGGACGGCGAGGGCACGGCCGCGGTGCGGAGCTGGGAGGGCGGCAGCCGCGGCCTGGGTGCGCCGCAGGTGCTGGTGGGGGCGGCGTATGCGTACAGCCTGGCCTTGCTGGACGAAGAGCGCATTGCCGTGCGCGTGCCCGGCCGCGTGGACGCGCCTGCCTACGACCTGGCTGCAGTCGACGCCGCCGGCCAGGTGCTGCCGCTGGGCGAGGTCTACCCGCTGGCCGACGATGCACGCGAAGCATCGTTCTGTGGCGGCGTGCGCGATGCGGGCCAGCCCCCTCACTATCCCGTTGCCGACCGGCGCAGCGCACCGCTGCATGCGCTGTCCTACACGCAATCGGCACGGCGCGGCGAGGCGCGCAGCTGGTTGGTCGAAGGCGCGGGCGCAGGCGCGGTGCTGCGCGGCCTGCTGATCGACAGCGGCGACACCACCACCGTCTGGCACCGTCTGTATGCCGAGGCGGCCATCCCGCCGTACTGCGGTTTCATTGCCTGGCTGGCCACCAGCAACCTGCCGCGTCCGCCCGAGGAGACCGATGCCGGCGCCTGGCACCCGCACGCCTTTGGCGCCGATGTGGCCGCGCTGGACCCCGCGGCCCGTGCGCCGCACCTACCCCGCGCGGCCTGGGACCGCGCGCCCAGCGAACTGCCCGGCCACCCCGGCCTGCTGGGCGGCGAGCCGGTGGCCGGGGCGCGCGGCCTGTTCGGCGTGCTGGTGCAGGCCAGCCGCCAGCGCGTGCGCCAGCTGCGGGGGCGCTACCTGTGGCTGCGTGTGCAGTTGCTGGGCGACGGGCGCGGAAGTCCCGAGATCGCAGCCCTGCGCGTCTGGGGCAGCCGCTTTTCCTATGTCGACCGCTACCTGCCGCGCGTCTACCGGGAGAGCATCTTCGGCGACGCCGCCAGCGCACCGGGTGTGGATCGGGCGCAGATCGAGATCGCCCACGTCGCAGCGCTGGACGCCGGCGGTCTGCTGGGCAACACGCTGCGCGCCCGCCTGCGCCTGGCCGGCGTGGTGCCGGGCGAGGTGGCGCAGCTGCAGGTGGAACAGCCCGGCCAGGCCTGGGTGCTGGCCGATGCCGGCACGGCCTGGCGCCTGCGCCGCGAAAGCGTCGCGATGGGCAGCGCGGCCGTCGACGTGGTGGCCGTCTATCGCCCGCAGGCCACGCCGGCCGACTTCACTGCTCGCCTCCTGGCGAACTTCGAAGGTGTGCTGACCAACCTGGAAGACCGGGTCGCCGCGGCCCATCTCTACAGCGACCCACAGGCCACGCCCGACGCGCAGCTGGACTGGCTGGGGGCCTGGATCGGCATCGCCTTCGACCCCGCGCTGCCGGCCGCGCGCCGACGCGACTGGCTGCGTGCCGCGCCCGATCTGGCGCGCCTGCACGGCACGCGCGACGGCTTGCGCCTGGCGCTGGACATCGCCACCGGAGGTGCGGTGCGTGGCGGCGAGATCGTGGTGGTGGAAGACTTCAGGCTGCGCCGCATCCTGGCCACGCTGCTGGGCGTGGATCTGGGCGACGAACACGACCCGCTGCTGCCCGGCCTGCACCAGAGCGGCAACTCCATCGTCGGCGACACGCTGTTTGTCGGCAGCAACGAAGGCAGCGAACTGGTGGCCTTGTTTGCCGACGCTGCCACTACCGATGTCGAGGACGCTGCGGCGCTCGAATTCCTGGGCCGCCTGGCCTTCCGTGCCACGGTGCTGGTGCACCAGCAGGTGCAGCCACAAGACTTCGCGCTCATCAAGCGCATCGTACAACTGGAGTCACCCGCGCATGTGCTGGTGCGCACGGTGCCCGCCAGCTGGCCGCTGCTGGTGGGCGTGTCCAGCCTGGTGGGTGTGGACACCTACCTGGGCCCGCCGCGCCTGCCGCAGCCGGTGCAGGTGCAGCGCTCGGTGCTGGGCCTGGGCGACCGGCTGGTCGGCGCCGCCCTACTGGACCCGCGCCTGGCTGGCAACCCCGACGTGGTGCTGGCACCGCCGCCGCTGGCCGACGCCGGCGACGACCGCAGTGTCGCCAGCGGCACCAGTTTCGTGCTGGACGGCAGCGCCTCACGCGCTGCCGCCACACGCCGCATCACCGAGTACCGCTGGCGGCTGCTGCCGCCGGCGGATGCATGACCCACCAACCAGGAGAATCTGATGGCTCAATTCGTTCTCGGCGCCGACATCGCCACGCAAGACCCGACGATCGAAGTGACGGTCGATCCGGAGCGGCCCCTGCCCGTCGGCCGCCAGACCTTCCAGCTGGTGGTGGTGGACGATTCGGGCAACAAGTCGCAGCCCGACCGCATCGTCGTCATCGTTGCTGACCAGGACGCGCCCACCGCGGTGCTCGCCGGCCCGCAGGTGGTGGGCACGGGCAAGAGTTTCAGCTTGCGTGGCGACCGCTCCTTCGATGTCGGCGGCGGCAAGGTGGTGCAGTGGGTCTGGACCTACGTCGGCCCGGTGGTGACCTGAGTCCGCACGCGCAGGCTCCGCATGACCAAGTTCACTGTCGGCCGCCCCATCACCACCCAGGTGCCCGAGGTGCTGGTGGACGCCGGCCTGCCCGACGGCCAGCACCGTTTCCGGCTGGTGGTGATCGGCAGTGCGGGCAACAGCTCCACGCCCGACGACCTGGTGCTCAGCATCAGCCGCGTGGTGCTGCCCACCGGGCTGGGCACCGGCACGGTCGGCACCACCGTGCCGCCGGTGCTGCAGCCGGTTACACCGGTGGTGCCGGTCGTGCCCCTGGTTCCCGTCGTGCCGGTGCTGCCCGTGCGGCCGCCCGTGCCCCAACCCACCATCCCCCCGCGACGGCCGCGCGGCCGCGACAGGAGTGACCCATGACCATCCTGGCCACCGCCGCCGACCCGCTGGTCGCCCGCCCGCGCGCCGAGCGGCCGGCCTACGCCACCGGCATGCTGCTGGACGCGCAGGACTTCAGCGACGAGCAGACCTACCACCGCGGCCGCCTGGCGCGTGCGCTGGCCTTTGCCGCCGGCGGCGGCACCCTGGCCGGCCTGCAGGTGAGCCACCAGCCGCAGACCGCCACCCAGGCCGAAGAAGTGCTGGTGGCCCCCGGCTTGGCGGTGGACCGCCTGGGCCGACTGGTGGAATTGCCGCGGCCGGCCTGCCGTGGCCTGGTGGACTGGTATGCGGATCTGCTGGCGCAGGAAGGGGGCGACATCCTGGGCGAAAGTGCCTACGACAACCTGGCAGTGTTCCTGTCGCCGCGCCTGCTGAATCCGCCCGCACCTGCCACGCCCCCGGTGCTGCCTGCACGCGCCGTGATCGCCGATGTCTTCCTGCGTTTTGCGCAGTGTGCGGTGGGGCTGACACCCAGCTTCGCCAGCGGGCCCTTCGACGCGCTGAACGCGGTGTCCATTTCGCGCATCCGCGATGCCTACGAACTGCTGCTGGTGCCGCGGCCGGGGCTGTCGGGCAGGCAGCTGGGCTTGCCGGTGTTGTCGGCCACCGACAGCGTGTTAGCCAGTGCCACCAGCACCGCGGATGAACGCCGCAACGCGCTGCAGGATGCGGTGTTCGGTGCCTACCCACCTAACGGCACGGGCAGCGGTGGCAACGCGCCGCTACAACCGGCAGCCGAACACCCGGCCGACTTCGACACCAGCGCCATTTTCCTGGCGCGGGTGCTGATCCCTGTGGACGCCGCCAACCCGCCGGTACGCACGGCCGAGGCGCCGCTGGTGGACAACTACGCGCGCCGCTTCCTGCCCGCGCTGGCGCTCTTGGCGCATGCCGCCACACGCTGAACGAAGGACCGCCATGAGCACCCTGACAAGCAACTTCTCGCATGTCGAACGCGGCAGCTCGCGCGAGCAGATCGCGCTGGCCGAGGCCGAGGCGCTGCGCCGCAGCGGCGCGCTGGTGGAAGACGCCAGGCGCGAGCGCCCGCGTTATTTCGACGGCCGCTTCCTGGCCGCGCGCGACCTGATCAAGGACCAGCAGTATTTCCTGGCGCGCGAGGCCGACCTCGGCCGCGCCACCGGCGCCGGCGTGGCCACCGGGCTGCATGTACGCAGGGGCAGCGGGCCGTCGCAGTTGCAGGTCGGCCTGGGGCAGGGCGTCACGCCGGCCGGTGAACTGGTGCTGCTGCCGCGTGACCTGGACCTCAACTTGGCCGACCTGGCGCTGGCCGAACAGCTGTCGGCCCGCTTCGGCCTGGGCCGCGTGCCGGCGGCGCCGCTGCGCAGCCGCACGGGCCTGTTCGTGCTGGCGCTGCGGCCGGTGGAATACACAGCCAACCCCATCGGCGCCTACCCCACCACACTGACCGGCCCGCGCACGGTGGAAGACGGCGATGTCATCGAAGCCACCGCCGTCACCCTGGTGCCCTGGCAGGACGACGGCGCGGCCGACAAGCTGGACCTGCGCCGCAGCCGCGCCGCCCGCGCCATCTTCACGCAGGGTGGCGAGCTGGGCGTGTCCAGCGGCCTGCTGCCGCTGGCCATGCTGGCGCTGGACGGCAACCTGCTGCGCTGGATAGACGAGGCCATGGTGCGGCGCGAACTGGGTGCCGACCGCGGCGACCTGCCGGGCCTGGGTTTCGCGCCGCGCGGCCTGCGCCTGGCGCACCTGGCGCAGCACAGCGTGCACCTGGACGACGTGGCGGCCCAGTTCCAGGGCCGCAGCTTCACCGCCGCGTCGCAGTTCCAGGCCCTGCCGCCGGCCGGTCCGCTGCCGCCCAGCATCATCGACACCGACAGTTTCACGCAGCGCTATTTCCCGTCCGAAGTGGATGTGGACTTCTCCATCATCCCCGAGGACGAACTGCCGGCGCTGGTGGAAGAGTCGCTGGCCCTGCCGCCGATCGACCTGCTGGGCGCCGAGGCGACGCTGGACCGCACCGCCGTGCTGGTGCTGGCCCCGGTGCCGCGTGCGCAATGGCGCGAGGTGGCGCAGCGCCTGGACGACCGTCCGCGTTCGCTGCGCCCCGCGCCGCCCAACCTGGTGGCGCAGCGCAAGCCGCTGGAGATCCTGATGCGGCTGCGCCTGCCGCTGCCGACGCCGCCGCTGACCCCGGCCGATTCGGAATGGGTGCGCCTGGCCCGCCTGCCGCGCCTGTGGTACGTGCGCCGGCGCAACCTAGCCTACCGCGATGACCTGGCGGGCACACCGCTGCCCGTGGCCGCAGGCAACGAAGGTGCTGCCGTGCAGCTGCTGCGCACGCGTTTGCAGGACCAGGGCCTGGGCGAGGCGCTGACGCGCGTGCTGGCCAACGCCACCCCGCAGGCCGCCACCCGTGTGCTGGGCATGCTGGCGGCACCCAGAGTGGCCGCATCGCCCACGCTCACGGCGGCCACGCTGGGCGCACTGAGCGCGCGCACCGGCAGCGCCACGGTGCTGGAGCAGTCCACTGTGCTGAGCGTGGCCTCCGACCTCGCCGGCAGCGGTGTCGGCGACGGCCTGGTGCGGCTGGAGAGCAAGGCCGTCACGCCGGTGACGGCAGCGGCGCTGCGCGACATCGCTGCCAGCGACGCCTGGCGCAAGCTGGACGCCACCGCCGCCGCCGCGCCGGCCGCAGGCGTGCCCCGGCTGGTGGAGCGCCTGGTGCCACACAAGCCCATCGTGGCCGAGCCCGCGCCGGCTGCGCCGGCACCGCGTACCGCGGCCAAGAACACCGGCGCGGCGGCCAAGAAGGGCAGCGCCGCGGCCAAGAAGGCCGACGCCGCCGCCGTGGCGCCACCAGCGCCCGCCGCGCCCGACAGCCCGGCCGCCTCGGCACGCGCGGCCGCGCAGCGCCGCCGCGGCGCGGCCAAGAAGTCCCCCACCTGAAGCCTGGCGCGCCCGCCGCCCGAGGACCTTGCCATGAGCATCCGACCCATCACCACGCCGCTGCCGGGGGAACGTGTTGTGGCGCTGTCACCGGAAACCGCCACCCTGGCTTCCAGCTTCTGGCAAAGGCGGCTCAACCCGTTCCCGGGCCGTGCCTTGTCGGCCGGCGCGCTGGCGCAGCGCCAGCGCTGGCAGGCCGGCCATGTGGCACAGCGTGCGCAGGCGCTGGTGGCCGGCACCGATGAAGGCCTGGAGATCGACCTGCATGCAGCCACCGGTGACACCGGCTTTGCCCGCGTCAGCGTGCGCGTGGGCACTGGCCGCGGCCTGGCCCTGAGCGGCGAGGACGTGGTGCTGCGCCAGCCGCTGCTGACCACGCTGGACGCGCTGCCGGTGGTGGCCCCGCCGGCCTTCTTCGAAAACGGCAGCGGCGTGGGCGGCGGCCCGGGCGACGGCAGCGTCAACGCACGCGCCATCGGCCCCACGCTGGGCGAACTGGCCGCCTTCTCACGCGCCACGCTGCCGGCCCTGGGCGTGCTGGTGCTGCAGCCGGTGCTGGCCGACCGTGCCGACTTTGACCCCGACGACCCCTGCGAGCGTTCGGCCTGCGCCGAAGGCAGCGTCGATGACACCACGGCCTTCGAAGATTGGCGCATCGGCGACGGCGTGCGCCTGCTCTGGTACGTGTGGCCCGATGACTGGCGCCTGCCGCCGGTGCCCGGCGTGCCGGTGCGCAACGCGCTGGCCTGGACCATCTTCCGCGCCGAGGCCGAATTGGCCGCCGATGGCGGCCTGCCGTGGGAGGAATGGGGCGTGCCTGTGGCCCTGGTGCAGCTGGACCTGGCCACCGAAACCCCGCGCTGGGTGGACCGCAGCAGCGTGGTGCGCCGCGGTGGCCGGGCGCGCCAGGCCAGCCTGCTGGTGGCCGCACCCGCCGCCGCGCCGCCGCCGCCCGGCAGCAACACGCTGCGCCTGGCCGGCAGCAGCCGGCTGGTGGCGCTGCAGCAGGCGCAGATCGAACAATTTGCGGAAGAGGTGGCGACGGCCACCGCGGGCAACCCCAACCTGGCGCCCGAAGTGCTTGCCGAGTCCTTCGGCAGCTTCCTGCCACCGGTGGGCCTGCTGCCGCGCAATGCCTACGAGGTGGCCACGCACCGCAGCGCCTTCTTTCCTTTCGGCTTCGACGTCGACGCCGCACCGGTGCCGGTGGAGCAGCTGGACATCGCGGTGCGTGCCAACGCTGCGCTGGCGCCGCTGAACCTGCTGTCGCCGGAGAGCGTGCGCATCCTGGTGCCGGTGCCGCTGGCGATGTGGGAGCCGCGCCTGCTGATCACTAACGAAAGCCCTGACCCGCTGTTCCAGCAGACCCTGGACCGTTTCCTGCTTGTGCGCAGTCGCACCCTGGGGCTGCGCCAGGGCCTGCGCGTGCGCCAGGGTGTGCTCCAGCATGCGCTGGACGGCCAGCCGCCGCGCGTGACCGCCTGGAACGACGATGCCGCTGCGCTGGAGCCCGAGTTGCTGTCGCCCTGGGGCCCGCCCCCGGCCGGCGGGGGGCACCGCAGCCGGCTGGCGGGTGGCCTGCACCAGCACTACTTCGAACGTGCCACGGCCGGCTTTGCGGCCGGCAATGACCGCCTGTACTGCTGGGCCTATCTCGACCCCGACCACCCGCCGCGCACGCTGATGCTGCAGTGGCACATGGTGGGCGGCGACTGGGAACACCGCGCCTACTGGGGCGAGAACCTGATCGGCTGGGGCACGGATGGCACCAGCTCGCGTGCGCGCCAGGGCGAACTGCCCGAGGCCGGCGGCTGGGTGCGGCTGGAAGTGCCGGTGGCCAGCGTGGGCCTGCCCGGCCAGCGCCTGGACGGCATGGCCTTCACGCTCTTCGACGGCCGTGCCGCCTTCGGCATGACGGGCAGCACCACGTCCACCAGCCAGGGCAAGTGGTTTTGCAACGTGCTGCCCGCCGGCGCGCAGCTGTTCGGTGACGATCCCTGGGACCTGCTCACCTCCAATGACCTGTGGGCGCCCTTCGAACCCAACCAGGGCGTGGTGCTGTCCACCCCGGCCACGGTGCCGCCCAGCGGCGGCGCTCACTCCGACGCGCCCGCGGCCGGTTTGCACCTGCACAGCTACGAGAACCACCTGGCATCGCCCCCACAGCCAGCCTTCACCGTGGCGGCCACCGACCGCCTGTTCTGCTGGGTCTACATCGACCCCAACGACACCCCGCGCCAGGTGATGCTGCAGTTCCGCGAACGCGGCCGTGGCATCAGCGCACGCGCCTACTGGGGCTGGAACGCCATCGACACCAGCAGCGCCGGCACCGGCAAGACCCTGCGCCTGGGCGCTATGCCGGTGCCCGGACAGTGGACGCGGCTAGAAGTCGGCGCGGCAGACCTGGGCCTGGGCGGCCTGTCGCTCACCGGCATGGACTTCATGCAGTTCGACGGCTATGCGGTCTTCGGCAGCGCCGGCGCGCTGCCGGTCAACGGCAACGGCGGGGTCGGCGCCGAGCGGCCCTGGATCAGCGTCACCGACACGGCCGGCGGCGGCCCCACCACCAACAAGGGCTGGAACCTGGTGTCGCCGATGCAGATGCGTGCGCCCTCGCTGTCTTCGGACAGCGGGCGCGCGCAGGCGGTGGCCGAGCTGGCGGCGGATCCGGCGCTGCAGGTGCTGTCCGCGCACGAGCGGCTGCAGCTCTACCTGCGCGGGGTGGACGGCTTCACGGCCTACCTGCGCGTCCGCACCGACCGCGCCGACGACCTGGTGGACTACGGCTTCGTCAAGGTGCAGACCGACATCTACCGCGTGCGTCAGCTGATGCTGGGCACCACGGCGGCGTCGCGCCTTGTGGTGTCGCCCATGCTTGCGTCCATCGCCACGGCCGAGACGGCCGTGGCGACGCAGAACCAGATCGCCAGCTTCATCAGCAGCGTCAAGGGCACGCCCGTGGTGTCCACGCCGCTGCCGCAGCCGGCGCCGCCGGCGCCGCAGGTGCCGGGGCCACCGGGGCCTCCGGGACCTTCAGGGCCTCCTGGGCCCACCGGCGTGACCGGCCTCACGGGAATTGCGGGGCCGATCGGGCCCGGGGGCCCTGCAGGCCCACCCGGCCCCCCAGGCCCACCCGGGCCCACCGGTGCCCCGGGCACGTCGGCGCCGGGCACGCCCCCGGCGCCGTTCCCGTTCCCGCCCACCACCGGTGGCGGCGGCACCACCACCGTGCCGCGCGGGGTGTCCCGGGACCTGCCGCAGATCCTGGCGGCGGCGGTGCCGCGCTTCAGCGTTGGCAGCGTGTCGGTGCAGGGCGAGTTCGCGCAGGCGGCGGTGTCGGGCGTCACGCTGGGCGGCGTGGCGCCAGCGGCGCAGCAGCTGGCGCGGGGCAACCTGGCCTTCAATGACCTGCAGGCCAAGGGCGACATCCAGTTCATCGGCCTGGGCAGGAACCTGCAGATGACCGCCGCCACCACGCCCAGGGACATCACCGGCGTCAGCCCGCTGGCCGGCAATGCCTTCATCCGCACCACCTCCATTGCCAAGCGCCTGGATGACCCCAAGGCCAAGGAGGTGCGCGACTACGCCACCGCCTCGCGCTACCAGGCCGTGCAGGGCCTGCTGAATCTGGCCGACGCCTGGAGTGCCGAAGACGGTGGCGTCACGCCGGGCCTGTTCGATGGCGTGCAGATGCGTGGCCTGGAAGGCGATGGCTTCCTCCTCGACCTGAAGCCGCCCAACGGCGGCGCCATGCCGCTGGAGCGCCCGTTTACCGACTTCCTCGTCAAGCGCGAACTGCTGAGCCAGCTGCTCAACGTGCCGCACCGCCTGGCCCCCGGCCAGACCAGCGGTGACCCCGACGAGAGCGCGATGTTCAACGACGGCACCGACCTGTCGGACCATGTGGTGGCGCTGATGCGGCGCCTGGAAGGCCGCATCAAGCTCTACCGCGAGGCCGTCAGTGCCTGCGAGGCCGTTGGCAACCGTCTGCGCACGGCGCTGGGCGAGGTGGGCACGCGCCTGGCCCACGTGGCCGACGAACTGGCCGAAGCGCGCCACGACGTGAGCGTGGCGCGCGCCCTGCTGGCCGAGGAGACCGAGCGCCTAAACGCGGTGAACGCCCGCCGCATCCGCATATTGGCCGAAGAGGTGAAGTTCCTGGCCTTCGTGCGCCCGCGTGAAACCGACAACCTGCTAGCCGCCCCCACCCACGCCATCGACCCCGGCCTGCTGGAAGCCCCGGTGCCGGCCTGCCTGCGCGAGCACCCCGACGTGCCCGACGAACTTGCCGACATGCTGCGTGTGGTGCGCGAGGCGCCGTCCACCTGGTTCATCAAGGCCCCGCCACTGCTGCAGCGCCTGGACCGCAGCGAGCCGCTGATGCGCATGGTGCAAAGTGCCAAGCTGCGTGCGCTCACGGGCCAGGCCGTGCCGCTGCTCAGCGCCACGGCCGGCACCGGCAAGCTCAGCCAGGCCATCGCCAGCGTGGCCACGCGCCAGGTGCAGGCACTGGCACCGCGCATCCTGGCCATGCAGACGCTGGACCTGTCGGTGCTGACCACGGCCACCTGGCAGCAGCAGCGTGTGCAGGCCGAGCAGGTGGTGTCATTCGCCGACCTGGCCGACGCCGGCCATGGCCGCGCCGACGTGGCGCGCGCCGCGGCCACCGAACTGGAGCACATCCGCAGCATAGCGGCCTGCCTGCACGCCGAGTTCTCGGCCGTGCTGCCGGCGCTGCGCCTGCAATGGGCCGAGACGCTGTCGGAGTTCGACGCCGCGCCCAACCTGCGCAACCTGGCCAGCCTGCCGCGCTGGAGCGAGATCGGTTTCATCGACCGCACCCAGATGCAGGCCTACGTGGACTTTCTGTTCTCGCAGATAGAGCCCGGCATCCCGGCCGCG
Organism: Burkholderiales bacterium JOSHI_001; assembly: GCA_000244995.1. Taxonomy (NCBI): domain Bacteria; kingdom Pseudomonadati; phylum Pseudomonadota; class Betaproteobacteria; order Burkholderiales; species Burkholderiales bacterium JOSHI_001. The sequence goes on along the minus strand of CM001438.1, from coordinate 2,576,175 downwards.
GTGGCGCTGGTCAACGACGTGGTGCGCATGTGCCTGCTGCTGGCCAGCCACGCGCCCGTGGACCGCATCATCATCGGCCGCCTGGCGCGCCCCGTGCCGGCGGTGGTGCCGGGCACGCGCATCCCGCTGCTGGTGGCCGACCTGTCCCGCCTGCGCGTGGGCATGCAGGCCGTGGCCTACCGCGGCGAGCAGGTGATCGCACGTGCGCTGGTGGAGGACATCGGCCAGGGCGAGGTCTCGGCCCATGTCATCCACACCATGACCGAACGGGTGGAACTGGGCGACGACGTGCGGGTGCACTTCGACGACAACGCCATGCTCAGCCTGCAGGCGGCCAGCGCGGCGCGCAGCCTGTTCGGGCGTTAGGCCCGCGGCCGCCGGCCATGACCCTGCCGCAACGCCAGGTGCACCACCTGCGGGTGGCGGCGTCCAGCGTGGACGCCGCGCGCGCCGTGCTGCCGCGGCTGGAAGACGCGCTGCGCTGTGCCAGCCTGCCCGACGCAGGCGGCCGGCTGCTGCTGGTGCGCCGGCTGGTGCTGGGGAGGTTGGATCGCGGCGCCAGCGCGCAGGCCATTGCGCGGCGCATCGAGGCCTGCATGCTGGATACGCCGGGGCAGTGGGTGGATGGTGCTGCCGTCGACGACGGCCCGGCCGAGCGCGTGTGCTTTGCCAGCGCCCTGCAGGCACGCGCGCTGCTGGCGGTGCGCCTGCTGCGCGGCCAGTCCGTGACGGCCTGGTACTGGCCGCGTGCGGTGCCCGAGTTCCGCGCCGTCATAGCCCCGAGCGCCGATGTGGCGGCCATCGCAGGCACTCTGGCCCGCAGTGAGCAGGCAGCCGCGCTGCTGCCCGCCTGGTGCGCGCAGGTGTGTGATCGCACGGGCCCGCAGGCGCTGCTGCTGGCCCTGCCGGCGGCGCTGGGGCAGGCCTGCTGCGCGGCGGCTGGGCTGCCGCGGGCCGATCCACCGTCAACCTGGCTGGAGCTGCTGCTGCAGGCCGCACCAGGGGGTGCCACCGTGGCGCCGTGGGCGCCTAGGGGCGGGCCGGTCGATCACGCTGCTGCGGATGTCGCCCAGCCCGGCAGGGCGGCCCCGGTGGCTTCCCGACCGGCGTTGCCGGAAGCGACGCTGCCGCAGTCGCTGCGTGGGGCACTGCCTTCATCGCCGCTGCCGCCCCCGTCGGAGGAGTTGGCCAAGCCTGCACCTTCGCAGGCTGCAGGCCCGCGCGCTGACGCCGTCCAGGCGCCAGCGGTGGCCGACGCAGGCGGGCGTGCGCGGCCGCCAGCGGCCCCGCCGCGGCCGGCCCCGTTGCTGCAGCCCAGCCCGGGTGCACCGGGCGCGCTGCCTGCGCATCCGGCGCCGCCTGCGGCAGACCACGTCACCGCCGGACTGCCAGCTCAGCCCGGGCCGACGCCCGACCTGGCACCGGCAGGGCCTGCGCCCGCCGGCACCGATCTGCCTGCCCCTTCCGGCCTGCCCTGGCTCGGGCTGCTCGCCACGCCGCTGGGCGGCCTGCTGTTCCTGCTGCCTGTGCTGCAACGCCTGGGGCTGCCTGCCTGGGCCGAACAAGGCGGCGCAAGCCCGGCAGCCTGGACAGCAGCGGTGCTGCAGCAGGCGCTGCTGCGCCTGGCCGCCCCGCCCGCGGACCCGGCCTGGGCGCCGTTGCTGCAGCGCCTGCCGCTCCTGCCACCTGGCCGGCTGGACAGCGCCGCGCCCAACTGCTGGCAGGCCGCCGCCCTGCAGGCGCCGCGCGGCCGGCCCCAACTGCCACTGCCACAGGCACTGGACCAGGCCGCCACGGCGCAGGCGCAGGCCGCCCTGTGGTTGACCGCTGCCCGCCGCTGGCTGCGCCGCGGTCCGCACATCGGCCTGGCCAGCCTGGTGCGCCGGCCCGCCTGGGTGGGCCTGACGGCCACCCACGCCGATGTCTTCCAGGCCCTGGGCGCCGCAGACGTGCGTGTGCGCCGTGCCGGGCTGGACATCGACCCGGGCTGGCTGCCCTGGTTCGGTCGCGTGGTGGCCTACCACTACGTCGCCATGCCGGAGCTGGGCCCATGAACGCGCCCGAACCCCGGCTGCAGCTGCCGGCGCTGGCCACGCGCCTGCTGGCCCTGCTGGCGCCGGAACAGGACCAGGGCGGGCCGCCGGCCACGGCGGGCTGGCTGCGCGCCCAGGCGGCGCTGTGGGCGCAAGGCCCCATCGACCTGGACAGCTGGGTGCAGCAATGGCTGGACGACCCGCCGCAGGACGACCGGGTGCTGGCGCAGATCGCGCGGCTGCTGTCGCTCGACGTCACCGAATGCATGGCGCTGGTGCTGTGCCAGGGCGCGGCCACCCAGGGCCTGGCCAGCCGCGCCATCGCCTGGCTCACCGGCGGCGAGCGCACGGCGTGCCCCACCCCCGGCCTGCTTGCCACCCTGGACCAGCGCCGCGGCCTGTCCGCGGCGGCCTCCCTGTGTTCGCTGCTGGACGGGCAGGCCCTGGCGAGCGGCCTGCTGCAGCTGGACAGCCGCGAGCGTGCCTTGCCCGATGCGCGCCTGCACATCCCCACGCCCACCGTGCTGTGCCTGGCGGGCGGAACCGGCCACTGGCCGCATGTCACGCTGGACAGCGGCGGCCTGCCGGCACTGGTGCCCACGTTGCGCGCAGAGGCGGCGCGCCAGGCGCACCTGTTGCTGCCGGGCGCTGCGCTGCTGGTGCGCAGTGGCCACCCGCGCGAGGCCCGCGCGGCCTGCGCGCAGATGGCTGCCGCCCTGGGCCGGCGTGCGGCCTTCATCGAAGGCGAGCCCGCACCCGGCCTGCTGCCCTGGCTGCTGCTGCAGCAGGCCCTGCCGGTGCTTCTGGCCGAGACCTCCCCCGGCGAAACCTTCCAGTTGCCGGACTTCGTCGGCACCCGGCTGCCCATGCTGGTGGCCGGCGGGCCCGACGGCAATGCCGCGCTGCGCGGGCAGACGCTGCCGTCGTGGACGGTGCCCGTGCCGGCCGACGTGGAACGGGCCGCGCTGTGGCGCGACCTGGGCGCCGACGCCGACAGCGCCTGGCAGCTGGGTGCCGCCCACCGCCACGCCTGCGCGCGCATCGACGAGCTGGCACGGGCTGCCGGCCCCGGCCCCGGCACTGCGCAGCGCGTGGCGCGACTGGCGCGCGGCTCGGGCCAGGGGGCGCTGGGCAGCCTGGCCCAGCTGCTGCCGGAAGACATCCCCGAGCAGGCCCTGGTGCTGCCGCCCGGCTTGCGGCGCGAACTGCACGAGCTGGCCAGCCGCTGCCGCCTGCGCGAGGTGCTTGCCGACGGACTGGGCGTGGCCGCGCGCAGCCGCTACCGCGCCGGCGTGCGGGCCCTGTTCGTGGGCCCCTCGGGCACCGGCAAGACCCTGGCCGGCGGCTGGCTGGCCACGCAGCTGGGGCTGCCGCTGTACCGCGTGGACCTGGCCAGTGTCAGCAGCAAGTACATAGGCGAGACTGAAAAGAACCTGAGCCAGCTGTTCGCCCGTGCCGAGACCGCCGAGGTGGTGCTGCTGTTCGACGAGGCCGACGCGATGTTCGGCAAGCGCACCGAGGTCAAGGACGCCAACGACCGTTATGCCAACCAGCAGACCAACTACCTGCTGCAGCGCATCGAGGACTACGACGGCATCGTGGTGCTCACCAGCAACAGCCGCAGCCGCTTCGATGCCGCCTTCACGCGGCGTCTGGATGTCATCCTGGAGTTCCCGCATCCCGCACCCGCCGAGCGGCGTGCGCTGTGGCTGGCTCACATGGGCCTGGGGCACGAGCTGTCCGACGCCGAGCTCAACCGCCTGGCCGCCAGCTGCGACCTGGCCGGCGGCCAGGTACGCAACGCCACCCTGCGCGCGGCGCTGGCGGCACGCGGCGCGCGCCGCAACCTGCACTATGCCGACCTGCTGCAAGGCATTGCAGCCGAGTACCGCAAGCTCGGCCGCACCCTGCCGGCCGGACTGAGCGACCGCCCCGGGGAGGCCTAGTGGCCACGCCCGCGCTGCCGGTCCGGTTGCGTGCCCGGCGGCCGCCGGGCCCGGGCAGCCGGGCGGGGCCCGCAGTGCATGGCGCCGATGCGGCCGTGCCCGACCCCGCAGCAGACACGGCCGATCTGCCGCCCTACCTGCTGCTGGAGCTCGACCTGAGCCTGGAAGTGAACCCGGCGCTGGCCCCGTGCGCGGACAAGCTGGACGAGGTGGAGCCTGCGGACGCCGTCGACGCGCTGGTGCCGGCAGCCGCCACCGGCGCCGAGCCATCTGACCAGGCAACGGCGCAAGCGCCTGCCGATGCCGTGTCCGGGGCCGCGGCGGATGCCACCACGCCGACCGGCGCCGACCCCGCAACGGACACCACCACCGCAGCCCCGGCCGAAGACCTGGCGCCGCCGGCTGCACTGGCGCCCGACGAGCCTGCCAGCACCGACGTCGTCGCACCCGCCACCGAGCCTGTCGCCGAAGAACCCCGGGCCGGTGAGCAGCCTGCAGACGGCGGCGGCGCGGCGGCCGACAGCGCAGCCGTCGCCGGCACGGATGCGGCATCGGCAGCCACTGACACATCCGCCGACGGCTCCACGCCGCCCGCCCCCGTGGCCGCCGACAGCCTCGACCCCGCGGCCGCAGCCGAACCGGTGGCCGAGGCGGCTGCCGAGCCCGGCGGCGGGCCGGCCGACGCCGCGGCCGAGCCGCTCGCCGAACCAGCGGCGGCCGATGGCGCAAGCGCACAAACCGATGCCCCGGCAGCGGACGGCGCAGCCGGCACCGAACCCGGCCCTGCCGACAGCATGGCCGAGTTCCGCGACAGCGTGGCCGCGCGGGCGCAGGCGGTGCCGCAGCCGCGCATCACGGGCGGCGGGGGCGGCGTCAGCGCGGCGGCGCGCACGCGCGAGCAGGACATCCACTTCACCGAATCCACGCTGCCGGACAGCGCCGCGGCCGTGCTGCCGCCGGTGCCTGCCGGCATGGAGGCGCTGCCCGAACCCACCGAAGAGAACCCGGTTCCCGGCGCGTTGCAGGCCGTGCAGGCCACGGCCGGCCACACCCTGCCCGAGCAGTCTTTCCTGGCCCTGTACGCATCGCCGCTGGGCAACCACCCGCGGCTGGGCGACCGTCCGGTGTCGGCCGAGCGCGTGCGCGAAGCCCACCATGTGCTGGAAGAAGGCCCGCAGATGTCCATGCCGGACGATCCGCGCCAGCCGGCCATCGACCTGCGCGAGCGCATGCTCAACCCGCCCGCCGCCACGCCCGCGCAGACCGGCGAGACGACGCTGGCGCCCCATCCCCCGGCGCCGGTGCCCACGCCCACGCCCACCGCGCGCACCCAGCTGGCGCAGGTGTTTGCGCGCCTGCTGGCAAGGCCGCAGAGCGAGGCCCAGACCATGATGGGGCGGGCGCGCCAGGCCGTGGTGCCCGGCGGCGCGCTTGAACGCGAGCTGCCGGGCTACGGCGACGATCCCCTGGCCACCACGCTGGCCGCCGAGTTGCGCACCCAGTACCTGGACATCGCCAGCCAGGCCGGCGTGGCCGCTGCCGACCTGGACAGCGCCATCACCGCGCGCCAGCGCGTGCTGGAGGAGGAGGAGCTGGCCGCACGCGAAGACCTCAACAGCAGCAGCGTGGACGCCAGCGCGCTGGTGTGCAGTGCCCACGACGATCTCTCGTCCACCATTGCCACCCAGTCCGCCCGCCTGGACGCCGCCGCCGACGGCGTGGCCGCGTCCGGCCAGGGCGGATCCTTCGCCGAGCATGTGCATGCCCGGCGTGACGGGATGCTGCGCCAGGTGACGCGGCGTGCGGGCGAGATCGACGCCGCCTACCGTCGCGCAAAGGAAGACCGCGAGCGCGAGCTCGACAGCACGCAGACCCAGCGCATCGACGCCTACCGCGCTGCAGCGCAGATCGACGAGTTCCAGCTCAACGAGATGGCCGCGCTGCCGGCGGCCCGGCAGCAGGCGCTTCGCGATCTGTACACCAGCAACATCCACCTGGCGCCGACGGGCGAGACCGGCCTGACCCAGGTGGAGATCAACAGCCTGGCCGCCGTGAGCACGGCCTGGGCCGACGAGCGTGCGGTGGTGGTGCGCGATGCCGTGCGCGGCTACAAGGCCACGGTGAGCACCAGCACCGGCACCTGGCGTGCGGCCACCGCCGATGCGGCGCAGCAGTCGCGCGAGCAGATCCGCGCCTGGGACGAGGCCACCAGCGGCGAAAGCCGCAGCTGGTGGGACCAGTTGTGGGCCATGGTGACGGACTGGGTGGACCAGGCCCATGCCAATGCCGAGGCCTGGCAGAGCCAGCTCAACCAGCAGCACGCCACCGAGGTGGTGACCGACCTGAACCTGCTGGACCGCCTGTCTCGCGCCGCCGACCGCGGCATCACCGCGGAGCAGGAGCGCGAGCTGAACAGCCTGCAGGGTGACCAGCGCCAGATCGTGCAGGCCTTCTTCCAGGCGCGTTCCGAAGGGCGCGCCGTCGACCCCATTACGATGGTGGCCGACCTGACGCGGGCGCGGGTCTGGAACGAACGCCGCGCGGGCCTGGTCTCGCAGCTGGAAGACCGCTTCCTGGCCGACGAGAGCATCCCCTACGCCACGCTGGGGCAGATCGTCGGCCGTGACGTCAATGGCCTGGCCAGCAACCTGTACGCGGCCTTCCACGGCAACTGGGGCTGGCTGAGCGAGGCCGGCACCGACGAGGACGCCGTCTACGCTGCACTGGACGGCCTGAGCCGCATCCAGTCGCTGGCGCTGCGCAACGTCTACCGCCGCCGCTATGGCGTGGAGCTGGAGTCGGAGCTGCGCAGCGAGCTGTCCGGTGGCGAGCTCGACCGGGCCGAGGCGCTGCTGAGCGGCAACCGCGCCGAAGCCGCCGCGGCGGCCCTGTACACCGCGATGCACGAGACCTTCCTGGGCACGGGCGCGGGCACCGACGAAGCCACCATACACAGCACCCTGCGCGGCCTGAACGCCGAAGAGCGCGCCGAGGTCACGCGCATCTACCGCGAGCGCTACGGCATCGATCTGGCCGGCGACGTGCGCGGCGAACTCGACGACTGGGCCACCATCGGCACCTGGCAGGCCGACCGCGCCGACGCCGAGCTGGCCGGCAACCTGCAGGCCGCCGATGCCATCGAGCTGGACGAGGAACTGCGCGGATCCTGGTTCCACAGCTCCACCACCACCACCGTGGCGGCGGTGTACGACCGCGTGCGCAGCGAGGTGCAGGCCCAGGCCACGCGTGAACACCGAAGCAGCGCCTGGATGGAAGCCGAGATCACACGTCGCACCTGGGGCATCAACACCGAGTACGACCGCCGCTATGCCGCCACCAGCGGCACGTTGAACCAGGCCATCGACGCCGGCACGCGCGCCGAGCGCAACTTCTGGGGCAATGCACCCGGCAATCAGGAGGCCAGCGCCGACTACCTGCATGCGCTGGCCCGCAACGACATGGCCACGGCCGACGCGGCGCGCATCCGCATCGAGCGCACCTCGCTGGTGTATGCCGACGACGACACCATCACCACCACGGTGGGCTCGCAGTACAACCGCGCCCTGCTGGCCGAGCGGCTGGACTACGCGCCCGAGCGCCGCCGCGCCCTGCTGGCCGCGCTGGATGCGCGCGAGCGTGCCGAGGGCCGGGTGTGGACGCCTGCCGAACGCTGGGCGGCGCAGCAGGAGATCGAACGCACCATCGAGCACGAGCTGATCACACGTGCACGCGGCACCGCCGACGCCAACCTGGCGCGCATGGAGTCGGAATACGAGTCGCGCTACGGCGAGTCGGCGCGCACGGCCATCCTGGACAGTACCAGCGGTGTCAGCCACGACAAGGCCAGCACCATGCTGGACCAGGGCGGCTACCTGGACCCGTACCAGACCTTCGACTACGCCGTGCGCGGCGCCGGCACCGACGAGGCCGCCGCCACCCGCGCCTTTGCCGGACTGACGGCCCAGGAGATTGCAAGGCTGGACTTGCGCTGGCAGCGTGAGCATGGCGGCCAGACCCTGCGCCAGGCCGCCGCCAGCGAGTTGAGCGGGCGCGAGTGGCTGGACGTGGACATCGCGCTGGACGGCGCGCCGCAGAGGATCGAGGACCAGATCGCGCAGATGCGCCGGCGGGTGGAGTTCGAACGTCCCACCAACGGCGTGGGCGCCCTGTTGGCCAGCGAGGAACGCGCGGTGATGGAAGCGCAGCTGGCGCACCTGGAGGCCATGGGCGCGCGCATGCACGAGCCGTCGCCCGGCAGCAACCCCGAAGCGCAGCGCCTGGCACGCGACGGCATGCTGGCCGACTTCGAGACCCAGAACGCGGTGATGCAGGAGACCATCGAGCATCACCGGCAGCGCAGCGACGCGCTGGTGGACTCGATCACCACCGTGGTCGGGATCATCGTGGCGGTGGTGGTGGGCGTGGTCGGCTCCTTCTTCACCGGCGGCCTGGCCGGTGCGGTGGCGCTGGCGGTGATCGCCAGCCTTTGCTCCACCGCCGCCACCATGGGCACCAAGGCGCTGCTGAAAGGCAACGCCTACGGCTGGGAGGACATGGCCGTCGACATCGGCGTGGGCGTGGTGGATGCGGTGGTGGCCGCGCTCACCGCCGGCATGGGCGACAAGCTGCTGGGGCTGGCGCGGCCGGCCGGCCAGCAGGCGCTGCGCAGCGCCACCGCCACCGGCCTGCGTGGTGCGTGGCAGCGGGGCGTGGGCCTGCTGCAGCGTGGCGCGGCGGTGTTCGGCGAACGCGGCCTGGCCACGCGTGCCGTGCGCCCGGTGGGCTTCCTGCAGCGCATGGCCGCGGAGGAGGCTTCGCTGCTCAGCCGCGGCGCTGCGCATGCGATGGCGCAGACGGCCGAGAACTTCGTGCAGTCGCTGCCCAGCACCTTCGTCGGCGTGGCGCTGGACGACCACACGTGGGAAGGGCCGGGCAGCCCGCTGGGCCGCCTTCTCTCGGGCACGGCGCAGGGCCTGGGCCCGGGCCTGGCCATGGGCCTGGCCTTCAGCGGCGCCCATGCCGCTTTCGGCCATGTGCGCGGCATGTTCGCCATGCCGCACCTGGGCGTGGAGACCCACCTGCACATGCCCGAACGGGTGGCGGTGGGCACGTCCGAGTACCACGCCCGCATGAACGACTGGCTGGAGCTGCATCCCGGCCGCCCGGAGGCCGAGTTCCAGGCCCACCTCGACCGTGAATTCCACGCCGCCATGCGCGAGGCCGAGTACCAGCAGGCCGCGCGCCGCCAGGTGGCGGCGCAGCTGGAGGACGTGCTGCCGGCGGCCGACCGCGGCCTGGCCGGCGAGATCCCGGTCACCGTGGTCAGCGACCTGGAGTTCCGCCGCGTCAACGGCTGGCGCGCAGGCGATGCCACGGTGGTGGTGCGCGACGGCCAGGTGCACGTGGTGGTGCGCGAAGGCGCCAGCCCGCATGCCGTGCGCGCGCAGCTGGAGCCGCACCTGCACACGCTGCGCGACGTGGAGCCCGGCACGGCCGGCCGCGTGCGCGATCCGGCGGCGGCGCTGCCGCGCGACCTGCGCAACCGCATCGCGGTGATCAGCGACCCCTCGCTGCCGCCGCGCACCGTGCGCGTGGTGCACGAGCCGGTGCCGCACATCGTGGCCGGCCCGGGCGTGCGCGCGGCCGACCTGCGCGCCCACGTGGCCACTGCGCGCAACGTGCTGCAGCTGCATGGCGCCTACGGCCAGGTGCGCCACCTGCTGGACCGGTTTGCCGACTGGGCCTTCCTGCACGGCGAGCCGCCCGCCCACACCCGTGCCTGGGAAGGCCGCCAGGAACTGCGCAAGCTGCCCGACGTGATCGAGGCCCGCATGCGCGAGGCCACGCACCCGGACCTGACGCTGCACGAACGCACCGCGCTGGAGCTGGAGGTGCGCGATCTGATGCAGCAGCTGGAGCTGCATGCACGCTCGCTGCGCGAATGGGACCTGTCGCCGGGGCGCGGCTTCATCGCCGCCGAGGGCATCAATCGCGCCACCAAGGACATCTACCAGCGCCACGTGCTGGACCCGGATACCGAGTACTCGCCGCTGCACAAGCGCGCGCTTGCCGCCGGGGGCTCCGTGCGCCAGGTGGGTCCGCAATGGCCGGAGAACGGCACCATGTACCGGCATGTCGAGGCCGTCGACGCCCATGGCCGCGTCATCGCCAGCCACAGCGAAAGGCTGCGCGACGACGGCCACTGGGTCATGCGCGGCAGCGACATCAATGCGCTGGGCGGAGTGGGCGAGAGTGCATCGCGCCTGGAAATCATCGAGCGCATGGGTGGGCCGGACCTGCATGAACGCATACGCCTGGCCGAAGAGGCGGGCGAACCCTTCGTCAGCGACCGGACCGAGTACTTCTTCCTGGGGGTGCAGAACAACTCGGGCCACGGGTTCGACAAGGTGCGCCTGGAAATCGAGCCCGGGCAGTTGATCATCGAGAACGGCAAGATGCGCCTGCGCGATCCCGACTATGTGCCGCGGCTGGTGATCGGCGAGGACAAGCTGATGGTGCAGGTGACTCTGGAGTCCATCACCGCGATCCGCAGCAATCTGCGCGGCAACATCGACGCTCTGGCAGACCTGCTGGTGCGGATCCGCCAAGGCGCCGTGCCGAGCGGCGGAGGCGCCGCATTGGGATTGAGCGGGGCGCACGCGCAATTCGAGGCCGGGCTGGTACTGGCGGCGCTGAAGCACAACAACCTGCACTTCGAGCTCAGCGTGGGCCGCGCCAGCAGCCTGGCCGATTGGATGGACCTGTTGTCGGACGGTGTGACCCGGGTTCCACGCGCGGCCGGTGACTTCAACCGGCTGGTGCTGACGCGGCTGCGCGAGAAGATCCGCGAAGTCTTCGGCGGCGTACCGGTGGACGTGGACCGCATCGTCATCCATGAGCGGCATCTGGCCGAGGCTCGCTTGAAGGAGGCGGCTGAACAACGTGTGGGAGTCGTCCCGCGCGCCGACGAACTGCTGGGCACGCGCCCAGGCTTCACGCCCACCGATGCGCAGCTGCGCGACGCCTGGCTCTTGTCGCTGGCCGACAGTGCCGGCGTGATGCCCGGGCGGATGGTGGCCGCAGAAACACCCGGGCACTTCATCGACGCCGCGGGCCGGCCGGTCACGGTGATGAACTTCGATGCCTCGGTGGCTGCCACCCGCTCGGTGATGGGCATGGGGGCCGAGGTGCTGCGGCAGCTCAACATGACGGTGCGCAACCCCGAGACTGGCGCGATGCACCACCCGGTGGTGGTGATCGATTCGACGCACTTCACGCCGGCTCACATCGAGGCCTTAGCCAACTACCTGCAACGCTTTGCGGTGCACAGCTTCGGCCCCGGCATCCTGGACCATCTGGTGCTGATCAACTCGACCACCGGGCACGCCAGCCGCCTGCCGCCGGTCATCACGGCCGGCACAGACCGTGCAATCACCTATTCACGCCCGCAGCTCCAGCACGGGTTCAAGCATGCCGCAGACTTCGGCGTGACGGGCAATGCCAGCAACATGACGCTGTTCGAATTCAGCGCCGCGGTCCAGGCGCATGTGGAAGGGCCGCACACCCGCACAATCGCGGGCACTTATCGCGGCAAACCGGTGACGCACTTCGTGGATCCCGCGACCGGGCTGAACGTGATGCGGGATGCGGCAGGCAACTTCCTGTCAGGCTGGAAGTTGAGTCCGCAGCAACTCCAGCACGTGCTGTCCACAGGCAGATTGGGAGGTGGATCATGAATGAAGCGCTCGTCGAATACGCGCGACTCCTGGAGCAGTTTCTCTCCGGTGCTGTGCCGGCAGAGGAATTTCAGCGCGCCTACCTGGGTCGCTTCAAGAACGAGCAGCGCAGCCTGGAGGAGCCACTTTTCGAAGTCCTCGATGAGCTGTTTGGCGCGGTGGACGCCTACACCGGGGATCCACTGCTGCTCGCCGAACAACCGGCGTTCTATCTGACCGAAGATGGGCTGCGTGCGCAGGTGGTCCGCGCGGCCGGGCGCCTGTCGGCCCTGCGCGGCGCGGAGCACGGGCTGCCGGCTGCAGCCAATGCCCATGTTGTGCGACAGACGGGCGATGACGCATCCACCTGGGCGAGGCTGCTTCTGAAGCAGGAGCCGGCACTGCGCCCGCGCCTTGCCCTGCTGGCCGAGGATCTGGCGGCCATGGACGACTGGCCGCCGCCATTCCATCCTGGCGATGGGCTGGGAGGTTCGGTGCAAACCCTGGCCGAGGCCTTGTTGTTCTTGGGGCCGGCCGCATGCCAGGACGGTTTTGCACTGCTGGTTCCGACCCTGCCCCGTGCCACTAGAGACATGGATCCGGCGCGGCCCGGACGGGTGCCCACCACCCAGGGTCTGCTGGGTTTCGTGATGGTGGCCCAGAACGCCGGCGCTTTGCCGGAAGGCGCGCTGCAAGCCGAGATGGCGCGCTGGGCAGAGAGGCTGGCCCATCGGCAGCCCCCTGCTGACCTGGACGCGCGCACCAGTTGCGGCTTGCTGACCGCCGCGCTGGCCATCGACACGCCGGCGCGCCAATTGTGCGGCGTGAGCTTGCCAGCATTCCAGGCAGGACAACGTTTCGACAACGACATGGCCCGCCTGACTTGTTATCTGCTCGACGCCATCGCCGCCCAGGCCCCGCTGGCCGCTGTCGAGCCCGCCTGGCAGGGTTTCCTGCGCAACTTCCCGCGCCTGCTGGCCGCCGGCGCGGCCAACTGGGTGACCCCGCATGCCGTCGCGCGCCTGGTGTGGGCCCGCGTCGGGGGCATGCCGGTGGGCACGATGGCGGCGCACACGCACCGGCAGGTGATGCTGGCCATCGCCGGCTGAAGCCGCCGCCGCTGGCCACCGTCATGCCCACAGGCGAACAGGTGCTGGTGCTGGCCCCGGCCTGCACGCAGGAACAGCTGGACACGACATTCCGGCAACTGGGCTGGCAGATGCTGCAGGCACAGGCCTGGCCCGGTGCCGAACGTGAACAGCCTCGGCTGCTGTCGCAATGGGATGGCGCCTGGGGCCAGCACGCCGAACTGCTGGACGACGACGGCCTGGTTCGCGTGCTGTGCGTGACCGGCGCCGATGCCGATGCCGATGCCGCTGCCGATGCCGCTGCCGCTGCCGTCACGGCGCTGGCAGCGCTGCCGCGCTGGGACCGGGCCCTGGTGGCCGGGATGCTGCAGTCCGACGATGCGCAGCAGCTGCTGCGGGCGGCGCGTGCGGCGGCCTGGATGGGCGATGCGGCCCTGTTCGCACCGCTGGCCCGCCTGCGGCGCCACCCCGAGGATGCAGTGCGCGCCGAGGCCGCGGCCGCCATGCAGGAACTGCTGCCGGCCCTGGTGGCCGAAGGCCGGCGTTGGCTGGACGCGACCGCAGGCGCTGATGCTGCACCCGCGGCTGCGCCCGCGTGGCAGCTGCTGGCGCCGGCCTGGGTGCGCCGCCAGGTGCTGCGCCGCGTGCTGCAGGACCCCTCGGTGCCCTTGCCGGTGCTGGACGACCTGCTGCGTGCGGCCCTGGCCGACGAGGACTGGGAGGTGCGCATCGGGGCCTTGATCGGCGCCACGCGGCGGCGCCGGGTGGCGCTGGGCGGCTTGGTGGAGCACTGCCGGCTGCCCACCGTCAGCCGCAACGGCCCGGACGGCGCCGACCGGGCGCTGTACCGTGCGCTGCAGCAGGTGGCCTGTGCACTGCTGGCCGGCCGCGTGCCCCCCGCGCCGGGCCCCGACGCCGGCCCGCGCCTGCAGGCGCTGGACCGGCTGGCGCGCCTGCTCACCGAGCCGCTGCCCGCGCTGGACGACCGCGCCGGCCTGCTGCTGCATGCGCTGACGCAACCCACCGGCGCCGGCCCGGAACCGGGGGCGGACTTCCAGTGGGTGCGCGTGCCGGCCGCCGAGGTCTGGTGCGGCGACGGCCGCACGTGGGTGTTGCGGCGTCTGCAGGTCCAGGGCTGCACCCTGGCCCGCGAGCCCATCGGCCACGCCGGTCTGCCCCAGGCCTTCGATGCGGCAGCCGTCCGCGACTGGCAGGCCCGTGCGTCGTCGGCAGGCCTGCGCCTGCCCACGGCCGACGAATGGGAGGCTGCGGCCAGGGGCCGCGATGGCCGTGTCTTCCCATGGGGCAACGGCCACCAGGACGACGGCCCGGTCTGCCCTGGCCCCTGGGGCACCTACGGCCATGGGGCGATGCCGGAATGGGCGGTGGACAGCGAAGGCCGGCTGCTGCGTTGCGGGCCCGGCGCTGCAGACCGCCAGCCGGACGACGGCACGGCCTGCATCCGCCCCGCTGCGTTGTAGTCCGGGCCGGCCTTCAGCCCAGCCCGCGGAGCAACTGCCCCGCCACCACCGGGCTGCCGAGCAGTTCCATGTGGTTGGTGTTGCGTACCACGCTGAGCCGCTCTGGCGCGAAGGCCAGCATGCGCGCCGCTTCGTTGTGGCGGCGATGGCCCAGAAGCGGGGGCGCTCGGGCAGCGGTGCTGTGTCGCCAGGGCGCAGGTCGGCGAAGCCGGCGCCACGCACACGGCCCAAGCGCGCCACCGGCGCGGCGTCGAGCGCAGCGCCCTGCAGCAAGCCGAAGCCATGGCCCGCACGTGCCAGCGGCGCAACCAGCTGCGGCGTGCCCAGGAAGCCGATGTCGTCCACCAGCCTAGGCAGCCCATGTCGGCCGCAGTTGCGCGGCGTCAGGCGCTGGAGCAGGGCGGCAAAATCGTCGCCGCAGTCGGCAATGGAGCGGCCAGCGCCGCAGTGCAAACAGACCGGCGTGCGGCCACTTTCGCGCACCAGCAGCCTGCGGCCGGGGTCCGGCGTCCGGCAGCCGTGCGGCCGGCGCCTGGCGTTCCAGCGCCAATGCGTGGCCCGCATGACGGAAGGTCATGGGAATGGCCAGCGGGTTGTGGCTGGCCACGGGATGTTCGCCCCGCACGGTGTTGAGAGCCGCAACCACGGCCTCACGGACCGGAATGTGGTCGGCGGCCTGGTCCAGGGCCTGTGTCACCAGGCCCAGCAGGGCTTCCAGCGTGCCACCGGCCGCGCGTGACGCCACGCACCGGCTTTCAGAACTGATCGGTGAAACCGGCGGTGGCGTCGGTGGCCAGACGGGCGGCGCCGCGGATGTCGGAAGCCTCGATGCGATGTCCTGGTCCGCACCGTGCGGGATTCCAGGGTCTGGAAAGCGCTGACTCTGTGCCTAGACCCTGGGCGGGCGCGGGCCCCGGGGGTTGCAGTGCCCGACGCCATGCTCAGGCCCCCGCCAACGAACTGCGCCCCGCCTGACCCGACCCAACTGATCGAGCAGCATCTGGCCAACCTGCTCGGTGCCCTGGAACCCGCGGCCCAGGCGCCGCTGCGCGCCGAAGTGGCATGGGGCGGAGCTGGCAGCCGGTGCCACTCTGGCGGCACAAAGCGAGCCCCGTGACTGTAGGCGCCTATCGATCAGCGGCCGCCTGTGCGCCTTTGCAGTCGAATAAGCAGGCCACGAGCACATGGTGTGCGAGGTGTTGCGAGGCCAGATGTCGCAAGCTTGGCGGGCCTGGATCTCGAATCTCAAGGTTGGCCCTCCTGTGAGGCATGCCGCATGGACACGTGGCGCGGCGCCACACCGGCTGCGGGAGCGCTCTGCGGCCTGTGGCGTGTCGCTTTGACGGCGGAAGCGGCTCAGGCGGCAACGTCGTTTTCCGCCTCGCGCGCCCGGCCCCTGGGCGGCGGCTGTGGGTTCTGTGCTCTGTGCTATCCAAGCCAGCTCCTGTGGGACTGCCCACGGCCGCGGCACCAGTGCCGCGAGCCGCTGCCTGCCCTCCAGCGGGCTCATCACCAGGTGCTTGGTGCCGTCGCGCCATGGCGTCTTGAGCTTGAACTCCACCGGCTCGACGGCGTTGGGTTGCACCCGTTCGCCCGACAGCGTCGGTCGGGTGATGCAGCGGCACAGTTGCTCCAGCCGCTTGCGATCGTGTGCTTCGACCCGCACGGCCGCGTACAGCTTGAAGCCGTCGATGTCCGCGCACAGCGGCTGGCCGGCCACCTCCACCAGCACGCACCGGCGCGTCAGCAACTTCATCAGACGATTGATGAGCGTCTGCAGCAGCGCGTGCGACTCGTCGTCGTTGGGCGCATCGGCCTCGACAAAGGCCGGCGCGCCATCGGCGTCGCACCTGTTCACACTGCCCAGCACCAGGCAATGCAGACGTATGTTGAGGTTGGCGGCGGAGCCAAAGCGCTGGATCAGCGTGACAGCGCCGCCTTGGCCTTCGTCTGCCTTCAGCCCGCCGCGGTCCAGCGGATGGTGCGTGACCACGCGCCGCACCACCTGCAGAACCGGGGTAACCAATTCCGGCTGCGCGGCCAGCAGCAGGCACAGCGGTATCGGCAGAGACCGCACCCACTGGCGCACCGGCATAGGCGGGATGAAATGTTCCTCCAAGTGGACGGTGGCCTGCGACATGCGCCGCGCATCGCGTGACGGGCAGTTCCCCGCCGCTTGCAGCTGAAGGCCAGCAGCCAGTCGTGCCCGGACTCGCCGCAGCGCAGCCTCAGGAAACCGTGGGCGTGGATGCCGCACTCGAGGAAGACGTCGAACTGTCCTTGATGAACCGAGGCACTTCACTGCCTGTGCTCGCTTCGCTGTGGGCGACGAAGCTGGCCGCGTGTTGCTGCGCCAGCCGGTACAGCTTGGGCTGCTCCGGTCGATGCCGCTCGCAGCTGACCGGGGCGCCATCGGACGCCCGCTGGGGCTGCCAGCCAATGGCCTGCACACGAGGCTCCCGAAGTGGTGAGCCCGCACGGTCTCAAGTCATGCTCCGTGCCTCAATCGCCATGAGTGCTGCCCGCCGATGTCTGCCCTCCGCTGGGGGGGCTCCTGCGGGTGGCTGCCCTCTGGTCCGAACGTCGGCTTCCTGGCGATGAGATCAGGCCAGCGGATGTCTCTTGTGGGTCGGTACTGCTGGTTCGCGGAACATGAGAGCTGTCGTTGGATGTGGTGACCGAGTCGCCTCACCATTCATCCATAAAGTGGTGGACGAACGACAGGTATCTGATCAGACCGGCCGACCGCCCCAACGAACCCTGAACGGCGGGTTTCGGCATGCGCCGACACTCAACCGCCAGATCCGAACGGCAGCCTTACAGTCTTGTCCGGCTGCTGGCCAATCGGCCACGACCGCCCAAATCTCGACCAAGTTCAATGGCAGTCGCAGTGCCTAGGGAGAGGCAAAGCCGGGGCGCCGAGGTTCGCCGCGGCTCATAGGGGACCGGCTGCTTCACCTCCGGCGATGATTCTTGACGCAATTTCATCGGCCATGTGAGACGGATGATCGCCTATCCTTTGGCGATGTCTCCTACCCGAATGACGCCAGGACGGCTCCTGACCACCTTCGAGGCGCCGACATTTGGCATGGCCGTACAGGAGCGCCCAGGATTGGGGACCGACGGGGTGCGGTGACATGCAGGCACCACCTTCAACCTTCGCGGTCGGTGATCTGCCAGGTGGGACTCAGCCTGCCTTGGGGTCCGCCATAGAAAGTACGCACAGTCCAGATGCGCGTGGGCGCAGACGTGGTCAGATCACCAGGAGCAACGGCAGCACGTCGGTTGTTGTTAAGGCTTGCGTGACACCTGCCCTCCCGCGCAGGCAGTGGCGCTACCCCAGTGCGTCCGGGCAGGTGTTGCGTAAGCTTCGAGGGAGGAAACCGCGGCGAACGCCACGGTGGTCGTTGAGCGCCGCGGCTATGGCGATTGAGTGGCGCTGGTGCTGCGATCTGGCTGCGCGCGGCGCCTCCTGAAGACCACGCCGACGAACACGGATCGCCTGCGACGCGCCACTGCGTCGTGGCAGTGAGCGGCGGCGCAGCGTTCAGGTGCGGTCAACGCGGAATGCACGCAGTGACCCACCTGACGCCATGGTCGGCGCCGAGTTGGTCGATGGTGATCGCGCGTCATCATGATGCTGGCGGCGCCCGGATCGAGCAGCCGCGCAGGAAGACCTGCAGCACCACCATGGCGTGGCCGCAGTGCGCACACACGAAGGTCGGCGCCGGTGCAGTTGACGCATCGTCTGCCGGCGCGGCGCACGCGGGCGGAGGCACCAGCAACAACTCGCGCGCGAGCGCCAGGTTGTCGCGCCGGTTGCTGTTGGCCAGTAGCCCGTAGTGCCGGATCCGGTGGAAGCCGCCCGGCAGGACATGCAGCAGGAAGCGGCGCATGAACTCCTGCGGGCTCAGCGTCATTGCCTTGTGGCGCGTCTGGCCCTTGGCCCGATAGTCCTTCCAGCGGAAGGTGACGCCGCGCTCGTCCATCGCGAGCAGCCGGCTGTTGGAGATGGCCACGCGGTGCGTGTAGCGCGACAGGTAGGCCAGCACCGCCTGCGGTCCCGCGAACGGGCGCTTGGCATAGACCACCCACTCGCACTTGCGCAGCGGCGCGAGCCACGCCTTGAAGGCCGCCGGCTCGGCCAGCGCCGTGTGTTCGCCGAAGAACCTGAGCGCGCCGCTGTCGTGCAGCCGCTGTAGTTCCTCCAGAAAGCGGCGCCTGAACAGCCGAGACAGCACGCGCACCGACAGGAAGAATCCCGGCCGGCAGGCGATCCAGCGCGTGCCGTCGGGCGCCAACCCGCCACCCGGCACGATGCCATGCACGTGCGGGTGGTGGGTCAACGCCGAGCCCCAGGTATGCAACACCAGCGTGGCACCGATGCTCGCGCCCAGGTGCTTGGGATCGGCCGCGATCCGCAGCAGCGTCTCCGCGGCGATGTCGAACAGCAGGCCGTACAGCGTCGCCTTGTTCTGGTACGCGATGTCGGCGATCGGCGCCGGCAACGTGAAGACCACGTGGTAGTACTCCACCGGCAGCAGATCGGCCTGGCGCGCGTCCAGCCAGCGCTTGGCGGCACTGCTCTGGCACTTCGGACAGTGCCGGTTGCGGCACGAGTTGAAGGAGACCTGGTCCAGGCCGCAGCCGTCGCAGCGCAGGACATGGCCGCCCAGTGCCGCCGTGCGGCACTGGGTGATGGCCGACATCACCTTGAGCTGAGCCAGGCTCAGGTGACCGCGCTGGGCCTCATGCCAGGCGGGTCCGTGGGCACGGAAGATGTCGGCGACCTCCAGGGCAGGTCGCCCGCGCACGGTGGCGTGCTGCTACGGGGCTGGCGGCTGCGGTGCAGGCTCGGGAACAGGTTCGCCTGCGGCCCTGTCGGACGTGTGATCCAGCGGGCTGATGACCCGGCGCAGCAGGTCAGTGGCCACTGCGGCGTACAAGCTCGTGGTGTCCAGCCGCTTGTGGCCCAGCAGCACCTGGATGATGCGGATGTCGACCCTCTGCTCCAGCAGATGGGTGGCGAAGGCATGGCGCAGGCCGTGCGGCGTGATCCGCTTGTCGATGCCGGCGGTGGCCGCAGCCAGGTGCACGGCGCGGTTGAGTTGGCGCGCGGTCACGTGGTCGGTGGGGTCCAGGCCCGGGAAGAGCCAACCACCGTGGCGGATCTTGCCTTGGGCGTGACCAAGCCTCCACCAGGCGCGCAGACGCTCCAGCAGCACCGGGCTGAGCATGGCGTAGCGATCCTTGCGGCCCTTGCCCTGCTCCACGCGCAGGGTCATGCGCTCGCCGTCGATGTCGCCGACCTTCAGCGAGACCACCTCGCTGACGCGCAGGCCTGCGCCGTAGGCCACCGACATGGCGGCCTGGTGCTTGAGGTTGGGGGCGGCGGCGATGAGGCGGCCGACTTCCTCGGGGCTCAGGATCACAGGCAGCTTGCGCGGCACGGCCACGTGCGTCATCTTGAGCATGACCTCGGGCCGGCCCAGCGTGATGTCGAAGAAGAACTTCAGCCCGGTGATGGTGGCGTTGATGGTGACCGGGCCGGTGCCGGTGTCCACCAGGTGCAACTGGAAACGGCGCAGGTCCTCGGGCGTGGCGGTGTGCGGCGATCGACCAAGGAACGTGTAGAGCTTGCGCACGGCCCGGATGTAGCCCTCCTGCGTATGCTCGGCGAACTGGCGCATGCGCATGTCGTCGAGCATGCGCTGGCGCAGTGGTGAGACGGTGGCCGGTGGGGTCGGGGTGGGGACGTCCATGATCCTGCTCCTGTCGGTGACCGAGGCGGATTGCCTCGGTCGCCAACATCGCAGAGTCACGGGTGCGGCGAACCGCCACCAGCGTCGCCGAAGCGCCTACCGCGCGAGCGGTTTAGTCCTCGGCTCGTTACGTGACCATCGGAGTTGCCGCCGCGATGACCGGCTACACCGCCAAAGCAATCAGGCGCAAAATCGAGTCCGGTATTTGGGCAGAAGGTCGTGAGTTTCGCCGGGCGCCGGACGGTCACGTGCTGATCAGCGTGAAGGGGTACGAGCAATGGGTAGAAAGGGGTCGGGGGTAGAGGTCCGCGGCAACGCGATTCGAGTCCAGTTTTCTCTCGATGGTCAGGTCCTTCGACGCACGTTGAACCTGGACGGAAAGCCCTTGCCTCCCACGGCGTCCAACCTCAAGTACGCGCACCGGTTGGCCGCCGAGATCCGGGAGCGCATTCGCTTCGGCACGTTCTCCCTGTCCGAGTACTTCCCTTCCGACGGCGATGTTGGTCAACCGCTGACTGTTGGCACCCAACTCGACGACTGGCTTGCCGCTCAGCGCTTGGAGGTTTCAACCTCGGCCGGATATGCCAGCGCCATTCGCTTCTGGAAGCAAGCCATCTGCGACCGGCACGGCACAGCACTTGGCGACCGCCCCGTGCGCGCGCTGAAGCACAGTGATGTGCTGACCGCCCTTGCCTCGCGCCCTGACCTGACGGGCAAGACGGTCAACAACTATGTGTCGGTACTGCGCGGCGCCATGGACCTGGCTGCGTCCGACAAAGTGATTGCCACGAACCCGGTCAATTCGGTGGCACGCGCCAAGCACCAGAAGCCACTTCCCGACCCGTTCTCGCGGGATGAAGTCGAATCCATCGTCCAGGACATGAAGGCGCACTACCCGGCGCCCATTGGGAACTACATCGAGTTCAAGTTCTTTACCGGCCTGCGCACCTCGGAGAGCTTCGGCCTGCAGTGGGCCGACATGGACTTGGCTGGCAAGCACATGCTGATCCACCGCGCCATCGTTCGAGGTGTGGAAAAAAACAACACCAAGACCAATGTGGCCCGAAAGGTGGCGCTGAACTCAAGGGCGATGGCCGCATTGCAGCGGCAACGCGCCCATACGCAGATCCGCAATGAACATGTATTCCTGGACCCACGCTATGACCTGCCCTGGTTGGAGGAGCGGGCCTTCCGGCGCAGTTTCTGGGAGCCGACGCTGCGGCGACTGGGTATGCGCTACCGCCCGCCCTACAACACCCGGCATAGCTACGCCACGATGATGCTGATGGCTGGCATGAGGCCCGCCTACTGCGCCAAGCAGCTGGGGCACTCGGTCGAAATGTTCCTGCGCACCTATGCCAAGTGGCTGGATGGCGACCACGACGCGCTGGAGATGAACCGGCTGGAGGCTGCGTTGGCGCCGGTTTTATCCCAGATTTATCCCAAAGAGCGCTGATTCGGCTCTAAGTGATTGACTGCAAATGGGAATTTTGGGGTGGCTGATGGGACTCGAACCCACGACGACCAGAATCACAATCTGGGACTCTACCAACTGAGCTACAGCCACCACCGAAGCCTCGCATTATAGCGCCGGTGCCCGGCGCCCTGGCAGGCTGCCGGGACCTTGTGGCAGTGACCTCAGCGGGCCGCGGCAGAGGCCGCTGCGGCGGGGGCCTTGGCACGCACCTCGGCCTTGAAGCGGGTCTTCAGGGCTTCCAGGTAGGCCAGGGTCTCGGCGCCTGCCCAGGTGCGCTTGTATTGTGCGTCCATGCCCTTGCCTTCGTCGCCCGTGGCGTCGCGCGGCAGCACCTTGTCCACGCGCACGGCCATGTAACCAATGGGGCCCATGTCCACGCCCACGAAGGCCGGCAGCCTGACGGTGTCGGCGGCCAGGATGGTTTCCACCGACTTGCGCGGCAGGCCTTGCGCGGCCAGGCGCGAGAAGGTCACTTTTTCCAGGCCGGGCACGTCGGCCGCGGGGTCCTTGCGCATCTGCTCCAGGCGCTGTGCGCCTTCCTTGCGGGCCAGGTCGGCCGCCTGCTGCGCCTGCACCCGCGACTTCACTGCATCGCGCACTTCGGCCAGCGCTTGCACCCGGGCGGGCTGGTGCAGCACCACGCGGGCCGACGCCAGCTGGTTCGGCCCCACTTCCACCGCCGCGGTGTTGCGCTTGTTCGCCACCACGTCGTTGGCGAACACCGCGTCCAGCAGCTTGGTCGAGGCCAGCGCGCCCTTGGCGTCGGCCGCGGGCTGGCGCCGCACGATGGCGCTTTGCTTCATCAGCTTGAACTTGTCGATGGCCGGCTGCAGCGAGTCGGGCTGCTCATAGACCATGTTCGTGAACTGCTCGGCCGCTTCGGCCCAGCGCTTGCCGGCCTGCTGCTTGCGCAGTTCGTCCTCGATCTCGGCGCGCACCTCGTCGAAGG
This sequence comes from Burkholderiales bacterium JOSHI_001, assembly GCA_000244995.1. Classification (NCBI taxonomy): domain Bacteria; kingdom Pseudomonadati; phylum Pseudomonadota; class Betaproteobacteria; order Burkholderiales; species Burkholderiales bacterium JOSHI_001. The sequence goes on along the minus strand of CM001438.1, from coordinate 2,553,724 downwards.
TCTTCTTCGCGCCGCCGCGCACCTGGTCCAGCTGGATGATGTGGAAGCCGAACTCCGACTCCACCACGTTGCTGATCTCACCCGGCTTCATCGCGAAGGCGGCGTCTTCGAAGGCCTTGACCATGGCGCCGCGGGTGAAGAAGTCCAGGTCGCCGCCGCGCGCGGCACTGCCCGGGTCGTCGGAATTCTTGCGCGCGACATCGGCAAACGAAGCCGGGTTCTTGCGCAGTTCGGCGAGCAAGCCCTCGGCCTTGGCTTTGGCCTTGGCCTTCACATCGGCGGCAACGTCCTTGTCGGCCTTCACCAGCACATGCTTGGCACGGCGTTCTTCGGCCACGGTGAAGCGCGCGGCGTTCTGCTCGTAGTAGGTCTTCAGCTCGTCAGGCGACACGGTGACGCCAGCCTTCAGCGCATCCATGTCCAGCACCACCAGTTCAATCGTCGCCTGCTCCGGGGTGCGGAACTCGTCCGGATGGGCCTTGTGGTAGGCCTCGATGTCAGCGTCGCTGGGGTTGACCTTGGCCATGTAGTCCTTGGTCGGGAAGCGCACCAGGGACACCTCGCGGCGCTGCAGCAGTGCATCCAGCGCGGCCGAGGCGGTGGCCGGCGGCGCCACGGTGGAATCGGCCACGCCGTCCAGCACGCTGCGCATGGCCAGTTGCTGGCGCATGGACGCTTCGTACATCTCGGGGGTCATGCCTTGGGCGGCCAGCGCCTGCTTGTACTTTTCACGGTCCAGCGATCCGTCGGGCGCCTTCAGCGAAGCCAGGTCGGGGCTGGCCATCATTTCGCGCACCAGGCGCTGGTCGCCGATGCTCAGGTGCTGCTTGTTCACCGCTGCAAGGATGACGCGATCACGCACCAATTGCTCCAGCACCTGCGACTTGGCCACGGGGGTGTCCAGTTGCTTCACATCCAGGTCGGGCTGCTGCTGGCGGGCACGTTCCACGTAGCGCTGGTGGGCCTGGTCCCATTCGGCCTGGGTGATGGCAATGCCGTCCACCATGGCCACGGTGGCGTTGGAGGCGTCCCAGAACTTGGAGAAGCCCTGGATGCCGACGAAGCCCAGGCCGATGAGCAACAGGGGAAACAGCACCCACTGAAATTTCTTGGCGTGGTCGCGGAAGAAGTCCAACATCTGAAGTCCTTGGGGCAACGCGTCTGCGGCGCGGTGTCAGCCGGCAAGCGGGATGAACAGAAAAAAGGCGAACCGCAGTTCGCCTTCATCGAGCTTCGGGCCGGGACACGCAAGGCCTTGAGCGCGTGTCCGTGGCGCGAAACATTCTAAGCCGCGCTGCGCACGGGATGCACCCCGCATGGGGCGGTGGCCATGAGTCACATGGCCGCATCGATTCGGGTGGTGTGGTGGGTGCTGACGGGCTCGAACCGCCGACCTACGCCTTGTAAGGGCGCCGCTCTACCAACTGAGCTAAGCACCCGCAGCCAGCCACGCGCAGCGGGACCGGTGTCAGTTGAGGGCGTCCTTCAGGGCCTTGCCCGGACGGAACTTCGGCACCTTGGCGGCCTTGATCTTGATGGTGGCGCCGGTGCGGGGGTTGCGGCCGCTGCGGGCGGCGCGTTTGGTGACGGCAAAGGTGCCGAAGCCGACGATCGAGACGCTGTTGCTCTTCTTCAGGCTGGACTTCACGCCGCCGATCAGGGCTTCCAGCGCGCGCGCCGCAGCGGCCTTGGAAATGTCGGCCTGCTTGGCGATGTGTTCGATCAGATCGGTCTTGTTCACAAAAGTACCCCCTCTCTCAGCAATGGGCTTGTCAAATGGGTGCGACGGACGCGCTTGAACCGGGGCAGCAAGTGCTGCGATGCATGGTGTGGCAGCCCCCTGTGAAAAGCCGCCAGCGTCAGCGCAACTGAAGCGCGCTCAAGACGCACGGAATTACAGCCACCACCCCACCCTGTGTCAAGCACGGAAGGCGGATTCTATGCGGATTCCCCTCGTGAACCCTGCGCATTCAGGGGGTGCTTCGGTGACGAAATGAGTGCCTTGGGGTGCGAGCCGTGAACCGCCAGGCCCACCCCCATCACCGTGACCGCCATGCCGGCCGCCATGGTCCATGTCATCACCTCGTTGAACAGCAACCAAGCCAGCAAGGCCGTGCAAGGCGGCACCAGGTACATGAGGCTGGCCACCACGGTGGCCGCACCGCGCTGGATCAACAGGTACAGCAACGAACTGCCGCCCAGCGTGAGCACGCCCACCGACCAGGCCAGGGCCCCCAGCAACTGCGGGTGCCAGCGCACCGGTTCGGTTTCCATCAGTGCCACCGGCAGGCTCACCAGAAGTGCCGCACACAGCTGGATGAAGCTGGCGCTGCGCACGTCCAGCGGCTGCACGAAGCGCTTCTGGTACAGGGTGCCCGCGGTGATGGAAAAGAGCGCCGCCACCGACAGCCCCAGGTTCAGCGAGGTGACCTCGCCGCCCTGCATGCGCCGCCACACCACCAGCACCAAGCCACCCAGGCCCAGCAGCAGCCCCAGCCACTGGCGCCATTGCAGCCGATGGGTTGGCGACGTCAGGCTGACCCAGGCCGCGGTCAGCAGCGGCTGCAGCCCGACGATCAGCGCCACCGTGCCGGCGGGAATGCCGTGCTTCACCGCGGCCCACACGCCGCCCAGGTAGCCGGCATGCATCAAGCAGCCGGTGGCGGCCAGGTGCGCCCATTGCCCGCGCTCGCGCGGCCACGGGGCGCGTGCCAGCGCGATCCACAGGCCCAGCGCCAGCAGCGACAAGGCGTAGCGCCAGGCCAGGAAGCCGAAGGGCGGCGCATGCGGCATGCCGTAGCGCGCCACCACGAAGCCGGTGCTCCAGATCAGCACGAACACCCAGGGCATGGCGCCCACCAGCGCGCGGTCGCGCGCTGGCTCCTCCAAGGCGCGGTCGCGCGATGCAAGCATGCGGTCAGCGCGCCTTGGCGCGAATCTCCGGCAATGCCTTTTGCAGGTAGTAAATCATCGACCAGATGGTCAGCACCGCGGACACGTACAGCAGCCAGGTGCCCCAGCGGTGCGTGTCCAGCAGGCCCAGCAGCGGCATGTCGTACAGGAGGAAGGGAATCGACACCATCTGCGTGGCCGTTTTCACCTTGCCCAGCATGTGCACCGCCACGCTGCGCGACGCGCCGATCTGGGCCATCCATTCACGCAGGGCCGAAATGGCGATTTCGCGGCCGATGATCACCAGCGCCACCAATGCATGCGCGCGCCCCAGTTCCACCAGCACCAGCAGCGCGGCGCAGACCAGGAACTTGTCGGCCACCGGGTCCAGGAAGGCGCCGAAGGTGGACGTCTGGTTCATGCGGCGCGCCAGGTAGCCGTCCAGCCAGTCGGTCAGCGCAAAGGCCACGAACAGCACGGTGGCCACCAGGTTGCGTGTGGCCACGTCCAAGGGCAGGTAGAACACGCCGACGATCAAGGGAATCGCCGCGATGCGGGCCCAGGTGATGAGCGTCGGAACCGTGAAGAACATGGGCCGATTGTGCCGGCCTTTTGCAGCGCGCCCCGGTGCTCAGGTGCGCGCGGCCGCGATCAATCGTCCAGCGTGCGCGGCTTGAAGCGGCGTTGGTCGTTGAACAGGAAGACCTCGGTGTACTTCCAGGGGCGCGGCAGGTGCGACACCGGCGCGAAGGGCTCGGCACGGCGCACCGCGTCGATGGCCATCTGCAGGGTCTCGGGCGCCTGGCCCGGCCTGCGCGACACCACGATGTTGCGGATGCTGCCGTCGCCATGCAGTTCCACCTCCAGCACGGGAATGGCCAGCAGCGGCTGCTTGACGTCGCCCATGTAGCTGCCGTTGGGGTTGGCCTGCACGATGCGTTGGGCGGCCTGGCGTTGCCATTCGTCCCAGTTGCGCGTGGTGGCGGCGCGGGCCGGGGCGGCTGGCGTGGGCATCATCGGGTTGGGCGCGGCGGCGGGCCGGACGCCCGGGCTCACCACCGGCGCCGGCTCCTGCCGGTGGGCACAACCCGCCACCGCCACCAGGCCGGCCAGGGTGGCCCAGCAGGCCAGCGCCACGGGGCACCGGTTCGGGAAGGCCGCGCGCGGCGTTTCAGTGCAGGACACGATAGATCTCCTCTGCCAGTTCTCTTGAAATCCCGTCCACGCCGACGAGGTCGTCCACGCTGGCGGCCGTGACACCACGCACGCCGCCAAAACGCTGCAGCAGTTTGGCCCGCTTTTTCGGGCCCACGCCGGGCACGTCTTCCAGCTTGCTGCCCGAAGTGCGCACCTTGGCACGCCGGGCGCGCATGCCGGTGATGGCAAAGCGATGCGCCTCGTCGCGAATTTGCGCCACCAGCATCAGCGCGGCCGAGTCATGGCCCAAATGCACCTTGGGCCGGCCGTCGGCAAACACCAGTTCTTCCAGGCCCACCTTGCGGCCTTCGCCTTTCTCAACCCCGGCGATCAAGGCCAGGTCCAGGCCCAGTTCCTCGAACACCTCGCGCGCCATGGCCACCTGGCCACGGCCGCCGTCCACCAGCACAAGGTCCGGCAGGCGGGCGGCACCGGTGGCGGCGGCCTCGGCCAGCTTGGCATAACGGCGCGTCAGCACCTGGCGCATGGCGGCGTAGTCATCGCCACCGGTGATGTCGGTGATGTTGAAGCGTCGGTACTCGGCGTTGCGCATCGCGTGGTTTTCATAGACCACGCACGATGCCTGGGTGGCCTCACCGGCCGTGTGGCTGATGTCAAAACACTCGATACGAAATGTGTCCAGGTTGTCCACGCCCAGGTCCAGCGCGTCCACCAGCGCGCGGGTGCGTTCGCGCTGCGAGCCTTCTTCGGCGAGCAGCCGCGCCAGCGCCAGCTCACAGCCTTTGACCGCCATCTCCAGCCACAGCCGACGCTGTTCACGCGGCTGGTGCTGGGCGGCCATCTTCACGCCGGTCTGCTGGCCCAAGGCGGCCAGCAGGCTGCGGTCCACCGCGTGGCTGGTCACCAGCGCGGGCGGCGGCGCGTGTTCCAGGTAATGCTGGGCGATGAAGGCTTCCAGCACCTGCTGCTCGGGCGTGAGGCGCTCGCTGGCTTCGGCGGACTCCAGTTCATCGGCCTGTTCCAGCGCCACCGCGGTGGCCTCTTCCACGTGGGCCGGAAAATAAGCGCGGTCGCCCAGGTGGCGGCCACCTCGCACCATGGCCAGGTTCACGCAGGCGCGACCGCCTTGCACCCGCACGGCCAGGATGTCCACATCGCGCTCGCGCGCCGACAGGCTGCTTTCGTCCATGCTCTGCTGGTGCAGCACGCGCGACAGCGCGGCGATCTGGTCGCGCACCTGGGCGGCGCGCTCGAACTCCAGCGCATCGGACAGCGCCTGCATGCGCTGTTGCAGCGAACCGATCACGCCGTCGGAATCGCCCAGCAGGAAGGTCTTGGCCTCGTCCACATCGCGCGCGTAATCGGCCGGGCTGACCAGGCCCACGCAGGGGCCCGAGCAGCGGCGGATCTGGTACAGCAGGCAGGGCCGCGAGCGGTTGGCAAACACCGTGTCTTCGCAGGTGCGCAGGCGGAACACCTTCTGCAACAACTGAATGGTTTCCTTCACCGCCCAGGCGCCCGGGTAGGGACCGAAGTAGCTGTGCTTGCGGTCCACCGCACCGCGGTAGTAGGCCAGGCGCGGGAAGGCGTGCGTGACGAGCTTCAGGTAGGGGTAGCTCTTGTCGTCGCGGAACAGGATGTTGAACTTGGGGTTCAGCGACTTGATGAGGTTGTTTTCCAGCAGCAGGGCTTCGGCCTCGCTGCGCACCACGGTGGTTTCCATGCGCACGATGCGCGCCACCATCAGCCCGATGCGGGTGCCGCCGTGGTCCTTCTGGAAGTAGCTGGACACGCGCTTCTTCAGTTGCCGCGCCTTGCCCACGTACAGCAGGTTGCCCTGGGCGTCGAAGTAGCGGTACACGCCGGGCAGCACCGGCAGCGCGGCCACTTCCGCCAGCAGGCGTTCGCGCACCGCGTCGCTCTCGGGTGCGGGCACGGGTTCGGGGCGGGTGGGTGGGGGCTCCTCGCTCATCGCGGCGCATTGTGCCGCTTCGATAATGCCCGCCATGCGCCCAACGCCACCTGCACCCACCCTGCGCTGGGACCTGTTCTGCCGCGTCATCGACAACCTGGGCGATGCCGGCGTGTGCTGGCGCCTGGCGGCGGACCTGGCCGCGCGCGGGCAGACGGTGCGACTGTGGATCGACGAGCCGGCGCCGCTGGGTCACATCGCGCCCGCAGGCGCCCCGGGCGTGCAGGTGATCCCCTGGACCAGCACGCCGCCCGTGGTGGAGCCCGGCGACGCGGTGGTCGAGGCCTTCGGCTGCGACCCGCCACCGGCTTTCGTGCAGGCCATGGCCGCGCAAAGGCCCGCGCCGGCCTGGGTCAACCTGGAATACCTCAGCGCCGAGGGCTATGTGGAACGCTGCCACGGCCTGCCGTCGCCGCAGATGGCCGGCCCGGGACGCGGCTTGCTCAAGCACTTCTTCTACCCCGGCTTCACGCCCCATACCGGCGGCCTGTTGCGCGAACCTGGCCTGATCGCGGCGTGCGAAGCCTTCGACCGCGACGCCTGGCTGGTACAGCAAGGCTGGGCCCGCCTGCCGGGCGAAGAGGTCGTCACCCTGTTCTGCTACGACAACCCGGCCTTGCCGGCCCTGTTGCAGGCCCTGGCCATGGGGCCGCCCCGGCTGCTGCTTGCGGCGCAGGGCGCGGCCAGCCACCAGGTGCAGCGGTTGCTGGGCGCCGGACTGCGAAGCGGATCGCTGCGTGCCGTCGCCCTGCCCTGGCTGACGCAGGCCGACTTCGACCGCGCTCTGTGGTGCGCCGACCTGAACTTCGTGCGGGGTGAAGATTCCTTTGTCCGCGCCCAGTGGGCCGGGGCACCCTTTGTCTGGCAGATCTACCCGCAGGACGATGGCGCCCACGTGAGCAAGCTGCAAGCCTTCCTGGACCGATTCCTGGCCGGTGCCCCGGCCCGCGTGGCGGGCCCGGTGACGGCGGTGTGGCGGACCTGGAACGGCCTGGCGCCAGCGGGCCTGGCACCGGCCCTGCCCCGTGGCAGGGGCTGGCGAACCCAGGCCCAAGCCTGGCGCGGCCAGTTGCTGGCCCAGGACGATCTCGTGACGCAGTTGCTGGCCTTTGTGCTGGCGCAATCCGGGCGGCCCGCCGAAGCCGGCTAGAATCTAGGGCTTTGCGCGTACAAGCGCCGCCCGAACGCCGGGCAGCCACATCCGTACCCCCGTGCGCGCACCCCCTTTGCTGGAAACACGCCATGAAACTCGCCCAGGAAATCCGCGCCGGTAACGTCATCATGCAAGGCAAGGACCCGATGGTCGTGCTGAAGACCGAATACAGCCGCGGCGGTCGCGGTGCCGCCACCGTGCGCATGAAGATGAAGAACCTGCTGAACGCCTCCGGCGCCGAAGTGGTGTTCAAGGCCGACGACAAGATGGACCAGGTGATCCTGGAACACAAGGAGTGCACCTACTCCTACTTCGCCGACCCGATGTACGTCTTCATGGACGACGAGTACAACCAGTTCGACATCGAGTCCGAAAACATGGGCGACGCCATCCAGTACCTGGAAGACGGCATGAAGGTGGAAGTGGTGTTCTACGACGGCAAGGCCATCTCGGTGGAAATGCCCACCAGCGTGGTGCGCGAAGTGACCTGGACCGAACCCGCGGTCAAGGGTGACACGTCCGGCAAGGTGCTCAAGCCGGCCAAGATCGCCACCGGCTTCGAGATCCCGGTGCCCATCTTCGTGGCCCAGGGCGACAAGATCGAAATCGACACCCGCACGCACGAATACCGCAAGCGCGTCTGACGCGCCACTCTGGCTGAGCATGCCCACCGCATGCCGCACGCACAAGGGCACCTCCGGGTGCCCTTTGTCATGGGGCGGCCCTTGAACGAAGCGCCAGCCCTGGCCCCGCAGCAGTTCCTGGCCAGCCTGGAACTGCCGCTACGCTGGCGCGGCCGCGCGCGCTTCGTGGTGCTGGACACCGGCTTCGACACCGGCCACAACTTCCTGGCGACCTGGGCGGCCTGGCGTGACGACCCGCAGCGGCCCGCGCGGCTGTGGTTCCTGGCCATGGACACCCAGCCGCCTTGCACAGGTGAAACGCTGCAGCGCGCCCACACGGGTTCAGCCTGGGCCGCGCTGGCCGACGAGTTGCTGGCCGCCTGGCCACCGGCCACGCCCGACATCCATCGCCTGGTGCTGGACGCCGGCCGCGTGACCCTGTTGCTGGCCCGTGGCGATGCGGCCACGATGCTGCCGCAATGGGTGGCCCAGGTGGACGCGTTGTGCCTGCGGGACAAACCGCCCGGGCGGGCGCCGCGCCTGGCGCGCCTGGCCGCTCCAGGCGCCACGCTGTTGGCGCACAACACCGACGCATCGCTGCGCGAGCAACTGGCGCGAGACGGTTTCGACTTGCGGGAGGTGCCCGGCCACCCGGACCACGCGGCATTCACCACAGGCCGTTTCGCCCCCCGCTTCCAGGCCGCACCGCCTCCCGGGCGCCAGGCCGCCGCGCCATGCCGCAGCGCCATCGTCATTGGCGCCGGCCTGGCTGGCGCGGCCACGGCCCACGCGCTGGCAGCCCAGGGCGTGGCCTGCACCGTGCTGGACGCTGCGCCCGGACCAGCCCAGCGCACATCGGGCAACGCCGGCGGCCTGTTCCATGGCGTCGTGCATGCGGGCGATGCCCCGCACGCACGCTGGTTCCGGGCCTGTGCCCTGCTGGCTGAAAGAACGCTGCGCCCGCTCGTGAAGACCGGCCAGCTGCCAGGCGCCGTGGACGGACTGCTGCGGCTGGAGCCAGCGCTGGACCTCGTGGTCATGCAGGAACGCCTGGCCCGCGCGGGCCTGCCTGCCGACCATGTGCAGGCGCTGGACGGTGCTGCGGCCAGGGCCTTGGCGGGCCTGGGTGATCTGCCGGGCGCGGCACCCGGCTGGTTCTACCCGGGTGGCGGCTGGGTCAGCCCGGCCGCGCTCACAGCCCTCTTGCTGCAAGGCGAGGGCATCCGCTGCCACTTCAACGCCCCCGTGCAACAGGTGGCACCGCGCGGCGGCGCCTGGCAGGCCGAGGTGGCCGGCGGCGACAGTTACCAGGCCGACGTGCTGGTGCTGGCCAACGCGCACGACGCGGCGCGCCTGGCTGCGCCCTTCTGCGGCAACGCCTGGCCGGCGACGCAGCGCGCAAGGGGGCAGGTGAGCCTGCTGCCACCATCGAGCTCGCCCGGCGGCCAACTGGCCCGTCCGCTGGCCGGCGCCGGCTACGCCCTCAGCCTGCCCGACGGCACGCTGCTGTGTGGCGCCACCACCCAAGACGGCGACGACGACTGCACCGTGCGCGAAGCCGACCACCGCATCAACCTGGACCGCCTGGCCCAACTCACCGGCTGGCCGTTGGCGGGCGTCGATGCCGCCACCCTGCCCGGCCGTGTCGGCTGGCGCCTGCTGGCGCCGGACCGGCTGCCGCTGCTGGGCCCGGTTCCCGCAGCCACCGCAGGGTCGGCGCGCCTGGACCAGCCGCGGCGCCTGCCGCGCGTGCCCGGCCTGTACGTGCACACCGCGCTCGGCTCGCGCGGCATCGCGCAAAGCCTGCTGGGCGCGCAAGTGCTGGCCAGTTGGATCAGCGGCGCGCCGGTGCCGCTGGCGTCCGCCCTGCTGGACGCGGTGGACGTGGCGCGGTTCACCGCGCGGGCGGCGCGGGCGGCGCGTCAGTCGTAGCGCAGGGTCTGCACGCCTTGCGGCGTGCCCAGCAGGCACACGCTGGCGCGGTGGCGGGCGAAGATGCCCACGCACACCACGCCGGGCCACTGGTTCACTTCGGTCTCCATCGCCAGCGGGTCGGTGATCGACAAGCCCTTCACGTCCAGCAAGGGGTGGCCGTTGTCGGTGAGCACACCGGCGCGCAGCGTGGCCGTGCCGCCGAACTGTTCAGCGAAACGGCGCGCCACCTGCGGCGCCGCCATCGCGATCACCTCCACCGGCAAGGCAAAGGCACCCAGCACGTCCACGCGCTTGCTGGCATCGGCAATGCAGACAAAGCGCTCGGCCAGGTCGGCCACGATCTTCTCGCGCGTGAGCGCGGCACCGCCGCCCTTGATCATGTTGCCGCGGCCGTCGATCTCGTCGGCACCGTCGATGTACACCGGGATGCGCTGCACCTGGCCCGCGTCCAGCACGCGGATGCCGAGGGCTTGAAGCCGCTGGGTGCTCTTGTCCGAACTGGACACGGCGCCGGCGATGCGGTCCTTCATGCCGGCCAGCGCGTCGATGAAGCAGTTCACCGTGCTGCCGGTGCCCACGCCCACCACGCTGCCGGGCACCACGTGGTCCAGGGCGGCGCGGCCCACCAGGGCCTTGAGTTCGTCTTGGTTCATTCGCCTGTGCTCGAAAAAAGTACGCCCAGGGGCCTGGGCGACAATCTGCGGATTATGGCTTTGGCACCCTACTCCCTGGCGCGCAGCTTCCTGTTCGGGCTGGACGCCGAACGCGCCCACGAACTCACGCTCGACAGCATCGCGGCCCTGCAGCACACCCCCGCGCGGCGCCTGTGGCGCGAGCGCCGCATCGCCGACCCCGTCACCGTCGCAGGTCTGAAATTTCCCAACCGCATCGGCCTGGCCGCGGGGCTGGACAAGAACGGCCGCTGCATCGACGGCCTGGGCGACATGGGCTTCGGCTTCATCGAGGTGGGCACGGTCACGCCCCAGCCCCAGCCCGGCAACCCCAAGCCACGGATGTTCCGCCTGCCCGAGGCGAATGCGCTGATCAACCGCCTGGGTTTCAACAACGAAGGCCTGGCCGCCTTCCTGGCCAACGTGCAGCGCGCGCGGCGCTTCCGTGCCGACGGTGGGGTGCTGGGCCTGAACATCGGCAAGAACGCGGTCACGCCGATCGAAAGCGCGGTGGACGACTACCTGCTGGCGCTGGACGGTGTGTACCCGCATGCCGACTACGTCACCGTGAACATCTCCAGCCCCAACACCAAGAACCTGCGCGCATTGCAAAGCGACGAAGCGCTGGATGCGCTGCTGGGCGCCCTGAACCAGCGCCGTGAAGCGCTGAAGGCACGCCATGGCCGCACGGTGCCCATGTTCCTCAAGATCGCCCCCGACCTGGACGAAACCCAGGTGCAGGTGATCGCCGCCACGCTGCAGAAGAACCACATGGATGGCGTCATCGCCACCAACACCACCATCTCGCGCGACGCGGTGGCCGGCCTGCCCCATGCCGACGAAACTGGCGGCCTGTCCGGCGCGCCGGTGCGCGAAGCCAGCAACAAGGTGATCCGCGCGCTGCGCAGCGCGCTGGGCCCGGGCTTTCCCATCATCGGTGTGGGCGGCGTGATGAGCGGCGAGGACGCCCGCGCCAAGATCGCCGCCGGGGCCGACCTGGTGCAGGTCTACACCGGGCTCATCTACCGCGGCCCGGCCCTGGTGCGTGAATGCGCCGCGGCCCTGAAGGCGTCACCGCGCTGAAACGCTCAAGTGCCAAGGGCGCTTTGCCGATATGCGGCAGAGAAGCCCATGCAAGCGAGCGACCCCATCACCGCCTCCGACGCCGTCACCGACGCCGCGCCGCCCCCCACGGCCACGCCGGCGGACACCCTGGTGCTGCCCGAGCGCCATGGCGGCCCGCCCAGCGTGGTGCCCACGCTGCGGCCCGAGGACGAAGTGCACCACCCCGGCGAAGCCCTGCCCGCCGCCGACGACAGCCTGGCCCAGGCCGTGGTGCTGCGCGTGCTGGCCTGGCACAACCGGCACCGGCTGGCTCGCCGCATCCGCGCCGAGCAGGTGCAAAGCGTGGGCGTGGTGGCCCTGCCTTTCGTGCCCCAGGGCAAGAAGGGGCCGCAACCGGCCTTTGACGAGCGCTTCGCGGACGCGCTGCCGCTGCGTCGCTTGCGCCGTTTTGCCGCCCGCCATGCCACCGCCCAACGCCCCGGCAGCCGCGCCTGGCCGCAGCGCGACGTGGGCCTGGGCGCAAAGCCGGCCGCGGACGCGCCGGATCAGCGCTACCTGATCACCGCCGCCATTGAAGCCGACGGGCGCCGCCTGCGCCTGCTGCTGGCACCCGGCGACGCCGGCCCGGTGATCGGCCCCAGGCACTGGCGCTGGTCGCCCCAGCGCATGGCCGCCGGTGCCGGCGCCACGGCCTTGGTGCTGGCCGCGGTGGTGGGTGGCCTGGCCTGGTGGCTGCGGCCGGTTGCGCACCCAGCAGCGGCGTCTGCCGCGTCCGCCGCAGCCAGTGCGGCGCAGGTGGCGCATGCCAAGCCGGCACCCCCCGCGGCGTCGGCGCCTGCCGCCGCCGCAGCGCCAGCCCCAGCGGTGGCGGCGTCGGGCGCGTCCGCAGCGGTTCCGGCACAAGACGAGCACGCGGCCCCTGCCACAGCCAGCGCGCACGCGGCGTCGGCGGTCGGCACCGGCGCCCACCACCCTCCTGTCCCCGCCGCCACCGAAGACCACACCGCGACGGCACAACCCGCCGACGCCGCACCGGTGAAACCACCCGCGACGTCCGCCGCTTCGGCCCCACCCAGCCTGCACGCCCGACCCGCGCCGCTGATCGCCCCGCGCGCGCTGGCCGATGCGGCGTCCGCCACCGCGCCGCGCAGCCGCGACCATCCGCTGGACCTGTTCGCGCTGGCCAGCCGGCCGGCGGCCACCAAGGCCCTGGCCGAGCACGACCTGGCCAACTTGCGCGACCTGGTCAGCCTGGAGCCCCACGCCACCGCCACCCACCTGGAGGTGATGCCGCTGCAGGGCCGCTGGCTGGTGGTGTGGTGGCCCTTCGTCAGCCGCGCCCAGGCCGAGCACGCGCGGGCGCAGTGGCAGGCCGTGGTGCCCGCGGTGGCCCACCAGGGCTGGCAGGTGCTGAGCTTCTAGCCTCGGGCGATAGACTGGCGCGGCAGCCAAGCCGGCTGGCCACGCCTGAAACCGCCCATGCACCGAAGCCCCGCTTCCAAACTGTCGGCCCTTCCCTTTCTGCTGGCCTGGGCCCTGCCCCTGCCGGGCCACAGCGCCGGCCCACCGGACGGCGCCGCCCTGATGCAGGCCCAGCGCCAGGCCATCGCCCCGCTGGCCTTTCTGGACGGCACCTGGCGCGGCCCGGCCCGCCTGTTCCTGCCCGGCGGACAGTCGCTGGCGATGACGCAGACCGAGCGGGTCGGGCCCTTCCTGGACGGCACGCTGCGCCTGATTGAAGGCCGCGGCCACGCGCCCGACGGCACGGTGAAGTTCAACGCCTTCGCGGTGGTGTCCTTCGACCCGGAAGAAAAGAAGTACCGCTTCCGCTCGCACGCCCAGGGCCACCAGGGTGATTTCGCCTTCGAACTGAAGCCCGACGGCTTCGTCTGGCGCGTTCCTGCCGGCCCGGCCACCATCCGCTACACCGCCACGGTGAAGGACGGCGTGTGGGACGAGGTGGGCGAACGCCTGGTGGAGGGCCAGGCGCCGCAACGCATCTTCGAAATGCGGCTGGAACGGCTGGGCAGCACCCCCTGGCCGGTGGAAGGCGCTGTGGGGCCGCGATGACGCTGCAGCAGTTGCTGGGCACCCGCTGGCCGCTGGTGCAGGCGCCCATGGCCGGCGTCCAGGGCCATGCGCTGGCGCTGGCGGTGTGCGAAGCCGGCGCGCTGGGCTCGCTGCCGGCGGCCATGCTCACGCTGGAGCAACTGCGGTCGGAGCTGGTTGCACTGCAGGCCGGCACGAAGGCGCCGTTCAACGTGAATTTCTTCTGCCACACGCCGCCCACGCCCGAGGCGGAGCGTGAAGCCGCCTGGCGCGCGGCGCTGGCGCCCTTCTATGCCGAAGCGGGGCTGGATGTGAACGCCCTGCCCGCCGGAGCCGGGCGCCAGCCCTTCAGCGCCGAGGCTGTGCGCTTGCTGGCCGAGTTCAAGCCCGCGGTGCTGAGTTTTCATTTCGGCCTGCCCGCGCCCGAATTGCTGGCCCAGGTGAAGGCCTGGGGCGCCAAAGTGCTGGCCAGTGCCACCACGGTGGCCGAAGCGCGCTGGCTGGTACAGCACGGCGCCGACGCCGTCATTGCGCAGGGCCTGGAAGCCGGTGGGCACCGCGGCCATTTCCTGAGCGACGACCTCAGCGAACAGATGGGCAGCTTCGCGCTGCTGCCGCAGGTGGTGAAGGCGGTGGACGTGCCGGTGATCGCCGCCGGCGGCATCGCCGATGCGCCCGGTGTGGCCGCTGCCATGGCGCTGGGCGCGGCCGGCGTGCAGGTGGGCACCGCCTACCTGCTGTGCAACGAATGCAGCACCAGCGCCGTGCACCGCGCGGCGCTGGTGCGCGACAGCGCAGCACACACGGCGCTGACGCGCCTGTTCACCGGTCGGCCGGCACGCGGCATCGTCAACCACCTGATGCGCGAACTGGGCGCCATGAGCGACGCCGCGCCCGCCTTCCCGCTGGCCACCGCCGCCATCGCGCCGCTGCGCGCCTGGGCCGAGGCCCGGGGCAGTGGCGATTTCAGCCCGCTGTGGGCAGGCCAGAACACGCGCGGCTGCCGTGCGGTGCCGGCCGCCCAGCTCACGCGTGAGCTGGTCCGGGGATTCGCCCAGGCCTGAAGCCGCCGGCCCGCTGGCTGCCGCCCAGCGGAAGCGGGCGGTGCACACTGTCAAACCGGCGACACCACCAGCCTGGGGAATACCCAGCACACGTTGGACGACAGCGCGCAAAGAATGCACCTCCTTCGGCGACGCCGAAGCCCTCGCCGCGGCACCGCCAAGGTGCCCCAGCGTTCCACACCAAGAGGAGCATGGCATGACACGACTGAAAGCGTTCATTGCGGCCGCCCTGGCCTGCACCGCCACCACCGCCGCGCTGGCACAAGCGGCCAGCTGGTACCCCAGCAAGTGGGGCGCCAACGACGAACTGGGCGCGGCCAACTACCTGACACCCGACCTGGCCTTGCAGGCGTCCCGGCTGGTGAAGGCCGGCAAGGTGTATTCCCTGGGCATCACGGTGAACACCAGCACGCCGGCCTACCCGCCGCGCACCTGCTCCATCTACATCGTGCAGCCGGGCCAGGTCGGCAACGCCGACGGCCTGGGCCCCACCAAGACCACCTACAACGACGACATCCTGAACTGCTGGACCGGCATCGGCACCCAGCTGGACGGGCTGGGCCACATCGGCATCGGCGACCGCTACTACAACGGCAACAAGTGGGGTGAATTCGCCGGCATCGGCGGGCTGAAGAAGCTGGGCGCCGACAAGGTGCCCCCCATGGTGACGCGCGGCGTGCTGCTGGACATGGCGGCGCACTACGGCGTGCCCGTGGTCAAGGAAGGCACCGCGTTCAACAAGGCCGAGATCGAGGCCGTGGCCAAGAAGCAGGGCGTGGAGATCCGCCAGGGCGACGTGGTGATCTTCCACACCGGCTGGCTCAGCCTGATCGACAGCGACCCCAAGCGCTATGGCTCGGTGGAGCCCGGCATCGGCCGCGAAGGCGCCCGCT
Source organism: Burkholderiales bacterium JOSHI_001 (assembly GCA_000244995.1). NCBI lineage: Bacteria > Pseudomonadati > Pseudomonadota > Betaproteobacteria > Burkholderiales > Burkholderiales bacterium JOSHI_001. The sequence goes on along the minus strand of CM001438.1, from coordinate 2,538,249 downwards.
ACCTGGTCAGCAAGGGCGTGGTGGCGGTGGGCGCCGACACCTGGGCGGTGGAGGCCATTCCCTTCGAGCAAGGCGCCGGCGTGTTCGAGGTGCACCAGATCCTGCTGCCGATGAACGGCACCTACATCCTGGAGAACATCAACACCGCCGAACTGGCCAAGGACAAGGCCTACGAGTTCATGTTCGTGCTGGGCCAGAACAAGTACCAGGGCTCGGTACAGTCCATGATCAACCCGGTGGCCATTCGCTGACGCGCCACCCGCCGCGCGGCCCATGCCCAGGGCGCTCGGCGAAGTCATCACCAATTCAAGGTGAACGATCGATGAAGTGCACCTTGGCGGGATCGCGCCGTTTCGGCGCAGAGGTGCTGCAGGCCCTGAACGCGCAACCCGGCGTGCAGGTCTTCGCCGTGGCCGCCCGGCCGCCGACAACCGCTGAGCGCTGACCGCGGCCCGGTGCGCAAACATGCACACCAGTGACATCCCGTTGCACCGGAATGCGCGCCACGCTGCGGCAAATTTGACACATCACAGCCGGGTAACGAAATGCACTCGCACACAATGGCTTGTCTGCGCTGAAAGGTTGCCAACGCAACCAATGTTCAGAGCTGTCAAAGGTCTGTCAAGGGCATCCCGCGCGAAAGCGCGGTGCGCAAAGTCATCGGTCTAAAGGGCTTCGGTCCCAGGACGGCTGGACTGCCAGATCGAGCAGGCACCCTCACATGCTTGGGGGTGCGTGACATGCCGGGCACGCAGGCCGTGTCCCGTGATCCGTCCCGCTCGTTGATCGGCAGCCACGGCCCTCCGGCATTGAGGCCCGCTGTTCGAGGAAGAACGTCGTGGGACATCGTGGGAACAAGATGCGCGACATCGCGCTGGCGTCTCTGTGCCTTTTGTGCGGCCCCATGGCCCTGGGCCAGACCCAGGAATGGGCACCGGGTCGCCTGCTGCTGCAGACACGCGCCGGCTTGTCGGCCGCTGATCTGGCCAAGGTGCTGCAGCCGCATCGCGGCGTGGCGCGTCGCGTCGGCAACACCGACCTGCACATCGTGGACCTGCCTGCCCATGCCTCGGAAGTGGCCGTGCAGCAGTTGCTGGCCCACCACCCCTTGCTGAAGTTCGCAGAACTGGACCGCCGGGTCGCGCCAGGCTATGTGAGCAACGACCCGTACCTGGGCAGCCAATGGCACCTGGGCAAGATCAACGCCGGGGCAGCATGGGACACCTCCCAGGGCGCGGGCGTGACGATCGCCGTGCTGGACACCGGTGTGACGAGCAGCCACGCCGACCTGGTCTCGCGCCTGGTGCCGGGTTGGAATTTCTACAACTACAACAGCGACACCAGCGACCCGCACGGCCATGGCACGGCAGTGGCGGGCACGGCCGCTGCGGCCACCGACAACGCCATTGGCGTGGCGGGCGTGGCCGGGGCCGCGAAGATCATGCCGGTGCGCATTGCCGACCCGACGGCTTACGCCTACTGGAGCACCGTGGCGCAGGGACTGACCTGGGCCGCAGACAACGGCGCGCGCGTGGCCAACATCAGCTACGTTGGCGTGGCTGGCAGTGCCAGCGTGCAAAGCGCCGCGCAGTACATGAAGAACAAGGGCGGGCTGGTCGTCGTGTGTGCCGGCAACAACGGCATCGATGAAGGCATCGCACCCACCACCACCATGATCCCGGTATCGGCCACCGACAGCGCCGACGCCAAGGCCACTTGGTCCAGTTACGGCAGCTTCGTCGCCATGTCCGCCCCAGGCGTCGGCATCTGGACCACCGACCGCAGCGGCGGCTACACAGCCTGGAATGGAACGTCGTTCGCCAGCCCGGTGACCGCCGGCGTGGTGGCGCTGATGATGGCCGCCAGGCCGGCACTGACACCAGCGCAATTGGAAACGGCCTTGTATTCCTCCGCCACGGACCTGGGGGCGGTCGGGCGTGACATCTACTTTGGCTACGGCCGTGTCAACGCACCGGCCGCGGTGGCTGCTGCCCTCGCGGCCTCTGCCGCCGACACCCTGCCGCCGGCAACGGCCATTGCCAATCCCCTGGCCGGCGCCAGTGTCAGTGGGCTGGTGGCGGTGGACGCAAGCGCCAGCGACAACGTCGGGGTGGCTCGCGTGGAACTGCGGGTGAACGGCAGCCTCTTGGCCACGGACACCACCGCGCCCTACCAGTTCACCTGGGACAGCACGAAAGTGGCCAACGGTTCGGCCAGCCTGGCGACCACGGCCTATGACGCTGCGGGCAACAGCAAAGCCTCCACCACGGTGAATGTGACGGTGGCCAATCCGGTGGTGGCCGACACCACGCCCCCATCAGTGCAAATCAAGAACCCACTCGCTGGCAGCACCGTGAGTGGCAATGTCCCTGTGAGCACCAGCGCCAGCGACAACAGCGGCAGCGCGGGGCTGAAGCAGCAACTCTTCCTGGACGGCAAACTGGTGGCCAGCGGCACCGGTGCGAGTCTGTCGTGGGCCTGGAACACCCGCAAGACCAGCGCCGGAAGCCACACCCTGCAATTGGTGGTGGACGACGCGGCAGGCAACCGAGGCAGCGCATCGGTGACCGTCAATCAGTGACACGGGAACCGCGGACCGCAACAGCCTGCCAAAAAGCAAACAACCCGCTGCGGCGGGTTGTTTGCGGATACGGCCCTGGTCAGCCCTTGCGGCGCCGCGATGCCCAACCCGCACTGGCCAAGGCCAGGCCCACCAAAGCCAGCGTAGCGGGTTCGGGTGCATTGCCACCCCCCCCGCCGCCGCCACCGCCACCACCTCCGTCAAAGGTCGTGTAGTGGCTCAAGCGTCCGATGTTGCAGGAGTTCGGCGCCCCGTTCAGCCCGCAATCCCCGCCGGTCAGGAAGTTCACTTGGGCATCGGTCCACACCAACTTGTCCAACTCTCCAATGTTCTGAAAGAAGTAGGTGTCCGCCAGACCAGAACCATTCGGCACACCCATCTTCAGCAGGAAATAGCCCGGTGTGTCCGGCGCAATGTCAATCACCCATTGACCGGGACCATCTTGAATGGCCACCAAGCTTGGATTGGGTGTGTTGACCTTGGTGTCCAGGGTCACGTTGAAACCCAGGATCGCCTCCAGAGCGGCCTCCTCGGTGGCGTCGCCCGAGTTGCCCAGGTTGGACTGTCCGATCAAGGAATCCACCAAGTACGCCTGAGCCGAAGCGGCCCACAGCCCCAGGATCAAAGTTGCCGCAGCAAACGCTACTTTGTTGAATCGCATTCCGGTCCCTTGGTTTGAAGTTAATTCAATCCTGCGCCGCTGCTTCTGTGCCCTGCGGTGCACCCGAACCCAACACGTGTTCTGCTTTTGCCCATTCACTAAGCATTTCGCGGACCAGACACTTAAGTGCTTGATTTCATTGACTGCGACTCGGCGCATCCTTGCTGAATGTCAAGAAGACCGACGGGCTTTTTTCCCTGTTTGAATATTGGTTTTTCCGGCTCACGGAACACCGCGCCACGGGAATGTCCCCTGAACCAGCGGCTACAGTGACAGCCCAAACAGAGCCCTGAAAATCGGAGACAGCGCATGCAATGCACCTTGGTCGGTTCACGCTTCTTTGGCGCTTCGGTGCTGGAAGCCCTGCGCAGGGAGTCGGGGGTCACGATCAATGCCGTGGTCGCCCCGGCCGCTGACGACCGCCTGGCACTCGCGGCCCAGGCCGCCGGCCTGCCGGTGCACGTTCAGTCCAACCCCAAACTGGTGGGCGGTGAGGCGGTGCCCGAAGGCACCGACCTGATCGTGGCCGCGCACACCCACGCGCGGGTCAGCAACGAGGCGCTGGCCCGCTCGCGCCTGGGCGGTGTGGGCTACCACCCTTCCCTGCTGCCTCGCCACCGCGGCATTGCGGCGGTGGAATGGACCATCCTGGAAGGCGACCCCATCGCCGGCGGCTCGGTGTACCACCTGGCCGACGGCTGGGACGCCGGCGCCCTGGCCGCGCAGGACTGGTGCTTCGTGGGCAAGGGCGAAACCGCGCGCAGCCTGTGGGAACGCGCGCTGGCCCCCATGGGCCTGGCCCTGCTGACCCAGGTGGTGCGCCATGCGCGCGACTTTCGGGAACTGCCCGCCAAGGTACAGGACACCACCTACGCCACCAAGGCCCCCATGATCCGCAAGGCCGTGGTGCTGACCGACGACACCCCGCCCGCTTCCACCGCGCTGGTGGTCACCGTGGTGGGCGCCGACCGGCCCGGCATCGTGAACGCGCTGGCCGAACGCGCCGAGCGCCACGGCGCCAACTGGTGCGCCAGCCGCATGACCCGGCTGGCCGGCGAATTTGCTGGCATGGTGCACTTCGAGGTACCGCCGGCCAACGCGGACGGGCTGTTTGCCGCGCTGCAGGGGCTGGAAAGCCTGGGCCTGAAGGTGATGATCGCCCGCAGCGCCGATGGTGTGCTGGCCAGCGGCCTGCGCAGCATGGAACTGGAACTGGTGGGCGACGACCGCGCCGGCATCGTGGCGCGCCTGACGCGCACCCTGGCCGAACGCGGCATCAGCATCGAGAGCATCCACACCGAACTGCTGCGCACCGGGGTGCAGGGCCGCCAGACCTTCAAGGTGGGCGCACACCTGCTGGTGCCGCAGGCGCAGAACCAGGACGCGCTGCGCGCCGAACTGGGCGCGCTGGCCAATGCGCTGATGGTGGACATCGCGCTGGACGACCGGCCCGGCGCGATGCCCTCCACCTGACGCGTGCTCAGCCGGCGCGACGCGTTGCCTTGCGAGGCGCGGCTTTGCGGGTGCGGCGCAGCGAGGTGCCTATTTCCGTGGCCATCAAGTGGGCTGGCACCTGCAATTGGCTGCCCAGCAAGGCGCTGGCGCTGGGGCGCAGCGGCTTGAACACCTGCTTGGCGTAAGGCTCCAGCAGGTCCAGCGCCGGCAGCAGCCGGCCACCTGCGCTGAACGGGAAACCACCCGGCACCGCCAGCGCGCTGAACTTGCGGCCCCAGTAGAACTCCACGATGGTGGCCTGCTGCTCGGGGTTGAACTTCTTCAGGTCGCCACCGTTGGCGCGCAGTGCGTCTTCGGTCACTTCATAGGACTTGCTGTCGTCGTAGTGGCCGGCGTGGAACAGGCTGTCCAGTCCGGCACCGATCTGCGCTTCCAGCGCACGGGTCATGTACAGCGGCCCTTCCTGCACGCCCTGCCACACATGGGCCAGCTCATGGATGATGGTTTGCATGTCCACCACCGCACCGGGGCCGAAGTTCAGCAGGTACATGGTGGTGAAGGCGCGCGGCATTTCAATGTTCAGGTAGCGGATCACGTCACCCGGCAGCTTGGCAAAGCCGATCTTCACGCGGTCCAGCTGGATGGCGGTGCCGAACACCTTCTTGGCTTCTTCAACGGCGCCGGGGATGGACGACAGCGGCTTGTAGCCACCGAACAGTTCCATCACCACCGCGAAGGCCAGCAGCAGCACCGACACGCTGGTCTCGGCCGCCGCCTTCAGCAGCAGCAGCGGCGCCTTGCCCAGCGCCACCAGGCCTTCGAAGAAGCCTCGGCGGAAGGCTTCACCCACGCCCTGGCAGATCTCGGCCACCAGCGCGGCCAGGCTCTGGCCCATGGCCAGCAAGGCCTCCAGCGCGGTGCGCAGTGCGCTCAGCGCGCGGCCGGCCAGCGCGGTGAGGATGTTCACCAGCTTCTGGCCCGCGGCCATCAGCGCCGTGAAGACGGCCTTGGCCGCGGAGACGGCCATGGTGGCCACCGTCTGCACCAGCTCGGCCACCGTGCGGCCGATGGCGATGAGCGCCTGCACCACCAGCTTGGCGCTGTTGGCCACCAGCGCCGCGGTGGCCTGCAGCACCTGCACCAGGCTCTGGCCCAGGGCCAGCAGGGTCTGCACCACCACGTTCAGCACCGTGCCGGCGGCGGCAATGGCTTCTTCCAGCAGTTCCTTCACCGCCTTGCCCAGGGCCAGCAGCGCGCTCAGCACCTGGCGGCAGGCGTTGGTGGCCAGGCGCGCCGCCTCGGCCAGCACGTTGCGCACCAGCTGGCCGGCGGCCAGCAGTGCGTCCACCATGGCCCGGATGACACCGAAGCCCTGGTTGGCCACCGCCGACAGCAGGTCGAACAGGCGCTTGCCCGCCGCCATCAGGCCGCGGCACACCGCCATGAGCGCGTTGCGCCCCATGGCCACCACGTTCAGCACCATGTCCACCACCGTCTTGCCCAGCGCCAGCAGCTTGGCCACCACGGCGTTCGCGGCGCTGGCCACCTGGCCGACCGCCCAGGACAACACGTCGTAGACCGCGCGCCCGGCGGCCAGCACCGCTTCCACGTACTTCTGCAACTGCGCCACGCCCTTGCTCACCGCCGCGGCCAGGATGTCGGCCACCTGCTTGCCGGCACGCAGCAACGCGGTCACCAGGTCGGTCAGCTGCGCGATGGTCCAGTTCACCGCCGCGCTGATGGCGTCGGCGATGGACTTGCCGGCCTTCACGATGGCGTCCACCACCGAATTGACGGCGTTGCCGATGGCATTGCCCACCGCATTGATGGCGCCACCCACGGCATTGACCACATCGTCGAACCAGCCCTTGGCCCCGCGCGGCTTGCCGGCCGGCGCCGCACCGCGCGCGGCCCGGGCCCGGGGCGCCGCCCAGTGGCGGGTGGCGGCCGCGCGGGCGGCGCGGCTGCGCGGTGCGCGCATCGCCGCGCCGGCCATGCCCAGCCATTGCCACACGGCACCCAGGTCACCGCCGTTGTCCAGGTAGTCCTTGATGAAGGTGTTGGCCTGCTCCTGCGGCAGCATGGCCATCTGGTGCACCAGGGCCAGGTCGGCCCGCGCTTCGCGGAAACCCGCGATCAGGGTGCGCCGGCGCGCCAGGTCGCCCGAGGCCGACACCGCATGCACCAGTTCGGCAGCGTCTTTCAGCTTGTCCAGGCCCGGGCGGTTGGCGCTGAGCATTGTGGCCGTGAGGTTCTGGGCCTGCAGCGGCGAGGCCGCAAACGCGTTGGCAAAGTTGGCCTGCGGCGCCAGCACCGGCGTGGCGTTGGTCAAGGCCAGCTGGACGCGGGCGGTGGCGGCGCGCGCGGCAACAGGGGTCAGGGCGCGCGGAGCGCGCTTGACAGGGGCGCGGCGGGCGGTGGTGGTGGACCGGCGGGCAGTGGCGGGCTTCTTGGTGACCATGGCGTCGTCTCCTGTTGGGGCCGCACCGAAGGGCGCGGTGGTTGAAAACACCGGGCAGCCTAAGGGCAGCACCGGTGCCGCGGCAATCCCCATTCATCAATGAAAAGTTAGGGAAGCGGCCCCGTGTGCGCCGTGCTTGCGCCCCGCCTGCGCCATGAAAAAGGGCGTGCAGATGCACGCCCTGTTCTGTGCCGCTGTGGACCTGCGTCAGTGCACCTGCACGCCCGTCTTGGCCTGCACTTCCTCGCGCGTGACGCCGGGCGCCAGTTCCACGATCTTCAGGCCGTGGGGGGTGACGTCCAGCACGCACAGGTCGGTGATGATGCGGTCCACCACGCCCACGCCGGTGAGCGGCAGGTTGCAGTGCGGCAGGATCTTCAGGTCGGTGCTGCCGTCCTTCTTGGTGGCCACGTGCTCCATCAGCACCACCACGTTCTTCACACCGGCCACCAGGTCCATGGCGCCGCCCATGCCCTTGACCATCTTGCCCGGGATCATCCAGTTGGCCAGGTCGCCCTTCTCGCTGACCTGCATGGCGCCCAGGATGGCCAGGTTGATCTTGCCGCCGCGGATCATGCCGAAGCTGTCGGCGCTGCTGAAGATGCTGCTGCCGGGCAGCGTGGTCACGGTCTGCTTGCCGGCGTTGATCATGTCGGGGTCGATCTCGTCTTCCGTCGGGAAGGGGCCGATGCCCAGCAGGCCGTTCTCGCTTTGCAGCCACACCTCCATGCCCGCGGGCACGTGGTTGGCCACCAGGGTGGGCAGGCCTATCCCTAAGTTCACGTAGTAGCCGTCGGCCAGTTCTTTCGCGGCGCGCGCCGCCATCTCGTCACGGGTCCATGCCATGTTGCTTCTCCTTCAGGCCTTGGCGCGCACGGTGCGCTGCTCAATGCGTTTTTCGGGGCTGGCGTTCAGCACGATGCGGTGCACGAAGATGCCCGGCAGGTGCACCTGGTCGGGGTCGAAGGTGCCCGTCTCGACGATCTTCTCGACTTCCACCACGGTGATCCTGCCGGCCATGGCGACGTTGGGGTTGAAGTTGCGCGCGGTCTTGCGGAACTGCAGGTTGCCGCTCTTGTCGGCCGCGTAGGCCTTCACCAGCGACACGTCGGGCACCAGCGAGCGCTCCATCACATACTGCTCACCGTCGAAAACGCGCACTTCCTTGCCATCGGCCACCACGGTGCCCACGCCGGTGCGGGTGAAGAAGGCGGGGATGCCGGCGCCGCCGGCGCGCAGCTTTTCGGCCAGCGTGCCCTGGGGCGTGAAGTCCAGTTCCAGTTCACCGGCCAGGTACTGGCGCTCGAACTCCTTGTTCTCGCCCACGTAGCTGGAGATCATCTTGCGGATCTGGCGCGTGGCCAGCAGCTTGCCGAGGCCGAAGCCGTCCACCCCCGCGTTGTTGGAGATGACCGTCAGGTCCTTCACCGCGCTGTCGCGCAGCGCGTCGATCAGCGCCTCGGGAATGCCGCACAGCCCGAAGCCGCCCACGGCCAGCATCTGGCCGTCGCGCACGATGCCTTTCAGGGCTTCGGCCGCGCTGGGGTACACCTTGTTCATGCCTTGTCACCTCCGTGATGAAGGCGGCAAGCGTACTACGTATCAGCTTACGTAGCGGGTACGTAGATTTGACTAAGCAGCGCTGCGGGGCCTGGCACCGCCGAAGCGGGCCTCACAGCTGCCACTGCAGCCCGGCGGTGACGCGCCAGGGTGCGGCCGGCACATCCAGCTGGCGGGCCAGGCTCACGCCCCAGCGGCGGCGGGCCGATTCGGTGTAGCCATAGCGCAGGGTCCACACCCGGTCCTGCTCGGCGGTCTGGGTGTTGTGGTTGCGCTCCAGGCCCAGTTCCAGCACCTGGCCGACCGCCGGCTTCCACTTCAGGCCCGCGTAGTCGGCCTGCCAGCGCTCGCCGCTGCCGAAGCTGGCCAGCGGCTGGGTGTGACCGGCATAGGCCAGCACCGGCCCCAGCTGGCGGCTGAGCTCCAGGTCGGCCTCCAGGCCGCGCGAGCCGGAACGCGGCTCGGCGCTCTGGCTGCGCGCGGTGGCGGCACGGGTCCAGCCGCGCAGCACCAGGTCGGCTTCCACGCCGCCGGGCAGTTCGGGCAGGTCGCGCAGGCGGGCCGTGAACTTGCGGCCCAGCAGGCGCGCCGGCAGGTCGCCCGCCGCATCCCGGCAGCTGCTGGCGCTGACCGCCCGCAACGCCAGGCAACTGGGCACCTTGGCCTCCAGCGCCAGCCAGGGCACCAGGGCCTTCAGCCTGGCGTTGTGCCAGGCAAAGGTGTGGCCGTCGGCCACCGCCACCTGAGGCAGATCGGCCGTGGCGCTGACGCTGACGGGCTGCGGCTGAGCCTGCACGTTGCCCAGAAGGGCAAGGGCAAGGCATGAAGCGGTGGACAGGGTGAAGGCGCGCATGGTGGGTGCTCCTGGCATTGGACGCTGCGAAGGTTCAGGCGGACGGGCGGACCCGTCCGCGCCGGGCATCAGGCCCGACGGCCGCCGCGGTCGTCGCCCTTGGGGTCGTCGGCGCCATGCTTGGCCAGCAGTTGGCCAGGCTGCGTCAGGCGGGTGCCGCGGTCGTCGCCCTTGGGGTCGTCGGCGCCATGCTTGGCCAGCAGTTGGCCGGGCTGCGTCAGGCGGGTGCCGCGGTCGTCGCCCTTGGGGTCGTCGGCGCCATGCTTGGCCAGGGCGGTGGTGCCGATCAGGGTCAGGGCGGCCAGGGTGATCAGGGTCTTGGTCATGTTCATCTCCAGTGGGTTGGGTGGGTAGTTCGGTCCGGTCAGCCCGTCCCGGTTGGGGTGTTTGGCTGCTCGGTCCCCAACAGATATGGGAATTTATTCCCAAATACATGACGACAAACTGTTGCAAGTTTCAGGATTTGGGGCCGGCCGAGCGGAATTGCGTCGCCCCCTAGAATCCGCGCCCGCTGCCGCCCCACCCCATGACCCCGCCCGACCTGGACTACCGCACCGCGTTCGAACTGGCCCCCATCGGCCTGGTGCTGTCGCGCAACCGGCTGATGGTGGATTGCAACCGCCAGGTGCTGACCATGTTCGGCGCCCAGCGCGACCAGCTCGTGGGCCACAGCTTCGAGGTGCTGTACCCCACGCACGCCGAGTTCGAACGCACCGGCGCCCGCATCGTGGCCAGCCTGGACCAGCATGGCTTTTACGCCGACGAGCGCGTGATGAAGCGCCTGGACGGCCCGCAGCAAGGCGAGTTGTTCTGGTGCCATGTCAGCGGGCGCGCGCTGGACCCCGCGCACCCGCACGCCGCCGGCATCTGGGCCTTCGAAGACCTGTCTTCGCGCCGCGCGCTGAAGCTGGAGCTGACCCCGCGCGAGCGCGAAATCGCCGCGCTGCTGGTGCAGGGCCTGACCAGCAAGCTCATCGGCAAGCGGCTGGGCATCAGCCCGCGCACCGTGGACGTCTACCGCGCCCGCTTGATGCGCAAGGTGGGTGCGGCCACCACGCCGGAGTTGGTGAACAAGCTGCTGGCGGCCTGAGCACGAACGCGCTGGGCGTGGGCCGCCATCAACAGGCACAGCAGGGCCAGCGCCGCCGGCAGGGTGCGCAGTTCGCGTGCCTGGGTGTGCCAGCGTGCCAGTTCCGGCGCGCGCAAGGCCTGGGCCATGGTGGCGCTGCTGTCCAGGCGCCGGTAGGCCAGGCCGCCGGCCGCCGCCAGGGCCCGCAGGTGTTCGGCCTTCAACTGCGACAGGTGCTCGGTGCCGGTGCCCTGGAACTGGGTCATTGGCCGGCCCTGCTCATCCACCAGCGACTGCTTGGCGCCGTTGTCGGTGCCACCCCGGCTGATGGCGTCGGTCTGCAGCACCTCGTCGGCCTTCCAGAAGCCCAGCGGGTTGCCTTCGGGGTCCATCTTCGGGATGGGCGAAAGCTGGTCGTCGCCCACCCCCAGCACCACGCCGGCCACCTTGCCGGGCTCCACGCCCAGGTTGGGCGACCAACCAGGCCGCAGCGGCGGGGCTTCGTGGCCGTCGCTGACGAACAGCAGCGACGGTGGCGGGTCCGCAGCGCCCGCCAGCACCTTCAGGGCGCTGCCCAGGCCCTTGTGCACCTCGCTGGCGCCGGCCCAGGACATGCGCGCGTCGATGCGCTCAATCACCGAGCGCAGCTCGTGGTAATGGCCGCACACCTCCACCGGCATCAGCAGCATCAAGGACCGGTACTCGGTGAAGATGCCCAGGCCCAGCGTGCTGCCGCAGGGCAGGCGCGCCAGTTCGGCCGCCAGCGCGCGTTTGGCGAAATCCAGGCGCGAAACCTTGTCGCGGCCCCAGACCATGTCGCGCGTGTTCATGCTCTGGGTCACGTCCAGCACCACCATGTGCTGCCAGTCGCGCCCAGGCAGCGGCACGCGCGGTGCCAGCAGGGCCAGCACCAGCCAGGCCAGCGCGGCCAGCCACCAGCGGGTGCTGGTGTCGGACTGGCGCCAGGCTTGGCGGGCCTGATGCAGGCGCTCGGCCAGCGCCGTCATGGCAAACCCAGCGTGAAGCCGCGCATGGTGGTCACCGCGCGTTCACTTTGCAGCGGCGGCGGTGCGGGCGGCTCTTCGTCGGGCAACTCGGGCGCCAGCCACAGCGCACGTTCCAGGTTGTAGCGTGCCGGCGCCAGCGCCGGATCCAGGCGCAGGGCCTGGCGAAAGCGGGCCTTGGCCAGTTCGGCCGACTGCGGGTTGGCCGCCAGCTTGCCTTCCAGCGCCAGGGCCTGGGCCTCGCGCAGGTGCAGGTTGCCGCTGTTGTAGTGGGCGGCCGCGGCCAGACGGGGTTCTCGCGCCGCGGCCAGGTAAAGCGCCAGCGCCTCCTGCGTGTGCGCACCCTGGGCGGCCCCATGGGCACGTGCGAACAGCAGCGAAGGGTGGGATTCCAGCGGCGTGGGGCCGGTGTGCGTGGCCGCGCCGCGCACCGCGTCGCGCAGTTGTTGAACATGCCACAGCCGAAGGCCATCGCGCGCCAGCAGCAGCAGCGCCGCGGCCAGCAGCAGGCCGGGCCAGGCGCGGCGCAGCGGGACCAGGAGGGGTGTCAGGCGGTCCATGGCTTCACCGTGGCCGCGCGCGCGGCCAGCAACAACACCAGCGACGCCAACGCCACGCCCAGGCAGGCGCCGCCCAGGTCCACCCGCGGCAGCCATTCGCGCGCCTGGATGGGCCGCTGCTCCAGCGCCCCCAGGTCGGCAATGGCACGTTCCAGCGACTGCGGCTGGTCGGTCTGGTAGACCTTGTAGGGCAAGCCCAGCTTGCTGAAAAAGTCGTGCAGCGACTGCTCGGGAATGGCCGCCACGTCGCCTTCGGACAACGAGCCGTCGGTGATGATCTTGCGGCCGTGGCTGCCACGCAGGTAGAGCCAGTACACGCCGATGTGGTGTTTCTTCAGCGCCGCGCCCAGGCGCTGGCGCATGGCGTCGTCCAGCCGCGCGCCGCCGTCGGACACCAGCACCATCGCGCGTGAGCCCACATAGGGCCGGTCGTCGAACTGCGCCGCCCCGGCCAGCATGCCGCGCCCGATGTCGGTGTTGCCCAGGCCGCGCCCCACCCCGGCGGCTTCCATGGCCGCGGCCACCATGTCGGTGTTGGTGGTGAAGGGCAGAAAGGCGATCGGGTTTTCGGCGAAGTGCACCAGGGCAAAGGCGTCGTGGTCGCGTTCGCGCGCAAAGCGCAGCAGCATGCGGCGCGCCACCGCGGCCTTGCTTTCGCGGGTGCTGTCGGCCGGCGTCCAGGTGCCGCTGTTGGCGCGGGTGAAGCGGTCGTCCATGCTGCTGCTGCGGTCGAACACCACCACCAGCTCGGCCCCCTGCCCGATGTGGTCCACCTGGCGTTCGGGCCGGTGCGGCCCGGCCAGCGCCAGCACGGTGGCCACCACGGCCAGCACCGCGGCCCCGCGCAACAGCCACTGCAGCGCGCGCGACCAGCCGTCCGCCGGCACCACGCCCAGCCAGGGCTGGGCCAGCGCCGGCATGGCCCGGCCGCGCCACAGCAGCCACAGGGCTGGCAGCAGCAGGGCCAGGACCCAGGGCGTGTCCAGGCGCAGGTGGTCGCCCCAGCCGTTCATGCGCCCCGCCCCTCGGCCTGGGCCAGGCGGCGGCACAGGGCCAGCACCTCGGCCGCAGGGGGCAGCGCCGCCCCCGCTTCAAAGAAGCCCCGTTGCGTGCCGGCAAAGAAGCCTTCGATCTGCGGCGCCAGCGGCGCCAGGCCGGGCCGCTGCGCCAGCCAGTCCGCCAGGCCGGGACCGAACAGGGCGCCGCCGGCCGCCTGGTCAAAGGCCCGGTGCAGGCGTTGGCAGGCTTCGGGTGCTGCCTGGTCGGATGACAGGCGCCGCAGGTCGCGCCAGGCATCGCGGAACGGCGCATGGCGGCGCCACCAGGCCCATTCGGGATGGCGGCGCAGCAGCAGCACGGCGGCAGCGGCCAAGGCCAGCGCCCCCCACAGGATCAGGCGCAACACCACCGGCCGGCGCAAGGGCGCACGCGGCTCGATGTCGGGCTGCAGGGCCTGCAGCCCCGCCCGCGACAGCACCACCTCGGCCGTGATCGGCCCGGCCGACACCGGCCACTCGGGCAGGTCCAGCATGGCCTGCTCGGGCGTCGCCAAGGGCACACGCAGGGCCGGCAGCGCCAGGGTGCTGACCTTCTGCGGCGCGTTGATCAACTGGTAGTCCAGCAGCAATTGCTGCGCGCTGCCGCGGCCTTGCAGCCGCACCTCGCGCAGTTCGAACCAGGTGTCCACGCGGGCGGGTTTGGGCAGGGCCTCAGGCGCCAGTTGCTGGCCCGGCGCCAGGTGCACCCGGCGCTGCAGCACATCCCCCACGGTGTGGCCCCAGGCCTGGGGTTCGTCGATGCGCAGCGGTGCCAGGTCGGCCGCCAGCACCGGCCAGGCCGGCAGCAGCGCCAGCAGCCACAGCCACCGCCGGGCGCCGCGCATCACGCCCCCCGCGCCGCCAGTTGGCGGTTCAAGGCGTCGGCGTCGAATCGGCTGCCCATCAACAGCGGCTCACGCTGCTGGCGGGACAGCGCCTGGCGCACCGCCTGGCGATGGGCGTCGGCCTGCGCGCGCCAGCGCTGGACCAGCGCAGGGCGCATCCACATCAGGCGCTGGCGGCCGGTCTCGGCGTCGCGCAGCGGGGCCAGGCCCCAGCGCGGCAGCGTCGCCTGTTCTTCGGGTTCGTCCAGCCACAGGGGCAGCACATCGTGCCGCGCCAGCCGGGCCACACCGTCCTGCCACTGGTCCACGGGCGCCAGGAAGTCCGACGCCAGCACCACCAGCGCGGGCTCGCCGGGCAACAGGGCCGCCAGGTCGGCCAGGCCCTGCACGCCCTGCCCTTGCCAAGGGCTGCTCCACACCCGTTCGATGGCCGCGGCCACCGCGTGGCGCGAGCGCGTGGGGGTGAGCGCATCGGCCGGGTCCGCCGATTGCGCGAAGGGCCACAGGCCGAAGGCGTCGCCCTGGCGCAGCGCCGAATGGGCCAGCGCCAGGGCCAGCACCTGCACCGGCTGGCGCCAACGCTGCATGGACGCCGACGCGTCCAGCAGCAGCCAGACCCGCAAGGCAGAGCGCTGGCGGAACTGGCGCACCCACAGCTGGCCGAAGGGATCGCGCAAGCTGGTGTGCAGGTCCAGCCGGCGCAGGTCGCGCGCCCGGGCCAGGGGCACCGACGCCGTGGGCTCCAGCCCGGGGCCCTGCACCCGGCCGGCGTGCGCACCCGGGCGCAGGGCCTGGGCGCGCACCGCGGCGCGGTAGTGCAGGTCGGCAGGAGGGTTCGGGTCCAAGGACGTGTCTTTGGCAGCTTACGGCGCACCCACCGCGGCCAGGATGGCGGCCACCAGGGGATCGGCAATCTCGGCGCGGCGCGCCTCGTAAACCGGCTGCAGGAAGATGCGGTGGCGCATGGCCGGGGCGAACACGGCCTGCACGTCCTGCGGCAGCACGTGGTCGCGCCCGTCCAGCCAGGCCGCGACGCGCGCGGCGCGCACCAGCAGGCTCATCGCACGCGGGCTGGCGCCGGCCGCCACCAGGCGGGCCATGTCCACGCCTTCGAGTTGCACCCCGGCCGATGCGGGTTCGCGCGTGGCACGCCACAGGCGGTGGGCATAGTCCTGCAGCGCCGGTGACGCCGTGACGGCCAGCTGCACCGCCGCGCCCACGGCATTGAGCTGGTCAAACGGCAGCAGGGCCTCGGGCACCCGCTGGATCAGCGTGTCCACGTCGTGGAAGGCGGTGTCGAACATCAGGGCGCGCTGCAGGTTCGGGTCCTCGGGCACCTGCATGCTCAGCTCGAACAGGAAGCGGTCGCGCGCCGCGGCGGCCAGTTCGAAGGTTTCTTCGCGCTCCACCCGGTTGCGGTCGGCAAACACCAGCAGGTGCGGCAAGGGCTGCTCGCGGTTGAAGGCCGTGACCGCGCGTTCGGCCATGGCCCGCAGCAGCAGGCTTTGCACCTGCGGGCGGGTGCGGTTGATTTCGTTGAAGAAGAAGGTGGCCAGGCCGGTGCCGGCGGCCAGCAGCGGGCCGGGGTCCACGCGCGGGCGGCCGTCCTCGCCCAGCCAGGTGTGGTACAGCAGGTCGCCGGGCATCATGTCCACCGTGCCTTCCACCCGCGCGTAGGCGCCGCCGATGGCCCGCGCCAGCGCGCGCAGCACGGTGGTCTTGCCCACGCCCACGTCGCCTTCCAGCAGCACATGGCCGCGGGCGAAGATGGCGATGCACAGCAGCCGGATGACGGCGTTCTGGCCCACCACGGCCTGGCCCACCGCGGCCTGCATGGCCAATGCGCGGTCGCGCCAATCGGCCAACGTGGCACCGGCCACGGGGTGTGACGAAAAAGGGGGCGCCGCCATCGAGTCTCCTGCCGCCCCGATGTTCTGGAAGGGCCTCAGGGACAGCGTGTCCCGGGCCCGGGGGCGTATGCGATGCAGCCTAGCATGGCCCCTGCGGGCCGGCGCTGAGGGTTCAACCCAGCAGCAACTGGCGGATGGTGTCGGGCAACGGCAGTGACTTCTGCTGCGGAAAGTTCACCCACACGATGGTGGCGCCGCCGGCGGCGTAGACCTCGCCCGGCCGGTCGGTGCGTTCCAGCGTGGTGTAGGTGTCCACCGTGCTGCGGCCCATGGCCCCCACGTACTGCTTGGCCAGCACCTCGCCGGGGTATTCCAGTTGGCGGATGAAGTTGCAGAAGGCGTTGACGATGACCGGGCCTTCGCCCTGCGGGTCCACCGGGCAGCCGATGTGCCGGAACCACTCGATGCGAATGACTTCCATGTACCGGAAGTAGATCGTGTTGTTCACATGGCCCATGGCGTCCATGTCGCCCCAGCGGATGGGCATGCTCATCTGGAAGCTCAGCTTCTTGTCGTCGGGCACTTCCAGGCGCATGGCTCAGGCCTCGGGTGAATTCGGGGTGGCGTCGGTGGCAACGCCCAGTTCACGCGCCATGCGCTGAACCAGGCTGCGCAAATCCGCCAGTTCTTCGGCCATGTGGGCCTGCTGGGCCTTCAGCGCGGCCAGTTCACCGGCGCTGACGCTGTCGTCGCCCACGGCTGCACCGGGGGCCGCCGCCACCTGCGCGGGAATGGCCGCCTCACCGCACAGCAGATGGGCCCAGCGGGCCTCGCGCGCACCGGGCGCACGTGGCAGTTTCAGGGCCCGCGGCGGAGACCGCTCGGCCAGCGCCTGCAACACGGTTTCCACAGCAGCCACATCGGCAAAGCGGTGCAGGCGGTCCACGTTGGCGCGCAGTTCGGCCGCGGTCTGCGGGCCGCGCAGCATCAACACGGCCAGCAGTGCGGCGGCGTCGGCGGGCACGATCAGCCCGCGCGCAGCGTTGTGTTCCCAGCGCGTGACACGCCCGCCACTGGATTCGAACACCAGGCTGATGGACCGCAGCCCGTCCAGCGCCACCTGCACATCGGACTCGGTGGCGTTGATCACCGGGTCACGGGCGGTCTTCTGGTTGCAGCCGGCCACCAGCGAATTCAGGCTGAGCGGGTAGGTGTCGGGCACCGTGGCCTGCTTTTCGACCAGCACGCCCAGCACGCGGGCTTCGAGGGGTGTCAGCTCACGCATCGGCTTTCAGGCGCCAAATCCATCGTCGGCTGAGAGAATCGCGCCGTTGATGAAATGGCTCTCGTTGGCGCACAACATCATCAGCGCCGCGTCCAGGTCCTTCGGGTGGCCCACGCGCTTTCGGGGCAACATCTGCACCAGCTTCTGGCCGGCGTCGGTCTGCCAATGGTGGTGGTTGATCTCGGTGTCGATGTAGCCGGGGCACAGTGCGTTCACATTGATGCCGAAGCGGCCCCACTCCAGCGCCATGGCGCGGGTCATGTGCACCACGGCGGCCTTGCTCATGCAGTACACGCCGATCTGGCCCAGCACGCGCAGCCCCGCCATGGACGCCACGTTCACGATGCGCCCGCCGGTGAAGGTGCCCGGCGCCGCGCCCTTGCTGCGAGCGATCATGCGCTTGGCCACTTCCTGGGCCACGAAAAAGGCGCCCTTGGTGTTGGTGTTCATCACGTAGTCGTAGTCGTCGGGCGACACGTCCACCAGCTTCTGCGTGGTGCTGACGCCGGAGTTGTTGACCAGGATGTCGATGGTGCCCATCTCGGTCTCGGCATGGGCCACCGCGGACTTGATGCTGTCGTGGTCGGTCACGTCCAGTTCCACCACGTGCGCGTCGCCGCCTTCGGCTTCGATCTCGGCGCGCAGGTCCTTCAGGCGGTCGGTGCGGCGGGCCGCCAGCACCACGCCGGCGCCGGCTTTGCTGAGGGTGCGGGCGAACTGCGCGCCCAGGCCGCCGGAGGCGCCGGTGACCAGGGCCACGCGGCCGGAAAGATCGATGTCGTAGCTCATGTTCTGGGGTCCTGTCGATAGCGCAAAGACGATAGCACGCAGCCCTCGGTCCCCCAGAGCGACAGAAGGAATCGAACGGTCGTTCTATTTTAAGCGTCGGCCGCTAGAATCCGGCCCGCCCCGATGCACCCCAAGCCCCCTGCGCGCTGGCAACGCGCCCACAGGAACAGACCCGATGTCGCCCCAGGAAATTCTTGAACAGTTCGGCCCGCGCGAGTCCATGGAATACGACGTGGTCATCGTCGGCGGCGGCCCCGCCGGCCTGGCCACGGCCATCCGCCTGAAGCAGCTGGCCGCCGAGAAGGGCGCCGAGGTGAACGTGGTGCTGCTGGAAAAAGGCAGCGAGCCTGGCGCGCACATCCTGAGCGGCGCGGTGATGGACCCGCGCGCCATGAACGAGCTGCTGCCGAACTGGAAGGAACTGGGCATTCCGCTGAACCAGCCGGTGACCGGGGACGACATCCTGTTCCTCAGTGAAACCGGTTCGCGTGCCACGCCGCATTGGTTGATCCCCGAATGCTTCCACAACGACGGCAACTACGTCATCAGCCTGGGCGCGGTGTGCAAGGCGATGGCCGCGCATGCCGAAAGCCTGGGGGTGGAAATCTTCCCCGGCTTCACCGCCGCCGAGGTGCTGTACGACGAGCAGGGCCGGGTGAAGGGCGTGGCCACGGGGAACCTGGGCATCGGCAAGGACGGCCAACCGCACGATGGCTTCCAGCTGGGCATGGCGTTGCTGGGCAAGTACACCGTCTTTGCCGAAGGCGCCCGCGGCCACCTGGGCAAGCAACTGCTGGCCAAGCACAAGCTGAGCGAAGGCCGCGACCCGCAGAGTTGGGCCATCGGCATCAAGGAATTGTGGGAAGTGCCTGCGGAAAAGGCCAAGCCGGGCCTGGTGCTGCACACCGCCGGCTGGCCCATCGTGGACGACAGCTTCGGCGGCGGCTTTCTCTACCACCAGGACGACAACAAGGTGACGCTGGGCTTCGTGCTGGGGCTGAACTACAGCAACCCGTGGATGAGCCCGTTCGAAGAAATGCAGCGCTGGAAAACGCACCCGGCCGTGCGCGCGCACATCGAAGGCGGCAAGCGCATCAGCTACGGCGCGAGGGCCATCAACAACGGTGGCCTGCAATGCCTGCCCAAGCTGGTGTTCCCCGGTGGCGCCCTGGTGGGTTGCGAAGCCGGCATGCTGAACGCCAGCCGCATCAAGGGCAGCCACGCGGCCATCAAGACCGGCATGCTGGCGGCCGAAGCGGCCTTCGACGCGCTGCAATCCGGGCGCGCGCAAGACGAGCTGTCGGCCTACCCGGTGGCCTTCGCGCAAAGTTGGCTGCACACCGAACTGCAGCGCACCAAGAACTTCAAGCTGTGGTTCAAGAAGGGCAAGCTCATCGGCAACCTGATGACCGGCATCGAACAATGGCTGCTGCCCAAGCTGGGCGTGAACGCACCGCCCTGGACGCTGCACAACACGCACCCCGACCACG
This sequence comes from Burkholderiales bacterium JOSHI_001, assembly GCA_000244995.1. NCBI lineage: Bacteria > Pseudomonadati > Pseudomonadota > Betaproteobacteria > Burkholderiales > Burkholderiales bacterium JOSHI_001. The sequence continues at coordinate 2,518,749 of CM001438.1, read as the reverse complement.
AGGCCCTGAAGCCGGCCGACCAGTGCGCCAAGATCGACTACCCCAAGCCGGACGGCCAGATCACCTTCGACCGCCTTTCATCGGTGTTCGTCAGCAACACCAACCACGAAGAGAACCAGCCGGCGCACCTGACGCTGAAAGATGCCAGCGTGCCGGTGGCGCTGAACCTGGCGAAATACGCCGGGCCGGAAAGCCGCTACTGCCCGGCCGGCGTCTATGAATTCGTGAAGAACGATGATGGCAGCGACCGCCTGCAGATCAACGCGCAGAACTGCGTGCACTGCAAGACCTGCGACATCAAGGACCCGACCCAGAACATCGTGTGGGTGACGCCTGAGGGGGGCGGCGGGCCGAACTACGCAGGGATGTAGTCTTGCTGTCGTCTGAGCGAGCCTGCGCCGCCGGGTGAAGGGCGCCGCTCATGTCCCCCGGACCCGCTGCGCGGGTCCTCCTCCTTTACTTCGCTCTGCCCTTCACCCAACGTCGCAGGCCACAACCATCGGCACACTGCGACCGGTGGTATGCCAAGCTGGTGCCGGAGCGACGTGCTGGGGGCTGTGTGGAGCGAAGTAAAGGAGGAGCCCGCCGCCGTAGGCGGTGGGCGGGGGACATGAGTGGAACACAGCCCCCAGCGCGGCGCGATTGCGCGCACCGCTGCACAACGGTCTTCAAGTACCCCGCAATGCCGCCCTCAACTGCTGCCCCACCTCCGGCCTTTCCTTGAAGGGGTCGGTCGGGTTGCGCAGCTGCATCACGTCTTCCAGCCGCGTCTGCACATTGCCCAGCGCCTTGGGGTGGCTGAAGACGTAGAACTGGTTGGCGGCCATCGCGTCGAAGACCATCTGCGCCACCATGGCCGCTGTGACCTTGCCGCTGGTGACGGCCTTTTCGCTCATGGCCTGGCCGATCAGCTGGCTGCGGGTGGGCTTCTCACCCGCCATGTCGGCCGGCCGGTTGCGGTGGCTCTGGTGGATGCCGGTGGGCACGAAGTAGGGGCACAGCACATGCGCGTGCACCTGGTCCGACACCAGGCTCAGGTCCTGGTACAGGGTTTCAGACAGACTCACCACCGCGTGCTTGCTCACGTTGTACACGCCCATGTTGGGCGGGTTCAGCATGCCGGCCATGGACGCGGTGTTGACGATGTGGCCCGCATAGGCCGGGTCCTTGGCGGCGGCTTCCAGCATCATGGGCGTGAAGGCGCGCACGCCGTGGATCACGCCCCACAGGTTCACGCCCAGCACCCACTCCCAGTCCTTCAGGCTGTTCTCCCACACCAGCCCGCCCGAGCCCACGCCGGCGTTGTTGAACACAAAATGCGGCGCGCCGAATCGCGCTTTCGTGGCCTGGGCCAGCGCGTCCACCTCGCCGGCCTGGGACACGTCCACGCGCTGGGCCAGCACCTGCGCGCCCGCGCCCTGCACTTCGGCGGCAGCGCGTTCCAGCGCATCGGCCTGCACATCGGCCATCACCACGTTCATGCCTTCGCGCGCGGCAATGCGGCTGGCTTCCAGACCGAAGCCCGAACCGGCACCGGTGATCACGGCCGTGCGGCCCTTGAAGTACGACATGCGTCTGCCCCTTGTTGGCGTTGTCAGATCAGCTTGACCAGCTGCTTGCCGAAATTGCGCCCCGCCAGCAGGCCGATGAAGGCCTCGGGCGCGGCGGCCAGGTCGGGGGCGATGCTCTCGCGGTACTTCAGCTTGCCGGTGGCCACCATGGTGCCCAGTTCCTTCAGCGCCTGGGGCCACAGCTCCATGTGTTCGCTGACGATGAAGCCTTCCACCCGCATGCGGTTCACCAGGATGAGCTGTGGCGCGCTCATGGGGATGGGCTGGCCGTTGTAGCCGGCGATCATGCCGCACATGGCGATGCGCGAAAACGCATTGGCACGCAGCATCACCGCGTCCAGGATGATGCCGCCGACGTTCTCGAAGTAGCCGTCGATGCCGTTCGGGCAGGCTTCCTTCAGCGCGCCCGAGATCGCCTTCACGTCCTTCAGCGGACGGTAGTCGATGCAGGCGTCGAAGCCCAGTTCCTTCTCCACGTAGGCGCACTTGTCCGGCCCACCGGCCAGGCCCACCACGCGGGCGCCGCGCGCCTTGGCCAGTTGGCCCACCGCGCCACCCACCGCGCCGCTGGCGGCCGACACCACCACGGTTTCGCCGGCCTTCGGGTTGATGATCTGGGTCAGGCCGTACCAGGCGGTGACGCCGGGCATGCCCACCGCGCCGAGATAGGCCGACAGCGGCACGTGCGTGGTGTCCACCTTCTGCAGCACGCCGCGCTGGTTGCCATCCACCACCACGTACTGCTGCCAGCCGCCCATGCCCACCACCTTGTCGCCAACGGCGAAGTTGGCGTTGCGCGAACCGACCACCTCGCCCACGGTGCCGCCGATCATCACCTGGCCCAAGGGCTGCGGTGTGGCGTAGCTCTTGCCCTCGCTCATGCGCCCGCGCATGTAGGGGTCCAGGCTCAGGAAGTGGTTGCGCACCAGCACCTGACCGTCGGCCAGTTCTTCGGGCGCGGGCACCTGGGTGGTCACCAGCTTGAAGTTGGACGCCGTGGCATCCGCGGTGGGGCGGTTGTCCAGAACGACTTGTTGGTTGGTCAGGCTCATGGGGTGCTTTCGGTTCAGGGTTGATCGGGGGGCGGGGTCACCGCCTTGGTGTGCTTCACGCCATCACGGCCTGGCAGGCCGCGCAACACCTTGAAAGTGCCGCTGGCATGGGCGCAAAGCTCACCACTGTCGTCGTACAGATGCGCTTCGCAGAAGGCCATGGTGGCGGTCTTGTGCAGCAGCTTGCCCACGGCACGCAACTGGCCCTGCGCCGGGCGCATGAAGCTGGTCTTCATCTCGATGGTGGCCACGCCGCCGCGGTGGCCGGGCTCGAAGGCGTGCGCGCTGCGCGCGGCATGGGCCATGGCCACGTCCAGCATGGTCATCACCACGCCGCCGTGGGCCACCTCCCAGGAATTGGTGTGGGCCTCGGTCAGGTCCACCCGCAGGTCGGCATGGCCATGGCCGAAGCCATGCAGTTCCAGCCCCAGCTTCTCGACGAAGGGGATGTGGATGGGAAAGGGAATGCGGGTCTTGCTCAAGGTCTCAGGCTCCGTGCACCACCGACACCCCACCATCCACCGCCAGGATCTGCCCGGTGATGTGCTTGCCCGCCGCGCTGGCGAACATCACCACCGCGCCCTTCAGGTCCTCGTCGTCGCCCAGGCGGCGCAGCGGGGCCTTGGCGGCCATGTTGGCTTCGCCCAGCTTGGCCAGCGTGGCATGGGTCATCTTGCTGGGGAAGAAGCCCGGCGCCACCGCGTTCACCGTGATGCCGAACTCACCCCATTCGCCCGCCAGAACCCGGGTCATGTTCACCACCGCGCCCTTGCTGGTGTTGTAGGCCACGGTCTCGTGGCCGACGGCGTTGCCCGACAGGCCGGCGATGGACGCGGTGTTGACGATGCGGCCCCAGCGGCGCGGGATCATGCTGTGCTTGGCGATGTACTGGGAAAACAGGAACACGCCGCGCACGTTCAGGTTCATCACCTTGTCCCAGGCCTCCAGCGGGTGGTCCTCGGCCGGCGCGCCCCAGGCAGCGCCGGCGTTGTTCACCAGGATGTCCACCGGGCCCAGGCGTTCCAGGGTTTCGGCGCAGATGCGCTGGATGTCCGCGGGTTGGCTGCCGTCCCCGGCCACCCAGCGGGTGTCGATGCCCTGGGCCTGCAACTGCTGCGTGGCCTCTTCCAGTTCGTCGGCCTTGCGGGCGGTGAGCATGATGCGCGCACCGGCTTCACCCAGGGCCTGCGCCATCTGCAGGCCCAGGCCGCGGGATCCGCCAGTGACCAAGGCGTTGCGGCCTTTCAGGCTGAACAAGTCCATCACGTTTGTCGTCATCGTGGGTGCTCCTCAGGTTCAGAACCACGCGTCCTGCATGGTGCGGCAAACGTCGTTGCGCTCGGCCACGGGTTTGAGCCAGGCGTCGATCTTGGGCAGTTCGTAGTCGAAGAAATAGCGCGCCGCGGCGAGCTTGCCCGGCGCCAGCGCATGGCCCTGCGCGGCCTGCGCCACCTGCAGCCACACCCAGGCCAGCACCACATGGCCGAAGGCCTGCAGGTAGGGCGTGGCGTTGGCCAGGGCTTCTTCGGGCACGCCGGTGGACCAGGCGGCCTTGGTGGCCGCGCCCAGCTTCTGCAGCGCGGCGGCCAGCGCGTGCGCGTGGCCCGCCAGGTCAGCGTTCTGTTGGGCGCTGGCAATGCTGTCGTTCATGCGCGTGGCCAGCAGCTTCAGGCCGGCGCCGCCGTCCATCACCACCTTGCGGCCCAGCAGGTCCAGCGCCTGGATGCCGTGGGTGCCTTCATGGATCATGTTCAGGCGCTGGTCACGCCAGTACTGTTCCACCGGGAAGTCGCGCGTGTAGCCGTAGCCGCCGTGGATCTGGATGGCCAGGCTGTTGCCTTCCAGGCACCACTCGCTGGGCCAGCTCTTGGCGATGGGGGTCAGCACGTCCAGCAGCAGCGACGCTTCTTTCGAAGCCGCTTCGTCGCCGGTGTGCTGTTCGTCCACCAGGCGCGCGCAGTACAACTCCAGCGCCAGCGCGCCTTCGGCATAACTCTTCTGCGCCAGCAGCATGCGCTTGATGTCGGCGTGTTCGATGATCGGCACCTGGGGCCGCGCGGCATCTTTGCCGGCGGGTCCTGTCGGCCGGCCCTGCGGGCGCTGGCGCGCGTAGTCCAACGACGCTTCGTAGCCCGCCATGCCCAGCATGGTGGCCGCCATGCCCACGCCGATGCGCGCCTCGTTCATCATGTGGAACATGCAGCGCAGGCCCTGCCCGGGCTGGCCCACCAAATACCCGATGGCACCGCCCTGCCCTTGTGGCTTGAACTTGCCTTCGCCGAAGTTCAACAGCGTGTTGGTGGTGCCACGCCAGCCGCACTTGTGGTTCAGGCCGGCCAGCGCCACGTCGTTGCGCTCGCCGGTGAGCTTTCCTTCGGTGTCCACCAGCTTCTTGGGCACGATGAACAGCGAGATGCCACGCGTGCCGGGCACCAGCTTGCCGTCGGCGTCCGGGATCTTGGCCAGAACCAGGTGCACGATGTTCTCAGTCAGTTCGTGCTCGCCGGCCGAGATCCACATCTTGTTGCCGCGCAGGCGGTAGCGCGGGCCCAGCGGGTCGGCTTCGAAGTCGGCGCCATCGGGCACGGCACGGGTGGCCACGTCCGACAGGCTGGAGCCGGCCTGCGGTTCGGACAGGCACATGGTGCCCGACCAGCGGCCGGAGAATTCGTTGCGGGCGAACACCTGCTGCTGCAGCGGCGTGCCATGCACCATCAGCAGGTTGGCGTTGCCGGTGGTCAGCATGCCCGAGCCGATGCTGACCGAGGCCTTGCCGAAGAAGCCGTGCGCCGCCGCTTCCACGCTGTAGGGCAGTTGCATGCCGCCCACCTCATAGTCCTGCGCCGCGCTGAGCATGCCAGACTCGGCGTAGGCCTTCCAGGCGTCGTGCGTGGCCTGGGGCAGGATGACCTTCTCGCCATCAAAGCGCGGCTCTTCGGTGTCCACCAGGCGGTTGAAGGGCGCGTACTTCTCGCGCGCGATGCGCTCGCACATGTCCAGCACCTGGGTGAAGGTCTCGCGCGAATGGTCGGCGAAGCGCGGCCGCGCGGTGAGCGTTTCCACCTTCAACCAGTCGTGCAGCAGGAAATCGACGGTGTCTCGCACGGTTTGAAGTCCTTCAGCAGTGCAGCGTCACAGCACCTCGAACACACCAGCCGCGCCCATGCCACCGCCAATGCACATGGTGACGCAAACCCGCTTGGCGCCACGGCGCTTGCCTTCGATGAGGGCGTGGCCGGTCAGGCGCTGGCCGCTCATGCCATAGGGGTGACCCACCGCAATGGCGCCGCCGTTCACGTTGAGCTTGTCCAGCGGAATGCCCAGCTTGTCGGCGCAGTACAGCACCTGCACCGCGAAGGCTTCGTTCAGCTCCCACAGGTCGATGTCGGCCACGCTCAGGCCCAGGCGCTTCAGCACCTTGGGCACGGCGAACACCGGGCCAATGCCCATCTCATCCGGCTCGCAGCCGGCCACCGCAAAGCCCAGAAAGCGGCCCAGAGGCTTCAGGCCCTTCTTGCTGGCCAGGGCCTCGTCCATCACCACGCAGGCGCCGGCGCCATCGCTGAACTGGCTGGCGTTGCCGGCGGTCACCACACCGCCCGGCACCGCCGTGCGGATGCCCTGGATGCTTTCGTAGGTGGTGCCCTCGCGCAGGCCTTCGTCGGCGCTGACGGTCACTTGCTTGCTGCGCAGGCCCAGCTGCGCGTCGGCCACGCCGGCGATCACGGTGATGGGCACGATCTCGTCGTCGAACTTGCCCGCCGCGCGGGCGGCGCAGGCCTTCTGCTGGCTTTCCACGCCGAAGCGGTCCATGCGCTCCTTGTCCATCTGGTAGCGCTTGGCCACGGTCTCGGCGGTCTGCAGCATGGGCCAGTAGATTTCGGGCTTCTGGTCCTTCAGCCAGGGGTCCTGGAACATGTGCAGGTTCATTTCCTGCTGCACGCAGGAAATGCTTTCCACACCGCCAGCCACGTAGGTGTCGCCCTCGCCGGCGATGATGCGCTGCGCCGCCATCGCGATGGTCTGCAGCCCGCTGGAGCAGAAGCGGTTCACGGTGACCCCGGCCACCGACACCGGCAGGCCGGCGCGCAGGCCGCACTGGCGGGCGATGTTCCAGCCGGTGGCGCCTTCGGGGTTGGCGCAGCCCATGAGGATGTCTTCCACCTCCGCGCCTTCGATGCCGGCGCGCTGCACCGCGGCGGCCACCGCGTGCCCGCCCAGCGTGGCGCCATGGGTCATGTTGAAGGCGCCCTTCCAGCTCTTGGCCAAGGGGGTGCGGGCGGTGGACACGATGACGGCTTTGCTCATGGCTTGCTCCTGGGTGGGTGTGGGGTCAGCTGCCGGCAGCCTGCTGCAGCAGCCGGTGGTAGAAGCGCACCATCTCGACCAGCCCCGCGGTCGAGATGCGCTCGTTGGTGCCGTGGAAGCGCGGCAGGTCTTCCGGCCTGGCGCGGATGGGCGAAAACTTCAGGATGTTCTCTGACAGGGCGGCGAAGTGGCGCGAATCGGTGCCGCCCACCATCAGCCCAGGCGCCACCAGGGCACTGGGCACCACTTCGCGCAGGGTGCGGTTCACCAACTGGTAGCCGCGGGATTCGACGCTGGCCACCTGCGAAGGCTCGAAGCCGCCCGGCAGCTGGCTGACCTGCACCGCTGGGTTGGCCACCACGCTGCGCACATGGGCCAGCACCGCGGCCTGGGTGTCGCCGGGCTTGATGCGGAAGTTCACCGTGGCTTCGGCCACCGCCGGCAACACGTTTTCCTTCACGCCGCCCTGCACGATGGTGGCGGCGGTGGTGGTGCGCAGCATGGCGTTGGTGCTCTGGCCCTTTTCCAGTTGGGCCTGCACCAGCGGCCGGAACAGCCACAGGTTGGACAGCACCACCCGCTGCGCGCCGGGCATTTCCGGCGCAATGGCATCGAACATCTGGCCGGCGATGCTGCGTGTGTCCAGCACAGCAGGCATGGGGTGGCCGTCCACCTGGGTGATGGCCTGCGCCAATTGCGCAATGGCCGACTGCCCTGGCGGCGGCGGCATCGAAGAATGCCCGCCTGGCGCCTGGGCGCGCAGCAGCACCGACACCGAGCCCTTCTCGGCCAGGCCCACCAGGGCCGCCGGCCGCGACAGGCCGGGCAGCACGCCTTCGGTGATGAGCAGGCCTTCGTCCACCACGAAGTCCAGCTTCACACCACGTTCCTTCAGCAGCCGGGCAATGGGCAAGGCGCCGCGTTCACCACCCACTTCTTCGTCGGCCCCGAACACCAGGTAGATGCTGCGCGTGGGCTGGAAGCCGTTGGCAATGAGCCGCTCCACCGCTTCCAGCTGGGTGATGAGGTTGCTCTTGTCGTCCCAGGCGCCACGGCCCCAGACGTAGCCGTCCCGGATGGTGCCGGCGAAGGGCTCGGCCTGCCACAGGCTTTCGGTGCCCGGCGAAATGGACACCACATCCTGGTGCGCCATCAGTGCCACACCGGGCGCCGTGGCGTCGCGGCCAGGCCAGGTGTAGAGCAGGCTCAAGCCCCCCACCATTTCGCGCTTCAGCGTGGCGTGCACCTTCGGGTAGCGCTGCTGGATGTGGGACTGCAGCGCGACGAACTGATCGGCGTTCAGGTTCGGATCCTTCAGGTCCGACACCGTGCGGGCGCGAATGGCCACGGACAGCGAATCGGCCACCGCGCGTTCGTCCACCGCCAGTGGCGCCAGCGCTGGCACCTGCACCTGGCGCGAGCCCTGGCGCCAGGCGTTGGCCACCAGCACCGCGGCCAACAGCAGCAGGGCGGTCAACAGGCCCAGGGCCAGGCGCTTGAACATGCGAAGCGGTCGTCAGCGCGTCAGGTGAAGCTCTTGCTTTCGGCCGCCAGCTTCGCCAACAAGGGTGCGGGCTGCCAGAAGTCGGCATCGTCCAGCGGGTTGGCGGCAAAGCGCTTCATGGCCTGCACCACGTTGAACAGGCCCTGGGTGTCGGCATAGCACATCGGCCCGCCGCGGTGCAGCGGGAAACCGTAGCCGGTGAGGTAGACCATGTCGATGTCGCTGGCCTTGCTGGCGATGCCCTCTTCCAGGATCTTGGCGCCTTCGTTCACCAGGCTGTAGACCAGGCGGTGCACGATCTCGTCGTCGCTGATCTTGCGCGGGGTGATGCCCAAGGCCTTGCGGTGGTCTTCCACCATCTTGTTCACCGCCTCGCTCGGGATGGCGTCGCGCTTGCCGGGCTGGTAGTCGTACCAGCCGGCGCCGGTCTTCTGGCCGTAGCGGCCCATCTCGCACAGCAGGTCGGCGGTCTTGCTGTAGCGCAGGTTCGGCTGTTCGACATAGCGGCGCTTGCGGATGGCCCAGCCGATGTCGTTGCCGGCCAGGTCGCCCATGCGGAAGGGGCCCATCGCGAAGCCGAACCTTTCAATCGCCTTGTCCACCTGGGCCGGCGACGCGCCCTCTTCCAGCAGGAAGCCGGCCTGGCGGCTGTACTGCTCGATCATGCGGTTGCCGATGAAGCCGTCGCACACGCCCGACACCACCGCGGTCTTGCGGATCTTCTTGGCCACCGCCATCACCGTGGCCAGCACGTCCTTGGCGGTCTTGGCACCGCGCACCACCTCCAGCAGCTTCATCACGTTGGCGGGGCTGAAGAAGTGCAGGCCCACCACGTCCTGCGGGCGCTGGGTGAAGGAGGCGATCTTGTCCACGTCCAGCGTGGACGTGTTGCTGGCCAGGATGGCGCCGGGCTTCATCACCTCGTCCAGCGCCTTGAACACCTTTTCCTTCACGCCGATCTCTTCGAACACCGCTTCGATCACCAGGTCGGCGTCCTTGATCTCGTCGTAGCTCAAGGTCGTGGTGAGCAGCGCCATGCGCTGCTGGTACTTGTCGTCCTTGAGCTTGCCCTTCTTCACCTGGGCTTCGTAGTTCTTCCGGATGGTGGCCACGCCGCGGTCCAGCGCGTCCTGCTTCATCTCCAGCATCGTCACCGGGATGCCGGCGTTCAGGAAGTTCATGCTGATGCCGCCGCCCATGGTGCCGGCGCCGATGACCGCCACCTTGGCGATGGCGCGTTGCGGGGTGCTTTCCGGCACATCGGGAATCTTGCTGGCAGCGCGTTCGCCGAAGAAGGCATGGCGCAGGGCCTTGCTTTCGGGCGTGAGCATCAGGCCCATGAAGGTGGCCAGTTCGAAGCGCATGCCCTCTTCGAAATTCGGTGCCTTCAGCGCCTGCTCCACGCAGTCCACGCACTTGGCCGGCGCCGGGAAGTTCTTGGCCATGGCCTTGACCGTGTTGCGCGCGAACTGGATGTAGGCGTCCGGGTTCGGGTGCGACAGCTTCAGGCTGCGCACCAGCGGCAGCGGGCGCCGGTCGGCCACGTCGACCGCGAAGGCGATGGCGCCCGCCAGCAGGTCGCCATCGATCACCTTGTCGATGAGCTTCTGGCCCGGCTGCGCGGCCAGCAGTTCGCTCTTCACCGGTTCGCCCGAGACGATCATGTTCAGTGCGGTTTCCACGCCCAGCACGCGTGGCAGGCGCTGCGTGCCGCCGGCCCCGGGCACCAAGCCGATCTTCACCTCCGGCAGCGCAATCGCCGCGCCGGGGGCCGACACGCGGTAGTGGCAGCCCAGGGCCAGTTCCAGGCCACCGCCCATCACCACGCTGTGCAGGGCCGCGACAATGGGCTTGCCGCTGGCTTCGCACAGCTTGATCAGGCTGAGCAGGTTGGGCTCGGCGGTGGCTTCGGGCTTGCCGAATTCCTTGATGTCCGCGCCGCCCGAGAAGGCCTTGCCGGCGCCGGTGATGACCACGGCCTTCACCGCTGCGTCGGCATTCGCCTTCTCCAACCCGGCCGCGATGCCGGCGCGCGTGGCGTAGCCCAGGCCGTTGACCGGCGGGTTGTTCAGGGTGATGACGGCCACGGGGCCGCGCACTTCATAGCTGGCGCTCATAAACAACCTCGGCTCAGGAAAGGGAAGGGAATACCGGCTGCCAGGAAGTGTCCCGGCAGCCGGAAAAAAAGCACGATCGTTCTATTCTAGAAGCCACCGCGGCCCAGCGCTTGTCCAGTGGGTGACAAGCCGACATGGGAAAGCCCGTCGGGCCGGGGCTAGACCTCCAGCCACTCCTTGCGCACCTCGGTGTTGGCTTTCAGCGCCGCCGGGCTGCCTTCGAACACGATCTGGCCGTGGCCCATCACCATGCAGCGCTCGGACACTTCCAGCGCGATGGTCAGCTTCTGCTCCACCAGCAGCACACTGATGCCGCGGCGCTTCAGCTCACGCAGGGACTCGGCCACCAGTTCCACGATCTTGGGTGCCAGGCCTTCGGTGGGCTCGTCGATCATGATGAGATCAGGGTCGCCCATCAGCGTGCGGCACAGGGTCAGCATCTGCTGCTCACCCCCGGACAGCACCCCGGCTTCGGTGTGCTGACGCTCCTTCAGACGCGGGAACAGCTGGTACATGTCGTCGGCCTGCCAGCGCGGCTTGGCCTTGCCGCGCTTTTCACCCAGTTGCAGGTTCTGGTGCACCGTCAGCTTGGGGAAGATGTCGCGGTTCTCGGGCACGTAGCCGATGCCGCGATGGGCAATCTCGAAGGCCTTCAGGCCCTGGATTTCCTGCTCGCGAAAGCGCACCGAGCCGGTGGCCGTGACCAGCCCCATGATGGCCTTCACCGTGGTGCTGCGGCCCGAGCCGTTGCGCCCCAGCAGGCTGACGATTTCGCCGGGCTTCACATTGAAGGTGACGCCATGCAGCACATGGCTCTTGCCGTAGTAGGCGTGCAGGTCGCTCAGTTGCAGCAGCGGGTTCATCGGTGACCGGCCTCCGCCGCTTGTTGGTCGGCCAGCACCGAGCCGAGGTAGGCTTCCTGCACCCGCGGGTTGGCGCGCACGGCCTCGGGTGTGTCGAAGGCGATGACCTCGCCGTAGACCAGCACCGCGATCTTGTCGGCCAGGCCGAACACCACGCCCATGTCGTGCTCCACGGTCAGCAGGGTCTTGCCGGCGGTGATCTCGCGGATCAGCGCCACGAAGTTGGCGGTTTCACTCTTGCTCATGCCGGCCGTGGGTTCGTCCAGCAGGATGACGTTGCTGCCGCCCGCGATGGTGATGCCGATTTCCAGCGCCCGCTGCTCGGCGTAGGTGAGGTTCACCGCCAGCTGGTCGCGCCGCCGGGTGAGGCGGATCATGCCCAGCACTTCCTCGGCGCGCCGGTTGGCGTCGTGCAGGTTCGACAGGAACTTCCAGAAGGCGTAGCGGTGGCCCATGCTCCACAGCACCGCGCAACGCAGGTTTTCAAACACCGACAGGCGCGTGAACAGGTTGCTGACCTGGAAGCTGCGCGCCAGGCCGCGGCGGTTCACTTCAAACGGCGTCAGGCCGTCAATGCGCTCGCCGTTGAGCATGATCTCGCCGCTGCTCACCCCGAAGCGCCCGCTGATCAGGTTGAACAGCGTGCTCTTGCCCGCGCCGTTGGGGCCGATGATGGCCACGCGTTCGCCCGGCTTCACCAGCAGGTTGGCGCCACGGATGATCTCGGTCTTGCCGAAGTTCTTGGTGACGTTGCGCAATTCCAGCGCGAAGGGGGCGGCTGCGCTCATGCCGTCTCCCTTCGCGTGATCTCGTGCTGGATCTCTTCCTGCACCTTGCTCCATTCGGCCGCGAAGCCGCGCCGCGCCCATTCGAAGGCCGCACCGCCCAGCACCAGCACCACCGCCGCGGCCAGCCAGATGGAGGTGGACTGCACATCCAGCGTCACGCCCAGCAGCTTCTTTTCGTTGCCCAGCGCCGCATCCAGCTGCAGGTGGTACAGCATTTCGATCAAGGCCACCAGGCCGGCCAGCGCCAGCGCGCCGGTGGCGGTCAGGGCCACATAGTGCTTCAGCAGCCGGCCCCATTTGCCGAAGGACGACACGCGCAGGTTCATCATGATCAGGCTGGCCAGGCCGCCCGGCGCATACATCACCATGAACAGGAACACCAGGCCCAGGTACAGCAGCCAGGCCTTGGAGAGTTCCGACAACATGACCAGCGCGAACACCATCAGCACCGCGCCGATGATGGGTCCGATGAAGAAAGTGGCCCCGCCCAGGAACACGAACAGCAGGTAGCCGCCCGAACGCGCCGCGCCCACCACTTCGGCGGTGACGATCTCGAAGTTCAGCGCCCCCAGCCCGCCGGCGATGCCACTGAAGAAGCCCGAGGCCATGAAGGCCAGGTAACGCACGCTCTGGGTGCTGTAGCCGATGAACTCCACCCGCTCCGGGTTGTCGCGCACGGCGTTGAGCATGCGCCCCAGCGGCGTGCGGGTGAAGGCGTACATGGCCGCGGTGCTGACGAAGCAGTACACCGCAATCAGGTAGTACACCTGGATCTGCGGCCCGAAGCTGATGCCCAGGAAGGGCTGGCCCACCACGCGGTTGGTGGTGATGCCACCTTCGCCGCCGAAGAATTCCGGGATCATCAGCGACATGGACCACACCAGCTCACCAATGCCCATGGTGATCATCGCGAAGGTGGTTCCGGCCTTCTTGGTGGTGACGTAGCCCAACAGCGCGGCAAAGAACAGGCCCGCGAAGCCGCCCACCAAGGGGATCAGGCTGACCGGCATCCACAGCGTGCCTGCCGCGGCCAGATTCAAGGTGTGAATGGCCAGGAAGGAACCCAGGCCGCTGTACACCGCGTGGCCGAAGCTGAGCATGCCGCCCTGCCCCAGCAGCATGTTGTAGGCCAGGCAGGCAATGATGGCGATGCCTACCTGCGACAGCAGGGTCTGGGCGAAGCTGCTGGTCCACAGCAGCGGCGCCACGATGAGCACGATGGCAAAGCCGGCCCAGACCATCCAGGCGCGGCCGCTCAGCAGCCGCGGGCGGAAAAAGGTGCGTGAATCGCTGACTTGCATGCTTTCAGCCTTCCCGCGTGCCCAGCAGGCCCTTGGGCCGGAAGATCAGGATCAGCACCAGCAGCAGGTAGGGCAGGATGGGCGCCGCTTGCGCCAGCGTGATGCGCAGCAGCGGCCAGCCGAAAGTGCTGGCGCTGACCTGGCCGCCCAGGCGGTTGATCAGGTCGGCCAGCGACGCGTCCACCGTCAGCGGCAGGGTCTGCAGCAGGCCCACCACCAGGCTGCCCACAAAGGCCCCGGCCAGCGAACCCATGCCGCCCACCACCACCACCACGAAGATGATGGAGCCCACCACCGCGGCCATGGCCGGTTCCGTGATGAAGGTGATGCCGCCGATGACGCCGGCCAGCCCGGCCAGGGCGCAACCGCTGCCGAAGACCAGCATGAAGACCTTGGGCACGTCGTGGCCCAGCGCTTCCACCATCTCGGGGTGCGTCAGCGCGGCCTGGATGATGAGGCCGATGCGGGTGCGCGTGAGCAGCAGCCACAGCGCCAGCAGCATCAGCAGGGCCACCAGCATCATGAAGGCCCGCGTCATCGGGAAGCGCGAACACTTCACCACCACGTCGGCCGCACCGGCGCACAGTTCGGCCGGCGCCGCGCCCAGCGCCAGGGACATGCCGTCGCGCGTGCTCTGCACCAGGGTGAAGGCCGGGCCCTGCAGCCCGGCCGGCGGCTGGAAAGGCACCGGCGTGCGGCCCCACACCAGTTGCACCACTTCCAGGATCACGTAGCTCAGGCCGAAGGTGATCAGCAGTTCAGGCACATGGCCGAACTTGTGCACGCGGCGCAAGGCGCCCCGCTCGAACAAGCCACCCAGCACACCCACTGCCAGCGGCGCCAGCAGCAGGGCCGGCCAGAAACCCAGCACGCCGGTGAGCGAAAAGCCGATGTAGGCCCCCAGCATGTAGAAGCTGGCATGGGCGAAATTCAGCACACCCATCATGCTGAGTATCAGCGTGAGGCCGGAACTCAGCATGAACAGCAGCAGCCCGGAGCTGAGGCCGTTCAGGAGGTTGATCAGGACCTGGTCCACTTGGCGGTGCCACCCTTGTCAGCGAAAAAACGAAACGGCCCGGCGGGAAGCTTCCCTGCACCGGGCCGGCGTCGGGCGTGCGCGCGCCCCTTGCCGGGCGCGGCCCGACTCAGGGACGCTTCATCTGGCAGGACGTGGGCGTGCTGGCCACGTAGGGTTCGTAGTACTTCACCGCGCGGAAGCCATAGCCGGTGTTTTCCACGCTGTAGGGGTTCTTGGCATCGGCCTTCTGCCACACGCTGACGAACAGCCCTTGCTGCATCTGGTGGTCGGTCTTGCGCATTTCCACCTCGCCGTTGAAGCTCTTGAACTTCAGGCCTTCCATCGCGGCGGCCACTTTCACCGGGTCGGTGCTCTTGGCCTTGGCCATGCCGTTGGACAGGATGGACATCACATGGTAGGTGGACAGGGTGTAGTAGTCGTCGTTGAACTTGGCCTTGTACTGGTCGCCCAGCTTGCCAATTTCACCACCCATGTTGCTGTGGCCATAGCCCACCTGGTACACACGGCCTTCGGCGCTGGGGCCCAAAGCGCTGGGCGTGCCGCTGACGGTGGCGTAGTAGGTGTAGAACTTGACGTTCAGGCCGGCGTCGTTGGCGGCCTTGATCAGCAGCGTGAGGTCGGAGCCCCAGTTGCCGGTGAGCACCGTGTCGGCGCCCGAGGCCTTGATCTTGGCGATGTAGGGCGCGAAGTCGCGCACCGACGCCAGCGGGTGCAGGTCGTCGCCCACGAACTGGATGTCCGGGCGCTTGCGCGCCATGATTTCCTTGGCGTACTTGCTGACCTGGTGGCCGTGCGAGTAGTTCTGGTTGACCAGGTAGACCTTCTTGATGTCGGCCTGGTCCTTCATGAAGGTGGTCAGGGCTTCCATCTTCATGGACGTGTCGGCGTCCATGCGGAAGTGCCAGTAGTTGCACTTGCTGTTGGTCAGGTCGGGGTCCACCGCGGCGTAGTTCAGGTAGACCATCTCCTTGCCGGGGTTGCGCTCGTTGTGCTTGGACACCGCGTCCATGATGGCCAGCGCCGCGCCCGAGCCATTGCCCTGCACCACGTAACGCACGCCCTGGTCGATCAGGCTCTTGACCGCGTTGGTGCTTTCCTGCGGGCTGAGCTTGTTGTCGATGGGCACCATCTCGAACTTCACACCCGCCGGGTTGCTCTTGTTGAAGTGCTCGGCGATGAACTGGTAGCTCTTGAGCTGGTTCTGGCCCACCGGCGCCATCAGGCCCGACAGCGGGTCCACCCAGCCGATCTTGACCGTCTCGCCCTTCTGGGCCAGGGCCTGGGAGGCCGCCAGGGCCAGCGGCAGCACAGCTGCCACGCCCCACTTCGTCTGCGAGAACTTCATTGCACCACCTCCTGAATGACAAGGCCGCCCACCGACCGCGCCGGCAACGGTGCGCAAAGGTAGCCCAAGGGCGCGCGCCCAGGGTTCAGGGACTACCCCGAACGACTGTCGCTGCCGGGACAAGGTTTTCAGCGCTGGCGCTGCCACGGCCTCCAGCAAGTCTTTGACCCCCCCCTTGAACCGGGGTCCGCTCAGTTTCCGGGCAAGGTGTGCGACTTGAACTGATCGCGCAGCTTGTTCTTCTGCATCTTGCCGGTGGCCCCCAGCGGGATGCTGTCGACAAAAGCCACGTCGTCGGGCACCTGCCACTTGGCGATCTTGCCCTCGAAGAAGGCCAGGATGGCCTCGCGCGTGGCCTCGGCGCCGGGCTTCTTCACCACCACCAGCAGCGGGCGTTCGTCCCATTTCGGGTGCGGCACGCCGATGCACGCGGCCATGGCCACCGCCGGGTGCGCCATGGCGATGTTCTCCACGTCGATGGAGCTGATCCATTCGCCGCCGGACTTGATGACGTCCTTGCTGCGGTCGGTGATCTGCAGGAAGCCGTCGGCGTCGATGGTGGCCACGTCGCCGGTGGGGAACCAGCCGTCCACCAGCGGGTCGCCGCCCTCGCCCTTGAAGTAGCTGGCGATGATCCAGGGCCCCTTCACCAGCAGGTCGCCGCTGGTCTTGCCGTCCCAGGGCATTTCCTTGCCGTCGGGGTCCACGATCTTCATCTCCACGCCGAAGATGCCGCGGCCCTGCTTGGCCATGATGGTCAACTGGTCTTCAATGCCCAGCTTCAGCTGCGGCAGCTTCAGGTTGCACACCGTGCCCAGGGGCGACATCTCGGTCATGCCCCAGCCGTGCAGCACGGTCACGCCGTACTCCAGCTTGAAGGCCCGCACCATGGCCGGCGGGCAGGCCGAGCCCCCGATGACGGTGCGCGTCATGGTGGAAAACTTCAGGCCCTGCTGCTGCGCATGCGTGAGCAGGCCCAGCCACACCGTGGGCACCCCGGCCGACAGGGTGACGCCCTCGGCCTCGATCAGGTCGTACACGCTCTTGCCGTCCAGGGCGGCACCGGGGAACACCAGCTTGGCGCCGGTCATGGCCGCGGCATAGGGAATGCCCCAGGCATTGACGTGGAACATGGGCACCACGGGCAGCACGCTGTCGCGGGCCGACAGGTTCACCGAATCGGGCAGCGCCGCGCCATAAGCGTGCAGCACGGTGGATCGGTGGCTGTACAGCGCGCCCTTGGGGTTGCCGGTGGTGCCGCTGGTGTAGCACAGCGCCGCAGCGCTGTTTTCGTCGAACTGGGGCCAGGTGTAGTGCTCGCTCTCGCCAGCGATCCAGTCTTCGTAGGAGCGCAGGTTCGGGATGCCGGTGTCGGCGGGCAGCTTGTCGGCGTCGCACAGTGCAATCCATTGCTTGACCGTGTTGCACTTGCTCCAGATGGCCTTGACCACCGGCAGGAAGGTCATGTCGAAGCACAGCACCTGGTCCTCGGCGTGGTTGGCGATCCAGGCCACCTGCTCGGGCAGCAGGCGCGGATTGATGGTGTGGATGACGCGGCCACTGCCGCTGATGCCGAAGTACAGCTCGTAGTGCCGGTAGCCGTTCCAGGCCAGGGTGCCCACGCGGTCGGAAAAAGCCAGGCCCAGACGGTCCAGCGCGTTGGCCACTCTGCGCGCCCGCGCGGCGGCGTCGGCATAGGTGTAGCGGTGGATGTCGCCTTCCACGCGGCGGGAAACGATTTCGGTGCTGCGGTGGTGGCGGGAGGCGAACTCCAGCAGGTTGGCAATGAGCAGCGGTTGGTCTTGCATCAGGCCGAGCATGGGAACCTCGTCAAGTCGGGGGTCAGGACAAAGCGCAGTATCGCCACCCGGCTGTCGCCGGGCCCTGGGGGCTTCCCCGCCCTGCACGCCACCGGGCCCGCCCAGGGCTCGGCGCGGCGCGGGTAAGGCCTTGCGAAGGCGCGTGTCGCGCCCCGGTACACTGCGCGGCTGACCTGAACCTGTCGCTCCCACGTTGCCCACCTGGCGACTGCCTGCATGAAATTCCTGCTCGACTTCCTGCCCATCATCCTGTTCTTCGGCAGCTACACCTACGCCGATGGCCACCGGGACTGGACGGCCCAGTTCATTTCCGAGCACTTCGGCGCCCTGATCTCGGGCGGGCGCGTCAGCACCGACGAGGCGCCGGTGATGCTGGCCACGCTGGTGGTCATCCCGGCCACACTGGCCACCGTGGCCTGGCTGAAGGCGCGCGGCCAGAAGGTGGGGCTGATGCTCTGGATCAGCCTGGGCACCGTGGTGGTGCTGGGCGGGCTGACGCTGTGGCTGCACAGTGAGACCTTCATCAAGTGGAAGCCCAGCGTGCTGTACTGGACCATGGGCCTGCTGTTCTGGGTGAGCCAGACCTTCTTCCGCAAGAACCTGTTGCGCATGCAACTGGGTGACCAGATGGAACTGCCGGAAACCGTGTGGCACCGGCTGAACTTCGCCTGGATCTTCTACTTCGGCATGATGGGCCTGCTGAACCTGTGGGTGGCCTACAGCTTCGACACCCGAACCTGGGTGCGCTTCAAGACCTTCGGCGGGATGGGCATCTCGGTCATTTTCATCCTGGCACAGGGCTTCTACATGAGCCGCTACATCAAGGACGACCCCACCCCTGCGCCAGCGCCCGGCGATTCGCGTTCCTGAGGCCGCCATGGGTGTGACGGCCGAGCAGATCGAAGCCACGTTGCGTGAGCGCCTGGCGCCGGAAAAGCTGCAGGTGCGCGACGACAGCCACCTGCATGCCGGCCATGCCGGAGCGCGTGAGGGCGCTCATTTCGGTGTGCTGATTTGTAGCACCCGTTTCGAGGGCCTGACGAGGGTGGCGCGACACCGGCTCGTGTATGATTCTTTGGCCGATTTGATGGGCAAAGGCATCCACGCCCTGGCCATCGAGACCCGCACTCCAAGCGAAGACGGGCCGGGTTCCACGCACTGAGCTTCCCCTCGAAGGCTTCCTTTGCGCAGGCCCGCAGCGGCACCGGGTTGTTTCCACCTTTTCCCCCTCCACAAGGTCACCTGTCCCATGTTTGAGACTCCGCTCGCCCTGCGCGCCGCCGCCGCGGCTGCCTTTGTTGCCCTGGCCCTGCCCGTCGCGGCCCAGAACATTGCACTCGTCAATGGCAAGGCGGTGCCCAAGTCGCGCGTCGAGACGCTGCTGAACCAGGCCAAGCGCGCCAACCCCGGCCAGCCCGTCGCCCCCGAAATGGAGCAGCGCGCCCGCGAAGAGGTGGTGATGCGCGAGATCTTCGCCCAGGAAGCCGAAAAGCGCGGTGTGGCCGCCACGGCCGACTTCCGTGCCCAGGTGGAACTGCTGCGCCAGACCGTGCTGATCCGCGAGCTGTTCGAGAACTACAAGAAAAACAACCCCGTCAGCGACACCGAAGCCAAGGCCGAGTACGACAAGTTCAAGGGCCAGAGCGTGGGCACCGAGTACCGCGCCCGCCACATCCTGGTGGAAAAGGAAGACGAGGCCAAGGCGCTGATCGCCCAGATCAAGGGCGGCGCCAAGTTCGACGACCTGGCCAAGAAGAATTCCAAGGACCCGGGCTCCGGCGAACAAGGCGGCGACCTGGGCTTTGCCAAGCCCGACGCCTACGTGCCCGAGTTCAGCCAGGCCATGGTGAAGCTGAAGAAGGGCGAACTGACCGAAACCCCGGTGAAGAGCCAGTTCGGCTACCACGTCATCCAGCTCGAAGAAACGCGCGAAGCGCAGTTCCCCGAGTTCGACGCCGTCAAGCCGCAGATCAAGCAGCGCCTGGAACAGATCAAGCTGCAGAAGTACCAGGACGACCTGCGCAAGGCGGCCAAGACCGACTTCAAGTTCGCGCAGCAGTAAGCCGAGGCTGACGCAGCCAGGAACCAGGGCGCCCGAGGGCGCCCTTTTTCATGCCTGCCGCGCCAGCCTCAGGCCGGCAGCAGGCGCCCGGCTTCCAGGTGCAACTGGCGCTGGCAGCGCGCGGCAATGCCGCGGTCGTGCGTCACCAGCACCAGCGTTGTGCCGGCCTCGCGGTTCAACTCGAACATCAGTTCCATCACCCGCTCGCCGGTGGCGAAGTCCAGGCTGCCGGTGGGCTCGTCGGCCAGCAGCACGGCCGGTTTCACCACGAAGGCGCGCGCCAAGGCCACGCGCTGCTGCTCGCCGCCCGACAGGGTGCGCGGGCTGTGCTGCAGCCGTGCGCCCAGACCCACCCGCTGCAACATCTGCGCGGCGCGGGCTTCGGCATCCGGCGCGCCCAGCAGTTCCAGCGGCAGCATCACGTTCTCCAGCGCGCTCAGGTTGGCCAGCAGTTGGAAGCTCTGGAACACAAAACCCATCTGCCGCGCGCGCAATGCAGCGCGCTGGTCTTCGTCCAGCGCGAACACATCCACCCCGGCCACCCGCACTGTGCCTTCGCTGGGCAGGTCCAGCCCGGCGATCAGGCCCAGCAGCGTGCTCTTGCCCGAACCCGATGCGCCCACGATGGCGGCCGATTCCTGGGCCGCCAATGCAAAGTTGATGTCATGCAGAATCGTCAGCTCGCCGGTGGAGTCGGCCACCCGCTTGCTGACGCGTTGTACTTCGATGATGGATTCGCTCATGAATGTTCTGGCCGGCAGGAACGTGGGGAAAGCCACCCGGCGCCAATGGCTGGCGCACTGTAGCCTGCTGGCCCTGGCCGCTGCCGCTGTGCGGCCATCGCGCGCTGCGGCAACGGCGCTGGCCAAGAAGCCGCCGCTGGTGCTGGTGGTGGGCGACAGCCTCTCGGCCGAATACGGCCTGGCTCGAGGCAGCGGCTGGGTGGCCCTGCTGGAAAAGCGCCTGGCCCAGCAGAAGCTGGCGGCCACGGTGGTGAATGCCAGCATCAGCGGCGACACCACCTCCGGGGGCCGCGCCCGCCTGGCCGCCCTGTTGGCGCAGCACCGGCCGACCCACGTGGTGCTGGAACTGGGCGGCAACGACGCGCTGCGCGGCCTGCCGCTGGGCATGACCCAGGACAACCTGCGCGAGATGGCCCGCGCCGCCCGGGCCGCCGGTGCCAAGGTGCTGGTGGTGGGCATGCAGGTGCCACCCAACTACGGCCGCCAATACGCACAGGATTTCGCCGCCCTGTTCGCCCGGGTGGCGCAAACCGAAGGGGCGGCGCTGGTGCCCTTCCTGCTGGCAGGCGTGGCCGATTCGCCCCAAGCCGAAAGCCTGTTCCAGGCCGACCGCATCCACCCCAGCGCCGCGGCGCACCCGCGCATCCTGGACAACGTCTGGCCGGTGCTGGCGCCGCTGCTGCGCTGAAATGCGGCGCCGCCCCGCCCGCGCCGCTCAGTTCACGCTGTTGCGCCCGGGCGAGCGCGGGCGGTCCGCCGGCTCCTGACGGGGCGTGGGCTCGTCCTGCTGGCGCGGCTCGCCACGGCGGCCATCGCGCCGGGTGTCATCGCGCGTTTCACCGCGCCGCTCCTGCGGGCCGGGGGTGGCATTGGCGGCCGGTGCCACGGGCGGGCGCAAGGTGGGCGCGGCCGGCGCCGGGGCGGGCGCTGGTGCCGGGTTGACGACGGCAGGCCGCACGGACTGCACCGGGGGCAAGGCCTGGCGCAGCGCATCGAAGCGCTGCTCACCGCGTTGCTCGCCGCGCTGCTCGCCGCGCGGGTCGCGCCGGGGCTCGTTGCGACGATCGTTCTGACGTTCGTTCATGTGCTCGTTCTGCCGCTCGGGCACGACAACGTCGCGGCGGTTGTCGCGGCGCTCGGGCGGCGCCGTGGGCCGCACCGGCACCGCCGCACCGGGCACCGGTGTCGCCGGTGTCACGGCGGGCGCCTGCGGTCGGATGGTCGAAGGCAAGGTCTGCCGAAGCGGCGCGGGCGGCGGCGGCAAAGGCACGGCCCCACCGGGCACGGACACCACGCGGGTTGGCGCCGGCGGCGGCGGCGTGTGGTGGTTCGACGGGGCATCGCGGAACTGGCGCATCCAGGCGTCATCGGACGACGGGCGCTGCGGCACCACCGGCGCACGGCGGGTCATGGCGTCGGCAGGTGCCACGCTCACCGCACCTGGCACGCCGCGGTTGGTGTAGGACACCGGGCCGGTCGGCACCACGGTGGGCCGGCGCGGGTCATGTTCCCAGGGGTTCAGGTGACGCAGTTGCCCCGGGCGCACCCGGTAGGTGGGCCGGTACACCTCGTACGGCGCCAGCGGCACCCACCCCACCGCTGGCGACGGGTGGCCCCCGATGGTGACGCTGATGCTGGCCTGCGGCCCGCCCACCCAGGCCACCAAGGCCGGGGCGTACACCGGACGCACCACGCGTGTGCCCGGAGCCCAGCACCAGCGGCCCCGCCAATTCACCCACCGGCCGTAGTGCGACGGCGCAAAGCCCCAGGGCGCGTCGTCCACCCAGGTCCAGCCCCAGGGCCGCACCCAGGCCCAATGGCCATAGCGGTAAGGCGCCCAATCGGCCACCACCACGGTGGGGAACCACACCGCGCCGTACTCGGGGTGCTGGTCCCAGCGCCCGTTGCGGTCCAGGTCTTCCCAACCTGTCATCTCGGGCGACACATAGCGCGACGTGGCGTTGCGCTCGTCGTCGCGGTTGTCCCGTGCGACCCAGTCGGAAAAGGCATCCCGTTCGGTGGGCGACCAGGTGTAGTGGGTGCGCTGGTCGCCGCTGTCCAGCCACAGTTCGGCACGCTGCCCCGGCGGGATGTTCAGCGTGCTGTCCGGCGACTCGAAGCGCAGCTCACCGCTCCAGGCGGTGGCGTAGCTGGTTTCGTCGCGGTGGTCGATGCGGTAGTGGCCGGTGCGCCGCGGCAGGAAACGGCCGTCGGCTGTTTCCAGCATCAGCTCGTTCAACACCTCGGAAGCACGCACCCGCAGGGCAACGCTGCCGCGGTGCAGGTACAGGTTGACACGGTCGTCGTCCAGCCGGCTGAACTCCAGATCGCTGCCGCCGTCCAGCCGCACGGTGGTGGAGCCGATGCGAATTTCCACCCGACCACCTTCGTCCACCGTGAGGCGGTCCCCGGTGGTCAGCGGGCGGTTGCGCTGCAAGGCCGTCCATTCGTTCACCTCGGCGTCGTACAGCCAGGCATTGCCCTGCACCTGCGCCGCGCGACCCACGCGGCCCGGCGCGTCGTCCGCGGCGCGGGCCGCAGCGGCCAGGCCCAGGCAGCCGCCCACCAGCAGCAAGGCGGCCAGCATCCAGGTCCAGGCCTGCGGGCCAGCGCGCTGCGCCACCACCGTGCGTGTGTTCATGGTCTCGCCTTCTGTGATGAATACCGCATTCAACGCCCGCAGGCGTTTCAGCGCTGACGGCCGCACGGTGACAAAGCGTGAAGCCGAAGCCCGGCTTCAGCAACACAACTTCACATCAAGCGTCAATCGTCCGCGGCGTTGTCGCCCAGTTCGGGGAACAGCACGCTGGTGAATCCCAACTGGCTGAGGTCGGTCATGCGGGTGGGATAGAGCCGGCCGATCAGGTGATCGCACTCGTGCTGCACCACGCGGGCATGGAAGCCCTCGGCGATGCGGTCGATGCGCTGGCCCTCGGCGTCAAAGCCGTGGTAGCGGATGCGGGCGTGGCGCGGCACCTGCCCGCGCAAGCCGGGCACCGACAGGCAGCCTTCCCAGCCGGCCTCCATCTCCTCGTCCAGCGGCTCGATGGTGGGGTTCACCAGCACGGTGAGCGGCACCGCGGGCGCGTCGGGGTAGCGCTGGTTGTTGTTCTCGAAGCCGAAGATCACCAATTGCAGGTCCACCCCGATCTGCGGTGCGGCCAGGCCGGCGCCATTGGCGGCGGCCATGGTGTCGAACAGGTCCACCACCAGCGCGCGCAACTCGGCCGAACCGAAGTTCGTGACCGGCTGGGCCACCCGCAGCAGGCGTGGGTCGCCCATTTTCAGAATCTCGCGAACGGCCATGCCGGGCTCCTCAGGCGCACCAGGCGCGGGCGTTGGCGAACATGCGCATCCAGGGGCTGCGCGCACTGGCGTCGCCAGTGGTCCAGCTCATCTGGATGTTGCGGAAGACGCGTTCGGGGTGCGGCATCAGCGCGGTGAAGCGGCCGTCCGCCGTGGTCACCCCGGTCAGTCCCTGCGGGCTGCCGTTGGGGTTCAGCGGGTAGGCCTCGGTGGGCACGCCGGCCCCGTCCACGAAGCGCATGGCGCGCAGCACCTGATCCGCCTTGCCGCGCTGCGAGAAGTCGGCAAAACCTTCGCCGTGTGCCACCGCGATGGGGATGCAGCTGCCGGCCATGCCGGCGAAGAAGATCGACGGGCTGTCCAGCACCTCCACCATGGACAGTCGGGCCTCGAAGCGTTCACTGCGGTTGTGTGTGAACTGGGGCCAGGCCTGAGCGCCAGGGATGATGGGCGACAGCGCGGCCAGCATCTGGCAGCCGTTGCAGATGCCCAGCGTGAAGCTGTCGGCGCGGCCGAAGAAGGCGCTGAACTGTTCGGCCAGCGCCGGGTTGAACAGGATGCTGCGGGCCCAGCCTTCGCCGGCGCCCAGGGTGTCGCCGTAGCTGAAGCCACCACAGGCCACCAGGCCGCGGAACTGGTCCAGGCGTGCACGGCCGGCCTGCAGGTCGCTCATGTGCAGGTCGTAGGTCTCGAAGCCGGCCTGGGCCATGGCGTAGCTCATCTCGACGTGCGAGTTCACGCCCTGCTCCCGCAGGATGGCCACCTTGGGCTTGGCCTGGCCGATGAAGGGCGCGGCCACGTTCTTCGCGGGGTCGAAGGCCAGGTGCAGGTGCAGGCCCGCATCAGCCGGGTCGCCCGCCAGCGCGTGTTCGCTGTCGGCGCAGGCCGGGTTGTCGCGCAGGCGGTTGATGCGCCAGCTGACCTCGTCCCAGGTCTGCTGCAGCTCGCGCAGGGATGCGCTGAACTGGCTCTTGGCGTCGCGCCACACCTCCACCGTGGCGCGGTCGTTGGTCTTGGCGATGACGTGGCTGTGGCGGCTCAAACCCTGCGCACGCAGCGCCGCCATCACCGCGTCGCGTTCGCTGGTCATCACCTGAAGCACCACGCCCAGCTCTTCGTTGAACAGGGCTTTCAGCGTCAGTTCATTGCGGCGCTCGCTGACCTGCGTGGCCCAGTTCTTGGTGTCGCCATACTCGGCGCGGCTGTCGCTGATGCCGTCGCCTTCGGTCACCAGCAGGTCCACGTTCAGGCTGACGCCGACGCGGCCGGCAAATGCCATCTCGCACACCGCGGCCCACAGACCGCCGTCGCTGCGGTCGTGGTAGGCCAGCAACTTGCCATCGGCACGCAGGCCGTTGACGGCCGTGACCAGGGCCTTCAGCTGGGCCGGGTCGTCCAGATCCGGCACCACATCACCAAAGCGACCCAACACCTGGGCCAGCATGGAGCCGGCCATGCGGTTCCTGCCCTGCCCCAGGTCCACCAGGATCAGCGTGGTGTCGCCCGGCTGCAACTGCGGCGTGAGCGTGCCCCGGACGTCGTCCAGGGTGACGAAGGCGGTGGCGATCAGGCTGACTGGCGCCGTGACCTGCTTGTCGGCGCCGCCGTCCTTCCATTTCGTGCGCATGGACAGGCTGTCCTTGCCCACCGGGATGCCGATGCCGAGCGCCGGGCACAGTTCCAGCCCCACGGCGCGCACGGTGTCGTACAGCGCGGCGTCTTCGCCCGCTTCACCGCAGGCCGCCATCCAGTTGGCGGACAACTTCACCCGCGACAGCTCGATCGGCGCGGCCAGCACATTGGTGATGGCCTCGCCCACCGCCATGCGGCCGGAAGCCGGAGCGTCCAGCGCCGCCAGCGGGGTGCGCTCGCCCATGCTCATGGCTTCGCCGCGGAAGCCGGCGAAGTCGGCCAGCGTCACCGCACAGTCGGCCACCGGCACCTGCCAGGGCCCCACCATCGGGTCGCGGTGCGACAGGCCGCCCACGGTGCGGTCGCCGATCGTCACCAGGAAGCGCTTGCTGGCCACCGTGGGGTGGCGCAGCACGTCCAGGCAGACCGTTTCCAGCTTCACGCCGGTCAGGTCCAGCGGGGCTTCGCGGCGGGCCACGCGCTGCACGTCGCGCAGCATCTTGGGCGGCTTGCCCAGCAGCACGTCCATGGGCATGTCGATCACGCGTTCACCGCCGGGGCCGTCTTCCAGCACCAGGCTGGGCGAATCGGTGGCCACGCCGACGATGGCGTAGGGACAGCGCTCGCGCTCGCACATGGCCTGGAACAGCGGCAGCAGGTTCGCGTCCAGCGCCAGGGTGTAGCGCTCCTGGCTTTCGTTGCACCAGATCTCTTTGGGCGCCAGGCCGGTTTCTTCCAGGGGCACCTTGCGCAGGTCAAACCTGGCGCCCTTGCCCGCGCCGTCCACCAGTTCGGGGAAGGCGTTGCTGATGCCGCCCGCGCCCACGTCGTGGATGGCCAGGATGGGGTTGGTTTCGCCCAGGGCCCAGCAGTGGTTGATGACCTCCTGGGCGCGGCGCTGGATCTCCGGGTTGCCGCGCTGCACCGAATCGAAGTCCAGCGCGGCGGCATTGGTGCCGGCGGCCATGGAACTGGCGGCGCCACCGCCCATGCCGATGCGCATGCCCGGCCCGCCCAGTTGCACCAGCAGCGTGCCGGCGGGGAAAAGCTTCTTGTGGGTCTGGCTGGCGTGGATGCTGCCCAGACCGCCCGCGATCATGATGGGCTTGTGGTAGCCGCGGCGCAAGCCGGCCACGTCCTGCTCGAAGACGCGGAAATAGCCGCCCAGGTTGGGCCGGCCGAATTCGTTGTTGAAGGCCGCGCCGCCCAGCGGGCCCTCGGTCATGATCTGCAGCGCGCTGGCAATGTGCTCGGGCTTGCCGATGGGCCGCTGCTCCCAGGGTTCGTTCGTGCCGGGCAGGTGCAGGTGGCTGACCGAAAAGCCGGTGAGGCCCGCCTTGGGCTTGGCGCCACGGCCGGTGGCACCTTCGTCGCGAATTTCCCCGCCCGCGCCGGTGGACGCGCCCGGGAAGGGCGAGATGGCGGTCGGGTGGTTGTGGGTTTCCACCTTCATCAGCACATGCGTGGTGCCAGGCCGCGCGGCGTACACCGGCGCGTTGGTGTAGCCCTGCGGCAACCAGGCCTCGGCCGGGCCGCCTTCCATCACCGCGGCGTTGTCGCTGTAGGCCACCACGCTGTGCTGCGGGTGGGTCTTCTCGGTGTGGCGGATCATCTGGAACATGCTGTGTTCCTGGGCCACGCCGTCGATCACGAAGCTGGCGTTGAAGATCTTGTGCCGGCAGTGTTCGCTGTTGGCCTGGGCGAACATCATCAGTTCGACGTCGCTGGGGTTGCGCTGCAGCTTGCCGAAGGCCCCCACAAGGTAGTCGATCTCGTCGTCGGACAGCGCCAGGCCGAACTCGGCATTGGCCGAAACCAGGGCCGCGCGGCCCTGGCCCAGCACGTCCACATGCGCCAGCGGCTCGGCGGGCTGGGCATCGAAAAGCTGGCGCGCGGCATCCCGCTCGAAGGCCACGCTTTCGGTCATGCGATCGTGCAGCAGACCCGCGCAGGCCTTCAGCTCGTCGTCGCTCAGGGTCTTGGCCCCGCCGAGCAGGCCGCTCTTGGCCTGCAGGCGGAACTCGGTCACGCGCTCGACGCGGTGCACCCCCAGGCCGCAGTTGTGGGCGATGTCGGTGGCCTTGCTGGCCCAGGGCGACACCGTGCCCAGGCGCGGCATCACCAGCACCAGCTGGCCCTCGGCCGCGCCGGCGGCGTCGCCGTAGTTCAGCAGTGCGGCCAGCTTGTCGCGTTCGGCCGCGGTGATGGGCGCGTCGGTCAGGACCCAGTGCACGAACCGGGCACTCAGGCCAGCCAGGCGTGGCGCCACGGCCTGCAATTGGGCCAGCAGCGCCTGGGAGCGAAAGCTCGGCAGCGCCAGGCCGCCCTCGAAGGATGTGAGGTGCTTGGAAGAAGAAGACATGCGGGTGGCGGATGGGGGCGCGCAGGCAACTGCGCCGAGGGTTGCGCCTCAAGGAAGACAGGGGAGCCCGGCAGCCGCGCCCCATGCCCATGGCAGGAATGCGATCTTACTTTGAGGTGGGATAATTCCGCCCCATGTCGATCACCATCAAGACCGCCTCCGACCTGGACGGCATGCGCATCGCCTGCCGGCTGGCCTCGGAAGTGCTGGACATGCTGACCCCGCACGTCAAGCCGGGCGTCACCACCGAAAAGCTGGACCAGCTGGCGCACGACCACATCGTGAAGGTGCAGGGCGCCATCCCGGCGCCGCTGAACTACTGCCCGCCCGGCTACACGCCCTACCCCAAGAGCATCTGCACCTCGGTGAACCACCAAGTGTGCCACGGCATACCGGGCGACAAGGCGCTGAAGAACGGCGACATCGTCAACATCGACATCACCGTCATCAAGGACGGCTGGCACGGCGATACCAGCCGCATGTTCGTGGTGGGCGAAGGCTCCATCGCCGCCAAGCGCCTGTGCAGCATCACCTACGAAGCCATGTGGAAGGGCATCGTCAAGGTGAAGCCGGGCGCCCGCCTGGGCGACGTCGGCCATGCCATCCAGATGTTCGCCGAAAGCCAGGGCTTTTCCATCGTGCGTGAATTCTGCGGCCATGGCATCGGCCGCAAGTTCCATGAAGAACCGCAGGTGCTGCACTACGGCCGCCCCGGCACCCTGGACGAACTGGTGCCGGGCATGGTGTTCACCATCGAGCCCATGATCAACGCCGGCCGGCGCGACATCCGCGAACTGGGCGACGGCTGGACCATCGTCACCCGCGACAAGTCGCTGTCGGCGCAGTGGGAGCACACCGTGGTGGTCACCGACACCGGCTACGAAGTGCTCACGCTGTCGGCCGGCAGCCCGCCGCCGCCGGCCTTTGTGGGCGCCGCCGCGGCACCCGCCGCCGCCGCCGGGGCGTGAACGCCACCCCCGCCGAAGCGCCCGCGCCGCTGCGGGCGCGCTTTCGCGATGGCAAGCGCGCGCTGGTGCAGCATTTCCTGGACAGCCGCCCGTCCAGCACTGCCGCCGCCCTGCTGCTGCGCCGCCTGTCGCGCCATGTGGACGCCACCCTGGTGGAAGCCTGGGCCGCCGCCGGCATCCCGCCCGGCGCCGCGCTGGTGGCCGTGGGCGGTTACGGCCGCGGCGAGCTGTTCCCGTACTCCGACGTGGACCTGCTGGTGCTGCTGCCCGACACGCCCGGCGACGACGCCCTGCAGGCCGCGGTGGCCGGTTTCCTCACCGCCTGCTGGGACCTGGGCATGGACCCCGGCTCGTCGGTGCGCACCGTGGCCGACTGCGTGGCCGAGGCCGAGGCCGACCTGACGGTGCAGACGGCGCTGCTGGAATCGCGCTTCCTGTGCGGGTCCAAGAAGCTGTTCCGTCGCTTCCGTGAAGCCATGGACACGGCCATGGACCCCCAGGCCTTCCTGCGCGGCAAGACGCTGGAAATGCGCCAGCGCCATGTGAAGTACGAAGACACGCCCTATTCGCTGGAACCCAACTGCAAGGAAAGCCCGGGCGGCCTGCGCGACCTGCAGGTGCTGATCTGGGTGGCCCGCGCGGCCAAGCTGGGCCGCAACTGGAGCGAACTGGCGTCCAACGGCCTGGTGACGCCGTTCGAGGTGAAACAGCTGCAGCGCCAGGAAGGCACGCTCAAGCTCATCCGCGCGCGGCTGCACGCGGTGGCCGGCCGGCGCGAGGACCGGCTGGTGTTCGACCTGCAGACCGCCCTGGCCGACAGCTTTGGCTACACCGGGGCCAAGGGCCAGCGCCCGTCCGAGGTGCTGATGCACCGCTACTACTGGGCGGCCAAGGCGGTGGGGCAGTTGAACCAGATCCTGATGCTGAACATCGAGGAACGCATCAACGGCAGCGAATCGGCGCCCATGCGCCGCATCAACGAGCGCTTCTTCGACCGCGGTGGCATGGTGGAGGTGGCCAGCGACCGGCTGTACATCGACAACCCCCACGCCATCCTCGAAACCTTCCTGGTCTACCAGCAGACGCCGGGGCTGAAGGGCCTGTCCGCGCGCACCCTGCGGGCGCTGTACAACGCCCGCAACGTGATGGACGGCAACTTCCGCCGCGACCCGGTGAACCGCGCGCTGTTCATGGACATCCTGCGCCAGCCCAGCGGCCACACCCACGCATTCCGGCTGATGAACCAGACCTCGGTGCTGGGGCGCTACCTGTGGGTGTTCCGGCGCATCGTCGGGCGCATGCAGCACGACCTGTTCCACGTGTACACCGTGGACCAGCACATCCTGATGGTGCTGCGCAACGCCAGGCGCTTCTTCATCCCCGAGCACGCGCACGAATACCCCTTCTGCAGCCAGCTGGCCAGCCAGTGGGACCAGCCTTGGGTGCTGTTCGTGGCGGCCTTGTTCCACGACGTGGCCAAGGGCCGGGGTGGCGACCACTCCGAACTGGGCGCTCGGGAAGTGCGGCGCTTCTGCCGCGACCATGGCATCGGCAAGAAGGACGCCGGCCTGATCGAATTTCTGGTCAGGCAGCACCTGACCATGAGCCACATCGCCCAGAAGGAAGACCTGTCGGACGCCGACGTCATCCTGGATTTCGCGCGCCGTGTGGGCGATGCGCAGCACCTCACCGGCCTGTACCTGCTGACCGTGGCCGACGTGCGCGGCACCAGCCCCAAGGTGTGGACGCCGTGGAAGGGCAAGCTGCTGGAGGACCTGTTCCGGCTGACCTTGCGCGCACTCGGCGGCGCCACGCCCAACCTGGATGCCGAGATCGAGACCCGCAAGCACGATGCGCAGCAGATCCTGGCCCTGCACTCGGCGTTGCCGGGCACCGAGGCGCCGCTGTGGAAGACCCTGGAACTGAGCTATTTCGCGCGCCACGACGCGGCGGAAATCGCCTGGCACGCGCGCTCGCTGTGGCGCCACATCGAGACCGACGTGCCGGTGGTGCGGGCGCGCCCGTCGCCGGTGGAAGGCCTGCAGGTGCTGGTGTACTCACCCGACCGGCCCGACCTGTTCGCCCGCATCTGCGGCTTCTTCGACGGCGCCGGTTTTTCCATCCAGGACGCCAAGGTGCACACCAGCCGCACCCGCTACGCGCTGGACACCTTCCAGGTGGTGCACCCGGCCTACCAGGACGACGACGACGGTGAACATGGCAGCCACCGGGACCTGATCTCGCTGGTGGAAACCCAGTTGACCCAGGCGCTGAACCAGACCGGGCCGCTGCCCGAACCCAGCCGCGGCCGGGTGAGCCGGCGGGTGAAGTCCTTCCCGGTCACGCCGCGGGTGTCGCTGCGGCCGGATGAACGCGCCCAGCGCTGGCTGCTGTCGGTCAGCACCAGCGACCGCACCGGCCTGCTCTACGCCCTGGCCCGGGTGCTGGCGCGCCACCAGGTGAACCTTCAGCTGGCCAAGGTCACCACCCTGGGGGAACGGGTCGAAGACACGTTCCTGGTGGACGGCCCGGCACTGCAGCAGAACCGCGCGCAATTGCAGATCGAAAACGAACTGCTGGACGCCGCGGCGCCAACGCCGCCATGAGCGTCAAGACCGTCACCGTGGCGCAGGCCTTGGACGGGCTGTCCCAGTTCGACGAGGTGCTGGATGCGCGCTCGCCGGCGGAGTTCGCCCTGGACCACTTGCCCGGCGCGCAGAGCTGGCCGGTGCTGGACGACGAAGAACGCCGCATCGTCGGCACCCTGTACGTGCAGCAGGGGCCCCTGCCGGCGCGCAAGGTGGGTGGGCCCCTGGTGGCGCGCAACATGGCCTCGCTGGTGCAGCGCCTGGCCCAGGACAAGCCGCGCGAATGGCAGCCGCTGGTCTACTGCTGGCGTGGCGGCCAGCGCTCCAGCGCCCTGGCCTGGTTCCTGGACCAGATCGGCTTTCGCACCACCAAGCTCGACGGCGGCTACAAGGCCTTCCGGGCCCTGGTGCGCGACCAGTTGGCCAGCCGGCCCGCGGCCTTCACCTTCCGGGTGCTGGCCGGGCG
Source organism: Burkholderiales bacterium JOSHI_001 (assembly GCA_000244995.1). Taxonomy (NCBI): domain Bacteria; kingdom Pseudomonadati; phylum Pseudomonadota; class Betaproteobacteria; order Burkholderiales; species Burkholderiales bacterium JOSHI_001. Next base: position 2,486,914 of record CM001438.1, on the reverse strand, counting down.
CACCGGCAGCGGCAAGACGCGCCTGCTGCAGGCCCTGGCCGCCGCAGGCGCCCAGGTGCTGGACCTGGAAGGCCTGGCCTGCCACCGCGGCAGCGTGCTGGGCGGACTGCCGGGTCAGCCGCAGCCGTCGCAGAAGCGCTTCGACACCCTGCTGTGGCAGGCGCTGGGCGCGCTGGACCCACAGCGCGAGGTGTATGTGGAAAGTGAAAGCCGCAAGATCGGCGCGCTGCAACTGCCCGACGCGCTGGTGGCGTGCATGCACGCCAGCCCCACGCTGCGGGTGGAAATGCCCGACGCCGCGCGGGTGCAACTGCTGCTGCAGGACTACGGCTTCTTCGCCCAGCAGCCCGACCGCTTCTGCAGCCTGCTGGACGGGCTGGTCGAACTGCGCGGACGCGAGCAGGTGAAGGCCTGGCAGGCCCTGGCACAGGGCGGCCAATGGGCCGAGCTGTATGCCTTGCTGATCCGCGACCACTACGACCCGCTGTACCTGCGGTCCATCCGTCGCCATTTCAATGACTACGACCAGGCCCCGGAGGTGCACCTGGCCGATGGGCAGGCGGCCACCCTGGCCGAAGCCGCGCAGCGCTTGTTGCAGGCGCCTCGCCCCGCGTGAGGACGCGGCCCCCCCGGATCAGGGTGTTGCCAGTCCGACACGGCCCGGGAAGTGCCCGCCCAAGCCGGGCCGCTGCCGTTATATTTCCGCGGCGCGCGCTGTGGGACGTGTGCCGGGAGCCATCAATTTGACACGCCGTCTGGCCATCGTGGTGGCTTCGTGGGGCCTGCTCGCTGGGGCGCATGCTGCGCCGGCGCCCGGCCGTGCCACAGCGCCCAACCCCGCCGCAGCCGCCGCCCCCGCGGCCAGCGACGCCGAATGGTCCTACCGGGTCACCGCGGGCGACACGCTCATCGGCCTGGCCAACACCTACCTGAAGCCGGGCTTCAGCTGGCAGCAGCTGCAAAAGCTCAATGGCGTGGCCGACCCCTACAAGCTGCCGCCCGGCAAGGCCCTGCGCATCCCGCTGGCCTGGCTGCGGGGTGAATCCACCGTGGCCGAAGCCGTGTTCGTGCGCGGCGACGTCCAGGTGCAGCGCGGTGGCACTGGCGCGGCCGAAGCCCTGGCGGTGGGCGCCACGCTGCAGCCCGGCGACCTGGTGCGCACCGGTGCCCAATCGTCGCTCACGCTGAAGTTTGCCGACAGCTCCCGCCTGCTGCTGGTGCCCGACAGCCAGGTGCGGGTGGAACGTTTGCTGGTGTTCGGCAACACTGGCCTGACCGATACCCGCTTGAAGCTGGAAAAGGGCGGCGCCGATTCGCAGGTGCAGCCCGGCAAGCAGGTGCCAGGCTACCGCATCGAGACGCCGGCGGTGAACCTGGGCGTGCGCGGCACCGAATTCCGGGTGCGCCTGACCGGCGACACGTCCAGCAGCTTCGAAGTGCTGCAAGGCAGCGTGGGCGGGGCCGGCACCGTGGGGGCCGAGGTGGCCGTGGCCGCGGGCTATGGCGCCACCGCGGTCGCTGGCGCCCCCATGAGCGCGCCCCAGGCCCTGCTGCCCGCGCCCAGCCTGGCCTCCCTGGCCCCCAAGCTGGAGCGCGTGCCCTTCACCCCCGCCTGGTCCGCCTTGCCTGGCGCCGTGGCCTACCGGGCCCAGGTCTACGCCGAGGGGGCGCCCGACCAGTTGCTGCTGGACGGCCGCTTCACCACGCCGCAGGCCAAGTGGGCCGACCTGCCCGATGGCCGCTACCAACTGCGCGTGCGCGCGGTGGACGCGCAGGGCCTGGAAGGCCGGCATGCCGACGCCGCCTTCGTGCTAAAGGCCCGGCCCGAGCCGCCCTTCTCGGTGAAGCCGGCTGTCGGGGCCAAGGTGTACGGCACCGAAGTGGAACTCGGCTGGACCCAATCGGCCGCCGCCGCGCGCTACCACCTGCAGGTGAGCGCCACGCCCGACTTCACCCAGACCGCCACCGACCTGATCGACATCAAGGAGCCCCTGGCCAAACTGGACCTGCCGCACGGCAGCTACCACTGGCGCGTGGCCAGCGTCACCGCCAGCGGCGACCATGGGCCCTGGGGCGACCCGCAAGGCTTCACGCTGCGGCCCGTGCCGCCCAGCCCGCCGGCCGAACCGCCCCAGGTCAATGACAAGGCCCTGGTGTTCCGTTGGCGCGTGAGCGAAGGCGCAAGCTACCAGGTGCAGATTGCGCGCGACGCGCAGTTCAAGGACCTGGTGCAGGACAAGACCACGCGCGACGCCAGCATCGAGCTGGCCAGCCCCCAGCCCGGCACGTACCACATGCGGGTGCGCACCATCGACCCCGACGGCTTCGCCGGCGCTTATGGCGGCACCCAGAGCGTGGAGGTGCCCCGCTCGCGCTGGTGGCTCTTCCTGCCCATGCTGCTGCCGCTGCTGCTGTTCTAGGCCCGCAGCGCGCCGCCCGCCATGCCCGACACCAGCCTGTCGCCCCCCGCCAACCGCCACTGGCAGCCGGCCCATTCGCCGGCCACGTCCGCCGAAGAGGTGGAACCCCAACTGGCTGCCGGCCCGCAGCTGCGCTGGGTGCCGCTGGCGGCGCTGGTGCTGGCGCTGGTGTTCTCGCTGACCCCGCTGTACCAGCGCCTGAACCTGGCGCTGCAGGACCTGCAGCTGCGCTGGACGGCCTCCAACCAGACCCTGTCGGACGTGCTGGTGGTCGACATCGACGACCCGTCGCTGCGGGCGCTGCAGCCCTACCTGGGCAACTGGCCCTACCGGCGCGACGCCTACGCGCTGTTGGCCGACTACCTGCGCGAGGCCGGTGCGGCCCGGGTGGTGTACGACATCGTCTTTGCCGACCCGCGCGAAGGCGACCACCTCTTGCGCAAGACCATCGAGGGCCGCAACCACGTGGTGCTGGCCGCCGGCGCGCTGCGCGAAGCGGTGGAAATGGACAGCACGGTGCGCAAGGCCGTGGAGCGCGTTTCCGAGCCCGACGACCCCAGCGCCCCCAGCACCACCTGGCCGGCCATGACCCTGCCCAACGAGCAACTGGTGCCGCTGGTGCCGGCGCCCGGCACCGTGGGCGTGGTGTCCATGCTGCCGGACGTGGACGGGCGCATCCGCCGCCTGCCGCTGTACCACGCCATCGACGGGCGCCGGCTGCCGTCCTTGCCGCTGGCGGCGCTGCAGTCGATGGAAGCCAACCGCCCGCCCACCTACCACCCCGACACGCGGGCCTTCCTGATGGGCGCGCACCGTTGGCCGGTGGACGCCGCCGGCACGGTGCTGCTGCCCTTCTCGCGCAGCCCCAACGCGGTGACCGTGGTGCCCTTCAGCCGCGTGGGCAGCGCGGCGCTGGGCCTGGCGGTGGACGACCCGCTGCGCCAGTTGCTCAAGGGCCGGGTGGTGTTCGTCGGCAGCAGCGCCTTCCTGTCCGACCAGGTGCTCACCCCCATGGGTTGGGCCCCAGGCACCAACGTGATGGCAGCCGCCTTTTCGGCGCTGCGCACCAACGGCGTGATCCAGCCCTCGCGCTGGTTCACCGAACTGCCGCTGCTGACCCTGGCCCTGGTGCCCACCCTGCTGGCCTGGCGGCGCAGCCGGGTGCGGCCCGCGCAGGACCTGGCCTGGGCCTTCGGAGCCATGGTCGTGGTGCTGAGCGCCAGCACGCTGGTGTTGGGTGCCTGGCGCCTGCAGACCCAGGCCCTGCTGCCTTTGCTGGTGCTGGTGGCCGGCATGGCGCTGCTGATGCTGGCGCACGGGCGCTGGACCCAGGCCACCAACCGCCGCCTGGCCTATGAACGCGCGCTGGCCGATGCGGCCAACCGGGCGAAAAGCGAATTCCTGGCCAATGTGAGCCACGAGATCCGCACGCCGATGAATTCGCTGCTGGGCATGGCCGAGCTGCTGTCGGAAACCGAACTCACGCCCGAGCAGCGGCGCTATGTGGACATCTTCCGCATGTCCGGCAATTCGCTGTTCGACCTGATCAACGACCTGCTGGACCTGTCCAAGATCGAGGCCGGGCGCCTGAGCATCAACCCGGCGCCCTTTGCCCTGAACGACATGCTGGGCGACCTGCGCGCGCTGCTGGAGCCGCGGGCGCAGCAGAAGGGCCTGCAGATGCAACTGGTGGTGGAGCCCGGCGTTCCGGCCGGCGTGCGCGGCGACCGCCTGCGCCTGCAGCAGGCCTTGGTGAACCTGGTGGGCAATGCCATCAAGTTCACCGCCCGCGGCAGCGTCAGCGTGCAGATCCGCCGGCAGGCCGGGGACCGCCTGGTGTTCGCGGTGGAAGACACCGGCATCGGCATCGCGGACAGCCGCCTGGAGGCCATCTTCGAGCCCTTCATCCAGGCCGACGGCGCGGTCAGCCGTGTGTATGGCGGCACCGGGCTGGGCCTGTCCATCACCAAGAGCCTGATCGAACTGATGGGCGGAAACATCCGCGTGTCCAGCCGCCCGGGCCATGGGTCGTCCTTCCATTTCGACGTGCCGCTGCCCGAGGTGGACCTGGCCGCCACCCCGGCCGATGTGGTGCCGCAGGCGCTGCGGCAGACGGCAGAGCTGCAGGCGCCCTTGTCCATCCTGCTGGCGGAGGACAACCCGATCAATGTCTTCCTGGTGCAGTCGCTGCTGAAGGGCACCGGCCACCGCATCACCGCGGCCAGCAATGGCCTGGTGGCGCTGGAGATGTTCCGCGGCGGCAACTACGAGGTCTTGATCACCGACGTGCAGATGCCCGGCATGGACGGCTACACGCTGGTGCGCGAGGTGCGGCAGATCGAGGCGGCCGAAAGCCGGCGCCGCGCGGCGGTGATTGCGCTCACCGCCCACGCCTTCGAGACCGACGCCCAGCGCAGCCTGGAAGCCGGCTGCGACGCCCACCTCACCAAGCCGATCAACCGCGCGCGCTTGCTGGCGACCCTGGACAAGTACCGGCCCGCGCCCCAGGCGGGCAGGCCCCCTGCGCCCGCGCCCGCGACCGCGGCCCCCAACGGCCCGCTGACCGACCGCCTGACCACCCTGCCCACCATCGACGCCCAGGCCGCCCTGGAGCGCATTGGCGGCGACACCGAGCTGTACCTGCGGGTGATCGAGCACGCCCAGGTGTTCATGGCCGGCTGGCCGCAGAACTACGAGGCCGCGCGCCGCAACGGCCATGTGGAACAGACCGCCCGCCTGGCGCACGACATGAAGAGCATCTCCGCGTCGGTGGGTGCGGCCACGCTGTCTCGGGTGGCGGGCGACCTGGAAGACGCGCTGCGGGCCGGCAACCTGTCGCAGGCCGAGGTCTCGCACGGCGACGTGCTGGAACACCTGCGCGCGGTGGTGGTGGTGCTCACCCGCGCGATGGAGCCCGATGGCGCCGAACGCGCGGCGCGCACGCCTTGATGGCCTGAGGCCCCCCAGGGTCCCAGCGGGCCGCCCGGGGCCTGGCGCCCCGATCGCGTACCCTCACACCTTGCCTTTCATCAAGCTGGCAGCGCACCGCTGCCGCCATCATCAGCGACCGCCATGCGAGACAGCCCTGCCCTGATCGAATCGCGCGCCTTCGGCGTGCGCCGCATCCCCCTCTTGCGCCCACTGGGCTGGCTGGGCCGCGGCTGGAGCGACCTGATGCGCTGCCCCCTGCCCGGCCTGCTGCACGGCGTGGCGTCGGCCGCCTTCGGCGCCCTGCTGCTGGTGCTGGCGCGCGACAAGTTCTGGCTGCTCAGCGGCGCCTTCACCGGCTTCCTGCTGGTGGCACCCATCGTGGCCACCGGGCTGTACGCCATCAGCCGCGCCCTGGAACGCGGCCAGCGCGCCAACCTGGCCGTGGCCCTGCGCGAATGGCGGCCGCGCGACAAGCGCCTGGTGGTGTTCGGCCTGCTGCTGGCACTGGCGGGCACCGGCTGGGTCATCACCTCGGCGTCCCTCATCACCGGCTTTGCCGGCGCGCCGGTGAACTCACCGGCCGATTTTTTGCGGGTGGTGGTGCTGGCACCGCGGGGCTACCTGTTCGAAACCTGGCTGTCGCTGGGCGCGCTGCTGGCCGCGCCGGTGTTCGCCAGCACCGTGGTGGCCCTGCCGCTGATGGTGGACAAGCAGATCAGCGTGCTGGGCGCGGTGCTGACCAGCTGGCGCGTGGTGATGGAACACCCCTTGCCCATGGCGCTGTGGGCGGGGCTGATCATGGGGCTGTCGGTGCTGGGCATGGCTACCATGCTGCTGGGCCTGGTGGTGGTGGTGCCGTGGCTGGCGCACGCCAGCTGGCACGCCTACCGCGACCTGGTGGACACCCAGGGCATGGTCTCGCGCACCTTCCACTGACCGCTGTCTTCACCCACCTCAAGCAATCAAACACGGCATGGGCGGTTTCAGCGAAGAGCAGGTGGCATGGTTCGGGCTCACGTTCGGCGTGACCGCGTTCATGCTCTACATGGTGTTCATCATCTTCCAGCTCGCGCGTGAGTCCAAGGCGGGGCGCTTCGGCACCTTCGTGCTGTTCCTGGCACTGGGTTTCGGCTTGCTGGGTTTCGCCGCCAAGGGGCTGATCAAGTACTTCCTGTCCGGGGTGACCGAGTGAGCAGTGTGCCGGCATCGGCACCCGAAGCGCTGCGTCACAGCCTGCTGGAGGACGCCCAGGGCGTGGCCACCGGCACCCTGGTGGTGGCGCTGGGCCTGGCGCTGCTGCGCTCGGCCGGCATGGTGACCGGCGGCACGGCGGGCATTGCGTTGGTGCTGCACTACGCGCTGGGCTGGGCCTTCGGGCCATTGTTCTTCGCCATCAACCTGCCCTTTTACTGGCTGGCCTGGCGGCGCAAGGGCGCGCGCTTCACGCTGAAGACCGCCGCGGCCGTGGCCTTGCTGGCGCTGCTGTCCGAAGGCCTGCCGCGCTGGCTGGCGCTGGGTTCGGTGCAGCCTTGGTTCGCGGCGCTGGCCGGCGGCGCGCTCATCGGCGTGGGCTTTGTCATCCTGTTTCGCCACCAGGCCAGCCTGGGCGGGCTGAACGTGCTGGTGCTGTGGCTGCAGGAAACCCGCGGCTGGCGCGCCGGCAAGCTGCAACTGGGCATCGACCTGGCCATCCTGCTGTGCGCCGCGCCCTTTGTCAGCGTGCAAGCGCTGGCGCTGTCGGTGCTTGCCGCGCTGGTGATGAACATGGCCCTGGCCGTGAACCACAAGCCCGGCCGCTACGCCGGGTTCTGAAACGACAAAGGGGCCCGCAGGCCCCTTCGGTGTTGGGCGCCGCAGGCGCTCAACCCATGTGCAGACCGCCGTTGCAGGAGAAGTCCGCGCCGGTGGTGAAACCGGAGTCCTCACCCGCCAGCCAGGCCACCACGGAGCCGATTTCTTCCGGCGTGCCCAGGCGCTTCACGGGAATCGTGGCGACGATCTTTTCCAGGATCTCGGGCTTGATGGCGCGGACCATGTCGGTGCCGATGTAGCCCGGGCTGACGGTGTTCACCGTCACACCCTTGGCGGCCACTTCCTGGGCCAGGGCCATGGTGAAGCCGTGCATGCCGGCCTTGGCGGCCGAGTAGTTGGTCTGGCCGGCCTGGCCCTTCTCACCATTGACCGAGCTGATCTGGATGATGCGGCCGAAACCCCGCTCCACCATGTCGGGCACCACCTGCTTGGTCACGTTGAACATGCTGTTCAGGTTGGTGTCGATGACGGCCTTCCAGTCGTCGGGCGTCATCTTCAGGAACATGCGGTCGCGCGTGATGCCGGCGTTGTTCACCAGCACATCGATCGGGCCGTGTTCGGCCTTGGCCTTGGCGAAGGCGTCCACCGTGCTTTGCCAGTCGGCCACGTTGCCCACCGACGCATAGAAGGTGTGGCCCAGGGCCTTTTGCTCGTCCAGCCACTTGACGTGGTCGCGGCTGGGGCCGCAGCCGGCGATGACGATGAAGCCTTCCTTGTCCAGACGCTGGCAGATGGCGGTACCAATGCCACCCATGCCGCCCGTCACATACGCCACTTTCTTTGCCATGCTTGTCTCTCCTTTTCGGTTGGAACCCATGTGATGCCCGTCGCCGGCGACATGCCGACAGCGGGCCTTGCTTGACTTCTTGCGCTGGGGCTTGTCAAACCCCGCGCTGCGGCAGCCACTTCAGCATACGCCGCGACGCTGCATTTGCCCCTGGTTGAAACCTCAGGCCTTGGCCTTCACGTAGCGGCCCGGGGCCGCTTCGATGGCCTTGTGCTGCTTGCTGCCCGGGGCCTTGGGTGCGGGCACGGTCTTGCCGCCCTGCACTTTCAGCCAGGCCGACCAGTCGGTCCACCAGCTGCCGGGCTTTTCAGTCGCGGCCTGGAACCAGGCCTCGGACGTGGCCGGCAGCTTGTCGCTGTCCAGCACCCAGTAGTTGCGCTTCTTGGCCGCCGGCGGGTTGATGACGCCGGCGATGTGGCCCGACGCCCCCAGCACGAAGCGGCGCTTGCCCGGGAACAGCGCGGTGGAGCCGTAGGCTGCGTTCCAGGGCACGATGTGGTCTTCGCGCGAGCCGTAGATGTAGACCGGGCACTTGATGGCCCCCAGGTCCACCTTTTCGCCGCAGACGGTCAGCTTGCCGGGCACCTTCAGTTCGTTCTGCAGGTAGGTGTGGCGCAGGTACCAGCAGTACATGGGCCCGGGCAGGTTGGTGGAGTCGCCGTTCCAGTACAGCAGGTCGAAGGGCGGCGGGGCCTCGCCCTTGAGGTAGTTGCCCACCACATAGTTCCACACCAGGTCGTTCGGGCGCAGGAAGCTGAAGGTGGTGGCCAGTTCCTTGCCCTTCAACAGGCCCGGGCCGCCGGGCGCGTGCTCGCCCAGCGTCATCTCGCGCATCTGCACCGCGGTTTCGTCCACGAAGACGTCCAGGATGCCGGTGTCGGAAAAGTCCAACAGCGTGGTCAGCAGCGTGAGCGAATGCGCCGGCTGCTGGCCGCGGGCGGCCAGCACCGCCAGCGCGGTGGCCACGATGGTGCCGCCGACACAAAAGCCCAGCACGTTCAGGTCCTTGGACCCGCTGATCTCCTGCACCACTTCGATGGCCTTGATCGGCGCGCCTTCGATGTAGTCGTCCCAGGTCAGGCTGGCCATCTCGGGCTCGGGGTTGCGCCAGCTCACCACGAACAGGCGGTGGCCCTGCTCCACCGTGTAGCGGATGAGCGAGTTCTCCGGCTGCAAGTCCATGATGTAGAACTTGTTGATGCACGGCGGCACGAACAGCATGGGGCGCTCGTGCACCTTGGGCGTCAGCGGCTTGTACTCGATCAGCTGGAACAGGTGGTTCTCGAACACCACGTTGCCCTGGGTGGTGGCCACGTTGCGGCCGACCTCGAACACGCTCTCGTCGGTTTGCGAGACGTGGCCCTGCTCGATGTCCTTGATCAGCAGCTGCATGCCCTGGGCGATGCTCTGGCCCTGGGTGTCCAGCGCCTTGCGCTGGGCCTCGGGGTTCAGGGCCAGGTAGTTGGACGGGCTGGCCGCGTCCACGAACTGCTGCACCGCAAAACGAACCCGGGCCCGGGTCTTGTCATCACCCTGCACCGACTCGGCCAGTTGCAGCAGGGTGCGGGCGTTCAGCAGGTAGAGCTGGGCGGTGAAGGCCGCGGCCGGGTTGCTGGCCCATTCCTGGGCGGCAAAGCGGCGGTCGGGAATCTTGGCCGGCTGGGCCTGGTCGCCGGTCAGCCGCGTGAGCGAGCTGTTCCACAGCGTGGTGGCTTCCTTGAGGTAGTCGCCCTGCAGTTTGGCCAAGGCGTCGGTGGACAGCTTGAGGCCAGACACGGACTTCCAGATGTCGCCCATGGCATGGCCGAACGCCTGCGCACTGCGGCTGGCATCCTCCATGTCGATGAGGGGCTTGTTCTTCATCGCTTGTCTCCGGGGTGTGGGGCCGGGCCTCGTTCGGGCTGGCCACCTTGTGTGACGCGGATCACGTTGTAAGCAGGTTAGCTTACCTCACCATGACTCAAATTCCCAGTATGTGATATTGCTTACCACATAAAGAAATCTACATGCATTTGCACCTGATCGGCCTGGCCTGGATGTTCGTCGTGGCGCTGATGGCCCTGGCCGAGGGCACATCGTCCCAGGGCTCCTGGCTGGGCGCCTTCTTCACCCTGCTGCTGTATGGGCTGATGCCGCTGGCCATCCTGCTGTACGTGCTGGGCACGCCGGGGCGCAAGCGCGCGCTGCGCCAGCGCGAAGCGCAGGCCGCCGCGTCAGGCGCGCAGCCAGACGGCGGCGGCCATGCGGCCGGTGACGCCGTCGCGCCGGAACGAGAAAAACCTTGACGCATCGCCCACGGTGCACCAGGTGCCACCGGTGACGCGGGCCACACCCAGGGCCTGAAGGCGGTCGCGCGCCAACCCGGGCAGATCGGCCAACCAGCGTGGCTCACCATTCGGGCGCGGTCGCCAGGCAAAACGGGGCTGGTCCCTTTCCAGCGCGGCGGCCTGGAAGCCGGCCAGCACGTCGGCGCCCACCTCGAAGGCCTGCGGGCCGATGCAGGGACCCAGCCAGGCGAACACGGTGTGTGGCGCGCATCCGGCGCGCTGGCAAACAGCCGCCAGTGCGGCGTCCACCACACCGCCGGCCAGGCCGCGCCAACCGGCGTGGGCGGCGGCCACGGCCCGGCCGTTGCTGGCCGACAGCAGCACCGGCAGGCAGTCGGCCACCTGCACCGTGCAGGCCACGCCGGGCTGGGTGGTCACGGCCGCATCGGCATCCAGCGGCCGGGCGCGCTGGGCGTCGTCCGCGGTCACTTCCACCACCGTGTTGCCATGCACCTGGTGCAGGAACACCGGCACGGCGGCGGTGGCGGCGGCGAAGCGCCGGCGGTTTTCAGCCACCGCGGCGGGGTCGTCGCCCACCGCCGTGCCCAGGTTCAGGCCTTGCCAGGGCCCGGCGCTGACACCGCCCTGTCGGCTGCTCATCCAGGCGCCCACCGTGGCGGGCGCGCCCCATTCGGGCACCAGCCCGGCCGGGGCAGGCCATTCAGCTTGCATCCGGGCAGGCCGAGGGCTGGGTCTGGCTGAAGGCATCCAGCGCCATGCAGGCGCTGAACACCCGCATCACATGCGGCACGTGATCGGTGCGGCAGTTGAAGCGTTGGGCATTGAAGATCTGTGGCACCAGGACGCAGTCGGCCAGGGTGGGCGTCTCGCCATGGCAAAACCGCGTGGGCATGGCCGACAACTGGCGCTCCACCGCTTCCAGCCCGGTTTCCACCCAGTGGCGGTACCAGCGGTCCTTGTCCTCTTCGCTCAGCTTCAGCGGGCCGGTCAGGTAGCGCAGCACACGCAGGTTGTTCAAAGGGTGGATCTCGCAGGCGATGTCCAGCGCCAAGGCCCGCACACGGGCGCGGCCCCGGGCGTCCTCGGGCATCAGCGGCGGATGCGGGTGCACCTCGTCCAGGTACTCGATGATGGCCAGGCTTTGGGTCAGGTGCGCACCCTGATCGTCCAGCAGCGGCACCAGGCGCGCGGCCGACACCGCCGCGTAGCTTTCGCCCAGGTGCTCGTTCTTCGGCAGGTGCACCGGCATGTAGTCGTAGGCCAGGCCCTTCAGCGCCAGCGCAATGCGCACGCGGTACGAGGCCGAGGAGCGGAAGTAGTTGTAGAGCTTCATCGTGGGTCCTGGTTGTGCCGCGGGTCGTCAGCGCACCGCCACTTTCAGCGTGCCCAGGCCGGCGATGGCCGCTTCCATCAGGTCGCCTCGCACCACGGCGCCCACCCCGGCCGGGGTGCCGGTGTAGATCAGGTCGCCCGGCGCCAGGGTCCAGGCGGCCGACAGGTGTTCGATGGTTTCGGCCACGCTCCAGATCAGATCGGCCAGGTCGCCCTGCTGGCGAAGCTGGCCATTGACAGACAGCGAAATGTTGCCTCGCAGCAATTCGCCGGTGGCGCTGCGGCGGTGGATGGGTGCGATGGGCGAACTCTGCTCGAAGGCCTTGCCGATGCACCAGGGCCGGCCCTGCTTCTTCATGTCGTTCTGCAGGTCGCGGCGGGTCATGTCCAGGCCGATGGCGTAGCCGAAGATGTGCTGCAGCGCGTCAGCGGCCCGGATGTCGCGCCCACCCGACTGCAGGGCCACCACCAGTTCGACTTCGTGGTGGAAATTGCGGGTGAGCGGCGGGTAGTCGATCTGGCCGGTGGCGCCATCGGGCACCACCACCACGGTGTCGGCGGGCTTCAGGAAGAAGAACGGCGGCTCGCGGCCAGTGTGGCCCATTTCCTTGGCGTGCTCGACGTAGTTGCGGCCCACGCAGTAGACCCGGTGCACCGGAAAGCCACCCCCGCCCACGACGGGAACGACAGGCACGGTCGGGGCGTGAAATACGAGCGGTTGGACCATGGGTTCAGGGGGTGAAAGCGACGGTTTCTTGATCATGCCACGAGGGACCGCCACGCTACACTGCCGCACCCATGATGGACCCCCGTCTCATCCAGCATTGCCGTGCCTGCGGCCAGCGCGTCGCCTACGTCGTGCCGGCGGATGACAACCGCGAACGTGCGGTGTGCCCGGCCTGTCAGACCATCCACTACGTCAACCCGATCAACGTGGTGGGCACCGTGCCGGTGTGGGGCGACCAGGTGCTGCTGTGCCGCCGCGCCATCGAGCCGCGCCACGGGCTGTGGACCCTGCCGGCCGGCTTCATGGAAATGGGCGAAACCAGCGCGGTGGGCGCCGAGCGCGAAACCACCGAAGAAGCCGGCGCGCGCATCGAACTGCAAGGCCTGTTCACCGTGCTGAACGTGGTGCGGGCAGGCCAGATCCACCTGTTCTACCGCGCCCGGCTGCTGGACATCGACTTCGCGCCCGGCAGCGAAACCCTGGAAGCCCAGTTGTTCCGCGAGGACGAGATTCCGTGGAACGAAATTGCGTTCCGAACCGTGCGCGAAACCCTGCTGCGTTACTTTGACGACAGGCGCCGGGGTCAATTCGGCATCCATACCGCCGATATCGCCTGAGACCCATGACCACAAGCCCCAACCCCACCCTGACGCCCAAGCCCCCCGAGGGCAGCCCCCGCGTCGTCACCGGCGTGCTGCCCAAGGCCGCGGTGCGGCGCCTGCGCGAGGACCTGATCCAGCCCGACCCCTTGCTGGACTGCTTGGTGGAAGTGTGCCGTTTGCACGGCAGCAGCGCCACGCGGGCATCGCTCACCGCCGGCCTGCCCCTGCCGGGAGACAGCCAGCTGACCCCCGACCTGGCCGAGCGCGCCGCCGCCCGCGCCGGCATGGCCACCAAGCTGCAGCGCAAGGCGCTGGACGCGATCGACGGCGCCACGCTGCCCGCCATCCTGTTGCTGAAGGGCCGTTCGGCCTGCGTGCTGCAAGGCTGGAAGGGCGACGAAGCACAACTGCTGTTGCCCGAAACCGGCCAGGGCGCGGTCACGCTCAGCCGGGCCGAACTGGCCCAGCGCTACGAAGGCGTGGCCCTGTTCGTGCGGCCCCATTTCCGCTTTGACGGCCGCACGCCGCATGTGCGCCCGCACGCGAGCGGCCACTGGTTCTGGGGCGCGGTGCTGTCGCAGCGCTATGTCTACAAGGACGTGCTGTGGTCGGCCGCGCTGGTGAACCTGTTCGCCCTGGCCTTCCCCATGTTCAGCATGAACGTGTACGACCGGGTGGTGCCCAACCACGCGGTGGAAACCCTGTGGGCCCTGGCCATCGGCATTGCGCTGGTGCTGGGGGCCGACCTGTTCCTGCGCAAGCTGCGCAGCCACTTCGTGGACGAGGCCAGCGCCCGGGTGGACCTGCAGATTTCGTCCCGCCTGATGGAGCGGGTGCTGGGCATGAAGCTGGAAAACCGGCCCGAATCGGTCGGGTCCTTCGCCAGCAACCTGCGCGGCTTCGAGCAGGTGCGCGACTTCATCGCCAGTTCCACCGTCACCACGCTGATCGACCTGCCGTTTGCACTGCTGTTCATGGGCGTTATCTTCTGGATCTCGCCCTGGCTGGCCATTCCCGTGGTGGTGGCCGCGCTGGTGATCCTGGTGGCCGGCTACATCCTGCAGCACCGCCTGCACGAGCTTTCCGAAACCACCTACCGCGCCGCCGCCCAGCGCAATGCCACGCTGATTGAAAGCCTGACCGGCATCGAGACCATCAAGACCCAGGGCGCCGAAGGTGCCATCCAGGCCCGCTGGGAGCGCAACAACGCCTTCCTGGCCCAGACCAACCTGCGCATGCGCGCGTTGTCCACCGGCGCGATGTACGGCACCAACTGGATCATCCAGATGGTGTCGGTGGTGCTGGTGGTGGGCGGCGTGTACCTGATTTCTGAACGCATGCTCACCCTGGGCGCCTTGATCGCCGTCAGCATGCTGTCCAGCCGTGCACTGGCCCCGGCCAGCCAGGTGGTGGGCCTGCTGATGCAGTACCAGGGTGCCCGCACCGCGCTGGAATCGCTGGAGCGGCTGATGGAAAAGCCGATCGAGCGCCCCAGCGCCGAAGAAGGTGGCGCCTTCGTGATGCGGCCCGAGATCCGCGGCCAGATCGAATTCCGTGGCGTGAAGTTCAAGTACCCCCAGCGCGAGGACCTGGCGCTGGACGGCATGAGCTTCAAGATCAACCCCGGCGAACGCGTGGCCCTGATCGGCCGCGTGGGTTCGGGCAAGAGCACGCTGCAGCGCCTGATGATGGGCCTTTACCAGCCCACCGAAGGCGCAGTGCTGATCGACGGCATCGACGTGCGCCAGCTCGACCCGGCCGACCTGCGCCGCAATGTGGGCTACGTGTCGCAGGACGTGCTGCTGTTCTACGGCACCCTGCGCGACAACATCACCTTGGGCCTGCCCTTCGCCGACGACTCGGCGGTGGTGGCCGCGGCCGAAACCGCCGGCCTGCTGGAGTTCGTCAACCGCCACCCGCGCGGCTTCGACATGCAGGTGGGCGAACGCGGCGAAGGCCTGTCCGGCGGCCAGCGCCAGGCGGTGGGCCTGGCGCGCGCGCTGCTGCACAACGCCCCGCTGCTGCTGCTGGACGAACCCACCAGCGCGATGGACTTTTCCACCGAGGCGCAGATCACCCAGCGCATCGCCACCTTCGCCCAGGGCAAGACGGTGGTGCTGGTCACGCACCGCACCTCGCTGCTGAGCATGGTGACCCGGGTCATCGTCATCGACGGCGGCCGCATCGTGGCCGACGGCCCGCGCGACAACATCATGGAAGCGCTGCAAAGCGGGCGCATCGCCAAAGCGTCATGAACCAGCCGACCACCCTTCCCCCCGCCGCTGCCGCCGCCGTTGCCGCTGCGGTTGCCGCCGGTGCCGCGCAGGCGCGGCCGGCCGCCCCGCCCCCGCCTTCCAGTTGGGTGCTGCCCGCGCCGGTGCGCGGTGGCCTGTCGGTGCTGGAAGGCATCCGCAAGCTGCTGGCCCCCATCAGCAACCGGCTGCTGGGGGCCGCGCCCCAGGGCGGCTTCGAGATCGGCACCGAAGACCTGCTGGTGCGCGAACACACCCACCGGGCGCGCAAGATCGTGCGTGCCAGCGTGCTGGTGATCGTGGTGCTGCTGGCCTGGGCCGCCCTGGCCCATGTGGAAGAAATCACCAAGGGCGACGGCAAGGTGATCCCCTCGCGCCAACTGCAGGTGGTGCAGTCGCTGGACGGCGGCGTGGTGGCCGAGATCCTGGTGAAGGAAGGCCAGGAAGTCGAAGCCGGCCAGTTGCTGCTGCGCATCGATGAAACCCGGGCCACGTCCGGCGTGCGCGAAAGCGCCGCCCAGGGCTTTGCCCTCAAGGCCCGGCTGGCCCGCCTGCGCGCCCTGGCCGAAGGCTCGCCCATCGCCATGCCCGCGGCCAAGTCGGCCGAAGAACGCCGTATCGCCGACGAAGAGCGGCGCCTTTACAGCAGCCGCCAGTCCGAGCTGGGCACCATGCTGTCCATCAACCGCCAGCAGCTGGCCCAGCGCCACGAGGAACTGGCCGAGATGCGGGCCCGCCGGGCCGCCGCCAAGAGCGGCCTGGACATCACCCAGCAGGAACTGAACCAGACCCGCCCGCTGCTGGCCACCGGCGCGGTGTCGCAGGTGGACATCCTGCGCCTGGAGCGCGACATATCCCGCCTGCGCGGCGACATGGAACAGGCCACGGCCCAGATCGCCCGGGTGGAAGCGTCCATCGGCGAGGCGCAGCGCAAGATCACCGAAACCGAGATCAGCTTCCGCAACGAGGCCCGGCGCGACATGGCCGAAGCCGTGGGCAAGCTCAACGCGCTGAACGAGGGCGCGGTGGCGCTGGAAGACAAGGTGACCAAGTCCTCGGTGAAGAGCCCGGTGCGCGGCCGCGTCCAGCGCCTGCTGGCCAACACCGTGGGCGGCGTGGTGCAGCCGGGCAAGGACATCGTGGAAATCGTGCCCCTGGACGACGCCCTCATCCTGGAGGCCAAGGTGGTGCCCAAGGACATCGCCTTCATCCACCCGCAGCAAAAGGCCATGGTCAAGCTCACGGCCTACGACTTCTCCATCTACGGCGGCATGGAGGCGGTGGTGGAAAACATCAGCCCCGACACCGTGGTGGACGAGCGTGGCAACGCCTTCTACCTGGTGCGGGTGCGCACCACCCGGTCGAACCTGAACGAATCGATGCCCATCATCCCCGGCATGACCGCGGAAGTGGACATCCTGACCGGTCGAAAGACCGTGCTGTCTTACCTGCTGAAACCCGTTCTGCGCGCCAAGGCCTACGCCCTCTCAGAACGGTGATGCGGGCCATTAATATCCCTCGTTGGTTACCGATACGCCGGCAGGCAACCTGGCGGTCGGACCACCCTCAGTCGATGGTCCTTGTTTCAGGGGGTTCGGGTGACGCCATTCACGGTGTCAGCTGCACCCCGATCACATTTTGTAACGACAATAGATAGGCTCAGAGAGACCGGCCCCCTGGCCGGCTTCTGCATGTCTTGGAAGGTTTGAGAATCATGGCTTCGTCGCACGACAACAACGTTACCGGCAACCACAGCAACGCGGGCCAACAGCCCTTGCTCGTGGCCGATGTGTCGCCCGAAATGATGAGCCGGGGCGACCGCCCGGCGCCCGCCCTCAAGCCCCAGGCCAGCGCACGCGACATGGCCGTGGACGGCAGCGGCCTCTTGAACAAGCAGTACACGCCCGTGCGCCTGCCGGCAGGCAAGGTGGTGGGCGTGTGGGGCAAGGCCTTCCGGCGCGGACCCAACGGCGAGCTGATCCCGCTGGCCGTGGGTGAAACCGTCGCCAAGGGCGACGTGATCTTCACCCAGCAGGACGGCATCGTTCAGATCGAGGGTGCACGCACCAACCTGCCCAGGCTGGCCGGCGTGCCCACCGACACCGACACCACCATCTCCGCGCTGGAGCGTGGGGCGCCGCAGGCCGTGCCCGGGGCCGGCCCTCAGCCTGGCGGCCTGGCCGACGAATTGGGGCCGCAGATCCGCGTGGACCGCATCGTCGAGACGCTCAGTCCGCTGGCCCTGCCCGCATCCTTGGTGGCAGCCCAGACCTTCGGCGTCGTCAACAACAACACCGACGCCCTGCCGGCCGATGCAGCGCCCGCAGCGCCCGAAGCGGTGCAGGACGTGGCCGTGACCCGCGAGGACACCGCCATCGCGGTGCCCGTCATCGCCAACGACCCCAGCGGCGCGCCGCTGCATGTCACCGCTGTGAATGGCGTGCAGCTTGTCCAGGCCAACGGCAGCCTGGCACAGGTGCCGGTGACCGCCAATGGCCAACCCGTTTCCGCCGCCAACCCGGCGGTGGGCACGGTGCAACTGGCGCCCAACGGCGAACTGCAATTCACCCCCGTCGCCGGCTACAACGGCCCGGCGGCTTTCAATTACGTGGCCAGCAACGAAGCCGGCCAGGAAGTCACGGCCCCGGTGAACATCACGGTGCTGCCGGTCAACGACACACCCGCCGCCACCGACGATGCCTACACCACGGCGCCCGGCCAGCCGGTGTCCATTCCCATTGCCAGCAACGACACCGACCCGGACAACGACCGCCTGACGCCCACCGTCATCAACGGCCTGCCCATCGCGCTGGGCGGCCAGGTGGTGATCGTGGACCCCGTCACCGGCAAGGCGCAGGGCACCGTGAAGCTCTCGCCCACCGGTGACCTGAGCTTCGAGCCCGCGCCCGGCTTCGTCGGCACGGTGAGCTTCCCCTACACCGTGGGCGACCCCACGGGCGCCACCGCCAGCGCCACCGCCACCATCGTGGTGGCGCAGCAGGACACCAAGCCCCTGGCCGGCGACGACCTGGCCACCACGCCGATCGACACCCCGGTCACCGTGAGCGTGGGCGCCAATGACAGCACGCCCGATGGCGCCAAGCCCACCGTGGCCACGCTGGCCGGCCAGCCGGCCGTGGTGGGTGCGCCCGTCACCATTCCGCAAGGCACCGTCACGCTGAACCCGGACGGCACCGTCACCTTCGTGCCCAAGCCAGGCTTCACCGGGTCGTTCAACGTGCCCTACACGGTGGTGGACGCCGCGGGCAACACCGCGCCGGCCAGCATCGTCATCAGCGTGGGCGCCAACGAGGCCCCCAGCGCCGAAAGCTTCACGCGCACCCTGGGTGAAGACGCGCCCTACATCCTGTCGCCCACCGACCTGGGCTTTGCCGACCCCGACAGCCACACCCTGGCCGCGGTGCGCATCGACACCCTGCCCAACGCCGGCCAGTTGCTGCTGGACGGCAAGCCCTTGCTGGCTGGCCAGGTGGTGGCGGTGGCCGACATCGCCAACGGCCGGCTGCAGTTCGTGCCGGGCCTGAACGAAAGCGGCACCAACTACGCCAACTTCAACTTCAGCGTGCAGGACAGCTACGGCGCCTTCGCCACCGCGCCCAGCAGCGTCACCTTCAACATCGAGCCGGTGGCCGATGGCCCGCAGGCCGCGCCCGATGTGTTCGACACGCCGGAAGACACCCCGGTGGCCCTGCCTGTGCTGGGCAACGACACCCAGCCCGACGGCGGCGCGCTCACGGTCACCCAGGTGGCCGGCCAGCCCATCAGCCCGACCCAGCCGGTGACCATCGTGGACCCGCTCACCGGCGTGCCCCAGGGCACGGTGACGATGGCGCCCGACGGCAGCCTCAGCTTCACCCCGGTGCCGGGCTTCAACGGCACGGTGAACATTCCCTACCAGGTCACCGACGAAACCGGCAAGCTGGCCAGTTCGGTGGCCACGGTCAACATCGCCGGCACCGAAGACCCGCCGGTGGCCAATGACGACCTGGCCTCCACCACCGCCGGCACGCCGGTGAGCGTGAACCTGCTGGGCAACGACAGCGACCCCGACGGCGTCGCGCCCACGGTGGGCACGGTCAACGGCCAGGCTGTCACCCCCGGCGCCACCACCACCATCACCCTGCCGCAAGGCACCCTGGTGGTCGACCCCGCCGGCCAGGTCACCTTCACGCCCAACCCCGGCTTCAGCGGCCCGGTGAGCGTGCCCTACACGGTGACCGATGCCGCCGGCAACACCGACAGCGCCACCCTCACCATCAACGTGGGCGCCAACGCAGCCCCCACCGGCACCGACAAGACCACCAGCACGCCCGAGGACACGCCCTACACCGTCACCCTGGCCGACATCCTGGGCGGCTACGGCGACGCCGACGGCGACGCGCTGAGCAATGTGCGCATCGACACCGTGCCGGCTTCGGGCACGCTGGTGCTGAACGGCGTGCCGGTCACGCCGGGCCAGGTGGTCACGCGGGCCGACATCGACGCCGGCAAGCTGAGTTTCGTGCCCCGCCCCAATGAAAGCGGCACGCCCTACGGCGATTTCACGTTCAGCGTGCAGGATTCGCGCGGCGCCTTCGACGAGGTGCCCAACCGCTTCGTTGTCAACGTGACGCCGGTGAACGACGCGCCCACCGCGCGGGCCGATTTCAACAGCACCACCGAAGAAACCCTGCTGACCGTCAGCGCGGCCAATGGCGTCATCGCCAGTGGCACCTTCCCCGGCGGACGCGACTCCGACGTCGAAGGCAACCCGCTCACCGTGGTGGGTGTGTCCACCAATGGCGCACAACAGCCGACGGGCAACGTGGGCACTGGTGTCGTGGGCAGCTTCGGCGTCTTGACGCTCAACAGCGACGGCTCCTACACCTACCTGCCCGACGCCGCCACGCGCGACCTGCTGGAAGGCGAGACCCGCCAGGACGTCTTCAAGTACAGCGTCAGCGACGGCCAGGGCGGCACCACCGCCACCACGCTGACCATCACCATCATCGGCACCAGCGGCGAACCCGTGGCCGCGGCCGACGTGTCCACCACGCCCGAGGACACGCCCATCACCATCCCGGTGCTGGCCAACGACGTGGACCGCAACGGCGACCCGCTGACCATCAACTCGGTCAACGGCCAACCCATTTCGGAAGGCTCGCCGGTCACCATCACCGACCCGGCCGACCCCGCCAAGGTGCTGGGCACGGTGGAGCTCACGCCCGCCGGTGAACTGGTGTTCACCCCGGCGCCCGGCGTCAGTGGCCCGGTGCAGTTCCCCTACACCGTCCAAGACCCGCTGGGCAACGTGGCGCAGAGCACGGTCACCGTGAACGTGCTGCCGGTGAACGACCCGCCCACCGCCAACCCCGACAGCTTCACCACGCCCGAAGGCACGGCCCTGCCCATCGCGCTGACGGCCAATGACAGCGACCCGGACGGCGACAAGCTCACCCCCACCAGCATCAACGGCCTGCCCATCGCGCTGGGCGAATCGGTGCTGATCAAGGACCCTGTCTCCGGCCAGCCGCAGGGCACGGTCACGCTGTCGCCCAGCGGTGAACTCACGTTCACCCCGGCGCCTGGCTTCTCCGGCCCGGTGACCTTCCCGTACACGGTGGGTGACCCCACGGGTGCCACCTCCTCGTCCACGGTCACGATCAATGTCACGGCGGTGCCCCAGCCGCCGGTGGCCAACGACGACCTGGCGTCCACGCCCATCGGCACGCCGGTCACGGTGCCGCTGCTGGCCAACGATTCCGACCCCGACGGCACGCCGCCGGTGCTGCAGACCATCGCCGGCCAGCCGGTGGTGCCGGGCACGCCCATCGTGCTGCCGCAAGGCACGCTGCTGCCCAACCCGGACGGCACGGTCACCTTCACCCCCGCCCCGGGCTTCACCGGGCCGGTGAACATTCCCTACACCGTCACCGACCCGCAGGGCAACACCGACACCGCGACCCTCACGGTCAATGTGGGCGCGAACACGCCGCCCACCGGCCAGGACGCGGTGCGCACCATCGTGGAAGACGGCAGCTACACCGTGCTGGCGTCCGACCTGGGCTTTGCCGACGCCGACGGCCACCAGTTGGCCGCCGTGCGCATCGACACGCTGCCGGGCAATGGCCAGTTGCTGCTGGGCGGCGTGCCCGTGACCGCCGGCCAGGTGATCAACCGCGCCGACATCGTGGCCGGCAAGCTCAGCTTCGTGCCCGACCTGAACGAAAACGGCGACAACTACGCCA
This sequence comes from Burkholderiales bacterium JOSHI_001, assembly GCA_000244995.1. Taxonomy (NCBI): domain Bacteria; kingdom Pseudomonadati; phylum Pseudomonadota; class Betaproteobacteria; order Burkholderiales; species Burkholderiales bacterium JOSHI_001. Next base: position 2,465,515 of record CM001438.1, on the reverse strand, counting down.
ACTTCACATTCAGTGTTCAGGACAGCCTGGGCGCCTTCGACACCGCACCGAACAGGCTCACCATCAACGTCACCCCGGTCGAAGAGCCGCCGCTGGCGAAGGACGACCAGTTCACCGTCGCCGAAGACACGCCGCTGCCGCTGACCCTGCTGGCCAATGACAGCGACCCCGACGGCCAGCCGCTGAAGGTGACCGAGATCGCCGGCCAGCCCATCGCCCCGGGCGGCAGCGTCACGATCAAGGACCCGGTCACCGGCCTGCCGCAAGGCACCGTGAGCATGGCGCCGGACGGCAGCCTGACCTTCACCCCGGCGCCCGACTTCAGCGGCCCGGTGAGCTTCCCCTACACCATCGCCGACCCGCAGGGCAACACCGACACCGCCCAGGCCACGGTCAACGTGACCCCGGTGGACGAGCCGCCGGTGGCCAAGGACGACCTGGCCACCACGCCCCTGGGCACCCCCGTCACGGTGCCGCTGCTGGCCAACGACAGCGACCCCGATGGCGACCCGGTCACCGTGGCCACCATCGCCGGCCAGCCGGCCACGCCGGGCAGCACCATCACGCTGCCTGAAGGCACGGTCACCATCGACCCGCAGGGCAACCTCACCTTCACGCCCGACCCGGCCTTTGCCGGCGGCCCGGTGAACATCCCCTACACCATCACCGACCCGCAGGGCAACACGGCGCCCGCGGTGCTGACTGTGAACGTGGGCGAGAACACCCCGCCCACCGGCCAGGACGGCGTGAAGGCCACGCCGGAAGACACGCCCTATGTGCTGAAGGGCACCGACTTCGGCTTCAACGACGCCGACCTGCCCGACACCTTCGCCGGGGTGCGCATCGACACCCTGCCCGCCAACGGCCTGCTGGCGCTGAACGGCAAGCCCCTGGCCGTGGGTGACGTGGTGCCCGTGGCGGACATCGCCGCCGGCCAGCTGGCCTTCGTGCCCAACCCGAACGAGAACGGCGCGCCCTACGCGTCCTTCACCTTCAGCGTGCAGGACAGCCGCGGCGCCTTCGACCTGGCGCCCAACACCCTGGTGATCAACGTCACCCCGGTGAACGACGCACCCACCGCACAGGCGGACGTGAACGCCACCACCGAAGGCGTGACGCTCACCGTCAGCGCCGCCGACGGCGTGATCAACAGCGCCAGCCTGCCCGGCGGCCGCGACTCGGACATCGACGGCGACACACTCACCGTGTCCGCCGTGGGCTTCAACGGCGTGCCCGGCAGCGTGGGTGCGCCCATCGTCGGCGCCAACGGCACCCTGACCCTGAAGGCCGATGGCAGCTACAGCTACACCCCCAACGCCGCCACCGCCGCGCTGAACGCCGGCGAATCGGTGAAGGACGTGTTCACCTACAGCGTCAGCGACGGCAAGGGCGGTACGGCCCAGACCACGCTGACCATCACGGTCGCCGGCGCCAGCAATGGCGGCCCGGTGGTCACCGTGCCGGACGACAACGGCGCGCAAGGCGGGGACAACACCATCGTCGAAGGCGGCGCCCCCATCACCGGCAGCTTCAGCATCAGCGCCCCCGACGGCCTGTCCAGCGTCGAAGTGGGCGGCGTGCTGCTCACCCCGGCGCAACTGGCCGCACTGGGCACCAGCCCGGTGGCCATCAACACCGGTGAAGGCACGCTCACCCTCACCGGCTTTGACCCGGCCACCGGCCAGGTCACCTACACCTACAGCGCCCCGCCCCAGACCAACCCGGCCGATGTGCTGGACAGCATCCCCGTGGTCGTCACCGACACGGCGGGCAACAGCGCGACCGACACGCTGGACATCCTGATCACCGACACCGCGCCGGTGGCGCGCGCCGACCTGAACAGCATCGTCGAAGACGCGGTGCTCCCGGCCACCGGCAATGTCATCTCCACCGGTGCCGGTGCCGACACCCTGGCGGCCGATCCGGCCCAGGTGGCCACGGTGCGCTTTGGCGCCACCGCCGGCACCGTGGGCTCGCCGCTGGCCGGCGCCCATGGCACGCTCACCCTCAACCCCGACGGCAGCTACAGCTATGCGCTGAACAACGCCGACCCGGCGGTGCAGGCCCTGAACAGCGGTGACAGCCTCACCGAGGTGTTCACCTATGTGCTGCGCGACGCCGATGGCGACGAGAGCACCACCACGCTGACCATCACCATCAACGGCGCCACCGACGGCCCGCCGGTGATCAAGGTGCCCGACGACAACGGCGCGCAGGCCGGCGACAACAGCATCGTCGAAGGCGGCGCCCCCATCAGTGGCAGCTTCACCATCAGCGCACCCGACGGCCTGGGTAGCCTCAGCGTGGGTGGCACCGTGCTCACCCCGGCGCAACTGGCCAGCCTGGGCGCCGCGCCCGTGGCCATCAACACCGGCGAAGGCACCCTCACCCTCACCGGCTTCGACCCCGCCACCGGCACCGTCAGCTACACCTACAGTGCCCCGGCCCAGACCAACCCGGCCGACGTGCTGGACAGCATCCCCGTGGTCGTCACCGACACGGCCGGCCGCAGCGTGAGCGATTCGCTGGACATCCTGATCACCGACACCGCCCCCGTGGCCGTGGCCGATGTCAACAGCATCGTCGAGGACACCGCAGCGCCTGCCACTGGCAACGTCATCAGCACCGGCGCGGGCACCGACACGCTCGGCGCCGATCTGGCCCAGGTGGCCACCGTGAACTTCGGTGCCAACCCCGGCACCGTGGGCGCGCCGCTGGCCGGCGCGCATGGCTCGCTGACGCTGAACCCCGACGGCAGCTACAGCTACACCCTGAACAACGCCGACCCGGCGGTGCAGGCCCTGAACGCCGGTGAGTCCCTGACCGAGGTGTTCACCTACGTGCTGCGCGACGCCGATGGCGACGAGAGCACCACCACCCTGACCATCACCATCAACGGCGCCACCGATGGCCCGCCGGTGATCAAGGTGCCCGACGACAACGGCGCCCAAGCCGGCGACAACAGCATCGTTGAAGGGGGCGCGCCCGTCAGCGGCAGCTTCACCGTCAGCGCACCCGACGGCCTGGGCAGCCTGACCGTGGGCGGCACCGTGCTCACCCCGGCGCAACTGGCCAACCTGGGCACCACGCCCGCGGTCATCAACACCGGCGAAGGCACCCTCACCCTCACCGGCTTCGACCCTGCCAGCGGCACCGTCAGCTACACCTACACCGCCCCGGCCCAGACCAGCCTGATCGATGTGCTGGACAGCATCCCCGTGGTCGTCACCGACCGCGCCGGCAACAGCGCCACCGACTCGCTGGACATCCTGATCACCGACACCGCCCCCGTGGCCGTGGCCGATGTGAACAGCATCGTCGAGGACACCGCAGCGCCTGCCACAGGCAACGTCATCAGCACCGGCGCGGGCACCGACACACTGGGCGCCGATCTGGCCCAGGTGGCCACCGTGAACTTCGGTGCCAACCCCGGCACCGTGGGCGCGCCGCTGGCCGGCGCGCATGGCTCGCTGACGCTGAACCCCGACGGCAGCTACAGCTACACCCTGAACAACGCCGACCCGGCGGTGCAGGCCCTGAACGCCGGTGAAAGCCTCACCGAGGTGTTCACCTACGTGCTGCGCGACGCCGATGGCGACGAGAGCACCACCACCCTGACCATCACCATCAACGGCGCCACCGATGGCCCGCCGGTGATCAAGGTGCCCGACGACAACGGCGCCCAAGCCGGCGACAACACCATCGTCGAAGGGGGCGCGCCGGTCAGCGGCAGCTTCACCGTCAGCGCACCCGACGGCCTGGGCAGCCTGACCGTGGGCGGCACCGTGCTCACCCCGGCGCAACTGGCCAACCTGGGCACCACGCCCGCGGTCATCAACACCGGCGAAGGCACCCTCACCCTCACTGGGTTCGACCCCGCCACCGGCACCGTCAGCTACACCTACAGCGCCCCGGCCCAGACCAACCCGGCCGATGTGCTGGACAGCATCCCCGTGGTCGTCACCGACCGCGCCGGCAACAGTGCCACCGACTCGCTGGACATCCTGATCACCGACACCGCGCCCGTGGCGCGCGCCGACGTGAACAGCATCGTCGAGGACACCGTGGCCCCGGCCACCGGCAATGTCATCAGCACCGGCGCCGGTGCCGACACGCTCGGCGCCGACCTGGCCCAGGTGGCCACCGTGAACTTCGGCGCCAACCCTGGCACCGTGGGTTCGCCGCTGGCCGGCGCGCACGGCTCGCTGACGCTGAACCCCGACGGCAGTTACAGCTACACCCTGAACAACGCCGACCCGGCGGTGCAGGCCCTGAACGCCGGTGAGTCCCTGACCGAGGTGTTCACCTACGTGCTGCGCGACGCCGACGGCGACGAGAGCACCACCACCCTGAACATCACCATCAGCGGCGCCACCGACGGCCCGCCGGTGATCAAGGTGCCCGACGACAACGGCGCCCAAGCCGGCGACAACACCATCGTCGAAGGCGGCACCCCCCTCAATGGCAGCTTCACCGTCACCACGCCCGACGGCCTGGGCAGCCTCAGCGTGGGCGGCACCGTGCTCACCCCGGCGCAACTGGCCAACCTGGGCGCGTTGCCCGTGGCCATCAACACCGGCGAAGGCACCCTCACCCTCACCGGCTTCGACCCCGCCACCGGCACCGTCCGCTACACCTACAGCGCCCCGGCCCAGACCAACCCGGCCGATGTGCTGGACAGCATCCCCGTGGTCGTCACCGACCGCGCCGGCAACAGCGCCACCGACTCGCTGGACATCCTGATCACCGACACCGCGCCCGCGGCGCGGCCCGACGTGAACAGCATCGGCGAAGACGCCGTGGCCCCGGCCACTGGCAACGTGATCACCACCGGCGCCGGTGCCGACACCCTGGCGGCCGACCCGGCCCAGGTGGCTGGCGTCAGCTTCAATGGCGCCCCGGGCACCGTGGGCGCACCGATCGCGGGCGCCCATGGCGCACTGACCCTGAACCCCGATGGCAGCTACAGCTATGCACTGAACACGGCCGACCCGGCGGTGCAGGCCCTGCGTGACGCCCAGTCGCTGACCGAGGTGTTCACCTACGTGCTGCGCGACGCCGACGGCGACGAGAGCACCACCACGCTCACCATCACCATCAACGGCAGCAACGACGCCCCTGTCGTGGTGCCCGATGTGGGCCGCACGCCCGAGGACCAGCCGCTGAACGGCAACGTGCTGGCCAATGACACCGACGTGGACGGCCCGTCGCTGGCGGTCACCGCCATCAATGTGCCGGGCCTGGGCAGCTTCGCGCCCGGCGCCACCATCACCTTCCCGACCGAAGGCACGCTGGTCATCCGCGCCGATGGCAGCTTCACCTTCAACCCGGCGCCCAACTACAACGGCCCGGTGCCCGTGGTCACCTACACCGTGAGCGACGGCACCAGCCCGCGCGACGCCACGCTGACCCTGACCGTGGACCCGGTGAACGACGCCCCGGCCGGCACCAACAACACCCTGCCTGGCACCGAAGACACCCCGGTCACCATCAGGCCGGCGGACTTCGGCTTCACCGACCCCGACGTCGGCGACACGCTGGCGGCGGTGCGCATCGACACGCTGCCGGTGGCCACCGACGGCCGCCTGACGCTCAACGGCGTGCCGGTCACGGCGGGCCAGGTGATCAGCCGGGCCGACCTGGACGCCGGCCTGCTGCGCTTCGAGCCGGCCTTGAACCGGGCTGGCGAGAGCATCGGCGCCTTCAACTTCAGCGTGCAGGACTCCGGCTCGCCGGCCCTGTTCGACCCGGCGCCCAACCGCATCAACTTCACGCTCGCCCCGGTGAACGACCCGCCGGTGGCCAATGACGACATCGCGTCCACGCCGATCAACCAGGCGGTGACGATCAACGTCAAGGCCAACGACACCGACCCGGACAACACCCCGGCGGAGCTGGCCGTGTCCAGCCCGGTGGTGGACCCCGCCCTGGGCACCGCGGTGGTCAACCCCGACGGCACCATCACCTTCACCCCGGCCGCCAACATCACCGGCCCGGTGACCATCACCTACACCCTCACCGACCCCGAGGGCCGCAGCGACATTGCCGTCATCACGGTCAACGTGGGCACCAACAACCCGCCCTTGGGCACCGACGCGGCGCGCACCATCGACGAGGACACGCCCTACACCCTGGTGGCTTCCGACTTCGGCTTCACCGACGTTGACCTGGGCCAGACCCTGGCATCGGTGCGCATCGATGCCGTGGCCACCAACGGCCGCCTGCAGATCAATGGCGTGAACGTCGTCGCCGGCCAGGTTATTCCGGTGGCGTCCATCAACGCCGGCCTGCTGAGGTTCGTGCCCGACCTGAACGAGAACGGCAACAACTACGCCACGTTCCGTTTCAGTGTGCAGGACTCGGCCGGTTCCTTCGACACCCTGCCCAACACCTTCCTGTTCAACGTGAACCCGGTCAACGACGCCCCGGTGGCGCGTGCTGACACCGGCGTCACGACGGAAGACCTGGTGCTGAATGTCTCCGCTGCCAATGGCGTGATCACCAGCACCGCCGTGGCCGCCGGCCGCGACACCGACGTGGACCTGGACAGCCTCAGCGTGTCAGCGGTTTCCTTCGGCGCCAACCCCGGGACCGTCGGCTCGGTGCTGGCAGGCGCCAACGGCTCGCTGATCCTCAGCGCCGACGGTTCCTACCGCTATGTGCCAGCCGCTTCCACCAATTCGCTGGACGATGGCGAATCTGTGCAGGACGTGTTCACCTACACCGTCAGCGACGGCAATGGCGGCATCGCCACGTCCACCTTGACCATCACGGTCACCGGCACCAACGACGCGCCGCAACTCACCGCTGACACCAAGGTCACGGCCGAGGACACCGCCGTCAGCGACAACGTGCTGGCCAACGACACCGACGCCGATGTCGAGGCCCTGACCGTCACCGGCTTCACCATCGCCGGCGTGGCAGGCAGCTTCACGCCCGGCCAGAACGCCAGCATCCCCGGCGTGGGCACGCTGGTCATCCAGCCCAACGGCGACTACACCTTCACCCCGGCGCTGAATTTCAACGGCCCGGCGCCGCTGGTCACCTACACCGCCACCGACGGCACCACCCCGGTGAGCAGCACGCTGACGATCAACGTCACCCCGGTGAACGACCCGCCGGTGGCCAACGACGACAGCGCCACCACGCCGATCAACCGGCCCGTCACCATCGACGTCAAGGCCAACGACAGCGACCCGGACAACAGCCCGGCCCAGCTGACCGTGTCCAACCCCGTGGTGAACCCGGCCCAGGGCACCGCGGTGGTCAACCCCGACGGCACCATCACCTTCACCCCGGCGAACAACGTCACCGGGCCGGTGACCATCACCTACACCCTCACCGACCCGGACGGCCGCACCGACACCGCGACCATCACCGTCAACGTCGGTGCCAACACGCCGCCCACCGGCACCGACGTCACCCGCACCATTGCCGAAGACGGCAGCTACACCGTGCAGCCCTCGGACTTCGGCTTTGCCGACGCCGACGTGGGCCAGACCTTGGCCGCGGTGCGCATCGACACCCTGCCGGGCAATGGCACGCTCACGCTCAACGGCGTGGCGGTGACCGCCGGGCAGGTCATCCCGGTGGCCGCCATCGCCGCAGGCCAGCTGCGCATGGCGCCCGACGCCAATGAAAACGGCAACAACTACGCCAGCTTCGGCTTCAGCGTGCAGGACAACGCCGGCGCCTTCGATACCGCGCCCAACACCTTCACACTGAACGTCACCCCGGTGAACGACGACCCGGTGGCCCTGGCGGACCTGGGCAGCACCAGCGAGCAGACCCCGCTGACGGTCACCGCCGCCAACGGCGTGATTGCCAGCGCCGCCGTGCCCGCAGGCCGCGACAGCGACGTGGACGGCGACACCCTCAATGTGTCCGCGGTCAGCTTCGGTGCCAATGCCGGCACCGTGGGCCTGCCCCTGGCAGGCGCCAACGGCACTCTGGTGCTCAACGCCAACGGCAGCTACACCTACACCCCGGCCGCGTCCACCGACACCCTGGACAGCGGCGAGTCCGTGGTGGATGTCTTCAACTACACCGTCAGCGACGGCAACGGCGGCCTGGCCAACACCACGCTGACCATCACCGTCACCGGCACCAACGACGCCCCCACCGTGGTGGCCGATGTCGGCGCAGCGCCCGAGGACACCCCCATCCCCGGCAACGTGCTGGCCAATGACAGCGATGTCGATGGGGAACCCCTCTCGGTCGCGTCCTTCAGCATCACGGGCGTGCCCGGCAGCTTCGCCGCCGGCACCACCGCCACCATCCCCGGCGTGGGCACCCTGCTCATCCAGGCCAATGGCGACTACCTGTTCACCCCGGTGGCCAACTTCAACGGCCCCGTGCCCGTGGCCACCTACCTGGCCACCGACGGCACCGCCTCGGTGCCCGGCACGCTGACGCTGAACGTCACCCCGGTCAATGACGCGCCCACAGGCGCCGACAAGACCATCACCACCGCCGAGGACACCCCGGTCACGCTCAGCGCCGCCGACTTCGGTTTCGCCGATGTGGACGTGGGCGACGCCCTGTCGGCCGTTCGCATCGACAACCTGCCGGCCACCGGCAGCCTGACGCTCAACGGTTCGCCCGTGGCCGCCGGCACCGTGGTCACGGTGGCCGACATCAACGCCGGGCTGCTGCGCTACACCGCCCCGCTCAACGCCAACGGCGTGCCGCTGGCCGGGTTTGACTTCAGCGTGCGCGATTCGGGCACGCCCGCCAACCTGTTCGACCTGGCGCCCAACCGCATCAGCTTCAACGTCACCCCGGTGAACGACGCGCCCTCGGGTGCCGACAAGCTGCTGAACGGCACCGAAGACACGCCGCTCACCATCACCGCGGCGGACTTCGGCTTCACCGACCCCGACGTGGGCGACACGCTGGCGGCCGTGCGCATCGATGTGCCGCCGGCCACCGGCTCGCTCAGCTTCAACGGCAGCCCGGTGCTGGCCGGCACCGTCATCACGGTGGCCGACATCAACGCCGGCCTGCTGCGCTACATCCCGGCGCTGAACACCAACGGCGCGGTTGCCAGCTTCGACTTCAGCGTGCGCGACTCCGGTTCGCCCGCCCTGTTCGACGTGGCGCCGAACCGCATCAGCATCAACCTGGCCGCGGTCAACGACCCGCCGGTGGCCAATGACGATGTGGCCTTCACACCCATCAACCAGGCCGTCACCGTCAACGTCAAGGCCAACGACACCGACCCAGACAACACCCCGGCGCAGCTCACGGTCTCCAACCCCGTGGTCAACCCGGCCCTGGGAACCGCGGTGGTCAACCCCGACGGCACCATCAGCTTCACCCCGGCCAACAACGTCACCGGGCCGGTGACCATCACCTACACCCTCACCGACCCCTCGGGCGCCAGCGACACCGCCACGATCACCGTCAACGTCGGCGGCAACACCCCGCCCACTGGTGCCGATGTCACCCGCACCATCGCCGAAGACGGCAGCTACACCGTGCTGGCCTCCGACCTGGGCTTTGCCGATGCCGACGCCGGCCAGACCCTGGCGGCCGTGCGCATCGACAGCCTGCCAGGCAACGGCACGCTGCAACTCAACGGCGTGAACGTGGTGCTGGGCCAGACCATCTCGGTGGCCGCCATCAACGCCGGCCAGTTGCGCATCGCCCCGGATGCCGACGAGAACGGCAACAACTACAGCAATTTCACCTTCAGCGTGCAGGACAACGCCGGCGCCTTCGACACCGCGCCCAACACCTTCACCCTGAACGTCACCCCGGTCAACGACGCGCCTTCCGGCGCCGACAGGACCGTGAGCACGGCAGAAGACACGCCCTACACCGTCAGCGCGGCCGACTTCGGCTTCACCGACCCGGACCTGGGCGACACCCTGGCCCTGGTGCGCATCGACAGCCTGCCGGTCAGCGGCACGCTGCAGCTCAATGGCGCCAATGTCGTGGTGGGCCAGAGCGTCACCGTGGCCGACATCAACGCCGGCCTGCTGCGCTACCTGCCGCCGGCCAACAACTTCGGCGCCCCGCTGGCCAGCTTCACCTTCAGCGTGCGTGACTCCGGCACGCCGGCGCTGTTCGACGTGGCCCCCAACACGCTGAACATCACCGTCACCCCGGTCAACGACAACCCGGTGGCCAACCCCGACCAGGGCAGCACCACCGAGAACGCGGTGCTCACCGTCACCCAGGCCAATGGCGTGATCGCCAGCGGCACGGCCCCGGCCGGCGTCGACACCGACTTGGACGGCGACAGCCTCAGCGTCTCGGCCATCAGCTTCGGCGCCACCGTCGGTGCCGTCGGCACCCCGCTCGCGGGCGCCAACGGCTCGCTCACGCTCAACGCCGACGGCAGCTACACCTACACGCCCAATGCCGCCGCCAACGCGCTGGACACCGGCGAGTCGGTGCAGGACGTCTTCACCTACACCGTCAGCGACGGCAAGGGCGGCACCGCCCAGACCAGCCTGACCATCACCGTCAACGGCAGCAACGACGCCCCCACCGTGGTGGCCGACAGCAACCGCGGCGCCGAGGACAACCCGCTCACCGGCAACGTGCTGACCAACGACAGCGACCCCGATGTGGAGCCGCTGACCGTGGCCAGCTTCACCATCACCGGGGTGCCGGGCAGCTTCACCGCCGGCTCCACGGCCACCATCCCCGGCGTGGGCAGCTTGATCATCAACGCCAACGGCAGCTACAGCTTCACGCCGGTGGCCAACTTCAACGGCTCGGTGCCGCAGGTGACCTATGTGGCCACCGACGGCACGTCCAATGCCAGCACCACGCTCAGCCTGGTCATCGACCCGGTGAACGACGCGCCGGCCGGCACCAACAAGACCATCTCCACATCGGAAGACACACCCGTCACCATCACGGCGGTCGACTTCGGCTTCAGCGACCCGGACGTGGGCGACACCATGGCGGCGGTGCGCATCGACACCCTGCCGGCCACCGGCTCACTCACCCTCAATGGCGTGGCGGTCACGCCCGGCCAGGTGATCAGCCGCGCCGACATCGACGCTGGCCGCCTGAGCTACCTGCCCGGGCTGAACCTGAACGGTGAAAGCCTGGTGGGCTTCAACTTCAGCGTGCAGGACTCCGGCTCGCCGGCCCTGTTTGACCCGGTGCCCAACCGCCTGACCGTCAGCGTCACCCCGTTGAACGACCCGCCGGTGGCCAACGACGACAACGCCAGCACGCCGATCAACCAGGCAGTGACGGTCAATGTCAAGGCCAACGACAGCGACCCGGACAACACCCCGGCGGAGCTGACCGTTTCCAACCCCGTGGTGAACCCGGCCCAGGGCACCGCCGTGGTCAACCCCGACGGCACCATCACCTTCACGCCCGCGGCCAACTTCACCGGCGCGGCCACCATCACCTACACGCTCACCGACCTGGAGGGCCGCAGCGACACCGCGGTCATCACCGTGACCGTGGGCGCGAACACGCCGCCCACCGGCGCCGACACCGCACGCACCATCCTGGAAGACGGCAGCTACACCCTGCTGAGCGGCGACTTCGGCTTCGCCGACGCCGACGCCGGCCAGACCCTGGCGGCCGTGCGCATCGACACCTTGCCGGGCAACGGCACGCTGACGCTCAACGGTGTGGCGGTCACGGCGGGGCAGGTGATTCCTGTCGCGGCCATTGCCGCAGGCCAGCTGCGCATGGCGCCTGATGCCAACGAGAACGGCAACAACTACGCCAGCTTCGGCTTCAGCGTGCAGGACAACGCCGGTGCCTTCGACACCGCGCCCAACACCTTCACCCTGAACGTCACCCCGGTCAACGACCCGCCCACCGGCGCCGACAAGACCCTGACCACGGTCGAGGACACCCCCCTGTCCGTGACGGCGGCCGACTTCGGCTTCGCCGACCTGGACCCGGGCGACACGCTCACGGCCGTGCGCATCGACGTGCTGCCGGCCACCGGCAGCCTGCAGCTCAACGGCGCGCCCGTGACCGCGGGCACTGTGGTCACGGTGGCCGACATCAACGCCGGACTGCTGCGCTATGTGCCGGCGACCAACGCCAACGGCGCGCCGCTGGCCAGTTTCGACTTCAGCGTGCGCGACTCGTCGCTGCTGTTCGACACCGCGCCCAACCGCATCACCGTCAACGTGACGCCGGTCAACGACGCCCCGTCCGGTGCTGACAAGACGCTCAGCGGCACCGAAGACACCCCGCTCACCATCACCGCGGCGGATTTCGGCTTCACCGACCCCGACGTGGGCGACACGCTCGCGGCCGTGCGCATCGACGTGCTGCCGGCCACCGGCACCCTGGCCTTGAATGGCACCCCGGTCACCGCCGGCACCGTCATCACGGTGGCCGACATCAACGCCGGCCTGCTGCGCTACACCCCGGCACTGAACGCCAACGGCACGGTCGCCAGCTTCGACTTCAGTGTGCGCGACTCCGGTTCGCCCGCCCTGTTCGACGTGGCGCCCAACCGCATCAGCATCAACCTGGCCGCGGTCAACGACCCGCCGGTGGCCAACGACGACAGCGCCACCACGCCCATCAACCAGCCCGTCACCGTCAACGTCAAGGCCAACGACACCGACCCGGACAACACCCCGGCGCAGCTCACCGTCTCCAACCCCGTGGTCAACCCGGCCCTGGGAACCGCGGTGGTCAACCCCGACGGCACCATCACTTTCACCCCGGCGGCCAATGTCACCGGCCCGGTGGTCATCACCTACACCCTGACCGACCCCAACGGCCAGTTCGACACCGCCACCCTCACCGTCAACGTCGGCGCCAACACCCCGCCCACCGGCGCCGATGTCACCCGCACCATCGCCGAAGACGGCAACTACACCGTGCTGGCCTCCGACCTGGGCTTTGCCGACGCCGACGCCGGCCAGACCCTGGCGGCCGTGCGCATCGACAGCCTGCCGGCCAAGGGCACGCTGCAGCTCAACGGCGTGAACGTGGTGCTGGGCCAGACCATTTCGGTGGCCGCCATCAACGCCGGCCAGCTGCGCATCGCGCCGGCCGCCAATGAGAACGGCAACGCCTACAGCAACTTCAGCTTCAGCGTGCAGGACAACGCCGGCGCCTTCGACGCCGCGCCCAACACCTTCACCCTGAACGTCACCCCGGTCAACGACGCGCCTTCCGGTGCCGACAAGACCGTGAGCACGGCAGAAGACACGCCCTACACCGTCAGCGCGGCCGACTTCGGCTTCACCGACCCGGACCTGGGCGACACCCTGGCCCTGGTGCGCATCGACAGCCTGCCGGTCAGCGGCACGCTGCAGCTCAATGGCGCCAATGTCGTGGTGGGCCAGAGCGTCACCGTGGCCGACATCAACGCCGGCCTGCTGCGCTACCTGCCGCCGGCCAACAACTTCGGTGCCCCGCTGGCCAGCTTCACCTTCAGCGTGCGTGACTCCGGCACGCCGGCGCTGTTCGACGTGGCCCCCAACACGCTGAACATCACCGTCACCCCGGTCAACGACAACCCGGTGGCCAACCCCGACCAGGGCAGCACCACCGAGAACGCGGTGCTCACCGTCACCCAGGCCAATGGCGTGATCGCCAGCGGCACGGCCCCGGCCGGTGTCGACACCGACGTGGACGGCGACAGCCTCAGCGTCTCGGCCATCAGCTTCGGCGCCACCGCCGGTACCGTCGGCAGCTCGCTCGCGGGCGCATGGGGCTCCCTGGTCCTGAACGCCAACGGCAGCTACACCTACACGCCCAATGCCGCCGCCAACGCGCTGGACACCGGCGAGTCGGTGCAGGACGTCTTCACCTACACCGTCAGCGACGGCAAGGGCGGCACCGCCCAGACCAGCCTGACCATCACCGTCAACGGCAGCAACGACGCTCCCACCGTGGTGGCCGACAGCAACCGCGGCGCCGAGGACAACCCGCTCACCGGCAACGTGCTGACCAACGACAGCGACCCCGATGTCGAGCCACTGACCGTGGCCAGCTTCACCATCACCGGGGTGCCCGGCAGCTTCACCGCCGGCTCCACCGCCACCATCCCCGGCGTGGGCAGCTTGGTCATCAACGCCAACGGCAGCTACACCTTCACGCCGACGGCCAACTTCAATGGCACGGTGCCGCAGGTGACCTATGTGGCCACCGACGGCACGTCCAATGCCAGCACCACGCTCAGCCTGGTCATCGACCCGGTGAACGACGCGCCGGCCGGCACCAGCAAGACCATCACCAGCGCGGAAGACACGCCGTACACCATCACGGCCGCCGACTTCGGCTTCAGTGACCCGGACGTGGGCGACACCATGACCGCGGTGCGCATCGACACCCTGCCGGCCAGCGGCTCGCTCACGCTCAATGGCGTGGCGGTGACCGCGGGCACGGTGGTGACCATCGCCGACATCAACGCCGGCCTGCTGCGTTACCTGCCGGGTGCCAACCTGAACGGCGAAAGCCTGGTGAACTTCGACTTCAGCGTGCGTGACTCCGGCTCGCCGCTGCTGTTCGACCCGGTGCCCAACAAGCTGACCTTCAGCATCACGCCGGTGAACGACGCACCGACTGCCAACAACGACACCGCCGTGGCCACCGAGGACACTGCCCTGGTGTTGGCGCCGGCCACGCTGCTGTTGAACGACACCGACCCCGACGCCGACCCGCTGACCATCACGTCGGTGCAGGGCGCCGTCAATGGCACGGTGGCCCTGGTGGGCGGCAACGTCGTGTTCACCCCGGCCACGCACTACAGCGGCCCGGCGTCCTTCACCTACACGGTGCGCGATGTTGACGGCCTGACCTCCACCGCCACGGTGAACCTCACCGTCAACGCGGTGGCCGACCAGCCCTCGCTGACCGTGGGCAGCCGCGCTGCGCTGCTGGTGGTGCAGAACAGCTGGGAATCGGTGACCAGCACCAGCACCACCAGCGAGCAGGTCGCCGCCACCCCGTTCGAGGGCTGGACCCGCGTGGACACGCCCGACCCCAACCCGGGCGGCACCAACGCGCTGGAATTCTGGACTTCAGGCGACACGCAGCAGCGCCAGGACCTGGGCAACAACATCGTGGTGGCCTCGGCGGGCAATGGCGAGGACTTCCTGGAGCTGAACAACGCCGCGTCCAACGTGCAGACCATCGGCATCCAGCGCAGCATCGCCACGCAGGCCGGCATGGTGTACGAGCTGTCCTTCGACTACGCAGGGCGGCCGGGCTTCGGCACCACCTTCACCAACGTGGGCATCTACGTCGACGGTGTGCTGCAGCAGTCCTATGCCGGTACCAGCCCGCAGACCTTCATCGATTGGCAGAACATCAAGTTCCACTTCGCCGGCGATGGTGCCGCGCACGTCATCCAGATCCGCACCGACGCCACGGCCTTTGACGCCAATGGCCGGGGCGCCTTCGTGGACGATGTGGTGATCAGCGCCACCCAGGGCGTGGTGGCCGGCAACGGGGTGCTCGGCGCCCCCACCACCATCGGCCTGGCCAGCTACATCACCGCAGCGCTGGTGGACGGCGACGGCTCGGAATCGCTGAGCCTGGCCTTCGCCGGCCTGCCCACGGGCGCCACGGTCACCACCGCGGCCAACCCCGGCGGTTACGCCATCGCGGGCGGTGTCATCACCATCCCGGGTGCCGAGCTGGCCTCGGCCCAGTTGAACCTGCCGGGCAGCTTCACCGGGCACCTGAGCATGGGCGTCACGGCCAGGGCCACCGAAGGCTCCAACGGCAGCACGGCCACCGCCAGCGCCACGCTGGAGCTGGACGTGGCGCCGGAGCTGTCCACCGTGACCAACCTGCCGGGGGATGGCCTGACCAACGTCATCGGCACCAACACGGCGGAAACCCTGACCGGCGGCGCGGCGGCGGAACAACTGATCGGCCGCGACGGCAACGACGTCATCAACGCCAACGGGGGGGCCGACACCCTGGACGGCGGTTCCGGCAACGACACCCTCAATGGCGCCGCCGGCACCGACGCCCTGTGGGGCGGCGCCGGCAATGACAACATGAGCGGCGGCACCGAGTCGGACACCTTCTTCTGGAACCTGGCCGACCGCGGCGCGGCGGGCACGCCGGCCTTGGACACCATCTCCGACTTCACCGTGGCCACCCCGGCCGCGGGCGGCGATGTGCTCAACCTGAAGGACCTGCTGATCGGTGAGCACACCACCGGCGGCGTGGGCAACCTCCAGGCCTACCTGGACTTCGACACCACCACCACGGCGGGCACCACCATCATCCGCATCAGCAGCACCGGCGGCTTCACAGGCGGCACCTACAACGCCGCCGCCGAAGACCAGCGCATCACTCTGACCGGCACCGACCTGCGTGCCGGCCTGGGCCTGGCCGGCACCGCCACCGACAACCAGGTGCTGCAGGAACTGCTGAACCGCGGGAAACTGGTGACGGACAACTGAGGCCACGGCCACTGCCCGGGGCCACAACCCCGAGGGCCGGAACGCTCCTGCCGCAGGAGGGTTCCGGCCCTTTTTTCTTTTCCGGCACCGGTGCGCCCCGCGGATTTACTTCTGCGACGCCTTGACACAGACTCAACCACCCCTTGGGGCTTGCGCCGGACGCGCCCGCCAGGCACCCGGCGAATGCGGGGCCCCCGTACAAAGGCCTGCCCCTTGAACAAGGGCATGCGTGAAATTGTTCGGCCGCATTCCCGCTGTTAGGATCTTTTGGTCTTGTCCATCGGCAATTCGTCACGTCATGACGGTAACCAATGGCAACAGATCATCCCCACAAAGAGCCTTCAGGAGCCTTCATGACGTATCTGATCAACCGCCGCCCCACGGGCACCGACGTATCGCGCACCATCAACGAAGACACGCGATACACCGTCAAGGCGGCTGACCTGGGCTTTCGGGACTATGACTATGGCCAGACCATGGCAGGCGTGCGCATTGACACCCTGCCCAAGGCCGGCTCGCTGCTGCTGAACGGCGTGGCCGTCGCGGCGGGCCAGCTGATCTCCCGCGCCGACCTGGATGCCGGCAAGCTGCAATTCGTGCCGGCCGCCAATGCCTACGGCGACGCTTACGCCGCCTTCACCTTCAGCGTGAAAGACTCGGCGGGTGCCTTCGACGACTGCCCGAACAACTTCTGCATCAATGTCTGCCCGGTGAACGACGCGCCCGACGCGCGCGACGACACCGCCACCACGGCCGCGAACACCGCGGTGGTCATCAACGTCAAGGCCAACGATTCCGACCCTGACAACACCAACGCCCAACTCACGGTGACCCAGGCCACGCTGGTGGACCCGAGCAAGGGCACCGTCACCATCAACCCCGACGGCACGCTGAACTTCAAGCCGGCGGCTGGCGTCACCGGCACGGTCGAGATCAACTACACCCTGAAGGACCCGGGTGGCCTGACCGACACCGCCAAGGTCACGGTCACGGTGACCGCCCCGCCGGTGGACGAGGACTGCGTCACCTTCAACTTCAACGGCAACAGCCCGACCTGCGGCCCGGTCGGCAACATCCTGAACTACACCGTGTCCGGCGTGTCGGTGCATGTCAGCGCCTTCGCGCGCACCGACGGCGACGCGGGCGTCTGGTCCAAGGCCTACGTGGGCGCCTATGGCGGCGGCCTGGGCGTGACCGACAGCGCCGAAGGCACCGGCGCCGGCAACACCCACACGGTGGACAACGACGGCGGCCGCAGCAACTACCTGGTGTTCGAGTTCAACCAGCAGGTGGTGCTGGACAAGGCCTTCCTGGGCTATGTGGTGTGCGACAGCGACCTGAAGGTCTGGGTCGGCACCGTCAACAACGCCTACACCAACCATGTCCAGCTCAGCGACGCGGTGCTGACCAACCTGGGCTTCAGCGAGGTGAACACCACCACGCTGTCCACCACGCGCTGGGCCGAGTTGAACGCCGGCGAAGTGGCCGGCAACGTGATCGTCATCGCCGCCGACCCCTCGTCGCGCAGCGCCACGCTGGGCAGCACCAACCTGATCCAGAACGGCAGCTTCGAAGACCCGGTTGTCCCGAGCTCAGGCGCGTCCTTCTTCAACAAGATCACCGGCTGGACCGCCGTGGGCGACACGCTGGAAGTGGCCAAGTCCACGACCTACGGCGTGACCGGCTCCACCGGCACGCAGGTGCTGGAACTGGACGCCAACAAGGCCGTGGGCAGCGTCTACCAGGACATCGCCACCACCGCGGGCAAGACCTACCAGCTGTCGCTGGACGTGGCCCAGCGCTACTGCACCGTCGCCGGCACCAACACCGTGGAAGTGTGGTGGCGCGGCGCCAAGGTGGCCACCATCGACCCCGGCAGCACCAAGCTGACCACCTACACCTTCCAGGTCACCGGCTCCGGCGGCAACGACCGCCTGGAGTTCCGTGAGCAGTCCACCGACAGCGATTCCGTGGGCGGCATCATCGACAACGTGCGCCTGTTCGCCTACACCGCGCCAGTGGCCGACAGCGTGTACGACTACTTCAAGGTGCAGCAGTTGGAGGTTTGCCTGCCCGCGCCGGCCAACACCCCGCCCGACGGCGCCGACGCCACCCGCACCATCGCCGAAGACGGCAGCTACACCGTGGTGGCTGGCGACTTCGGCTTCCGCGACGCCGACGCCGACGCCGGCCAGACCCTGGCCGCCGTGCGCATCGACACCCTTCCGGGCAACGGCACGCTCACGCTCAATGGCGTGGCGGTCACCGCCGGCCAGCTCATCGGCGTGGCCGCCATCAACGCCGGCCAGCTGCGCATCGCTCCGGACGCAAACGAAAGCGGCAGCCCCTACGCCAGCTTCGGCTTCAGCGTGCAGGACAGCACCGGCAGCTTCGACACCGCGCCCAACACCTTCACGCTGAACGTTACCCCGGTGAACGACGCCCCGGTGGCCCGGCCCGACGCGACCACCACGCCGGAAGACACGCCCGTCACCGGCAACGTGCTCACCAACGACAGCGACATCGACGACAGCGCGCTCACAGTGACCAGCTACACGGTCAATGGCACCAACACGGCGGCCGGTGCCGGCGTGTTCCTGGCCCAAGGCGTGCTGGTGGTGAACACCGACGGCAGCTACACCTTCAACCCGGCCCGCAACTTCTTCGGCCCGGTGCCGGAAATCACCTACGAAGTGCGTGATGCCGCCGGTGCCACCGCGCAGTCCACCCTGCGCATCGTGGTCACCCCGGTGAACGACGACCCGCTGGCCAACCCGGACACCAACACCACCGACGAAGACACCACCCTGGTGGTGTCGGCGGCCAATGGCGTCATCACCAGCACCGGCCGCGCTGCCGGCGCCGACACCGACGTCGAGAACGATCCGCTGACCGTGTCAGCGGTGGGCAATTCCAGCGCCAATGTCGGCAATGCCCTGCAGGGTGCCTGGGGCGCCCTGGTGCTCAATGCCGACGGTTCCTACCGCTACACGCCCAATGCAGCCGCCCAGGCCCTGCAGGCCGGCCAGTCGCGCGACGACGTCTTCAACTACACCGTCAGCGACGGCCAGGGCGGCAGCGCCAGCAGCACCCTCACCATCACCGTGACCGGCTTGTCCGAAGGCGGCCCGAAGATCGACGTGCCCGATGCCAACGGCGCCGACGCTGGCGACAACGGCATCATCGAAGCCGGCACCCCGGTGAGCGGCAGCTTCACGGTCAGCGCGCCGGACGGCCTGGCCAGCGTCACCGTGGGCGCCACCGTGCTCAGCCCGGCCCAGCTGGCCGCGCTGGGCGCCTCGCCCGTGACCATCACCACCCCCAAGGGCACGCTCACCCTCATCAGCTTCGACCCCACCACCGGTGCCGTCGGCTACCGCTACGCCGCCCCGGCCCAGAACGCCCCGGACGGCAGCACCGACAGCATCACCGTCGTGGTGACCGACACCGCCGGCGGCAGCGCCAGCGACGCCCTGGACATCTTCATCGCCGACACCGCCCCCGCGGTCCGTGCCGACGTGGACAGCGTCACCGAGGACGCCAAGCTCAGCGCCAGCGGCAATGTCATCAGCGCCGGCACGGGTTCAGACACCCTGGCCGCCGATGCCGCCCAGGTCAGTGCCGTGCGCTTCGGCGCCACCGCCGGTGCCCTGGGCAGCGCGCTGGCGGGCGCCCATGGCGAGTTGACCCTCAATGCCGACGGCAGCTACAGCTACGCGCTGAACAACACCGACCCGGCGGTGCAGGCCCTGAACGCCGGCCAGACCCTGACCGAGGTGTTCACCTACACCCTGACCGACGCCGACGGCGATGCCAGCAGCACCACGCTGACCATCACCATCAACGGCTCCAGCGACGGCGGCCCGAAGATCGATGTGCCCGATGCCAACGGCGCCGACGCTGGCGACAACAGCATCATCGAGGCCGGCACCCCGGTGAGTGGCAGCTTCACGGTCAGCGCGCCGGACGGCCTGGCCAGCGTCACCGTGGGCGGCACCGTGGTGACCGCGGCCCAACTGGCCGCCCTGGGCACCACGCCCGTGACCGTCACCACCCCCAAGGGCACGCTCACCCTCACCAGCTTCGACCCCACCACCGGTGCCGTCGGCTACCGCTACGCCGCCCCGGCCCAGAACGCCCCGGACGGCAGCACCGACAGCATCACCGTCGTGGTGACCGACACCGCCGGCGGCAGCGCCAGCGACGCCCTGGACATCTTCATCGCCGACACCGCCCCCGAGGCCCGTGCCGACGTGAACAGCGTGACCGAAGACAGCAAGATCGCTGCCAGCGGCAACGTGATCTCCGCCGATGCCGGCGCCGACACCCTGGCCGCCGACCAGGCCGAAGTCAGCGAAGTGCGCTTCGGCGCCAACATCAGCAGCGTGGGCACACCGCTGGCCGGCGCCTTCGGCTCGCTGGTTCTTGCGGCCAACGGCAGCTACACCTACACGCTGAACAACGCCAGCCCGGCGGTGCAGGCCCTGAAGCAGGGCCAGTCGCTGGACGAGGTGTTCACCTACACCTTGACCGATGCCGACGGCGACGCCAGCACCACCACGCTGACCATCACCGTGAACGGCAGCAACGACGCGCCGCGCCTGGCTGCCACGGTGGTGGCGGCGGCCCTGTCCGAAGAAGGCCTGGCCCTGGGCAACCCCGACTCCGCCGGCTCGCCCGACACCACCAACCGCGCCGAACTCAGCGGCAGCCTGGGCGTCAGCGATGCCGACGGCGACACGCTCAGCTTCGCGCTGCAGGCGCCCACCGAGGCGCTGACCTCCGGCGGCCAGGCCATCACCTGGACGGGCGCCGGCACAGGCACCCTGTTGGGCAGTGCCGGCAGCGTGGAGGTCATCCGCGTCGAGGTGGATGCCACGGGCTACCGTGTGCAGTTGCTGGCGCCGCTGGACCACCCGGTCAACCCGGTCGAAGACCAGCTCCAGCTGGGCTTTGGCCTGACCGTGTCCGACGGTGTGGCCAGCGCGTCCGCCACGCTGAACGTGACGGTGGAGGACGACTCCCCGGTGGCCCTGAACGTGGTGCAGAACGTGCCCAAGGGCGCGGTGGTCACCAACCTGATGCTGGTCATCGACCTGTCCGGCAGCATGAACGAAGAATCGGGCGTGCTGGACCCCACCGACCCGACCGGCACCCTGCAGCTGACCCGCCTGCAATTGCAGAAGCAGGCCGTGCTGCGGCTGCTGGACGAGTACGACGCGCTGGGCGACGTGCAGGTGCGCCTGGTCACCTTCTCCACCCGCGCGAGCAAGGTGGGCGAGATCTGGGTGGACGTGGGCACGGCCCGCAGCCAGATCGAAACCCTGACGGCCGAAGGCTTCACCAACTACGACGCAGCGCTTGAAAGGGCCCGCGACGCCTTCGACGACGCCGGCAAGCTGGAACTGGGCCAGAACATCAGCTACTTCTTCTCCGACGGCCAGCCCACCACCGCCGACGGCGTCAACTTCCCGGCCCCCACGCTGGACCCCGCCACCGGCACCCTGGGCATCCAGCCGGGCGAGGAAAAGGTGTGGACCGACTTCCTCACGGTCAACGACATCACGTCCTACTCGCTGGGCCTGGGTGGCGCCGGTGTGGTCAGCGCGCACCTGGACCCTGTGGCCTACGACGGCGCGCGTGGCCTGAACACCGGCGGAACGGTGGTCACCGACCTGGCGCAGCTGACCGACACCCTGCTGTCCACCGTGACCTCGTCGGTCACTGGCCGCCTGTCAGTGGGCACGGGTGCGTCGGGCTCGGCCTTCGGTGCCGACCAGGGTGCGGTGTCCTCCCTGGGGGTGGGTTCGTCCAGGTACAACTTCGATCCGGAGACCGGCACGCTGTCGGTGCAAGGCGCCAACAACAGCCGCTTCGACGCCAGCACCCACCGCCTGAGCGTGGACCTGAGCAATGGCGGCACGCTGGTCGTGGACATGGACGACGGCACCTTCCTGTACACCGTGCCTTCGGGCGCGGGCACGCCGGGCTCCGACCAGCCGCAGCTGGACCGCTTCGACTTCACGCTGATCGACCACGACGGCGACGCCGCCTCCGGCTCGCTCAGCCTGGCCCGCAACGGTGCAACCCTGGAAGGCAGCGGCAACAGCGATGTGTTCCGCTGGAGCCTGGCGGACGCCGGCCCGGCGGGCGGCACAGCGGAAAACACCGTGACCGGCTTCGATGCCCAGGCGGTGGCCACCGGTGGCGACGTGCTGGACCTGCGTGACCTGCTGCAAGGCGAAACCGCGGCCACGCTGCAGAACTACCTGGACTTCGAGACCACCGCCAGCGGCACCACGCTGCACGTCAGTTCGACGGGCGGCTTCGCTGGCGGCAACTTCAGCTTTGGCGCGCAGGACCTGGCCATCCACCTGGACACCAACCTGCGCAGCGATCTGGGCCTGCAGGCCAGCGCCAGCGACAACCTGGTGATCAACGAGCTGCTGCGCCGCGGCAGCCTGACCGTGGACGCCTGATCCGGCCGCAGGCGCCGATGGCCCTTCGCCGGGCCTTGGTGCAACGCCCACCCGGGGCGCCAGGGCCGCAAGGCCTCGGCGCCCTTGGTTTTTTCAGGCTCCAGCTTCAGCCCGGCAGGGTGACCACCGGCCCGGTGGCGCCGTCAAAGCCCAGCTCCCACAGCGCGGCCAGGTCATCCGGCCGCGACACCCCTTCGGCAATCACCATCAGGCCCATGCCGCGCAGCAGCGTCACCAGGCTGGACGCGAACTGCAGCACATCGCCATCGCTGGCCACGCCGTCCACGTGCCGGCGGTCGATCTTGACAAAGCGCAGCCCCAGTTCGTACAAGCGCCCCAGTTCGGCCGAGGCGCCGCCGGCGTGTTCCACCCCCACCTGCGCGCCCAGTTCGCCCCATTGGCGCGCGGCGTCCTGCACCAGCGCCGCGTGCTCCTGCAGGGCCCGCTCGGGCAGTTCCAGCCACAGGCGTTGGCGCACCTGCGCCGGCGCCACTTGCAGGCGGGCCCGCACATCGGCCACGAAGCCGGCCGTGGCCAGCGAGTCCAGCGCCAGGTTCACGCTGCGCGGCGTGGGGTCGCTGGCCAGTTCGGCCAGCGCCAGGTCCAGGGCCCGCAGGTCCAGCGCCGGTCCCAGTCGGCTGCGCAGGGCATGCGACAGCCACTGCGACGCCGGCTCGGGCGCCGCATCCGGGGCCAGCCGCAGGCGCAGCGGGCATTCCAGGTGCAGCACCGGCCCCCGGCGGCTGACCACGGGGTAGTGGGCCAGCGCGGCGCGCCCCTCGGCCAGGGCTTCCTGGATGGCGCGGCGCCACTCGGCCTCCGAGCGCGGCTGCGCGCTGGCCGACGCGTCGGCCCGGTGGGCCCACTGGAACGGGCCTTCGGCCTCGGCCTGCGCCAGCGCATCGTCCACCGCGGCCAGCGCCTGACCGGCTTCCTGCAATGCACCCAGCTCGGCCGAGCCCACACAGATGCCGGCATGGCTGTCCAGCGCGCCCAGCACGGCCCGCAGGCCCTGCAGCAAGGCCTGCGCAGTGTCCGGTGCCACGCCAGCGGCGGGCAGGTACAGCGCGAAGTCGGCCCCGTTCAGGCGGCCGGCAAAGCCGCCGTCGATGCGTTGTTCGTAGGCCAGCAGCGCCTGCGCCACGGCGCGCAGCACCAGGTCGGCGGCCTCGCGGCCGGCACGGCGGTTCAGCTGCTCCAGCTGCAGCACACGCACCATCACCAGGGCGCCGCCGGCGCGGCCACGCTCGCCGCCCAGTGCCGCACTCAGGCGGGACACGAACAGGCGCCGGTTGGAAACGCCGGTGAGCGCGTCGCGCTCGGCCTGCTGGCGCAGCGCCTCCACCTGCTGCGCCTGGCTTTCGAACACGCCGCGCAGCCGCTTCACCATGGCATTCATGGCCCCGGCCAGCGCTTTCAGCTCGGGCGTGCGCGGCACGTCCACCGTGACGAAGCGGCCGTCCTGCAGCGCCTGGGCCTGGCCCACCATGGCGGCCAGCGGCCGGCGCAGCGCACCCACGCCCCAGGCCCCCACCAGGCCGGCGGCCAGGCCCACGCCCAGCAAGAGCCCGGCCGCGTGCAGCGCGCCAGACCACAGCGCGTTGTAGGCATAGGCCGACTGGCTTTCCAGCTCCAGCGTGCCCAGTGCACGCCAGCCATCGCTGACCTGGGCCTGGCCCGGCGGGGCGTCGATGGGCAACAGGGTCTCGAACCAGGCCGGCGCCTGGCTGCGCTGCACTTCGCTTTCGCGCAGGAAGCTGGGCGCCCCGCCCTGCGGCGGCACGAGGCGGATGCGGCGGTAATGGCCGGTGTCGAACTGCGCGGCCATCAGCAGTTCCATCGCCGTGGCATCGCCCTTGTGTTGCGACAGCGCCAGCGCCAGGGCGGTGGCGTTGTCGGCGTTCTTCACGCTCAACTGCGTGGCCAGCGTGGCGCGCGCGGCCATCAGGTTGGCCGACACGCTGCCCAGCAAGGCCAGCAGCACCACGGCCACCAGCAGCAAGGCCATCTGGCGGATCAGGGACATGGCGTCCTCCGGTTGATCTGTGTCACAGGAATCCTTCTTCGCGCACCTTGGCCAGCACTTCGCGCCAGCGCGACAGGCGCACCGTGGGGTCACCCGCCGACGCGCCGGCGGTGCCTTGCCACAGCCCGTCGCTGTTGAAGCTGAACACCGGGGTCAGGTCGGGCCGGCGCGACGCCGGCCGGATGTCGGTGATCAGGTTGTCCAGCACCATGGGTTCGGCTTGGGGGCTGGGGTAGTAGGCCAGCACCATGTGGGCCTGCGCAGCACCCCCCGTTTGTACCCGCACATACACCAGGCGCAGCTTGGCCGTGGGCATGCCCAGCGCCAACAGGCTGAAGTACTTGGCGATGGCGTAGTCCTCGCAGTCGCCGCGGCCCTTGGCCAGGGTCTCGATCGGGCTGGCCCAATGGTCCACCACGCCCCAGACCAGCATGTCGTCGGTGAAGATGACCTGGCGGTTGAAGAACTGGTTCACCGCGGCCAACTGGGCCTCATCGTCGGTCCCGTTCACCGACTGCAGCACCTGCTGCAGCACCCGCACGGCGTTCAGGGCCCGCGGCCCGGCCGCCTGAGCCGCCTGCAGCATGCGGTTGGCGTCCCAGGCCCGGCCGCCATCGGCGCGCAGCAGCAGCAGCGCGGCCACCAGCGACCACAGCACCAGGTGCAGGCCGAGTCCGCCACGCCGCAACCCACTGGCCATCACGCCAGTCGGCAATGTCGGAAAAACCGGCTGGGGCGGCATGTTCTGGACGCAGGTCGGCAGGCCCCGCAGTTGCGGGGCCACCCTGGCATTGTCGGGATTCGACCACGCAAACTTGAGTGCCAGCCGCCTGGCCTCGGCTATCATCCGCGACGCTTTGTTGCACCGGGCGCCGTGGGTGTGCCGGTTGACGATACGGGCGCCAAGAACGAGGCCATCCCGCCCTGGGGTGGTTGCTCAGGAGGAGCCGGCCAACAACAAGAACGCCGGCGCCAGTTCGAACACACTTCAAACCCCTCTGACGAACATGCGCAAACAGATCCTGTCCAAGATGGCATTGGCCGTGGCCCTCGTGGTGGGGGGCCCGTTGCTGGTGCAAGCCCAGGACGCTGCCGACCTGGCTTCGGCCGTGCGTCGCGCACTGGACACCAACCCGGAAATCTCGGCGCGGCTGAATGCGCTGCGTGGGTCGGTGGATGCCATCGCCGTGGCCAAGGGCGGACGCCTGCCCAAGGTGGACCTGGAAGCCGAAGTCGGCGCCACCAACGACCGCATCACCACTCGGACCAAGCCGGTCAACATTCCGTCGCCGAACGAAACCCTGAAGCGCGGTGGCATCGCGCTGTCGGCGTCGCAGTTGCTGTGGGACGGCATGGGCCTGCAGCGCGACATCGACCGCCTGGACCATGAGCGCATGGCGCGCTGGTTTGACCTGAACCAGGCCAGCGATGACCTGGCCCTGGAAGTGGCCCGCGCCTGGATCGACGTGCAGCGCATGCGCCGCCTGGTCGAACTGGCCGAGGACAGCTATGTGCAGCACCGCTACGCCTTCGAGCAGATCCAGTCGCGCGTTCGCGCCGGCGTGGGTCGCGGGGTGGACCAGGAGCAAGCCGCCGCGCGCCTGGCCCTGGCCGAGAGCAACCTCACCACCGAGAAGAGCAACCTGCACGACGTGAGCGAGCGTTACCTGCGCCTGGTGGGCGACAAGCCGCCCGCGCGCATGCGCCGCATCGCCAGCCTGGAACGCGCCGTGCCCGGCACCGCCACCGACGCGATGAACGGCGCCGCGCGCTCCAGCGCCCAGGTCAGCGCCGCCATCGAGAACCTGCGCGCCGCACGTTCCACCGCCGCCCAGCGCGAATCGGCCTGGCAGCCGCGCGTGGAAGCCCGCGCCCGCGTGGGTGGCGGCAAGAACTTCGACGGTGTGGAAGACCAGAAGCGCGACGCCAACATCGGCCTGTACCTGAACTGGAACCTGTACAACGGCGGCGCCGACCAGGCCCGCATCCGCCAGCAGGCCAACGTGGTGAACCAGGCTGCCGACCTGCGCGACAAGGCCTGCCGCGACGTGCGCCAGACCGCTTCCATCGCCTACAACGACGTGCGCAAGCTGGCCGAGCAGATGGTGCTGCTGGACCGCAACACGCTGGCGATTGAAAAGGCTCGCGACGCCTACCGCCAGCAGTTCGACATCGGCCAGCGCAGCCTGCTGGACCTGCTGAACGCCGAGAACGAGCTCTACACCGCGCGCCGCGCCTTCGCCAACGCCGACTACGACCACAACCTGGCCCAGGCCCGGGTGCTGGCATCGTCCGGCCGCCTGATCAGCGAACTGGGCCTGCGCCCGGCCGATTCCACCGAACTGGCGCCCGACGCGGCCAAGTGGACCGTGGGCGACGACGCCGCCGCCCGCTGCCCGCTGGCGGCCATGGAAGTCACCAGCGCCAGCCGCGCCGACCTGGACGCCCGCGCCAAGTCGCTGCTGGCCGCCACGCCCGCGCCGGTCACCACCCAGTCGGTCGCCGCGCCGGCCGCGGCCCGTGCCGAGCCGCCCAAGCCCGCCCCGGCGCCGGCCCCGGTGGCGGCCGTGCCCACCACCGACCTGGAACAGCGCCTGCGCGACTGGGCCGCCGCCTGGTCGGCCAAGGACGTGGACCAGTACCTGGGCTTCTACGCCAGCAGCTTCAAGCCGGCCAAGGGCAGCCGCAGCGCCTGGGAATCGCAACGCCGCCGCCTGGTGGGCAAGCCCGGCCCCATTTCCGTGGGCGTGGACAACATCGACGTTCGCAACCAGCCTGATGGCAGCGTGGCCACGTCCTTCGTGCAGAACTACAGTTCCACCGGCATGAAAGACAAGAGCCGCAAGGTGCTGCAATGGCGCCAGGTGGGCGGCCAGTGGCAGATCGTGAAGGAATCGAACCGCTGAACCCAGCCTGCGGCGTCGTGTGACGCCCACTGAACGCGGCCGGATCGGTGTTTTGCAACGCCATCCGGCCGCGGTCTTTGTGACAATGCGCCGCCGGCCGTGAAATCCGGCCCTTGGCAAACAAGCGCATCCCCTCGCTGCAACCTCATCGACCAACGACGCACCCGCCCATGAAACTTGCCGCACGCCCTCGCCTGTCCGCCTTGTTCCTTGCCCTGGCCGCGGCCTGCGCCGGTTTGGCCCATGCCCAGGCCGACGACGGTGCCGAGGTGCAGAAGCTCATGCGCGACAAGCAGTACACGCAGGCGCTGAAGGTCATTGACGACGCGCTGGCCAAGAAGCCCGACGACCCCAAGATGCGCTTTCGCAAGGGCGTGGTGCTGTCCTACCTGGACAAGCCCAACGACGCGCTGAAGGTGTTCGAGAAGCTGGCCCAGGACCACCCCGACATGCCTGCGCCGCACAACAACATCGCGGTGTTGCTGGCCGCCAAGGGCGACTACGAACGCGCCCGCGGCGCGCTGGAGTCGGCCATCCGCACCAACCCGTCCTACGCCACGGCCTACCAGAACCTGGGCGACGTGTACGCGCGCCTGGCCAGCCAGGCCTACAACCGCGCGCTGCAGTTGGACAAGAGCGACACCACGCTGCCGCCCAAGCTGGCCCTGCTGCGCGAGCTGACCAACGACGGCCCGGCCGGCGCCACCACCACGCTGGCCGCTGCGCCCACGGACAAACCCATGGCGGCGGCCCCCACCACGCCGGCCCCCGTGGCCCCGACCAAGCCCGCCGCGCCGGCGCCCACGGCGCCCACTTCGCCGGTGGCCGCCGCCACGCCCACGCCGCCGCCGGCCAAGCCGGCCACGCCCGCCCCGGTGCCGGCCAGCGCGCCGGCCGTCGCAGCGGCCAAACCCATGCCACCCGCCGCCACGCCCACGCCGGCCGCGGCCAGCAGCGCGCAGGCCGTGGCCGAGGTGACCAAGGCGGTGCAAGCCTGGGCCGGCGCCTGGAGCCGCCGCGACATGAACGGCTACTTCGCCGCCTACTCGGCCGACCACGCCGGTCAGGCCGGCTCCCGCAAGGCCTGGGAAGAAGACCGCCGTGCGCGCATCGTCAACAAGCCCAAGATCAGCGTGAAAGTGTCCGACCTGCGCGTGTCGGTGGAAGGCAACAAGGCCGAAGCCAGCTTCCGGCAGAACTATGAAGCGGGTGCCTTGGTCACCTCCAGCCGCAAGACGCTGTCCATGGCCAAGGAAGGCGGGCGCTGGGTGATCCGCCGCGAATCCAGCGGCGGCTGATGACCTGCAGCGCGCGGCGCGGGGTAACGCCTGGTTTTGCCGCCCTTGAACAGGCCGCGCCGATGCTAAGATTCGGGGCTGTTGTTGGCGGACGCTCACGCCGCCCACCTTGCCAGTTCTAGCTCACCCGACCTTGCGCATGCCCGTCAGCCCCTGCCCCCGTTCCCCTGCCCTGGTGCCGTCCATGGGCACCGTGTCCGGGGGTGGCCGGTGAGCCTTCAGCTCAAGCGTCCGCCCGAATTCGGCGCCCGCGTCGGCAAAGGCGCACTGGCCCTGGGCCTTATGGTCACCACCGGTGTGGGCCTGATGGCCGCCACCCACATGCTCGGCCATGGCAGCAACCCCAAGGACAGCACCAGTGCGGTCAGCGCCCCGCTGCCACCGGCCCTGCCCATGGTGTCCAGCGCGCCCGCGCCGGGCGCGCGTGTGAGCAACCTGCCGGCGGTGCAGCCCGCCACGCCCGAAGGCCGGCTGATCCAGGTCTACCGCGCGATATCCGACAACCGCATGGCGCAGGCCCTGGACCTGGCCCAGACCCTGGCCACCGAGATGCCCAAGTTCCGCCTGGCGCAGTTGGTCTATGCCGACCTGCTGTCCACGCGCCGTGGCGACCTGGCCGCTTTTGGCGGTGAGCTCAACCGTGCCGGCGCGGAAGCCGGCGCCGAGGTGGACGGCCTGCGCGAAGAAGCCGCCATGCGCCTGGCCGCGTTGCGCGAACGCCCCCCCGCGAATGCCGTGCCCACCCAGTTCGTGGTGCTGCCGCCGGACGTGAAGCACGCCATCGCGGTGGATGTGTCGCGTGCACGCCTGTACCTGTTCGAGAACGGCGCCCAAGGCATCCGCCTGGTGGCCGACCACTACGTGTCCATCGGCAAACAAGGCGCTGCCAAGCTGGTGGAAGGCGACCAGAAAACCCCGCTGGGCACCTACTTCATCTCTGACGTGATCGACCCCACCACGCTGGAAGACCGTTTCGGCTCCGGCGCGCTGCCGCTGAACTACCCCAGCGCCTACGACCGCGTCAGTGGACGCACCGGCAGCGGCATCCTGCTGCATGGCGTGCCGTCCAAGACCTATTCGCGCCCGCCGCGCGACACCGACGGCTGCGTGGTCCTGGCCAACGAAGACCTGAAGCGCCTGGCCACCACCATCGTGCCACGCGGCACGCCGGTGGTGATCGCACAGAAGCTGGACTGGGTGGCCGCCAACCGCGCCCAGGAGGGCAGCCAGGACTTCCTGGCCGCGCTGCAGCAGTGGCAGCAGGCCCGCGTGGCCGACGATGTCGCCACACTGGCCGCCTACTACGGCCCCGCAGCCGCCGCAGAAGCCACGCCGGCGGCACCGCCGCAGGGTGCACGCAACAACCGCGTGCGCAAGGTCGCGGCTTTCGACGAGCTCAGCGTGCTGGGCTGGGACAACAACCGCCAGGTGATGGTGGTGAGCTTCCGCGAACGCGGCCCGCAGGGCCAGCGCGCGCGCCGCGTGACGCGCCAGTACTGGGCGCGCGAGGCGGGGCACTGGAAGATCATGTCCCAAGACCCGTCGGCCTGAGCCCGACCCCAGAATGAAAACGCCGCGCACGTGCGCGGCGTTTTTCGTTTCAGCGTCGGCTCAGCGCTTCGAGGGCGGCAAGTCCGTGCAGGTGCCATGTGCGACTTCCGCCGCCATGCCGATGCTTTCGCCCAGCGTGGGATGCGGGTGGATGGTCTTGCCGATGTCGATTTCGTCGGCGCCCATCTCGATGGCCAGGGCCACTTCGCCGATCATGTCGCCGGCGTGCGTGCCGACGATGCCACCGCCCACGATGCGGTGGGTTTGCGCATCGAACAGCAGCTTGGTGAAGCCTTCGTCGCGACCATTGGCAATCGCCCGGCCCGAAGCCGTCCATGGGAACAGGCCCTTCTTCACCGCGATGCCCTTGGCCTTGGCGTCGTCCTCGGTCAGGCCCACCCAGGCCACCTCGGGGTCGGTGTAGGCCACACCGGGAATCACGCGCGCGTCGAACTGGGCCTTGGCCAGCTTGTCATCGCCCAGCAGCACGCCGGCGGCCACTTCGGCGGCCACATGGCCTTCGTGCACCGCCTTGTGCGCCAGCATGGGCTGGCCCACCAGGTCGCCAATGGCGAAGATGTGGGGCACGTTGGTGCGCATCTGTGCGTCCACCGGGATGAAGCCGCGCTCGCTGACCGCCACGCCGGCCTTGTCCGCGCCCACCTTGTTGCCGTTGGGGCTGCGGCCCACAGCCTGCAGCACCAGGTCGTACACACCCTCGCTGGCCTTGCCGTCGGCGCCTTCGAACTTCACGCGGATGCCGTCCTTCGTGGCTTCGGCGCCCACGGTCTTGGTCTTCAGCATGATGTTGTCAAAGCGCGGCGCGTTCAGCTTCTGCCACACCTTCACCAGGTCACGGTCGGCGCCCTGCATCAGGCCGTCCAGCATTTCCACCACGTCCAGGCGTGCGCCCAGCGTGGAATACACCGTGCCCATCTCCAGGCCGATGATGCCGCCGCCGATGACCAGCATTTTCTTCGGCGCCTGGCGCAGTTGCAACGCGCCGGTGGAATCGACGATGCGCTCATCGTCCGGGAGGAAGGGCAGACGCACCGCCTGAGAGCCGGCGGCAATGATGCATTGCTTGAAGCGCACGGTCTGCTTCTTGCCAGTCTTGTCCTGCGCGCTGCCGGTGGTTTCTTCCACCTGCACATGGTGGGGGTCCATGAAGCTGCCGTAGCCACGCACGATGGTCACCTTGCGCATCTTGGCCATGGCGCCCAGGCCGCCGGTGAGCTTGGTGACCACCTTGTTCTTGTGCGCCAGCAGCTTGGGCAGTTCCACCTTGGGCGCGCCGAAGTCCACGCCCAGGTCGGCAAAGTGCTTCACCTCGTCCATCACCGCGGCCACGTGCAGCAAGGCCTTGCTCGGGATGCAGCCCACGTTCAGGCACACGCCGCCGAGTGCGGCATAGCGCTCGACGATCACAACCTTCAGGCCCAGGTCGGCGGCACGGAAGGCGGCCGAATAGCCGCCGGGCCCACCGCCCAGCACCAGCAGGTCGCATTCCACGTCGGCGCCGCCGGCGTAGCTGGCCGCTGGCGGTGCGGCCACCGCGGGTGCAGGCGCTGCCGCCGCGGGCGCCGAGGCAGGCGCTGCGGCGGGCGCGGCGGCTGCGGCCGCACCGTCCACCTCCAGCGACAGCAGCACCGAACCCTGGCTGACCTTGTCGCCGAGCTTGATCTTCAGCGCCTTCACCACGCCGGCATGCGACGACGGGATTTCCATCGACGCCTTGTCGCTTTCCACCGTGATGAGGCTTTGCTCCGCCTTCACCGAGTCGCCGGGTTTGACCAGCAGCTCGATGACGGCCACGTCCTTGAAATCGCCGATGTCCGGCACCTGGATGTCGATGGTTGCCATCGTGGTCTCAGCTTTCCTTCAGTTTCAGGGTGTGCACGCGCACCGGCCCCGAGGAGTTCTTGTCGAATTCGCAGCCCGCGCGCACGCCCAGCTCGGCCAGTTCGCGCGCACTCTTGGCCCGGTCCCAGGCCGCGTACATCGCCCCGAGGGCGAAGCTGCGGCCCGAGCCGATGGCCCAGAAGCGGTCGAACTCGAAGACCTCGCGGTAGGAGTACACGCCGTAGATGCCGCTGGCGTTGGCGATCAGTGCGGTGAACTGGCTGCTCTCGTACGGGTCGGCGTCCTCTTCCTTGGCGTTCAGGAAGAATTGCTCCTTCAGCATGGGGTGCAGCTTCAGGAAGGTGTCGAACACCTCGTCGCGCGAATTCAGCTTCAGCTCGTCGGGCTTCAACGCGCCCAGCGCCTTGCGCAGCACCGGAAAGTGCGCGGTGGTGCCGGCCGCGCCGAACCAGCTGCTGCCGATGCGAAACAGCTTCTCGTTGGCTTCATAGCCGTGAGACAGCCGCGTGTCGCCGAAGGTCACCAGCGTGTCGGCGGCAATCGCCACCATCGAGCCCTTGCGGACCACGGTCACGGTTGTCATGGGCAGCGCTTACAGCAGCACGCGGCGGAAGTCCGCCAGGATCTGGCCGAAGTAGGCATTGAAGCGCGCCGCCGACGCGCCGTCGATGACCCGGTGGTCCCAACTCAGCGACAGCGGCAGCATCAGGCGCGGCACGAAGGCCTTGCCATCCCAGCGCGGCTCGGTGTTGCTGCGGCACACGCCCATGATGGCCACTTCCGGCGCGTTGATGATGGGCGTGAAGTAGCGCCCGCCAATGCCGCCGAGCGAGCTGATGGTGAAGCAGGCACCGGTCATCTCGGCCGGGCCCAGCTTGCCGTCGCGCGCCTTCTTGGCCAGTTCGCCCATCTCGGTGCTGATCTGCAGCACGCCCTTCTTGTCGCAGTCCCGGATGACGGGCACCACCAGACCGTTGGGCGTGTCGGCCGCAAAGCCGATGTGGAAGTACTTCTTCAGCACCAGCTGTTCGCCGTCCAGGCTGGCGTTGAATTCCGGGAACTTCTTCAGCGCTGCGACCGAGGCCTTGATCAGGAAGGCCAGCATCGTGACCTTGACGCCCGACTTCTCGTTTTCCTTGTTCAGCAGAACGCGGAAGTCTTCCAGGTCGGTGATGTCGGCATCGTCGTGGTTGGTGACGTGCGGAATCATCACCCAGTTGCGGTGCAGGTTGGCACCGCTGATCTTCTTGATGCGCGAGAGGTCCTTGCGCTCCACCTCGCCGAACTTGGTGAAGTCCACCTGCGGCCAGGGCAGCAGGCCGGGCAGGCTGCCACCGCCGCCCGCGGGCGCCTTGGCGGCCTGCGCGGCGGTGGACGTGGCGCCGCTCATCACGCCCTTGACGAAGCCCTGCACGTCTTCCTGGGTGATGCGGCCCTTGGTGCCGCTGCCTTTGACTTCCGCCAAGGGCACACCCAATTCACGCGCGAACTTGCGCACCGAGGGCGACGCATGCGGCAGCGTCCCGGTGGGCGCTGTCGGGTTGTGCGCCGGTACCGCCGCTGCCGCCGGGGCCTGTGCCGCGGCCGCCACTGGCGTGGGTGCCGGCGCGGCGGGTGCCGCAGCAGAGGCTGCCGCCGGGGCCGGTGCAGCCGCCGCAGCGGGTGCCGCCGCTTCGGCCGCGCCGCTGGCTTCCACCAGCGCCACCAGCGTGCCCATGGACACCTTGTCGCCCAGCTGGACCTTGATCTCCTTGACCACGCCGGCGTGCGAGGAGGGAATCTCCATCGACGCCTTGTCGCTTTCCACCGTGATGAGGCTTTGCTCCACCTTGATGGTGTCGCCCACCTTGACCATCACCTCGATGACCGCCACTTCGCTGAAATCCCCGATGTCGGGGACCTTCACTTCCACCAATGCCATGATGTTTGTCTCCGTGCGCGGCCGTCAGGCGTACAGGGGGTTGATCTTGTCGATGTTCAGGCCGTACTTCTTGATGGCCTCGGCCACCTTGGCGGCCTGCACCGTGCCTTCGTCGGCCAGGCTCTTGAGCGCCGCCACCACGATGTAGTGGCGGTTGATCTCGAAGTGCTCGCGCAACTTGGTGCGGAAGTCGCTGCGGCCGAAGCCGTCGGTGCCCAGCACCTTGTAGCTGCGACCCTTGGGCATGAAGCCTCGGATCTGCTCGGCGTAGTTCTTGATGTAGTCGGTGGACGCCACCACCGGCCCGGCGTGCTTTTCCAGCTGCTGGGCCACAAAGGGCACACGCGGGGTTTCGGTCGGGTGCAGCAGGTTCCAGCGCTCGGCATCCTGGCCGTCGCGCGCCAGTTCGTTGAAGCTGGGGCAGCTCCACACGTTGGCGGCCACGCCCCAGTCGGCTTCCAGCAGTTCCTTCGCCGCCATGCTTTCACGCAGGATGGAGCCGCTGCCCAGCAGGTTCACGCGCGGGGTCTTCTTGGCACCTTCCTGCAGCAGGTACATGCCCTTGATGATCTGCTCCTCGGTGCCGGCGGTCAGGCCCGGCATCGGGTAGTTCTCGTTCAGCAGGGTGATGTAGTAGAAGACGTTGTCCTGCTTTTCCACCATGCGCTTCAGGCCGTGGTGGATGATGACGCCCACCTCGTGCGCGAAGGTGGGGTCGTAGCTCACGCAGTTCGGGATGGTGCTGGCCAGCACATGGCTGTGGCCGTCTTCGTGCTGCAGGCCTTCGCCGTTCAGCGTGGTGCGCCCGCTGGTGCCGCCCAGAAGGAAGCCGCGCGCCTGCATGTCGCCCGCCGCCCAGGCCAGGTCGCCCACGCGCTGCAGGCCGAACATGCTGTAGTAGATGTAGAACGGCACCATGATGCGGTTGTTGGTGCTGTACGACGTGGCCGCGGCGATCCAGCTGCAGATGCCGCCGGCTTCGTTGATGCCTTCCTGCAGAATCTGGCCGTTCTCGGCCTCGCGGTAGTACATCACCTGGTCCTTGTCGACCGGCGTGTACTTCTGCCCTTCGGGGTTGTAGATGCCGATCTGGCGGAACAGCCCTTCCATGCCGAAGGTGCGGGCCTCGTCCACCAGGATGGGCACCACGCGCGGGCCCAGGGCCTGGTCGCGCAGCAGCTGCGTCAGGAAGCGCACATAGGCCTGGGTGGTGGAGATCTCGCGCCCGGGGGCGGTGGGCTCCAGCACGCTCTTGAAGGTGTCGATGGCCGGCACCGTGAACTGCTCGTCGCTCTTCTGGCGCCGCTTGGGCAGGTAGCCGCCCAGGGCCTGGCGGCGCTCGTGCAGGTACTTCATTTCCGGCGTGTCGTCGGCCGGCTTGTAGAACGGGATCTTGGGCAGGTCGCCGTCCGAGATGGGGATGTTGAAGCGGTCGCGCATGTAGCGGATGTCTTCGTCCGACAGCTTCTTGGTCTGGTGCGCGGTGTTCTTGCCCTCACCGGCCTTGCCCATGCCGTAGCCCTTGACCGTCTTCACCAGCAGCACGGTGGGCTGGCCGGCGCAGGTGTTGGCCTTGTGGAAGGCGGCGTAGACCTTGGCGGCGTCATGGCCGCCGCGGCGCAGGTTCCACACGTCGGCGTCGCTCATCTTGGCCACCAGTTCCAGCGTGCGCGGGTCGCGGCCGAAGAAATTCTTGCGCACGAAGGCGCCGTCGTTGGCCTTCATGGCCTGGAAGTCGCCGTCCAGGGTTTCCATCATCACCTTGCGCAGCGCACCTTCCTTGTCGCGCGCCAGCAGCGGGTCCCAGTTGCTGCCCCACAGCAGCTTGATGACGTTCCAGCCGGCGCCGCGGAATTCGCCTTCGAGTTCCTGCACGATCTTGCCGTTGCCGCGCACCGGGCCGTCCAGGCGCTGCAGGTTGCAGTTGATGACGAAGACCAGGTTGTCCAGTTTCTCGCGCGCCGCCAGGCCGATGGCGCCCAGGCTTTCCGGTTCGTCCATCTCGCCGTCGCCGCAGAACACCCAGACCTTGCGCTTGCTGGTGTCGGCGATGCCGCGGGCATGCAGGTACTTCAGGTAGCGCGCCTGGTAGATGGCCATGATGGGACCCAGGCCCATGCTCACCGTGGGGAACTGCCAGAACCCGGGCATCAGCTTGGGGTGCGGGTAGCTGGACAGGCCCTTGCCGTCCACTTCCTGGCGGAAGTTCAGCAGCTGCTCTTCGGTGATGCGACCTTCCATGTACGCGCGGGCATAGATGCCGGGCGCGCTGTGGCCCTGGATGTAGAGCAGGTCGCCGCCGTGGGTGCCACCGGTGTCGGTGTTGTCGGCGTGCCAGAAGTGGTTGAAGCCGGCCGCGAACAGGTGCGCCAGGCTCTGGAAGCTGCTGATGTGGCCGCCCAGGTCGCCGCCGTCGGCGGGGTCCAGGCGGTTGGCCTTCACCACCATGGCCATGGCGTTCCAGCGCATGTAGGCGCGCAGGCGCCCTTCCAGCTCCAGGTTGCCGGGACTGCGCTCTTCCTCGGCCGGTTCGATGGTGTTCACGTAACCGGTGTTGGCCGAGAAGGGCATGTCCACGCCATGCTGGCGCGCGTCTTCTAGCAGGTTTTCAAGCAGCTGGTGGGCTCGTTCCGGCCCCTCTTGCTGGATGACGGCTTCCAGCGCGTCCAGCCATTCACGGGTCTCCTGGGCGTCGGCGTCGAACGCCCCGTTGTTGGGCACTGCGGACATCGTTTGTCTCCTGGTTCCTTGTGGGTGCAACGGCGCGCAGTGTCGCACAAGGCTGGAAATTTTCAAATAGTGCTACTACGTACCATAATATGAAATAAGAAAGCCAAGCGTCAGCCCGGTTTGCCAAGAGCGGCCTCGGATAATGGACTGCAATGCGCTCCAACTACACCCCGCAGCCCACGCTGACCAACAGCTTCAGCCAGCGCCTGCTCACCCGCTGGTGGCGCCGCCAGTCACCGGCAAGGCAGGACCGCTTTGCCACGCTGGGACCGCTGGTGTCGGTGCTGCTGTTCCTGGCGGCGATCATTTCCGCCTTCTGGTACCTGCGCAATGAGGAACTGGAACGCGAAACCGAAGCGGTCAAACGCGACACCGAAATCGCCCAGCAGCAGATCCGCCTGCGCCTGATCGAAAACCAGGAGCAGTTGATGCGCCTGGCGCGCGAGGTGGGCACCCGCGAGACCGACGCCAACGAGTTCCAGCGCCAGGCGCTGGAATTCACCGCCGAGCGCCCGGAAATCACCCACGTGGCCTGGCTGAACGCCCAGCGGATGGCGCGGTCCGAGTACGCGCCGCCGGTGTTCCGCCCCGAAGCCGCCGCGCCCGCCCGCCCCGCCAGCGCGCCGACCGGGACGGGCGCTGGGGCGGGCACCGAGGCCGTGCGCACCGAAAGCGACTGGGCCTTCATCGCGTCGCGCGACATGCGCCAGCCGGTGTATTCACGTGCGTTCAAGGACGGCGCGGGCCTGCAGGTGTTCCAAATCCATGTGCCGGTGCTGGAGCGCGGCAACTTCGCCGGCACCCTGGTGGTGGACTACTCGGTGGAAGCGCTGATGCGCCACTTCGTGCCGTCGGAGGTGACCCGGCGCCATGCGGTGGAATTGCTGGACGAACGCGAATCGGTGCTGGCCAGCAGCGTGACACCCATGCCGGGTGGCCGTGCGCAGCGCGCGTCCATCCGCCACGACGTGCCGCTGGCCCCGGCCGCCAACGGCCTGGTGCTGCGCGGCAACGGCTACCGCACGTCCGCTGGGCTGATCAGCAACACCCTGTTCTGGATGGTGGTGGCGCTGTCCGGACTGACAGTGTGGATGCTGCTGGGCACCTGGCGCCACATGCGGCGGCGCTCGCAGATCCAGAACGCGCTGGTGCAGGAAACCAACTTCCGCCGGGCGATGGAAAACTCCATGCTCACCGCGATGCGCGCGATGGACCTGGAAGGCCGCATCACCTACGTCAACCCGGCCTTCCTGGCCATGACCGGCTTTGCCGAGGCCGACGTGGTGGGCCGCCTGCCGCCCTTCCCCTACTGGCCCAGCGACCGCATCGCCGAGAACACCCGCCTGCTGCAGCAGGAACTGCAGGGCCGCAGCCCGGCCGGCGGCATCGAGGTGAAGGTGATGCGCAAGGACGCCAGCCTGTTCGACGCCCGCATGTATGTGTCGCCGCTGGTGGACGGCCACGGCCACCAGACCGGCTGGATGACCAGCATGACCAACATCACCGAGGCCAAGCGCATCCGCGACCAGCTCTCGGCCAGCCACGAACGCTTCACCACCGTGCTGGAAGGCCTGGACGCGGCGGTGTCGGTGCTGAGCGTGCAGCAGGGCGAGTTGCTGTTCGTCAACCGCAGCTACCGCCTGTGGTTCGGTGCCGACCCGCGCGGCCACGGCCTGTTGGCCAGCGGCGCCGCGCCCACGCTGCCGGCCGAGCACGGCGAGGCCGACGCGGTGGACGACATGGCGGGCCTGTCCACCCACTCGCTCACCGAAAGCGGGCCGGACACGCGCGAGGTCTACGTGGAGACACTGGACAAGTGGTTCGATGTGCGCTCGCGCTACCTGCAATGGACCGACGGCCGCCTGGCACAGATGCTGATTGCCACCGACGTGACCACCCGGCGCCGGGTGGAAGAGCAGGCTGCGCAACAGGCCGAACGGGCCCAGGTGTCCAGCCGCCTGATCACCATGGGCGAGATGGCCAGTTCGGTGGCGCACGAGCTGAACCAGCCGCTGACCGCCATCACCAACTACTGCAACGGCATGGTCTCGCGGGTGAAGGCCGGCAGCATCGGCGACGAGGACCTGGTGGCCGCGCTGGTGAAGACCGCGCGCCAGGCCGAGCGCGCCGGGCAGATCATCCACCGCATCCGCAACTTCGTGCGCAAGAGCGGCCCGCAGCGCCAGCCCGCCCAGGCCCGGCTGCTGGTGGACGACGCGCTGGAACTGGCCACCATCGAGCTGAAGCGCCGCAATGTGCAGATCCACAGCTACGTCGCCCAGCACCTGCCCGACCTGATGGTGGACCCCATCCTGATCGAGCAGGTGGTGCTGAACCTGGTGAAGAACGCGGCCGAGGCCATCGACAGCGCGCAGATGCCCCAGGCCCGCCGCCACATCGAACTGCGCGTGGTACCGCGCCACACGCCCGAAGAGGGCGGCGTGGTGGAGTTCAGCGTCACCGACATGGGCCCCGGCCTGCCGGAAGAAGTGCTGGCGCGCTTGTACGAAGCCTTCTTCTCCACCAAGGCCGAAGGCATGGGCATCGGGCTGTCGCTGTGCCGGTCCATCGTGGAGTCGCACCACGGCCGGATCAAGGCCCAGAACCTCTACAATGGCGAGCTTGTCGTGGGGTGCCGTTTTGCCTTCACCCTGCCGGTTGAAACCCACGGCCGCAACGACATCCGGCCCGGCTTTCCGGGGCCAAGCACCTCGCCCTTTGCCGCGCCGCCCGCCCCTTCCAACGCACCTGTCACACCCCCATGAGCCTGATCCCGAAAAAAGGCACCGTCTATGTCGTGGACGACGACGAGGCCGTGCGCGATTCCCTGCAGTGGTTGCTGGAAGGCAAGGACTACCGCGTCAAGTGTTTTGACTCGGCCGAAAGCTTCCTGTCGCGCTTCGACCCGCGCGAAGTGGCCTGCCTGATCGCCGACATCCGCATGGAAGGCATGAGCGGGCTGGAACTCCAGGACCGCCTGATGGAGCGCAAGAGCCCGCTGCCCATCGTCTTCATCACCGGCCACGGCGACGTGCCCATGGCGGTGAACACCATGAAGAAGGGCGCGATGGACTTCATCGAGAAGCCCTTCAAGGAAGACGAGCTCATCCCGCTGGTCGAACGCATGCTGGACCAGGCCCGTGCCGCCTTCAGCCAGCACCAGGAACAGGCCAGCCGCGAAGCCCTGCTCAGCCGTCTGACCACGCGTGAAGCCCAGGTGCTGGAGCGCATCGTCGCCGGCCGCCTGAACAAGCAGATCGCCGATGACCTGGGCATCAGCATCAAGACCGTGGAGGCGCACCGCGCCAACATCATGGAAAAGTTGAACGCCAACACCGTGGCCGACCTGCTGAAAATTGCGCTCGGCGCATCGGCTCCCAAGGCCTGACGCGCGGCGATGGTTTCACCAACGGGGCCTGCGGGCCCCGTTCACATTGGGACGACGAATGACTGCACAACTGATCGATGGCGTGGCCCTGTCCCGCCAGATCCGCGCCCAGGTGGGCGAGCGCGCCGCCGCACTGGCCGCGCGTGGGCACCGGCCGGGCCTGGCCGTGGTCCTGGTGGGTGAAGACCCGGCCTCGGCGGTGTACGTGCGCAACAAGGTCAAGGCCTGCCAGGAACACGGCCTGCACTCGGTGTTCGAGAAGTACGAGGCCACCCTGACCGAAAGCCAACTGCTGGCACGCATCCAGGCCCTGAACGCCGACCCCGCCATCCACGGCATCCTGGTGCAGATGCCGCTGCCCCGGCACATCAACCCGCAGACGGTGATTGCCACCATCGCCACCGACAAAGACGTGGACGGCTTTTCGGTGCAAAGCGCGGGCGAACTGGCGTCCGGCCTGCCCGGCCTGCGCCCCTGCACGCCCTACGGCTGCATGAAGCTGATCGAAAGCACCGGCCAAAGCCTGCGCGGCAAGCACGCGGTGGTCATCGGCCGCAGCAACACCGTGGGCAAACCGATGGCGATGCTGCTGCTGCAGGCCAACGCCACGGTGACCGTGTGCCACAGCGCCACGCCCGACCTGGGCCTGCACACCCGCCAGGCCGATGTGGTGGTGGCCGCCGTGGGCCGGCGCAACACGCTCACCGCCGACATGGTGAAGCCCGGTGCCATCGTCATCGACGTGGGCATGAACCGCAACGACGAGGGCAAGCTCTGCGGCGACGTGGACTTTCACAACGTGAAGGAAGTAGCGGGCTGGATCACCCCCGTGCCCGGTGGGGTGGGCCCGATGACGATCACAATGCTGCTGGTCAACACGCTGGAAGCGGCTGAACGCTGCGCCGACCCGGCCTGAACCCCACCCCTGTTTGCCCGCGGCCACCGGCCGCCACACCGATGCCCCACGCCAACCCGCTGCTGCGCACCGAAGGCCTGCCGGCCTTCGACGAAATCCGACCCGAACACATCAGCCCGGCCATCGAGCAGTTGCTGGCCCAGGCCCAGGCCGCACTGGAAAAGGCGCTCAGTCCGGAGGTGCCAGCCGACTACGACGCCCTCGCCCTGCTGCTGGACGTGCCGGTGGAGCGCCTGGCCAACGCCTGGGAAGCGGTGGGCCACCTGAACGGCGTGGCCGACACGCCGGAGTTGCGCGCGGCCTACAACGACAACCTGGCCCGCGTGACCGAGTTCTACACTCGGCTGGGCGCCGACGAGCGCCTGTATGCGCGCTACAAGGCGGTGGCGGCGCAGGCCGACCGGCTGTCGCCCGCCCGGCGCCAGGTGCTGGCCCATGCGCTGCGCGACTTCGTGCTGTCGGGCGCCGAACTGCAGGGCGAGGCCAAGGCGCGCTTCCTGCAAATCCAGGAAACCCTGGCCGCCAAGGCCCAGCTGTATTCCGAACACGTGATGGATGCCACCGACCGGTGGTCGCTGCTGGTGGACGAGGCGCGCCTGCTGGGCGTGCCCGACGACGCAAAAGCCGCCGCCCGCGCTGCGGCCCAGGCCGATGGGCGCGACGGCTACCAGCTCACGCTGCATGTGCCCAGCTGGCTGCCGGTGATGCAGTACGCCCAGGACCGCAGCCTGCGCGCCGAGGTGCACCGGGCGCTGAACACCCGCGCCAGCGAACTGGGCCCGGCCGAGCTGGACAACAGCGCGTTGATGGGCGAACTGCTGGCCCTGAAACAGGAAGAAGCGAAATTGCTGGGCCGCGCCAACTACGCCGAGCTGAGCCTGGTGGCCAAGATGGCCGACACGCCAGAGCAGGTGATGGACTTTCTGCGCGACCTGGCCCGTCGCGCCCGCCCCTACGCCCAGCGCGACCTGGACGAGCTGAAGGCCTTTGCCGCCGCTGAACTGGGCCTGCCCGAACTGCAGCCCTGGGACGTGGCCTACGCGTCCGAGCGCCTGCGCCAGCAGCGCTACGCCTTCAGCCAGCAGGAGCTGAAGTGCTACTTCACCGAGCCACGCGTGCTGCAGGGCCTGTTCCAGATCATCGAGACCGTGTTCGAGGTGGCCATCCGCCTCGACCAGGCCCCGGTGTGGCACGACAGCGTGCGCTTCTACCGCATTGAGCGCCCGCACCCGCAGGGTGCTTCCAAGGGTATGCAGTTGCTGGGCCAGTTCTACCTGGACCCCTACGCCCGGGCCGGCAAGCGCCAGGGCGCGTGGATGGACAAGGTGCTCAGCCGCTGGGCCCGGCCCGACCGCGGCGGCGCGCTGCAGACCCCGGTGGCCCACCTGGTGTGCAACTTCGCCACCCCGGTGGGCGACAAGCCTGCGCTGCTGACGCATGACGACGTCACCACCCTGTTCCACGAGTTCGGCCATGGCCTGCACCACATGCTGACGCAGGTGGACGAGCCCGCGGTGGCCGGCATCTCCGGCGTGGAATGGGACGCGGTGGAACTGCCCAGCCAGTTCATGGAGAACTTCTGCTGGGAATGGGAGGTGCTGTCGCGCCTGACCGCCCACGTGGACACTGGCGAGCCCATGCCGCGCGCCCTGTTCGACAAGATGGTGGCGGCCAAGAACTTCCAGAGCGGGCTGCAGACCCTGCGCCAGGTGGAGTTCGCCCTCTTCGACATGCGCCTGCACCACGAACCCGACGCCGCGCAGCGCGTCATGGCGGTGTACGACGAAGTGCGCCGGGAGGTGTCCATCAGCCCTTCCGCGCCCTATGTGCGCAACCCGCACACCTTTTCTCACATCTTTGCCGGTGGCTACTCGGCCGGCTACTACAGCTACAAGTGGGCCGAGGTGCTGTCGGCCGACGCCTGGAGCGCGTTCGAGGAAACCGGGGTCTTCAACCCCGACACCGGGCGGCGCTACCGCACCGAAATCCTGGAAGCCGGGGGCAGCCGGCCGGCCATGGACAGCTTCAAAGCCTTCCGAGGTCGTGAACCAAGTATCGAAGCACTGCTGCGCCACCAGGGCATGGCTTGAGGAAAAGGCCCGCCAGGGGGTAGATTGCGACATTCGTCCGCCCTGCACCGCGCCATGAACGCCACCTCCCGCCTTGCCGCCGTTGCCGCCACCCTGTGGCTGGCCGCTCAGCCGCTGCCCAGCTGGGCGCTTTACAAGGTGGTGGGGCCGGACGGCAAGGTCACCTACACCGACCGCCCGTCGCAGGGCGAAACCGGCCGCGTCACCAACCTCAGCCGCGATTTCGGCACCGCCCCGGCGGGCGCAGAGGGCGCCGCCAGCGCGGTGTCGGTGGCCGGCATGCCGGCCGACCTGCGCCAGGTGAGCCAGCGCTTCCCGGTCACCCTGTACACCAGCAACGAATGCGCGCCCTGCGAATCGGGCCGCAAGATGCTCACCGAGCGCGGCATCCCCTTCGTCGAAAAGCGTGTGTCGTCTGAGGAAGACTCCG
The DNA here is from genome assembly GCA_000244995.1 of Burkholderiales bacterium JOSHI_001. Taxonomy (NCBI): domain Bacteria; kingdom Pseudomonadati; phylum Pseudomonadota; class Betaproteobacteria; order Burkholderiales; species Burkholderiales bacterium JOSHI_001. Next base: position 2,421,541 of record CM001438.1, on the reverse strand, counting down.
AGGCCATGCTCAAGCAGACCGGCGTTCGCGCCGTGCCGGTGCTGATGGTGGGCGGCCAGGCGGTGCGCGGCTGGGCCGACGCCGAATGGCAACTCACGCTGGACACCGCCGGCTACCCGCGTGAATCGCGCCTGCCGCGCGCCTACGTGCCGCCCACGCCCACCACGGTGGCCGAACGCAAGGCCCGACCGGCCCCGCGGCCGGCCTTCCCGGCGCCTTCGGACACCCTGGAGGCGGCACCCTCCCCGGCCCTGCCCGAACTGCCCAAGGGCAACATCCGGTTCTGATTCACGCGGCCCCTCGGGGCCGCTTCAACTTTCGCTGGCTGCGCCACCGGCCAGGTGCCGGGCCAGGCCCGCCGCCCAGCCCTGCCCGGCGGCCACCGCGGCGGCGGCCACCCACAGCAGCACCGGCAACCCGAAGGCCGCGCCCACCGCGCCGCAGGCCAGCGGCAGCACCGTGCCCGAGGCGTTCATCACCATCGAGCGCAGCGCAATCGCCATGCCGTGTCGGGCTGTGGGGGTGATGTGGTGCAGTGTGGCCATCACCATGGGTTGAACCGCTCCCAGGCTCAGGCCCAGCAGCAGCGACAGCCCCGCCATGGCCCAGGCCGAATGGGCCAGCGGGTACAGCGCGAACACCGCACCGGTCCACACCATGGCCACGCGCAGCACGCGCACTTCCTGCACCCGGTGCGCCAGCAGCGGGATCAGCAGCCGCACCGCGGTAACGGCGGCGGTGAAACTGCCCAGGATGAGCCCGATGGTGGACGCTGCCAGCCCACGTTCGTGCCCCAGCAGCGGCACGATGAAGGTGTGCACGTCCCAGCTGGCCGAGAGCAGCCAGTTCACCCCCAGCAGCCGCTTCATGCCTGGCAGGCGCAACAGCAGGCCCACGCCCGAGGCCAGGCTTTCACGCGCTGGCGCGGGCGCCTCGGCACGCGCGCCACCGGCTTCCGGCGGCACGCGGCGGGCGGTGAGGGCCGTGATCAGTGGCAAGGCCAACAGCAGCGCATAGGCCGGGCCGAAGCCGGCCAGGTCGATCATCAGCCCGGCGGCCACCGGCCCCAGCGCGTTGGCCAGGGAAGGCGCCATGCCCAGCCAGCTGAACACGCGCATGCGCTGCACATTGTCCTTGGCGCTGCGCCCGGCGCTGCGCTGGATGGTGATGAGCCCGATGTTGCAGCCCGCCCCGCACAGGGCCGCGGCACCGCACAGCAGGGCCAGCCGGGCCGGGCCGGGTGGCAGTGCCGCGGCGGCCACCGCCAGCGCGCAACCGCCCATGGTGAAGCCCACCGCCCAGCGCATGGGCCGGTGGTAGCCGTGGCGGTCCGCCAGGCGCCCGGCCGGCAGCGCCAGCAGCACCGGCGCCAGCGCGAACAACGCCATCACCGCGCCCGCGGCCACCGGGCTGGCGCCGTCGCGCAGCAGTTGCAGCGGCGCGGCCATGCGCAAGCCCGCCATGGCGCTGTGCAGGCCCATCTGGCCCCCGATCAGCGCCGCCAGCACGCGGCTGAAGCCGGCTTCAGCCACCCGCGCCGTCGTCGCTATCGCCCTCAACCTGGCCCTCGGCGTCGTCGGCCAGCGGCGGCAGCAGTTCCAGCGCTCGGGTGTCCGGCAGGGCCTCCACGCTCTTCAACTTGCGCGTCATCTGGTTGGTGCGGGTGCGCGCGACGCTGATGGTGTTGCTGGCCTCGTCCAGCTTCTTCTGTGTCTTGGTGAGCACGTCGCCGAACTTCAGGAATTCGGTCTTCACCGCACCCAGCACCTCCCAGACCTCGGCCGAGCGCTTCTCCAACGCCAGGGTGCGAAAACCCATCTGCAGGCTGTTCAGCGTGGCCAGCAGCGTGGTGGGGCCGGCCAGCATCACCTTGTGTTCGCGCTGCAGCAGTTCCTGCAGGCCGGGGCGGCGCAGGGCCTCGGCGTACAGGCCTTCGGTGGGCACGAACAGGATGGCGAAGTCGGTGGTGTGCGGCGGCGCGACGTACTTTTCGCGGATGGTCTTGGCTTCCAGCCGCAGCCGCGCTTCGATGGCGCGCCCGGCCACTTCCACCGCCGCCGGGTCGGCGCGCTCCTGGGCGTCCAGCAGGCGCTCGTAGTCCTCGCGCGGGAACTTGGCGTCGATGGGCAGCCACAGCGGCAGGCCGTCGCCGCGCTGGCCGGGCAGGCGGATGGCAAATTCAACCCGCGCGTTGCTGCCGGGCACGGTTTCCACGTTCTGGGCGTACTGCTCCTGGGTCAGCACCTCGTCCAGCAGGGCCTGCAACTGCACCTCGCCGAAGCTGCCGCGGGTTTTCACATTGGTCAGCACGCGGTTGAGCGAGCCCACGTCGCGCGCCAGGGTCTGCATTTCACCCAGGCCGCGGTGCACCTGGTCCAGCCGGTCGGCCACCTGCTTGAAGCTTTCGCCCAGGCGCTGCTCCAGCGTGGACTGCAACTTCTCGTCCACCGTGGCCCGCATCTGCTCCAGCTTCTTCTCATTGCCCTCGGCCAGCGCGGCCAGGCGCGTTTCCACGGTCTGGCGCACCTCGGCCATGCGGCGCTCATTGCTGTCGGACAGGGCCTTCAGCTGCTCGACCAGGGTGTCGCCAAAGCGGCGCAGCGCCTGGTCCTGCGCTTCACGCGCGCTCTGGCTTTGCTGCCCCAACGCGGTCGTGACATTGCCCAAGGACTGCACCAGTTGCTGCTGCAGCGCGGCCAACTGGGTGCGGAAGGTGTCGATCTGCTCGTTCTGGGTGCGGGCGGTGTCGCCGGTCTGCGCCATCAGGGTCTGCTGGAAGGTGCCCAGCGTGCCCTGCAGTTCCTGGCGGGTGCCGGTGGCGCTGCGCGAGACCTCGTCGCGCAGTTCGCGCTCCAGGCGTTCGGTGTCGGCGCGCTGGGCGGCCGTGGCCTGGGTCAGTTGCGCCAGCAATTGGTCAGCAGCCTCGGCTGCGTTGCGCTGGGCGCCTGCATCGGGCCGCCGCAGCGCCACCCACATCACCAGCAGCAGCACCAGCACCAAGGCCACCAGCTGAAACCAGGGCATCCACGTCATTCCATCCGTCATCGGGACATTGTCGCAGCGCCGATGCGACCGCCCGGACCGGGTCGCCGCCGCGACAAGCGCGCTTTCCCTGAGGTCCGCCAGGGCATTTGCGCAGCAACATCGCGGCGCTTCGCGCTGGCGTATGGTTCGCCCGCCAAGACCCGACCGCCAATGCGCCATCCAGGGCGCCCAGAGGAGATCCATGATCAACATCACCGTCAATGGCAAGGCCCGCCAGGTGGACAGCGACCCCGCCACCCCGCTGCTGTGGGTGCTGCGCGAGGAACTGCAACTCACCGGCACCAAGTTCGGCTGCGGCATGGCGCTGTGTGGCGCCTGCACCGTGCACCTGGACGGTCAGCCGGTGCGCAGTTGTTCCACGCCGGCGTCGGCCGCGGCGGGAAAAAAGGTGACCACCATCGAAGGCGTGGGCGCCACGCCCACCGGGCGCGCGGTGCAGGCGGCCTGGGTGGCGCGCGACGTGCCGCAATGCGGCTACTGCCAGAGCGGCCAGATCATGAGCGCCACCGCGCTGCTGGCGCAGAACAAGCGCCCCACCATCGCCGACATCACCAACGCGATGAGCGGCAACATCTGCCGCTGCGGCACCTACAACCAGATCAAGGCGGCCATCCAGGACGCTTCGGCCACGCTGAGCAAGGGGGCCTGAGCATGGACAGCATGAGCGTTGACATCGCCAACACCACCCGCCGCGGCTTTCTCGGCAGCGCCGGGGCGCTGACCCTGGCCTTCACCCTGCCCGCCGCCGGTCGCCTGGAAGCGGCCACCACCAAGGAATTCAAGCCCAACGCCTGGCTGCGCATTGCCCCCGATGGGCTGGTGACGGTGATGTGCGGCTCGGCCGAGATGGGCCAGGGCGTGCTCACCGCCATTCCCATGCTGCTGGCCGAAGAACTGGACGCCGACTGGAGCAAGGTTCGCGTCCAGCAGGCACCGGTGGACCAGGCCTTCAACAACCCCGCCTTCGGCATGCAGGCCACGGGTGGCTCCACCACCGTGCGCGGCCACTGGCTGCCGCTGCGCACCGCCGGAGCCGCCGCGCGCGAAATGCTGGTGGCGGCGGCCGCCGCGAAGTGGAAAGCCTCGCCGGCCGACTGCCGCACCGAGCGCGGCCAGGTCATCCACAGCAGCGGCAAGAAGCTGGGCTATGGCGCGCTGGTGGCCGATGCGTCCAAGCTGACCCCGCCCGATAAGCCCACGCTGAAGAACCCCAGGGACTTCAAGATCCTGGGCCAGCCGGCCAAGCGCCTGGACACCGTGGGCAAGACCAACGGCAGTGCCAAGTACGGCATCGACGTGCAATTGCCCGGCATGCTGGTGGCGGTGATGGCGCGTGCGCCCATGCCCGGCGCCAAGCCCCGGCGCGTGGACGACAGCCGGGCCAAGGCCATGCGTGGCGTCAAGCAGGTGCTGACCATCCCGCACGGCGTGGCGGTGCTGGCCACCGGCTACTGGGCGGCCAAGCAGGGGCGCGACGCCCTGGTCATCGACTGGGACCTGGGCGAGTCCGCGGGCCTGAACGACGCCAAGGTCAGCGACATGCTGGACGACGGCGCCCGGCGCGCCGACGCCATCGCCAAGGACAGCGGCAACCTGCGCGACGCCACCGCCACCAGCGCCGTCAGCATCGAGGCCCGATACGAAGCGCCCTACCTGGCCCACGCCTGCATGGAACCGATGAACTGCACCGCCTGGGTGCGCGGCGATTCGGTCGAAATCTGGGCCGGCACCCAGAGCCAGGGCCCCAACCAGGGCATCCTGAGCAATGTGGCGCAGGTCACGCCGGCCAAGGTGAAGATCAACACCATGATGCTGGGCGGCGGCTTCGGCCGGCGCTTCGCACCCGACTTCACCATCGACGCCACGCTGCTGTCCAAGCTGTCGGGCCAGCCGGTGAAGCTGGTCTACAGCCGCGAGGACGACATGCGCGCGGGCTACTACCGTCCGGCCTCGGTGGCGCGCTTCGAAGGCGCGGTGGACGCCCAGGGCCGCGCCACGATGTTCAAGGCCGGCGTGGGCACGCCGTCCATCATGGCGGCCTCGGGCTTCATGAAGATCCCGGACAACGGCGTGGACACCTTCTCGATGGAAGGCATTGCCGACCACCCGTATGACATCGACGCCATGCGCATCGCCTTCGGCCGCGTGGAGCCGGGGCCACAGGTCTGGTTCTGGCGTTCGGTGGGCCATTCGCAGAACAGCTTCTTCATGGAAGGCTTCATCGACGAGCTGGCCGTGGCCGCGAAGAAGGACCCCTACGAGTTCCGCCGCGCGCTGCTGGACAAGTCGCCGCGCCACAAGGGCGTGCTGGAACTGGCGGCGGCCAAGGCCGGCTGGGGCCAGCCGCTGCCGGCCGGCGTGCACCGCGGCATTGCGGTGGCCTCGTCCTTCGGCAGCTACGTGGCCGAGGTGGCCGAGGTGAGCGTGGCCGCGGACGGCACGCCCAAGGTGCACCGCATCGTGGCGGCGGTGGACTGCGGCATGACGGTGAACCCGGAGATCATCCGCCGCCAGATCGAAGGCGCCATCGTCTACGGCCTGTCGGCGGCCCTGTACGGGCGCATCAGCATCGAAGGCGGCCAGGTGAAGACCGGCAACTTCAACGACTACCCAGTGCTGCGCATGGGCGAGATGCCCACCGTGGAAGTGCACATCCTGCCCAGCAGCGAAGGCCCCGGCGGCATCGGCGAGCCCGGAACACCGCCGGCGGCCCCGGCGGTGGCCAATGCCATCTTCGCGGCCACCGGCAAGCGCCTGCGCAGCCTGCCCTTCGACACCGCGCAGTTGAAGAAGGCCTAGCCCTTCAAGCCTTCAAGACCTCGGGGTTCAGCGCCGTGGGCGGCGTGCCCTGGGGCGTGCCCAGCACCGCGATGATGTTGTCCACCGCCAGGTGGGCCATCGCGCGGCGGGTGGGGATGCTGGCACTGGCGATGTGCGGCGTGAGCACCACGTTGGGCACGGTGAGCAGATCCGGGTGCAGCTGGGGTTCGCCCTCGAACACGTCCAGGCCGGCTGCGGCAATGCGCTTGTCGCGCAGGGCCGCGGCCAGCGCCGCATCGTCCACGACACCCCCGCGGGCGATGTTGGTCAGCGTGGCGGTGGCCTTCATCTGCGACAGTTCGACCGCACCGATGGCATGGTGCGAACTGGCACTGTAGGGCACCACGATCACCAGGTGGTCGGCCTCGCGCAATAGCGTGGGCTTGTCCACCCAGTGCGCGCCGATGGGCGCTTCCTGGTTGGCCGGCAGGCGGCTGCGGTTGTGGTAAATCACCTTCATGCCAAAGCCCAGCGCGCCGCGACGCGCCACCGCCTGGCCGATGCGGCCCATGCCCAGCACGCCCATCGTGGCGCCGTGCACGTCGGTGCCGGCGAACATGTCGTAGGACCACTTGGTCCAGTTCCCGGCGCGCAGGAAATGTTCGCTTTCGCTGATGCGGCGCGCGGTGGCCATCATCAGGGCGAAGCCGAAGTCGGCCGTGGTTTCGGTCAGCACGTCCGGCGCGTTGCTCACCAGCACGCCACGCGCGGTGCAGGCCGGCACATCAATGTTGTTGTAGCCCACGGCCATGCTGCACACCGCGCGCAGTTGCGGGCAGGCGTCCAGCAAGGTGGCGTTGATGGGCTCGGTGCCGGTGACGAAGACTGCGCTGCAGCCCTGCAGCCGTGCGATGAGTTCGGCCTGCGGCCAGACCGTGTCCTCAGGGTTGGTGGCCACGTCAAAGTGCGCGCGCAGTCGATCGATCGCGTCGTCGAACACCGCACGCGCCACCAGCACGCGCGGCTTGGCCTTGTTGCTCATTTCGCCACCTCATGGGTTGTTGTCGTTGTTGTCGGGCCCGCGCTGCGCCCGTCCTTGATAGATTGGCCGTGCCAACCTACCACCGCCAACATGACCATGAAGCCCACCACGTAGCCCACGGCCACGTGCCAGCCGCCCTTGATCCACGCGCCCACCGAACGTGCCTCAGGGTACATGCTGGACAGCGCCACGCCGGCCGATGAGCCGAACCAGATCATCGAGCCGCCGAAGCCCACCGCGTAGGCCAGGAAGCCCCAGTCATAACCGTCCTGGCGGATGGCCAGCGCGGTGAGCGGGATGTTGTCGAACACCGCCGAGACGAAGCCCAGGCCCAGCGCCGAAGGCCAGCTGGCGGCGGGCAGCTTGTCCACCGGCATCAGCGACGCGCACCAAACCAGGCCCAGCAGGAAAACGCTGCCCTTGAAGGCGCCGGGCAGCAGGCCCCACTGCGGCGCACGCACTGGCGCCGTCACCAAGATGGCCAGCACCACGGCCACGCCGATGACCGGAAAGTGTTCCAGCACCTGCGGCTGGTTGATGTTGAACCAGATGTTGGCCGCCACCGCCGACACCAGGATGGTCCCCACCACCGCCAGGCGCATGCCGTCCACCTGGACCCCGGGCGTGTCGTCCTTCAGGATGGGCTGGTAGGCGTGCTGCTGCAGTGCCGCCACCACGCCAAAGATGCACAGGGCCACCGCGCCACCCACATAGGCCTCCAGCACCCACAGCGGGCTGGCGCCGGCGATCCACATCATGGTGGTGGTGGTGTCGCCCACCACGCTGCCGGCCCCGCCCGCATTGCTGGCCGCCACGATGGCCGCCAGGAAGCCGATGTGCACCTTGCGACGGAACAGCACCTTGGCCATGGTGCCGCCGATCATCGCGGCGGCGATGTTGTCCAGGAAGGCCGACATCACGAACACGCCGGCCAGCAGCATGAAGCCGCCCTTCCAGTCGTCGGGCAGCAGGTGGGGCAGCACTTCAGGCACGCGGCTTTTCTCGAAGTGGTCGGCCAACAGCGCAAAGCCCAGCAGCAGGCCCAACAGGTTGGCCAGCGTCACCCATTCATGGCCGAAATGGGCACCCAGGCCCGCCAGCCCGGGGCCGGCCTTGAAGCCGGTGAACAGCAATTGGTACAGCGTGATGACCAGTGCCCCGCCCACGGCCACCTTCAGCGTGTGGCCGTGGAACAGCGCCACGCCCAGCAACACCAGCGCAAAGAGAACGAAATCCATGAAGTTCCGATCGATGGGTGAATCAGTCCAGGAAGCGGGCAAAGCCTGCCACCGGTTCGCGTTCGGTGACCAAGGTGTTTTCCACCGCCTGCTCGTCGGCATGGCCCAACGCCATGCCGCACACCACCATCTCGCCAGGCGGCAGGGCCAGTTGTTCTTCGATGATGCGGTGGAACTGGCAGAAAGCCGCCTGCGGGCAGGTGTCCAGCCCACGCCCGCGCGCGGCCACCATGAGGCTTTGCAGGAACATGCCGTAGTCCAGCCAGCTGCCCTGGCGCATGACACGGTCCACCGTGAAGATCAGGCCCACCGGGGCGCCGAAGAAGTCGTAGTTCTTGGCATGCTGGGCGTGCATGGCGGCCTTGTCGGCCTTGCCGATGCCCAGCAGGCTGTACAGGTCCCAGCCCAGCTTGCGGCGGCGGTCCACATAAGGGCTGACCCACTCGGTGGGGTAGTAGGCGTATTCCTCGCTGTGCTGCGCCCTTTGCGCCGGGTCGTTGAAGGCGGCCAGGATGCGGCGAGACAGATCGACCTTGGCGCTGCCGGTCAGCACATGCACCTTCCAGGGCTGGGTGTTGGTGCCCGAAGGCGCGCGCGCGGCCACGGCCAGGATGGCTTCCAGGGTCTCGCGCGGCACCGGCGTGGGCAGGTAGGCCCGCACCGATCGCCGGCTGGTGATGGCGGCGTCCACCGCCACGGCGTTGGCCTGGCCGCTCATGCCACACCCTCCGCCGCGATCGCCACCAGCGCCTGGCGCAAGGCCGGCGGCAGCGGCACCGGGCGGCGCGTGTCGCGGTCGACGTACACATGCACGAAATGGCCGCTGGCGGCCGACAGCGGTGCGTCCCCGTCGAACAGGCCCACTTCATAGCGCACGCTGCTGCTGCCGATGCGCGACACACGCAGTCCAGCGGCGACCGGGCGCGGGAAGGCCAGTTCGGCGAAGTAGTCGCATTGGGTCTGCACCACCAGGCCGATGACGCCGCCCTGGTGGATGTCCAGCGCGCCGGCCTCGATCAGGTAGCGGTTCACCACGGTGTCGAAGAAGCTGTAGTACACGACGTTGTTGACATGGCCGTACAGGTCGTTGTCCATCCAGCGCGTGCTGATCGCCTGGAAGTGGCGGTAGCCGCTGCGCGGCTGGGGTTCGGGGCGGGCGATGCTCATGCAGTTGATTCTGCCGCCAGGGCACCGCGGCCCGGCTGTCGCCGGGGTGTCAGGGACTTCCCTGCCCGGTCGCCCAGTCGGCCCAGGCCGCCTGCGCCAATTGCAAGGTCTTCAATTGCACTGCCACCGTGGTGTGGATGTCGTGGCCGTAGCCACCGGCCATGCTCAGCGCCACCGGGATGCGGCGCGCGCGCAGCCAGGCCAGCACGCGTTCGTCCCGCGCGGCCAGGCCGGCGCTGCTGAGCTTCAGGCGCCCCAGCCGGTCGCCCTCGTGCGGGTCGGCACCGGCCAGGTAGAAGGCCAGGCCGGGCGGCCGGTCGGCCAGGCGCGCGGCCACGCTGGCCAGCGCGTGGTCCAGCGCCGCCAGGTAGGGTTCGTCGCTGCAGCCGTCGGGCAGTTCCACGTCCAGGTCGCTGGCTTCCTTGCGGAAGGGGAAGTTGCGCGCGCCGTGCATCGAGAAGGTGAACACGCTCTCGTCGTCGCGAAAGATGGCGGCCGTGCCATTGCCCTGGTGCACGTCCAGGTCGATCACCAGCACCCGCAGGCCGCGCTTGTGCCGCCGGTGCGTCTCGGCCTGCATCAGCCGGGCGGCCACGGCCACATCGTTGAAGACGCAGTAGCCCGAGCCTTTGAAGGAATAAGCATGGTGGGTGCCGCCGGCCGTCTGCGCCGCCACGCCCTCGGCCAGTGCGGCGCGGGCGGCGGCGATGGTCGCCCCCACCGAACGCACCGCGCGCTGGGCCATGCGCTCGCTCCAGGGAAAGCCGATCTCGCGCTGCGCCGCCGTCGACAGCGTGCCGCGCAGCACCCCGTCGATGTAGCCGGGATCGTGGGCCAAGGCCAGTTCACCTTCCGTGGCCGCCGGGGCCTCCAGGATGCGGATGCCCGGGCCGTTCTGCAGCACCTGCTCGTGCAGCAGCCGGTACTTCGGCATCGGGAAACGGTGCCCGGTAGGCAGTGGCAGCACAAACTGGTCGGTGTGAAAAAGTTGCATCGCCAGCCATTGTCGGTGCCGGCGAAGGCCCCTTGCGCCGCCCGGCTTGCCCGAGGCTGACCACCCGGCGGCCTTAGACGGTTACAACTAATTTGCTGCAACGCAACATGAAGGGCTTGCTTTTGGTGCGGCCGGGCCTATACTTCATTCCATGCTGCAGTGCAGCAATCATTCACCCCTCACCACCCAACCTCCTGGAGCTGAACATGCTGACCGCTGAACAAATGATCGCCGCCAACAAGGCCAACGTTGAAACCCTTTTCGGCCTGACCAACAAGGCCTTCGAAGGCGTTGAAAAGCTGGTGGAACTGAACCTGCAAGTGGCCAAGACCGCCCTGGGCGAAGTCGCCGAAAACACCAAAGCCGCCATGTCGGTCAAGGACGCGCAAGAGCTGGTCAGCCTGCAAGCCAGTCTGCTGCAGCCGTCCGCCGAGAAGGCCGCCGCCTACAGCCGCCACGTCTATGACATCTTCGCCGCCACCAACGCCGAAGTGACCAAGGCCGCCGAGTCGCAATTCGCCGACGTGCAGAAGAAGTTCATGTCCGCCGTGGACACCGCCGTCAAGAACGCCCCGGCCGGCACCGAAAACGCCGTGTCCCTGGTGAAGTCGGCCATCGCCGCTGCCAACAATGCTTACGAAAGCGCCCACAAGGCTGCCAAGCAAGCCGCTGACATCGCCGAAGCCAACTTCAACGCCGTGACCACCACCGCGGTGAAGGCCGCCGGCGCCACCAAGGCCAAGGCCCGCTGAACGCTGGATTGACGCCGCTTCCGGAAGCGACGGAACTTTCCCACCGGCAGCGCGTCACAGACGACGCTGCGGTGCGCGAGCCGCAGCTGTCCTGAAAGGTTGTCTCCTCGGTACTCTCGAATTCAGATTCTGGGTACCTTCAAGCCCGACGGCTCCGGCCGGCGGGCTTTTTCTTTGGGGACCGCGCTTCGCTGTCAGGGCGCGCTGCGGGCGGCCAGGCGCTGGCGCAGCGCCGGCAAGGCGGCCTGCATGGCCTCCCGTCCGGCGATGATGGCCTTGCGCCGGGCCGTGAAATCGCCGCTGCCGACGCCCAGCAGCGCGGGCTTGAGCACCACGTCGGCGTCCTTCAGCTCGAAGCTGTTGATGCTGCGCCCCATGATGGCGAAGGTTTGCAGCAGCATGCGCAGCGCATCCCCCGTGGCATTGCCCTCGGGCGGCGACGAAATGTCCACCGCCAGCACCACGTCGGCCCCCATCTGGCGCGCAAAGCGCACCGGCACCGGCGACACCAAGCCGCCGTCCACATACTCCCGCGCACCGATCTTCACCGGCTGGAACACCGCCGGCACCGCGCTGGACGCCCGCACCGCCACGCCCACATCGCCGCGCTGGAACAGGATGGGGCTGCCGCTGTCCAGGTCGGTGGCCACGATGCCCAGGGGCAGCTTCATGGTTTCCATGGATCGCCCGCCGGTCTGCTCGCGCACATAGCGCGCCAGGGCCTCGCCTTTGACCAGACCGCGGCCGGGAAAGGTCCAGTCGGTCAGGGCCGATTCGTCCATGGTCTGGGCCAAGGTGCCCAGTTCCATCCCGTTCTTGCCGGCCGCGTACATCGCCGCCACCAGGCTGCCGGCCGAGGTGCCCACCACCAGGTCGGGCCGGATGCCGGCTTCTTCCAGCACCTGGATCACGCCGATGTGGGCAAAACCCCGCGCCGCGCCGCCGCCCAGCGCCAGGCCAAGGCGGGGAGGACGCACGGGGGCGTGCGCGACCGTGGGCGCCGCCACTGGGGCTGCCGCCACAGGCGCGGGCGTGGCGGGAAGCGTGGCGGGCGGGCCGGCAGGTGGTGCGACAGGCGGGACAGGTACGGTCTGGCAGGCACTCAACAGGCCGCCCAAACCCGCCCCGCCCAGCCAACCCAGGGCGTGGCGTCTTTGCATGGCGGGATTCTAGGCAGCCAGCCCCATATCTAAATATCTCATGAGCATTAGCAACTAACAAATAAGTACTTACGAATCTTTAGGCCTCGCCCTAGAGTTCGCACCTCGCCAGGCCTTGGGCCCGGCTGGCTTGTTCTTGGAACCCCGCATGGACTGGATGGCAATCGCAAGTGGCTTCGGCGTCGGCGCCATCGTCGGGATGACCGGCGTGGGCGGCGGCTCGCTGATGACGCCGCTGCTGATGGGCGTGTTCAAGCTGAACCCGGCCGTGGCCATCGGCACCGACCTGTGGTTTGCCGCCGTCACCAAGACCGGCGGCGCGGTGGCGCATTGGCGCCATGGCCATGTGGACGTGCCCATCGTCAAGCGCCTGCTGCTGGGTAGCATTCCGGCGGCCGTGGCCACCATTGCGGTGATGCACGCCACCGGCATCACCAAGGCCTGGGCCAGCGTGCTGAGCCTGTCGCTCGGCATCGCCCTGCTGCTGACCGCGGTGACCGTGGCCTACCGCAGCGCCTGGCAGAAGGTGGGGCTGCGGCTGGAACAGTGGCTGCCGGAAAGCCGCAAGCCCGCGGCCACCGTGGCGGCCGGCATGGTGCTGGGCACCCTGGTCACGCTGTCGTCCATCGGCGCGGGCGCACTCGGCGCCACGCTGGTGCTGCTGATCTACCCCCGTCTGCCGGCACACCGCGTGGTGGGCACCGACATCGCCTACGCCGTGCCGTTGACACTGGTCGCCGGCCTGGGCCACGCCACCCTGGGCAATGTGAACTGGGGCCTGCTGGTGGCCCTTCTGATGGGCAGCTTGCCCGGCATCTGGCTCGGCGCCCGCCTGTCCAAGGCCCTGCCCGAGCGCCTGGTGCGCACGCTGCTGTGCCTGTCCCTGGTGACCGCCGGCCTCAAAGTGATTCATTGACTGACACGCACTGATGTACCTCTACAACGACTTCGACCGCCATGTGGTGCGTTCACGCGCCGCCCAATTCCGCGACCAGCTGGAACGCAACCTTGCCGGTGAACTGGGCGATGACGAATTCCGCCCCTTGCGCCTGCAAAACGGCTGGTACGTGCAGCGCCATGCGCCCATGCTGCGGGTGGCCGTGCCCTATGGCGAGCTGAACAGCCGCCAGCTGCGCCAGCTGGCCCGCATCGCGCGCGAGTTCGACCGCGGCTTCGGCCACTTCACCACGCGCCAGAACCTGCAATACAACTGGATCCCGCTGCCCAAGGCGGCCGACGTGATGGACCGCCTGGCCGAGGTGGACATGCACGGCATCCAGACCAGCGGCAACTGCATCCGCAACATCACCGCCGATGCGCACGTGGGCATCGCCCCGGACGAGATCGTCGACGCCCGCCCCTACTGCGAGGTGCTGCGCCAGTGGAGCACCCTGCACCCGGAATTCGCCTTCCTGCCACGCAAGTTCAAGATCGCGGCCAGCGGCACGAAGGAAGACCGCGCGGCCATCGCCTGGCACGACATCGGCCTGCAGCTGCGCAAGAACAGCGCCGGCGAGGTGGGCTTCCAGGTGCTGGTGGGCGGCGGCATGGGCCGCACGCCGATCACCGGCAGCGTCATCAATGACTTCGTGCCCTGGCAGCAGATCCTGGTGTACATCGAAGCCATCGTGCGCGTGTACAACCGCTTCGGCCGCCGCGACAACGCCTACAAGGCGCGCATCAAGATCCTGGTGAAGGCCGAAGGCCCCAAGTTCTTCGACGCGGTGAACGCTGAGTTCCAGGCCATCCTGAAGGACGACGTCGGCGGTGCCTCGCAGATCATCCCGCAGGCCGAGCTGGACCGCGTGGCCGCCTGCTTCACCCGGCCCGAAGGCGTGGCCGCGCTGCCGGAAGTGGACGCCAGCACGCTGTTGCAAGACCGGGCATACCTGCGCTGGCTGCAGCGCAATGTGCACGGCCACCAGGTGGCCGGTTACCGCGCGGTGACGCTGTCCCTGAAGCGTGTGGGCCAGGCGCCCGGCGACGCCACGCACGAGCAGATGGACTGCGCCGCCGACCTGGCCGAGCGCTTCAGCCATGGCGAACTGCGTGTCACCCACGACCAGAACCTGCTGCTGCCTTGGGTGAAGGCGGCCGAGCTGCCCGCGCTGTGGCGCGCCGCGCGCGACGCCGGCTACGCCACGCCCAACATCGGCCTGCTGACCGACATGATCGCCTGCCCCGGCGGCGACTTCTGCGCGCTGGCCAACGCGCGCAGCATTCCCATCGCCGCCGCAGTGACCGAACGCTTCCAGGACATCGACGCGCTGGAAGACATCGGCGACATCGACCTGCACATGAGCGGCTGCATGAACAGCTGCGGCCACCACCACACCGGCCACATCGGCATCCTGGGTGTCGATAAGGACGGTGCCGAGTGGTACCAGATCAGCGTGGCGGGCTCGGACGGCAGCACCCTGTCGGGCACATCGGCCGCCGGCAAGGTGATCGGCCCCAGCTTCTCCGCCGCCGAAGTGCCGGATGTCATCGAAGCAGTGATCGAGACCTACCTGCAAAGCCGCAGCAGCTCGAAGGAACGTTTCATCGACGCGGCCCGCCGCCTGGGCGTGGCGCCCTTCCGCGCTGCCGCCGACGCGGTGCGCCGCGAAACGGCCGCTGCCTGAACCGAGACCCGCACACCATGAAGTTCATCGACAACCGCAATGACGCCTGGCACCCCGTGGTCGGCGAAGACGGCCCCATCCCCACACCCGACCCGCGCGCCAACGCGCTGCTGACCCTGGAGCAATGGCACGCCGTGCGCGACCACTGGCCGCGTGACCTGAAAGTGGGCCTGCTGCTGGACAACACGGTGGACGTGGCCACATTGGCCAGCGACCTGCCGCGCATCGGCCTGGTGGTGCTGCAATTCCCCAAGTGGGTGGACGGCCGTGCCTACAGCCAGGCCCACACCCTGCGCGCGCGCCTGCGCTACAGCGCCCAGCTGCGAGCCACCGGCGACGTGGTGGTGGACATGATGCCCCTGCTGACACGCACGGGCTTCGACGCCGTGGTGCTGCGGCACGACCAGAAGCAAAGCAGCGCCGAGCGCGCCTTGGGCTTCTTCGCTGGCCACTACCAGGCCGACGTGAACCAGCCGCAACCCGCCTTTGCGCGTGACGTGGCCACCGAACTGAAGGCCGCCGAACAGCAGCGCCAGGCGCAGGCCGATGGCTTCGCCGGCCAGGGGATCTGAGCATGTCAGCGATTGCCCTGTACGCCCGAGCCAGCGAAGGTTTTGACACCCGCGTGTCGCATGCGGTTTCCGTGCTGCGCCAGGCCGCCGAGCTGCACCCTGGCAGCGCGGTGCAAAGCACCAGCCTGGGCGTGGAAGACATGGTGGTCACCGACCTGATCGCCCGCCACCGCATCCCCATCGCCCTGGCCACGCTGGACACCGGCAAGCTGCACGCGCAGACGCTGGCGCTGATCCCGCGCATCGAACAGACCTACGGCCTGAAGGTGGCTGTCTTCTCGCCGCCGCAGGAGGCCGTGGTTCACTTCGTCAAGGCCAACGGCGAAGACGCCATGTACAAGAGCCTGGAACTGCGCAAGGCCTGCTGCGGGGTGCGCAAGATGGAGCCGCTGGCGCGCATGCTGGCCGGCCGCACCGCCTGGGTGACCGGCCTGCGCCGCGAGCAAAGCAATGCGCGTGGCGAAGTGCCCTTCACGGAACCCGACGACCAGGGCCGCACGAAATTCAACCCGCTGGCCGACTGGACCTGGGCCGACGTGTGGCACTACGTCGCCACGAACAACGTGCCCTACAACCCGCTGCACGACGAGTTCATGCCCAGCATCGGCTGCGAGCCCTGCACCCGCGCCATCGCGGTGGGCGAACCCTTCCGCGCCGGGCGCTGGTGGTGGGAAGACGAAAGCCTGAAGGAATGCGGGCTGCATGTGAAGCACGAGGAACCCGCCGCCGTGTCCACCCTGCCCGGCCGCTGAAAGATGAACATGAACGCCCGAGTGAACCTCGACACCCTGTTGCCCGACCTAGACCACCGCCACCTGGACTGGTTGGAGGAAGAAGCCATCTTCATCCTGCGCGAGGTGGCGGCCAGCTTCGAACGCCCGGCCCTGCTGTTTTCCAGCGGCAAGGACAGCTGCGTGGTGCTGCGCCTGGCCGAGAAGGCTTTCAAGACCCGCATCCAGGGCAATGACTTCAAGGGCAAGCTGCCTTTCCCGCTGCTGCACGTGGACACCGGCCACAACTTCCCGGAGGTGATCGAGTTCCGCGATCAGCGCATTGCCGAAATGGGCGAGCGCCTGGTGGTGGGCCACCTGGAAGACAGCATGAAGCGCGGCACCGTGCGCCTGGCGCACCCGCTGGAGTCGCGCAATGGCCACCAGACCGTCACGCTGCTGGAAGCGATTGAAGAACATCGCTTCGACTGCCTGATCGGCGGCGCGCGCCGCGACGAAGAAAAGGCCCGTGCCAAGGAGCGCATCTTCAGCCACCGAGACAGCTTCGGCCAGTGGCAGCCCAAGGAGCAGCGGCCCGAGCTGTGGACCCTGTTCAACACGCGCCACCGCCCCGGCGAGCACTTCCGTTCGTTTCCCATCAGCAACTGGACCGAACTGGATGTGTGGCTGTACATCGCGCGCGAGAACATCCCCCTGCCCAACCTGTACTACAGCCACCAGCGCGAGGTCATCCGCCGCAAGGGCCTGCTGGTGCCACTGACCGACGTCACCCCGCCCGAAGGCGATGAACAGGTGGAAACTGCCACCGTGCGCTTTCGCACCGTGGGCGACATGACCTGCACCTGCCCGGTGGAAAGCACGGCCGCCAGTGCCGCCGACATCGTGGCCGAGACCTTGACCGTGACCGTCAGCGAACGCGGCGCCACGCGCATGGACGACCGCACCAGCGACGCCAGCATGGAGCGGCGCAAAAAAGAGGGGTACTTCTGATCATGTCCGCAGTCCTGCAGAACGAAGACCACCGCGCGCTGAGGTTCTTGACGGCCGGCAGCGTGGACGACGGCAAGAGCACGCTCATCGGCCGCCTGCTCTACGACAGCCGCGCCATCCTGGCCGACCAACTGGACCACCTGGAGAAGAAGGCAGCCGGTGAAGCCATCGACCTGAGCCTGCTGACCGACGGCCTGGAGGCTGAGCGCGAACAGGGCATCACCATCGACGTGGCCTACCGCTACTTCGCCACGCCCAAGCGCAAGTTCATCATCGCCGACGCGCCCGGGCATGAGCAGTACACCCGCAACATGGTCACCGCCGCCGCGGGCAGCGACGCCGCGGTGGTGCTGGTGGACATCACCAAGATCGACTGGAAGGCGCAGCCCGTGCAACTGCTGCCCCAGACCCGGCGCCACAGCATGCTGGCGCACCTGCTGCGGGTGCCCAGCATCGTGTTCGCCGTGAACAAGCTGGACGCCGTGGGCGACGACGCCCAGGCGGCCTTCGAAGCCACCCGCAGCGCGCTGCAGGCCTTCGCCCAGGAAGCCGGCATCACCGCAGTGGCCGGCATCATCCCGGTCAGCGCACTGCGCGGCGACAACGTCACCGCGCCGCTGAACGTGCCCTGGTACGCCGGTCCGTCGCTGCTGCAACTTCTGGAGCACCTGCCCACCACCCAGGAACGCACCAGCGGCGACCTGCGCGTGCCGGTGCAGTACGTGGCGCGCGACGAGGGCCAGGGCACCGAGGGCGCCGGCCACCAGCCGCGCGTGTTCTGGGGCCGCATCGCCCACGGCAGCGTGAAGGCTGGCGACAAGGTGCAGGTCTTCCCCAGCGGCCAGGACGCCGTGGTGGCCGAAGTGCGCCGCGCCGGCAGCCCCGTGGCGCAGGCCCAGGCCGGTGAAAGCGCCGGCATCGTGCTGGACCGTCAGCTGGATGTGAGCCGCGGCGACTGGATTGCCACGCCCGGCAGCCTGGCCGTGACGCAGCGCTTTTCCGCCACGCTGGCTTGGCTGGACACCGAAGCTGCGCAACTGGGCCGCAAGTACTGGGTGCGCCACGGCAACCGCTGGGTGCAGGCACGCATCACCGCCATCGAAAGCCGGCTGGACATCCACACCCTGGCCACCATCGACGCCCACGAGCTGGGCGTGAACGAGATCGGCCGCGTGGTGGTGGAAGTGCAGCAGCCGCTGCCGGTGGAACCCTATGCCGACAACCGTGTGGGCGGCGCCCTGATCGTGGTGGACCCCACCAGCAACCGCACCAGCGGCGCCTTGCTGGTTCATCATGCCCACTGACCCGCCCGCCCGCGTGGTGTTCGTCGGCGCCGGTCCCGGCGCGGCGGACCTGATCACGCTGCGCGGCGCGCGCGCGCTGGCGCGTGCCGAGGTGGTGCTGTTCGACGCCCTCACCGACCCGGCGCTGCGCGACCTGGCGCCCCAGGCGCAATGGGTGAACGTGGGCAAGCGCGGCTTTGCCGAAGCCACGGCGCAAGGCGAAATCAACGCCCTGCTGCTGCGCCATGCCCAGACCGCCCGGCAGGTGGTTCGCCTGAAGGGCGGCGACCCCAGCATCTTCGGCCGCCTGGAAGAAGAGCTGCAGGCCCTGCACGCGGCCGGTGTCGCCACCGAGGTGGTGCCCGGCGTCACCGCCGCGCTGGCCGCCGCCGCCGCCACGCAGCGGCCGCTCACCCGCCGCGGCCGCGGCCGCAGCGTGAGCCTGTCCACCGCCGTGACGCAAAGCGGCGAGTTGCAGGCCGGCCGGCGTGCCGACACGGAAGTTTTTTATATGGCGGGCAAGCAATTGGCCGCCTTGTCCCGCCGGCTGCGGGCGGCCGGCTGGCCCGCCACGACCCCCGTGATGGTGGTCAGCCGCGCCGGCTGGCCCGACCAACTGGCCACCGACGGCAGCCTGGACAAGCTGCCCGCGGCCGCCCTGCTGCACGCCGGGCGGCCCACGGTGGTGACCGTGGGCGTGGGGGCCACGCCGGCCGTGGCGGGACCGATAACCCCATCAATTGAGCAACATCAAGCGTCCGTGCAAACCCTGGCACCGTAAAATCAAAGGCTTGGCTCCGTCACGCCCCGTTTGTGCGCCCTCGGCGCGCACCGCGATGTCCCGGCCCCACCCCATACCCACAACACCCACCCGAGCCGCCAAATGACTCACGTTGTCACCGAAGCCTGCATCCGCTGCAAGTACACCGATTGCGTGGATGTGTGCCCCGTGGACTGCTTCCGCGAAGGCCCCAACTTCCTGGCCATCGACCCCGACGAGTGCATCGACTGCGCGGTGTGCATTCCCGAGTGCCCGGTGAACGCCATCCTGCCGGAGGAAGACGTGCCGGCCGACCAGCAGAAGTTCATTCCGCTGAACGTGGAACTGGCCCGCAAGTGGCCCAGCATCACCAAGCGCAAGCCCGCCCTGCCCGACGCCGATGAGTGGAAAGACCGTAAGGACAAGCTGTCCGAGCTGATCCGCTGAGCACCCTGCGCCCGCCGAACTGAACCCACCGCGCCGGGCGCCGGCCCGCCGCCACCCCCATTCTGAAACTCAAGCGGCCCCGCCAGACGGGGCGCCCCACCATGGAACCGTCTGTCGCCTTCACCACCGCCCCTCCCGAAGCTGGCCTGGGCTCGCCCATCGAGACCGATGCGGTCATCGTCGGGGCCGGCCCGGTGGGCCTGTTCCAGGTGTTTGAGCTGGGCCTGCTGGAGATCAAGGCCCACATCATCGACAGCCTGGCCTACCCCGGTGGCCAGTGCATCGAGTTGTACCCCGACAAGCCCATCTACGACATCCCGGCCGTGCCGGTGTGCACCGGCAAGGAACTGACCGACAACCTGCTCAAGCAGATCGAGCCCTTCGGCGCCACCCACCACTATGGCCAGGAAGTCACGCGGGTGGAAAAGTGCGAGGACGGCCGCTTCTACGTCGAGACCAGCAAGGGCACCCAGTTCATCAGCAAGACCCTCTTCATCGCCGGCGGCGTGGGCAGCTTCCAACCGCGCACGCTGAAGGTGGATGGGCTGGAGAAGTTCGATGGCACCCAGTTGCACTACCGAGTGCGCAACCCGGCCCAGTTCGCCGGCAAGAACCTGGTGGTGGTGGGCGGCGGCGACTCGGCGCTGGACTGGACCCTGAACTTCGTGCAAGACGGCCCGCACAAGGCCGAGAGCGTGATCCTGGTGCACCGCCGCGACGGCTTCCGCGCCGCGCCGGCTTCCGTGGCCAAGATGAAGGAGCTGTGCGAGGCCTACGAGATGCAGTTCGTGGTGGGCCAGGTCACCGGCTTCGAAGAGCGCGATGAAAAGCTCAGCGCCCTGAAGGTGACCGGCGGCGACGGCGTCACACGCGTCGTACCGGCCGACATGCTGCTGGTGTTCTTCGGCCTGTCCCCCAAGCTGGGTCCGATCGCCGAATGGGGCCTGAACATCGAGCGCAAGCAGATCGTGGTGGACACCGAGAAATTCGAGACCAGCACGCCGGGCATCTTCGCGGTGGGCGACATCAACACCTACCCGGGCAAGAAGAAGCTCATCCTGTCGGGCTTCCATGAAGCGGCGCTGGCCGCCTTCGCCGCAGCGCCCTACATCTTCCCGGAAAAGCGCATCCTGCTGCAGTACACCACCACCAGCCCCAAGCTGCACAAGGTGCTGGGTGTGGAGACGCCGAACTTCGACTGACGCGGCGCGCCTCGGCAAGCGCGAAAAGACGCCAGGCGGCCCACGGGCCGCTTTTTTCTTGCGCGGCCCCGCTGCCGTCAGGCCGGCAGGCTGAAGCGGCCCACGGTCTGCACCAACTGCTGCGCCTGGCCGCGCACGCTTTCGGCCGCCGAGGCCGACTGCTCGGCCATCGCGGCGTTCTGCTGCGTGCCGGCGTCCAGCTGGCCCATGGCCTGGTCGATCTGGCCGATGCCATCTTCCTGCGCTGACAGCTCGGCGGCCACGCCCGCCACCAGTTGCGACACCCGCTGCACGCTGATCACCACCTGTTCGATGGTGCGGCCCGCCGCGCCCACCTCACCCGCGCCCTGCTCCACCTTGACCAACGAGTCATTGATCAGCGAGGCAATTTCGCGCGCGGCTTCGGCGCTGCGCTGGGCCAGGCTGCGCACCTCGCCCGCCACCACGGCGAAGCCACGGCCCTGCTCGCCCGCGCGCGCGGCTTCCACCGCCGCGTTCAGCGCCAGGATGTTGGTCTGGAAGGCGATGCCATTGATCACGCCGTTGATGTCGGCGATGCGGCGCGACGCGCTGAGGATGTCGTCCATGCGCGTGACCACCTGGGCCACCGCGCGCCCGCCCTCACCCGCCTCCTGGCCGGCCTGGCCAGCCTGGGCGTCGGCCTCCCGCACCTGCTGGCCGATGTGGCGCACGCTGCGGCTGAGTTCGCTGATGCTGGCCGCTGTCTGCTGCAAGGTGGCGGCCTGCTGTTCGGTGCGCGAGGACAGGTTGCCGCTGCCGCTGACCACCTCACCCATGCTGGCCGCCACCGACTGGCTGCGCTCACGCACATCACCCACCACGCGGGCCAGGCTGTGCTTCATCTCATCGATGGCGCGGTTGAGCAGGCCCAGTTCGTCGTCGGTGGCCGGCAGCGGCGGCCCGCCCAAATCGCCCTGGGCCATGCGCTGGGCCGCATCCACGGCTTGCTGCAGCGGCCCCAGTGTGGCCTTGCGCACCAGCCAGAAGCTGCCCAGGATGACCGCCACGCCCACCAGGTTGATGGCCAGAACCAGGTTGCGCACGAACAGCGTGGCGCCTTCCACCAGCGGCCCGAAGCGGTCGCCCTTGTCCTTGGCCTGGGCCATGTCCTCTTCCACCCGGGCGACCACGTCGGTGGTGAGGAACTCGCCCGTCTCGGCCGCCAGCACCTCGTGGATGCGGTTGTGGTTGGCATAGGCCTGCGCCGGCAGGTCCACCACCGGCGAAAAGCCCATCAGACGGAAGGCCAGGATCTCGGGCGGGAACAACTCGGCCTCCACGCTGCCGGCGATGGCCCTCGCCTTGTCCACCATGGCCAGCACCGGCTGGCGCCGGACCTGGCCTGACTGGGTGCCGCCTTCGCGCACGCGGTCCATGGCCTGCTGCATCTGGCTGACCAGCGCCAGGTGCTCACGCTCCAGGTAGTGGAAGCGCGCGGTCTTGCTGAGCAGGCGCACGCCCAGCATCAGCACCAGCGCCACCACCACCACGGCCACCAAGCCGATGTTGAATTTCTTGCGCAGTGTCAGCGATGCCATGACATCCGTTCAGGGACCAGCCCATTGAATTGCAGGTGAACACCACTGTGGCGCCAGGCGGCGCGCTTCGCTTTGGTGAATAATGGCCGCCGCAACCGGCAAATCGCCGGTTGCACTTCGCTGGGGGTGCTGGCGCCGCGACAAGCGACTGCCGGCTGAGAAAGTCCCTTTGAACCTGATTGCGGTAATTCGCACGCAGGGAAGCAGGCTCAGACGGGGCCGGCCGCGTTCGTGGCTTGCGTGTCCCATCCATGTTTGCCCACCTGCCATCACACCGAGAGGTTTCCCGATGGCATTTCGTCATTGCAAGTCCCAAGGCCGGCGCGTGCACGCGCTGGTCCCGCTGGCCGCGGCCAGCCAATTGGTGTGCGGCGCAGCGGCCCTGGCACAAGGCAGCCAGACCGTCACCGTCACCGGGCGCAGCAGCGCAGCCAACAGCGCCAGCGTGGCCGGCTTCGGCGACGTGCCGCTGTCGCGCCTGCCGCTTTCGGCCACGGTGGTCACCGCGCAGCAACTGGCCGACGCCGGCATCGGCGCTTTGAGCGACATCACCCGCCTGGACGCCGCGGTGACCGACGCCTACAACGCCCCCGGCTACTGGGGCCAGGTGGCGGTGCGCGGCTTCACGCTGGACAACCGCTTCAACTACCGCCGCGACGGCCTGCCCATCAACGCCGAGACCATGCTGCCCACCGGCAACAAGGCGGCGCTGGAACTGTTGAAGGGCATCAGCGGCATCCAGGCCGGCACCAGCGCGCCGGGCGGCCTGATGAACCTGGTGGTGAAGCGGCCCACGGCCCAGGCGCTGCGCAGTGCGTCACTGGATGGGTCCCAGCCGGCGTCGCTGACCGCCGCGGTGGACCTGTCCGACCGGGCCGGCACCGACGGCGCCTTCGGCTGGCGCCTGAACGCCAGCGCCACCCACCACGAACCGCAAACCCGCAACAGCCGTGGACACGCCCACCTGCTGGCCGGCGCGGTGGAATGGCGCCTGCCCAAGGGCCTGCTGGAAGCCGAGTTCGAACACAGCCTGCAAAGCCAGCCCAGCACCCCCGGCTTCAGCCTGCTGGGCAACACCCTGCCCAACGCCCGCGACACCGACCCGCGCCTGAACCTGAACAACCAGCCCTGGAGCCTGCCGGTGGTGATGAAGGGCAACACCGGGTCGCTGCGCTACACCCACGACATCAGCGACGACACCAAATTGGTGGCCCACCTGATGCAGCAGCGCCTGTACACCGACGACCGCATCGCCTTCCCGTTCGGCCTGTACGACCCCACCAGCTTCGACTGCGACCCCTGTGACCGCTACACAGCCGACGGCCGCTTCACGGTGTGGGATTTCCGCAGCGAAGGCGAGCGCCGCACCAGCACCTCGGCAGACATCAGCGTGCAAAGCCGCTTGAACCTGGCCGGCACTCAGCATGATGTCAGCGCAGGGCTGCTGTCCACCCGCTACCGTGCGCAGTTCAATCGCCAGGCCAACAACATCGTGGGTGTGGGCCACACCGACGGCAGCGTCAACGACCTGCCCGCCGACCCCACGCTGACCGAAGAAAACACCCACCGCAGCGAACGCAGCAGCGAACTGCACCTGCAGGATGCCGTGACCCTGGCACCTGACTGGCAACTCTGGGCAGGCCTGCGCCACACTCAATTGCAGCGCGACAGCGTGCGCACCGACGGCAGCCGGGCCACGTCCTACGGCCAGAACCTGAGCACGCCCTGGCTGGCGCTGTCGTGGCAAGTGAACCCGGGGAACATGGCCTATGCCAGCTGGGGCGAAGGGGTGGAAAGCGAGGTGGCGCCCGGGCGCACGCGCTACCTCAACGCCGGCCAGGCCCTGCCTGCACTGAAGAGCCGGCAGTGGGAACTGGGATGGAAGCACCGCGGCGACGCCTGGCAATGGCAACTGGCGTCCTACGACATCCAGCGGCCGCAGTGGAGCGACTTCCGGCAAAGCACGGGGCTGCCCACCCTCAGCGACAACTGCAGCGACGCCGACCCCTGCCGCCGCCGCACCGACGGCACCGCCCACCACCGCGGGCTGGAAGGCTCGGCCGAATGGCAGGGCGGCCCTTGGAGCCTGCGCGCCAGCGCCATGGCCCAGCGCACCCGCCGCGAAGGCAGCAACTTGGCCGGCGCCAACGGCCTGCGCCCCACCAACGTGCCCGACCGCAGTCTGAAGGCGCAGGCCGTCTACAACGTGCAGGCCCTGCCAGGGCTGGCCCTGCTGGCGTTTGCCTCGCACGAAGGCCAGCGCATGGTGCTGCCGGACAACAGCGTGTCCACACCCGGCTGGACACGTGTGGACCTGGGTTTGCGCTATGCCCCTACGACGGGCGCCCTGAAGCTGGTGTGGCGCCTGGGTGTGGACAACGTGGCCGACACGCGCGCCTGGAAGGAGGCACCCTTCCAGTTTGGCCACGCTTACCTCTACCCGCTGCTGCCGCGCACCTGGCGTGCATCGGTGGTGGCCAGCTTCTGATCTGGCGCCAGGGCTTGAGGGCTTCCAGCGCCCCGTGGCACTGAAAGCGCCAAGGCGGGCCCTGCGCGAAGCCCCTCACCTGCGGGCAAAGCGCACGAAAGGGGCGGTCCGGAAGCGGTCAAATCTCTGGCTATAATTCGAGGCTGTTCCCCGATAGCTCAGTTGGTAGAGCGCCGGACTGTTAATCCGTAGGTCCCTGGTTCGAGCCCAGGTCGGGGAGCCATAAAAATCAAGGGGTTAGCGACGCAAGTCGCTAACCCCTTCGACCTTCCAGGCCCTCCGTGTCCGACTCGTGTCCGAAATTTCGGCGGGTCGCGGCCTGTGTCCTGGCAGCAACGCGGTTCGGTTCCCATGACGTCTCGCGAAGTGTCGCGGCGAACGTGCACTGCGGTCTGCAACCCGAGCGACCGGCCAAGACCAATCTGGGACACGCGGTCCATGGGTCGAGCGGCTGCGGCTGCCTTCATAGGACGTTCGACGATCGGCTCCTAGGACGACCGTTCCTGATCCAGGAGCGGGCGCTCGGCTTGTCGCGACTGCGGTCAGGCATCGAACGACCGATCGGGCACGCCGACGCAGCATGCAAGGTGAAACGCTGCGCGTTGCGGGTCGTCTTGCACGGACTATCCGTGACTGTATAAAATCCCAGTCTATGCACGCATTCGATCGCCTTGCAGAGCGGGGGCCGTTACTTGATGGCCCGGCGCAGCAGCACTACGTGTCAAGGTTTTACTTGAAGGGTTTTGCCCAAAACCGGCGCGTGGCTGTGTACGACCGAACCACTGGCGTCGTCGATTCGGCAACACCAAAGAATGCTGCCTCCATTGAGCACTTGTACACCTTCATTGACGAAGGCGATCGGCAGCGATTCGAACTCGAAGCTTTATTCGGCCTCGTCGAGAGTCGTGCCGGGACTGCATTGAAATCCGCAGTTAGCAGATCGCCTCTCAGTTTCGAGGATCGCGAGTACCTGGCATTGTTCGTCGCAATGCACGCGATTCGAACGCCGGCTGCCCTCGCAGAAGCCGGTAGTGTGCGCGAGAAGGCCAAGCATGCGAGGTTGAAGCTCACCGTCGCGAGTGAGGCCGCAGCATACAAGTTGCTCAAAGAGTCAAAGCCTGCGGACACGTCCGAGGCAGAACTGCGCAGGCTCGCGGCGAAGATGTTCGAGATGGTCAGCGGCGACCACTTTCGTATCAGTGTTCCCGACGAAGCGGCGCGCGCAGCGGCGCTCAAGACATGGGATACCGTGTCCCGGACGCTCTTCGAAAGAGACTGGACCGTTGTTCACGCGCCCAACGGATCAGAGTACATAACTTCCGATTCCCCGGTCGTGCTATCGCCTCTGTCCAACACGGAACATCTGCCGCTTGGCTACGGATCGCTTCACACACACGTTCTCTTTCCTCTATCGCGCACTGCGGCGCTGGTAATGAACGGCGACGAGCGCCGTATGCGGCATGCCGACGTACGGCCAGAGCAGGTCGAGCGTTTCAATGCCGCGGTAGCCGCCGACTGCTATCGCTATGTGATGGGCAGCAGTGCTGAGTTGCTGCACAAGACGATCGTGCCGCTCAACCTGACCGGAACACAGTGGGCGCCCCGGGTAGATGTGGGGATTGAAATTCCTCCAGGCGAAAAACTGCCGGCCGTGTTCATCAAGGGAATGGGCAAGAGGCCCACTGCGGGGGTCTAGGTCGGTCTATGCCAGTATCAATATCATCAAGCCATGACTAGATGCACCGCACCAGTACGTGGACACAGTTCCTCGTCCGCTGCCGCTGCCTGCCCCGCATGCCGGTATCGCACTGGCTACCGCTATGGTGGCCACGGCTCTTCCTACTCCTCGTCTGGAAGCAGTGGCGGTGGCTATAGCAGCAGCAGCAGCGGCAGTGGGGGTGGCGGTGGCGGTGGAAGGTCAGGCAGCAGTGCAAGGCCGCGCTGGTCGCGAGGTGGTTCGTCAGTCTCGTACACACTGGCCCAAGTACAGTCACTGACGCCGGTTCGCAATGCGGTTGAGACAAAAGCGGCGGAGCAGCCTGACCTTCGCGACGTCTTCCTGTGCCACGCGTGGGACGACAGACAAGGGGCAGCCAAGCAGCTGCACGATTTGCTTGAGGCGGCGGGCGTCAAAGTCTGGTTCAGCGAGAAGGATCTCGGCCTCGGCGTCCCAATGATGCGCGCCATCGACAAGGGTTTGGCGGCATCGCGCATCGGCCTCGTACTGGTGACCCCTGCGCTGCTGGCCCGCCTCCCCAAAGAGAGCGTCGCCGATAAGGAGCTTTCGGCCCTCCTGGCGAGCAACCGGCTTGTTCCCATCGTGCACAACACGACGTATGGGGCTCTCCGCAATGTCAGCCCCTTGCTCGCATCACGAACCGGCTTGGATACTGCGGAAGACACAATGGCAGTTGTTGCCACAAAGATTGCTGAGCTGGTCTCCGTCGAGGCCTAGCGCTGGGTTGTGATGTCGAGCAGAAGTCTTGACTCGCCTGATTTGCTTGCATCGTCAGCCGACTTTGCCTGGAGATGCCGATGACCGCTTTGGCTGCGGCCAATCGCTTTACGCGCCGATACCTCGGCCGAGCGAAAGCGTAGTGCCAGGCAGTGTTAGTTCACTCGTCACTGGCCACTGACAGCAACCGCTGCCCAGGGGCCGCTCAGCGCAGGTTGATGGGTTGATGGAGCTGCTGAGGGAGGAGATGTGCCGACCGAACTCGGGCAAGTGACGCACGGTGAAGGTGGTGGCTCGTCAATTGGCCGACATTTTTTGAGCAAAAGTCATCGCCCGTGGGCGCACCTGCAGCGCCTAGAGTTCCTCTCAGACGCAGCCCAGGAGCCGCCTGATGTCCCAGATGCAGACCGAGTCGAAGCCGCCCGTGGCGGAACCCCAGCCCCCGGTGTTCGTCCGCATGGCCGCCGTCGTGCGCATGACCGGTCTCGGCCGGTCCACGATCTATCGGCTGATGGCCGAACAAAAGTTCCCGTCGCCAGTGCGCCTCGCCAAGCGTGCCGTCGCCTGGCGCCGAATCGACCTCGACCATTGGAGCGCTGGACGGCCTACGGTCCCGCACTGATGCAGCCGCAGTGCGCAGCGCGCTGACGAACAGGCCGGGCTACGCCAAGATTGAAACCTTCATCACGGCGCCAATCAACAGCATCGCCCCCAGCACCTTGCCCCAGCGCCAAGTCGTGAACCAGTAGCGATGGTTGACCCACAGGGCACGGTGCAGCCTGCCCAGGCCCAAGAGCACGGCGAGCGCCGTGACAAAGGGTCCGACCAGGCCCGCCGGGCCCGGCACCTCCCGGATCAGGAGCACCCACATCAGCGGCCATGCGACTGCATCGACGGCCGCGAGCAAGTGCCTGCCAGGCCAATCAGGCGCGTCCGGCCGGGGTTCGCGAGCAACCAGCAGCCACATGACTCCTCCGATCTGGTTGTTGCGGGCGGGTTCATTCCGCCCGCAACAACCGGTCAACTTGGCGGTCAGCTCGGCGATCGGCGCAGCGGCTCCGGCAGCCAGCGCGTGCCAGCCAGCCGCGATGCCGCTGCGCTCACCAGCGCGTCCTTTTTCATCGCCTCGACTCCACCACCGGCCAGTTCAGGCCCGGCCTCCTTCAGCGCAGCGATGATCTGCGCCTTGGGCACGTGGTTCAGGTAGGCCTCGGCAGTCGGCTCCCACCAGTCGGCCATGTCCAGGCCGAGCGCCGTCGCGATGGCGTTGGCGCTGCCCGCCGCGCCCGCACCCGGCAGAGCGTTCACCGTGAGCGCGCCGCACAGCGCGAGCAGGTCGATCAGCTCGGCCTGGGGCAGGCCGATCAACCAGCCGAGCCATTCGCTCTGGTCCTCGGGCAAGCGGGCACGCCACGATTCCTTCGCCTGATGCACCGCTTGCCATGCTCGGCTGGCCTTGAGGTCGTCGGCCATGACTTCCAGCGCGAATGCCGACAACTGCGGCGTCACCTGCAACGCCGACGCCTCACGCGGGTAGTCGGCGCCGAAGGTACGCAGCACGAAGACATGCACCACCGAGGCCAGGCCCACCGCCGTGCTCTGCGCCAGCATCGCCTGCAGCGCCATCGTCCGGTGCGCGGCGAGGCGCTTGGTCAGCGCATCGCTGCACCCCGGCGCACGGCGTTCTGGCGCCGCCGCCATCGACGGCGCGCCTTCGTCGTCGTTGCCCGTGTCGTCGCGCTCGCGATGCTCGTTTGCGCCAATCGAGCGCACCGCAGCCGCGATGGCCTTGCGATCCTCGTCCCGCACCAGACCGCGCATGACTTCGACATCCCCGTCGCGGCCGATGGTGACGATTGCACCTGCGTGCGTCTTCTGCTCCGGCGTCCAGGTCTTGAGTGCCTCGTGAATGGCCTTGCGCCGCGCCGCGATGTCCTGCTCTTCCAGATCGATCATCTCGGCTTCGTCGGGCGACCACTCGGGCGCGTCGTCCAGCGCCTGCGCCTGCAGCTCCAGTTCGGCAGCGCGCCGGTGCAACGCATCGAGTTCCTGCTGTTCGGCGGCCGTGGGCTTGCGGTTGGTGTGCGCACATGGCGCGAACGGCCGCAAGGCCTGCGAGTCGACGCTCAGGCGTGCCTCGATCCACTTCCAGCCTTCCTCGCGCACGGTGGCGGCCAGCGCCTCCAACTTCTCGCTCGCCAACCGCTCCAGCAGCGCCGCGTCCGACAGGAAACGGCTCTGCTCGTCGTCGAACAGGTCGCGTCGCACGACACCGCCCGCCGCCTCGTAGGCTTCGATGCCGACGAAGCGCACCAGCGCGCTGCCCGCGGCCTCCACCTCGCCGACCGTCAGCCGCCGCCGCAAAGCAGCCGGCGTCTTGTCCCAGGGCTGCGCATCGAACCAGGTTCGCTCCTGCACCGCGTGGTCGTCACTCAGCGTGAGCGCCATCAGCTGGTCCAGGTTGATGCCGTCCTCGCGGTACAGCACCAGCAGCTTCGGCGACAGCGCCGACAGCTTCAAACGCCGCTGCACCGTCAGCACCGACACGCCGAAGCGCGCCGCCACGTCCTCGACACCTTTGCCTTCGTCGATCAGCGCCTTGAAGGCCTCGAACTCGTCGGCAGGGTGCATGGCCTCGCGCCCGCTGTTCTCGGCGAGGCTGACCTCCAGCGCGCGCTCGGGCGGCACCAGTTCGCACAGCACCTCGTGTTCCTTCGGGAGGCGACCGCGCTGCTGCAACAGCAGCATCGCGCGGCGCCGCCGCTCACCGGCGGCGACCGCGAACTTCAGCTTGCGCGACTTGCCCCGGCCGACCTCCTGCTCGGTGACGACCAGGTTGTGCAGCAGGCCCTGCGCCTCGATCAGCGCCGCCAGTTCCTCGACCTGGCCGACCGAGTGACGCCGGACGTTGAACCGCGACGGCACCAGGCTGGCCAGCGGCACCGAGAGCAACTCCTTCGTGTGTTCCATGATGATGAACTCCATTGGTTGATGACACTCCGCGAACGTCTCTCGACAACGCGTCACGGCGGCACGCCGGGCCAGGGAACGGCCCAGGTTTCGAAGAACGCGGCAACCGTCCGTAAGAACTGTTGTTGCGCACGGTCCTCCTCGATATCGCCTCGAATTCGCACGCTGTTGCCCCTGTTGAATCCAACAGCCACCTGCCCTAATTTCCGAGGGAGCCGAATTGGCCTTTCGTCCCTCGGCGCTGGGTGAGCTGTTCTGCCCCGCATTCGTCGGTCGCCGTGCGAGACCGACAGCGCTGCGATCAAGCGCGGGCGCCAGGGCACCGTGGAATAAATGGAAGGGGCCCGCCTGCGCGCAGCGCATGTGGGAAGGCGGCCGTTTATGCCGCGCAAGGCCCTGGCGGCTGCGCGCGCGGCGCTACGGTTCGCACGAAAGGCGATCGACGGGTGCGGGCTGGCACGGCAGCGCCGACGAGACGATCGGCCACGGTCAAGGATTCGTCTCGAAGTGGGTTCTTCCCGGCAAACCATGACGACGCCCTGCGCTGGAACTCTTGGGCTTCGCCAGAGACAGAACCTGCTGTAACGACTCAACGTTTTGATACGCAGGCGCACTTGACAGCGCGCTCAGCGAAAAATCGAATGCAATCGTTCGATGGGGTGCGAAGGTGCAGTCAACGGAGCACACACCATGCTGGATCGCGATCAACTGGAGACCTTCGCCACCGTTGCCGAGCAGCAGAGCTTCGAGCGCGCGGCCAGTATCCTGAACATCACCCGCGGCGCCGTGTCCCAGCGCATCAGGTCACTGGAAGAGTCGCTGGCCACGGTCCTTTTGATGCGCGACAAGCCGATCGTGCCCACACCCTCAGGCGAGGTGATGCTGCGCCATGTGAAGGCGCTTCGCTTGCTCGAAAGTGCAGCGATGCAGGAGATCCTGCCTTCGACCGGCCCCCGCGCGCCCGTGCCATTGGCCATTGCTGTCAACGCCGACTCGCTGGCAACCTGGTTTCGCGCCGTTCTGCAGGACCTGCTGCTGCAGCGCCATGTAGCGCTTGAGGTGGTGACCGATGACCAGGATCACACCGCCGGTCGGCTCGCCCGGGGCGAGGTCATCGGCTGCATTTCTACCGAGGCCAAGCCCGCCACGGGATTCCTAGCCGAGCAGCTGGGCGCCATGGAGTACCGCTGCTACGCGACCCCCGCGTTCGTCAGCGAGTTCTTCCCTCAGGGGCTCAGCGTCCCCGCGGTGCTCGCTGCGCCAGCGGTGCTCTTCAACCGCAAGGACTCGCTGCACGACGAGTTCCTGGCGCGGCGCTTCGGATTCGCGGTGGAACGTTATGCAAAGCACTACCTGCCTTTGCCGCTGACCTTGCTGGAGGGCGTTGCGATGGGGGCCGGCTATGGGCTTGTGCCCAGCTCGCAGGCCCAGCCCATGGTGCAAGGCGATCAGCTCGTCGACATCGCGCCGGCGCAATCCATGATGGTCAACCTGTACTGGCACCACTGGGAGCTGGAGCCGCCGCTGGCCCAGCAGATCACCCGGCTGATCGTGGACACCGCCCAGCGGTCCCTCGTACAGGCCGGCCTCACTGACATTGCAGAGCAGCCGATAGCCCGCGCGGATCAGCCATCTGCCCTGGGCGCACGACGTACACCGGCAGCGCCACCAACGAGCACAGCCGCCACAACGGCGGATGCGCCCAACCCGGCGAGGAGAGAGATGACATCCGCATCGCCGACCAGCCAGCCCCTCCAGCCAGCGGCATAGATGGCCACGGAAACCGCAAAGCCGGTGGCCATGATGATCGCGGCGTGCCGCGGCCACAGCACGGTGCCGCGCAACAGGGCGACGAGGCAGATGGCGATGCTCGCGATGTAGACGACGTTGACGGACACCATCGTGTCGACGATGCCTTGCCCGCGGCTCGCCACCGCAGCGCCCAGACCCAGGGCAACCAAGGCCAGGGCAGCCGGACGGTCCGGAGCCGTCACCGGCAGAGCGGATGCCAGCGCCGAGGCCATGGCGCGCAGGATTGCAGCGCCCGAGCCCAAGGCGGCGGTGGACAGTGCCACCAGCATCAGCTTGTCAGCCCCGGGACCCAGTGCAGCGGTGACGCGGGCCAGTAGCAGCGGAATGACCTGCTTGGCGTGAGGAACATCCGCCAGTCCCCCAGCATGCTGCATGGTCACGACAAGGGCCGCGGGTAGGAATCCGACCGCGATCAGTCCGACGCCGGCCAGGATGCAGCCCAGCACGGCACCCGAGGGCCGGCGCGCCGCCAGCACGAACTGGTGGTAGTCGGCGCCTGTGCAGACCAGCAGGCACACCGCCAGCGTCAGGGCCAGAAGTCGCGGTCCGCTGAAAGTCGCCAGATCGTGCGAGAACTCGGGCAGCGCGCGAAGATACAGGGGCAGGCCTCCGCTGACGACGAGGGCGTAGACAAGCACGACGGCGCTGGCGAGGAGACACAGCGCGAAGAGCGTCGAAGCGAAACGCAGGTCCAGCCGGGACGCGCCGAAGATGAGCGCCAGCACGAGCACAAAGGCTACTTCCTGCGAGAGACCCAGCAGGCTGGCCACCGCTGCCCCGCCGTGAATCTGCGCGGCGAGTACGCCGGCCATCCATACCAGCGACAGCAGCGCGACCGCTCGCTGCAGCGTCCGTCCGTAGGCGCGACCGAACCACTCCCATACCGGCACGCCGACCGACCACAGACGACGCGCGCCCAGTGCGAGGACGAACATGCCCGCGGCTGTGGCCACGCCGTAGATGCTGCCAGCCATGCCGTGTCGCATGGCCAACTCGCCCGACCCGAATAGGAAGCCAATGCCGTAGCTGGCCGACACGAGCAGTGCCGCGACCTGCAGCCCGCCAAGGTTTCGGACAGTCATCGTGCGGCGCCGGCCTGCCAGGCGCGAGTCACCGCCTTTGTCCCGGAAAAGTAGCTGCGGCACATGGTCGCGTGGTCACGGTAGGCCGGCATCTGCTCGAACAGCCGCTGCGCCTGCGGCAGCCGGTAGTACGGCACCGCTGGCAGCAGATGGTGCGTCAGGTGATAGCCGTTGTTGCGTGGGTGGATCAGCACACGCCAGACACCGTGGCAGACCATGTCGCGCGTGAAGGACAGGATGCCGGACGGACGCAGCCCGAAGTGGTCGCACATCTCTCGGAAGGTGGTGATCGCGTGGAACACCGTGGCACGCGCGGCGAGCCACAGCAGAACGAAGGTGGCGGTGAACTCGGCGCCCGCCAACTCGTTCAATGCCACCAAGACCAGCACCCACCAACCGAGGATGAAGAACTTCGCTGGAAGACTCACGTCTTGCGAGGCCAGATGCCCTGCGAACGATCCCTTCCAGGTCGACCAGCACAGGATGTTTCGCCAATAGCTGGCAGACCAGTGCTTCGGCCAGTGCTCCGGGATGGGCAGCAGGTCAGGATCACCCGACCGCGTACCCAGTTCGAGGTGATGCCGGAAATGCGCCTCGCGGTAGCCGCTAAGGCTGGCGAACAGCAGCGGCGCGAGAAACGCTCGCGCCATCAGATCATTCCAATGCTTGTTCCGACACAGGTTGCGATGCCCGGCGTCGTGCAGGATGTTGCCGAGCGCGCGCTGCCGGTTCGCGATGATCACGATCGCGGCCGGAGCGAACCAAGGGCCGAGCACGACCACCGCGTGGATGCAGGCGACGACCAGCACCCAGTCCACCGCGGTGTCGACGAGCGGGCGCCAGGGAGTGAGCCGCAGCAGCGCCAGATGCTCGCTTCCGCGGTCCCGCAGCTGTGCGCGAAGTGCAGCGAGGTCCGCAAGGACTTCCGAATGGGTAGTCATTCCGAAGACTCCTTCCCAGCCGTCCCGCCCGGGGCACGCTCCAGGCAGACGGCGAGGCCCTGGAGCCCGGAGATTGCACCCGGCTCCAAACGGTATCAGGCGGTCTTGCACGGACATGCTCGTTTAGGAACTTTGACGGCCGGTCAGCAGCGCTAAACGCCGTCGGTCGCACGAGACATGCGGCACCCGTGGATGAGCGCACGAGTCACGCTCAGAAACTGATCTGCGGCGCCTGCGGGTGCCCATAATGGACGGAAACGTTTGATGACACTCCGCCCTGAGGAGGACGACAGTGAGCGGTGAGCGCGACCTCGACAAGCTGCAGCGGCACCTGGCGCCGACACTGCATCCAGAGACTTTCGTGTACTGCAGCTTCCCCGATTTCCGATTGCCGCCCGGGCTCGAGCCCATCTGCACTTTCAGGGAAGCCGAAGGCCTCACGGCCATCGTCGAGCAGGCTGCCGCTGATCGCGTCGAGGTGCCGCATGTTTTCAAGGCGCGCATGATCACGCTCACCGTGCACTCGTCGCTCGAAGCGATCGGTTTGCTGGCCAGCGTCGCCACGAGCCTTGCGACCGCAGGTATCCCTTGCAACGCGGTGGCTGCGTATCACCACGATCACCTATTCGTGCCGAACGAGTTGGCCGATCAAGCGCTGTCAGTGCTTCACGGTATCGCGACCGATCGCGCGTCGATGCCAACCGCAGCACGCTGAGCGGCAGCACGGCTCGGCCGAGTCGCAGCACATCGCCGACACCCGCAGCTCGGCGAGCCCTTGGCTCGTTTAGCAAAGCTGACCCGCGCGCAATTCTTGTTGACCCACGCCTGCACCCGTTGACACTCTGACCGCGTTCTCTCTACGCTGATCCCACGCTGTTCCATGCGCGATCGGTAGAGGTCGGAGGGCAACCCGACGCGCTCGCGCAAAGACAGCATCGAGACGAGCCCGCCAGCCCAGGCCATCGATGAACCGCCTGACCGAGCGGTCCCTGGAAGCACAACTCAGCTTGGAGCAGGTATGCGCCGAAGTCACGAGGCGCCGGCCGCGGCCGACGCGGCGCTGATGGCGTCAATGGTCAGTGATGTCGTGTGTGCAATCGGCGGTACCGAAGCCGAGGCTGGAGCACCGCCATGACGCACGCCGCACGCGAACGTCAAACACGGCGCCTGGCGAATCGGTGCGCTTCGGCTGGTCCACGTGCCGACACCATGCGCCGCAGAGCGATCGGCGCTGAAGGGCGCGCAGGGTCAGTCCAGTTCCACCTTCAGCGCACAGCAGGAGGCCTCTATGTCGAACGCGAAGACATCCCAAAGCGAGGACTGCGAACCGTGCAGTCGCTCGCCTTCATCGACGCTGGAAGTTTTGAGCGATGGTGCGACGGCGACCCCATCCGCTTCGAGCACCCGCTCCTCCACGCCCAGCTCAAGCGCGCAGGCGGCGAACTCTGGGACACCGCACCCGGATCGGACGCAGACTGAGAACGGCACGCTGGCGGAGCGAATCGCAGCGCCCGAGTATCTCGACCAGATTGGTGGCGTCGCAGAGCGCATCGCCTGCGCATCCGGGCAGGCCGCCGTGCAGTCCCTGCTGTCTGATGGCCTGGCCGCGCTGGGTGCCGAGAACGCCATCTTCGTGTCGTTCATGCGCGAGAACCTCCGGGTTTCGTCCTGCCGGTTCATGCTGGCCTGCGACCCCGCTTGGTGCCGGCAGTATCTCGATGCCGGGCTCATTGCCAGCGACCCCTGGCTGGCGTATGCGTCCCATCACTCAGAGCCAGTGATCGCCAGCAGCTTGAAGGTCCTGGAGCCGGAGCGGCTGCGTGCGATCGAGCTGGCCACCCGGAACGGTTTTGCGTCTGCGGTGCTCGTACCGGTTCACTCCGGGTCTAGCCACACGCGCGTCAGCTTGCTCTGCCTCGGCTCGCGGCAAGAGGGCCAGTTCGAGGGCATTCCGTTCGGCCGCCTCAAGCTCGGTGCCCGGGTACTGGCCTGCGAACTCCACGAGTGGTGGGTGGCCCATCTGCGCAACGAATTGATGGCACGTGCCCGCATCACCGAGGATGACCTGGAGCTGCTGCGCCACCAGTGCTTGGGGCACAGCAGCAAGCGCATCGCTGCCGAACTTCGCGTGAGCCGCAGCTCCATCAATTCGCGTTTCCAGCGAATGAACAACCGGCTCGGCGTCGCCAATCGCAGGATGGCTGCGCGCCTCGCTGCCGAATGCGGCTTGATCCTCCCGTGACGCGACCGCGGCTGGTCCGATCAAGTGATGGCGATGGCTTTCGATGATTCTTCGTTCGAAGTCATCGCGCGAACGATCAAGTCCCGCTCCTAGAGTTTCGACATGGCGCCTTGTGAAGCGCTCTGGCAAGAAGCCCAACTCTTTGCAGCAAGGTCCACACGATCATGAACACCTTCGACTTTCCTCGAGCCGCGCGTGGATTCACCGCGCACCGGATATCACTGCAGATCATCGCCACATGCCTGCTGGTGATCTGCCTCGGCAGCTACTCGAAGCCGGCCCGCGCCGTGGACGGCTGCCTGGTGCTGCTGTGCTTCGCCGCCCCGAGCTGGCGCTCCATCCCGCAGTGCGTGCCGCCGATCAAGCAGGTGCTTCGTGACCTGGCCCGCGGCAAGCCGTTCCCGACCTGCGGCATGGCCGGCGCCGGTAACTCGGCCAGCCATGCCTGGGCCAACGCGCCCAGCTACTGCCCGCCGCAGTACACCCGGGTCTTCGACGGCGAGAGCGGGCCGATCTACTCCTGCGACTACACCGGCGCCGTGTCCGTCTCGGTCCAGGGAGCGCCCTTCGCCCGCACCTGGTGGACGATAGACGGCAGCACGGTGACCGAGTTCAGCCCGGCCGCGAAAGCCCAGCTCGGCACCTGGGACACACGCTTCGACGACGACTACGCGGCGTGGCTCGCCGCACTGCCACCGCCGGCCCCGCCGACGGATTCGGGTTCCTGAGACTTCAGACCATGGATGCCTCCGTCTTCCTCGCGCTGGCACTCGCCTGCGCACCCCAAGTGCACGCTGACACCGCGCACGCCCTGGTCAGCGTCGAGAGCGCCTTCAACCCTTGGGCGATCGGCGTGGTGGGGGGCGCACTGGTTCGCCAACCCCGGCACCGGGCAGAAGCCCTGGCCACGGCTCGAGCGCTGCAAGCCGCCGGCTGGAACTTCAGCGTCGGCCTGGGCCAGATCAACGTCGGCAACTTCGAGCGGCTCGGTCTGACCGTGGAAACCGCCTTCGAGCCCTGCACCAACCTGACCGCCATGCAGACCGTGCTCGCCGAGTGCTTCGACCGCGCCAGCGGATTCGCGTCGAAGGCGGTCGATCAGGTCGCCCTACGCCAGGCTCTGTCCTGCTACTACAGCGGCAACTTCGACACTGGCTTCCGTCACGGCTACGTGCGCAAGGTCGTGGTTGCCGCACGCGCCGTTCCCACCGCCCAACCGAAGGAGAAGGTATGACAACCCTCGCATCGATCCGGCGCAACGCGCCGGCCCTGGCCGCCATCGTTTCGGCGCTGTTGTCGCAGGCGGCGCTCGCCCAGGGCTTCGACAAGATCAACACCACCGTCACGAACGTCAACACCATCCTGGTGACGATCTCGATCGCGGTGGTGACCATCGCCATCATTTGGGCCGGCTTCAAGATGATCTTCCAGGGCGCTCGCCTGGCCGACGTGGCCAACGTGCTGATCGGCGGCACCCTGGTCGGCGGCGCAGCCGCCTTTGCCAGCTACATCGTCACCTGACGGACTGACGAAAGACGGGGGCCCGACCATGCATGGCGAAGCCATCTACAAGGGCGCGACGCGCCCGGCCATGAAGCTGGGCATCCCGCTGGTGCCGCTGGTGGTGCTGTTCGGCACCGGCATGCTCCTGATCATGTGGGGCGGCGCCCTGGTGAGCTGGTGGATCGCCCTCGGCGTGGTCGTGGCCTTTGTGCCTGCGCTGCTCTGGATGCGCTTCGTCACCTCCAAGGACGACCAGCGCTTCCGCCAGATGTTCGTCGCCATGAAGCTGCGCCTGCACGACCGCAACCGCCGCTTCTGGCATGCGCGCAGCTACGCGCCCACCCTCTACCGGGGAGCCCGCGATGCTTGGCATGTCTAAGGCCAACGGCGCCGACACCCGGCCAGGCCGCAGTGGGTTCCGACCACGACACTGGGCGCAGGCCCAGTCGGAGAACCCGCTGGCCCGCTTCATCCCGTTCTCGTCGCTGGTCAGCCCGCACGACGTGATCACGCGTGGCGGCGACTACCTGCGGGTCTGGCGTCTCGACGGCGTGGCCTTCGAGTGCGCCGACGAGCACCAGAT
Organism: Burkholderiales bacterium JOSHI_001; assembly: GCA_000244995.1. Classification (NCBI taxonomy): domain Bacteria; kingdom Pseudomonadati; phylum Pseudomonadota; class Betaproteobacteria; order Burkholderiales; species Burkholderiales bacterium JOSHI_001. Next base: position 2,383,139 of record CM001438.1, on the reverse strand, counting down.
CGGCGAGCGGCACGAGGCCCTGTGCAGCCTGCTGCGCAACCTGGCTGGCGGGCAATGGGCGGTGTGGACCCACCGCATCCACCGCGTGGTCAGCGACAGCCTCCAGGACCCAGCGCAGGCCGGCTTCGCCCGCGACCTATCTCAGGCCTACCAGGCCAAGCTCTGCGAGCGTCGGATGATGAGCAACGAGCTCTACCTGACGCTGGTCTACCGGCCCAATGTGTCCCGCATGAGCCGCGCCCTGCAATCGACGCAGCGCACCCGTGCCGCCATCGCGGAAGCCCAGACCGAGGCCCTGCGGGTGATGGAAGAGCGCACCGCCCTCGTCGGCCGGGTGCTGCGAGGGTTCGGCCCTGAACTGCTCGGCACGCGCCAGCACCGCGGCCGAACCTACTCTGAGGTCGCCGAGTTCCTCGGCTACCTGGTCAACGGGTGCTGGCGGCCCGTTCCGATGGCCGCCGGCCCGCTGTACCGGACGTTGCCGACCGCGCGCCTGTCCTTCGGCGGCGACAAGCTCGAACTCCGTCAGGGCGACCAACGTCGCTACGCGGCCCTGGTCGACATCAAGGAATACGCAGATGCCGTGGAGCCCGGCATCCTCAATGCGCTGCTCTACGAAGCCAGCGAGTTCATCGAGACGCAGAGCTTTTCGATCCTGCCGCGCCGCGAGGCCATGCGTGCGCTCGAACTGCAGCGCGACCAGCTGATCGCCAGCGACGACGTGGTGGCCAGCCAGGTGGCCGAGATGGACGTGGCGCTCAACGAACTCGGCGACGGTCAGTTCTGCATGGGCGAGTACCACTACAGCCTGGTGGTGTTCGGTGAGGACGTGGCCGATGCCGGTCGCCGAGCGGCGCAGGCCATCGGTGCCGTCGGCGAGGCCTCCAGCCTGCAGATGTCGCCGGTGGACCTGGTGGCCGACGCCGCCTGGTTCGCGCAGATGCCCGGCAACTGGCAATGGCGGCCCCGGGACGCCAAGCTCAGCTCGCGCGCCTTCGCGGCGTTGTCCAGCGGACACAACTTCGCCCGCGGCAAGCGTGACGGCAACCCATGGGGCGAGGCGCTGGCCCTGCTGCGCACGCCCTCGGGCCAGCCCTTCTACCTGAACCTGCACAGCAGCCCCGAGGGCGAAGACTCCGCCGACAAGAAGCTGCCGGGCAACACGCTGATCATCGGCTCGACCGGCGTTGGCAAGACGACGCTGGAGATGTTCCTGCTGACGCTCACACGCAAGTGGGACCCGGCGCCGCGCCTGGTGCTGTTTGACCTGGACCGTGGCTGCGAGATCGCGATCCGGGCACTTGGTGGCCGCTACTTCACCCTCGAAGCCGGCAAGCCAACTGGCTGCAACCCGCTACAGCGCGAGCCGACACCGGCGCGCATCCAGTTTTGGGAGCAACTGATCCGCACCTGCATCGCGACGTCAGCCATGCCGCTGCTGCCGGCCGACGAACGCGCCATAGCCGAGGCGGTCAAGGCGGTGGCGATGATGCCGGCACCACTGCGCCGCTTCTCGACTGTGCGGCAGAACCTGCCCAAGGCGGGCGAGAACAGCCTCTTCGAGCGGCTGGGCCGCTGGTGCCAGGGTGGTGCGCTCGGCTGGGTCTTCGACCAGGCCGACGACCGTCTGCTCGACCTGAACGTGGTCAACGTCATCGGTTTCGACACCACCGAGTTCCTCGACCTGCCCGAGGTCCGCACGCCGGTGATGATGTACCTGCTGCAGGTGATGGAAGAGCTCGTCAATGGCGAGCGGCTGATCTACGTGATCTCGGAGTTCTGGAAGGCGCTCGATCACGAGATCTTCAGCGACTTCGCCAAGCAGAAGCAGAAGACGATCCGCAAGCAGAACGGCCTGGGCATCTTCGACACCCAGAGTCCGTCCGACGTGCTGCGTCACCCCATCGGTCGCACGATGATCGAGCAGAGCGTGACCAAGATCTTCCTCGCCAACCCGGAGGCAGTGCGCGAGGAATACGTCGACGGCTTCGGCCTGACGCAGGCCGAGTTCGACATCGTCCGCAGCCTCAGCGCGCAGGGCGGGCGGCGCTTCCTGGTCAAGCAGGGCCATGCCAGCGCGATCTGCGAGCTGGACCTCGCCGGGCTTGAGGATTTCATCACCGTACTCTCGGCCACCACCGATAACGTGGCCCTGCTCGATGCCGTGCGCGAACGGCATGGCAACGATCCGTTTCAATGGCTTCCCGTGCTCCTTCGTGAGGTTCAGGATCGGAGGTCTCGTACCTCCAGGAGAGCCACATGAACGCTGTTTGCAATCTCGTCGCGCTGGTGGCGATCACACTCGCCGCCACCACCGCCAGCGCCCAGTTCGTCAAGGGCAACGAGGCCGTCAAGGTGATGCCCGACGGGACCAAGAAGGTGGAGACACCACCGCTGCCGACCGCATCGCTTGGTGCACCTTGTCCGGCAGCGAAGTCAGGTTGCGCTGGCGGCGGCTGGAAGATGTTGGAGAGTCAGGCAGGGCTTGTCGAGTGCACGGAAGTCTTCGCCAGGCCAGGAACCTGTCGCGAGTCGACCTACGGCACCGAGAAGCGCTCTCGGGTCTGGATCGTGAAGCTCAAGGGTGAGTGGACGCAGTGCGAGCGGCCTGACATCTCCGGCAAGTGCATCAGCCTCAAGGGCTTTCCGATCAGCGCTGTTCAGTAGAGGGGAGAGAAGCAATGTTCGCCTGGGTCGGTTCTCAGTTCGATGCTGTCTTGAACACGTATGTGCTCGGTGTCGTGACCGCACTGATGGCGGGCATCGCCCCCATTGCGCTGACTGCGATGACGATCTGGGTGACGCTGTACGGCTGGGCCGTCTTGCGCAACGAAGTTTCCGAGACCGTGCCGACCTTCCTCTGGAAGGTGTTCAAGATCGGATTGGTCCTGGCGTTTGCACTGCAGTCCGGCTTCTACATCTCCAACGTGTCCGACTCGGCCAACGCGCTGGCAACTGGTGTGGCAACCACGTTCCTGCCCGCGGCAGCAGACCCGATGGCAATCACATCGCCGTACGCATTGCTGGATAGCTTCAACGACGAGGCGAGCAAGCTGGTGCTTGATCTATTGAAGGACGCCGGAATCATGCGGCTTGATCTGCTGTTCGCGGCGGTGGTGTGCTCCATCGGGAACGTCGTGTTCTTGTGCATCGCGTTGTTTGTCGTGACGCTGGCAAAGCTTTTCCTGACCTTCGTGATCGCTATCGGTCCGCTGTTCGTCCTGTGTCTCGCATGGCGTCCGACAGCCCGGTTCTTCGACAGCTGGCTCTCGATGGTGCTGAATGCCGTGGTGCTGACCTGGTTTGCATTCTTCGCGCTTGGCCTCAGCGCATTCATGGGCGATGCGCTGGTGCAGGCCATCCAGGTTAACGGCGGCTTCCTGGGCCCGACCTTCAACGTCGTCGGCGAGAGCCTGAAGTACTGCGTCGTCATGATCCTCATGGCCATCATCTGCTTCCAGGCCCCGAGCCTTGCCTCCGCACTCACAGGCGGCGCTGCAGTCCAGCAAGGCATCCAGATGATCCAGAACGCCATGATGGTCTCGGGCCTGCGCTCGGCATCCGGGCGAGGTGCCGGTGCAGCGGGTGCAGCCGGTGGTGTGGTTCGAGCCGGGGCCGGCCTGCCCTACGCAGCGGGCCAGGCCACGGGCGCTGCAGCCGCAGCGACCGGTCGGGCCGCAGGAACCATGGCCACCGGGGCAGGCGCCGTTGTCCGCCAGGGATACGGCGCGGTGCGAACCGCCGCATACAAGCTCGCCGCATTGCGCGGTCGGGCCTGAACGTCAGTCCTCTTCAACCAGCCTCAATAGGCGTTGCCCAGCACAGGAGCGAAACCATGCACACACGTCTCAAGGTCGCTGCCGCTGTCCTGATCGCCTTCGGCGTCAGCGGCGCCCGCGCGCAGGGCATCCCGGTCATCGATGTTGCCAACCTGGTCCAGACGATCCAACAGGTGCTCGATGGCATCACGCAGATCAACAACCAGGTCCAGCAGATCAACCAGCTTCAGAGCCAGATCAACAGCATCAACGGCATCCGCAACCTGGGCGACGTGTTCAACAACCCGCTGCTGAGGAACTACGTCCCGGCCGAGGCCTACACCTACGTCAATGCCATCAACACCTCGGGCTACTCCGGCCTGACCGCCACCGCCAAAGCGCTGCGGGACGTAGGCATGGTCTACAACTGCATGGACCTGACCGGCGACGCCCGTACCAGTTGCCAGGCCGCGCTTGCGCAGCCGTACCAGCAGAAGGGCCTGCTGCAGGACGCCATGAAGTCGGCCGCCGGCCGCCTGTCTCAGATCCAGTCGCTGATGGGTCAGATCAACGCCACCACCGACCAGAAGGCGGTGCAGGAAGTCCAGGCCCGCATCGGCGCCGAGAACGCGCTGCTCGCCCATGAGGTGTCCCAGGTGCAGATGCTGCAGGGCATGGCCGACAGCGAGGAGCGCATCGCCCGGTCGCGCGAGCGAGAGCGTCAGTACCAGATGCTCACGCGCACGGGGAAGGTGGCTGACTACCTGCCCTGATGCCTGATCCCTGAACCGCTGCGCCCAGCACCGCCCAAAGGCGGCGCGCAGCCCAACCGAGGTCTCCTATGAGTGCCGTCCTGACGCCGGGAAGAGCCGCTGCATTGCCTGATCGCTCCCGCGACGCAGGCAAGGCCGCCGCCGAGACAACCGCGATCCATGCCAACCGCGCGTGGGAAATCGACCGTGCGCTGATGCTCGAACGCTCTGAGCGCCGCGCTTGTTGGGTGGCCATCGCCGGTCTCGTCCTGGGCTTGATCGGCATCGCAGCGGTGTTCGTCCAAGGGCCGCTGCGCCGCGTGGTGGAGATTCCGATCGTCGTCGATCGCGTCACCGGCGAGACCACGGTCCAGCAGCGGCTGAGCGTCGAGACCATCCCGCCGATGGAGGCGCTCGACAAGCACAACCTCGCCAACTTCGTCCGTGCCCGCGAGGGCTACAGCTGGATGTTCCTGCAGCGGGACTTCGACCAGGTGGCCCGCATGGCCGTGCCGGCCGTCTTCGCCGACTACAACCGCCAGTTCGAAGGCGACGGCGCCCTGCAGAAGAAGATCGGTGCCGCCGAGGACTGGCGCATCAACGTCATCGGCGTGCGCCTGGCCGCATCCGGTCGCGCTGGCAACAAGGGCGAGGCCACGGTCACCTACGACAAGGTGGTGCGCCTGACCGACCGCAACCTGCCCGAGCTCACCACGCGGCACGTCGCCAGCATCGTTTACCAGTACCAGCCCAAGGTGCTCGCGAAAGAACGAGATCGGGTCGAGAACCCGTTCGGCTTCGTCGTCACGGCGTACCGGTCCGACCCCGAGATCAACACTGCCGCGCCGGGAGCCAAGCCATGAAGGCCACGGCTTGGTTGGCTGCTGTCGGCGGTCTCGCGCTGTGCGGCCCCGCATCCGCCGGGACCGATCCCGCCGACCCACGCCTGCGCGAAGTGGTCTACGACCCTCGCGCCGTGGTCACGGTGCCGGTCAAGCGCGGTGTCGTGACCCTGGTGGTGCTCGACGTCGACGAGGCGATCACCGAAGTCGCTGCCGGCCTGGGCGGCGACTGCGCCAAAGCCGAATCCGCCTGGTGCGTGGCGGCTCAACCCGGCGGCCGGAACCTCTTCGTCAAAGCGAAGAGCACGGCCAGCGCCGCGAACAACCTAGCTGTCGTCACCGACCGCCGTACGCACGCCTTCCGATTCGTCGTGCTCGCCGATGGCGATCCCAAGCCGGCTGTCTACCGGCTCGTGGTCAAGGCGCCGGCCCGGGCGGCACCAGCGTCGCGCCTTGTCTTGCGCGACATGGCACCGCTGGTGGCATTGCCGGCGGTGCCTACACCTCCAACGCCGCAGCAAGTTGTCGCCGAGCGCCTGCAAGCCAAGCCGCAGGTGATGAACACCCAGTATTCGATCGCCGAAGGCGACGGCTCGCAGGACATCGCGCCGACGCTGGTCTTCGATGACGGCCGCTTCACCTACCTGCGATTCCCGGGTAACCGCGAGGTGCCGGCTGTGTTCCATGTGCTGGGCGACGGCAGCGAGACGCTGGTCAACGCCCGCATGGAAGACGACCTGCTCGTGGTGGACCGCGTCAGCCGGCGGCTGATGCTGCGCGCCGGCTCCGCTGTCGTCGGCCTCTGGAACGAGGCCTTCGACCTGGACGGCAGGCCGCCCGGCGACGGCACCACGGTGCCCGGCGTGCAGCGGGTGCTCAAGGCCGACAGCACACCGACCGACGCGCGGAAGGGGGCGATGCCATGACCAACGAACCGAGCGCGCCACGCGACCGCGATCCAGGGCCGGAGGCCCAAGCAGACCCCGACGGCAACACGATCTCGCCACTGCCCGGCGAGCACGGCATCCCCAACGTCGCGACCAGGCAGCGTATGTCGATGTCGAAGAAGGGGCTGCTGGCCGGGGTCCTGCTCATCGGCACCGTGGTTGTGGCCGCTGGTCTCACCATCCAGAGCTTCGTGACCGGTGGCAAGAAGGCCGACGAGGCGGAGTCGAATCTGGTGCGCGACAAGCCAGCCGCCGCCACGGCCGAGCCGCGCCGGCTCGAGATGCCGCCCGCGCCAACCGCCAGTGCCGCGGTGGCGACAGCACCCCGAATCCCGGCCCTCACGCCCACGGCCGACGAACTGGCAGAGCCCATCGGCGTCAGGCGCACCGGATCGGGTGCACCTGCATCGGGTGGCCCGAAGGTGGCCCCGCCAGAGGATGCCCCCATCCTGCTGGTCACCACCCGGCCCGGGGCGCTTCCGGCGCCGGGAGTCTCCACCCGAAGGGCAGATGCCTCGGCACCCTCCGTCGAGGGGCCGGCCGCACCGGAGCCAATCGATCCGAACGATCCCATCGCGGCGACATCGCGCAACTTGCAGGGCTACCAGCGCCAGCTGCAGGGCCTGCTCGACAACCTGACAAAGACCGCGGGGATGGCGGCCGGCCAGGCCACCGGCACCATGCCTTCAGGGGCACTCCTCGGCGGGCCCCCGATGGCAGGCCCCGCATCCGTCGGGGCGAGCCCCGTAGTAGGTGGCCTGTTCGGGGGCCAGCTTCAGGGCTCGACCACCCCCAAGGTAGCGGCCTCGATGCTTGGCAACCGCAGCCTGACGCTGCCCAAGGGCACGGCCTTCACCTGCGCGCTGAAGACGAAGGTCATCAGCGCCACCTCAGGCCTGGTCGGCTGCCAGGTGCAGCGCAACGTTTTCAGCGACGACGGCCGCGTGCTGCTGATCGAACGCGGCTCGCACCTTGACGGCGAGTACCGCATCGCGTCAGTCCGGCCAGGCACCGTGCGCATCCCGGTGCTGTGGACTCGCATTCGCACACCGCTGGGCGTGACGGTGGACATCGACTCGCCCGGGACCGGCCAACTGGGCGAGTCCGGCATCGACGGCTACGTCGACAACCGCTGGGGCGAACGCATCGGCGCGGCCATGCTCCTGTCGCTGATCGACGACTCGGTGAAGCTCGTCATCCAGAACCAGGCCAGTGACCGGCAGGCCGACACCATCGTCCTGCCCTCGACCACGTCGAACACCAGCAAGCTGGCCGAGAAGGTGCTGGACAGCACCATCAACATCCCGCCGCTGATCTACCAGAACCAGGGCGGCATCGTCGGCATCTATGTCGCCCGCGACGTGGACTTCTCGTCGGTGTACGAGCTGAAGCCCACAGGCAGCGAAACGACTCGGGAGGGTGCACGATGAGCGCGCTTCCCCACGATCGCGAGGTCCAGGACGACGGCTGGTGCGGCGATGCCACTTCGGTCGTCGAGTTCCTGCGCCCGCTGCGCGAGCAACTCGACGCGCCCGGCGTGCTGGAAGTCTGTGTCAATCGGCCAGGTGAGCTGCTCGTCGAAACCGTGCGCGGCTGGCAGACCGTGCCGGCATCGGAGATGACGCACGAGCGCTGTCTGTCGCTGGCCACCGCCGTCGCCACCTACTGCGATCAGCAGGTCAACCAGGAACGGCCGCTGCTCTCGGCCACCCTGCCCAGTGGCGAACGCATCCAGTTCGTCATTCCTCCGGCCGTGCCCCGCGGCACGGTATCGATCACCGTGCGCAAACCGTCGCACCTGATCAAGCGGCTGGACGACTTCGAACGCGAAGGCCTGTTCGAGCGCACGGCCACCGTGACGCGCACACCGAGCGCGGAACTGCTGCCCTTCGAGCGCGAGCTGGTCGAGCTGAAGGACGCCGGCCGCTACGCCGAGTTTCTGCGCCTGGCTGTGCGCAGGCACCAGACCATCGTCGTCAGCGGGAAGACCGGCTCGGGCAAGACCACCTTCATGAAAGGCCTGGTCGAAGAGGTGCCAAAGCACGAACGCCTCATCACGATCCAGGACACCGCAGAGCTGACGCTGCCGAACCACCCGAACGTGGTGCACCTGTTCTACAGCAAGGACGCGCAGGGCACGGCGCGCGTGACGGCCAAGTCGTTGCTCGAAGCCTGCCTGCGCATGAAGCCCGACCGCATCTTTCTGGCCGAGGTGCGAGGTGACGAGTGCTTCTACTTCGTTCGCCTCGCGGCCTCGGGCCACCCGGGCAGCATCACCAGCGTCCATGCCGGCAGCTGCGCGCTCGCCTTCGAGCAGATGTCGCTGATGATCCGCGAGACCGGCGCTGGCGGCGGCCTGCGGATGGACGAGATCAAGTGGCTGCTGAGCGTCGTCGTCGACGTGATCGTGCAGTTCGATCGCGACGAACGCGGACGCTTCATCTCCGAGATCCTCTACGAGCCCCGGCGCCAGCGGCTCGGCCGCTGGGATCAACAGGCGGCAGCATGAGCACCGTCGCATCCCTGCCGTTCTCGGCCTGGCCGACTGGCCGCAAGATCGCCGCGGGCACCTTTGCCGTGATCGGCTATGCCGCACTGGCCTGTGCGGCGGTGTACTTGGCCGGCGTCCTGTTCCTGGTCCTGAACAAGGCAAACCCGAAGCAGGCGCAATTCGCCAGCATCGTCCACTACTGGGACCTGTACGCCGACGATGCCCAGCTGCGCAAGAAGCTGCAGATCGCCATCGGCGTCTCGGGGATCGGTCTGCTGGTCCTACTGCCTGGAGGACTGGTCGCCGCCGCACGGCCGCGGCGGGCGCTGCACGGCGACGCCAGGTTCGCCAGCCCAGCCGAGGTCGATCGCGCGGGCCTCACGGGCGGCGACGGGCAGCCGGGCATCCTCATCGGGCGCCACCGCGGAAGGTTCCTGTCGCTTCCCGGCCAGCTCTCGGTGATGCTGTCCGCACCCACCCGCAGCGGCAAGGGCGTGGGCGTCGTCATCCCCAACCTGCTGAACTGGCCCGACTCGGTCGTCGTGCTAGACATCAAGGGAGAGAACTACGACATCACCGCTGGCTACCGCGCCGCGCACGGCCAGGCCGTCTATGCCTTCTCGCCCTTCGACGAGGACGCACGCAGCCACCGCTGGAACCCGCTGACCGCCGTGCGCTCCAGTCCCCTGCACCGCGTCGGCGACCTGCTCACCATCGGCCAGGTCTTCTTCCCCAACGACGGCGGTGGTACCTCGTCCGAAGCCTTCTTCAACGACCAGGCGCGCAACCTGTTCCTTGGCCTCGGTCTCGTTCTCCTCGAAACCCCCTCACTGCCCCCGACCATCGGCGAGATGCTGCGCCAGTCCTCGGGCAAGGGCCGGTCGCTCAAGGACCACCTGAGCGGCCTGATCACCCAGCGCCGCGAGGAAGCGACTTCCACCAACCTGCCGCTCTCCGACGAGTGCACCGACGCTCTGCAGCGCCTGCTGTCGAACTCGGAGAACACGCTGTCCAGTGTGGTCGCCACCTTCAACGCGCCGCTGACGATCTTCGCGGATGCGGTGGTCGATGCCGCCACCAGCGCCGATGACTTCAAGCTCGAGGACGTGCGCCGCCGCCGCATATCGGTCTACGTGCGCATCCCGCCGAACCGGCTGGCCAACGCCCGGCCGCTGCTGAACCTGTTCTTCTCGCAGCTCGTCAGCCTGAACACCCAGCACTTGCCCGAGCAGGACTCGACGCTGAAAGTGCAGTGCCTGCTGGTCAACGACGAGTTCACGGCGATGGGCCGCGCGGGCGTCATCACCAACGCTGCCGCGTTCCTGGCCGGCTACAACCTGCGCCTGCTCACCGTGGTGCAGGCGATGTCGCAGCTGGACGCGGTCTACGGCGACAAGGAAGCCCGCACCTTCGCCACCAACCACGGCCTGCAGATCCTCTACGCGCCGCGCGAACAGCGCGACGCGGACGAGTACAGCGCCATGCTCGGCCACTTCACCGAGCGCGCCACCTCTCGCGGGCGCAGCCGGTCCTTCAGCGGCCATGGGAGCAGCACCGTCAGCCGCAACGAAAGCGAGCAGCGCCGCGCACTGCTGCTGCCGCAAGAGTTCAAGGAACTGGGCAGCGAGCGGCTGGTGGTGATCTTCGAGAACTGCAAGCCGATCTTGGGCGAGAAGATCCGCTACTACCGCGACAAGGCCTTCACCTCGCGATTGCTGAAGGCGCCGGCCGTGCCGCGCATGGACATGGACCTGCACCTGGCGCGGGTTCAACAGCGCTGGCGCTATGCCGACGATGAGCTGCCAGCCGGGCAGACCTTGAGCCTGGAGACGCTGGCCCACGACCATACGCTGCTGCCGGATTCGTTCGAGGGCCCGCCGGACAAGGTCGCCGACGAGCTACTGACCTTCTTCGACAAAGGTGCGCCCGGTATCCCGGGCATCGGCGGAACGATCGAGCCTGTCGCTGACGAAGACGGCGTGCTGCTGGGCGAAGACGATGGCGCGGCGATGCCTCTGGACGTGGCGGCGCTCGACGCCGACACCGAGGCGGCGCCAAGCCACGAGCCCAGCCCGCCAGAAACTCAAATCACTCCTTGAGAACGCGGGAGAACTGCCGTGCGCAACGCCACTCCATTTATCCCCTGGCTGCTCGTGCTCGCCTCGTGCAGCTCGCCGCCGAAACCGCCCACGGTGGACGAGTCGCAGAAGCGGCCGGTCAACTCCCAAATGGCCGTGGAACTGCAGGTCTGCAAGAACGATCTGCAGAACACGCGCCTGCTGGCCACTGAGTCCGGCCGCGTGGCGGAGATGACCGCGGCCACCTTGGCAAACGTCGCGGCGCGGCAGCAGTTGCTGGCTGCGATGCAAGCGCCGACGGGTCAGCAGGCGCAGGTCCAGGCCCAGGCCCAGGCCCAGGCCAACCGCGTCTTTACCGTGCGCTTCGACTTCGGCAGCACACGCGTCGTCATCCCCGCAGAGGTTGCCGCCGCCTTGGTCGAAGACGCCAAGGCATCGCCGCTGGTCCTGCTTCGCGGGCGCACCGACGGCACCAGCGACGCGCCGGCTGAGAGCCGCATCGCTAGGGACCGGGCCGCCGCCGTGCGCGACTACCTGGTAGCCGCGGGTGTAGACCCGGCTCGTATCCGTGCGACGTACCAGCCAGCCGGCGACCACGTGGCCGACAACGCCCGCGCTGGGGGCCGCAACCTGAATCGCCGTGTCGAGATCGAGCTGTACCGCGCACTGCCGGTCGCATTGAGCGCGACCGCCGCCGCTCAACCCTGAGCCCCCACCCAACCCACCACCGCGAGGTCGCCATGGATGCAGACAACTCCCCCATCCGCCAGACAGCGCCAGCCCAAGGCGGTACCGTCGAGCCCGCCAACCGCGCCCCCGTGGCCATCGAGCGCTTCCAGACGCCGAACGACACTACCGGCGAGCGCTACGAGATGCGCGATCCTTTCGCGGAAGTCACGTACCGGGCCAACACCTTCCCGGAGATGGTCGCCAAGGCCGATCAACTCGGCAGCTCGCGCATCGTCGCGGTGGCCGAGGACGGCAAGCGCATACCGATCCAGAAGGTCGACGGCCAATGGCAAAGAGACGGGCAGCGTGGGCAACAGCGCCCAGCGGCGCCTGATCGGCCCCTGGGTCCCGTGCCAGCGCGTGACGAGGTGCGCGAGGCCACGAATGTCGTACCGATGCCCGGCAGCCCCAAGGCGCCTGCGCAGTCCGAACAAGTCGATGCCAAGGCCATCGCGAAGATCGACGCCCAGGCCGAACGCGCCGCACTCGTCGCCCGCCTCGAATCCGCACTGACGGACCGCTACATCATCAAGCGCGCTCCGGTGACGGTCGGCGACGTCACCATCGGCCGCACCGAGTACCGCTTCCGCGGCGACACCTCGCGCGTGGCCTTCACCGAATCGACGTTCCGCCTGGCCACCGACACCAACAGCCCGTCAGTTGCACGCTCGATGGTCGACGTGGCCGAAGCGCGCAACTGGAGGGCGCTTCGCGTGTCGGGCAACGAAGACTTCAAGCGCATGGTCTGGCTCGAAGCCTCGGTGCGCGGCGTCAAGACCATCGGCTATGAGCCGAACGCGGGAGACCTGGAACTGCTCAAGCGCGAACGCGAGGCACGCCTGGTCAACCGCATTGAGCCGGCCCGGGACGCAAGCAGTGGCACAGTCACGGCCCCGGCCGAGAATGGCTCGGCCCGGGGTGGCGGCGGCCGCAAGGCCGTGCTGGCCGCCATCGAAGCAGTGCTGGTCGCCAAGAAGGTTCCCGAAAAGCAGCGCGCGGCGGTGATGGCCGCCGCGACCGAGAAACTGGCACAGCGCATCCGCGACGGGCAGGCACCGAAGGTCAAGGTCTACGACAAGGCAGCGCCTTCGCAGCGGCCTGTCGCCGTGCCGACGCCCGAGATGCAGCGCACGCGCGACCGCGCGGCGCCAGTGCAGGCACGATGAGGCCAAGCCAGTGGAAGCGTCGTTCCACGGCATTGCGGCGCCGTCCGCGGTCTACGAGATCGGCGGCCGGCGCTTCGAGGCCGGCTCACACGGGTTTGCTGAGGCCATCGCCGACGCCCATGCAGTCCACCAGCGGCCCCGCTGCATGTGCCTGGCGGAAGGGATCGAGATGTACGTGGCGCGCCTCGCGGGTTCGGATCGGGGCTACATCGTCAAGCGCATGCCCGACACCGGCAGCCGCCATGCACCCGTCTGTCCGTCGTACGAGCCGCCTGCGGAGTCCTCCGGCCTGGGGCAGGTTTTGGGGTCGGCAATCACCGAAGACCCGGCCACGGGTGAAACGACCTTGAAACTCGACTTCTCGATGTCGAAGATCGCGGGCCGCACTGCGATGCCGACAGCGGTCGGGGACAGCGACAGCGTGGCCAGCAGCGGCACGAAGCTTTCACTGCGCGGGCTGCTGCACTACCTTTGGGACCAGGCCGAGCTGACGCGCTGGCAGCCGGGGTTTGCGGGCAGACGCACCTGGAGCACGGTGCGCAAGCATCTGCTGCAGGCGGCGGAGAACAAGATCGCGCGAGGTGACTCGCTGCGTACGCGTCTCTACATCCCAGAGGCGTTTTCAGTCGATCAACGCGACGCCATCAACGCCAGGCGCATGGCGCAGTGGTCCCAAGCCATCGCTGCACCCGGCAAGCCGCAGCACCTGATGCTGCTGATCGCCGAGGTGAAGGAGATCGTGCCGGCGCGTTACGGCTTCAAGGCCATGGTGAAGCATGTGCCCGACCAGGCCTTCGCACTGGACGAACAGCTCTACCGCCGGCTCGGCCGGCGCTTCGAGTCAGCGCTGGCGCTTTGGGGTGCAGTTGATGACATCCACATGGTGATGATCGCGACCTTCAGCGTCTCAACGGCGGGAATCCCGACCATCGTTGAGCTGTCGCTGATGCCAACGACACGGCACTGGCTGCCGGTCGAAGACGGATACGAGAAGCAGCTCATTGAGCGACTCGTCGCTGATGGGAGGTCCTTCGTGAAAGGGCTTCGCTACAACCTGGGTGCGGGGGGCGCGCTGGCCAGCGCGACGCTGACCGACTGTGAAGGTTCGGCACCCTTGCTCTTCGTCGTAAACGCGGGCATCGAGGACAACGGGCGGTACCTTCAGGTGTGCGACCCTTCGGTGCCAGTGTGGCAGTGGAGCCCTTCACGCGAGGCGATGCCACCGCTGCCGCCTCGGCAGCCACATCCCACAAGAGCGGCTGACTCCGCAGTCGATTGCCGATGAGCTGCCCGCTCGTCACGGCTGCTGCGGAGTGGTATAAATCCTCGGACGTTACTTTGATTCGCCCGAGCATTCATACCATGCCCGCCTCTGACAACTCCACTCAGCGCACCCAGGCGCTGGCGCTGCTCCAGCGACGAGGGATGACGCGGCTGGCAGAGTTCAGCGCAGCGGGCATCACCGCCACCACGGTCAGCCGCATGGAGCGCGCCGGCGAGGTCGTGCGCCTCGCCCGTGGGCTTTACCAGCTTCCCGATGCAGCGCTCGACGCCCAGCAATCCCTGGCCGAAGCGTCCCGACTGGTACCCAAGGGCGTCATCTGCCTCGCCTCGGCCCTTGCGTTCCACGGCCTCACCGACCAGATGCCGCCAAAGGTCTGGATCGCCATCGGACGCAAAGACTGGCGCCCTCGGGTCACCTATCCACCCATCCGCATCGCCCGGTTCTCCGACGAGCTTCTGCGTCGCAGCGTCGAGCACAAGAAGATCGCGGAAACGTCAGTGCCCTTGTTCGGCGTGGCCAAGACGGTCGCCGACCTGTTCCGCTACCGCCGCACCGTGGGCGATGCGCTGGCCATCGAGGGCCTGCGCCAGGCGCTGCGCCAACGCAAGGCCACGCCTGCGGAGATCACTCGCGAGGCCGAAGCCGCAGGCGTGTGGGCCACGATGGAGCCCTACGTCATGGCGCTGACCAGCGATGCCTGATCGCCCCCGCAACGTCGGCGCCTCCGTGCGCCAGCGCCTGTTGAACCTGGCGCATGCGCGCGGCCAGCCCATGGAGTTATTGCTCACGCGTTACGCGCTGGAGCGCCTGCTGCATCGTCTGAGCCTGTCGCCGCACCGCGAGCGCTTCGTGCTGAAGGGTGCGATGCTGCTGGCCACCTGGTTCGATGAGCCGCACCGCGCGACGCGCGACGTAGACCTGCTTGGCTTCGGGGACGCGGCGGAAGATGCACTGCTGGGGACGTTCCGAGAAATCATGGCGGTCGAAGTCGACGACGGGGTGAGCTTCGATCTGAATGGTCTGAGGATCGAGGCCATCCGCGAGGAGGTTGAGTACGGCGGCTCGCGTCTTCGGACGACTGCGGCTCTAGCCGGCGCACGCATTCAGATCACGGTGGACATCGGCTTCGGCGATGCCGTCGAGCCGGGTGTTGAGGACATCGATCTTCCGGTGCTTCTCGACATGCCGTCACCTCACCTGCGCGCCTATCCGCCCGAGACGGTCATCGCCGAGAAGTTTCATGCGATGGTGGTCCTGGGTCGGGCCAACAGCCGCATGAAGGACTACTACGACGTGTGGATGCTGACGGGTGCGTTCGACGTCGATCCGGAGCGGCTTCGTCGCGCCATTGCTGCGACGTTTGCACGTCGGACCACCGCGATCCCTGCTGAGGTTCCTGATGGACTCAGCGAAGCCTTTGCAACCGATCTCGGAAAGCAGCGACAGTGGGAGGCCTTCGCTCGAAATCTCTCCGGCACGACCCCGGAATTTCGTCGCATGGTCAGCGAGCTACGGGACAGACTTGTGGGGTATCTGTCACTGAAGTGAGACCCGCCTTTAGCACCCGAAGGCGTCCGCTCTCTGATGTCGTTTCGCATTGGCGTTGAAGCTGCCCCGCTCACCTCGCTACTGGGTCATCCCGTGTACCCAAGCCCGACCAATGGCGTAGACTGCACAGGATTCTGTCATCTACCCCTCTGGAGCCGGCAATGGGCTTTTCAGCCAGCGATGTGGTGCCCTTTACCCAGGCACGTGCCAACCTATCCGAGCTGGCCGACCAGGCCAAGGCGGGCGCCGAGAAGATCATCACCAAGAACGGTGAGAGCTACGTCGCGCTGATCGACGCCGACCGGCTGGACTATTACCACCGGCTGGAGCGGGAGCGCATCCACCTTCTGCTGATCGACGATGCCAAGCGCGGCCTAGCCGACATCGCGGCTGGCCGGACCATTGAGGCTGACGGAGCCATCGGCCAGCTTCAGCAGCGCCGCAAGGCTGCCGCCAAGGCGTCCAACCCTGCGAACCCTGGCAAGCTCGCGACCAAGAAGCGTGGCTGACCCGCTTTACCGGGTCGAGCTGACCGCTAGCTTCCTGGAGCGCCTGGACGCGATCGAAGCGTTCTTGGTTGCTGCGGACGCCGGCTTTGCCTTTGATGACCTGCTGGCCGAGCTGCGCGCCACCGTCATCCCCAACCTGCGGCGCTTCCCGCGTATTGGGCGGCGCTACCTCGCCAACCCGCCTCAGTCAGCGGAGGCGCTGGGGCAGTTGACCGCGCTGCCAGCCGGCGCACCGGATGCGCTGCGTGAATACCTGCACGGCGACTACCTAATGCTCTACACGGTGGTGGATGCCTCTCCACAAGCCAACGCCTGCGTGTACTTGCTTTCCATTCGACATCACCGCCAACTTTCGTTCGACTTCGCCAAGCTATGGCCAAATGGTAGCGAATAAGTAGAGGTAACCAGTGATGACCAGGGAGCCGGCCCACAACAGCGCAATGACGGAGGCAGATACCTGCCGCGATTTCGTCACACCAAAGATCGTCCAGGCTGGGTGGTCAGATGCCCCATTCGCCATCGGTGAGCAACGCACCTTCACCAACGGCCGCATCTTCGTCGCTGGTGGCAGGGTTCGACGCGGCAAGCAGCGCCGTGCCGACTACATCCTCTTCTATCGCCGTGACTTTCCGCTGGCCGTCGTCGAGGCCAAAGAGGCCGGTCTGCCGGCTGAGAACGGCGCTCAGCAGGCGCGCGAGTACGCCGAGGCCCTTGGGCTGAAATTTGCGTATGCCACGAACGGGCATCGCATCATCGAGATCGACTACCTGGCCGGCACCGAGCGCGAGGTCGAACGCTATGCCAGCCCGGAAGAACTCTTCGGCCGGCTGACGGCAGGCGTCCACCTGCCCTCTGCCGCGGCACCGCATCTGCTTGAGCCCTTCAACCTGGTTTCCGGCAAAGTGCCACGCTACTACCAGCAGATCGCGATCCACCGCGTTGTCGAAGCTGTTCTGCTCGGTCAGAAGCGCATCCTGGCCACCCTGGCCACCGGCACGGGCAAGACCTGTGTGGCCTTTCAGATTTGCTGGACCCTCTGGAGCAGTCGCTGGAACCGCACGGGCGAGTACCGTCGCCCGAAGATTCTTTTCCTGGCCGACCGCAACCTGCTTGTTGATGACCCGATGGCGAAGATGTTTGCGCCGTTTGGCGATGCGCGCCACAAGATCGCGGGCGGCGATGTCAGCCAGAGCCGGGACATGTACTTCGGCATCTACCAGGCCCTGACGAACGCCAGCGCCGATGTGTTCAGGCAGTACCGGCCAGACTTCTTCGACCTGATCATCATCGACGAATGCCACCGCGGCTCCAGCCGGGACGAGAGCGCCTGGCGCGCCGTGCTCGACTACTTCGAGCCGGCCGTGCAGTTCGGCATGACGGCCACACCGCTGCGCGAGGATTCGCGAGACACCTACGACTACTTCGGCAACCCGATCTACACCTACAGTCTGCGCCAAGGCATCGAGGACGGCTTTCTCGCGCCCTACCGCGTTCACCGGGTCATCACCACCGTGGATGCTGCGGGCTGGCGGCCGAGCAAGGACGAGCTTGATCGCTTCGGCCGCGAAGTGCCAGACGACGAGTACGAAACCAAGGACTTCGAGCGTGTGGTGGCGCTGCGCTCGCGCACCAGGGCCATGGCGCGCCACCTCACCGACTTCCTGAAGGGCACCGACCGGTTCGCCAAGACGCTGATCTTCTGCGTGGATCAGGAACACGCGGCCGAGATGCGCCAGGAACTGGTCAACCTCAACAGCGACCTCGTCCAACAGTACCCCGACTACGTCTGTCGCGTCACGGCCGATGAAGGGGCCATCGGCCTGACCCACCTGGCCAACTTCCAGGACGTGGACAAGCCTACGCCCGTGATCTTGACGACCTCGCAATTGCTGACCACGGGCGTGGACGCCGAGATGGTCAAGAACGTGGTCTTGGCGCGCGTGGTTGGCTCGCGTTCCGAGTTCAAGCAAATAGTGGGGCGCGGAACCCGCCTGAAAGTGGACTACGGCAAGGAATACTTCAACATCATCGACTTCACCGGCACGGCCACCCGGCACTTTGCCGATCCGGACTTCGACGGCGACCCGGCTCGCATCGAGGAAGTCACGGTCGATGAAGCCGGCGAGCAAATTGCGCTGGTTGAAGTGGCGACCGAAGCCGAAGCAGCGGAGCAGGAAGACGCGGCTGCTGAGGCCTACGAGCTGACCGAAGAACAGATCGGCCCAGGAACCGGCATCGTCATCAACGAGCCCAACGACGAGCCCCGCAAGTACTACATCGACGGCGGTGAGGTCGAGGTCATCGGCCACCTGGTGTACGACTTGGACACCGACGGCAAGAAGCTGCAGGTGGTGAAGTACACCGAGTACTCAGGCCGCGCCGTGCGAACGCTGTACCCCACGCGCGAAGCCCTGCAATCAGCCTGGGCCGATCCCGACACCCGCAGCGAAGTGCTGCGCGAGCTGACCGAGCGCGGCATCAGCTTCGAAGAGCTGGCCTCCAGCAGCGAGCAACCAGACGCAGACCCGTTCGACCTGCTGTGCCATCTGGCCTGGAACGCACCACTGCTGACCCGCCGCCAACGTGCGGAACAGGCCCGGCGACAGGCTGCAAACCTATTCGCCCAGTACAGCGACACGGCGCGCGAAATCTTGACCCTGCTGTTGGACCGCTACGTCGAGCGCGGCATCCTCCAGTTCAACGCTCTGTCCGAGCTAATCAAGGTCCAGCCCTTTGACCGTTACGGCAGCCCCTCCGAAATCGCAACCCGCCACTTCGGTGGCGTGCGCGGCATGAAAGACGCAGTGTCACGCCTGCAGGGCGCCTTGTACCAATAACAGCAAGAACGAGATCACGATTCCATGGCCAAAGCCAGCACCGCCACACCCGCAGCGAAGAACTCCCCCGCACCACGCAAGGCTAAAGCGCCCCTGACCACACGCGAGAACCTGTCCGCCCTGATCGGCACCGCGCGCAAGATCCTGCGCAAGGACAAGGGCCTCAACGGCGACGCCGACCGGCTGCCGCTGCTGACGTGGGTGATGTTCTTGAAGTTCCTGGACGACCTAGAGATCGTCCATGCACAGGAAGCCGAGTTGGACGGCAAGCGGTACGAGCCCATCATCGAGGCTCCCTACCGCTGGCGCGACTGGGCCGCCCGTGAGGACGGCATCAGCGGCGACGAACTGCTGGCCTTCATCGGGCAGGAGCAAACCCGCCGGGCCGATGGCAGCGCAGGACCTGGCCTGTTTGCATACCTTCGGGGCTTGGCCAGCCGTGGCGCCAAGGGTAGCCAACGCGAGGTCATCGCCAACGTCTTTAAGGGCGTGCAGAACCGAATGGTCAGCGGTTACCTGCTGCGCGACATTCTCAACAAGATCAACGGCATCCACTTCAGTGCAAGCGAAGAGATGCACACACTCTCGCACCTGTACGAATCGATGCTGCGCGAGATGCGTGACGCGGCGGGCGACTCCGGCGAGTTCTACACGCCACGCCCCGTGGTGCGCTTCATGGTGCAGGCGAGCGACCCGCGACTGGGCGAGACGGTGCTGGATCCGGCCTGCGGCACGGGTGGCTTCCTGGTGGAGGCCTACGACCACCTGGCGACCCAGGTGAAGAACCCCGACCAGCGGCGCACCCTGCAACGCAGCACGCTGTTCGGCCAGGAAGCCAAGCCTCTCCCCTACATGCTGGCGCAGATGAACCTGCTGCTGCACGGGCTGGAGGCGCCAGACATCGCCTATGGCAACACGCTGGAGCGCCGCATCAACGAGATCGGCCACAGCGAGCGCGTGGACGTGATCCTGACCAATCCGCCCTTCGGTGGCGAGGAAGAGGTCGGCATCAAGGCGAACTTCCCGCCCAACATGCAGACCGCCGAAACGGCGCTGCTGTTCCTGCAATACATCATGCGCAAGCTGCGCGTGGCGGGCGCCCCCGTCGCCGGCAGTAAGGCGGCAGCCCGTGGCGGCCGCGCGGCCGTGGTGGTGCCCAACGGCACGCTGTTCGGCGACGGCATCAGCGCCGTCATCAAGCAGGAGATGCTGAAGGAATTTCGCCTGCACACCATCGTTAAGCTGCCGCAGGGCGTGTTCGCGCCGTACACCGACATCCCGGCCAACCTGCTGTTCTTCGAGCGTGGCGGCCCCACTGACACCATCTGGTACTACGAACTGCCTTTGCCGGAAGGCCGCAAGAAGTACAGCAAGACGGCGCCGCTGCAGTTCGAGGAATTTGCCGCTGCCCAAGCCTGGTGGAACTCCCGCGAAGAAGGCCCGCAAGCCTGGAAGATTGACTTTGCAGCCAGGCGTGCGGCGGCGGTACAAGCCGCCACGCCGTATTGGCAGCGGGCTGAGGCCGAGCGATCCGCAGCCTTGGCACTGGCCAAACCCCTGCGCACACTGGAACAGGAAATCGCGGCCGTAGCGAGCTCCAGTCAGAAGGCCAAGCTGCAAGACCGCCTGCGCACGGCCAGGGCCGAACAACAAGCCCACGAGCAGGCCGCCAAGGCGGCCCAGGCTGAGGGCGACGCCCTCTACTGGCCCATCTACAACCTGGATCTGAAGAACCCCCACGCCAAGGCCGGCCTAGCGCACGCCGACCCGAAGGACTTGATTGCCGCCATGCGCGGTCACGAAGCCGAGGTGATGCGCCTGTTGGGGGAGATCGAGGCGCTGGTGAACGAGGTGCCGACGTGAGCGAACTCGTCACCTGCCTTGCTGATGCAGACTTCAAATACGGTGGGACGCCCACCAAAGTCCAACTCGGCGAGGGTAGCCCCACACCCTATCT
The DNA here is from genome assembly GCA_000244995.1 of Burkholderiales bacterium JOSHI_001. Lineage (NCBI taxonomy): Bacteria > Pseudomonadati > Pseudomonadota > Betaproteobacteria > Burkholderiales > Burkholderiales bacterium JOSHI_001. Next base: position 2,362,240 of record CM001438.1, on the reverse strand, counting down.
GCCGCTGGCTGACGTAGCCCCGCTCGTTCGCCGGGTGATCGCACCCGAGCCGGACGCCACTTACACCGAACTGGGTGTGCGCAGCTTCAACAAGGGCACCTTCCACCGCCGAACGGTGCAGGGCGCCGAGTTCACCTGGCAGGAGCTTTATCTTGTCCGCGAGAACGACCTGGTGTTCAGCAACATCATGGCCTGGGAAGGCGCAGTGGCGCTGGCGGGCTTGGACGACGACGGGTGCGTCGGCAACCATCGCATGTTGACCTGCGCCTGCGACGAGACCCGCGTGAACCCGGCGTTCCTGGCGCACTACTTCAAGACGCCAGAGGGCATGACCAAGCTCGTCGGTGCCTCTACCGGCACCGTGGCCAGAAACCGTACCCTAACGGCGACAGCGCTTGGAAGGATGACCGTACCGGTGCCACAGCTGGCCGTTCAAGATCGCATCGTCCAGCACCTCGAACTGGTGGCAGAGAAGACCCAGCAGCTTGAACTCCATATGGATGAGGCCGACAAGGCATCGGCGGCGCTCGTCTTGAGCCTGCACCACAAGTTCGCTGCCGGTCGTGTCGTTCGTCTCGGCGACGCAATCGAGCTGCATGAAGTTGACGAACCGATCAAGCCGGCCGGAACTTATCCCCAAGTTGGCGTTCGCGGCTTCGGCGGCGGCCTGTTCTCCAAAGGAGCGATAAGCGGCGTTGAAACCACCTACAGGGTCTTTCATCGCCTCTACGAAGACGCCATCGTGCTCAGCCAAGTCAAAGGCTGGGAGGGTGCCATCGCACGGTGCCCAGCCGAACTGGCTGACTGGTTCGTCTCGCCCGAGTACCGCACATTTCGCTGCAAGCCAGGCCAGGCCAGCAGCGAATACATTGGCGAGATCGTCCGAACCGCATGGTTCTGGCAGCAGCTACAAGACGCCACCCGAGGCGTCGGCGCCCGAAGAGAGCGCACACGACCAGATCAGTTTCTGACCATTGAGATGACGCTGCCGCAGTTCGACGATCAGCTTCGTATCGTTGAGATCCTCAAGCGCATAGCCCCCCTGAAGGCAAAGCACAGCGCCATTCGCGAAGCGAACGCTGCCTTGCTACCTGCCACCCTAGAAAGAGTCTTCGCTGACTCGCCGCAGACGAAGCCAGATGGTGGCAGATCGAGCACGGGCACACCACGCGCCACCGTATGAGCCAAGGCGAATCAGGTCACCCAAGACTAGAGCCTGACGGCGTTCGCGACACCGTTGGGATCGCCCCCGGTTGGCTGGCAGCTCGAACCGTGCATTTTCCCGGCGGCTGTCGGGCCTTCAATGGACTCGATCCAAAGTTGGAATTCGAGCCGCTTCTCCCAAGTGGCAAGGGGATTCGCTCAACTATCCGGACCTATTCGTCGTTGTATGCCGATCTCAAGGCGCTTGAGTTGGCGCCGATCGGAGTCGACTTCCTGTCGAGCCCACGCGACTTGCAGATGGCGGCACCTGCCAATTGGCGGTCGTTCCATCCTTGGGCGGACACCGCATGGCCATGCCAGGATGAAATCGACAAGTGGGCGCAAGTCGCCCACGCTGGAGCCAAGATTGAGGACTCCGGGCTCTGGGATATCGCACGACGAATTTCACATCAGCTCCGGGTTGCGGCGTGGCGACTGCGACAAGTGTCGGATGCCTATCGCGATCAACTCCGGTCGAGAACAGAAGGCGGCAGCTTTCGAGTAGGCCAGCGCTTCGAAGACGCCTTCACTTGGCTTGGGTATCTTGCCCTGCAGACGTTCTTGATAGATGCCTGCGTGCTGCGCGACTACCTCGCTGAGTTTTACGCCATGTATGCCTGTCCGGATCGCACCTTGGCCGGCGCAAACGTGATCACCAGCATGTCCGGCCTCAAGAAGCGCGTGCTGGACAAGCTGAACTCGGCAGACCCAGTTACGGCTGAACTGCAGAAGGCCACAGCTGCCGGCGGGTGGTTGCATGTGCTGGGTGCGTATCGCGATCTCGTTGTTCATTGCGTGCCGCTTGCGCGTGCCGACGCCTCGTTGATGGCCCTCTCGACCGAGATGCAGATCAAGGGGACCGAGTCCCTGCCTGCGATTTCGCTGCCGCTTCCGAACGACCCGTTGGCGATATCGAAGGCGCGCGCCGCTGGCGAGCATTTGTTCAGGCCCAAGGAGGAGATGACCTTCTTCGTCAAGGCCAATCGAGGCGAGGCACCTAGCATGGACGGCCTGATCTACGCCTACATCAGCCTTGACCACCTGACAAGGCTCGCCAGATTGCTCAGCAGCAGATCGCCAGTTGAGCCCCAGATCCCTCACATCACGGACGCAGACGTGGTCGGGGAGATCAAAGTCACCCGCAGATGATTGTTTGGCCAGATTTTTCAGCGAAGCTTCGTCAACCACCTGAACTTTCGCGCGCGAAACCGTCATGAGCAGATTTAACCCACACTTCCCCAACGCCGCCCAGGTCTTCGACGCGGCCGACAAGTTCAAGCAGCGCTGCTTGCTGGACCAAGAGTCGCTGTTCCTGGACGGCCAGACCCTGTGGACGAGCGAGCATTTCCAGGCCCTGATCGACAACTACGTCAAGCAGCCCGATGTGGGCGACGGTGGCTTCTACGACAAGCTGGCCAGCCAGTTGGCCACCTGCAAGGCGCTGGACGTGGCGCTGATGACTGAGGTGTTCTGGATCGTGCAGCTTGGCCCCACCAACCTGCGCGCGCCGACGAAGGCGAAGACGCTGGAACGCATCTGGAACATGAAGCCGGCTGCACCGTTCCCTTCAAATTCGCCGTACTTGGCGACGCCGGTATTGTCGGGTCTGGGCAGTGCCGGCCCTGGTTACAACAACTACCTGTGGATGGAAATCGTGTTCGCCGTGGAGGCTTTCGCCGCCTTCGTGGCCAAGCCTCGCAGCGAGCGCGAGGCCTTGTTTAAAGACGCTCAGGCCTTCGCGCTGTGGCTCGACAGTATCCCCTCGGGCAAAGGTCGGCAGCTGTATCACACGCTGTGCCATGTGCTGTTCCCCGATGCCTTTGAACGCATCTTCAGCCAGGGCAACAAGTACCAAGTGGCGCGGGCGCACAAGATTTGGACTCCAGCGCTGGGCGAAAGTCGCCCGGCCATGGACACCGTCCTGTTAGACCTGCGCAAGCGCCTGGAGGTGCAGCACCCGGGTTCGGTGGACTACTACGAGTTGCCAGTCGGCACGCTCATCAAGCAACAGGGCGTCCACCCAGGCAAGGTCACGGACAAGGCTGACGGTGGCGACGGCGAGACAACCAATGCTGCCCCGCTGTCTGCGCACGAGCCAGACCCGGAGTACGACGTTGAAGCCGCAACCAACGCCAAGCCGACGCTGCGCCTAGCCGACAACCTGATCCTGTACGGCCCACCCGGTACCGGCAAGACCTATGAAATGCAGGCCCGCATGAAGGCTGCCTTCGACAAGGGCGAGGACTTCGAGTTCGTGGCGTTCCATCCCAGCTACGCCTACGAGGACTTCATTGGCGGCTTGCGGCCGGTTGCCGCCAAGGAAGGCTCGGGCGTGGCGGTTATCTTTCAGAAGGGTCCGTTCCTGACGCTTTGTGAAAAAGCACATGCCAACCCGACGCAGCAATTCACCCTGTTCATCGATGAGATCAATCGTGCCAACGTGGCCAAGGTCTTTGGCGAGCTGATTACGCTGATCGAGCCCAGCAAGCGCGTGATTGCCGGCAGCAAAGCCAACGACGCAGGCGCCTGGGTCACGCTGCCAGGCCTGTCGGCACGCTTCGGCGTGCCCGACAACCTGAACCTGGTGGCCACGATGAATACGGCCGACCGATCCATTGCGATGATGGACATCGCTCTTCGGCGGCGATTCCGCTTCCAGGAATGCCCACCCGAGCCAAAGCACATCGAGCCGGCGATGGTGGGGGCCATCGACCTACCCGCGTTGCTCCAGCGCATGAACGACCGGCTTGAGTACCTGCTGGATCGCGACCACGCCATCGGCCATGCCGTTTTCATGGGCATCTCGTCGCTGGCCGAGTTGCAACAGGTGCTGGCGCAGCGCGTGATCCCTTTGCTCCAGGAATACTTCTTCGAGGACATGGAAAAGGTGCGCCTCGTCTTGACTGGCAACGGCAAGGACAGCGTGTTCTTCAAGTCCCGATCGCTCTCGCCATCAGAGCTGTTTCCTGGTGCAAAACAGTCGGTAGGGACCGAGGCACGGCCGACCTTCTCGGTGGGAGAGCCCAGCACCTGGAGCGAGGCCCACATCCTGGGCCTGTACGGCGCAGTGCCGATCGTTGCGCCGCCCCCAGATTCCGCCGCCGATACCCCAGCAGAAGGTGCCGGCACTATGCAGAACGCCGGGTGATTCGATGGGCGGCCTGCGCACCGTCACCGTACTTGAGCATGAAGTCATCCCCATCATCGATGGAGACCATGCGCCGGGCATGGTGGCGGACGCTGACCCGTGGCTTTCGGAACCCGAAGCGCAGGCGCTTCTCCGACTGAACGACCTGCGTAGGGGTTTTTGCCAACGGCTGTCGGGCGGCATCAAGCTCGCGCAACACTGCGGCATCGTTCGCTTGCCGACGTGCGTGGTTGAGGTGCTGCCCAAAGTCGGCATGGCGGATGCTCGAACGCCCGATGAACTGGAGCGCTCGCGCGGTGCCCTACTGGCTATGCTGCACAGTGCCCGGCAGGTCGCCATCACCAAGATCGGCTTGGTACCGCAGCAGGCCGTGCACACGCCTCTGCTGGACATCTTCATCGAGACCTTCTTGCATTGCGCGCGCGACCAAGCCAGGCACGGGCTGCTGAGCCGCTATGTGACCCATGCGGACGACCTTCCCGTCATCAAGGGGCGCTTCCAGGCCCACGGACACGTCCGGTGCAACCTCGCTCGACCGCACCTTCTGCACTGCGAATACGACGAGTTCACTGCCGACAACGCCTACAACCGGGCCGTCCGTGCCACGCTGGAAGCGTGCCGCACGTGGGTCAGCAGAGCCAGCACCCAGCGCATGTGGTTCGAGACCCATGCCCGGTACGCCAGCATTTCGGCATTCAGAATGTCGGCGGCCGATGTGGCACGCTTACCGCGCGACCGCACGACACACCGCTATGGCCCCTTGCTGACTTGGTGCGAGTGGCTGCTGGCCATGGCCAGCCCGGCATTGAGCGCCGGGGCATCGCAGGCGCCAGGGTTGCTGTTCGACATGAACAAGCTCTTCGAGGCCCACGCTGCCAGGCTGGAGGAAGCCAGTGCGGGGATCGACCGCATCGTGCATACCCAGGGGCCGCCCCTGCACCTGGCAACTCACGACCAGGCCGATGCGTTCCTGTTGAAGCCAGACATCACGGTCTGGCACGTCGGCCTCGACGGCGCTGCCGCCGGCATAGACCGTGTAGTCGATGCGAAGTGGAAACGGTTGGACCCTCACGCTTCGGATTTCGGCGTGGATGAATCTGATGTGTACCAACTGCTGGCCTACGCCGCGCGCTACGGGTGCACGTCGCTTGAACTGGCATACCCGCAACCGTCCGGCACCGAGAACTCAGTGCGACCTCCGGTGTTCAAGCTACAGGTCGCAGGCCTGGTCGGCAGCATCACGATCAAAGTGAAGCTGGTGCCCCTATGGTCACCTACGGCGTCTGAGCACGACCAGCAAACCGCGCACTTCGTGGAAGCGGAGGCCGCATGAATGGGCAGCACCTCAATCCGGCCGAGGCCCTGCGTGAACCTGCAACTGCAATGGCGCCTGATCCTCGAACCGGCATGTTCGCCGGCCAGGCAGCGTTATCCCTGGCTGCGCATCATGCCGACATCGCAAGAGTGCAGCTTAGCCCTGCCGTCCCTGAGCCGATTGCCATCCAGTACGAGACCGCCAGAAATCTGTACCTCTACGCCTGGCACGTCTATCGGTTCTACATGGTCGCCGCCACCCAAGCGCTGACAACGCTGGAGTTCGGCCTCCGCGAGCGACTGCCCGCGCAGCTACCCAAGCCATATCAGAGGACAGGACAGAGAAAACCAATGCTGGCAGGCATGCTGCGCTACGCCATCGACCAAGGGCTGGTTCGCAACGACGGCTTCCGGCGCTGGCACGAAACCGCTGCGCACCGAGCACGCGAGAGGCGATCACTCGAAGCAATCCAGACCATGATTGATCAGGACTTGGAGTACGTGGAGATCGACGACGAAGCGCCGGTGGAGGTTTCGCCACAGGATCAGCAATGGGATCTGGTGGCCATCTTGAGCGACAGCTTGCCGAGCCTTCGCAACCAACTCGCCCACGGAAGTCCGATGTTGACGCGTCAGGTCCTCGGCACCTTGGAACTGGTGTCAGAAATCCTGAGCCAACTCTATCCAGCCCAGTCGGCAACCGATTCAAAGGACATCAAGCTCGACGGCCGGATAGACTGACTCAATCAGGGTAGGAAAGAACATGGAAAGAACTCGGACGATCACAGTCTCTTGCTTAAATCTCGCAATGCACGCCCCGCATTCCAGGAAGCGGTATGTAGAGTTGCTGTCGGTGGCGTTCTCGGCCAAAAGAATGGTGCGCCTGGGCAGCGTGCACGGCGGCATGATCGGTTCACTCTATGGCGCGGCCAACGAGAACGCTGAGAAGGAGCTGACCGGCGAGCTCTACCGCTTTTTGAAGCTGGACCCCGATGAGCCTTGGTTCAACGCTCAGACAAAGGCGGCCGCATCGCCCGGCGACCTTGAAGCGCTCAGCATCCCTCAGCACCTGCTGCCGCATCTGCAAAGAATCCCGTTTCTCTTTAAACCAACCACCCACCGCCTCTTCCTCATAGCCAAGGACCGTCAGGACAGCCTGTCCGCGGGTGCGGCCAAGCAGTTGCTAGAGGGCCTGTTTGCGCCACTCGCGGCTGAAGGGCTGTTTCCGCCCGTTGAGATTACGGTGGAGCCTGAGCGCGATGCGCTGGATGAGATCCTTGGCCTCAAGTCCCTCGAGCATCTCGTGATCGAACTGGTCCCGCCTAACCCGGACGATGGCGATGAGATCGAGAAGAAGTTGAAGGAAAGACTGAAGAAGCAGAACGTCCGCAAGCAGACCGTCCAACTGGATGCCGAGCGAAATCAGTCGATCAAGCCTGATGCGGACACTGTGGCCCTGGCGAAGGTGGCGGCGAGCAATGGCAAGGTGACTGCGACCGGTCATGACGCCGCCGGTCTAAAGCAGGAGTTGTCGACAGTCGATAAGCCGCTGCGCGAACGCGTTCTGCATGATCCCAATGTCGAGACGCTGTTTGACGCACTGCGCCGAACCGCTGACAACCTCAGCTGACGGGAAGAATCATGTACAGGGGCGTCTTCAGCATCTACGCGAGGTACTGGCGCGCCTACGGGGGAATCGCCGCCCTGGCGCGCTCGTTCTACCTGCACGCGGCGCTCGTCATTACCCTGATCTGCTTCAATGCATGGATGACGGCGGGTTGGTGGGACCAAGTCACGTCGATATTGCCCAACGTGCTGGGATTCACGCTCGGCGGGTTTGCGATCTTCACCAGCTTCGGTGACGAGAAGTTTCGGAAGCTGCTCGCGGAGCCCGACGAGGATGACGCGGAGGCGCCTACTGCCTACGTCCAGCTTTGCTCGACCTTCGTGCACTTCATCCTCGTACAGATCATCGCGTTGCTATTCGCGATCGTCGCGAAGGCCATGTACTTCCACTGGGAGAATGCGCCCGACCTGTTCAAGGTAGCCCTACCTTGGCTGAACGGTGCCGCAGGGTTGGCTGGTTACGCCTTCTTCGTCTACTCACTGACGAGCGCTTTGGCAGCGACGATGCACGTATTCCGCATCGCGTCGATGTACGAGACGTTCCAGAAGAGCCATGAACACTCGGGCAAAGCACCGCGATAAGTCGCGCTAGGTGTGACAGAGTCCCTAACGTCGATGATGAACGCACAAGGCATCACAAAGCTCGGGGCGGCTCGTGCTTCGGATGCGCTCACCGTAGGGGACCGATGTCAATCGACCTGGGCTTCATCGCCTGCTCAGGCACTGCCCGTTGCGGCGAAGCTGCCTGGCGGGTCGGCATCTCCTTGATGAACGCCGCGATGGCACCAGCCAACTTGCGGTCTTCCATATCCCCGGATGTAGCCAGCGCCCTGCCCACGTGCATCCAGGCTTCGACAGCCTGTGCCCGTGTCGCCTGCGCTGCGGCCGTGGCCTTGGACACTGGGCGCGTGGTTCTCAGGCGCCCATCTTGCCGGGCCTTCAGCCGCCACAGGGTGTCGTAGTTCCTGTCCCGCCCACGCGTCGCCTGGCGGGTCGCTTCGGCTTCGATGCCCTGATCGCGCAGCTTCTCGGCAAATGTCTCGCGCCACCGGTGCAAGTCGGCCTTGCGCGGATTCAGCCGCTTGCCGTGCCTCGACTCAGCCCGGACGCTGATGTGCACATGCGGATTCGCCTGGTGGTCGTGCAACACCATCACGTACTTGTGATCCGCCAGCTCGACCTTGGCGAACTCGCGTGCCGCGCGCTGCACCGCAAGCGGATCGGTGCCCCGTGGCATCGACAGCATGATGTTGTAGGCCTCCCGTCGGTCGCCGATGTCGTCGATGAAAGTACCGCCATAGCGCCAGTCTTCCGCCAGTCCGTGCAGCGCCGACTTGCCGCGTGAGATGTCGCCGCGGTCGTCTTCGATGTCCAGGCGGCCGTTCTTGCTGATGTAACGGAAGTGAGCGGCGATGGCTTTCATACCCCGCCCACCGCCCGTGACTTTCACCATCACCTGGGGCGCACGGCGCACCACAGTCGCCTCGATGCGCTCCCGAATGGCGGCCGCTCGCTGCCTTGCGGCGAGCCCGCCGAGCTTGGGTTGCGGCCGGGTGTGCACGATCCGGTTACCCGGATAGAAGAGCCGATCGCCCCACTGGAGCAGGACGCCGTCGATGTTCTGACCTTGCGTCATGGTCGTGCTCCCGTCCGCGTGGCGCCGGCACGGTACCGATGCGTGCCGCTGCCACGACGTGGCTGGAGTTCCGCCATCGCCCGAGTGAAATGGTCCAAGTGTTCGCGCACGTCGGTGCCCAGCGTGGTTAGCATCAGCCGGTACTCCTCGGCAGGCCTGAAGGCGCCATGGCGAAGCAGCGAGACCAGGTGGCTCAGGTTACGGCTGAATGTGGAAAGCTCGGCACAGGACGCTATCAACGCCCCGATGGCTTCAGCGCGGTCCTTGGCCGGTATGGGCGCAGGTTGCCCCGCTAGCAGGTTGGCGACGAAGTCGCCTGGAGGTTGGCCCGCCAGTCGGGCTGCCGCCAGGACAGCAGAAGCATCGTCGCGGGACATCCGCAGCGTGAGCCGCACTCGGCTCGCATCGCGCGCTTGGAACCGAGGCGGACGCAGACCCTCGACTGGCTCAGCAGGGCCACCCAGAGCCTCTGCAAGCGTCGCCCGAACCCAGCCTGAGGGTGACGTACCGGCCAGCCGGGCGCGCTCCAAGAGCGCGGCTTTCAGACCATGCAGATCGACGCTCAGTCGATCACGTGACGAGGTTGCCATAACCCGAGCCTCCTGACATGCCGTGCGTGTCAGACAACGGCGCCACCGCGCCTATCTCTGCACTCACCTACGCATTCAGTATTGGCTTGGATCGAGGCTTCAAGGCCGATGATTCCAAGGCAAGAATCATCGCGAGGTCGGGACGCGCGTCGCGTTGTCAAACCGTTTGACAACGCCCATCGGACAGCCCAAGAGAGACGGGCGCCACAAGGGCGCCCGCTATCGTCAGGGGCCGCCGATCAACGACTGACGAACCCTCGCAGTTTCAATGCCGAGGCCGGCGCCATTGATCGCGGGCCTCCCTTCAAGGGCCTGATGTACAGGTGGCCCGCTTTGATCGGCGCCACCGAGACCACCAGTTGGTAGTCTTGTCCATCCATCTCGACATGCAGTCGCGTGTTCGTCTTCGGCCGAGGCTTGGCTGGCGTCGCCGCGTCCAGTCCAGAGGCGCTCGGGTCCGAGTCGGCCGGCGGGCTGTCGATCGCCTGCATCAGCGTGGACGCGCCAGGCCGAGCCGACCCCACGGCCGCAGCATTGAGTTCCGCCCGCAGCCCCGCAACACCGTCCCGGGTGATGGCGTCCCGATCGGCCACCCAGGCTTCGATGTACTGCGGATGCTCGCCATGCAGGCGCCGCAGTTCGTACAGCTCCATCATTCCCCGGCAGCGGCCTTGTCGGTACAAGTCCAGCAGCCAGTCCGGGGGCTCGATCATCGCGGTGGCCAGTGTGACCCACTGCCGGCTCTTGCCCAGCCGCTTGGCGATCTCGGCCTGGTTGTCGCCAAGGGCCAGGCGCTTCTGCACAAACATCGCCAGCTCCAGCGGGCGAAGTCCCTCGCGCTGCTCGTTCTCGATCACCTGGTCGTAGTTGTCTGCGGTGGTGTCGATGAACGCGGGGATCGTTGTGAGTCCAGCGAGTCGAGCGGCCCGTAAGCGCCGGGCACCGAAGTTCAGAATCCACCGGCCAGACTGTTGCAAATTCGGCCGTACCGAGATCGGCTGGCGCACGCCACGTTCTCGAATGGTGTCGGCCAGTTCCTGCAATGCGTTGGTGTCGAACTCGTGGCGCGGCTGCTCAGCGTCCTCGTCGATCGAATCGATGGACAGCATCAGCGGCACACCGGAGGCATCCAGTGCGGGCGCATCCAGCGCCGCCAGATCATCAAGCTGCAGCGGCATGGTTCGCCTCCGGGGTCTTGGTCGGCGCCATCATGATGTCGCCGATGCGTTGCAGGCTGGGCTCGATCTCGCGCCAGGCATCGCGTGCCGCGGTCTTTTTCATCTCCCACAGCACGGCACCTTCGGCCTGGGCCTCGGCGATGCACGAACGGCGGGGCATCGAAGCAAAGTCGCCGGGTCCGTCGCCGATGCGGATCATCAGCGGGTGGTACTGCTGGACGACCTGCAGGAAGTTCGCCTTCTGGAACGGTGTCGGTTCGACCAGCGTTGGCAGCAAGCCGATCAGCACCAGCTTGGAGTTCAGCACCGCCTTGATCTTGCGCAGGCCGACCCGCTCGTGATTGAGCAGCCCGCTGACGCCGTCCATCGCCTCCTGGTTGAGCTGGATCGGCGACAGCACGAAATCGGCCGAGGCCAGCGCTGCGATCACGCGGATGTCGGGGTTCGGGTTGGTATCGACAACGCACACGTCGAAGGCGCCGGCTACGGAAGCCAGGAAGCTGCGGAAGTTGCGCGCGAACGGTGTGTGCAGGGCGGGCTGCCGCTCCAGCCCGAGCAGCGCCCGGTCGCCCGGCACCAGCACGAAGCGCTGGGCCGGCAGTGCGGGCGCCGTGCCGGTCATCAGCGCATCGGCGCCGAAGGCCGCAGGCGCAGCGCGGCCGGACAGGCGCAGCGGCTTGGTGAAGTTGCCCTGGTGGTCCAGGTCGATGGCCAGCACACGCTGGCCTCGATGGGCCAGGTGGTGGGCGAGCAGCGTGGCAACGGCACTCTTGCCGACGCCGCCCTTCTGGTTGCACAGCACCAGTGTCTTCATCGGGATACCTCCTGCGCATGCGTTCGTGATGCGGGCACATGGCACCGACCCGCAAAGTGGGCGCGCCGTGGCGGCAGGTGGAATTTGGTCTGCCTGGCAGCCGGCCCTCGATGGGCCGCTGCCGGGCCGCGCGAGCCGGCCGAAACGAAGTGGAGGCCGGCGAGCGCGCGTTGGTTGAAGACACACACCGACGCGAACGCGCCAGGCCCATGGTCGGGCCAGTTCAGGGCTGCGGCCGCGATGAATCTCAGCGAAGAATCATCGATGTCGTGGTGGCGCGGAATCAGTCGCCTTCAGGCCAGCGCAGGCCCCAGCGGTCGATGACGGCGCGCACGCGGGCGTCACCGTCCGGGATCAGCGTGTGCAGGTCGGCACGACCCCAGCGCAGCGCGTCCAGGCAGCACAGCATGTCGTTGCTGATGGCGATGTCGACCGCGCGCAGCTCGAACAGGTCGAGCTGGAAGGCTTGGCCGTTGTACGTGGCGGCTAGGAAGCGCGCGATGCGCGGGATCTGGCCGGAGTCGCGCTCCTCGGCCAGCTTGAGCAGCCGCGCGAAAGCCTGGGCGCCGGCCTGTGTCGCCTGAAGCGACAACGCATCGCAGGCGGAAATCTCAGCATCGATGGTGTTGTGGCCCATGTGAAGCTCCTCGGGTGCTTGAGGGACAACCGGCCCGATGGTCGGGCCGGCTGGCGGCTGCGGAGGCGATGACTTTCGAGAGAAAGTCACCGCCCGCCGGTCAGCCCTTCAACTTGCGCATCTCCTCGGCCAGCATCCAAAGCGCACGGTTGAGACTCACGCCCCGGTCGATGCTGCCAACCGGTCGCGTTTGCAGCCGGCGACCCTGGGCGCTGCGGCCGGGCTGGCCACCGCGGATCACGTTCTCCTGCACGCGCTGGAACGTCGTCCACAGGCTGTGGCCGATGTCCTCGGGTCGGCGCGCCTCGATCAGTTGCTCGGCCGTGACGGGCGCGGGCCGGTGCCCTCCGGTTTCCTCCACGCCGCGCTCGCCGAAGCGCAGCGCCAGAGCGGCCGTCGCGAAGGCGATCTCCTCGGGCGGCTGGAGCGTCAGCGCCTTCATCGCCTCGGTGTGCTCGCCCACCGCCTCGAACTCGTCGAGCACGCGGAACGCACCTTCGATCACCTCGCCCTGGATGTTGCCCTTGTGCGGGATGCGGATGTCGTCCACCACCTCGCCCACCACCAGGCCGTTGCAGCAGACGAAGCGGAACATACCGGCCAGCATCTGGTACGAACTGGCGCCGTCGTGGCTGTTGATCAGGATGATCTCGTTCGCCTCGGGTCGGGTCTGCACCTGCCCAGCGTGGCGCATGCGGATCATGTGCTTGGTGAACTCCGCCTTGCCTTCGACGCGGCTCTGACCCTGCGCGACCATGAAGGGCTCGAAGCCCTCCTTGCGCAGGCCGCGCAGGACGTCGATGGTGGGGATGTAGGTGTAGCGCTCGGAGCGGCTCGCGTGTTTGCCCTCGGCGAAGATGGACGGTGCGGCGGCGCGCATCTGGTCTTCGCTCAGGGGCTGGTCGCCGCGCATCACGCGGGTGTTGCGGGCAAAGCGGGTCGCCAGGGTCGGGGTCGAGTACATGATGGTTTCCTTCGATCGTTGAGTGAAGTTCGAAGGGCGGGCGCGGCTCGATGGCATCACGCCCACCCGATGAGGGTTCAGGCGTCGGCGTGCGCCGGCTGGCGCGCGGTGCGGGGATTGCGGGTGCTGGCGACGGGCGCCGGGCGCTCCGCGCTGGTGTTGCCACCTTCGGCACCGGGGCCACCGTTGCGGCGGGCTTCGGATTCGGCGCGGCTGTCGAGGTAATCGATCTCCTCGGCCGTGAACGCCATGCCGTAGACGGTCTCGCCGTCCTTCTCGTAGTTGTTGTTGCGCAGCCGGCCGACGATGTTGACGTGCGAGCCCTTGCCCAGGTACTCGGCGGCGTTCTCGGCCTGCTTTCCCCACAGCGTCCACTGGATCGCGGTGGACTCCTCCTCGCGGGCTTCACCCGAACCGCGCCGGGTGTTGCTGATCGCAGTCAGCACGGCCTTGGCGATCTTGCCTTCGCGGCCGTTGACGAATTCGAGCTTGACGGCCCCGGCCAGGTGCGCGTGACGCTGGATGACAGAAACGTTTGCCATGTTGAACTCCAATCGAGAGCAACCAGCCGGGTCCCAGTCCGGGTTCCCTGAAAACTGATCCTCTCGCTCGGACTTCCTCGCTCCCGCCCACGGGCGGGCGGGGGGTGGGCATGGCCCCTTCCCTCACGGGAAGGGGTTGGGGATGGGTGGTCTTCTTCGCAGCCGAAGCAGTGAGCCAGTTTCCCGGCCCACCGCTTGAAGATCCCCCCACAAGTCCCCCTCACTCTTGACGGGGGCGCCGTGGGGGGAGCGCGGTGGGACGACTGGCGCACGGGCTGCCCTCCTCAACGCGGTCGGCGCAGCGTCGCGGCCGATGTGCCAGCTCGCCTGGCGCAGCGGTTGCAGCGCAGCCGGCCGAACGATCACGAGCAGCGGCGGCTCTGCGGCGGACGTGCCACCAAGCGCAGCGACTGGCGCGGCGGTCGAGCCGCTGCGAACACTTCACTGCACCCGGTATTCAGCGGCCCGGCTCCGGGCTTGGCGGGTGACCGGGGTGGCGATCTGGCCGGCGCCGCACCGAGCGGAGCGCAGCGCAGCGACCTGCAAGCCAGTCAGTTCGCCAAGCGGGCCTCGTTCACGCGCAGCGTGAAGGAATCAGGGCCCGCGATCCCCGGGCACGGGAAAGGGCCGCCACGTGTCTCAGCCGGCACCGCCGGCCTGACCGTGTTGCGTGAGGGACGGCAGCCCGTCGGGGGCGAGACGCTGGGCCTTTGACAGCGGCTCGACGCGCAGCGCAACGGCCCGGCCCCGCGCAGCGGGGACACGCCCAGGCCCACAGAGACCTGAACGCCGATGCTGCTGCACAAGCACCAGCCACAGCGCCATCGAGCGGCACGTGGCCGGCCATCGACACCTCGCCCGGAGGCACTACGATGACTCCAACAAGACCGGCAGGGAGAACACCATGAACCCGAGCGACAACGATGACGGCCGATCCGTCGCCCTCTACTGGGACTTCGAGAACCTGCACGCCGGCCTCATGGAGGCCAAGTACGGTGAAGGCGCATACGCCAAGCAGGACAACCGCTTCAAGGTCCAGGAGCCGCTCATCGACGTCCAGGCCCTGGTCGAACTCGGTGCCTCGTTCGGCCCCGTCGCCATCAACCGTGCCTACGGCAACTGGCAATACTTCGGCCGCTACCGCGACGCGCTCCTGCAGAGCGCCGTCGAACTGATCCAGCTCTTCCCGCCCGGGGCCTCCGCCAAGAACGGCGCTGACATCAAGCTCTGCCTTGATGCCACCGAAGACATCAGCCGCTTTGCCCACATCGGCACCGTCATCATCGTCGGCGGCGACAGCGACTTCATGCCCGTAGCCCAGAAGATCAAGGCCGCAGGCCGAACCTTGATCGGCATCGGCAACCGCAGGAATACCAACAAGCACTGGGCCAAGAGCTGCCACGAGTTCCGTTACTACGACAGCCTGGTCGAAGCCCCCAGCACTGAAGAAGCGCCGAAACCGAACGAAGCCAAGGACACCCCACCACCACCTCCGGCCGACCCGGCCGCCGAGATGCTCAAGCGCGCCGTGCGACTGCTCGCGGAGACCAAGGGCGAAGCCTGGGTCAACAAGGGATCCGTCTGGCACATGATCAAGCGCCTCGACCCCACCTTCGACCCCAAGGACCACGGCCACGCCAACTTCGCCGAGCTGGTCAAGGCCATGGACGCGGTCGTCGAGACCAAGAAGGGCGAGACCGACCACATGCTGCGTGTGCGCTGAGCACTCCCGCAGCGGCCGCACCGCGGGCTACGCGTCCAGATGCCCGAACTGCGCATCCACATCGCGCGCCGAGTGCAGCAGGCGCACGACATCGATGCCACCCTCGATGGGCTGGTAAAAGATCACGTAGCGGCCGAACGGAAAACTGCGCAGGCCGGGCGCCAGCTCGTCGCGGGCCCGCCCCATCAGCGGCTGGGTCGCCAGCAATCTGAATTGCTCGTCCAACTGGTCAATCCAGCGGTCTGCTGCGCGCAGACTGTCATCGGCGATGTGATCCGAGATCTCCGCGATGTCGTCTGCAGCCAGTGGCCGGCGGCGGACCACCACGACGCTACACCTTCGCGGAGCCCTTCGCGGCGGCGCGTCGCGATCGGGCCTGCTGCTTCATGGCCTCGGGGTCCCAGGCTTCGCTCGGTCCGCTCTCCAGCCCTTTGCGCACGTCGTGGCGCAACTGGTCCAGGCGCACGGCACGCATCTGGTCCTGCTCCTCCATCAGCCGAAGCGCCTCACGCACCACCTCGCTGGCCGACGTGTACATCCCCGATGCCACCTTGCGGCGCACCAGCGTTTCCAGCTCAGGAGTCAGGTTGACGTTCATGCCCATGCTTGTGCTCCATAGATGGCCAGCAGCGACACCCCAAACTCTATCAGGAAATGTCAAAGCCTGACATCCGCGTGGTGCCCAGAACCGGCTCCGGCCGCCCCTGCCGGGCGTTGCACAGGCGCGCCGCGATCACCACGACTCACCACGCTGTGCGACATCTCGACAACCGTCTACCGACCGCGAGATCATCCCGCCAATGACCACCAGACCCATGAAGTCCGCGCCGCCGCGCTCGGGGCGTCTCGACGCGGGCCCACGCGTGCCCGCCGATCGTTGCGCTGACGCCAGCGAGCCGCCGTTTGAGCAGTTCCACAGCGATCAGCGACAACAGGCCCAGCAACGCGTGCGCGAACTGATCGACGAAGGCACGAACTCTGGCCCGGGCCAAGCGCTTACCCCCCGACGAGCAGCCTGGTTGAAGCATCAAGCCCTCGGCCGCCGGCACTGAGGCTTGTGTACCCGCATACCGGACCGACGACGACCGTCGGCATGCCCAAGGTGCTGTTCGACTTCACCGACCCGAACGCGGCGAACGCCTGGCACGCCATCGACGACCGCGTGATGGGTGGTACCTCCCGCAGCACGCTGCGCAACGATCAGGCAGGCCACGCAGTGTTCGCCGGAAACGTCTCGCTGGAGCGCAACGGCGGCTTCGCCTCCGTGCGATCCAGCCCGGGCGAACGCGGCCTGCCGGGTGCCGAGTCCTGCCTGATCGAACTGCGCGGTGACAGCAAGCAGTTCAAGCTCAGCCTGCTGACCGACGACGGCTTTGACAGCCTGAACTACCAAGCCCGCTTCACTCCTGCGGGCACCGGCTGGAAGACCCTGCACCTGCCGCTGGCCGACTTCCGCGCCAGCTTTCGCGGTCGCGAAGTCAGCAACGCGCCGGCGCTCGATCCCGCCCGCATCCGCCAGGTCGGCCTGATGTTCGCCGCACGACAGGCTGGCCCCTTCGAACTGCACCTCCGCCGGATCAGCCTCGCCTGACCCGGACGCCCAACCACAGACGAAGGCGGGGCCCGCGGGGCGCCCCGCGGAACTCAGAGCAGCCCCAGTTCGGCAAAGGAACGGACCTCTGCGCCCGTCACCACCAGGTGGTCGAGTACCCGCACGTCCACCAGCGCCAGCGCCGATTTCAGCGTCTGCGTCAGGAACTCGTCGGCACGGCTCGGTTCGGCCGTCCCCGAGGGGTGGTTGTGCGCCAGCAGGACAGCAGCCGCATTGCAGCCGAGCGCGGCCTTGACCACCTCGCGGGGATACACCGAGGTCTGCGTCACCGTCCCGCGGAACATCTGCTTGAGCTCGATGATCCGGTGCTGCGCATCGACGAACAGCACGCAGAAGACCTCGTGCTCCAGCACACCGATCTCCAGGCGCAGGTAGTCCTTCACGGCCTGCGGCGACGACATCGTGGCACCGCGCCGCACCCGCTGCGATAGCACGCGCCGCGCCTGCGACAGCACCTCCTCGGCACGCGCAGGACGGTACTGGCCATCGACATCGCGCACCAGCAAGGCATCGACAGCGGAAGAAGTGGAAGTGATCGACATGGCGAACTCCGGTCTGTGTCGGGCGGGATTGCCCGAGACCGGAGCACCACGCCGCAGCGCAGCAGTCAGGGTTCGCAGACGGCCGCAGGCCGCAAGCGCTCGCCTGCGAGCGCGCAGACCTTGACGGCGAGAACGACGGGGTAGCGTGGGTCGACACGGCAAGCCCACCTCCGCAAACCACAGACTTGTGTGTCCGCCTTGGTCTCGGGGCCGGTGCCGGGCACGACATCCTCGTGACGCAAGTCCGCGACCGCTGCAGCCCAAGCCCCGACCCACGGCAGGCGCTGGGCCGCTTAGGTACACTCGCGCCGCAATGCGTCGTTCCTCCGTCCTCCTCGTCATGCTGTTTGCCATCCTCTGGCAATCGGTGGCGCTCGCGCGCGCGGGCTCGACGGTCAACGCACTGGCCGACATGGAGCACACCGCGCTGCATTGGCAGGAGGAAGGCCACCACCACCACGAGGATGGGTCCTATCACTTCGACAATTCGCCCGAGTCGGTGCAGCACGTCGTCAGCGATCACCTGAGCGCGTCCGCCGCACTGCTCGTGTCCGCCTCGCACGACTTCCCACCCCTGGGGTCGGCGGCCCCCGGTGGCCTGCACAAGGCCCCTGTGCCCGACCCTGACCCCGAAGGCCTGCTCCGGCCACCTCGTTCCCGTTCCTGACCCGCCTTCGCGGCGGGCGCCTACGCATGGGCGCCCGGCCTTCCGCCGCAACGGCCTCCCACGCAAGCCCCTGTCCGCCGATGGCGTGATGTGAGCCTGCGTACGGCCGGCCCCGGCTGCCGAACCGTCAGGATCGATGTGAAACCTCTCCCTTGGCTGTCTGCCTGCGTGATCGCGGGCAGCCTGGCCGCTGGGCCCGTCCGGGCCCAGCCTGCCGCATCCCCGCCGAGCCCTCAGGCCAGGCTTCCAGCAGTGCCCGTGCCGTCCGCTGGCACGGTGACCCTCCGCGCCGCCCTTGAAGCCGCCTGGCAGCGCGCCGTCGCCGCGCGCGAGACCGACGGCCAGCGGCGCCGGGCCGAAGCCGACCGCGCCGTGGCGTCCAGCCTGTGGGCGGCGCCACCGTCGCTGGCGCTGAGCCACCGCGACGACCGCCTTCAAAGCAACGCCGGCCGCCGAGAAACCGAAATCGGCGTCGCCGTGCCCTTGTGGCTGCCCGGCCAGCGCAGTGCCCGCGCCGGCACCGCCGAAGCAGCCGCAGCGCAGGCCCAGGCGGCAGAACAGGTGGCGCGCCTACGCCTGGCCGGCGAGGTGCGCGAAGCCGCCTGGCAGATCGCCACCCTGCAGGCCGAACTCGCCCAGGCCGACACCCAGGCGCAATCCTTGAAGCAGCTGGCCGACGACGTCGAGCGCCGCGTGCGTGCGGGCGACCTGGCTCGCGCCGATGCCCTGGCCGCGCAGGCGGAGCTCCTGGCGGCGGCAGCGCTGAAGGCCGACGTCCAGCAGCGCCTGCAAGCCGCGCGTTCGCGCTGGACGCTGTTGACCGGGCTGACGGGGGCACCCGACCTGACGGCAGACCTTGCGACGGAGTCGCCCGCGACTTCACCCACTGCGGCGCACCCCGAGCAGCAGTTCGCCAGCCAGTCCACCGAGTTGGCGCGCCAGCGAGTCGAACTGATGCGCCGTTCGCGCCGCGACGCGCCCGAGTTGACGGTCGGCGTGCGACAGGACACGCCCGGCCGCGCAGAAGCCTCGCAAGGCAGCCTGGTTGTCGGCCTGCGCCTGCCCTTCGGCACCGACGATCGCAACCGGCCGTTGGAAGCCGCGGCGCAGGCCGAACTCGACGTGGCCCAGACCCACGAGCAGCGCCTGCGCGAGCGCCTGGACAGCGACATCGCGACTGCACGTGAGGCGCAGCGATCGGCCCAGGCGCAGCTGGACGCCGAGACCGCCCGCGCCCGCCTGCTGCGCGAGCGGGCGACGCTGATCGACAAGTCTTTCCGTGCCGGCGAGACGCCGCTGCCCGACCTGTTACGCGCGCTCGCCGCCGCGTCGCAGGCCGACAGCGCCGCCGCCCGCCAGACCGCCGCGCTGCGCCTCGCCCGCGCCCGCCTCCAACATGCACTCGGACTCTTCCCATGAACACCCACATTCATCCCCGCACCCCGCGTTTGCGCCGCGCCAGCTTCACCGTCGCCTCGATCGCGCTGTGGCTGGTCATGACCACACCGGCCATCTCTGCCCCCGGCGCGCATGGCCCCAACGGCGAACACCTGGACGGCCCGGCCACGATGCGCCCGGCGTCGGCCCTGCCGCGTGTCGAGGCCAAGTCCGAGACCTTCGAACTGGTCGCCGAACTGCGTGCCAGCGAATTGGCCATCGTGGTCGACCGCTTTGAGACCAACGAGCCCGTGCTGGGCGCGAAGCTCGAAGTCGAGAGCGGCGCGCTCAAGGCGGTAGCAGCGTTCCGCGCCGAGCAAGGCGACTACGCCGTCACCGACGCGGCCCTGTTGAAAGCACTGGCAGGGCCGGGCGAGCACGGCCTCGTCTTTACACTGGTCGCTGGCCAGGACAGTGACCTGCTCGATGGGACGCTGGTGAACGCCGCAGGTCGCGTCGTTGCCGCAGCGACAAAGGACGACCACGGGCACGCCCACGGCACCGACGATCACGGCCATGGTCACGATCACGAACTGGAGCGCGCGGCCTGGATCGGCGCGGGTGTCGCAGCCTTGGGCCTGATCGGCGGCATCGCCTGGTGGCGCCAGCGCCGCCGCGACACAGGCAAGCTGCAGGGAGGCCTGTGATGAAGCACCCGATCTGGTCGTTCAACGACAGCCTGCGCGGGCTGGTTCCCGCGGCGCTGGCCGCTAGCCTGTTCCTGGCGCCCATGGCTTACGCCGCTCCCGGCGCACACGGCCCCAACGGCGAGCACCTCGACGCCCCCGGCGCGGCCGTCCATGCGTCGGGGCTGGCGCGCCTGCCCGATGGCAGCGTCAACGTGCCCAAGCTCGCCCAGCGGCGCATGGCCATCCGCACGGTGCTGGCACCTGAGTCCGAGGCCGCGGCGACGGTCGAGATGCCGGGCCGCGTGGTCATGGACCCGAACGCCAGCGGGCGCGTGCAGGCCGTGCACGGCGGCCGCATCGAGCCCGGGCCCAAGGGCCTGCCGGTCGCGGGTCAAGCCTTCAAGCGCGGCGACGTGCTGGCCTACGTGCGCCATCACGCTGAGCCCTACGCACTCGGCAGCCAGCAAGCCCAGCTGGCCGAGCTCAAGGCGCAGCGGCAGCTGGCCGAGCAGCGCGTGCAACGCCTGGAAGGCCTGGAGGGCACCGTACCGCGCAAGGAGATCGATGCCGCACGCGTCGAGGCGACGAGCCTGGCCGAGCGCGAGCGCAGCATCGGCGGTAGCCTGGCGTCCCGTGAAGCCTTGACCGCACCGATCAGTGGCGTGATTGCGCGCGCCGATCTCGTCGTCGGCCAGGTCGTCGAACCGCGGGACGTGCTGTTCGAAGTGGTCGATCCGGCGCGCATGCTGGTCGAGGCCACCACCGCCGACGCCGGCCTGTCCGCCCGTGTGGCCGGCGCGTCGCTGCAGGGTCTGCCGGAAGTGGCACTGCGCCTGCTGGGTGCATCGCGCTCGATGCGTGACGGGGTGCTGCCGATCACGTTCGCCGTGAGTGCATCCAAGCCGGGCGCTGCCTTGCCACTCGCCATTGGCCAGCCGGTCACCGTCGTGGCGCAATCGAAGGAACGCATCAAGGGCGTGGTGCTGCCAGCGCAGGCCGTAGTGCGCAACCCGTCCAACGAGCCCATCGTCTGGATCAAGTCGGGCGCCGAGCGCTTCATCGCGCAGCCCGTGCAGTTCAGGCCGCTCGATGCGACTACCGTGGTCATCACCCAGGGCCTCAGCGCGGACAACCGCGTCGTTGTCCAGGGTGCGCCACTGATCGCGCAGATCCGCTGAACGGGAACACACCATGTTCAACTGGATCGTTCGTACCAGCCTGCACAACCGCCTGTTCGTGCTGGCGGTGGCCGCGTTGTTGATGGTCTACGGCGCGATGACCGCCTGGCGCACGCCGGTCGACGTCTTCCCCGACCTCAACAAGCCGCTGATCACCGTGCTCACCGAGGCCGGTGGCATGGCGCCGGAAGAGGTGGAGCAGCTCGTCACCTTCCCGCTGGAAACGGCCCTCAACGGCATGCCCGGCGTGACCCGCGTGCGCAGCACCTCTGGCGTGGGCCTGTCGCTGGTCTATGCCGAGTTCGACTGGGGCACCGACATCTACCGCAACCGCCAGTTGGTGGCAGAGCGGCTGGCGATCGTGCGCACGCAGATGCCGGGAGAGATCACGCCGGTGATGGGCCCAGTGTCGTCGATCATGGGCGAGGTGATGCTCGTCGCGCTTCCACTGGAGCCGGGCGACGGCAAGTCGCCGGTCGCCACACCGATGCAGGCGCGCGAGTACGCCGACTTCGTGCTGCGGCCCCGGCTGCTGTCGATTCCCGGCGTCTCGCAGGTCATCCCCATCGGCGGCGAGGTGCGCACGCTGCGCGTGGCGCCGGACACGGCGCGCCTGGCGCAGTTCGGTGTCTCGTTGACGCAGGTCGAGCAGGCGCTGAAGGGGTACGCCGGCAACGCCGGTGGCGGCTTCATCGACCTGAACAGCCGCGAGTTCCTGATCCGCCACCTGGGCCGCAGCAACCGCGTCGAGGATCTGGCCGGCATCGCCGTGGCCTGGAAAGACGGCCGCGCGATCCTGCTGGAACAGGTAGCCACCGTCTCCTTCGCGGCCGGCCTGAAACGCGGCGATGCGGGCTACAACGGCCTGCCGGCGGTGGTCATCAGCGTGCAGAAGCAGCCTGATGCCGACACGGTCAAGCTGACGGCGCAGATCGAGTCGGCGCTGTCCGAACTGAAACAAGGGTTGCCGAAGGGGCTGGCCGAGCCCCGTGTGCTGTTCCGCCAGGCCGACTTCATCAAGGCCTCCATCGGCAACGTGGCCGAGGCGCTGCGCGACGGCGCGATCATGGTCGCCATCGTGCTGTTCGCCTTCCTGCTGTCGGTGCGCACGACGGTCATCTCGCTGGTGGCGATTCCGCTGTCGCTGGCCGTCACAGCGCTGGTCTTCCAGTGGCTGGGGCAGTCGATCAACGTGATGACGCTCGGCGGCCTGGCCATCGCCATCGGCGAGCTGGTCGATGACGCGGTGGTCGATGTCGAGAACATCCTGCGGCGCCTTAAGCAGAACAAGACGGCAGGTAACCCGCTGTCGGTGCTGGAGGTCGTTCGCAGCGCCAGCGTCGAGGTGCGCTCGGGCATCGTCTACGCCACCGTCATCGTGGTGCTGGTCTTCGTGCCGCTGTTCGCGCTGCCGGGCATCGAAGGGCGGCTGTTCACGCCGCTGGGCATCGCATACATCGTGTCCATCCTCGCGTCCATGCTGGTCTCGATGACGGTCACGCCGGTCATGTGCTACTACATGCTGCCGACGATGAAGCGCATGGACCATGGCGACAGTCCGTTGGTCGGGTGGCTCAAGCGCCAGGACACCCAGCTGCTGACCTGGTCCTTCGGCCGTGCCAAGTTGCTCATCGGTCTGGCCGCGCTGGCGGTGGCCGGGGCTGCGGTCACGGTGCCCTTGTTCCCGCGGGCCTTCCTGCCGGCCTTCAACGAAGGCTCGTTGGTGCTGGGCCTGGTGATGCAGCCGGGCACCTCGCTGGCGGAGTCCAACCGCATCGGCGCGGTGGCCGAGACGCTGATCCGCCAGGTGCCCGAGGTCACACAAGTGGGCCGCCGCACGGGCCGCGCCGAACTCGACGAACACGCCGAGGGTGTGCACTCGGCCGAGATCGACGTGGACTTGAAACGAAGCGAGCGGGATCGCGAGACCATCATGGCCGACATCCGCGAGCGACTGTCGTCACTGCCGGCGCAGGCCACCATCGGCCAGCCGATCAGCCACCGGCTGGACCACCTGCTGTCGGGCGTGCGGGCGCAGGTGGCGGTGAAGATCTTCGGCGACGACACGGACACCCTGCGCGGGCTGGCCGAGCAGATGCGCAGCCAGCTGGCGGGCGTGCCGGGGCTGGTGGACCTCACGGTCGAGAAGCAGGTGCTGATCCCGCAGATTACTGTGCGTCTGGACCACCGCAAGGCAGCGCAAATGGGCCTCGCGCCCGGCGAGGCGATCCGCGTGCTGCAAGCCTTGACGGACGGAGCACACGGTGCCGACATCGTCGACGGCCCCCGCCGCTATGAGTTGGTACTGCGCCTGCCCGACAACCAGCGCAGCCCGCAAGACCTGGCGCGCACGTTGATTGACACGCCGGCCGGCCGCGTTCCGGTGTCGAGCATCGCCACGGTGGAAGAGACCGATGGCCCCAACCAGATCGGCCGCGAGAACGGGCGCCGCCGCATCATCGTCTACGCCAACACCGACGGCGGCGACATGGGGCGGGTGATCAAGGACATCCGCAGCATCATCGACACGACGGCTCTGCCCACCGGCAACTTCATCAGCCTGGAAGGCCAGTTCCAGGCCCAGGAGCAGGCCACGCGCCTGATCGCCGGCCTCTCGGTGGTGTCGCTGGTGATGATGTTCCTGGTGCTGTACAGCCGCTACCAGTCGGTGGTGCTGGCCGGCATCATCATGGCCAACATCCCGCTCGCGCTGATCGGCTCGGTGCTGGCGATGTGGATCGCAGGCGTGAGCCTGTCGGTGGCGTCGATGGTGGGCTTCATCACGCTGGCGGGCATCGCCACGCGCAACGGCATCCTGAAGATCAGCCACTACATCAACCTCGTCAAGTTCGAGGGTGAGAGCTTCTCGCAGGCCATGATCGTGCGCGGCTCGCTGGAGCGGCTGACCCCGGTGCTGATGACGGCACTGGTGGCGGCCTTCGCGCTGACCCCGCTGCTGCTCGCGGCCGACGCCCCGGGCAAGGAGATCCTGCACCCGGTGGCGGTGGTGATCTTCGGTGGCCTGGTGAGCTCGACCCTGCTCGACACCCTGCTCACGCCGGTGCTGTTCTGGTTGTTCGGCGAGAAGGCCACGCAGCGGCTGACCCGGGCCGAGCCTGAGGCGCCGCAGGGCGCAGCGGGAACCCAGGAAGCCTATTGACATGGAGCCCGCACGTTCGCTTTCGCTCGCGCCCCCGACGGGGGCTCAGTGGCTTCGGGCGGCCGGGCGCCACTGAGTTGAAATCAGGCCTGGCGGCGCCGCCTGTTCCAGTGCGCCGCATCCTTGAAGGAGATTGAAGTGATGATGAAGAAGCTGCTCACCATGGTGGTGCTGGGCCTGTCGGCCCTGTCGTTCAATGTGGCGATGGCCCATGGCGGCGCCGCTGCCAAGCATGGCGGAGTCGTCGCCACCGCCAGCGACCTGGGGTTCGAACTGGTCAGCACGCCCGATGGCGCGGCGATCTACGTCGAAGACCATGGCAAGCCGATGGCACCCACCGGCCTGAAGGGCAAGCTGACGGTGCTCAACGGCGCCGAGAAGTCGGAGGCCGATCTGGTGGTGGCCGGCGACAGGCTCGAAGCCAAGGGCCTCAAGCTGGCCAAGGGTGCCAAGGTGGTGGCCGCGCTGGTGACGCCGGCCGCCAAGGCGATCACGGTGCGCTTCACGGTGCGCTGAGCCACGGCCCAGCAGTGCTGGGCGGTGCCGCCGGGTGCGTCCCGGTGCCAAAGTGCCGGCCATCTCGATCCAGTCACCCGGTATCCTCTCCACTAGGATAGGATGTAGGAATGCCGACAACCGCTCTTCACGTTTCGCATGACGCCGTCGTGAAGCGACTCAAACGTGCCCACGGTCACCTGCAGAACGTCATCACCATGTTGTCTGAAGATCGTGCCTGCCTTGACGTGGCGCAGCAGTTGCACGCGGTCGAGCGCGCCATCGCCGCGGCGAAGAAGCAACTGATTCACGACCACATTGATCACTGCCTTGACCACGCTCCGGGTACACCTGCCGCTTCGTCGCGGCGGGCGCTGGGCGAGTTCAAGGCCATCACAAAGTACCTTTGAGCCGATTGCCGTTGCGTCCCGACCCGCGCCAGCAATGACGTCCACACCCGAGCAGCCGAGACACCAGCGTCCCCGCGACGCTGCTGCGCTGGTGCGTCTGGTGTTGAGCTGGCTGCTGGTGGCTGTGCTGGCCGTCGATCTGGTCACTTCGCCGCTTCATGCACACCGCCACGACGGGAAGTGGTCGCTCGGCGGTACCCTTTCGGCGGCCGCTGATCATCCGAGCGACCTGCGCGGCCTGGACCCCGCCGGCGCCCTCGCGCTCATCGACGACCACGAGGCGCCCGGCGTCTCTCACTCCATCTCGGCCTTGCGGAGTGCGGCCGAAGTCATCGCCGGCGAGCCAGCGTCGGACGACCCTCCTGCCGCGGCGACCTGGTTGACTCCGGCGCCGTGGTCACCTGGGCCTGCTCCGGCCGTTGCCTGGCCACCAGACCAGCACCGGGCAGGATCCAGTGCCTTCAAGGGCCTGCCGCCCCACGGCAGGGCGCCGCCCCTCCACGTCTGAAGCCGCCGCAGCGCCGCCCGCGCTGCGCTCGAACTTGCCCCTGCCGTCGGGGCGAGACCTTCTGCCTGTGGAGTTCCTATGCCTGTCCATCTTCGCTCGAGCGGCGCCTTGCGCGTCGCTGTCTACCTGTCCCTTGGCCTGAGCAGCACCCTGCTGGCGTCAGCCCTGGCCGCCGAACCTAATGCCGAGTTCGCCGTCTCCGCCACGCAGATGAAGACGCTTGGCGTCACGCTGCTCAAGCTCGAACAACCCGCCGCCATCGCCGGCATGGTCCACGCGGCCAAGGTGACGCTTCCACCGGGACAGGAACAGGTGGTCAGTGCGCCGGTGGCAGGCGTGGTTGACCAGTTGCTGGTCGGCGAACAGCAGGCCGTGAAGGCCGGCGAGGCGCTGCTGCGGTTGAACAGCCTACAGTTCGGCGAGATGCAGCTCAAGCTTCTCGAAGCCGCCAGCCGGGCACGGCTGTCGCAGAAGACGCTGCAGCGCGAGAAGGCATTGCTGGCCGAGGGCATCATCCCGGAACGCCGCGTGCAGGAGGCCGAGGCTGCGGCGCAGGACGATGCAGCGCGGCAGCGCCAGGCCGAAGCAGCACTGCGTCTGGCCGGCATCGACGCTGGCTCGATCCAGCGCATCTCCGCCGGCGGAACGCTGCAGGACGGCGTGGTGGTTCGGGCCCGCGCCGCTGGGGTGGTGCTGGGCATAGACATCAAGCCCGGCCAGCGCGTGCAGGAAGCCGATGCGTTGCTGCGCTTGGCCAGCCTGCAGAAGTTGTGGCTGGACATCGCCGTGCCGGCGGACCGCCAGCCGGCCACTCTGCTCAAGGACAACAAGGCGGCGGCGATCGAGATCGTGGGACGCGATGCGGTGGCCATGCCGTTGTCCGTGGGCGCCATGGTCAGCGACAGCCAGACGGTGACGCTGCGGGCCCGCGTCACGCGCGGGGCAGACCGTCTGCGCCCCGGCGAGGTGGTCCAGGCCCGCGTGCCCTTCGCTGCCAATGCCGCCGGCTGGGCGCTGCCGCTGCAGGCGGTCGCGCGACAGGACGACCAGGCCTATGTCTTCGTGCGCACCGACAAGGGCTTCATCGCCCGGCCAGTGAGCGTGGTGTCCAGCGCCGGTGCGTCGGTGCAGGTCACCGGCGAACTGAAGTCGGGGCAGGAAGTGGCGACCGCCTCCGTCATCGCGCTGAAGGCCGCCTGGCAAGGCAAGAGCGGGGGTGACAAATGAACGGCATCTGCGCACGACTTTTCGCGACAGGAGCCCGGCCATGCTGAACCGTCTCGTGCAATTCGCGCTGACGCAGCGGTTGTTCGTGCTGCTGGCTGCGGTGCTGCTGGCCGGCTTCGGCTGGTACGCCTTCCGCTCGCTGCCCATCGATGCCTTCCCCGACGTGTCGAGCACGCAGGTGAAGATCATCATGAAGGCACCGGGCATGACACCCGAGGAGATCGAGAGCCGCATCGCGGTGCCGATCGAGGTCGAGATGCTCGGCATCCCGAAGCAGCGCATCCTGCGCTCGGTGACCAAGTACGGTCTGGTCGACGTCACGGTCGACTTCCAGGACGGCACCGACCTGTACTGGGCCCGCCAGCAGGTGGCCGAGCGGCTGAACAACATCGTCGGCGACCTGCCGTCGGGCATCACCGGTGGCATTGCGCCGATCACCACGCCGCTGGGCGAGATGTTCATGTTCACGGTCGAGGCGCCGCAGCTGACGCTGGAGGAACGGCGCAGCCTGCTCGACTGGGTCATCCGCCCCGCACTGCGCGCTGTGCCCGGCGTGGCCGACGTCAACGCCTTGGGCGGCAAGGTGCACAGCTTCGAGGTGCTGCCTAACCCCGCCAAGCTGCAGGCGCTGGGGCTTTCGACGGCACAGATCAAGACTGCCATCGAAGCCAACAACCGCAACGACGGTGCCGGCCGCCTGGGCGAAGGCGGCGAGGTGTTGCTGGTGCGCACCGAAGGCAGCATCAAGACGCAGGACGACCTGCGCGCGGTGGTGGTGGCGCGCAAGGATGGCACCGCCGTGCGCCTGGGCGACGTGGCGCTGGTGCGCGACGGCAGCACCACGCGCTATGGCGTCGTCACCATGGACGGCAAGGCTGAGGCCGTGCAGGGCCTGGTGCTGGGCCTGGCGGGCGCCAACGCGCAGCAGGTGGTGAATGGCGTGAAGGCCAAGATCGCCGATCTGCAACCCACGCTACCGGCCGGTGTCACGCTGAAGGTCTTCTACGACCGCGCCTCTCTGGTGGAAAAGGCCGTGGGCACGGTGTCCAAGGCGCTGCTGGAGGCGACGCTGATCGTGCTGGTGCTGCTGGGCGCCTTCCTGGGCAACCTGCGCGCCGCCGTGGCGGTGGCCGTGGTGCTGCCGCTGGCGGCACTCGGAACCTTCATCCTGATGCGCGGCTACGGCATGTCGGCCAACCTGATGAGCCTGGGCGGCCTGGCCATCGCCCTGGGCATGCTGGTCGACGCGGCCATTGTCGTGGTCGAGAACATCGTGCAGCACCTGGGCCGGCAGACTGCCGGCGGCAAGCTGCCGCGGTTGCACATCGTGCTGCGCGCGGTGCGCGAGGTGGCGGTGCCGGTGGCCGCGGGCGTGCTGATCATCGTCACCGTGTTCCTGCCGCTGCTGACGCTGCAGGACCTGGAGGGCAAGTATTTCGTGCCTGTGGCGCTGACCATCGTGTTCGCGCTGGCCAGTTCGTTGGTGCTGTCGCTGACAGTGATCCCGGTGCTGGCCTCGTTCCTGCTGAAGAAGGTCTCGCACGAAGAACCGTGGCTGCCGCGCCACCTGCTGCGCCTGTACGAACCCGTGCTGGCGTGGGCGCTGAAGCGGCAGATGGTCGTGTTCGTTCTGGCCGGCGTGATGCTGGTGCTGGCCGCCGGGGTCTACACCCAGGTCGGCAAGACCTTCCTGCCCGAGATGGACGAGGGCGACATCATCGTGGGCATCGAGAAACTGCCCTCGGTGAGCCTGGAAGAAACGGCGGCGCTGGACCTGATGGTCCACCAGACGCTGATGAAGAACATTCCCGAGATCACCGGGGTGGTGGCGCGCGCCGGCTCGGACGAGATCGGTCTGGACCCGATGGGCCTGAACCAGACCGACACCTTCCTGGTGCTGAAGCCGCGCGAGGAATGGAGCATGGCGAGCAAGGACGCGCTGATCGACCGTATTCGCGAGGTGCTGGACCAGATGCCCGGCATCAGCTACAGCTTCACGCAGCCCATCGACATGCGCGTGTCGGAAATGATCATCGGGGTGCGCGGCGACCTGGCCATCAAGATCTTCGGGCCCGACCTGGGCAAGCTCAACGAGCTGGCTTCGCAGATCGAAGGGCTGATGAAGACGGTGCCGGGCAACGAGGACGTCTACACGGTCGAGAACGACGGCGTGCAGTACCTGCGCGCGGTGATCGACCGCCTGGCGGCCGGCCGCTACGGGCTGTCGGTGGAAGACGTGCAGGACGCGCTGCGCGTGCAGATCGAGGGCCAGCGCGCAGGCACCGTGATCGACGGCAACCAGCGCATTCCCATCGTCATCCGCGGGCCGGACATGGTCAAGGTTTCGCCGGCCGAGTTCGCCGCCCTGCGCATCGCGGCGCCCGACGGGCAGAGCGTGCCGCTGGAAACGCTGGCGCGGCTGAGCCGCGAGAGCGGGCCCGTGAAGATCGACCGCGAGATGGGCAGCCGCTACAGCGTGGTCATCGCCAACGTCACCGGGCGTGACCTGGTGGGCTTCGTCGATGAGGCCAAGGCCAAGGTGGGTGCCGAAGTGAAGCTGCCCACGGGCTACCGAATCAGCTGGGGCGGGCAGTTCGAGAACCAGCAGAGAGCGGCAGCACGCCTGGCGCTGGTGGTGCCGCTGTCGCTGGGTTTCATCTTCCTGATCCTGTTCAGCACCTTCGGCTCGGTGCGGCAGGCCTTGCTGGTGCTCAGCAACATCCCGTTCGCCCTGGTCGGCGGCATCGTGGCGTTGTGGGTCACGGGCGAATACCTCTCGGTCCCCGCCTCGGTGGGCTTCATCGCGCTGCTTGGCATTGCGGTGCTCAACGGCGTGGTGCTGGTGAGCTACTTCAACCAGTTGCACGCCGAAGGGCATGACCTGCTCACCAGCGTGACCCAGGGCGCCCGAAGGCGATTGCGACCGGTGCTGATGACGGCGTCGATCACCGCCTTCGGCCTGATCCCGCTGCTGTTTGCCACCGGGCCGGGTTCGGAGATCCAGCGCCCGCTGGCCATCGTTGTCATCGGCGGGCTGATCACTGCAACGGCGTTGACGCTGATCCTGCTGCCCATCCTGTACCTGCGCTTTGCGCATTCACGTACCGACGCCGTCTTGAGTCGCACCTTTCCGCAGGAGGCCGCCCATGGCTGACTTTTGCCTGACCCTGATCTGCCCGCCAACCGTGGAAGAGAAGCTGCTGGATGTGCTGCTGGCCAACGCCGGCAGCGAAGTCTTCACCAGCACGCCCACCCACAGCCACGGCAGCGGACAGCAGCGGCTCAGCGCCACCGAACAGGTGATGGGCCGCAGCCGTGCAATGCAGGTGAGCGTGCTGCTGACGACCGAGGAGCTCGAACAACTGCGCGCGTTGCTGCAACGTGACTTTGCCGGCACGGGTGTGCGCTACTGGGCCACACCGCTGGCCCTTGATGGGGAGTTCGCATGAAGCGACAAGTACTAGCGGGACTGGCCGCCTTGGTGATCTGCGCAGCGGCTGGGGCACAAGGCGTGGCCACGCCCAGGGACCTGCCCACGACAGAGCTGGCCGTGGCCTGGATCGACAAGGACCCGGCCGTCGTCGAGGCGCGGCGCGCCTTGGCTGCAGCCGGCCATGGCGCGGCCGTGTTGGCAGCGGGCCCGCACGAGTGGACGGCCAATGCCAGCACGCAGCGGCGCAACGTGGGGGGCGTCGGCAACACCACCGAATGGTCGGTGGGTGTCGAGCGCGGCATCCGCATCGGTGGCAAGGCCGAGCTTGACCGCCGGCTGGGCGAGGCCGACATCGAGATCGGGCGCGCCCGCGTGCGCGAAGCGCGCCACGAGGTGGCGCGTGCCTTGTCGGACCTGTGGCTGGACTGGCAGGCAGCCCAGAGCGCGCAAATGCTGTTGAACGAGCAGCGGTCGTTTGCCGAGGCCAATCTGGCCGCCGTCGACAAGCGCAAGCGTGCCGGCGATGCGTCGGCGCTGGACCTCAGCATCGCGCAGTCCGACCTGGCCGAGGTGCTGCGCCAGGCCAGTCAGGCCGACTCCGCACTGGCCAAGGCGCGTGCCAAGTTGAAGCTGCGCTTCCCCGAGGCCGCGCTGACGCCTGCCACGCTGTCCGACCCGACCGGACCACAGTGGCCCGCAGCGCGGTGGAACGAGCGCATCCTGGCCGAAGCCGGCCCGCTGAAGATCGCCGAAGGACACCTGCGCCGGGCCGAGCTGGCGGCCTCGCGCACCCGCGCCGACAAGGTGTCCGACCCAACCGTGGGCGTGTTCACCTCGAACGAAGCTTTTCGCAACGAGCGTGTGATCGGCATCAGCCTCAGCATTCCGTTCGGTGGCGCGGTGCGTGAACAGCGACTGCAACAGACGCTGCAGGAACTGGAGGTTGCACGCGCGGCGCTGGATCGCGCTCGCCAGGGCATCGGAATGCAGATCGCCGAGACCTATGCCGACGCCGTGGGCGGCGTCGAGCGCTGGCGCATCGCCGAGCGGGGTGCGGAGGCGGCGCGTGAGAGTGCCCGTCTGACCCAGCGCGCCTACGCACTGGGAGAGGTGGACCTGCAATCACTGCTGCTCGTGCGCCGCCAGTCCCTGGACGCCCTGCGCGCGGCGGGTGAGGCGCGTGTTGAAGCCCTGCGCTGGAACTACCGTCTGCTGATCGACGCCCACCTGATCTGGGATCTGGCGACTGACTGATCAGCGACGTCCCGAAACGAAAGTCTGCGCATGAGCACGACGCCCGTCCCGACCCCGCCAGCCGCCTACGCCACCGGCTGGGGTGCGCTCATGACACGCGAGCGCTGGGTCGAGGTTGGCCGCATCGTGCTCACCGGCCTGACGGCCTTGCTGTACTGGCAGCAGGCCGCGCCCATCGAAGTTCTGTGGGCGGCGGTGGCCATCGGCCTCTATCCGCTGTTGAAGACCGGCTTGCGTGACCTGCTGCGTGAACGCAAGATCGGCACCGAGATCTTCGTCACCATCGCCACATTGGTGGCCATGCTGGGCGGCGAGACGGTGGCCGGTGCGGTGCTGATGGTCATCATTCTGATCGCCGAGTTCATCGCCGAGCTCAACACCGACCGCGCGCGCGCCTCGATCAAGTCGCTGATCGGTTCGGTGCCGCAGGTCGCGCTGGTGCGCGACGCGGCCGGCGAACGCAGCGTGCCGGTGGCCGAGCTGCGTGTGGGCGACGTGGTGCTGGTGCGCGCGGGGGAAAAGGTGCCGGTCGACGGCAGCGTGCTCAGCGGCCAGGGCGCGGTCAACGAAGCCTCGATCACGGGCGAGAGCCTGCCCAAGGACAAGCAGGTCGGCTCGACGGTCTTCGCCGGCACCGTGCTGGCGAGCGGCGCACTCGACGTTCGCACCGACAAGCTCGGCGCCGACACGCTGTTCGCCCGCATCATCTCCCTCGTCGAAGACGCTGAGGCGCATCAAGCGCCGGTGCAGAAACTGGCCGATCGCGTCGCGGCCTGGTTGATCCCGGTGGTGCTGGTGTTCCTGGTGGGGGTCTGGCTGGTGACGCGTGACATCCGCACCGTCGTCACGCTACTGATCTTCACCTCGCCGGCCGAACTCGGCCTGGCCACACCGCTGGTGATGATCGCAGCGGTGGCACGCGCGGCGCGCAATGGCATCCTCATCAAGGGCGGGCTGTACCTGGAACTGCTGGCCAAGGTCGACGTGGTGGTGTTCGACAAGACCGGCACGCTGACCGCCAACCGGTCTGCCGTGGTGAGCGTCTCGACGCAGGACGCCGCCATCGACGGACGCGAGCTGATGCGGCTGGCAGCCGCTGCCGACCGGCGGTCGGCGCACCCGCTGGCGCAAGCCGTGGTGGCGCATGCGGCGGAACTCGGCATCGAGGTGCCCGAGCCGCAGCAGTACGAACAGATGCAGGCGCGCGGGGTGAAGGCGACGGTGGAAGGCCGTGCGGTACTGGTCGGCAATCCGGCGCTGCTGAGCGAGGCCGGCGTCGTGCTGCCTGCCGCCACGGCGGCAGGGAACGCCGCGGGCATCGGCAGCAGCACGCCGGTGCACGTGGCCGTGGACGGCCGCTTTGCCGGCATCGTGCACATTGCCGATGCGGTGCGCCCGGGGGCGCGCGAGGCGCTGGTGGCGCTGAAGGCCACGGGCGTCAAGCGTACGGTGATGCTCACCGGCGACAACGCCGCTACGGCGCGCGCCGTGGCCCAACAGTTGGGCATCGACGAGGTGCATGCCGAGTTGCTGCCCGAAGACAAGGTGACCGTCATCGCCGAGCTGCAGAAGCAGGGTCACCGCGTGGCCATGGTCGGCGACGGCATCAACGACGCTCCGGCGCTGGCGCGTGCCGACGTCGGCATCGCCATGGGCGGCGGCGGTACGCAGGCAGCGCTGGAGGCCGCCGACGTGGCGCTGATGACGGACGACCTGGCCAAGATCGGCGCCGCCCGCGCCATCGCCCGCCGCGCCTACCGCACGGTCCAGGAGAATCTGTTCGTCGGCGTCGGCGTGGTGCATGTGCTGGGCATCAGCGCCGCGCTGATGGGTTGGATCGGGCCGATCGAAGCCGCCATCATTCACCTCGGGCCCGACGTGCTGGTGTTCGTCAACTCGGTGAAGCTGATGCGGGTGCGCATCCCGGGCGCCTCATGAGGAGTTGCAAGTCGCCACGCGACCCGGCTCAGAACGGCTGCCACTCACGAACAAGACCGAAGCCTGTCTCGGCTTGCTCACGCAGAAGCCCTGCGCGCGCAGCACCGACTTCAGATCGATGCCGGGTTGCTTTGGGCGAACAGGCTCGGCCTGTCGAACGCTGATCACTTCTTTCGTCAACCATGGAGACACCTTCATGAAATCCACGCGCATCCACCTGTTCACCATTGTCGCGGTCGCCGCGGTACTCGCTGGCTGTGCCACCCCACCGCCGCCCGATCCGGCAGCCGAAGCACCACACTGCTACAAGACCAACAAGGGTCGCGTCATCGCGTGCACCAGCGCGCCGGCCCCCAGCCTGAACGCGGATGCCGACGCGAAGCGCTTCGCCCCCGACCCCAGCGCCCTGACAGTGTTCGTCGTGCGGCGAAACTGGGGAGACGGGCGCCACTTCGTGAAGGTCCATCCTGACAATGGCCCGGGCATCGAGACTCTCCCCGACACGATGGTCCGCCTGAAGTTCAAGCCCGGCACGCACACGATCGCCTTCGAGTTCGAAGGCAATCGCCAGAGCAGCACCGTGGAGGGCAAGGCGGGCGATGTGCGATTCGTCAGGATCGATGGCATGGTCTGGTCCTGGAAGAGTTCATTCGAGTGGGCCGCTGAACCCGAGGCGTCGATCCGTGCACGTGCGCTGAAGGCTCGTCTCGTCGCGGACGTGATGGTCCGTTGATACTGAAAAACACGACGGCGATCACCGTCCGCTTCATCGTCAAGTAGATGGCCTTGTCTGCCACGACTCTGCCCGCCCTTCGAGGCGGCCTGCTCGCCCTGCTGGCTGCAGCGCTGTTCGGCATCAGCACGCCGCTGGTGCAACAGTTCGGCGCCGGTCTCGGTGCGTTCAGCACGGCGGCGCTGCTCTACGCCGGAGCCGCCGCCGTCGGTATGCTCTCCCGCCAGCGCATCGACCGCGAGGCGCGGCTGCAGCGCACGGATGTGCCGCGGCTGCTGGCGATGGCAGGGTTCGGGGCCGTGGTCGGCCCGGTGGCCCTGGCCTGGGGACTGCAGCACACCAGCGGTACCAGCGCTTCGCTGATGCTGACGCTGGAAGCGCTGTTCACCGCGGTGCTGGCCTGGCGCCTGTACCGCGAGACCATGGACGGCCGCGTCTGGACGGCCATGGCCCTGTTGCTGGCCGGGGGCATGGTGCTGGTGCTCGACCAGGGACGCACGGGCGGCGCGCAACTGTGGGGCCTGCTGGCCGTGCTGCTGGCCACCGCAGCCTGGGGCGTGGACAACACCTTGTCTCGCGCCCTGGCCGAGCGGGATCCCGGGCAGGTGGTGATGGCCAAGGCGTTGCTCGGCGCCACAGCGACCTTGCTGCTGGCGGTCCTGTTTGGCGAACCTTTGCCATCGGCCAGCGCTGCGGCGGCCCTGTTCGCCATTGGGGCCACAGGCTACGGCCTGAGCCTGCGCTTCTACCTCTTGGCCCAGCGGGCCTTTGGAGCGGCCCGCACGGGGTCCGTGTTTGCGTTCGCGCCCTTCATCGGCGCCGCGTTTGCGGTGGTGCTCGGCGACCGGTCGGCCGGCGGCCTGATGGCGCTGGGCAGCGGTCTGATGTTGGCCGGCGTGGTGTTGCACCTGGCGGAGTCGCACGGCCACGAGCACGACCACGATGCTCTGGAGCACGAGCATGCCCACCGCCACGACGACGGACACCACGACCACGTGCACGAGCCGATGCCCGTGGGCGAACACAGCCACCAACACCGGCACGAGCCGCTGCAGCATGCGCATGCCCACGTCCCGGACGCACACCACGCCCATCGCCACTGATGTTGGGCGCCGTAGCCTGCGCAGTCAGATGCGGGTTTCGCGCCAGGGACCGGCGATGCCGTTGCGAGTGATGCGCAGCATCGCGCCATTGCAGCGCGGCTCGGCCCGCAGCGCCTCGATCAGCACGGCTTCGAGGCGGCCGGCGTCATCGCCGAAGAAGAACCACTGGATCCTCTCGGCCGACCAGTCGGCGCCGTCGAACTTGCCTTGGGCACCGCGCTCGACAGCGACGCTAAGCTGATCCACGATCGCCTCCTCGTCCGCAACGCCGATGCAGGGCATCGACAGGTCTTCGCGGTCGAACACGACGACTGCAGCAACGAGTCCGGTAGCCGGCCTCACCGGCTCCTGGCGAGACAGCCCCAGGGCCGCGAGCAGATGGATAAACGGGTCGAACCACGGCATCGTTCTAAAACGACCGGGCGGCTGGAGTGGAGTTCCCGCCATTCTGCCCAAAGGCCAGCGCGAACCGATGCGCTGCGCTGAGAGCACCGCCCCTATGCCGCTGCATGCGCTCCTGTGCGCCGACGATCACGAAGGATCAGCAGCACGATCGTCAGGCCGCTGAAGAGCAAGGGCCAGTCCTGCGGCACACCGAGCATGAAGGCAGCACTGCCGCCCACGAGCGACCAGGCCAGCGGAATGATCAGCAGCCAGCGAGGCACGGACGCCGACGTGAGCAGCAGCGCCCCGAAGGTGAATAGAGTCACCGGGCACGGCGTGATGCCGAACATCGGCATCGCCGGGTAGCCATGACCTGACCACTGTCCAAGCAGCGGGTAGAGCAGCATCGAGTAGGCCACCAGCACCCAGCCCAGGACCGCGGTGAAACCTGGCGGCTGCCCGAACACCAATCGCCGCCGGGCCACACCGGCGACAAGGAACAGGACGCCCTGCCCGACGAACAGCGCGCCGAAGCCGAACGCGATCGGGTTGATGCGGGCGAAGAAGACCGCGTGATACGCCACGCCAGTCCAGACCCACATCGCCGCCAGCACGCCGGCAACGAACCGGCGCCCCAACGGCGACGGCCGCAGCAGCGCGAGCACCACGGTCAGGCCGAACAGGTAGGCCGCGACCTGGGCCGGCCAGACGGCCGCGTTGTAGTCGGCAAAGACGCCGAAGAACTGCTCGCGCGTGAAGGGCAGCATGTCCAGCCTCCTGGGGCAGCGTCCCTCGACGCTACCGGGTCTGGCATGGGCGGCCGTGATCTTCGTCAAATCAGCTCGAAGCAGCGCGCCCCGGGTGAAGCGGGTTACTCGCGCTCGACCTCGAGGAAGGCGCGGCTGGCGTTGCCGGGGTTGAGGTCGACAGCGTTCGACAGGTGCAGGAACGGCTTGGCGTCGAAGGACTTCACCGCCTCGCTGACATCGACACCTTGCTCGACTGCCCGCGCCATGTGCGCACGCAAGGCCGCCAGGTAGGCACGCGTCTGGCTGCGCGCCGCAGCCAGGTCCGTGACCCTGCCGTGGCCCGGCACGATGCGCGGTGGTGCCAGCTGCTCCAGGGCTGCGAACGCGTCCAGCCAGGCCCGGGTGCTGCTGACGGGCAGCACCGCCAGCAATCGATCGACATAGACGATGTCGCCGGCGAACGCCACCTGGGCCTGCGGCAACCAGACCAGCATGTCGCCCGGCGTGTGACCGCCACCGCGGTGGCGGAACTCGAACACGGTGCCGCCGAGCTCCAGTCGCGTGTCCGGGCCCTCCATCAGGCGCTTCGGCAGCGTGGGCACGGTGCCTTCCGCGGCAGGGCCGAGCAGTGTGCGCAGCGCCGCCAGCTGATCGCCTCCGCGCGAGCGCATGTCCGGCACCGCAGCTGCATGCGCGATGAGTTCGGCACCCTGGGCCTCGAAGTAGCCATTGCCGAGCCAGCGATGGTCCTGGCCGCCGGTGTTGATGACCCAGCGCACGGGCTGGGCCGTCACCCGACGGATGGCCGCATGGATGTCGCGTGCGCTGCTGAACGTCGCGCCGCTGTCGATCAGCACCGCACCCGCGGGCGTCACCACCAGGCCGAGGTTGGCGTTCAGCCCTTCGTTGGCGACGCTGCGTGCGCCGATGTCGCCGACGTGGGCGTAGACGTTGTCGGCGACCCGCTCGAAGCGGACCTCCACCGCCCCGGCACCGAAAGCCAGGACACCGAGCGTGGCTGCGAACCACTTGGCCAGGCTTCTGCCCGCCGTCATGCCTGGTTCTCCGGCGGCCAGCCGACACGGCGCCGAACCGCCTCGACCAGCGGCCCGATCGACGAGGGCGGAAACGGCGACACGCTGCTGACGTTGATCTCGCACAGCACGAAGCGCTGGACACCGTCGGCGGAGGGCTCGCCGAGCATGAAGTCGCAGTCCCACAGCAGCGGCAGTCGCTCGCGCGGCAGGCCGACACGCTCAGCCAGCAGCCCGATCCAGGACGACTCCAGTCGCTGCCTCAGCGCCTGGAAGTCGGGCAGCTCTGGGCCGTGGTACAGCCGCGGACCCGGCGTTGGCGCATCCGGATGCAGCGCATTCACGGCCTGGACGCCGAAGCCCGTCACGCGGTCCTCGACCAGGTAGGCGCGCACCATGCCTTCTGCCAGCCGCGGTTGCCAGGCCTGGTCCAGCATGTGACCGCCCGCGGCGAGCTCGAAGTACGGCGCCAGCGTGGACTGCAGCGTGGGCATGTCCATGCGCTGCGGCACGCTGCCGCGCTGGGCATGCTGCACCGTCAGCGCGCCGCCGCCGGAGTCCTCGACACGCCACACCCCGATGCCGCTGTGCCCGCGGTGCTGCTTGAGCACGCGCGCACCCTGGCGCAGGCGCTGCGGCAGTTCCGCGTCCAGTTGCGCCAGGCTGTCGATGCGGTGTACGTTGCTGCCGAACGGCAGGTCGCGGGTCTCGAACAGCACGTCCTTGGTCCCCAGCCGCAGGATCGCGTCGGGGTGCGCGCTGACGAGCACACCCGCGTCCGCCACCTCGCGCAACAGTGCATCGAGACGGTCGCGGCGGCGGCCGTCCTCGATCGGGTTGCACCACACCAGGACGGCCCGCACGCTGCGCAGCTGTGCCGCCACCTCGTCGGCGAAGTCGTCGTGATAGACGGCTGGCTCGGCGTGCATGCCAGCCGCTGCGAGAGCCTCGAACAGCGCCGCGAATCGGCTCGCCGCGGGGTCGGCGCGGTCACGCGCAGCCCG
This sequence comes from Burkholderiales bacterium JOSHI_001, assembly GCA_000244995.1. Lineage (NCBI taxonomy): Bacteria > Pseudomonadati > Pseudomonadota > Betaproteobacteria > Burkholderiales > Burkholderiales bacterium JOSHI_001. The sequence continues at coordinate 2,323,368 of CM001438.1, read as the reverse complement.
ATCGCCCGGGTACAGCAGCGCGACCCTCGGGACGGCCGCGGTCATGGCGTCTGGCCCGCTGGCTTGTCGGCCAGCGGCCGGCCGGCCGCCTGCCAGCCATCGATGCCGCCACGCAGGTAGCGCGCGTTCAGGCCCGCAGCCCGCAGCCGCATCGCGGTCGCATGTCCGACCTCGTGGCCATACACGCAGTACACGACCAGATCGCGGCCAGCAGGCAGTTCCGCAGCCCAGGTGGCCACAGCGACCGGGTCGAACCAGCGCGCGCCGGGGATCATCGTGCGCGCCTGCCCGTACACGCCGGCCCGGCGCACGTCGAGCACTTGCGCATCGCCGAGCTCCTCCTGGCTTGCGCCGAACGGATCGCTAGCGGCGTGCACCGCCCGCTGGTACCGCCCGTAGACCGCGGCCCAGTCGATGTTGCCCATGAAGGCGTCGACGTAGGCACCCGCCGCAGCGCCGTAGTCCATGTGATACGCGTGTTCGTACATGTCCAGCACCAGGATCGGCACGCCGGCGGCCACAGCATGCGTGTGGTCGGCACCCCATTGGTTGACCAGCGTGCCCTCGCGCGGCTGGAACACCAGCAGCATCCAGCCCGAGCCGCCGCCGAGGGCCTTGGCGCACGCGACAAACTCCTCGCGCCATCGTTCGACACTGCCGAAGTTGGCATCGAGCGCGAGCTTCATGGCCGACTCCATCGTCTCGCCGTCGCCCCCGAGGCTGCCGAAGTACAGCTCGTGCAGCAGCATCGAATTGGTGGCGATCAGTTCCTCGCGCTTGAGGCCGTTGAGCTGGAAGCCGGGGGTCGTGGCGAAGGACGTGTTCGCGAGTTGTGCGCGAATGGCATTCAGCCGCTTCACCGCCCCACCGTAGTTGTTCTGGTGGTGACTCTCGATCAGGCCGGGCGACAGGCGATGCAGGGCAGCAGCGTCGAACGGCAGGTCTTGAATGCGTGCGTCCACAGTGACTCCTTCAGCGCAGCAGGGGAAGCAGCCAGGTCGCTGCCAGCCCGACGGCCGCGCAGACGCCGAGCAGCGGCAGAACGCCGACCTTGAATCGGAACAGGGCCACGGCAGCGGCGACGCTGATGACGGCTGACAGTGCGTCGAAGTGCCCGCCGAAGCCCTGCGGCCACATCACGTGGTACGCAAAGAACATGGCCAGGTTCAGGATCACCCCGACCACCGCCGCCGTGATCGCCGACAGCGGTGCGGTGAAGCCCAGCTTGCCGTGCGTGGCCTCGACCAGCGGCCCGCCGGCCAGGATGAACACGAACGACGGCAGGAAGGTGAAGAAGGTGACCACTGTGGCGGCCACCGCGCCGCCGAGGAACAGCGCCTCTGGGCCGAACACCTGCGTCAGCCAACCTCCGACAAAGCCGACGAAAGCCACCACCATGATCAACGGGCCGGGTGTCGTCTCACCCAAGGCCAGGCCGTCGATCATCTGCGGACCGCTCAGCCACTGATGGGTTTCGACGGCACCCTGGTAGACGTAGGGCAACACCGCGTAGGCGCCGCCGAAGGTGAGCAAGGCGGCCTTGGTGAAGAACCAGCCCATCTGCGTCAGTGTGCCCTGCAGGCCATTGGCGGCAACCAGGGCCGCCATCGCCAGCACCCACAGCCCGAGCCCGAAGCCGAGCACCTTGGCCAGGTGGCTGCGCGAGAAGCGCGCGTGCACCGGCGTCGGCGTGTGATCGTCGATCAGCGCCGGCCCGTAGCTGGCCTTGGCACTGCCGTGCCCGCCGCCAAGCGCAAACACCTGGGGCCAGCGGCGGGCGCCGAAGTGGCCGATGAGGGCGGCCGCCAGCACGATGGCCGGGAACGGCGTGTCGAAGGCAAAGATCGCCACGAAGGACGCGGCGGCAATGCCCCACATCCAGCGGTTCTTCAGCGCCCGCGTGCCGATGCGGTGAGCCGCGTGCAGAACCAGCGCCGTCACGGCAGGCTTGAGCCCAAAGAAGATGCCGGCCACCACCGGCACGTCACCGAAGCGCAGGTAGATCCATGACAGCGCCACCAGGATGAACAGCGAGGGCAAGACGAACAGCGCGCCGGCGACGATGCCGCCCCAGGTGCGGTGCATCAACCAGCCGATGTAGGTGGCCAGCTGCTGCGCCTCGGGCCCCGGCAGCAGCATGCAGTAGTTCAACGCATGCAGGAACCGCTGCTCGCTGATCCAGCGGCGGCGCTCCACCAGTTCGGTGTGCATGATGGCGATCTGCCCGGCCGGCCCGCCGAAGCTGATGAAGCCAAGCTTGAGCCAGAAGCGGAAGGCCTCGGCAAAGCTCACTGAGCTGGGAGCTGCTGGGGTGGCGCGAGGGTCCGCAGACGCTTCGGCCCCTGGTGTCGTGACGCTCGTCATGCTGGGGCTCCGGGTGCAGCGTGCAGCGCGTCGAAGACCGCCGCAGCTGCCATGGTCAGTTGGTCGTCGTCGGCGTGGACCTCGCGCAGACCGGCGAGCACTGCCTCCAGCCCGGCCGCCTCGGGCACGGGGATGCCGCCGATGTCCAGGAAGTGCACGGCGCGCGCGATGCGCAGCAGCCGCGGGTCCGAGTCCAGGCCGAAGCTGGCGGCCAGCACCTCGAAGCTCACACGCGAGCCGACGTGCGTGAAGCGCGCGCCGTCGTAGTCGAAACCCAGTGCGCCGCGGGGTGCGGGCGTAGACCCGGCCGGGTCGGCCAGCCAGACGAAGCGCGCCTCGGGATCGATGAAGCGCCGGATCAGCCAGGCGCAGGCCAGGCGGTCGACCCAGGGCCGCGCGCGCGTGGCCCAGCGCTTGCCCTGGAACTTGCGCAGGTCCAGGCGCGGGATGCCGTGCGGCGCCTGTGCCATCGGTTCACCGCGCGAGAAGCGCGCATCGAGCGCCTGGCGCAGCGCATCGAGTTCGGCCTGCGCCTGCTCGGCGGCAGCGCCCGGGTAGTAGTCGATGCGCCGAAGCGTCTGCAGCGCCTCTGCCGTGCCACGCCAACGCCGACGCGCCTCGGTCTCCTCCAGCGCGGGAAGGGCCGCGATCAGTGTCTGCGCTTCCGTGCGCCACTGGCTGTAAGCCTCGGTGCGGTCGAACAGCGCCAGCACCTCGGCACGCTGGGCTTCGTCGCGGGCTGACAGCTCGAGCACGCTGACCTGGCCGCCGTGGCCCCGGACCTCGGTCACCAGAGGGTCGAACAGCGCGGCCTGGGACTCAGGCAGGACAAAGACGCCATCGCGCAACGATCCGCAGCCCAGCGTCTTCAGCGCGCGCCAGACGCGCAAGCGCACGGCGCTGGGCTGCGTCGGCAGGGTGAGGAAGAGCACGCTCCACATGGATGAAGCATACGCTACTTAGGTAGATATATTTATTACATCCAGTGATTCAACCGCACCCGCGGCTGGCGAGTCATCCGGACGCAGTGGGAAGGCCGATACCTGTGCCGATCGTCCTGTGGCGCGACGAGTTCGTCGTCGAAACCATTCCGTCCGCACGACGGGGCCAGTTGGCGAATCGCTGATGCGACCGACTACGTGACCACGGTGAAACCTGCGCCGCGGTCGCGGCGAGCTGGCCGTACCACGATCTCGACCCGCTGGTCGAACGAAACCAGGGCGCGCATCAAGCGCTCGAGTGAAATGTTCTGGAGCTTGTAGCGCCGCACCTGCGACACGTTGGGCTGGGTCATTCCGGTGATCGCGGCGACCTCGGTCTGGCTGAGACCGCGCTTGTCGACCAGGTCGTTCAGCTTCACGGCGAGCGAGGCCTTGGCCGTCAGCGCTTCGGCATCCTCGAATTCGAGGTCGACGAGGACGTTGTCGGTGCTTCTGAAACTGAGCTTGCTTTTCATTTCACCCCCGACCACACCCGTACCGGGCTAGAACTGGCTTCGTCGTCCTCCATCCGCTCGTAGACGCCTGACCTCAACTGCTTCCAGGTCTTCGCAGAGTCCGCATTGCATCCCACTGTGCAATGAACGAGTCCACGCTCACGTTCTTCCGGTGAGCGACCGTGAACGCCTTGAAGTCCTTGTTCGAGGAGGCCTTCCAAGAAGAACAATCTGCGCTGATTCCTCTCAACTAAATCCCTTCGGAAATAGGCTGCGGACTGGACCCTTCGCTCGAAGGGGTCTGCCCTCGGCGCGATGGCCGACGTCGCGTCGCGCGAGCTGGCGTAGCAACGCTGCGCTGTTCGAGCCTACTGGTACGTACAGGCAGCGCCTGTGCCGGACGATCTTCCTTTGCCGCCTCGGCATCGATGAAGTCCGCGACCGTCTGCCACGCCGCGCGCAATTGCGCCTCACTCTTGCCAACGTAGTGGCCCAAGGTGACGTCCCCTCCAGTGGCGTGGTTCAACATCCGCTTCAGCGCGCCGCCCGAGACGAGCTCTTCGGCAACGCTCGCGAAAGTCGCGCGCAGACCGTGCCCCTGCACCTTGGTTCCGGCCAGTGTGTTGATCCAGGCCAGCGTCTTGCGGGCGTCGACGATCGGAAACAGCGGTTCGCCGGGCTTGCGGCCCGAGCAGTGCCGTGAGGCGATCTCCAACGCCTGCCGCGACAACAGCAGCTTGTGATCGCTCCGGTTCTTCGTGTCCCGCAGGACGATCTTGCCTGTAGCGAGGTCGACGTCACCGACCTTGATCGGCTCGTAGCCATGACGCTTGTCGCCGTGGATCTCGCCACCTCGACAACCGGTGAGCAGCTGGAAGCGGTAGTAGTCGGCGGCGACTCTGGACGGCGCGATGGCCGACGCACGCCACCAGGCGCCCAGCTTTTCCGGTGGTATCGGGGACGGGTTGCCCTTCGCCGGTGCGAGCACGATCCGATCTCGTCCCGCGGTGTCCCTCCCCAGTGGATTGCCCGGCACCACGACGCCGTGCCAGCGCAACACGGCACGCAGAATTTGCATCGCGTACACGGCTGTGCGTTCATCTCGCTTCAGCAGCGCCGCATGAACACCGCGGATGTCATCGGCGGTGAGCTTGGACAGCAGCCGATCTGCGATGGCATACAGCCCGCCATCGGAGAACTTCTTGCCTGTCTTGGACGTCCTGCCGGCCTCCACCATGGCAAGGTAGTCGGCCTTCGTGCGCGCTTTCAGCGCCAGACCATCCTTTGCGCGCCGCTTCTTCTCGACGTACTCCCGAAGCGCCTTCGCCAGCGTCAGTCCGTCTTGCTGTTCCGCTTGTTCGCGCGCAGCCGCCTCCGCCCGCAGTCGCGCCTCCTCCTGCGCTGGCCAGTCCACGCCGTCGCGCGCAAGGGCGCGGATGCGCGCCGCTTCGGAGCAGGCGGCGGCCAGCTTCATCTGGCCGGGCCCTTCGCCGTACTCCTGCGACAGCCGGTACTGGCGCTCGACCGCTGTGCCCTTCACGGTGTAGCGGACCAGCAAGGTGCGCGCGCCATCCGGCGCAATGCGCAGCTGCAAGCCGCGGTCGAGCGTGAGCTTGTAGGCCTGCGCGCGGGGCTTGTGGGCGTCGATCGCTCTGACGGTCAAGAGCGGCATCTGCGGGTTCCGTGTCCGACTGGTGTCCGAAAAATCATGAACTCGGATGCTATCGATCGGAACCACCTTGGACAAAGAATGTCGCGTAACCTATTGATCTGCAATGGTTTTTATCCGTCCCAGAAAATCCCAGGATGTCCCAGAAAACACGGTAAAAGTAGACTGTTAATCCGTAGGTCCCTGGTTCGAGCCCAGGTCGGGGAGCCAAGAAACACGAAGGCCAGCAGGTTGGCGCCTGCTGGCCTTTTCGCGTTCTGGGCTCGGCGGGTGGCGGTTGGTGGCGGCTCCGGTTCACTGCGAGAACTCGAAGGCCATCGCGGTGACCGTGCCAATGAAATACGGCTTTCGCCCCTCGGGCCGCATCCAGGCGACCTCGCCGGTGAGGGGCACCCGCACGCCATCGCGCCACTGGTAGTTCGACCAGATGCCTTCCCAGGGCGCCATCACGATCTTGTCGCCCACCATGGCACCGCGCGCTTCGGCACGGAACCAAGCGATCAGGTCGGCCTCGTTGAACCTGAACAGCAGGGTCAGGCTGAGCGGCCCGTCCACCAGCGTGGCGTTCGCGGCGTGCTCGTCGACGGCCTCCCAGCGCACTCCCTGGCTGGGCAGCAGCGCGGTCGGGTACCACAGCACTTCCGCGAACCAGCGCATGAACTCACCATGGGCGATGTCGCCATCGCCCCGTTGGTCGGCCACCGTGAACAGGCCCAGCACCGCCGCGCGCAACAGGCCCTGGCCGACCACGTAGCTGTCGACCACGCGCACGGGCAAGCCCGGCAGCATGGCGATCTTCGCGTCCCACAGGAAACCCGGCCGGCGGGTGACAACGCGCTGGCGCGACGTGAACGGCTTCCACTGCTCACCGGTGGGCGACAGGTTGAAGCTGCCGGCCATGTCGATCGTGACCGCGGTGATGAGGGGCTGGCCGTCCTGGAGCACGGCGCGGAAGTAGCGTTGTACCGGCGCGGGCAGGTCATTGATTTCGCGCGCGTCGTAGCGTGTGGGCCGCGCGCCGGCGCCCGGCATGCCGTCGACCCGACCTGCTTCAAGCCCGGCTTGCAGAGCCTGCATCTCGCCAGCCCACCGGCGTTCGCCCAGCATCGACAGGCCGACCGCACCGAACGCCAGTACCACCGATCCCACCCCCAACCAAAGCACCCACGCCACGCGAACTCCTCCTCAACGACCCATGACGCTCAGACCATCACCGATGCCACCGGCCTGCGCAAGGCACGCGGCAGGGTCGGCCATCGGCGCTGTGTTGCCCTGAACCACCTGGTCGGGCGCGCGCTCCATGGCGGAGCGTTCGGTCAACAGCAGGATGCGCACACCGTTCGACGTTCCGGCCTGTTCGAGCAGGTTCAAGTCCCCGCGGGACTGCCGCTTGGCACTGCGGTGGCAGCAACCGCAAATCTAGCGCGCTCGCGCCGCGAGATCCGTTCGCCAATGCACGCAACTTGACGCCACGCACCCAGGCACACTGGCGGCCATGCGCAGGGTGTTGTTCGACTTCACGGATCCGATGGCGGTGCGTGCCTGGTACCCCATCGACGACCGGGTCATGGGCGGGGTTTCGCGCAGCGGGCTGCGGCACGACCCGCGGGGACATGCGGTCTTCGAGGGCGAGGTCTCGTTGGAACGAAGTGGCGGCTTCGCTTCGGTGCGATCCCAATCCGGTGAACGGGGCCTGGCGGGGGCACAGGCCTGTCTGATTGAACTGCGCGGTGAGGGCAAGCAGTTCAAACTCAGCCTGTTGACCGACGACGGCTTCGACAGCCTGACCTACCAAGCTGGCTTCACCCCCGCAGGCGCCGACTGGCAGACCCTGCGCTTGTCGATGTCGGCATTCCGTGCCAGTTTCCGGGGACGCGAGGTCGCCGGCGCAACCCCGCTCGATCCGGCACGGATCTGCCAGCTCGGGCTGATGATCGCCGCGAAACAGGCGGGGCCCTTCGCGCTGGACATCCGGCGCATCGGCCTGGCCTGAGCGAACAGCGGGTCGGAGAAGGCCAGCAAGGGGCACGCGCTGGGCGGTATGCGGATAGCATCCTGGCCCGCCCAACCGGTCGAATCGCCGCCGCACGCCGGCCCTGTCGGATGCCACCACCGCCCCCTCCCTTCCGCGGCAACAAGGCCGCCCTGCCCAGCAAGCCTTGCGTGGCCTGCGGCAGGCCGATGAGCTGGCGGCGCCGCTGGGCCCGCACCTGGCACGAGGTGAAATACTGCTCCGAAGCCTGTCGGCACGCCAAGGCCGGCCGTGGCTGAACTGCGCCACCTCGTCGTTGTGCTGGGCGACCAGTTGGACCTGGACGCCGCGGCATTCGATGGCTTCAGCACCGCGCACGACGCGGTGTGGATGGCCGAGGTGGCCGATGAATCGACGCGGATGGTGTCCAGCAAGCCGCGCACCGCCATGTTCCTGTCCGCGATGCGCCATTTCGCGCAGGCCCTGCGCGCACACGTGCCCGGACGGCCCCTGCACTACATGCGGCTGGACGACCCGGCCAACCTCGGCAGCCTGCAGGCGCAACTGCACGCCGACATCGGTCGCCTGCGTCCCGCCGGCCTGGTGATGACCGCGCCGGGCGACTGGCAGGTGCTGCAGGCGATCAAGGGGGTGGCCACGTCGCACAGCCTGCCGCTGGACATCCGCGAGGACCGCCACTTCTACAGCAGCGTGCGCGACTTCGCGGCGCACGCGCGCGGCCGCAAGACGCTGCGCATGGAATTCTTCTACCGCGAGATGCGCAAGCGCCATGGCGTCCTGATGCAGGGTGACCAGCCCGAGGGCGGCCAGTGGAACTTCGACGAGGACAACCGCCATGCCTTTGGCGCAGCCGGCCCGGGTGCCGTGCCGCCACGCGCGGTGTTCGAGCCCGACGCGCTGACGCGCGAGGTGATCGCCCTGGTGGCGCAGCGCTTTGCCAGCCACCCCGGCCGGCTGGATGACTTCGCCTGGCCGGTGAACCGCGCACAGGCGTTGGCGGCCCTGCAGCGCTTCGTCACCGACCGGCTGCCCCTGTTCGGTCGCTACCAGGACGCGATGTGGCCCGGCGAGCCCTGGCTCTACCACGCCCACCTGGCCGCGGCATTGAACCTGAAACTGCTGGCTGCGCGCGAGGTGGTGGACGCGGCGCTGGCGGCCTACCGCGCGGGTGCGGCGCCCCTGGCCAGCGTGGAAGGCTTCGTGCGCCAGATCCTGGGCTGGCGCGAGTACGTGCGAGGCATCTACTGGACCCGCATGCCCGGTTATGCCGAACTGAACGCGCTGGACGCGCAGGAGGACCTGCCCGCCTGGTATTGGACCGGCAACACCCAGATGGCCTGTCTGCGAGACGCCATCACGCAGACGCTGCAGCACGGCTACGCCCACCACACCCAGCGCCTGATGGTCACCGGACTGTTCGCGCTGATGTTCGGCGTTCAGCCGCGGCAGGTGCATGCCTGGTACCTGGCGGTGTATGTCGATGCGGTCGAATGGGTGGAACTGCCCAACACCCTGGGCATGAGCCAATACGCCGACAGTGGCCTGATGGCCAGCAAGCCCTACGTGGCCACCGGTAGGTACATCCAGCGCATGAGCCCCCATTGCCAGGGTTGCCGCTACAACCCGGCACAACGCACGGGTGGCACCGCCTGCCCGTTCACCACGCTGTACTGGGACTTCCTGATGCGCCATGAGCGCCGGCTGGCCGCCAACCCGCGCATGGCGCTTCAAGTGAAGAACATGGCACGCCTGGACGACGCGCAGAAGCAGGCCATCCGCGAACGCGCGGCGGCCATCCGACAGGGCAAGGTCGGCTGAGCATGGCCGCCCCGCCGTTCCACCCACCCGAAGCCCCCGCGGGCAGGCCCCTCGCCATCGCGCTGGCCGGCTTGCTGTCGCTGGCCATTGCCATGGGCATTGGCCGTTTTGCCTTCACACCCCTGCTGCCCATGATGCTGCACGACGGCGTCGTGGACCTGCCCGGCGCCAGTTGGCTGGCCACGGCCAACTACCTGGGCTACTGGCTGGGCGCCTTGGCCTGTGCGCTGCAACCCGCGCTGTGGCGGCGCTGGGGCCGCCAGGTGCCCCTGGCGCACACCACGGCGGTGCGCATCGGCCTGGTGTCCACCGTCGTGCTGACCTTGGGCATGGCACTGCCCGTGCCGGCACTCTGGCCGCTGTGGCGCGGGCTGGCGGGCGTGGCCAGCGCGCTGGTTTTTGTCTATGTGTCGGGCTGGTGCCTGGCCCGGCTGACGGCACTGGGCGCCGCGTCGCTGGCCGGCATCATCTTCGTCGGCCCGGGCCTGGGCATCACGCTCAGCGGCCTGGCCGCCAGCGCGATGGTGGCCCAGGGCCTGCATGCGGCCGGCGGCTGGGCTGCTTTCGCGCTGCTGGCCACCGTGCTGACCGCGGTGGTCTGGCCCCACCTGCGCGGCGCAGTGCCGGTTGCGTCGGCCACGCTTTCAACCGATGCGCGCCCACCGCGTGGCATGCTGGCCCTGTTCACCCTGGGCTACGGCCTGGCCGGCTTCGGCTACATCGTCACGGCCACCTTCCTGCCGGTGATCGCGCGCCAGGCGCTGCCGGGTTCGGTCTGGCTGGACCTGTTCTGGCCACTGTTCGGCCTGGGCGTTGCCATTGGCGCGCTGTTGACGGTGCGGCTGCCCTTGCATTGGGACCGCCGCCACCTGCTGATGGCTTGCTACGGCATGCAGGCGGGCGGCGTGTTGCTCAGCGTGTGGCTGCCCAGCCTGTTCGGCTTTGCCTTGGGCAGCCTGCTGCTGGGCCTGCCCTTCACGGCCATCACCTTGTTCGCGATGCAGGAGGCGCGGCGCCTGCGGCCGCACAACGCTTCGGCCTTCATCGGCACGCTGACCGCGGCCTATGGCCTGGGGCAGATAGCCGGGCCGCCGCTGGTGGCGTGGCTGTTGACAAGAAGCAGCACGCCGGCCGAAGGCTTTGCCTGGTCGCTTCAGACCGCGGCAGCAGCACTCGGAGCCGGCGTGTTGATCTTCGGTTGGCTGTCTCGCCGCGATCAGCTCAGCGCGTGACCCACCGCGTTGACGTACAACGCGTAGATGGACGTGCTGCCGCACATGAAAAGCCGGTTGCGCTTGGTGCCGCCGAAGCACAGGTTGGCAATGACCTCCGGCGTGTGCAGGAAGGCCAGCAGCGTGCCATCCGGGTGGTGCACGCGCACGCCGTTGGTGTCCATGCCGCCCCAACCCCAGCCGCACCACACATTGCCGTCGGTGTCGCAGCGGATGCCGTCGGTGAAGCCGGGGGCGAAGTCGGCAAACACCTTGGGGTTGCTCAATGCCGAGCCCTTGACATCGAAGACGATGATGTTGGCCGGGTTGCCGGGTCCGTCGGTGGCGCCGGTGTCCACCACGTAGCAGCGCTTGTAGTCGGGCGAGAAGCAGATGCCGTTGGGGCGGCGCATCGGCCCTTCGGCAGCGATGCTGACCTTGCCTGCGGGGTCGATGCGGTAGACGCGCGTGGGCAGTTCGAACTCGGCCTTGTGCCCTTCGTAGGGCCCCATGATGCCGTAGCCCGGGTCGGTGAAGTAGATGGACCCGTCGGGCATCACCGCTGCGTCGTTGGGTGCGTTCAGGCGCTTGCCGTTGAAGCTGTCGCACAGCACAGTCCAGGTGCCGTCGTATTCACGGCGGCGCACGCGGCGCGTGTCGTGTTCCATCGCGATCAGGCGGCCCTGGTTGTCGCGCGAGTGCCCGTTGGAGTAGCCCGACTCGGTCTGGTAGGTGCTGACGTGGCCATCGTCCTCGCTCCAGCGCAGCACGCGGTGGTTGGGAATGTCGCTCCACAGCAGGCAGCCCCAGTCGCCCATCCACACCGGGCCTTCGCACCACAGCGCCGCGTCATGCCCCGTGCCGTGCCAGATGCGCTGCAGCGTGGCATTGCCCTGGCGGCCGGTGAAGCGCTTGTCCAGCACCTCGAAGGCGGGCTCGGGGTAGGTCACGGTCTGCACGCCGGTCCAATCGCGGTCGCGCGCGAACTTGTCGCTGGGCATGGCGGCCCGGGCCGCACCTGCCGGCAGGGCCGCCGCCGCGCCCAGGGCGGCGGTGGCCAGGAAGCCGCGCCGCTTCAGGACTTCGGGCTCCATGCGGTCCTTGTCGGCCAGGGCCTGCGCACCGGCCATCGTTGCTTTTTCCATCACCAGTCTCCTCGTCGATGTTGAACAACCTCGTATCGATTCGGCTGCCGCCCCCAGCGTGGGCGCCTGGTGCCCGCACGCCTTTCAGCCCGCGATGTGCAGCCCGTGTCTCCGGTTTTCCGGTTTCTGCAGGCCGGCGCCGACGCTAGTCCCGGGGTCTGCGCTTGTCAAACAACTTCGGGGGTTTGGTGCCTGGGTATTACCCGATCCGGTCCCTGCCGGCTGCACCAGGGCAAGTGGTGCGAATTTCAGAACACGGCGTGGTCGCCGCGCTCCAGTTTCACGGCGCCGCTGATCAGGTTGCGGTAGAAATCCATCAGCGTGTCGCTGCCCGTGGAGGGTGTGGCCGCGGCGTCGTAGCGGCCTGTCGCAGGGTCCAGCACCAGCATGGATTCGGTGGCGTAGTAGCGGCCGATGCGGGCCAGTTCGGCCTTGGCCGCCAGCGCCGGCAGCAGGCGGCCGGCGGTGCCCAGCACGCCGACGATGGCGTCCAGCAGCGCCACCGGCACGGGCTTGAAACGTGGCGGCTGGCCCAGCAGCGCGAACAGCATCTCGCCCTGCTGGCGCGGGGTGATGGCATCACCCGGCCCGCCGATGGGCAGCACACGCTGCTGGCGGCCGGGGTCGTCCAGGCAGCCGGCAAGGTACTCGCCCAGGTCGCGGTCGCTGAGGGGCTTGCAGGCGGTGAGCGTGCCGTCGCCAAACACCAGGAAGGGCTTGCCGCGCCGCACCCGTTCCACCTGCCCCGACAGCGACTTGAAGAAGGCCGTCGGCCGCACGATGGACCAGGCCAGGCCGGAAGCCATCAATTCCTTTTCGAAGGCCAGCTTGGCCTGCTGGAAGGCCAGCAGCGGCTTCTGCACGCAGATGGCCGAAAGCAGCACCTCGTGGGTGACGCCGGCCTGCAGGGCTGCATGCAGCGCCTGCAGGTTCGCACGGTGGTCGATGGCCCAGGCATCGGCCGGCGCCCCGGTGCGCGACGCGAGGCAAGACACCAGCGCGTCGAAGCGCTCGCCGCGAAAACCGTCGCGCGCCAGCGAAGCGGCATCGGTGACCTCGCCCACCCGCACGGTGGCGCCCGGCAACAGGCGCGACCAGTCGTCCGGCCCCATCGCGCCCCCCACGCCACTGCGCGGGCGCACCAGGCACACCACCTCATTTCCCTGGCGCAGCAGGGCCTGCACGGTGGCGCGGCCGATGCTGCCGCTGGCCCCGACGACGAAGACGCGCCGCGCCATGGCACAGCGTCAGCGGACGAACTGGTCCACGTAGTTAGCGCCCAGGCCCACTTCGGTGTAGTGGCGGCGGCACATCTCGATCTTGGTGAACACGTCTTCGTAGCCGGTGGTGTGGCCCTGCTCGTCCACGTAGACCATGGCGCCATGGATGTTGAAGTGGGTGATCATCTCGGGCACGCCGGCCACCTCGTCCACCACCAGGGTGTGGATCTCGCCCGGCGGTTCATAGACGAAGGACCCTTCGCGCGCCACCCAGTCGTGTTCCAGGTAGCGCCAGGCGCCCTTGATGACGTAGCCGGTGACCCAGGACGGGTGGATGTGGCGCGACAGCACCCCGCTCCTGCGCACGCGCAGCAGGTTGCACCAGCTGCCGGTGGTGGTGTTCAGCAGCAGCGGGCGGAACCACACCTGCGGCGCCTGGGGCACCCACACCCGTTCGTCGTCGGGGATGGCGGGGATGGCGATCTCGGGCTTGATGCCGGGCAGTTGGGCGATCTTCATGGGCTTGCTTCCACAGGGTCAGGACACCAGGTAGCCGCCGTCCACCGGCAGCACCACGCCGGTGACGAAGCGGGCCGCCGCGCTGGCCAGGAACAGCACCGGGCCGGCGACATCTTCGGGTGTGCCCCAGCGGCCCAGCGGCGTGCGCGCCAGGATGGGGGCCGAGCGCGCCGGGTCGTCCTGCAGGGCCTGGGTGAGCGACGTGGCGATCCAGCCGGGCGCCACCGCGTTCACGCGGATGCCCTCGGCGGCGTAGGCAATGGCCAGGCTCTTGGTGAGCTGCGCCACGCCGCCCTTGCTGGCGCTGTAGCCGGGCACCAGGCCGCCGCCGAAGAAGCTGAGCATGGACGCGGTGTTGATGATGCAGCCGCCCTGCGCAGCCAGCAGCGGACGTGCCGCGGTGCAGGCACGCAGGGTGCCGGTGAGGTTGATGTCCAACACCTGGGCGAAGGCCTCGGGGTCGTGCTCGGCGCCGCGGCGGATGACGCCGGCGCAGTTCACCAGCACCGACAAGGCCGTGTGTGCCCCCACGCAGGCCGCCACCGCGTCGTTGTCGCGCACGTCCAGCGCCTGCACCGCCACGCCTTGCAGCGCCCGCGCACGACGCGCACTGTCGCATTCGGCTTCGGTGGCGCCGGTCACCGTGACCCGCGCACCGGCGGCGGCGAAGGCGGCGCCAATGGCCGCACCGATGCCGCTGCTGCCTCCCACCACCAGCACCTGGCGGCCCTGGAATTCACCGTCGAATGTCATCGTGTGTGCTTCGGCGGCCAGGCCGAACGCCGCGTTGGACCCGCTTCATGATGCCATTGACGGCCTGACCTGCCCCCACCCACATGCCCGTGGGGCGCCTGGGTTCAGAGCCAGGCCCAGACGCGCCACATCCAGCGCGGCACACGGTCGGGGCGCGGGTGGTAGATCTGGCGGAAGTGGGTCTTGCTCATGGGCTGGCCTCCATCTGGAATGAGAACTGTATAAACATACAGTGCTTCTGGCAAGCCCTGTTTTCGCTGGCGGCGCCAGGCGCTCCGGGCGCTTTCCCGGTGGCAAGGCTGCGCCTGGGTCGTGACAATGCGCCTCTTCCTTCACTGCCCCCCAGAGCGCATGAGCACCCCCGTCACCCCCACCCGCGTGGCCCTGGTCACCGGCGGCGCGCGCGGCATCGGCCTGGCCATTGGCCGCATGTTCCTGGCCGACGGCTGGAACGTGGCCCTGATCGACAACAACGCCGACACCCTGTTCCCCGCCGCCGAAGCCATGGCGCTGCCGCAGCGGGTGCTGCCGATGCACTGCGACGTGTCCGTGCCCGAGCAGGTGGACAAAGCGGTGACGGCGGTGGACGCGCGCTTCGGCCGCATCGACGCGCTGGTGAACAACGCCGGCGTGGCGGTGTTCAAGCGCATCGGCCTCACCAGCTTCGAAGAATGGCGCTACGTGATGGCCACCAACCTGGACGGCCCCTTCCTGTGCACCCAGGCGGTGGCGCCGGTCATGCTGCGCGGCGGTGGCGGTGCGGTGGTGAACATCGCGTCCATCTCGGGCCTGCGCGCCAGCACCATGCGGGTGGCCTACGGCACCAGCAAGGCTGCCATCATCCACCTGACCAAGCAGCAGGCGATCGAGCTGGGCAACGCCGGCATCCGCGTCAACGCCGTGGCGCCGGGCCCGGTGGAAACCGAGATGGCCAAGCAGGTGCACGACGAAACCATCCGGCGCGACTACTTCGACGCCATCCCGCTGCGACGCTACGGCACCACCGAAGAAATTGCCAGCGCGGTGGGCTACCTGTGCAGCCCGCAGGCCGCCTACGTCAACGGCCAGGTGCTGGCGGTGGACGGCGGCTTCGACGCCAGCGGCGTGGGCCTGCCCACGCTGCGCAAGATGGTTTGAAGCCGCGCCGCGGCCGCCGCCTCGGGGGGCGCTACAGCGCCACGGTGGAAATCCAGGGCACGCCGGCAATCACCACCAGGCCCACCATCAGCGCGGCCAGGTAGGGCCAGATCGCCACCATCACCTCGTCGGGCGGGGCGTCGCCAATGCGGCAGGCCACGTAGAAGCCCACGCCGATGGGCGGCATCATCAGCCCGATGTTCATGGCCGTGCACACCACCATGGAATAGTGGATGTCGTTGATGCCCAGCTTCTTGGCGATGGGGAACATGATGGGCGCCAGCAGCAGGATGGCCGGCAGGCCTTCCAGGATGCAGCCCAGCAGGAGGAAGACCGCGATGGTCACCGCCAGGTAGGCCCACACGCCGCCGGGCAGCGTGGTGAGAAAGCCCGACAGCTGCTGCACCAGCCCGCTCTGCGCAATGGCCCAGGCCATCCCCGAGGCCATGCCCAGGATCAGCAGGATGGCGCCGCTGAGCGCCGCGGTTTCCACCGCCATGCGGTAGACCTGCTGCGCCGACAGGCCGCCATAGAGCCACTTGCCGATCAGCAGCGCATACACCACCGCGATGGTGGACACCTCGGTGGCGGTGGCCACGCCCTCGCCCACCGCGCCGCGGATCAGGAAGGGCAGCACCAGCGCCGGCAAGGCGAACATCAGCAGCTTGCCCACCAGCCGCCACGGGGCACGCGTCACACCCTGCATGTCCTCTGTGCGCGCCTTCCAGCGCGCCAGCAGCAGCAGCGTGGCCAGCAGCACCATGGCCACCACGAAGCCGCTCTGGAACAGCCCGGCGATGGACACCCCGGCCACCGAGCCCAGCACGATGAGCACGATGCTGGGCGGCACCGTGTCGGCCATGGCCGCACCGGTGGCCAGCAGCGCCACCATCTCGCGCGGCCGGTGGCCGCGGCGCTTCATTTCCGGGAACAGCGCTGGCGCCACGGTGGCCATGTCCGACACCTTGCTGCCCGAGATGCCCGAGACGATGAACAGCGAGCCCAGCAGCACATAGGACATGCCGGCGCGGATGTGGCCCAGCAGCGCCGCCAGCACGTCGACGATGGCCTTGCCCATGCCGGTGGAATCGAGCACGCAGCCCAACAGCACGAACACCGGCACCGACACCAGGATGATGCTGGACATGCCCTCGTCCATGCGGCCGATGACGACCGTCAGCGGCACCGTGGTGGCAAAGCCCAGGTAGGCCAGCGTGGACAGCCCGAAACAGAAGCCGATGGGCACACCGGCCACCAGGCACAGCGTGAGGCCGCCCACCAGGAAGATCAGCAGGTTGACATTGCCCAGGGTCTGCAGCGCGGGCGACGCCATCTTCAGCCCCCACGCCAGCACGCCCACCACCAGCGCGCCCACCAGCAGGCGCCGCAGGCCCACGGTGTGCCAGGCGAAGGTCAGAACCAGCGCCAGCATGGCCAGCACGCCGAAGGCGATGGCCGACACCCGCCCGGCATTGGGCAGGTCCAGCTCGGGCGTGCGGATGGCCCATTCGTCACGCGTGTATTCCATCGCCGGCCCGGCCAGGGCCAGCAGCGTGGCCGCCACCGCGCACAGCGCCAGCGCCTGCACCCAGGGGCGCAGTGCGACCGGAAGGCGCTCCACCACCAGGCTCAGGCGCAGGTGCTCGTTGCGGTGCATGGCGATCACCGTGCCCAGCATGGCCAGCCACAGGAAGGACAGCGACACCACCTCGTCCACCCACACCACCGGCAGCGCGAACACATAGCGCGCCACCACGCCCAGCAGCAGCAGCACGATGATGTTGGCCAGCAGCAGCGCCGACAGCGCTTCCAGCGGGCGCATCAGGCGCGTGGCCAGGGCCTGCGCCAGGGTGGGTTCGGGGCTTTCGGTGGCCGGCAGGGCGGCGGAGTCGGCCGCCATCAGCCCAGCTTGCCGGAGTATTTTTCCAGCTTGGCCATGGCGGCGTCACCGAACTTGCCGCGCCACTCGGTGTAGAAGCCGGCCTTGGCCAGGGCGTCGCGGAAGCTCTTGTTGTCCGGCGTGTTGAAGATCATGCCCTTGGCCTTCAACTGCCCTTCCAGGCTGTTGTTCAGGCGGCGGATGTCGTCGCGCTGCTTGGCCACCGCTTCGGTCACGTGCTTGGTGATCAGCGCCTGCACCTCGGTGGGCGTGCTGCCCCAGCGCTTGCCGTTGGCCAGCACCCACTGGCCGTCCCACATGTGGCCGGTCATGGACACGTACTTCTGCACTTCGTAGAGCTTGGCGATCTCGATGATGGCCAGCGGGTTCTCCTGGCCTTCCACCACCTTGGTCTGCAGGGCCGAATACACCTCGCTGAAGTTGATGCCGGTGGGCGCCGCGCCGAAGGCCTTGAACATGCTGGTCCACAGCGGGCTGACCGGCACCCGGATCTTGAAGCCCTGCAGGTCGGCGGCGCTGTTGATCGGCTTGGTGCTGGTGGTGATGTTGCGGAAACCGTTGTCCAGGATGCGGTCGAAGCTGTGCAGGCCGGTCTTGGTGATGGCCTCGCGCACGAAGGCGCCCAGGTCGCCGTCCATCGCGGCCCACACCGTGGGGTAGTCCTTGAACGCAAAGGCCAGGCCGTTGATGCCGGCCAGCGGCACCAGGGTCTGCAGGATCAGGCCCGACAGCGGGAAGAAGTCGATCGCGCCCGAACGCACCTGCGACAGCATGTCGGTGTCGCCGCCCAGTTGGTTGTTCGGGAAGATCTGGATCTCGACCTTGCCGCCGCTGGCCGCCTTGATGGCGTCGGCCATTTCGCGGATGCGGATGTTGGACGGGTGGGTGGTGGGGATGTTGTTGGCCCACTTGAACACCATGGGCGTGGTCTGCGCGATCAGCGGCGCGCCGAAGCTGGCCAACGCACCGGCCGAGGCGGTGGCGCGCACGAACTGGCGGCGGCTGTTGTCGGGGGTGTGGCTCATGGGGCGTCTCCTGTGTGTTTGTCGAAAAGGGAAATGGGATGGGGCCAAGCCAGCCTCGGTTGGCCAGGAGTCAGCGGGGCTTGTCCAGCAAGGCACGAGCGGCCAGTGCGATCTTGCGCGGCGTGAGTCGCGACTCCTGTTCCAGCACGTCGGCATATCCCACCGGGATGCGCGGCGCGCCCAGCCGGGCCACGCGGGCGCCGGTGGCTTCGGCAGTGCTGGCGGCCACCTCGGCGCCGAAGCCAGCCACCTGCACCGCTTCATGCACCACCAGCAGCCGGCCGCTGCGCGCCGCCGACGCGTGCACCGCAGCCTGGTCCCAGGGCCACAGGGTGCGCAGGTCGATCAGCTCCACGCTGGCGCCGGCCAGTTCGGGCAACTGCAGCGCCTGCTGCGCCGCGGCCACGCCGCTGGACCAGGTGACGAGCGTCAGGTCATTGCCGCGGGTGAGCGTGTTGGCCTGCCCCAGCGGCACCACCAACGCGGGGTCCACCGGGCCGCTGTGGCTCCACAGCTCCTTGTGTTCCATGTAGATCACGGGGTCGCCGCTGGCCAGCGCGGCGGTGAGCAGCGAGAAGTTGTCCTGCGCGCTGCCCGGGGTCACCACCACCAGGCCGGGCAGGTGCGCAAACCAGGCTTCGAGCGACTGTGAATGCTGCGCCGCCGATGCCGACCAGATGCCGATGGGCAGGCGCGCGACCAGCGGCACCCGGCCCTGGCCGCCGAACATGTAGCGGTTCTTGGCCGCCTGGTTGACGATCTCGTCCATGGCGCAGAGCGCGAAGTCGATGACCCGCATCTCCACCACCGGCCGCAAGCCGGTGAGCGCCATGCCCACCGCGGCACCCATGATGTTGGCTTCGGAGATGGGCGTGTCGATCACCCGTTCGGGCCCGAACTGCTGCTGCAGACCGCGGTATTGGCCGAACACGCCGCCGCGGCCCAGGTCTTCACCCAGCGCCACCACCAGAGGGTCGGCCCGCATCGCAAGCTGCAGCGCCAGCGCCCCGGCCTGGGCGTAGGTGAGGGTCTGAACGGTGCTTGTGTCCGCCGCGGGGCCGCTCATCGCCACACCCCGGCACCGGAGTCCATGATGTCGTCGTAGGCCGCGCGGGCCTCGGGCCAGGGTGCGGCCTGGGCCGCACGCAGCGCGGCGTCGATCTCGGCCTGGGCCGCCTGGTCGATGGCGTCGATTTCGGCCGCCGCCACGCCCCGTTCCAGCAGGCGATGGCGCAGGCGCTGCAGCGGTTCGGCGTCGATGGCCGCAGCCACTTCCTCGGGAGGCCGGTAACTGCCCGGGTCCACCGACACATGGCCTTTGATGCGGTAGGTGACGGCGTGCAGCAACTGCGGCCCGCCGCCGCCGCGCACGCGGGCCACCAGGTCGGCCGCGGCGGCGTCCACCGCGTCGGCGTCGTTGCCGTCCACCTGCACGCCGGGCATGCCCAGGGCCCTCGCGCGGGCCGACACGCCCTCACCTGCCGTCATGGGCGCAGTGGCGGTGGTGGCCGAGATGCGGTTGTCTTCACACACGAAAAGCACCGGCAGCCGGTAGACCTGGGCCCAGTTCAGGCCTTCCAGGAAGGGGCCGCGGTTGGCCGCACCGTCACCGAAGAAACAGGCCACGATCTGCGGCAGGCCGCGCAGCTTCAGCGCATGCGCCGCGCCGGTGGCGATGGGAATGCCCGCCGCCACCACCCCATTGGCGCCCAGCATGCCGACCGAGAAATCGGCGATGTGCATGGAGCCGCCCTTGCCCTTGTTGGTGCCGCTGGCGCGGCCGAACAGTTCGCACATCATGCGCGTGGTGTCGGCGCCTTTGGCGAGGGTGTGGCCGTGGCCGCGGTGGGTGGACGTGAGCAGGTCGGCGCGCTGCAGGTTCAGGCACACGCCCGCGGCCACCGCTTCCTGGCCGGTGGACAGGTGCAGCGGCCCGCGCACCTTGGCCGGCCTGTCCGACGCCGTCAGGCCCCAGGCCGCCACGCCGCCCAGGCTGGCCTGCTCTGCCCCGTCTTCGAAGGCGCGGATGCGGCGCATCAGCGTGTACAGCTGCAGTGAACGTGCAGTTGATGTGGACAAGAGCGCCCCTGTGTGAAGTGCGTGCCGGCCGGCCCTCCAGCCCTGGCGGAAATTCTAGGGCGCACCGCATCACCGTCCACGGGTGGTTTGCCCGCATGGGCAGGTCGCAACGCACCCGCCAAGGGAATTCCCTCGCACCACGCCTGAACAGCGCGACGCCTGGTTGACAAGACACATACCGATCGGTATGTTCTGTACCAACCAATCGGTATGGTCATGCCAGAGACTCCCGTCGACTCCCGCACCCGCCTGCTCGGCGCCGCGCTGCAGATCATCCGCAGCAAGGGCTACAACGCCACCACGGTGGACGACATCTGCGCCGCCGCGGGCGTCACCAAGGGCAGCTTCTTCCACCACTTCAAGACCAAGGACGACCTGGCCTTGGGTGCCGTGGCGCACTGGAATGCGGTGACCGGTGCGCTGTTCGCCGGCGCGCCCTACCAACAGCCGGCCGACCCGCGTGCACGCCTGCTGGCCTACATCGATTTCCGCGCCCACCTGCTGCAAGGTGAGCCGGCCGAGTTCACCTGCCTGCTGGGCACGATGGTGCAGGAAACCTTCGACACCCACCCGGCCCTGCGCGACGCCTGCGCCCGCGGCATCCAGGGCCACGCACAGACCCTGGTGGACACGGTGGCGCAAGCCCAGGCCCTGTACGCGCCCCGGGCCGACTGGACGCCCGAGAGCCTGGCGCTGTACACCCAGGCCGCGCTGCAAGGGGCCTTCATCCTGGCCAAGGCCCAGGGCGGTGCGGCCACCGCCGCGCAGTGCGTGCAGCACCTGAAGCGCTATGTGGAATTGCTGCTGCCGCAGCGCCCCCGCCCGGCCCGGCCCCGCGCCGCGGCCGTGTCCCGTGCGAAGAAAGGAAGCCGCCGATGAACGCCACCGACAAGCCGCCGCAGAAGATCACGCCCTGCCTGTGGTTCAACTTCAACGCTGAAGAGGCGGTGAACCACTACCTCAGCGTGTTCGGCACCGGCCGCGTCCTGAAGCTGTCGCGCTATGGCGACTGGTTCCCGGAACACAAAGGCAAGGCGCTGATGATCGAGTTCGAACTCTTCGGCCAGACCTACCAGGCTTTGAACGGCGGGCCGCAGTACCCCTTCAGCGAGGCGGTGTCCCTGAGCGTGGCCTGCGACAACCAGGCGGAGGTGGACCGCCTGTGGGACGTGCTCACCGCCGACGGCGGCCAGGGCGGGCGCTGTGGCTGGCTGAAGGACCGCTTCGGCCTGAGCTGGCAGTTGGTGCCCACCGTGCTGGGCGCGTTGATGAGCGACCCCGAGCGTGGCCCGCGCGTGGCCGCCAAGCTGATGACGATGGACAAGCTCGACATCGCGGCGCTGCAGGCCGCCTGACCCCCAACCCCAACCCCAACCCCAACCCGGAGACAAACATGGCCCAAGCCATTCCAGACGGCATGCACAGCATCACCCCGCACCTGGTGTGCAGCGACGCCGCGGCCGCCATCGACTTCTACGTGAAGGCTTTCGGCGCGGTGGAAATGTTCCGCCTGCCCGGCCCGGGCGGCCGGCTGATTCACGCCTGCGTGCGCATCGGCGATTCACAGGTCTTCCTGGTGGACGAATTCCCGGACATGGGCGCCAACGGCCCGCTGCGCCTGGGAGGCAGCCCGGTCACCCTGCACCACCAGGTGCAGGACGCCGACGCCGTGGTGGCCCGCGCCGTGGCCGCCGGGGCCACCGTGACCATGCCGCTGCAGGACATGTTCTGGGGCGACCGGTATGGCCAACTGCGAGACCCCTTCGGCCACCTGTGGTCGGTGGCCACGCACAAGGTGGACCTGACGCCCGACCAGATTGCGGCGGCCATGCAAAAGGCCATGCCGCCGCACTGAACATGGGGCGGCCGGCCGGCCGCGCTTGCAGACCCTTGCGAATGCCCAGGCGCAGCGCGCCTGCGTCGCCCGCCGGACCATCCACCAGCGGGCCCAGGATGGGGGCCAGGTCGTGGCGCGCCGCCGCGCTGGCCGCGGCAAGGGCGTCCACCAGCAGGTCCACCACGCCTCGCGCCAAGCCCATTGAGGCGGTGTGTCTGGCCCCTTGCCCACCCCCAACTTGTCGTGCGTCAGCGGCGCAACTGGGGGATACATGGCTGCGTCGCGGCGCCTAGCCTTGAAGGACAGGCCCGACGTCAAGCGCAGGATCGCGCTTCGCCGGGAGCGCCTGCGCCCTTGATGGGCGTTCAGCCTTCAAGAGGTACACGAACCATGGCAAGGTACACAAGCAATCCGGTGGCCAGGTGGCTTCGGGGCTGGCCCGTGTTGGGGCTGGTCGTGTTGTGCATGCAGGCCCTGTGGCCTGGCAGCGCATGGGGCCAGACCCTGAGCAAGATCTACCGCGGCAGCGACGGCAGCGCGCTGTACCTGCGGGTGAAAGCAGGCCAGGTTTTCGGCTTTGCCGAACACCCCGGGCTGCAGTACGCCTACGTGCTCAGTGGCAGCCTGCAGGGCGACCGCATCCAGGCGCGCTTCCTGGACATTCCCAAGGGCACCCGCACCGAAAGCGGCGACGTGGAACTGCAGATCTCGCAGGCCGACACCCGCCTGACACGCAAGAGCGGCTCGGACAAGCTGGGCACAAGCACCTGGAAGGAAGTGAAGCCGGGTGCGTTTGAATGGCCCGCGCGACGCGCCGCCGGCTTCCAGAAGACCAGCGCCGCCGACCTGGACGGTGTCTTCACGGGCGAAGACGGCAGTCGCCACTATGTGCGTGAACTGCGCGGCCAGGTGGTGTGGGTGGCCGAGCCCGACTTCCAGCCCGGCACCCGCCCGCCCTGGACCAGCGTGTTCGTCGGCCAGCGAGAAGCTTCGGGCGGGATCAGCGGCGACCATGCGGACGTGCCCAAGGGCAGCACCTCCAGCAGCGGCCGCGTGGGCGTGGCCCTGGTGGGCGACACGCGGACCTTGGCCGTTCAGCACACCGGTGCCAATCGCGCGCGGACCCTGGCACCCGACTACGCGGTGGACTGGGACGCCTTCGCCGCGTCCATTCGCACCACCCTGGACGGCAACACGGTGGGCTACGCCTATGCCATTGCACAGCGGGGCGCGCTGATTCGCTCGGGCGCGGGGGGCCTGCGGCGGCTGCGGCAGGACGGGGGCGCGGCCTCGTTCACCACCAGCACCCAGGCGCAGACGGCCAGTGCGGCCAAGACCATCACGGCGGTGGCGCTGGTGAAGGCCCTGCACGAGCGCCAGCTGAGCGTGGACGACAAGGTGTCGCCCTTCCTGCCTGACTGCTGGACACAAGGCCCCGGGATGGGCGAGCTGCGCTTTCGCGACCTGCTGGACCACACCAGCGGTTTGACTGAACCCAGCTGCCGCGAAGACCCCTATGGCTGCCTGGAAGACGTGGTGGCCACCGGACGGGTGCGCCCGACGCAGCCCCCCAACTACAACAACACCGCCTATGCGCTGATGCGCTACCTGGTGCCGCTGGTGGCCCAGCGCGCGCAGGCGCTGGGGCAATTCAAGCTGTTCAAGTGCAAGAACCCCCACGACGAACTGAACAAGGACCTCTCCCGGATGTTCGTGACCTACCAGTTCGACAAGGTGCTCGCCCCCGCGGGCGCCAGCGCGTCCTACTTCCCCGCCAGCAACTTTTCGCTGAACTACAACCACCAGGACCGCAGCTTGGCCGGCAGCGGCCCGCGCGCGGACTTCGCCCGGAGAGGCGGGGCCGGTTACCTGGCAATGTCGGCCGTGGACTATGTGCGCTTCATCACCGCGCTGGACAAGGGCGAGATCCTGCCTGTGTCCCTGGTGCGCAGCATGTACGCCGGCAACCTGGGTTTCGACGCGCCGGCCAGCGGAGCCGCGGGCCCGTACTACACCAAGAATGGCGGTTGCCCGGACAGTGGCGACCTGGGTCGGGGATGCGGCTCGCAGGTCATGGTGTTCCCCTCGGGCATCCAGGCCTACGTGGTGGTGAATTCGGGCAGCAACGCCTACCAGGGCAGCCTGAAGTCCCTGTTGGCCAAGAGCTTCGACAAGTCGCTGAAGTGACCGCGCCTGGGCTGTTGGGAGCCCAGGCTCGGCCCCGCGGATGGCATCCTGATGCCCGGCGCCGTGCCGTCGCGCGGCAGGCGGCGTCGGTGTCCGGACTTGCCAGGAAACGCCTGCTGGGGGTCCGCCGCAAACTCACGTATCCAGGCCCTGAGCCTGCTCTCGTGCACGTCCAGGTCGCGACAGGCGTGCGCTATCGTCACCCCTCGCTCCTTGACCAATTTCACTGCCTCAAGCTTGAACTCCCGGCTGAACTGCCGACTTGTTCCCATACCGCACCTCCGGTTCCATCTTCCACCTTGACAAGGTGTCCTTGAAACCGGCAGCAGCCCAGTGGACGCTGACGGCAGGGTCGGGCAGCCTGAATCGGAAACGGTGGCAATCTGCCGGCCTTCGGGCGCACCACCGACTATGGGCACAGGGCATCAATGTTCGCCGTGGGCTGGGCCAGCCGAACCAGGAACTGCCACAACCCGGGCTGGTAGATGCCGCTGTGGCCCTTGATGACCTCGGCGCCCGTGCGCACCGTCCACAGGGGGAAGCGGTTGCGCGGCGATGGCGAACTCGGCCAGTTCACCGGCGCCACGGTCGCAGGGCGCGCCGAAGCGGCCAGGGCCCGGCACACCACGCTCTGGTCGGCGGCCAGCGCGAGCTCGTGGGTGGCATAACGCGGAAGGTGGCCCAAGGTGTGCGTGTTGGCCATCTTCTCCAGCCGCAGGCCGCGGTCGAAGCCTGGGCACTCCTCCCATGCGCGCCGCGGCGCTGCGGGTGCAGATGGGCCAGGATCGGGGCATTGGTCGTCTTCGACCCAGCCCTCGTGGTCGAACAGCGAGTTGATCTTGCGCCCCAGTGGGAAGGCCGTGGCGGTGGCACTGTCGTCGCTGGAGGTGATGGAGACGAAAATCGGCCGGCCGGTGGAATCGGGCACCGGGCGCGCCATGGCCGCCTGGAACAGGGGCTCGAAGCGGGAAGCTTCGAACGCGGGGTTCAGCACCAAGGCCAGGTCGACGATCGGCTTCGCCGGTTGCCCTGGCGCCGAACGCACCAGCGAATCGAGCAGCGACTCGGCGATGGCGTTGTAGACGATCAATCCGCCGAAGCTGTGACCGATCAGGGTGACATGGGCCCTTGCCGCGCCGGTGCTGCCATCCTGCCGGGCGCGCAAATGCGAGATCAGCTCACGGATCGACCCCCGGGCCACGTGTTCAGCGGTGGCCTTGCGGTCGTAGAAGGTGATGTTGGTCAGCCCGGCCAGCGCGATCGATTCGCCGCGCCAGCCCACATAGATGCCCACCGTGCGCAGGCCACGTTGCTTGCCGCTGAGCGCGAAGCCGGGCAGGATTGCTTCGCGGAACATCCGGACGTTGGCATCGTCGAACGCCCCCGAATGCTGCCAGCCATGCACGAACAGCACCACCTGGACGGGCCCCGTGTCCTCGGGGCGCGCCTGCGTCAAGGCCAGGGCCTTCTTCAGCTGGTCCCGGCTCTGCAGCCAGCCCTGGTCGGTGAGTTCCACCACGGACAGTTCGAAGTTCGGAGAGGTTTCCACGCCTGCCCGCTCGCAGCCGGGGGCAGTCGGCCTGCCTTCGGCGGTGAGCTGGCAGACGGCTCCCGCTTCGGTGCGATGGGGCGCAAAGCCTGTGCAGGCCGACAGCAGCAGCAGGCTGGCCCCCAGGCCGAAAGATCTTCGAACCCAGTTCGCAGACAGGATGAACATGCTGCCCCTCCCCGCGGTAACCACAGGACAGGCCATGCTACGCCCGCTTCCTGATGCTGTGTACGGTTTCGTCTGCGCCGCCGCCGGGTGGGGCTGCAGCGGGCGAAAACGTCATACGCTTCGGCAAGGCCCGCTGCCCGGCATGGGCGTGAGGCCCCCCGCTGACGGCAAGCCACTCCCCATGCGCCACCCGACCTTTCTCGCTGCTGCGGCATTCGCCGCGATGTTCATCGCGGGCTGCGCGGCCATCCCGCCGGCGGCGGTAGCGCCCAGCCCGGCACAGCGCAACCAGGTGCTCGTGCTCGACATCGACGGCACGCTCACGCCGCACAACCTCTACGTCCTCGAGGTGCGGCCCGCGGCGCCGCAAGTGGTGCAGGCCTATGCGGACAAGGGCTACACGATCGTCTACCTCACGACGCGGCTTCCCCTGTACCAGTCGATGCTGCCGGACTGGCTGGCCCGGCAGGGCTTCCCGGCTGGCCCGCTTCACGCGGCACAAAGCGCGGCGGAACGCGAAGACGCGGCGACCTTCAAGGCCGGTGTGCTGGCGCGCTACCGGGCCGCTGGATGGCAATTGGCGTACGCCTACGGCGACTCGGCGTCGGACTTCGAGGCCTACAGCCGGGCGGGGCTGCCGCCCGAACGGGTGTTCGCCCTCAAGCGCAGGTTCGCCGAAACCTGCACCGCGGGTCTGTACCGGTCTTGCCTGGAAGGCTGGGTGGAGCACCTGCCGTTTGTCGAACGCGAAGTTGCCAAGCTTCAGTGAGCCCGGAGCAAGCCCGCCAGGAACCAAGTCCGCTCTCGCGAGGGGCGCCCCCTGAAAGCAGGGTGCCTCGGGGCCCCTTTGACAGGTCATGCAGCGCCTGCCTTGCCCGAACGCCTTCGCACGCAGATCGAACGCCGTCGGCGAGCAACGATTTCCGGGCGCCTGAAGTCAGCCGGCCCAGTTCGGGCCGCCGGCAGCGTGGGCAGGACCCGGCGGATGCCCGGAAGAACATTCAGGCCACTTTGCCCATGAAAAAGGCCCCTTGCGGGGCCTTGTCATTCGTTCATCTGGCGGAGACGGAGGGATTCGAACCCTCGATGCAGGTTTTGCCCACATACTCCCTTAGCAGGGGAGCACCTTCGGCCACTCGGTCACGTCTCCTGGGCCAGAACCGCGGATTCTAGCCGCAAGTTTCAGGCTGCGGCGGGGCCGTCCAGGTCGAAGGCCTTGTGCAGCGCACGCACCGCCAATTCCATGTACTTTTCATCGATCACGACCGAGGTCTTGATCTCGCTGGTGGTGATGACCTGGATGTTGATGCCCTCGGCCGACAAGGTGCCGAACATCTTGGCGGCCACGCCGGCATGGCTTTTCATGCCAATGCCCACGATGGACACCTTGCAGATCTTGGCGTCGCCCTGCACCTGGGCCGCGCCGAGTGCCGGCGCCACCTTGGTCTGCAGCAGTTCCAGCGTGCGCTGGTAGTCGTTGCGGTGCACCGTGAAGCTGAAGTCGGTCTTGCCGTCGTGGGAGACGTTCTGCACGATCACGTCCACCTCGATGTTGGCATTCGCCACCTCGCCCAGGATCTGGAACGCAATGCCCGGGCGGTCGGGCACGCCCACCACGGTGAGCTTGGCTTCGTCGCGGTTGAACGCGATGCCGGATACGACGGCTTGTTCCATCTTCTCGTCTTCCTCGAAAGTGATCAGGGTGCCGCTGGCGGCCTCTTCGTTGATGGCAATGTCCCAGGGCGTGAAGCTGGACAGCACGCGCAGCGGCACGCGGTACTTGCCGGCGAATTCAACGCTGCGGATCTGCAGCACCTTGGAGCCCAGGCTGGCCATTTCCAGCATCTCCTCGAAGCTGACGGTCTGCAGCCGGCGTGCTTCGGGCACCACGCGCGGATCGGTGGTGTAGACGCCGTCCACATCGGTGTAGATCAGGCATTCGTCGGCCTTCATGGCCGCGGCCACCGCCACCGCCGACGTGTCCGAACCGCCACGGCCCAGCGTGGTGATGTGGCCCTGGGGGTCGATGCCCTGGAAGCCGGTGATGATGACCACCTTGCCCGCCAAGAGGTCGGCACGCACGCGCGCGTCGTCGATGCTTTCGATGCGTGCCTTGGTGTAGGCGCTGTCGGTCTTCACCGGCACCTGCCAGCCGCTGTAGCTGACCGCCGGCTGGCCTTCGGCCTGAAGCGCCAGCGACAGCAGGCCCACCGACACCTGCTCGCCGGTGGACGCGATCATGTCCAGTTCACGCAGCACCGCGTCATTGACGGTGGCGGGCTGCACTTCCTTGGCCAGGCCCAGCAGGCGGTTGGTTTCACCGCTCATGGCGGAGGGCACCACCACCATCTGGTGGCCGGCGCGCGCCCATTTGGCAACGCGCTTGGCGACCTGCTTGATGCGCTCGGGCGAGCCCATCGAGGTGCCGCCGTATTTGTGGACGATCAATGACATGGTGGTGTGGCTGAGGGTGGCGCCGGGCCGTTTCGTGCCCAGGAATCAAACCTCGCATTTTAGCCGCCAGGCCGGCATGGGCCTGACGGCGTCAAGGGGCCGCGGTGTCGGGCACCCAGCGCAGGCTGCGCTGGGCCTGGCCGGGCGCGGCCAGGCAGCGCGCATCCAGGCCCAGGCCGGGCACGAACAGCAATTGTTCGCCTCGCCACAGCAGGGGCCCGCCACGCGCGCCGGCAGGCACGGCCAGGGCCTGGTACTGCTTCTTGAGCGCACGCGCGGTGCCACGGGCCTGCAACTGGAACTGCTCGCCGCCCTGGCGTTCGCGCACTTCGCAAGCACGCAGAAGCGCCACGGCCACGCCACCCTGCTTCACCGTCTTGACCACCCAGCGGCCGCCCCAGTCGGGCAGCGGGTGCTCGCCCGGGCGGGACAGGTCCAAGGGCTGTGGCAGGGGCACGACAACGGCCGGCGCCTTGGTGCGGGCTTGCGGCTGGCACCGCAGCCGGCCACGGTAGAGCACACAGTCGAAACCCTCGCCAGCGGGCCACTGCGCTGCTTCACACTGCGGCAGGTCGTCCATCAGGCGCTGCACCAGCGCTTGGGGTGCACCGTGGGGCAGTTGGGTCGACAGCCATGCACGCAAAGTGTTCACGCGCCGCGCGTGCGACAGGGTCAGCCAGTCGGCCACCGGCAAGGCGCTGCGGGCTTCGGCGGCCAGGGGCCGCCGAAGCCCCATCGCTGCCAGATCGGCCTGCGCCAGTTCATCCAGGGCCGCATCGGCATCCTGCGCGCGCAGGGCGGCCAGGCCCAGCGCGGCTTCAGCCTGCGGGAAGGCCTCCAGCAGTGCCGGCCACACCGCCAGACGCAGCCGGTTGCGGGCAAATCGAGGGTCGGTGTTGGAGCCGTCGTCGATGTGCGTCAGTCGGTGGCGCTTCACGTAGGCGGCCAAGGCCTCGGCGCTGTGGCCCAGCCAGGGCCGCGCCCAGGCCATGCCATCGCGCTGGGCTTGTGCCGGCATGGCAGCCAGGCCTGCCGGCCCGGCGCCACGCAGGGCCTGCAGCACGAAGGTTTCGGCCTGGTCGCGTCGGTGGTGGGCCAGCAGCACCAGGTCGGCGCCGGCCTCGCGGGCCATTTCAGCCAGGGCGCGGTAGCGCTCACGGCGGGCCCAGGCTTCGACGCTGTCGCCGGCAGCGGGCCGACCCTGCACCCGACGGTGAAGGAAAGTGAGCGGCAAGCCCTTGGCGGCCCAACGCCGGCATTGCGCCTTCGCATGCACCAGCCAGGCGTCGGCTTCAGGCATCAGGCCGTGGTGCACATGCAGGGCCAGCACCCGCAGGCCCAGGTCGGCCGCCGCGCGCACCGTGGCATGCAGCAAGGCGGTGGAGTCACGTCCCCCACTGAAAGCCACCGCCACGCAGCCGCGCTGCGTCGGCAGGCGGCCGGGTTCAGCGGTCCTTCGTGTCGGCAAAGCGGCCGTAGGACTGCAGCCGGTCGTAGCGGCGCTGCAGCAGTTCCTTGACCTTCAGGTCGGCCACCTGGCGGTGGGCGTCCACCAGGGCACGCTTCAGGCTGGACGCCATCTGCTTGGTGTCGCGGTGCGCGCCACCCACGGGCTCGTTGACGATCTTGTCGATCAGGCCCAGCGCCTTCAACCGGTGGGCGGTGATGCCCAGGGCTTCGGCGGCATCGGCCGCGCGGTCGGCGCTTTTCCAGATGATGGATGCGCAGCCCTCGGGCGAAATGACCGAGTACACGGAAAACTGCAGCATCAGCACCTGGTCGCCCACGCTGATGGCCAGCGCGCCGCCCGAGCCGCCTTCACCGATGATGGTGGTGACGATGGGCACTTCCAACTGGGCCATCTCGAAGATGTTGCGGCCGATGGCTTCGGACTGGCCGCGTTCTTCGGCGCCGATGCCGGGGTAGGCACCGGGTGTGTCCACGAAGGTGAAGACCGGCAGGCTGAATTTTTCGGCCAGCTTCATCAGCCGCAGCGCCTTGCGGTAGCCCTCGGGGCGCGCCATGCCGAAGTTGCGCAGGCCGCGCTCCTTGGTGTCGCGGCCCTTCTGGTGGCCCAGCACCATGCAGGCGTGGCCGTTGAAGCGCGCCAGGCCGCCAACGATGGATTCATCGTCGGCGAAGCTGCGGTCGCCGTGCAGTTCTTGAAAGTCGGTGAAGATCTCGTTGACGTAGTCCAGCGTGTAGGGCCGTTGCGGGTGGCGCGCGATCTGCGTCACCTGCCAGGGCGTGAGGCTGGAGTAGATCTCTTTGGTCAGGGCCTGGCTCTTCTTGTCCAGGCGCTCGATCTCGTCGGAGATGTCGACTGCCGATTCGTTCTGCACGAACCGCAGTTCCTCGATCTTGGTTTCCAGTTCGGCGATGGCCGACTCGAACTCCAGAAAATGCTTCTTGCTCATCCGTTTCGGGCGGTTCTGAAAGACAACTCGCCGGCGGAATCTCAAGCAAATGTGGCTCTGCCACTTTGCTTGACCCCCGCGGGGGGCGGGCTGGGCGCAGCCCGGACCTGGGGGTCCTCAGTACTCCACCGGCAGCGGGTCGAGGCTGCGCCAAATGTACCATGTGGCCACGCTGCGAAACGGTGTCCAGGCGTCGCCCACCTCGCGCGCTTCGGCGCGAGACACCGACTCGCCGCTGAAGTAGTTGACGCTGATGCCCTTGATCAGGCCCAGGTCGTCCAGCGGCATGACATTGGGTCGCATCAGGTGGAAGATGAGGAACATCTCGGCCGTCCAGCGGCCGATGCCGCGGATGGCCACCAACTCTTCGATGATGGCCTCGTCGTCCATCTGCTGCCACTGCTTCACGTGCACCGCGCCGCTTTCGAAGTGGCGCGCCAGGTCGGTCAGGTACTCGGCCTTGCGGGCCGACAGGCCGGCTTCGCGCAGCGCCGGCACCTCGTGCCCCAGCACCGCCTTGGGCGCGATGCGGGTGCTGGGCCCGCCCACCAGGGCGGCGAATCGGTCCCACACGCTTTGCGCGGCCTTCACCGAAATCTGCTGGCCCACGATGCTGCGCGCCAACGTGGTGAAGGCGTCACCGCGGCTTTGCAACCGGGCTTCACCGAACTGCGGAATCAACTTCTTCATCACCCGGTCGCGCTTGGCCAGGTGCTTGCACGCGTCGTCCCAGTAGTCGGGCGTCACGCCCGCTGCGGCTGGCTTGACCATGGATCAGGCCTTGACCCAGGTGGTGCCCTGGGCCGAGTCCTTCAACTCGATGCCCTGGGCCGCCAGGTCCTTGCGGATGGCGTCGGCGCGCGCGAAGTCCCTGGCCTGCTTGGCGTCGTTGCGCTCGGCGATCAGCGCATCGATGGCCGCGGTGTCCAGGCCCGCGCCGCCTTGCAGGAAGCTTCGCGGCGCCTGCTGCAGGATGCCCAGCGTGGCGGCCAGCGCCTTCAGCAGCGCGGCGGTGGCGGGCGAGCGGGTGCGGTTCAGTTCACCCGCCAGGTCGAACAGCACCGCCAGCGCGCCGGGGGTGTTGAAGTCGTCGTTCATCGCCTCGCGGAAGGTGGCGGCCTGGGGCTGAGCCCAGTCCAGCGTGAAGTGTTCTTCTGGCGCCACAGCGTCCAGCGCGGTGTACAGGCGGCGCAGCGAGGTGCGGGCGTCTTCCAGCAGGCCGTCGCTGAAATTGAAGGGGCTGCGGTAATGCGTGCGCAGCATGAAAAAGCGCAGGCTCTCGCCGTCGAAGGTCTTCAGCACATCGCGGATGGTGAAGAAGTTGCCCAGGGACTTGGACATCTTCTCGTTGTCCACGTTCAGGAAGCCGTTGTGCAGCCAGTACTTCACGAAGGGCTTGCCCTGGGCGCCTTCGCTCTGGGCGATCTCGTTTTCGTGGTGCGGGAACTGCAGGTCCATGCCGCCGCCGTGGATGTCGAAGTAGTCGCCCAGAAGCGCGCAGCTCATGGCCGAGCACTCGATGTGCCAGCCCGGTCGGCCGGGGCCGTATTTGCTGGGCCACTTGGCGTCATCGGGCTCGCTGTCCTTGGCGCTTTTCCACAGCACGAAGTCCAGCGGGTCGTCCTTGCCATCGGCCACCGCCACGCGTTCGCCCGCGCGCAGTTCGTCCAGGCTCTTGCCCGACAGCTTGCCGTAGCCAGGGAACTTGCGCACCGCGTAGTTCACGTCGCCGTCGCGGCCCTGGTAGGCCAGGCCCTTGCCTTCCAGGGTTTCGATCAGGCCCAGCATCTGCGGCACGAAGTCGGTGGCGCGTGGCTCGTGGTCCGGCGCCAGGGTGCCGATGGCGCCCAGGTCCTGGCGCATGGCGGCGATCATCTCGTCGGTGAGCGCGCGGATGCTGATGCCGCGCTCCAGCGCGCGCTTGATGATCTTGTCTTCGATGTCGGTGATGTTGCGCACGTAGGTCACCGGGTAGCCCAGCGCGCGCAACCACCGCACCACCACGTCGAAGGCCATCATCATGCGCGCATGGCCCATGTGGCACAGGTCGTAGATGGTCATGCCGCACACGTACATGCGCACGCGCGTCGGGTCGATGGGCTGGAAGGGCTCGACGCGGCGTGCCAGCGTGTTGTAGATGCGCAGGGTCATGGTCCGAAGGGACGAACGGCCGCGAAGGCGGCCGGGCAGGATGGGTGGGTGGCGGGCTGCTTGCTGCAGGCCCCGATACAATGAGGGTCAGTATAGCGGCGGGCTGCGCCCGCGCGGGCTCAGCCGGCGTCAACGCGTTGGGCCCGAATGAAACACCATTGGCCGCCCCGCTTCTTCTCACACCCGTGCCTGCTCGCCTGTTGTCCGCCCTGGTCCTTGGTGCCGCCCTGCTGGCGGGCGCCGCGCTGGCGGCCACCGACGAAGCCCGCGAGGTGGAACGCCTGTGGCGCGGCGGCGAAGCCGCGCTGGCCACCCAGCGGCTGGACAAGGCGCTGGCCGCCCGCCCGGCCGACCTGAAGCTGCGTTTCCTGAAGGGCGTGATGCTCAGCGAGCAGAAGCGCGACGCCGAGGCGATTGACATCTTCCAGCGCCTGACCGAAGACCACCCCGACCAGCCCGAGCCCTACAACAACCTGGCCGTGCTGCACGCCGGCCAGGGCCGCATCGAACTGGCCCGCGAACTGCTGGAAACCGCGCTGCGCCACGACAGCGGCTACCTGGCCGCGCACGAAAACCTGGGCGACGTGTTCATCGCGCTGGCCCAGCGGTCCTACGAAAAGGCCCTGGCCGGCGGCCGTGCCAACGCTGTTCTCGACCGCAAGCTGCGCCTGGCGCGCGAACTGGCTGCACCACCGCGCTGAAATCCGGCCCTTCGCTGTCGGCGTGGCCCGGCAGTGGCCCGTTCAAGCGCTCTACCCTCTCACCGCTTCACCCCAAGGAGAAACACCCCATGACGGGAATCAAGACCATCGCCATGGCCCTGCTGGCCGCGCTGTCCCTCGTTGGCACCTCACCGGCGCTGGCGCAGAAGGTGCGCCTGGCCACCAGCATGGGCGACATCGTCGTGCAGCTGGACAAGGAAAAGGCGCCGAAGTCGGTGGACAATTTCATCCAGTACGTGAAGGCTGGCCACTACGACGGCACCATCTTCCACCGCGTGATCGACAACTTCATGATCCAGGGCGGCGGCTTCGACCCCACCATGAACCAGAAGCCCACGCGCGGCCCCATTCCGCTGGAAAGCCGCAACGGCCTGACCAACCTGCGCGGCACGCTCGCCATGGCACGCACCAATGTGCCTGACTCGGCCACCGCCCAGTTCTTCATCAACCTGCGCGACAACGCCTTCCTGGACTCCGCCAACTCGCGTGACGGCAATGGCTACGCGGTGTTCGGCCATGTGATCGAAGGCATGGACGTGGTGGACAAGATCAAGACCGTTCCCACCACCCTGAAGGGCGGCCACCAGAACGTGCCGGTGGACCCCATCCTCATCAAGAAAGCCAGCCTGGAGCCCTGAACATGAGCAAAACCGTTGAACTCACCACCACCGCCGGCACCATCCGCCTGGAACTGGACGATGCCAAGGCGCCGAAGTCGGTCGAAAACTTCCTGGCCTACGTGAACGCCGGCCACTACGACGGCACCCTCTTCCACCGCGTGATCAAGGGCTTCATGGTCCAGGGCGGCGGCATGGAAGCCGGCATGAATCAGAAATCCACCCGCGAGCCCATCCACAACGAAGCCAACAACGGCCTGAAGAACCTGAAGTACACGGTGGCCATGGCGCGCACCAGCGCGCCGCACTCGGCCACCGCGCAGTTCTTCATCAACACCGTGGACAACGGCTTCCTGGACTTCAAGAGCGAGTCACCCAGCGGCTGGGGCTACGCGGTGTTCGGCAAGGTGGTGTCGGGCTTCGAGGCGGTGGACGCCATCGAAGCCGTGGCCACCGGCGCCCAGGACGTGCCGCGCCAGGACATGCTCATCCTGAAGGCGGTCGAGGTCGCCTGACCCGCTGGCCGTGAGCAGCGCGCCCGCCATCGCCGTTCTGGCGGCCGACCCGGCGTGGCGCGCCATCGACTTCCTGTCGGACATCCACCTGCACCCGGCCCTGCCGCGCACCCGCGCGGCCTGGGCACAGCACCTGTTGAACACCGATGCCGATGCGGTATTCATCCTGGGCGACCTGTTCGAGGTGTGGGTGGGCGACGACGCCCGCAACGGTGAATTTGAAGCCGGCTGCGTGCAGGTGCTGAAAGACGCGGCGCAACGCCGGCCGCTGTTCTTCCTGCCCGGCAACCGGGACTTCCTGGTCGGCCCCACCCTGCTGGCCGAGTGCGGCATGCAGCCCCTGGCCGACCCCACGCGGCTGGACGCCTTCAACACCTGCCTGCTGCTCAGCCACGGCGACGCCCTGTGCCTGGCCGATACCGACTACCAGCGCTTCCGCGCCCAGGTGCGCAGCCCGCGGTGGCAGGCTGCGTTCCTGGCCCTGCCCCTGGCCGAACGCCAGGCCCAGGCGCGCGCCATGCGCGACGCCAGCACCTTGCGCCAGGCCCAACAAGGCCCGATGGGCTGGAGCGACGTGGATTCCGACGCCGCCGCCGCCTGGCTGGCCGCGGCCCCGGCGCCCACGCTGCTGCATGGCCACACCCACCGCCCGGGTGTGCACGCCCTGCCCGGCGGCGGCACGCGGCACGTGCTGGGCGACTGGGACCTGGATGGGCCTGTGCCGCGCAGCAGCGTGCTGCGCCTCACCGCTCAGGGCCTGGCCGCACGGCCCCTGGCCTGACGCCGATGGCCCTGGGCTGGTGGCAACGCTGGCGCGCGCAACGCGCGCAGCAGCGTGAAATTCCTGAAAGCCTGTGGCAGGCCACCCTGGACGCCCTGCCCTTCGTGCGCCGCTGGCCGGCCGAGGACCTGGCCACGCTGCGCCAACTGGTGCGCCAGTTCCTGGACGAGAAGGAATTCAGCGGCGCCGGCGGCCTGGAAGTGAACGACGCCATGGCGCTGTGCATCGCTGTGCAGGCCTGCCTGCCGGTGCTGCGGCTGGGCCTGGGGCCCTACGATGGCTTCATTGGCATCGTGGTACAGCCCGGCGAGGTGGTGGCGCGGCGCGAATACGTCGATGAACATGGCATCGCGCACGAGTTCAACGAGGTGCTGGCCGGCGAAGCGGTGCACGGCGGCCCACTGATGCTGAGCTGGCCCGACGTGCGCGACGCCGGCAGCACCGCCGCGCTGGCCTACAACGTGGTGGTGCACGAGTTCGCGCATGTCATCGACATGGCCGACGGCCTGGCCGACGGCATCCCGCCACTGCCCGATGCCAAGGCCCGCCGCCGCTGGGACGGCGTGCTGCAACTGGAGTACGAGCGCTTCTGCCGCAACGTGGACAGCGGTGACGCCACCGCGCTGGACCCCTACGGCGCCGAAGCACCGACGGAGTTCTTCGCCGTGGCGGCCGAGGCCTTCTTCGTCAGCCCCGAGGCCATGCGCGACGAACACCCCTGGCTGTACCCGCTGTTCGTCGGGTTCTTCGGCCAGGACCCGGCCGCGCTGCCCGCCTTGAACGCCGCATGAAAAAGGCCGCCCGAAGGCGGCCTTGGCACGGCGAAGCCCGAGGCTTCAGCGCTGCGCGATGGGCTTGACCTGGCGCGCGGGCGAACCCACGAACAGTTGGCGCGGGCGGCCGATCTTGTACTCGGGGTCGCCGATCATCTCGTTCAACTGCGCGATCCAGCCCACGGTGCGGGCCAGCGCGAAGATGGCGGTGAACAGGCTGACCGGGATGCCGAGGGCGCGCTGCACGATGCCGGAGTAGAAGTCCACGTTCGGGTACAGCTTGCGGGCCACGAAGTACTCGTCTTCCAGCGCAATCTTTTCCAGCGTCATGGCCAGCTTGAACAGCGGGTCGTTGCCCAGGCCCAGGGCCTGCAGCACCTCGTGGCAGGTTTCGCGCATCAGCTTGGCGCGCGGGTCGTAGTTCTTGTAGACGCGGTGGCCGAAGCCCATCAGCTTGACGGTGGAGTTCTTGTCCTTCACCTGCTTGATGAATTCGCCGATCTTCTCCACGCCGCCGTTGCGCTGGATGTCTTCCAGCATGTTCAGCGCCGCTTCGTTGGCGCCGCCGTGCGCCGGGCCCCACAGGCAGGCCACGCCGGCGGCGATGGCCGCAAACGGGTTGGTGCCGGAGCTGCCGCACAGGCGCACCGTGGAGGTGCTGGCGTTCTGCTCGTGGTCGGCATGCAGGATGAAGATGCGATCGATGGCGCGCACCAGCACATCGTTGGGCTCGTACTCGTCGCACGGGGTGGCGAACATCATGTTCATGAAGTTCGCGGCGTACGACAGCTTGTTCTTCGGGTACATGTAGGGCTGGCCCATGCTGTACTTGTAGGCCATGGCCACCAGCGTGGGCATCTTGGCGATCAGCCGGATGGCGGCGATCTCGCGGTGCTGCGGGTTGTTGATGTCCGTGCTGTCGTGATAGAAGGCCGACAGGCCGCCCACCAGGCCGGTCAGGATGGCCATCGGGTGGGCGTCGCGCCGGAAGCCACGCAGGAAGAACTGCATCTGCTCGTTGACCATGGTGTGGTTGGTCACGCGGGCCACGAAGTCCTTCTTCTGCTGCACATTGGGCAGCTCTCCGTACAGCAGAAGGTGGCAGGTTTCCAGGAAGTCGCAGTTCACCGCCAACTGCTCGATGGGGTAGCCGCGGTACAGCAGCTCGCCCTTGTCACCGTCGATGTAGGTGATGGTGGAGTTGCATGAGGCCGTGGACAGGAAGCCCGGGTCGTAGGTGAACTTGCCGGTCTGGCCGTAGAGCTTGCGGATGTCGATCACGTCCGGCCCGATGGAGCCCTTGTAGAGCGGCAGCTCCATGCTGGGGCTGCCGTCGGAGAACGACAGGGTGGCTTTCACGTCGGAGGGGGTCATGCGGAAATCCCTTTCTGGTCAATCACGGGGCGGCGGGAGCGGAAGCGGGGGGTCTTGCACGCAACATGCCAAGCACCTCGATCACCTCGGGGCGATGCAATTCGCCCTCAGGTTCACGGCGGCACAGCAGCAGGTCCAGCAAATCGTTGTCGGCCAGGTCCATCAGCACCGCCATGCCATCGGCATGGCGGTTGGTGAGGCTGGCTTCATGGCGTTGGAAGAAGCGTTCGATGAACAGGTCGTTTTCCAGCAGGCCACGACGGCAGCGCCATTTCAGCCGACTCAAATCGGTCGATCCAAGCAGCCGCCGCGGATCCGGCTCTGCCGGTCCGCTGGGGGCGCCCCCCTGGGGGGGAAGCGCCGAAGGCGCTGCGGGGGGGGTCATACAGCCCGCCTCACCATCAGTTCCTTGATCTTGCCAATCGCCTTCGTGGGGTTCAGGCTCTTCGGGCACACATCCACGCAGTTCATGATGGTGTGGCAGCGGAACAGGCGGTAGGGGTCTTCCAGGTTGTCCAGACGCTCGTTGGTGGCCTGGTCGCGGCTGTCGGCGATGAAGCGGTAGGCCTGCAGCAGACCGGCCGGGCCGACGAACTTGTCCGGGTTCCACCAGAAGCTGGGGCAGCTGGTCGAGCAGCTGGCGCACAGGATGCATTCGTACAGGCCGTTCAGCTCGTCACGTTCCTCGGGCGACTGCAGGCGTTCCTTCTCGGGCGGGATGCTGTCGTTGACCAGGTAGGGCTTGATGCTGTTGTACTGCTTGAAGAACTGGGTCATGTCCACGATCAGGTCGCGGATGACAGGCAGCCCCGGCAGGGGTTTCAGCACCACGGTGCCCGGCAGCGTGCGCATGTTGGTCAGGCAGGCCAGGCCGTTCTTGCCGTTGATGTTCATCGCGTCCGACCCGCAAACGCCTTCGCGGCAGCTGCGGCGAAAGCTCAGCGTGGGGTCCACCGACTTCAGCTTGATCAGGGCGTCCAGCAGCATGCGCTCGGAGCCGTCGAGTTCGACGTCCAGGCTCTGCATGTAGGGCTTGGCGTCCTTGTCCGGGTCGTAGCGGTAGATCTGAAACGTGCGCTTGGTCATGTTCGTGTTCTCGTGTCAGAAGGTCCGGACCTTGGGCGGCACGCTGTCCACCGTCAGTGGCTTCAACTTCACCGGCTTGTAGTCCAGCCGGTTGCCCTGGCTGTACCACAGCGTGTGCTTCATCCATTCCACGTCATTGCGGCCGAGCGGGAATTGCGGGTCGTCGGCCGTGCGCTCGTAGTCCTTCACGGTGTGTGCGCCGCGGCACTCGTGGCGGGCGGCCGCGCCTTCGATGGTGGCCTGCGCCGCCTCGATCAGGTTGGCCACTTCCAGGGCTTCGATGCGCGCGGTGTTGAACACCTTGCTCTTGTCCTTCAGGGTGATGTTGTTCACCCGTTCGCGGATCTTGGCCACCTCCACCGTGCCGGCGGTCATCAGCTCTTGCGTGCGGAACACGGCGGCGTGCTTCTGCATGGTGGAGCGCAGGTCATTGGCCACGTCCTGGGCGTATTCGCCGCTGGTGCTGCTGTCCAGCTTGGCGATGCGCGACAGCGACAGGTCGGCCGCATCGGCCGGCAGGTCCTTGTGGTTGCGCGGGGCCTTGGCCAGGGCTTCGACGATGTGGTTGCCGGCCGCGCGGCCGAACACCAGCAGGTCCAGCAGCGAGTTGGTGCCCAGGCGGTTGGCGCCGTGCACGCTGACGCAGGAACATTCGCCCACCGCGTACAGGCCGTTGATGACGCTGTTCGGGTCGCCGTTCTTCGGCGCCACCACCTGGCCGTTGATGTTGGTGGGGATGCCACCCATCTGGTAGTGGATGGTGGGCACCACCGGGATCGGCTCCTTGGTGATGTCCACGTTGGCGAAGTTGTGGCCGATCTCGAACACGCTGGGCAGGCGCTTCAGGATGGTGTCGCCGCCCAGGTGGGTCATGTCCAGCTGGATGTAGTCCTTGTTGGGACCGCAGCCGCGCCCTTCCTTGATTTCCTGGTCCATGCAGCGGCTGACGAAGTCGCGCGGCGCCAGGTCCTTCAGCGTGGGCGCATAACGCTCCATGAAGCGCTCGCCGTTCACGTTGCGCAGGATGGCGCCTTCACCGCGGCAGCCCTCGGTCAGCAGCACGCCCGCGCCGGCCACGCCGGTGGGGTGGAACTGCCAGAACTCCATGTCTTCCAGCGGGATCTGCGCCCGCGCGGCCATGCCCAGGCCGTCGCCGGTGTTGATGAAGGCGTTGGTGGACGCGGCGTAGATGCGGCCCGCGCCGCCGGTGGCCAGCAGCGTGGTCTTGGCCTCGAGGATGTGCACCTCGCCGGTTTCCATTTCCAGTGCGGTGACGCCCACCACGTCGCCGTCGGCGTCGCGGATGAGATCGAGCGCCATCCACTCGACGAAGAACTGGGTGCGCGCCTTCACGTTCTGCTGGTACAGCGTGTGCAGCATGGCGTGGCCGGTGCGGTCGGCTGCGGCGCAGGCGCGCTGCACCGGCTTTTCACCGTAGTTGGCCGTGTGGCCGCCGAAGGGGCGCTGGTAGATGGTGCCGTCCGGGTTGCGGTCGAAGGGCATGCCGAAGTGTTCCAGCTCGTACACCACCTTCGGCGCTTCGCGGCACATGAACTCGATGGCGTCCTGGTCGCCCAGCCAGTCGCTGCCCTTGACGGTGTCGTAGAAGTGGAAGTGCCAGTTGTCCTCGGACATGTTGCCCAAGGAAGCACCGATGCCGCCCTGCGCCGCCACGGTGTGGCTGCGGGTGGGGAACACCTTGGTCAGCACGGCCACGTTCAGGCCCGCGCGGGACAGTTGCAGCGACGCGCGCATGCCCGAGCCGCCGGCCCCGACGATGACGACGTCAAATTTTCTCTTGGCGATGTTTGCCATTTTTCTTCAGAGCCTCCAGAGCACCTGCACCGCCCAACCGGCGCAACCCACCAGCCAGACCAGGGTGAACACATGCAGCACCAGGCGCAGCCACACTGCCTGGACGTAATCCATCAGGATGTCGCGCACACCCACCCAGGCATGCCAGGCCAGCGACACGATGACGACGAAGGTCAGCACCTTCATCCACTGCTGGGCAAAGATGCCGGCCCAGCGGTCGTAGCCCAGCGGGCCGCCGAACAGCACCTGCGCCAGCAGCAGCAGGGTGAACAGCGCCATCAGCGCCGCGGTGATGCGCTGGGACAGCCAGTCGCGCAGGCCATAGTGCGCCCCGACCACCAGGCGCTTGGAACCGTAGTTGACACTCATCGTGGTTTCTCTTGTCAGAACAGGCCGAAGAGCTTGGCGCCCAAGGCCACGGTCAGCAGCACGCTGATGGCCATGGTGGCCACCGCCGAGTTGTGGCCATGGGCCTTGGTCACGCTGTGGGTGGCGTCCATCCACAGGTGGCGCAGGCCGGCGGTGATGTGGTGCAGGTAGGCCCAGATCAGGCCCAGGGTCACGAGCTTCACGAACCAGCCCGGCAGGAAGCCGATGCCCGCGCTGTAGGCGCTGCTGAACTGTTCGTAGCTGACTTCCGAGCTGACGCTCACGTCGAACAGCCAGACGATGAAGGGCAGCAGCACGAACATCAGCACCCCGCTGGCGCGGTGCAGGATGGACACCACGCCGGCCAGGGGCAGCCGGTACTGCAGGGCGTCGGGCAGCCGCATGGGGCCGGGGCGGGGGGGACGCTTCGTTGTCGTTTCTGACATGGAGGTTGCCTTGCCTTCTCGTAACCTAGATGAAACCCGTAGAGTTTATTGCAACGCAACAGGCTTACCTGAACCTTGGTACGCCACCACAGGCGTGCCGCAGCATCGCATCAGTTGAGTTCATTGCTGTAGAAGTGTTCGGCGGTGTTGTACAGGCC
Source organism: Burkholderiales bacterium JOSHI_001 (assembly GCA_000244995.1). Classification (NCBI taxonomy): domain Bacteria; kingdom Pseudomonadati; phylum Pseudomonadota; class Betaproteobacteria; order Burkholderiales; species Burkholderiales bacterium JOSHI_001. Next base: position 2,281,681 of record CM001438.1, on the reverse strand, counting down.
GCGGCGCAGTTCCACCGGCTTGTCGCCATAGGTCATGGACCGGCGCTCCACCGACAGCAGCGGCTCACCCGGCGTCACGGCCAGCAGTTCGGCCTGCGCGGCATCGGCCGCCACGGCGCGAATCTGTTCCTCGGCACGCAGCATGCGCACGCCGAACTCGGCCTCGAACAGGCCGTACATCGGCCCGCGGTACTGGGCCAGTCGCTCGGCGGTCAGGCCTTTGAACAGGTGACCGGGCAGCCAGATCTCGTCCAGCACCATGGGCCTGGCCGCCAGCAACAAAAGGCGGCGCACCAGCACCACGGTGTCGCCGGTGCGCAGCGCGAGCGCGCGGGCCACGTCGGCCGGGGCGCGCAGACGTCGGCAGTCCAGGAAGCGGCGCTCCATGCCGCGCACCGTGCCTTCGGGGCCGGTCAGGCGCAGGAAGCGGTACTGGGTGTTCTGCTCGGCATGGGTGGACACGAAGGTGCCCTTGCCCTGGCGGCGCACCAGCAGGTTTTCAGCCGCCAGTTCGTCGATGGCCTTGCGCACCGTGCCCTGGCTCACCTTGAAGCGCCCCGCCAGGTCCAGTTCACTGGGAATCACTTCGCCCGGCTTCCACACGCCGTGCTGCAGGTCCTTGGTGATCAGCGCCTTGATCTGCTGGTACAGCGGGCTGAAGGCGGGCGTGTTGCCGGGCGACCCGTCGGCCACGGGGGACGTGGCGGCCTCGGCGGCAGGGCTGTCCACACCGGCGGCCGGCGGCGGCAGGTCGGGGGCGGCGGTCGCGGGCATGCCCCTATTGTCTATCAGATAGTCTTGCATAAGACATAAGAGTGACGTCAGGTCACGGCCGCTAGAATCGCGCGCTGTTCCTGTTCCCTCCTCCTCTTTCCTCTTCCCAGGAGTTCCCCCATGAGCAAGAAGCCCGTTCGCGTGGCGGTCACCGGCGCCGCCGGCCAGATCGGTTATGCCCTGCTGTTCCGCATCGCCTCGGGCGAAATGCTGGGCAAGGACCAGCCCGTCATCCTGCAGCTGCTGGAAGTGCCGGCCGAAGGCCCGCAGAAGGCGCTCAAGGGCGTGATGATGGAACTGGAAGACTGCGCCTTCCCGCTGCTGGCGGGCATGGAAGCCCACAGCGACCCGATGACCGCCTTCAAGGACACCGACTACGCGCTGCTGGTGGGTTCGATGCCGCGCAAGGCCGGCATGGAACGCGCCGAACTGCTGTCCATCAACGGCCAGATCTTCACCGGCCAGGGCAAGGCGCTGAACGCCGTCGCCAGCCGCCAGGTCAAGGTGCTGGTGGTGGGCAACCCGGCCAACACCAATGCCTACATCGCGATGAAGGCCGCGCCGGACCTGGACCGCCGCAACTTCACCGCCATGCTGCGCCTGGACCACAACCGCGCCGCCAGCCAGATCGCCGCCAAGACCGGCAAGCCGGTGTCGTCCATCAAGAAGCTGGCGGTGTGGGGCAACCACTCGCCCACCATGTACGCCGACTACCGCTTCGCCACCATCGACGGCGCGTCGGTCAAGGACATGATCAACGACCAGGTCTGGAACAAGGACACCTTCCTGCCCACCGTGGGCAAGCGCGGCGCGGCCATCATCGAAGCGCGCGGGCTGTCGTCGGCCGCATCGGCCGCCAACGCCGCCATCGACCACATGCGCGACTGGGCCCTGGGCACCAACGGCGAATGGGTCACCATGGGCGTGCCCAGCAACGGCGAATACGGCATCCCCAAGGACGTGATGTTCGGCTTCCCGGTCACCACGGCCAACGGCGACTACAAGATCGTCGAAGGCCTTGCCATCGACGCCTTCAGCCAGGAATGCATCAACAAGACCCTGGCCGAGCTACAGGGCGAGCAGGATGGCGTGAAGCACCTGCTGTAAGCAGCACCTTCCAACGCGACAACGGGCCGGCGCATGCCGGCCCTTTTCATTTCAGCGCTGCTTGAGCGTGCGCCACAGCGGCGCCAGCCAAATCAGAAGCACCAGCGCGCCCAGCGCGGCGGCGATGGGGCGCTCGAAGAAGGCCAGCAACCGGCCATCGGCCTTCACAAGGCTGGAGAAGAAATGCTCCTCCAGCATGTTGCCCAAGACCAGGCCCAGGATGGTGGGCGCAACAGGGAAGCCCCAGCGTTCCATGAAGAAGGCGGCCACGCCGGCCACCGCCATGATGACCACGCCGAACAGGCTGTTGTTGATGGCAAAGCTGCCCACCACGCAGAACAGCAGGATCAGCGGCATCAGCACCGCGGCCGGGATGCGCAAAATCTGCTTGGCCGCCTTGATGGCCATCCAGCCCAGCGGCAGCATCAGCAACTGCGCCAGGATGAAGACGATGAACACCGCATAGATGTTCTGCGGGTTGTCCACGAACAGCGTGGGCCCGGGGTTCATGTTCTTCATGTACAGCACGCCGATGGCGATGGCGGTGATGCTGTCGCCCGGGATGCCGAACACCAGCGCCGGGATCCAGGCCCCACCCAGCGCCGAGTTGTTGGCCGCGCCCGATTCGACAATGCCTTCGATGTGGCCGGTGCCGAACTTTTCAGGTTCCTTCGACAGCCGCTTGGACATGGCGTAGGACATCCAGGCCGCAATGTCCGCGCCCGCCCCGGGCAGCGCCCCCACCACCGTGCCCAGTGCCGAGCCGCGCAGCAGTTGCAGCGGGTAGCGTTTCAGCAGTTCCCACATGCCGGCGAACACGTTGCCGAAGGGCCGGTCCACCGCCATCACCGGGCGGTCGGTGCTGAGGGAAAAGCGCAGCACCTCGCTGATGGCGAACATGCCGATCATCAGCGGGATGAGCGAGATGCCGCCGGCCAGTTCGGCGTTGCCGAAGGTGTAGCGCGGCGCCCCGGCCGGGTTGTCCAGGCCCACGCAGCCGATCAGCAGGCCCAGCAGCAGCGAGATGATGCCCTTCAGCGGGTCGCTGCCGGCGATGAACACCGCACAGGTGAAGCCCAGCATCACCAGCCAGAAGTACTCGAAGGAACTGAACTTCAGCGCCACCTCGGCCAGCGCCGGTGCGGCCACGATCAGCACCAGCACGCCGAAGATGCCGCCCAGCACGCTGAACACCAGCCCTGCGCCCAGTGCCAGTTCGGCCTGGCCGCTCTTGGTGAGCAGGTAGGCCTCGTCGGTGTAGGCCGCGCTGGCCGGTGTGCCGGGCATGCGCAGCAGGGCGCTGGGGATGTCGCCGCTGAAGATGGCCATGGCGGTGGCGGTGACGATGGCCGCCACCGCGGGAATGGGCGGCATGAAGAAGGTGACCGGCACCAGCAGCGCGGTGGCCATGGTGGCGGTGAGCCCAGGAATGGCGCCCACGAACAACCCGTACACGGCCGAAAGAAGAATGACCATCAGCACGTAGGGCTGGAACACCATGCCCATGGCGGTGAAAACGGCGTCCATGGCGGGGCTTCAATAAAAGGGGCGCAACACGCCCCAGGGCAGCGGCACGCGAAGCAGTTTGTAGAAGGCCAGGTGCACCAGCAACGTGCCGCCCACGGCCCAGGCCAGCGAGGTGCGCCAGGGGTGGCCGAAGGCGCGCAGGCTCAGCATCAGCATCAGCGGCGCCACCAGCAGGAAGCCCAGCCGGTCGGCCAGCAGCACATAGGCCGCCATGGATGCCAGCACGGCCAACGCCGCGCCACGGCGCGCGGGCGGCAACGGGTCGGGCTCGGCATCCGGATGGGCGGCGTAAAACGCGCCGTTGAAGCTTCGCCGCAGCAGCCCCGCGGCGCCAGCCAGCAGGCCCACGCCCACCATCAAGGGCAGGAAGCCGGCGCCCACCTTCTGCCCCGGCACATCGGGGAAGCTGCGGGCGGTATAGAGAACGGCCAGGGCCAGCTGGGCCAGCACCAGGCCCAGCACGCGGTCGGTGCGTTGCACGTGAACGAACCTGGAATTACTTGGCCAGGCCCACGGCCGTCATCACGGCCTTCATGTCGGCGTCGGACTTGGCCATGAAACCGGCAAATTCCTTGCCATTGCCCCACAGCATGCCGAAGCCGCGCTGGGCCATGAAGTCCTTGTACTCCTTGCTGTCGTAGGCCTTCTTCACAGCAGCCTCCAGGCGCGCCGCCACCGGGGCGGGCAGGCCCTTGGGTGCGGCAATGCCGCGCCAGGCGCCGGTGGCCCAGTCGGAGCCGGTGGCTTCCTTCAGCGTGGGCACATTGGGGAACAGGGCCGAGCGCTGGCTGGCCATGATGACCAGCGGCCGCACCTTGCCGGCGTCGATCAGCGAACGCGCTTCGGGCAGCGAACTGGGCACGAATTCCACGCCGCCGGCCACCAGGTCCTGCAGCCCCGGCGCGGCACCGTTGCTGGGCACCCAAGGCACCGAGGCCGGGTCCACCTTGGCATCGCGCAGCCAGCCGGCCAGCGCCAGGTGCCAGATGCCGCCCTGCCCGGTGCCCGAGGCCTTGAACTTGCCCGGGTTGGCCTTCACCGCGGCCAGCACGTCATTGACGTTCTTGTAGGACGAATCGGCCCGCACCTGGAAGCCCGCCGGGTCCAGGTTCACCAGTGCAATGGGCGTGAAGCTGGTGGGGTCCAGTTCGGTGAGTTTCTGGTGGTGCATCATCGTGATTTCCACGGTGATCATGCCGATGGTGTAGCCATCGGGCGCCGCGGACGCGATGGCCGAATGGCCCACCACCCCCGAGCCGCCCGTGCGGTTGACCACGTTCACCGGCTGGCCCAGTTCCTTCTCCATCAGGCTGGCCAACATGCGCGCCACCGCGTCGGTGCCGCCGCCCGCGCCCCAGGGTACCAACATCGTGAGGGGGCGGTCCGGGTAGGTCTGGGCCTGCGCCGGGCCGAAGGCCAGCGCCAGGCCCAGGCCGATGGCCGCGCTCAAGCAGGCGCGGCGCGCCGGATGTCCCTGGGGGTGTGCTGCCATGGCCGCCTCCTAATCATCATACAATTGAGTTCAGAGGCTGCATTGTCGGTGCTGGGGTCAGCGCGGCAAGCGGGAAAACCAGGGCGCGGGTTCACGCGGAGGCCGCGGCGCGGCGATGGCGTCAGGCCGCTGCCAGCCTCACGCGGGCCTTGCCGGCGTGCTTGGCTTCGTACATGGCCTTGTCGGCCGCGTCCAGCAGGTCTTCTTCGCTGCGCAGCGGGTCCAGCGCGTGGGCCCAGCACTGCACGCCCACGCTGGCCGACACCCCGGCCGCCGGGGCAATGCCGCGTGCGGTGGCCTCGATCACGCCCACCAGCTTTTGCGCGATGTCCTGGGCCTGCTGCCGGCCGGCCAGCATGGACAGGCCTTCAACCAGCAGCACGAACTCGTCGCCGCCCACGCGCGCCAGGAAGTCGCCGGCGCGGATGTTGCCGCGGATGGCGGTGGAAAGGGCTTCCAGCAGCGTGTCGCCACGCGCGTGGCCCAGGGTGTCGTTCACCTTCTTGAAGTTGTCAAGGTCCAGCAGGATCACGCCCAGCATGGTGCCGTCGCGCTGGCTGCGTTCCTGGGCCAGGCGGATGTGCTCGGCCAGCAGGCGGCGGTTGCCCAGGCCGGTCAGCGGGTCCGACCCGGCGGCGGTGCGCAGCTCGTCGGTCACCTCGTGCAGGCGGCGGATCAAGGGGCTGAACAAGACCGGAATCACCAACATCGTGGCGCCAAAGGACCGCAGCAGTTGCACTTCCTGCATCCAGAACGGGCTCAAGGGCATCAGCACGGCGGCGGTGACCATGGCCCCGGCCCAGGACAACCAGAGGGTGCGCATGCCGTAGCGGATGCCCACCCGAACGATCTGCACCATCACCACCACGTAGAAGGCCGCAGCCCACTTCGGCGCCCCCACCACGACCACGATGGTCAGGGCCGGGTCCAGCGCAATGAACAGGTACTGCATGAACACCGGGTTGCGCCCGCGCGCCAGAACGCCTTTCAGGTACACCAGCGCCAGCAGCGAATACAACAGGCTCAGCCCGATCAGGGCCACCACATGCTCGGGCCGCGAGTCGGGTGACAGCACATGCCCCAGCGACAGCACCAGCGCGAACGCCCCCGAGATCGCCGCGCGTTGCTTGGCGCGGTCGCGTTCGTGGGCGTCCAGATTCTGGGCCTGGTGGGCGCCGAAGTAGTCGGCCAGCTTCAGCAGCGAAGAAGACATGGTGTGCAGGGGCGAGCACGCATGAGCACGCGCACTCAAGGGCATATCGGCGTGCGTCACGGCGGCCTTGAATGACAGGCGTCAAGACGGGCGCCAGGCGGCGAATCACGGTACGCTTGTCACACATTTGCTCCTGCACTGGCCCCATGAGCACCGCCCTTCACCCCCGCGACGCCCTGTTAGATCCCGGCGAACCCGCCGCCGTGCCGCTGCCGGTGTGCGACCACTACAGCGGCGTGGAACTGCGCATGCGCAAGAGCCTGGAACTGCAGGCCGACATGGGCCCGCTGTTCGACGTGACGCTGGACGGTGAAGACGGCGCCCCGGTGGGTGGCGAGGTCGAACACGCGCACCTGATGGCCGAACTGGCCGCCGGGCCCGCCAACCGCCACGGCCGCGTGGGCGTGCGCCTGCCGGTGCTGGACCACCCGCGCTTCGGTGACGTGCTGGACATCGTGGTGAAAGGCGCTGGCGAACGCCTGGCCTACCTGGTGCTGCCCAAACCGCGTGGCCTGGCTGACGTGAGCGAAGGCGCAGCGCGCATCGACTCGGCCTGCAGCCGCCACGGCCTGCCGCCTTGCATCCCCGTGCACGCGCTGGTGGAAACCCACGGCGCCCTGCGCGAGGTCTTCGCCATCGCGGCGCACCCGCGCATCGAATGCCTGTCCTTCGGGCTGATGGACTTCGTCTCGGCCCACCGCGGCGCGCTGCCGCAAAGCGCCATGGGGGTGAAGGGCCAGTTCGAGCACCCGCTGGTGGTGCGCGCCAAGCTGGAAATCGCCGCCGCCTGCCACGCCGCCGGCAAGACGCCGTCGCACTGCGTGGTCACGGAATTCAAGCACAAGGCGGCGCTGCAGGAAGCGGCCACCCGCGCCTGCCGCGAATTCGGCTACACCCGCATGTGGAGCATCCATCCCGACCAGATCCGTCCCATCGTGGACGCCTTTTCCCCCACCACGGCCGAGGTGGACCAGGCGGTGGAGATCATCAGCGCCGCCCAGGCCGCGCAGTGGGCACCCATCCGCCACCGACATAACGGCCAGGATCAGTTGCACGACCGGGCCAGCTACCGCTACTTCTGGCACGTGCTGGAACGCGCCCACCGCACCGGCCAGCCCCTGCCCGGCGAGGCGCGCCTGGCCTGGTTCGGCGACGAGGACTGACGCCACCTGCGCCGCGCCAGTGACTTATGCCGCAGCTGAAAGAGGGCTTGCAGCTTGTTGCAGCTTCCACGCCTGGCGTCGCGTGAAAAGCCAGGGTGACGGGCCCACAATCGCGCCGGTTCAACGAAGGAGTTCAACACCCATGTTCCGCATTGCCACCCTCGCCGCCTGCTCCGCCCTGGCCCTGGGCGTTGCCCTGCCCGCCCAGGCGGCCGGCGAAGCCGCAACCGCCGCGAAGACCGCGGCCAAGACCGCTGCGGTCAGCAAGGCCAAGTCCAAGGTCAGCAAGGCGGCCAAGCCGGCCCCAGCGGCCGCCGCCCCCGCGCCCTTGACCGAGAGCCAGCTGGCCGTGGCCAAGCGCGTGCACACCGGCCAGGCCGATTGCGAATTCGACCAACATGTCGATGTGGAGCCCGTGGCCGGCCGCGAAGGCGCGTTCTCGGTGGGTTTCAAGAAGGCCAAGTACACGATGGTGCCGGAAGACACCACCACCGGCGCGGTGCGCCTGGAGGACAAGAAGGCCGGCGTGATGTGGCTGCAGATCGCCAACAAGAGCATGCTGATGAACAGCAAGATCGGCCAGCGCATGGTGGACAACTGCGTGCACGCGGCGCAGAAGTAAGCACGGCCTGGGTTCCGAAAAGGGGGCCCTACACGACAAAAAGGGTTTGACGCAAGTCAAACCCTTCGTCTTTTCGGGCATGCGCCTGCCCCGCTGCGGCCGGGGCACAAAGTCCTTATGCTGCACCGCAATAGTGCCGATGAGGCCAATGGATCTGCAACCCTGGAACCTGGAAATCCTTCGACCATGATCATCAACATCGTGCTGGCCCTCGTGCCCCTGACTTTCGCCTGCGGCTGCCTGGCCTGGACCATGTCCATGGGTGCCCGCGAACAGGCCCGCTCCGACGCCTGGGCCGCCAAGTGGGTGAAAGACAACGCCTGACCATCGACCAAGGCCCCGCAAAAGCCCGCCTCGCCGCGGGCTTTTTTGTGCCCCGCCACAAGCCCCGAGTCAGCCGCAGCGGGCAACATGGGCAATCTCAAGTCTTATATAAGACTTGAACTTTCGGGTTTACACTGAGCAGATTCCTCACCGCCCACACACGGAGCCTCACGATGCTGCAAGCCTATCGCCAACATGTGGCCGAACGCGCCGCCCTCGGCATTCCGCCGCTGCCCCTGTCTGCCCAGCAGACCGCGGAGGCCATCGAGTTGATCAAGAACCCGCCGGCCGGTGAAGGTGATTTCCTGCTGGACCTGCTGACCCACCGCGTGCCGCCGGGCGTGGACGACGCGGCCAAGGTCAAGGCCAGCTTCCTGGCCGCCGTGGCGCATGGCGAACTGAAGGTCGGCCTGATCAGCAAGGCCAAGGCCACCGAACTGCTGGGCACCATGGTGGGCGGCTACAACGTGCACCCGCTGATCGAACTGCTGGACGACAAGGAAGTGGCCGGCGTGGCGGCTGAAGCGCTGAAGAAGACGCTGCTGATGTTCGACTTCTTCAACGACGTGGCCGACAAGGCCAAGGCCGGCAACGCCAAGGCCCAGGAAGTGATGAAGAGCTGGGCCGACGCCGAGTGGTTCACCACCCGCCCCGAAGTGCCCAAGAGCATCACCGTCACCGTCTTCAAGGTGCCCGGCGAAACCAACACCGACGACCTGTCGCCCGCCCCCGACGCCTGGAGCCGCCCGGACATCCCGCTGCACTACCTGGCGATGCTGAAGAACACCCGCAGCGACGCGGCCTTCAAGCCCGAAGAAGACGGCAAGCGCGGCCCGATGAAGTTCATCGACGAGCTGAAGAAGAAGGGCCACCTGGTGGCCTATGTGGGCGACGTGGTGGGCACCGGCTCCAGCCGCAAGAGCGCCACCAACAGCGTGATATGGGCCACCGGCCAGGACATCCCGTTTGTTCCGAACAAGCGCTTCGGCGGCGTCACCCTCGGCGGCAAGATCGCCCCCATCTTCTTCAACACCCAGGAAGACTCCGGCGCCCTGCCCATCGAGGTGGACGTGGGCAAGCTGGAGATGGGCGACGTCATCGACATCCTGCCCTACGACGGCAAGATCATGAAGGGTGGCCAGCTGGTCACCAATTTCCAGCTGCGCAGCGACGTGCTGTTCGACGAAGTGCGCGCGGGTGGCCGCATCAACCTGATCATCGGCCGCAGCCTCACCGCCAAGGCGCGTGAATTCCTGGGCCTGCCGGCCTCGACCACCTTCCGCCTGCCCCAGCCGCCGGCCGCCACGAAGGCCGGCTTCACGCTGGCGCAGAAGATGGTGGGCCGCGCGGTCGGCCTGCCCGAGGGCCAGGGCGTGCGCCCGGGCACCTACTGCGAGCCGCGCATGACGACCGTGGGCAGCCAGGACACCACCGGCCCCATGACCCGCGACGAGCTGAAGGACCTGGCCTGCCTGGGCTTCAGTGCCGACATGGTGATGCAGAGCTTCTGCCACACCGCGGCCTACCCCAAGCCGGTGGACGTGAAGACCCACCGCGAACTGCCCGCCTTCATCAGCAGCCGCGGCGGCGTGGCCCTGCGCCCGGGCGACGGTGTCATCCACAGCTGGCTGAACCGCCTGCTGCTGCCCGACACCGTGGGCACCGGCGGCGACAGCCACACCCGCTTCCCGATCGGCATTTCCTTCCCCGCCGGCTCGGGCCTGGTGGCCTTTGGTGCCGCCACCGGCGTGATGCCGCTGGACATGCCCGAAAGCGTGCTGGTGCGCTTCAAGGGCCAGCTGCAGCCGGGCGTGACCCTGCGCGACCTGGTGCACGCGATCCCGCTGTACGCCATCAAGGCCGGGCTGCTGACCGTGGCCAAGTCGGGCAAGAAGAACATCTTCAGCGGCCGCATCCTGGAAATCGAAGGCCTGCCCGACCTGAAGGTGGAGCAAGCCTTTGAACTTTCCGACGCCAGCGCCGAGCGCAGCGCCGCGGGCTGCACGATCAAGCTGAACAAGGAACCCGTCATCGAGTACCTGAACAGCAACGTCGTGCTGATGAAGAACATGATCGCCAATGGCTACGCCGACAAGCGCACCCTGGAGCGCCGCATCCAGAAGGTGCAGGAATGGCTGGCCAAGCCCACCCTGCTGGAAGCCGACAAGGACGCCGAGTACGCCGCGGTGATCGAGATCGACCTGGCCGACGTGAAGGAGCCCATCCTGTGCTGCCCGAACGACCCGGACGATGCCAAGGTGCTGTCCGAAGTGGCCGGCACCAGGATCGACGAGGCCTTCATCGGCAGCTGCATGACCAACATCGGCCACTTCCGCGCCGCGGCCAAGCTGCTGGGCGGCCAGCGCGACATCCCGGTCAAGCTGTGGGTGGCCCCGCCCACCAAGATGGACCAGGACGAGCTGATCAAGGAAGGCCACTACGCCGCCTTCGGCACCGCCGGCGCGCGCACGGAAATGCCTGGCTGCAGCCTGTGCATGGGCAACCAGGCGCAGGTGCGTGAAGGCGCCACCGTGGTGTCCACCAGCACGCGCAACTTCCCCAACCGCCTGGGCAAGAACACCAATGTGTACCTGGCCTCGGCCGAGCTGGCGGCCATCGCCAGCAAGCTGGGCAAGATCCCGTCGGTGGCCGAATACCATGAGGCCATGGGCATCATCAACAAGGACTCGGCCAGCGTCTACCGCTACCTGAACTTCGACAAGATCGAGGAATACGCGGACACGGCCAAGGGCGTGACGGTCTGACCACCCCCCGCTGCCCTTGAATGGAAACGGCCCGCTTGCAGCGGGCCGTTTTGTTCTCCGGGCCGAGGGACCCTGCCCCCGCCGGTTCAGTCGACGTGGATCGTGAAGGACTGTTCGTCGAACAGGCCCTTCGGGTCGGTGACCCGAACCGTGACCGGCACCGACCATGCCCTGCTGGTCGGCGTCCATCGGATGAGGCCGTTGGAAGCGCTGATCACCATCCCGTTGGGCGCCTGGGTGAGCGAATAGCTCAGCACATCCGCGCTGTTGGGGTCGGTGGCCCGCACCGTGTAGCGGTAAAGCGAACTCACACCCGCGCTGGTGACGGCGGTGGAGATGATGTTGGGTGGCTCGAAGAAGCCGCCGGCCGTGAAGCGGTTCAGCACATTGCGGGTGAGCTGCTGCACCGCGGGGTTGGCCAGGTCGATGTGCTGGTCCACCCGGCCGGCCGGCAGGCCCGGGCTGAAGCTGTCCAGGCCCCAGTTCCATTGCATGGAGCCGGTGGCGAACACCTCGGCCCCACTGGGTGCGGCGTAGTGCGTGGCCTGGGAGAAGCGGCGCTCGAAGCGGCTGCAGGTGGGGTAGTCCAGGCAGACCTCATAGGGCGAAGACGCCAGCACCCGCGTGCCGGGCGGCGACGACGGCGCCACGCGGTCCACCTCGTAGCCCAGCATGCCCGGCAACACATCACCCGGCTTCAGGCTGGTGCCGGTGCAGAGCCAGTCGCCACAGTCGGCCATCACCATGTCGCCATACACCGTGTTGTAGTCGTACATCACCCCGATCAGGGACGCCTCGGGGCGGTTCATGGGCACCACGGCCTGGTCGCGCCACAGCGTGGTGGCGCGCTGGGGGTTGGTGGCGATGATGGGGTCGGTGGCGTACTTGTAGGCCACCACCGTGCGGTTGGAACGCCCGGTGGCGATGCTGCGTTCCAGCCGAACCTGCCAGTAGATGTTGTTGGCCCCGAAGAAGCCCAGGCTGATGCCGGCGTCGCGCGCCGATTGCAGTGCGTCGTACATCTCCTTGGTGTAGTACTCGTCATGCCCGACCGACAGGAACAAGCGCAGGTCGGTCAGCTTCAGGGGCGTTCTGTGGGTGTCGATGTTGGTGCTGTACTTGACGTCGTAGCCCTCGCGCTCGACGAAGCGCAGCATGTTGATCTCCCAGGCCAGGAAGTCCCCCGCGCCCTTGCCGTTGAGGTGGCGTTGCCCGTTGCTGTAGGGCCGGTTGAAGGACAGCTTGTAGGCCGGTGTGCCGCCGATGCTGTCGGTGTCGTAGAAGTCGTAGCCGCCCCAATTGTTGTAGGCCGCATAGGTGGTGACGCTGCTCTGGAAGTTGACCAGCGCGCGCCGGGCGTCGTCGCGCACGACGAAGACGATGTAGCTCTGCTTGCCGGTGAGACCGCCGGTGAGCTTGGCCAGGTACACGCCGCTGGCCCAGTCGGTCGGGTCGGAGTTGCCCGGGATATTCAGCGTGTAGGGATTGGTCCAGGCGCACTCCACCAGGCGGGCCTGCACGTCGGTCATCGCACAGGCAGGTTGCACGCTGCGAAAGCGCCAGATGGGGCCGGCCATCTCGCGACCGCCCACGCCGCCGTACCAGCCGACGCGGTAGACGTGGATGGAATAGAAGGGGTCGGCGCTGCTGGCCTGCACGTACAGGTTGATGGAGCCGCCGCGGTTGACGCTGGTGGCCGACGCGTAGCCCTCGATCTCGCGCTTGCTGGCATAGCGCGCGTCAGGAATCCACCAGTCGGCGGTGACGTCGCTGCGCTTGGCATTTTCGGTGGCAATGACATTGGCGGCCCACAGCGGCATGCAGACCCACGCCGCCAACACCGCCGCTGCGGCTTGCCACCACCGGCGTGTTCGGCCGCGCCCATGACCGGCCTGGGGCCTGTCTGCCGACAGACAAGCCTGCACCATCGTCAACACACCTGACATCAACATTTCCTCTGCACGTTGCACACCTTGCTGGGAGTGCACGCTAACGTCAATTTCAGGAAGCGCAAAGACTTACATCAATGGGGGTTGCAATGCCAGCAACGATGGCATTCGGAATGCTCGGACGCACCGCTTTCAGCGGGTGGTGGCGGGCAGGGGCCCACCGGAGCCCCGCATCAGGTCGGGCGCGTCGCCAGGGCCGCCAGGACCGCCCTTTCCCGCTCGCCATCCAGCCCAGGCCTGTCGCCGGTCTGTGGCCGGGCCGGAAGCGACCGCCACCACGCCAGCGTGTCGGCCACGGTGTCGGCCAGCGGGCGGATGCGCAGGCCCGCCGCCAGGGCCTTGCGCGTGTCGTGCGCCATGAAGCCACGGTGCGCGTCGTCGTCCGGCAGCGCCAGCGGCAGGTCGGTCCAGGGCGCCAGGCCCTGGGCCTGCAGTGCCGCCATGTCGTGCCAGACCAGCCTGGGCGCCACGCCCGCGGCCTGAGCACAGGTCGCCAACAACTCGCCCATCGTGGCCGAGCCGGGCGCGCTGGCCACATTGAACGGGCCCGCCAGGGCCGTGCCCAGGCCCAGCAAGGCGAAGTGGGCCAAATCGCGCACATCAATCCACTGGATCGGGTCGGACGGTCGCCCCGGGGCCAGCACCGCTTCGCCATCGCAGGCTGTCGCCAGGCGCGCCGGCCAATGGGTGAATCGATGCGTCGGGTCCTGGGGCCCGACCACCAGACCGGGGCGAAGCACCAGAGCCAGGTCGCCAAAGCGGCGCTGCACCTGCGCTTCGCACAGCGCCTTCAGTGGCCCGTAGGTGCGGCCGTCCACCACCGTGGTGTCGGGGTCGTCGATGTGGCCAAGTGCACAGCCTTCGTCGTTGGGCCTCGCGGCCGACGCGTAGACCGACACCGACGAGATGAACACATAGCGCCCCACCCGGCCGTGCAGCAGGTCGGCCAGGGCTGCCACCTCGGCCGGCAGGTAGCCGCAGGTGTCCACCACCGCATCCCAACGGCCCTGCTTCAGTGCGGACAGGTCGACGCGCCGGTCGCCCCGGCGGTGTTCCACACCGGCCGGCGCGGGCCCGCTCTGGCCCCGGTTGAAGAGCGTGAGTTCGTGGCCCTGCGCCAGCGCCGCCTGCACGAAGTGGTGGCCCACGAAGCGGCTGCCACCGACCACCAGGATCTTCATGCCGGCTGCGTCGCCGCGCGGCCACCGCCGTGCTGCCCACCGCGCGTTCGCCACAGCAGCCAGCCGGCAATCGACAGGTTCAGCGCGTTCCACAGCAGGCCGTTCAGGAAGGCCGCGCGGTAGCTGCCGGTGAGGTCGAACACCGCGCCGCTCATCCAGCCGCCCAGGGCCATGCCCAACAACGTGAACATCAGCACCGTGCCTGTGCGCGCGCCGGCCTCGCTGGCGGGGAAATGTTCGCGAACGATGATCGCGTAGCTGGGCACGATGCCGCCCTGGAACAGGCCGAACAGCGCCGAGATCAGGTACAGCGAGACCAGCCCGTCAAAGGGGATGAACAGCAGCAGCGCCAGCCCCTGCAGGGCCGAGCCCAGCAGCAAGGTGCGCAGGCCGCCGATGCGGTCGCAGATGGCGCCACTGAGCAGGCGGCTGACGATGCCCAGGCCCAGCATCAAGGACAGCATCTGGGCCCCGCGCGCGGCGCCGTAGCCCAGGTCGCCGCAGTAGGCCACGATGTGCACCTGGGGCATGCTCATGGCCACGCAGCAGGCGGTGCCGGCCACGCACAGCAGGGCCTGGGCGGCATTCATCGACAGCCCGAAGGGCCGGGCCGAGGCAAGGCTTGCCACTGCCGTGGCAGCGGGTGCGGCCGCCAGCGCGGGCGCACGCCCGCGCAGCAGCCAGGCGAACACCGGCAGCGTCAGCACGCACACGCCGGCCAGCACCAGGTAGGCCGTGCGCCAGCCCTGGGCCTGCACCAGCTGCTGCACGATGGGCGGCCAGATCGTGCCGGCCAGGTAGTTGCCGCTGGCGCAGATGCCCACCGCGATGCCACGTCGCTTGACGAACCACAGCGCGGTGTCGGCCACCAGCGGCGCGAAGCTGGCCGACGCGCCCAGGCCCCCAATCAAGAGGCCATGCGCCAGGGCGAAAGTGACGATGTTGTGCGACTGCGCCGCCAGTGCGTAGCCGCCGCCCAGGCCCAGCGCCGCCACCGACAGCGGCACGCTCACACCGAACCGGTCAGCCAGCTTGCCCATGGCAATGCCGCCCAGGCCGAAACCCACCATCAGCAGCGTGTAGGGCAGGGACGCGTCGGCGCGCGCCACGCCGAATTCGGCCTGCACCGCCGGCAGCACCACCGCCACCACGTACATGGCCGCGCTGCCGATGGTCATGGCCAGCACCGCCAGGGCCAGGCGGGCCCATGCGTAGCGGCTGTCGGTGCTGCGTTCGCCAAGGTTCATGGTCGTGTATCAGAACAGTTGAGGTGCATCGCCCACCTGGGCGCGCTCGATGGCCAGCAGCCGCGCCTTGGTGTGCGTGCCGCCAGGCGCCGAAAAGCCCACCAGCGTCCCGCCCGCGCCCAGCACGCGGTGGCAGGGCACCAGCAGCGGCACCGGATTGCGGCCCAGCGCCATGCCCACCGAGCGGGCGGCGCCGCGCTCACCCAGTTGCGCGGCCAGTTCGCCATAGCTCAGCGTGCGGCCGGCCGGGATGTGGCGGGTGAGTTGCCAGACGCGGCGCTCGAAGTCGCTGCCCGCGCTCAGGTCCAGCGGCAGCGCGTCGAAGTTGGCACGGCCGCTGTCCACCAGCTGCTGCATGCCGGCAATGGCCTGTTGCACAAAGCCGGGCATGGTACCGGCCACCTCGTCGCCCACCCCGGCGCCGGGCAGGCGCACGCGGTGGATGCCGGCGTCGCCCCAGCCGATGAGGCATCGCCCCAGTGCGGTGTGGAAGGTGGTTTGCCAGCGGCCCATGCCGCCAGCCTAACCCAGCGAACTACGGGACCAGGGCAGGGTTTGCCGAAGGGGCCCCGAGGGTGCGCTCGGCCATGGGGACGGTGGGCGGGGCGGCCCCCTCCTCGGCCGCCGACGCCGCGGGCGCTGCGGGCGGCGCGGCCATCACTGTGCCCAGTTCGGCCGAGATGCGCTCCACCCAGCCGCCGCCCAGCCATTCGGTGTAGAGCCAGTCGCCGCCCTCGCGCACCAGGCCACCGGGCGACGGCGGCGGCAGCGCCACCGGCACGTTCTTCAGCGCCGCGGCCATGTAGTCGATCCAGATCGGCAGCGCCAGGCCGCCGCCGCTTTCGCGTTCACCCAGGCTCTTGGGGATGTCGTGGCCCACCCACACCACGGTGGCCAGGCTGGGCTGGAAGCCAGCGAACCAGGCGTCTACCGCGTCGTTGGTGGTGCCAGTCTTGCCGTAAATGTCGCTGCGGTGCAGTTGCGCCTGGGCCTTGGCCGCGGTGCCGCTGCGCGTCACCTCGTTCAGCAGGCTGGCGGTGACGAACATGTTGCGCTCGGGCAGCGCGCGGTTGGCCTCGGTCAGCGCCGCGGGCGGCGGGGCTTCGAAGATCAGCTTGCCATTGGCGTCGCTGATGCGCTCGATCACCACCGGGTTCAGGCGCCAGCCGCCATTGGCGATGGCGCCGTAGGCCTGCGCCATCTGCATCGGCGTGACGCTGCCGGTGCCCAGCGCCAAGGTCAGGTTGTCGGGCTGGCGGCTGGCGTCGATGCCGAAACGCGCCGCCCAGTCGCGCGTGCGCTGCACGCCAACATGTTCCAGCAAGCGCACGCTGACCAGGTTGCGGCTCTTGGCCAGGGCCTGGCGCATCGACAGCGGACCGTCGAACTGGCCGTCGCTGTTCTGCGGGCTCCAGCCATTGGCCGCGGTGTAGGGCAGGTCGTCCACCATCGACGCCGGCATCACGCGGTTTTCCAGCGCTGCCGAATACAGGA
Organism: Burkholderiales bacterium JOSHI_001; assembly: GCA_000244995.1. NCBI lineage: Bacteria > Pseudomonadati > Pseudomonadota > Betaproteobacteria > Burkholderiales > Burkholderiales bacterium JOSHI_001. The sequence continues at coordinate 2,264,823 of CM001438.1, read as the reverse complement.
AGGGTTTGAAGCTGGAGCCCGGCTGCCGCCAGCCCTGGGTCACGTGGTTGAAGGGCTGGCGCGCAAAGTCGAAGCCCCCCACCAGCGCGCGCACGCGGCCCGTTTGTGCATCCATGGACACCAGCGCGGCCTGGGCGTCGGGCCACTGCGAGATGGCCCAGCCCTTGGTCGGGTCCTTGCCGGACTGCGTCAAGCGCAGCACCGAGCCGCGCTGGACCTTCAGTTCGACCTTGGCCTTGGGCGACAGGCCCGGTTGGGCCCAGCGCAGGCCGTCACCGGCCACGCTGACGCGTTCACCGCTGGCCAGTTGCACCCGCACCTCCTTCGGGCTGGCCGTCAGCACGATGCCCACGCGCAGCAGGTCGTCGTCGCGGTGGTCCTTCAAGGCCTGTGCGGCGGCGCGTTCGATGTCGGGGCCGTCACCCGCGGGCAGGCTCTCCAAATCTTCCGGTCCGCGCCAGGGGCTCTTGCGGTCGTAGGCCAGCACGCCACGGCGCAGCGCGGCGTGGGCGGCTTCCTGGTCGCTGGCGCGCAGTGAGGTCACCACGCGCAGGCCGGCCGAATAGGCCTCGGTGCCGAAGCGCTGCACCACCGCCAGGCGCGCCATTTCGGCCACATGGGCGGCGTGCACCCGCTGCGAGCCGGCCGGGCGCAGCGCCAGCTTCTCGGCCTGGGCAGCGGCCAACTGCTTGTCGGTGATGAAACCCACTTCGCGCATGCGCTGCAGCACCACGCGCTGGCGCTTGACCGCGCGTTCCACATTCGCTTGCGGGTTCGCGTAATACGGGTTTTGCGGCAGGCCGGCCAGCAGGGCGCACTCGGCCAGCGTGAGCTTGTCCATGGGCTTGCCGAAATAGGTTTGCGACGCGGCGGCGAAACCGTAGGCACGCTGGCCCAGGAAGATCTCGTTCATGTAGATCTCCAGGATGCGGTCCTTGGGCAGGGCCTGCTCCACCTTCAGCGCCAGCATGATTTCCTTGGCCTTGCGCTCGGCGGTGAATTCACGCGTGAGCAGCATGGTGCGCACCAGCTGCTGGGTGATGGTGGACGCACCCTGGCGCCGCCCACCGGTGAGCATGGCCATCACCGCACGCGCCATGCCTTTGGGGTCGATGCCCGAATGTTCACGAAAGCGCGCGTCTTCCACCGCCAGCAGGGCCTGCTGCAATTGCAGCGGGGTTTGGGCCAGCGGCACGTACTGGCGGCGTTCGGCGCCGAACTGGCCGATTTCAACGCCGTCGGCCGTCATCACCAGCAGCGGCAGCTTCGGCGCGTACTTGACAATGCGGTCGATGGGCGGCAGGTCGAACTGGGCGCGTGCCGTGGGGGCCATCAGCAGGCCGGCGGCCAGGCACAGGCCAGCCCAGAGGCGAACAGGGGGGAAAGTCACTGCGGGGGGACGGCCACAGGGGCCGGTCGATGCGGAGCCCGGATTATCCCGGCCCGGCACTTCCCCCTTGTTTCTGCGTGCTTACAGGCACGCAGCTCACTCCGGCGCGATGGATTCGGCGTAGTCGTACAGCGCGCCCAGCAGGTCCTGGCCCCGTTCGTCGGCGTTTTCGCCCAGGGTGTCGATGCCGTCGAAGAAGGCCTGCAGCGACAGCCCGCCGTGCGCCCCCTCGTGCAGGCGCGCGTGGCGCAGCGCGTGCCAGCGCTGCTGCTCGTCGCCGTTCAGCGTGTCGGGGAAGTTGCGAGCCCGGAAGCGGAACAGCATCTCGTCCAGCCGGGGGTCGGTGAAGGCCGGGTGGCGCTCGGCCAGTTCCTGGGGCGACAGGCTGCGCAGGCGCTGCAGGACGCGGCGGTCTTCGTTGCCGACAAATTCGCCATACAGGTCTTCGTCCACATCGGGCGGTGTGGGCGCGGCCGGACGGTCGAAGACCTCGGGCCAAAGGCCGGCCAGGGTGTGGCCGCGCGCCTCCAGGGCTTTGGCGCGCAGCAGGCCCTGTTCCAGGTTCAGGTTGAAGCGCTGGGCAGTTTGAGGCGTGACGATCTTCAGGTTGGCCACCACGATGGGCGACTTGTTGATGTGGATGGTCTTGATCGGCAGTCGGGTCACGCCCTCGGGCAGGTCTTCGGCGCGGGTGAACAGACGTTCCCGCACGGTGGCAGCGTTCAGTTCGAACAACACTTGCGGGTCCTGCGCCAGGTCCCACACGATCACCTCGTTGCGGTTGGTGGGGTGCGGCGCCAGCGGCCACACCAGGGCCATGCAGCCGCGCTCGGCGCCGTACATGCCCGAGATGTGCAGGAAGGGCCGGCCCACGCCCATCTCGTCCACCACGGCGTTCTTCTGGCGCAGCTTCAGGCAGAAGTCCCACAGCCGCGGCTGCCGGGTCTTGACCAGCTTCGCCAGCGCGATGGTGGCTCGCACGTCGCTCAGGGCGTCGTGCGCCGCCTCGTGGCTCAGCCCGTTGGCGGCGGTGAGGTGTTCCAGCTTGAAGGAAGGTTTGCCGTCGTCGTGCTGGGGCCATTCGATGCCCTCAGGCCGCAGCGCCCAGGTGCAGCGCACGACATCCAGCAGGTCCCAGCGCCCGCACTGGTTCTGCCATTCGCGCGCATAGGGGTCCATCAGGTTGCGCCAGAACAGGAAGCGCGTCACCTCGTCGTCGAAGCGGATGCTGTTGTAGCCCACGCCCACGGTACCGGGCTTCGCCAGCTGCGCCTCGATGGCATCCGCAAACGCGTGTTCGGCCACGCCCTGGGCCAGGCAGTGCTGGGGCAGGATGCCGGTGAGCAGGCAGCTTTCGGGGTCGGGCAGGAAGTCGGGCGCGGGCTGGCAGTACAGCATCACCGGCGCGCCGATCTCGTTCAGGTTGGCATCGGTGCGCACGCCGGCAAACTGCGCCGGGCGGTCGCGCCGCGGCAGGCGGCCGAAGGTTTCATAGTCGTGCCAGAAGAAGCTGAAGGCGTTCATGCGCGAACCTTAACCCAGCCGGTTCACAGGTCGGTGCGCACGCGCAGAAAGCTGGCAAAGCGCGGCACGCCGGCCGGCGTGAAGCCGCGGTGCGTGTAGCTGACCACCGCACCCACGTCCGGCGGCGCGGCGCGCTGGGCGTCGGTGAAGCCGGTGCCCAGGTCGAACTCGACACCGTGCCGCGTGCGCAGCCGCAAAGCGCCCATCTGGCCCGCCAGGCGGCCCCGACCGGGCTGGTGGCCCAGCACCACGGCGTCGGCGTCGTGCAGGGGCTTCAGCTTCTGCAGCACCGCGTGGCGGCCGGTGATGTAGGGCGCATCGGCGGCATGCAGCATCAGGCCTTCACCACCGGCGGCCACCACGGCGTCCAGCCATTGCTTCAGCGCGGCGGCATCGGCCAGGCGGCGCTGCGGCGCGGCCTGCCAGACGGTGGCCCGCGACGCCATGCGGTGCAGGGTGTCGGCGCGCTGCGCGAAGGGGCCGGGGGCGCCGGGCAGCTCGAACACCTGGTACTGCATGGCGCGCCATTCGGGGTCGCGCGGCTGCTGGCGCCGCACCGCCGCCGAGGTGGCGTCGAAGCGGCCTCGGCCCAGCCACAGTTCGCCGTCCAGCGCCACGCCCGCGGGCAGGCCGCGCAGGAACCCATCCGGCGCCGACAGCACCAGGCCGCCTCGGCTGAGCAGTTGTGAGCCGGTCCACAGGGCTCGCACGCCGTCGAGCTTTTCACTCACCAGGAAGGGCGCGGGGTCGGGCAGGCCGTCGGCGTCCTGGGCCAGCAGCAGGGCCGGGCCGCTGCTTCTTGCCGCGGCCAGCGGGGGCGCCAGCAGGCCGGCGGCGCTGCCCAGGGCCAGGCTCAGGCAATGGCGGCGGGTGAGGTTTGGCGGGGTCGGGTTCATGGCGCGGGGATTGAGTGGCGAATGGCCCCATCGTGGCCGCCCTGGCCGCCCTGCGCCACGCCCGGAAGTGCGCGGCACCACACCCCCACAAGGGTTCCCCCATGCGCCGTGCCCGCTACGGCGCGCGCAAACGACAACGCCCCGCGGGAGGCGGGGCGTGGGACGGAAGGAACGCGCTGCGGGTTTACTTCTTCTTGCTGCCGCCGCTGACGCCGCCCGCCTTGATGGCGTCGGACATGCCGATGAGCACGCCGCTGACCAGGGCTGCATAGCTTTGCGCCAGGGTCTGCGCGGCCTTCATGCCGGCGGCGCGGCTGTCGCGCACGGCGCTTTGCATGCGGTCCACCAGGTCCTGGGCCGCACCGGCGGCCTGGGTGCCCGAAGCCGTGCCCTTGACCTGCATCTTTTCCAGCACCTGGTTCCAGGGCCCAGCCAGTTGCGCACCGGCGCCTTCGCTGGCCTTCTTCATGCTGGAAAACAGCATGTCCTCGAACTTCTCCAGGTCGGACAAGGCCTTCTTCATCTGCTTGTCCTGGAAGTCGGCGCCCTGGTCGGTCAGGCGTTCCAGCGCCACGCGGTTGGCTTCCACGGCCTTGAGCAGCGCGTCGTCCATGCCGGCGACGGCGGTGTCCAGCATGGCTTCCACGTCCACCTTCGGGCCGGCGTTCTGCATGGCGCCGGAGCTGGCCGCCTGGGCCACCGAGTGCAGCACCGCACGCACGTTCTTCAACGTCATTTCGCGGCCCTGCAGTGCGCCCAAGGTGACGTCGTGCACCGTCTTGCGCAACTGTTCGCCCTGCTTGGCGGTGGCGTTGGCGAACATTTCGATCAGCTGCGTTTGGTCGATGCCGGCTTTCATGCGTGTCTCCTCGGTGGTGTGGACGCCATCATGGCCCCAGGACGTTACGCCCAGCTTGCAGCAGCGTCAACGCGGGCTATGCTGCGGCCATGACACCCCGCGCACGCGTCCTGGCCGCCACATTGGGGGCGGCGCTGTGCCTGGGCTCGGGCACCGCCGCCGCCTGGGACCTGGCCGGCACCAAGAACCTGTTGCTGCACGGGCGTGACGGCAGCCGCCACACCATCGGCCAGGTGCGGTTTGACCCCCAGGCCGACGGCAGCGTTCGCTTCGTGGTGCAGCCCGACGCCGCAGCCCTGAAGGACTACTTCCTGTCCATGCGCGAGTTCAAGTGCCTGGACGGCCAGGGCGAGGTGCTGTGCCATGTGCCCTACCCCTACACGCAGCCCGGCACGCTGCGGCCGGACAACCTGGCCTGGCTGGAGCATTCGCTGCTGTTCATGTTCAAGAAACCCAGCGAGTTCGGCGCCAAGCTGTGGAACGGGGTGTACTGGCAGCTCAGCCTGACGCCCCAGGGCCTGGTGGGCCGGGCCCAGGCGGTGGACCTGAACCTGATCAGCGCCCCGCCGGCCAACCCGGCCGCGCCGCCTTTCAAGCCCGCGCTGCGCGACGACATGCCTGAAGGCGCACGCTGGTTCACCCAACTCAGCATCGAGTAAGGCCGGGCCGAAGGCGCCCGGGGCCTCGTGTAAGCTCCCCGGCTGCCCCAACTTCAGTGTGCGCCCCCCATGACCCGCGTCTTCAATTTCTCGGCCGGTCCGGCCGCCCTGCCCGAAACCGTGCTGCAGACCGCCGCCGCCGAGATGCTGGACTGGCACGGCAGCGGCATGTCGGTGATGGAGATGAGCCACCGCGGCAAGGAGTTCATCGCCATCCACGCCGAATGCGAAGCCCTGCTGCGCGAGCTGATGGCCATTCCGGCGAACTACAAGGTGCTGTTCATGCAGGGCGGCGCCATCGGCGAAAACGCCATCCTGCCGATGAACATGCTGCGCGGCAAGGCCAGCGCCGACTACATCAACACCGGCGAGTGGAGCAAGAAGTCCATCAAGGAAGCCAAGAAGTACGGCCAGGTGAACGTGGCCGCCACGGCCGAAGCCACCGGTTTCACCAGCGTGCCGCCGCGCGACAGCTGGAAGCTGGACCCCAACGCCGCCTACGTGCACATCTGCGCCAATGAAACCATCGGCGGGGTGGAATACCACTTCACGCCCGATGTGGGCGACGTGCCCCTGGTGGCCGACGTGTCCAGCAACATCCTGTCGCGGCCGATGGACGTGACGAAGTACGGCCTGCTGTACGGCGGCGCGCAGAAGAACATCGGCCCCGCCGGCCTGACCATCGTGATCGTGCGCGACGATCTGATCGGCCAGGCCATGGCCTGCTGCCCCACCGCCTTCGACTACAAGCAGGTGGCCGACAACGACAGCATGTACAACACGCCGCCCACCTACGCCATCTACATCGCCGGGCTGGTGTTCCAGTGGATCAAGCAGCGCGGCGGCCTGGTGGCCATGGAAGCGCACAACCGCAAGAAGGCCGCCATCCTGTACGACTACCTGGACAGCACCGGCTTCTACAGCAACCCCATCGACAAGAGCGCCCGCTCGCTGATGAACGTGCCCTTCAAGCTGAAGGACGAGAAGCTGGACGAGGCCTTCCTGAAGGGCGCCCAGGCGCGCGGCATGGTGCAGTTGAAGGGCCACCGCTCGGTGGGTGGCATGCGGGCGTCCATCTACAACGCCATGCCCATCGAAGGCGTGCAGGCCCTGGTGGCCTACATGAAGGAATTCGAGGCCAGCCATGGCTGAACGCCTGGACATCCTGGTGCTGAACCAGATCTCGGCCAACGGGCTGTCGCGCCTGCCGGCCGAGCGCTACCACGTGGCCAAGGATGTCCAGCAACCCGCGGCGGTGCTGGTGCGATCGGCCGACATGCACGGCATGGACATCCCGGCCAGCGTGCGCGCCATCGCCCGCGCCGGCGCGGGTACCAACAACATCCCGGTGGCGGCGCTCAGCGCGCGCGGCGTGCCGGTGTTCAACGCCCCCGGCGCCAACGCCAACGCGGTGAAGGAACTGGTGCTCACCGGCATGCTGCTGGCGGCGCGCAACATCGTGCCGGCCCTGGGCTTCGTGGCCGCGCTGGATGCGGCCAGCCCGGACATGGACAAGGCGGTGGAAGAAGGCAAGAAGGCCTTCGCCGGGTTCGAGCTGGCCGGCCACACCCTGGGCATCGTGGGCCTGGGCAAGATCGGGTGCCTGGTGGCCGACGCCGCCATCAAGCTGGGCATGAACGTGCTGGGTCACGACCCCGAAATCACCGTGGACGCGGCCTGGAGCCTGCCCTCGCAGGTGCGGCGTGCCGGCAGCGTGAACGAGGTGCTGAAGAACGCCCACTTCGTGACCCTGCACGTGCCCCTGGTGGCCGCCACGCGCGACCTGGTGAACGACGCCAACTTGGGCCTGATGAAGCCCGATGCGGTGCTCTTGAACTTCTCCCGCGAGGGGGTGGTGAACGAACGCGCCGTGGTGGACGCGCTGGCCACCGGCCCGCTGGGGCGCTATGTCTGCGACTTCCCCAGCGCCGCAATCAACGGCCACCCGAAAGTCATCGCCCTGCCCCACCTGGGCGCCAGCACGCGCGAAGCCGAAGAGAACTGCGCCATCATGGTGGTGGACCAACTGCGCGACTTCCTGGAACATGGGCATGTGGCCAATGCAGTGAACTTCCCGAACGTGGCCATGGCGCGTGAATCGGGCTGGCGCGTGGCCATCGCCAACGCCAACGTGCCCAACATGCTGGGCCAGATCTCCACCGCCATGGCCAACGCCGGGCTGAACATCCACAACATGGTGAACAAGTCGCGCGGCGACATGGCCTACACCCTGGTGGACGTGGACAGCCCGGTGGCGCCTGCGGTGCTGGACAGCCTGCGGGCCATCCAGGGCGTGTTGGCGGTGCGCTACCTTCCCTTGGAGTGACCCACCCCCGCAACGCCTTCGGCGTTCCCCCTCAAGGGGGCGCCGCAAGCGGCCCGGCAGAGCCGGATCCGCGGCGACTGCATGATCAGAATTCACCTGCGGCGCCGGGCGCACCCGTGCTGGCGGTGGCGGGCGGCATCGCCACGATCACCCTGAACCGGCCGCAGCACCTGAACCGATTGCACACCGAGGACCTGCTGGCGCTGCAGGGGCACTTCCAGACGCTGGCTGCGGACACTTCGCTGCACGCGGTGGTGCTGACCGCCACCGGCCGGGCCTTCTGCGCCGGCTACCACCTGGGTGAACTGGGCAGCGGCGACGCCGATGCCACGCGCCAGGGGCCCCAATTGTTCGAGCAGACGGTCGATGCCCTGGAGGCCCTGCCCGTGCCCACGATCTGCCGTTTCAACGGCAGCGTGTACGGCGGGGCCACCGACCTGGGCCTGGCCTGTGACTTCCGGGTCGGCATCGACGCCATGGAACTGCGCATGCCCGCCGCCCGCCTGGGCCTGCACTACTACCCCAGCGGCCTGCGCCGCTATGTCAACCGCCTGGGCCTGGGCGAGGCCAAGCGCCTGTTCCTGCTGGGCGAGGCGGTGCATGCGCGCGACCTGCTGGCCTTCGGCTACCTGGACGTGCTGGCCTCGGCCGAATCCCTGGACGCCGAGGTGGGCGTGATCGTCAACGCGCTGGCGGCCGGCGCGCCGCTGGCGCTGCGGGGCATGAAGGCGTCGCTGAACGACATCGCCGCCGGCACGGCCGACGAGGCGGTGCTTCGCGCACGCGAAGCGCTGTGCGCGGGCAGTGCGGATCTGCGGGAAGGCCTGGCCGCCTTCGCCGCCCGGCGGCCACCGAGCTTCAGCGGCCGCTGACGGCGCGCGTCACTTCCCGCTGTCGTCCGTCAAACGCGGCAGCCCCGAGCCGTCAGCCAGCAAGCCCACCTTGGCATAGGTGGACAGCTTTTCGCGCGTGTCCACGATGTCCAGGTTGCGCATGGTCAGCTGGCCGATGCGGTCCTGGGGCGAGAAGCTGGATTCGCCCTTTTCCATGGTCAGCCGCTCGGGCTTGTAGGTCAGGTTGGGGCTTTCGGTGTTCAGCAGGCTGTAGTCGTTGCCGCGGCGCAGTTCCAGTGTCACCTCGCCGGTGATGGCGCGCGCCACCCAGCGCTGGGCGGTTTCGCGCAGCATGATGGCCTGGGGGTCGAACCAGCGGCCCTGGTACAGCAGGCGGCCCAGGCGGCGTCCGTTGTCGCGGTACTGCTCGATGGTGTCTTCGTTGTGGATGCCGGTCAGCAGGCGTTCGTAGGCGATGAACAGCAGCGCCAGGCCCGGGGCTTCATAGATGCCGCGGCTCTTGGCTTCGATGATGCGGTTCTCGATCTGGTCGCTCATGCCCAGGCCGTGCCGGCCGCCAATGCGGTTGGCCTCGGCCAGCAGTTCCACCGGATCCTTGTACTCGGTGCCGTTCAGGGCCACCGGCTGGCCTTCGTCGAAGCGCACGCGCACGGTTTCGCGCTTCACCGCCACCTCGTCCTTCCAGAAGGCCACGCCCATGATGGGCTGCACGATGGTGACGCCGCTGTTCAGCTGCTCCAGGTCCTTGGCCTCGTGGGTGGCGCCCAGCATGTTGCTGTCGGTGGAGTAGGCCTTCTCGGCGCTCATCTTGTAGGCGTGGCCATGCTGCTGCATGAAGGCCGACATCTCGGCCCGGCCGCCCAGTTCGTCAATGAACTGCTGGTCCAGCCAGGGCTTGTAGATCTTCAGCCCGGGGTTGGTGAGCAGGCCGTAGCGGTAGAAGCGCTCGATGTCGTTGCCCTTGAAGGTGGAACCGTCGCCCCAGATGTTGACGTTGTCTTCCTTCATCGCCGCCACCAGCATGGTGCCGGTGACCGCGCGGCCGATGGGCGTGGTGTTGAAGTAGGTAACGCCGGCGGTGGAAATGTGGAAGGCCCCGCACTGCAGCGCGGCGATGCCTTCGGCCACCAGTTGCGCACGGCAGTCGATCAGCCGGGCCTTCTCGGCGCCATAGGCCAGCGCGCGGCGCGGGATGTCGTCGTAATCGGGCTCGTCGGGCTGGCCCAGGTGAGCGGTGTAGGCGTAGGGCACGGCGCCCTTGGTGCGCATCCACAGCAGCGCGGCGCTGGTGTCCAGGCCGCCGGAGAAGGCGATGCCGACCTTCTGGCCGGTGGGGAGGTTCTGAAGGATGGTGCTCATGCGGGAAGTCCGGGTTCGAAGGCGGGAGCGAACCCGCTATTGTCCACGGCTGCGCACCCCAACCCGGCCCTGCCCTTGGAACCCTTCAAGAACCTGCTCAATGCCAGCGTGGTGGCGCATGCCGCGGCGCAGTTGTCCCGGGCGGCCCCGGACTTCGACGCCAAGCGCTTCCAGCGCCTGGCCACGCGCGGCCTGGACGCCCTGGAGTTCAAGGCCCGCGCCGACCACATCGCCAGCGCGCTGCAGGCCTGCCTGCCGGCGGATTTCGACCAGGCCGCCACGATGCTGGAAGCCGCGCTGGCGCCGCCCAAGCCCGTGGATGAAAGTGGGCCCACCGAATCTCACACTGACGGCTTGGCCGGCTGGATCCTGTGGCCGGCGGGTGAATTCGTGGCCCGCGCCGGTCTGCAGCATCCGCAGCGCGCGCTGGCCGCGCTGCACGCCTTCACGCAGCGATTCACGGCCGAATTCGCCATCCGGCCCTTCATCCAGGCCCACCCTGACCTGGTGATCAAGACCCTGGCCCGCTGGGCAACCGACCCCAGCCCGCACGTGCGGCGCCTGGTCAGCGAAGGCAGCCGGCCGCGCCTGCCCTGGGGCTTGCGGCTGGCCGCGCTGGTGAAAGACCCGTCCCCCACCCTGCCCCTGCTGGCCGCGCTGCAGGACGACCCCAGCGACTACGTGCGCCGCAGCGTGGCCAACCACCTGAACGACATCGCCAAGGACCACCCGCAGGTGGTTGTGGCCTGGGTGCGTGACCACCTGGGCGACGCCCCACCCCAGCGCCGCGCGCTGCTGCGCCACGCCAGCCGCAGCCTGGTCAAGCAGGGCCACGCCGAGACGCTTGCACTGTGGGGCCTGGGCACGCCGTTCAAGGGCGAGGCGGCCTTCACACTGGCGCCCAAGCGCCTGCGGGTGGGCGAGGCCTTGCAGTTCAGCCTGAAGCTGCGCTCCACCGCCCGCAAGGCGCAGCCGCTGGAAATCGACTACGTGCTGCACCACGTCAAGGCCAATGGCAGCACCTCGCCCAAGGTGTTCAAGGGCTGGAAGCTGGACTTGGCCGCCGACGCCACGCGCGAACTGGCCAAGCGGCATTCGATGAAAGCCGTCACCACGCGGCGCTACCACGCGGGCGAACACCGCGTGGACATCCAGATCAACGGCAAGGTGGTGGCTGGCGCGGCCTTCCAGCTGGTCCTGGCCTGAGCCTTCAGCCGGCCTTCGCGTCCAGCAGCGCCTGCAGCGCCGGCATCAGCGGGCCCAGGCGCTCGTCCAGCACCCGCTCGACGGTTTCCACCATCACCAGGGTGCTGCGCTCCACTTCGATGTTCAGGCCATCGCCCACGCGCTTGTCGCCAAAGGTGGTCTGGCGCAGGGTTTCGGGGATCAGCCACACCTCGAACCAGCCTTCCTGGCGGTTCGCTTCGGCGATGGTGAGGCTGGCGCCGTTCACCGCGATGTAGCCCTTGGCAAACACATAGCGCCGGTGCGAGGCCGGCACGCCGATGCGCAGCACGCGGTTGTTCTCGGGCTCGCGAACCGCCAGCACCTGGCCGGTGCAGTCCACGTGGCCGCTCAGCGGGTGGCCACCGATCTCGGCGCCGTCTTTCGCCGCCCGCTCCACATTGATGCGCGAGCCATGCACCCAGCCGCCCAGGGTGGTGAGCGACAGGCTCTGCTGCATCACGTCGAACTGCGCCTGGTCGGCGGTGGGGCGCTGCGTGACGGTGAGGCACACGCCGTCGCAGGCCACGCTGGCGCCAATGTGCAGGCCGGCATCGAAGCCGGGCGGAAACTGCAGGGTCAGGCTGCGCAGCCCGGGGCGGTCTGTCAGGGCCACGAGCGTGGCCACACCTTGAACAATGCCGGTGAACATGGCGGCCAGCTTAGCAGCCGCCGCTGTCCCGCCCGGGGTGCGTCAGAAAAACTCGACCTTGGCGCTGGCGTCGCCGGCGGCCGGCGCCGCAACGGGCGCGGCCGGGCGCGCACGTGCCGCGTGGGTCAGCGTGTCCCGGGCCAGCGCCGCCGCCGGTGAAGCCGCCGCCGGCGTGGCGCCCATGCCGTCGCCCAGCTTGAAGGCCCCCAGCGCCGTTTCCAGTTCCTGCCCCTGTTGCAGCAGCTCCCGCGCGATGCGCTGCGTGGTTTCGGCCACGCTGACGTTCTGGCGCGTGGTGGCGTCCAGGTCCATCACCGAGCGCGTCACGGCTTCGATGCTGCCGGCGTGTTCGGTGGTGTCGGCCGACAGGCTTTCAAACACCTGGCCCACCTTCTGCACCGAGACGATGATGTTGTCCATGGCCACACCGGCCGCGTCCACCAGCGCCGTGCCGTCGCGGATGGTGTGGGCCGAGCCGCTGATCAGCGCCTTCACCTCGGCCGCCGCGGTGGACGTGCGCAGCGCCAGCTGCCGCACCTCCTGCGCCACCACGGCAAAGCCGCGGCCCTGCTCGCCGGCGCGGGCGGCCTCGACCGCCGCGTTCAGCGCCAGGATGTTGGTCTGGAAGGCGATGCCGTCGATCACGCCGATGATGTCGGTGATGCGCTGGGACGACTGGTGGATGTCGTGCATGCGCCCGGTCACCTGCTTGAACAGCGCCCCGCCGGCGGCCGCTTCGTTGGACGCGCTGGCCGCCATGGACCGCGCCTGCATCGCCGCCTCGGCACTGCTTTTCACGATGACGGTGATCTGCTGCAGCGTCATGGCCGCTTCACGCATGCCCTGGGCGCTGCCCGAGGTGCGCTGGCGCAGGTCGTCGCCGCTGGCGTCCAGTTCGGCCGACGCGCGCTGCACCTCGGACACCACGGCCTGCACCTGGCGCAGCACCCCGGCCATGCGTTGCTGCACCTGCTGCAGGCGCGTGCCCAGGCGGGACTCGGCCCGCACCGCGCCCAGCGCCAGGCGGATCGGACCGTCGGTGCCCATGGCCCGCACCAGGAATTCGACATCAAAGCGCTCGCGGCCCTGGCGCGCATTGCGCTGGGCCACCGCGGCCATCACCCCGGTGTGCAGAACCAGCAGCACCAGGTGCCCCACGCCCACGCCTGCGCTGCGGTCCAGGCTGAACCACTGCATCGGCCAGGCCAGGGCCAGGAACAGGGCGCCCGCCAGCACGATGGGCAGGGCCCGCTGCAGCATGGGCAGCAAACTCAGGGTGAGCAACAGGTTCAGGAACAGCCAGCCCGGCATGGCCGTGCCACCGGCAAACAGCAAGGGCTGCGCCGCCACCATGCCCACCAGGCCGGCGCAGGCCCACAGGCCGGCCCGGCCCCGGCCGCCCAGGCGCAGCTGGCACCAGCCCGCCACGGCCGCCGCCGCCAGCGCCAGCCCCACGGCGGCGCCCAGCCAGGGCGTGCCGGAAGCCAGCCACAGCAGCAAGGCGGCATTGGCCGCCATGGCCAGCAGCAAGGGGGCGGCGGTCTGGCGTGGGGGTGGCGGGCTGGCGTTCATCGGCACGGGGGCAGGCAAAGAGGGCCTATCGGCAAGTTCGCCGCAACCATAGCCGCAGGTCGCCGGGCCCGATCGCTTGAACTGGCCGGCCCGGGCCCGCCTGTTGCGGCCACCGGGCAGCGCGCCGCTGCCTACAGTGGCTCCATCCCGTCCCTCGCCACTGCCGTGGCCAAAGCGATCCCCATGAAACGCATCCTGATCGTCGAGGACCAGCCCGACATCCGCGAACTGGTCCGAATGACTTTGGAGATGGAAGACTTCGAGGTCCACGAGGCCGAGAACGGCGACATCGGCCTGCAGATGGCGGCCCGCCTGTCGCCCGACCTGGTGCTGCTGGACGTGATGATGCCCGGCAGCCTCGACGGCCTGGGTGTGTGCGAACGCATCAAGGCCGACGCCGCGCGCCGGCGCACGAAGGTGGTGATGCTGTCGGCCCGCAACCAGGAAGCCGACCGCCAGGCCGGCCGCAAGGCCGGCGCCGATGCCTACCTGTCCAAGCCGTTCAGCCCGCGCCAGCTGCTGGACGTGATCGGCCGCGTGTTGTGACCCTGGGCATGACCCGCCCGCCGGACATGGAGGTCATCGAGCACCACCGCCAGGCCGCCCCGCCGCCGCCATCGGGCGCCGACAGCCTGGACTGGCTGAACAACTGGCTGCAGCGGCCCGGCACCGCCACCACCATCCTGGTGTTGTCGCTGCTGCTCACCGGCCTGGCCTGGCTGGGCACGCGGCATTTCGCCATCGACGACGCCCGCCAGCGCTTCGAGCGCCGCGCGGACGAGGTCCAGGGCCGCATCGAGCGCCGCATGGCGTCCTACGAAACGCTGCTGCGTGACGGCGTGGCGCTGTTCGCGTCGCAGGGCGAGGTCACGCGCGAATCCTGGCGCCGCTACGCGCAGATGGTGCAGCCCGAAACGCGCTACCCGGGCATCCAGGGCTTCGGGGTGTCGCGCCTGCTGCGGCCTTCCGAGCTGGCAGCGCACGAAGCGGCGCAGCGCGCCGAAGGCTTCCGCAGCTACCAGGTGCGCCCGGCAGGCGGGCGCGACGCGTACAGCGCCATCGTGTACCTGGAGCCGCTGGACAAGCGCAACCTGCGCGCCATCGGTTTCGACATGATGAGCGAGCCCACCCGGCGCGCCGCCATGGAGCGTGCACGCGACAGCGGCGAAGCCGCGCTGTCGGGCATCGTCACCCTGGTGCAGGAGGACGGCAAGAACGTGCAGAAGGGCTTTCTGCTGTATCTGCCGGTCTACCACGGCGGCGCCATGCCCGCCACACTGGAAGGGCGGCGCAAGCTGCTGCTGGGCTGGGTGTACGCCCCCTTTCGCGTCACCGACCTGATGCAGGGCATCCTGGGCAAGGACGTGGACAGCATCGCCTTTCGCATCCGCGACCAGGCCGATCCCACGGGCCAGAGTGCCTTTTACGACAGCGCGGCGGCCACTGCGTCGAAGGCCCGTCCCGGCCGCATGAAGGCCTTCGAGCGCCAGGTGCAGCTGCAACTGGCCGGTCGCCACTGGGCCGTGCAATTCAACGGTTCCGAGGCCGATTCGGCGGCCGACACCTGGCAGAGCAACCTGGTGGCGCTGGCGGGGGTGTCCACCGACCTGCTGCTGTACTGGAGCATCGCCCAGCTGGCGCGGCGCAAGCGCCACGCGGAGCAGGAAACCGAACTGCGCAGCGCCGAGGCCGACCGCCGCACCGCCTGGCTGGACGCGGTGAGCGACCTGTCGCCCAACGCCACGCTGGTGTTCGACCGAACCGGCCAAGACCTGCACCGCCTGGTGTTCACCAACCCCACCTTCAGCCAGCTGTTCGAATTGCGCCCGGACGACCTGCTGGGCCTGAGCGAAGAAGCCGTGAACGAGTGGCTGTCCGGCCTGGTGGGAGAAGACGCCACCGCGCCCCCGCTGGCCTGGAGCGAAGGCACGGTGGTGCTGGCCGGGCCGCCGGTGCGGGTGCTGGAGCGGCGCATGCGCGAAAGTGGCCAGCAGCGCGTGTACTACTTCCGCGACACCACCCGCGAAACCGAGGTGGAACGGCTGAAGACCCAGTTCCTGACCACCGCCGCCCACGAACTGCGCACCCCGCTGGCCAGCGTGTACGGCTTTTCCGAACTGCTGATGAACGACAAGGTGGACCCGGCCAAACGCCAGCGCGCGGTGGCCATCGTGCACCGCCAGGCCGGCGTGCTGAAGCACCTGGTGGATGAACTGCTGGACCTGGCGCGGCTGGATTCCCGCCGCGATGCGGACTTCCGCCTGGGCGTGTTCAACCTGCACCACGTGGTGCGCGAGGCGGTGGAAAGCGTGCTGCGCCCCGACCAGGCGCCACGGGTGCTGATCGCCCCCTGCGACAGCCCGCTGTGGGTGCAGGCCGACATGCCGAAGATGCGCCAGGTGCTGCTGAACCTGGTGTCCAACGGCCTGAAGTACTCGCCCGAAGACAGCATCGTCATGGTCCGGACGTCGGTGCCGCACAGCGACGGCCGGGACTGGGCCCGGGTGAGCGTGGAGGACCAGGGCATTGGCATGAGCCCGGACGAATTGGCCCGCGCCACCGAGCGCTTCTTCCGCGCCGACCCCTCGGGCCACATCCCGGGCACCGGCCTGGGCCTGTCCATCGCCAAGGAAATCATCGAACTGCACCGGGGCCGCCTGCACATCCGCAGCCGCCCCGGCGAAGGCACCGCGGTCAGCGTGGACCTGCCGATGTGCGACGCGCCCAGCGGCCGCCACGAGCCCGAGGCCCCGGCCCAGCGCGAAGAAGTGGCGGCGTGACCGGCGGCGCGGCGTGACGCCGCGCGCCGCAGCTACCAGCTGACTTCGCGGTCCGGCGTGGCGCCGATCTTGTGGATGGACAGGTCGGCGCCTTCGTACTCTTCCTCCGCCGACAGGCGCAGCCCCAGCGCGGCCTTCAGCGCGCCGTACACCACCGCGCCGCCCAACAGCGCCCACAGCACGCCCAGGGCCGTGCCGATCACCTGGGCCCCGAGGCTCACCCCGCCCAGGCCGCCCAGGCCGGTGCTGCCGAAGATGCCGCAGGCAATGCCGCCCCAGGCGCCGCACAGGCCGTGCAGCGGCCACACGCCCAGCACGTCGTCGATCTTCCACTTGTTCTGCGTCAGCGTGAACATGGAAACAAAGATGGCCCCGGCCACCCCGCCCACCACCAAGGCGCCGGCCGGGTGCATGACGTCGGAGCCCGCGCACACCGCCACCAGCCCGGCCAGCGGGCCGTTGTAGGCGAAGCCCGGGTCGTTGCGGCCCATCAGCACCGCCACCAGGGTGCCGCCCACCATGGCCATCAACGAGTTCACCGCCACCAGGCCGGAAATCTTGTCGATGGTCTGCGCGCTCATCACGTTGAAGCCGAACCAGCCCACCGCCAGCACCCAGGCGCCCAGCGCCAGGAAGGGAATGGACGAGGGCGGGTGCGCACTGATGACGCCGTCCTTGCGGTAGCGCCCGGCGCGTGCGCCCAGCAGCAGCACCGAGGTCAGGCCGATCCAGCCGCCCACCGCATGCACCACCACGCTGCCGGCGAAGTCGTGGAACTCGGCCCCGGTGGCGGCCTTGATCCAGCCCTGGATGCCGAAGCGCTGGTTCCAGGTGATGCCCTCGAACACCGGGTAGATCAGCCCCACCAGCACCGCCGTGGCGATGAGCTGTGGACCGAAGCGAGCGCGCTCGGCAATGCCGCCTGAAACGATGGCCGGAATGGCCGCCGCGAAGGTGAGCAGGAAGAAGAACTTCACCAGCTCGTAGCCGTTCTTGGCCGCCAGGGTCTCGGCCCCGGTCATGAAGTGCACCCCGTAGGCCACGCCGTAGCCGACAAAGAAGTACGCAATGGTGGAGACGGCGAAATCGACCAGGATCTTCACCAGCGCATTCACCTGGTTCTTCTTGCGCACCGTGCCCAGCTCCAGGAAGGCGAAGCCGGAATGCATGGCCAGCACCATGATGGCGCCCAGAAGAATGAACAGGGCGTCGGTGCCCTGCTTGACCTGATCCATCGCGATTGCTCCTCGGGTGTTGCGCCGCTTCGGTGCACATGCACCAGAGCATGGCCGTCGGCGCGTTCAAACCGCACCAGGAAAGCAATTTATGTGCCCATATTGGGGCGTCATTTGGGCACCAGAAACCCGCAGTTTCGTCGCTGCGATGCCCAACTCGGGGCGGCCATGCACCCAACAGGTGCAAATGAAGGACTCAGCGGCGTGCGGCCCAGTCCTCGGCCTTGAAGCCCACGCTCAAGCGGCCATCGGCCCACTGCACCACCGGCCGCTTGATGACGCTGGGCTGCGCCAGCATCAGCGCGCGGGCACTGGGCGCGTCCACCACCGCCGACCGGGTGGCTTCGTCCAGGCGGCGCCAGGTGGTGCCGGCGCGGTTGAGCAGGCGCTCCCAGCCCAGCGCCGCCAGCCAACGGGCCAGTTCGGCATCGGGCACCCCGTCGCGCTTGAAGTCGTGGAAGCGGTGTTCGATGCCATGCTCGGTGAGCCAGGCGCGCGCCTTCTTCACCGTGTCGCAGTTGGGGATGCCGTAGATCAGGGTGCTCATGCGCGTCGCTATCGGGAAGACCTGTCGTTGCCATCGCAGGCCGGGTCCGGGCCATAGGTGCCGTCGCCCTGGGCCCGGCCATCGGCCGCGAAGGCCACCTGGAACCACAGGCAGTCGTTGGTGGGCCAGCGCCAGGACCAGATCTGGCCACCCCGCCACATGCCGGCGGTGTGCGCCGGCCGGCCGATCAGGCGCAGCACCTCGTCGCGCGAGAGGCCGTCCTTCACCAGCGTGAACTGGCGCTCGTTCAGCACCTGCTGCACCTGCTGCACTCGGCCCTGCGCGTCCAGGTCCACCATCCAGGTGAAGCGCCCGCCCGGCCCGGTGCTGTATTCCAGCCGGCTGCCGCCCTCGGGCCCGGCGTGGCGCGCGTTGGGCGGGCCCAGGGCCTGGCGCACCTGGGCTTCGTCCTGCCCCGGCTGCACCCGTGTGGCCACGCTGGCCAGGCAGCCCGCCAGCAGCAGGGTGGCCACCAGGGCCAGGGTCGTCGAAGCAAACGAACGGCGCATGGCCAGCAGTATGCGCGCGCCATGACGCCTGAGCGACAGGCGGGGTCGGCCCGGCCCGCCGCTGCGCGCCAGAATCCGCCCACCCGCGTCCTTCACCGCCGCCGCCATGAGCCAGCCCACCACCGCCCCGCCGCCCACGGCCCCGCCGCCGCCCTTTCGCGCGCCCGGCCATTGGCTGGCCGAGCATGCCGCCCTGCGCGGGGCGGCCACCGCGCTGGTGGAAGGCGAGCGGCGCCTGAGTTATGCCGAGTTCAACGCCCAGGCCGACCGGGTGGCCGCCGCGCTGCAGCGCGACGGCGTGAAGCCGCAGCAGGCGGTGGCGGTGTGCGCCCTGTCCAGCATCGAGTACATGGTGCTGTTCCTGGGGGCGCTGCGCGCTGGCGTGGCGGTGGCGCCGCTGGCGCCCAGTGCCACGCCGCAGCAACTGGCCGGCATGGTGGCCGATGCCGGCGCCCCGCTGCTGTTTGCCGACGCGTCCACACAGGCGGTGCTGGGTGCGGTGCAGGGGGCGCGACGCATCACGCTGGACGGCAGCGACGGCGGCACGCCCTGGGCGCAGTGGCTGCAAGGCGCGCCGGCCACGCCGCAGCCGGTGGACGTGCAGCCAGGCTGGCCCTTCAACATCATCTACTCCAGCGGCACCACGGGCACGCCCAAGGGCATCGTGCAGCCGCACGGCATGCGCTGGGCGCATGTGCACCGTGCCGCCCTGTCGGGCTACAGCCCCGACGCGGTGACCCTGGTGGCCACGCCGCTGTACAGCAACACCACGCTGGTGGTGGTGTTCCCCACGCTGGCCTATGGCGGCACGCTGGTGATGATGCGCAAGTTCGACACCCTGGGCTACCTGCAACTGGCCGAGCGCCACCGCGCCACCCACACCATGCTGGTGCCGGTGCAGTACCAGCGGCTGATGGACCACCCCGCTTTCGACCACTTCAGGCTGAACGCCTTCCGCGCCAAGCACTGCACCAGCGCACCGTTTTCTGCGGCGCTGAAGGCCCGCGTGCTGGCGCGCTGGCCCGGCGCGCTGGTGGAGTACTACGGCATGACCGAAGGCGGCGGCACCTGCGTGCTGCAGGGCCAACTGTTCCCGCACAAGCTGCACACCGTGGGCCAGCCGGCCGAAGGCCACGACATCCGCCTGATCGATGAAGACGGCCAGGAACTGCCGCGCGGCAGCGAGACCATCGGCGAGGTCGTGGGCCGCAGCCCGGCCATGATGAGCGGCTACCACGGCCAGCCCGGGTTGTCGGCCCAGGCCGAGTGGTTCGACGCCGCGGGCCAGCGCTTCATCCGCACCGGCGACGTGGGCCGCTTCGACGCCGACGGCTTCCTGGTGCTGATGGACCGCCGCAAGGACATGGTCATCAGCGGGGGCTTCAACATCTACCCCAGCGACCTGGAAGCGGTGCTGCAGCGCCACCCCGCGGTGGCCGACTGCGCGGTGGTGGGCGTGCCTTCGCGTGAATGGGGCGAAACCCCGGTGGCCTTCGTGGTGCGCCGCGCCGGCCACGCCGACACGGCCGAAGCCCTGCGCACCTGGCTGAACGACCAGGTGGGCAAGACCCAGCGCCTGGCGGGCCTGCGCCTGGTGGACGAACTGCCGCGCAGTGCCATCGGCAAGGTGCTCAAGCGCGAGTTGCGTCAGGCCTGGGGCGGCGAGGCCGGCTGACCGGCAGGGGCTGCCCGCCGGCTCAGGCGCCGGATTCGGGCTCGCACAGCAGGCCCAGGAAGGCCGGCCGCACGTACAGGCCCATGGCGCTGTCGCTGTCCACCCCGGGCACCCAGCGCTGCAGTTCGGCCGCCGCGTTGATCATGGCCACCAGGCCCTGCGCCGCGATGTGGCTGTCCAGCGGACGCACCGAACCGTCCACCAGCGCGTCCACCAGCACGCAGCCCATGCGCTCGGTCAGCTGGTCCATGGTGCGGCGTACACGCTGGCGCTGGTCGGGGTCGGGCACGGCGCTGGTGGCGGTGCTGCGCAAGAGCGGGCCCTGGTCGGAACACTGGAAGCGCACCAGCGCCCGCGCCGCCGCGCAGGCGCGGTCGAAGCCGCGGCCGGGGCTGTCCTCGGCCAGGCGGAAGGCGCGGCGCATGACGTCGAAGCTGCGCTCGAAGCAGGCGCTGATCAGGTCCCGCTTCTTGTCGTGGTGGTGGTAGAACGAGCCCTTGGTCACGTTCAGCCGGGCCGAGATCTTGGCCACCGACGCCCCCCGGTAGCCCTGCTCGTTCACCAGCGTGGTGGCCGCGCGCAGGAAGGCGTCGCCCGGACCGCTGGGGTCGGTGTCCCCGCCGCGCGCCAGGTTCCAGCGCAGGTCGGCGGCGTCGGCGGCCTGCCAGGCCGCGCCAGGCGCGGCCACGCCGTGCAGCAGGATGTCGGCCACCCGCCGGGCCACGCGCGGGTATTCGTCGGCCTCGTGGCGCACGATCCAGGCCCGCATCCAGTGCGACACCGACAGCAGCAGGTGCGCGCGCGCGTTCAAAGCCGGGCGCGACAGGCCGGCGGTTTCCGGGCCGCTGACCAGCGCGCGCAGGTGGCGGAACATGTCGGTGTAGGCGGCGAAGACCTGGTCCACCTTCGGGCTGGGCAGCGCACGGATGTCGTTGAAGTGCACCAGCTGCGGCTGCTCGGCGGCTTCAATGCGCCCCAGGTGTTCGGACTGCAATGCAAAGAAGCGCTGCACCCGCTGCGCCACCGTGGGCTGCCGTGCGGCGTCCGCCAGCCAGTCATCGATGGCTGCAATGCTGCGCAGGTTGCAGGCCAGCGCCAGGTCTTCCTTCTTGCGGTAGTAGTAGGTTACGCTGTTGGTGGCCAGGCCCACCTGCGCACCGATGCCGGCCAGCGTGGCCCCGCGCACCCCCAGCAGGTTGAACTGCTGGGCCGCCGCGCTCAGCAAGGCTTCGCGCTTTTCATGGAAGCGCGGTGTGGGGGCCAGCGTGGTGGGGGTGGACATGCAACGACGGGTAACCCGTTGGACCCCGGCGACCGCGCCAATGGCCTCTGGCGGGCCCGGCGCGTGGAAGTTCGGGTATGGCGAATTGTGGCCAGCGGCCCTGCGTGGTCTGCTACGGGCTTTCCTGGGCCTGGAAAGCCCGGTCTGGACTGCGGCAGGCCGCCACGCACCAGATACAGCACCCCCCCTTGAACGCGGGGCCGCTTGTCGCACCCCAGCCACGGGGTTGTGATTCGAAGGGCCAGGCGCCACCATTTGCACCCATGGCCCGCATGTCAGGACGCGGGCGCATCCAAGGAAAGCACACCGTGAGCCAGCGCCCCGAAAACCAACCACCGCAGCCTGACCGTTCCGCCACCGACAGTGACGACGAACGCCTGCGCAAACTGCGCCGCCTGCACGACGAACTGACGCAGCTGAACGCGCAGCTGGAATACCTGCACCTGATGCTGCGCCTGAAGAACAGCCGCAGCCGCTGACGCCCGGGCGGTGCCCGCCGCCGTCAATGCAACGCGTCGCCCGGCGCTGCGGGCCCGCGCCCCGGGCTGAACAGGTCCAGCGCATCCACCGGGTCAAAGCGGTACTGCAGGCCGCAGAAGTCGCACCCGATCTCCACGTCGCCCCGCTCGTCCAGGATGCCCTGGACTTCCTCGCGCCCCAGGCCGCGCAGCATGCCCGCCACCCGCGCGCGCGAGCAGGTGCATGAAAAGCGCGGCGCCACGGGGTCGAAGCGACGGACATCCTCTTGCCAGAACAGCCGGTGCAGCACCTGGGCCGGCTCCAGCCCCAGAAGTTCCTCGCGCGTGAGCGTGGCCGCCAGCAGCGCGATGCGGTGGAAGTCGTCCTCGCGCCCGATCAGGTTTTCGTCGCCCTGCTTCCAGGGCGTGCCGGCCAGGTTGGCAGCGCCTTCGATGGGCAGGCGCTGGATCAGCAGCCCCGCAGCGTGCTGGTCGTCCGCGGCCAGCACCAGGCGGGTGTCCAGTTGTTCGGACTGCAGCATGTAGTGCTCCAGCACCTGCGACAGCCGCTGCAGCGGTTCTTTTTGGTCGCCATGCAGCGGTACCACCCCCTGGTAGGGCTGCTGGCCCGGCTGGCGGTCCTGCGGGTCCAGCGTGATGGCGCAGCGGCCCTGGCCGTGCACGTTCAGCATGGCGGCCAGTTGCGCGTCGGCCGGCACCGCGCCCACCACCTTGGCCGTGGCGCGAAAGCCGAAGTCGGGCTGGGCCTCGGCCACCGCCAGCTTCACCGGCCCGTCGCCGAAGACCTGCAGCACCAGCGCGCCGTTGAACTTGATGTTGGCCTGCATCAGCAGCGCCGCAGCGGCCATCTCGCCCAGCAGCGCGCGCACCGGCGCGTTGAAGGCGTGACCGCCGTCGTCTCGGCTTTCGCGCCGGCTGAGCAGTTCGCGCCAGGCCGGCCCCAGGCGCACCAGCATGCCGCGCACCGGCAGGCCTTCGAACAGGAACTTGTGAAGCTCGTCCATCAGGCCACGATCAGGCGATCCGGCGCGCTTGGGTGCGGTGGCGCTGCGCCTGTTCCACATAGCCATCCGCAATGCGGCGGTTGCGTTCGATCTCATCGGCCGTGAGCTCGCGCTTGACCTTGGCCGGTGCGCCCATGATGAGCACGCCGTCGGGGAATTCAGCCCCTTCGGTCACCACCGCGCCGGCGGCCACGACGCAGTTCTTGCCGATGCGCGCGCGGTTCAGCACCACCGCCTGGATGGCGATCATGGTGTTGTCGCCGATGGTGCAGCCGTGCAGCATGGCCTGGTGGGCGATGCTCACGCCCTGGCCCAGGGTCAGCGGCAGGCCCGGGTCCACGTGCAGCAGGGCGCCGTCCTGGATGTTGCAGCGCTCGCCGGTGCTGATCAGGTCGTTGTCGCCGCGCAGCACCGCGCCGTACCACACGCTGCTGCCCGCCCCCAGGTTCACGCGGCCCAGCACCTGGGCGCTTTCAGCCACCCAGGCGTTCTCGCCCAGGCGGGGGGTGTGATCAGCGAACTGGAAGATGGCCATGGTTATCCTTGAGCGCGTCCGATGAAAGAAGAACCGGTGATTCTAGAGAGCGAGCTTCGCGGCCGTGCATTGCAGGTCTTGGCCTTGAACGACCCCCAGGCCAAGGCAGACGCGGCCCTGGACCTGGCCGCTACGCGCCCGGCACCCGACCCGGGCCTGGCCCTGGCCAGCCGCCCCGACCTGCCACCCCTGCCCGGCCGCCCGCTGCGCCCGCGCCTGGTGGACCCCCAGGCGCTGCCGCGCCGCAGCCCCGGCACGCCAGAAGGCCGCGCCGCGCTGCTGCATGCCATTGCCCACATTGAACACAACGCCATCGGCCTGGCGCTGGACGCGGTGTTTCGCTTTGCCGGCCTGCCGGAAGACTTCTACTTCGACTGGCTGCGCGTGGCCGGTGAAGAAGCCCAGCACTTCCTGCTGCTGCGCGACCACCTGCGCACCCTGGGCCACGACTATGGCGACTTCGACGCCCACGACGGGCTGTGGACCATGGCCCAGCGCACCAACGGCGACTTCACCGCCCGCATGGCCCTGGTGCCGCGCACCCTGGAAGCGCGCGGGCTGGACGCCACGCCGCCCATCCAGGCCAAGCTCAAGCGCGTGGGCGACCACGCGGCGGTGGCCATCCTGGACGTGATCCTGCATGACGAGGTGGGCCACGTGGCCATCGGCAACCGCTGGTACCGCTGGGCCTGCGAGCGCGAGGGCCTGGACCCCATCGCCCACTACGCGGTGCTGGCGCAACGCCACCGCGCCCCGAAGCTCAAGGGCCCGTTCAACCGGGACGCCAGGTCGCGCGCCGGTTTCAGCGCCGAGGAACTGGCGTACCTGGAATCCACAGGCTGAGCGGGGGTCAGGCCCGAAGGGGCATGATGCGGCCATGATTCCACTTTCCGTCCTGGACCTGGCCCCCATCGTTGAAGGTGGCGACGCGGCCGACGCCCTGAAGCGCACCCTGGACCTGGCGCAGCACGCCGAACGCTGGGGCTACCAGCGCTACTGGCTGGCCGAGCACCACAACATGGAAGGCCTGGCCTGTTCCGCCACCGCGGTGCTGGTGGGCCATGTGGCCGGCGGCACAAAGACGATCCGCGTGGGCTCGGGCGGCGTGATGCTGCCCAACCACGCGCCCCTGGTGGTGGCCGAGCAGTTCGGCACCCTGGCCACGCTGTACCCGGGCCGCATCGACCTGGGCCTGGGCCGCGCCCCCGGCACCGACCAGACCACCGCCCGCGCGCTGCGCCGCCACCTGCACACCGAAAGCGAAGACGACTTCCCGCGCGACGTGGTGGAGTTGATGCGCTACCTGGGCCCGGACACCGATGGCGCCGCGGTGCGCGCCATCCCCGGGCGCGGCACGAACGTGCCCATCTGGCTGCTGGGCAGCAGCCTGTACAGCGCGCAACTGGCCGCCCACCTGGGCCTGCCCTTCGCCTTCGCCTCGCACTTTGCACCCGACATGCTGCTGGACGCGCTGCAGATCTACTGCGACACCTTCCGCCCGTCGGCCGTGCTGAAGAAGCCGCACGCCATGGTGGGCGTGAACGTGGTGGTGGCCGACAGCGACGCGCAGGCGGCGCAGCTGTTCACGTCCCTGCTGCTGCGGTTCCTGGGCATGCAGCGCGGCCAGCGCGGGCCGCTGCCGCGCCCCATCGCACCGGCCGACATGGAAAGCCTGTGGAACGAGCGCGAACGCGCCGGCGTGATGCGCATGCTGGCCGCGTCCGCCTGCGGTGGGCCGGCCCAGGTGGAGAAGGAGTTGGGCGCCATCCTGGCGGCCACCCAGGCCGACGAGCTGATCGTGGCCTGCGCGGTGCACGACCACCACGCGCGCCTGCGCAGCTATGAACTGCTGTCGGGCCTGGCGCCGCGGCTGGCGGCCGCGGCCTGATCGGGGTGGCGCCGGCTAGCGCGGGCTGAAGGGCGACTGGTAAGGCCGCCCGTAGGCCACGCCACCGGCCACGGTGCCGGCGGGCTTCAGGTACATCTTGCCTTCGCGCTTGTTGTTGCGCGTGTCCAGGAAGGTGACCGGCCCTTCCACCAGTTCGAACATCGACAGGTCGGCCGGCGCGCCCAATTGCAGCGTGCCCAGCTTGGGCACCCGGGCGATCAGCCGGGCCGGCGCGCTGGTGGCCATGGCCACCACCTGCGGCAGCGTGTAGCCGAGGGTGAGGAACTTGCTCATCACCCAGGGCAGGTAGGGCATGCCGGGCGTGTTGGCCGAGAAGACATGGATGTCCGACGAGATGGTGTCGGGCGGGCAACCCTGGGCCATGGCGGCTTCGGCGATGGTGAAGTCGAAACTGCCGCCGCCGTGGCCGATGTCGAACATCACGCCGCGCTTCTTGGCCGCCAGCGCCGCGGGCAGCAGCTTGCCGTCCTGGACGATGTTGGTGCCCTGCCCCGCGTCATTCGGCGCGCCCGAGAAGCAGTGGGTCAGGATGTCGCCCGGGCGCAGCAGGTCCAGGATCTGCGACATCAGCTCGCGCGTGGCCACGCCGCCGATGTGGCACATCACCTTGGCCGGCACGCCGGACATTTCGCAGGCGGCGATGGCCCGCTTCAGGGGTTCCAGCCCGTGGCGGGCGATGACGTTTTCGCTCATGCGCACCTTCACGCCCAACACGAAGTCGGCGTTTTCGGCCACAGCGCGGGCGGCCATGGCGGGCTGGGCGTAGTCGATGTTGAAGAGTTCGGGCACTGGAAAGCCCACCAGCCCGCCGACCGCGATGTGCACGAAGCCGAACTGCCGCGTGCGGCTGGCCGGCAGGATGAAACGGCGGAAGGCGGCGATGTTGTTGGCCCCGGCGTCGCCCGCCGACACCACGGTGGTGGTGCACTGGAACTGCGCCAGTTCGTCGGCCGGGATGCCGATGGCCGAGCCATAGGGAAAGGTGTGGGCGTGCAGGTCCACCAGGCCGGGCGTCACCAGCTTGCCGCCGGCGTCCAGCACGCGGCTTCCCCGCTCGGCCGGGATGCTGGCTTCCAGCGCTTCGATCTGGCCGTAGCGGATGCCGATGTCGCGCTGGCCCGACAGGTTCTGGCTGGGGTCCAGCACATTGGCGTTGCGCACAAGCAGGTCGAACTTGTCGTTCGGCCCCATCGCGGCCCGGGCCGGGGCGCCCAGGCCACCCAGAGCGACGGCGCCACCGCCGCCCAAGATCAAACGACGGCGCAGGGAGTCGGTCATGGCTTCTCCGGTACGGCAGTGGAAGAAGCGGCGGATTCAAGCACGCGGCCCGCGGCGCCGCAATGCGGTCAAGCCGGGGGGGCCTCGCCCGCCAGCAGGGCCCTCAGGCCGGCCTCGTCCAGCACCGCCAGGCCCAGCTCGCGCGCCTTGTCCAGCTTGCTGCCGGCCTCTTCCCCGGCCACCACATAGTGCGTCTTCTTCGACACCGACCCGGACACCTTGCCGCCCGCGGCCTCGATCAGGTCCTTGGCCTCGTCGCGGCTCAGGCTGGGCAGCGTGCCGGTCAGCACCAGGGTCTTGCCAGCCAGCGGCAAGGCGCTGGTGTCCAGCGAGGCCGCGCCTTCGTGTTCGTCCCAGCGGATGCCGGCCGCGCGCAACTGCTCCACCACCTCGCGGTTGTGCGGCTGGTCGAAGAAGGTGCGGATGCTCTGCGCCACGATGGGCCCCACGTCCTTCACCTGCAGCAGCTGGTCCAGCGACGCGTCCATCAGCCGGTCCATGGCGCCGAAGTGGCGCGCCAGGTCCTTGGCGGTGGTTTCACCCACCTGGCGGATGCCCAGCGCAAACAGGAATCGCGCCAGCGTGGTGTGGCGGCTCTTGGCCAGCCCGTCCACCAGGTTCTGGGCGCTTTTTTCGCCCATGCGCTCCAGCGCGGCCAGCTTCGCCACGCCCAGGGTGTACAGCTCGGGCAGGGTGCGGATCAGCCCCGCGTCCACCAGCTGGTCCACCAGCTTGTCGCCCAGGCCCTCGATGTCCATCGCCCGGCGCTGGGCGAAGTGCAGCAGCGCCTGCTTGCGCTGCGCCGGGCAGTACAGGCCGCCGGTGCAGCGGTAGTCCACCCCGCCCTTTTCGCGCGCGGCCCCGCTGCCGCACACCGGGCAGGTGCGCGGCATGCGGAAGTTGGGCACGTACTGCGGACGCTCACCGGGCAGACGCCCCACCACCTCCGGAATCACATCGCCGGCGCGCCGCACGATGACCCGGTCGCCCACGCGAACGCCCTTGCGACGCATCTCGAACAGGTTGTGCAAGGTGGCGTTGCTGACCGTGGTGCCGCCGACGAAGACCGGGGCCAGCTTGGCCACGGGGGTCAACTTGCCGGTGCGGCCGACCTGGATCTCGATGCCGTTGAGCACCGTCACCTGTTCCTGCGCCGGGTACTTGTGCGCCACCGCCCAGCGCGGCTCGCGGCTGACGAAGCCCAGGCGCTGCTGCAGCGCCACGCTGTCCACCTTGTAGACCACGCCGTCAATGTCAAAGGGCAGCGCGTCGCGCTTGGCGCCCATGGCGCGGTGGAAGGCCACCAGTTCGGCCGCACCCGCGGCCACCGTGCGGTCGGCGCACACCGGCAGGCCCATGGCGGCCAGGGCGTCCAGGGTGGCGCTGTGGGTGGGCGGCTGCGGCCAGCCCTGGGTGTCGCCCAAGCCATAGGCAAAGAAGCTCAAAGGGCGCTGCGCCGCGATGGCCGGGTCCAGTTGCCGCACCGCGCCGGCGGCGGCGTTGCGCGGGTTCACGAAGGTCTTGTCGCCGCGCTCGCGCTGGCGCTCGTTCATGGCTTCGAAGTCGTCGCGCCGCATGTAGACCTCGCCGCGCACTTCCAGCACCGGCGCGTCGCAGCCCGCAAGCCGCAGCGGCACCTGGCCGATGGTGCGGA
This sequence comes from Burkholderiales bacterium JOSHI_001, assembly GCA_000244995.1. Lineage (NCBI taxonomy): Bacteria > Pseudomonadati > Pseudomonadota > Betaproteobacteria > Burkholderiales > Burkholderiales bacterium JOSHI_001. The sequence goes on along the minus strand of CM001438.1, from coordinate 2,236,621 downwards.
TGTTCTGCGTCACGTCCTCGCCGCTTTCGCCGTCGCCACGGGTGGCGGCCTGCACCAGCAGGCCGTGCTCGTAACGCAGGTTGATGGCCAGGCCGTCGAACTTCAACTCGGCGCTGTAGGCCACCGCCGGCGCGGCCTCGTCCAATTCCAGCTCGCGCCGGATGCGGGCGTCGAAGTCTTCAGCGCCACTGGCTTCGGTGTCGGTCTCGGTGCGGATGCTCAGCATGGGCAGCGCGTGCCGCACGGCGGCAAAGCCGTCCAGCACCGCCCCGCCGACGCGCTGGGTGGGGCTGTCGGCGCTGCGCAGGCCGGGATGCTCGGCCTCCAGCGCCTGCAGTTCTTGGAACAGGCGGTCGTACTCGGCGTCCGGCACCTCGGGCGCGTCCAGCACGTAGTAGCAATGGGCGTGGTGGTTCAGCTGTTCGCGCAGGCGCGCGGCGCGTTCGGGCAGCGGGAGGGTGTCGCTCATGGCAGCGCAGTGTAGGCAGGGCCCGCCGCCGTGACGCCTGTCACGGGCGGAACCGGCCGGCCCCACCCGGGTTATCCCGAGCGCTGAAACAGAACCCGGAACCGCCGGCAATAGTGCCCATTGCGGACCGCTTACATCCCGCAACAAAGGGGTGTCCATCCCTAGAATCATTCCAACACGCTGTTTTACCTGTTGTTACAGCGTGAAGACACCACCAACAAATATCGTTCAAGGGAGAACCCATGGCCCGGCCCACCTGGTTCACAGTGCCTGTTGAAGAGCAGTTGCCCAAGCAACAACGTTGGGCCGCCGCCGCGTCCCTGGTGCTGGTGGTGGCCGCCTTGTGGCCACAAACCGTGCGGTCCCAACCGATCGGGCAGGCGACGCTGGGCAAGATCGCCCGCGAACTGCACGAAGAGATGGGCGGCAAGCGCAGCCGCGAACGCTGGGCACGCGACGACAAGGGCGTGCGGCAGGTGGAACTCATCGTCGTGGGCAAGAACGGCGACGCCGACCAGGCCGACCTGCGCGCCCAGGTGGAGCGCCTGGGCGGCCAGGTGATGGCCCGCCACGGCTTCATGCGCGGGGTGACCGTGCGCCTGCCTGCGGCCCAGGTGGCGGCGCTGGCGCAGCGCGCCGACGTGGCCAGCATTTCCCCCAACCGCAGCACCGCGCGCACCGCCAGCACGCTGGAAGCCATCACCGGGGCCACCAACACCGCCGTGCGCAGCTACAGCACCAAGACCAGCTACAGCGGCCTGGACGGCAGCGGCGTGGGCATCGCGGTGCTGGACTCCGGCGTGATGGCCGCGCACAAGGCCTTCAACGACAACCTGCTGGGCTCGCGGGTGAAGAAAAGCGTGAGCATGCTGCGTTCGGCCACCGGTCTGTACAGCATGTCGTCCACCGGCACCATCACCACGCTGGCGCCGGGCAGCCTGTCGCTGCAGAGCTACGAAAACGCGGTCAACAACGCCCTGACCAGCACCCAGGACGCCTATGGCCACGGCACCCACGTGGCCTCGGTGGCGGCCGGTCGCGGCTACAACTTCGCCAGCACGCCCGACACCACCGGCGTGGCCCCCAACGCCAACCTCTATGACGTGCAGGTGCTCAACGGCATCGGCGTGGGCACGGTCAGCGACGCGCTGGAGGGCATTGCCTGGGTGATCTACCACGCCAAGGAATACAACATCCGCGTGATCAACATGAGCCTGGCGGCTGCGTCCACCGAAAGCTGGCGCACCGACCCGCTGTGCGTGGCCGTGCGCAGCGCCGCGGCGGCCGGCATCACGGTGGTGGTGGCCGCCGGCAACTTCGGCGTGAACCTGCAGTTGAAGGAGGTCTACGGCGCCGTCAGCGCGCCCGCCAACGACCCCACCGTCATCACCGTGGGCGCCACCAACTTCAAGGGTACCAACGCCCGCAGCGACGACGTCGTCACGCAGTTCAGCTCGCGCGGCCCCACCCGCGGCGCCTACGTCGACGCCGGTGGCGTGCGCCGGGTGGACAACCTGATCAAGCCGGACCTGGTGGCGCCGGGCAACCGCGTGTACGGCGCGGCGGCCACGCAGGCCAACATCCTGAACCCGACCTGGAACCTGCTGGCCGCCAGCTTCTACAGCACGCTGGTCACGCCGCTGGCAGCCACCCAGAACTACGGTGAAACCCGCATGATGATGTCGGGCACCTCCATCGCCGCCCCGGCGGTGGCCGGCGCCGCAGCGCTGCTGCTGCAGGCCAACCCGGGCCTGACGCCGCCGATGGTCAAGGCCATCCTGCAATACACCGCGCAGCCCCTGCCTGGCGCCAACCTGCTGCAACAAGGTGCGGGCCAGTTGAACGTGGACGGCGCCGTGGCGCTGGCCAAGGTGCTGCGCACCGACGTGGCCAGCGCGGTGAACGCCGGCACCATCGCCGCCGGCGCTTCGCTGCTGGCCACCGGCAAGACTTTCCCGGCCAAGAGCTCCAGCGTGCAGGGCACCAGCTTCAACTGGTCGCGCATCGTGTTCGCGGGCGGCAACCAGATCTACAGCGGCGACGCCCTGTTCACCAAGTTCCAGCCCTTCTACGACCACCGCCTGGCCTGGTCCAACGGCCTGGTCTCCAAGCGCCAGGTCAGCTACTGGCCGGGCAGCCTGCTGGTGGCCGCAAACACCTTCCCGCAGACCATCAGCGAGACCTTCCCGCTGACCGGGCCGCTGGTCACCGCCGGGGTGGTGAATGCCGGCTCGCTGGTGGGCAGCAGCAGCCTGCTGGGCAAGACCGGTGTCTTCATCCCCACCGCCACCCTGGCGGGTTGGCTGGCTGCCGGCAGCGGCACGGTGCTGACCCAGGGCGTGACGGTCAGCGAAGGCATCGTCATCAGCGAAGGCGTGGTGTGCAGTGAAGGCGTGATGGTGGCCGAAGGGGTGGTCACCAGCGAAGGCATCGTCATCAGCGAAGGCTTCGTTGTCAGCGAGGGCATGCTCATCAGCGAGACCGGTGTCGCCACACCCATGTACTACACGGCGGGCGCCCTGCTGGGCGAACGTTGATCCGCCACCCCACCCGTTCGAGCCTGATCATGACCCCTGCCAGCTCCACCCCCGCGGCGGCCAACGACCCGGCCCTGGCGCCTTCGCTGTTCAAGCGACTGCACCAGGCACTGATGCCCGACTACAACCGGCGCGCCACCCTCTACTGGTGGGGCATGTTGGCCTTGGGCCTGCTGGCCCTGGTGTGGGCGGCCTGGCAATTGATCGGCCTGCCGCGAGACGCCCTGCTGCAGGTGGCCGCGGGCACCGCGCTGGCCATGCTGGCCGGCTTCTTTCCGGTTCGGGTACCGCAGACCAAGAACTCCTTCGTCGCGGGCGAGATCTTCATCTACCTGGTGCTGCTGCTGCACGGCCCGGCTGCGGCGGTGATGGCCTCCACCGGCGAGGCCATCGTGGGCACCTGGCGCACCTCCAGGCGCTGGACCAGCCGCATCATCAGCCCGGCCATGGCGGCGGTGTCCATGCTGGCCAGCGGCACCTTGCTGCAGGCCCTGCTGGCCGGCCTGAAGGGCCTGGGACTGGACGGCTCGGTGGGCCTGATCACCTCGGTGATGGCCTTCTCGGTGGCCTATTTCCTGGTCAACACCACGCTGGCGCTGTGGCTGGGCTCCTTCAAGCGCGCCGTGTGGCTGAAGGCCGAGGAGGTGTTCCTGGGCTTTGGCTGGGCGGGGATTTCCTGCGCTGCCAGCGCACTGTTGAGCGTGCTGCTGTTCCTGGCCTTCAAGGAAAGCGGCGGCGGCGTGCTGGCCGCGGCGGTGCCGGCCATCTGCCTGGTGATGACCACCATCCACTTCTACTTCCGCCAGCAGGAAGCGGCCGAGACCCTGCGCCGCGGCCGCATGGAAAGCGCCGAGCGCGAAGCCGAGCAGACCGCGCGCCACATGCGTGAACTGCGCGACAGCGAGCAGCGCTTTCACAGCGCCTTCACCCACGCGTCCATCGGCATGGCGCTGGTGGACTTTTCGGGCCATGTGCGGCAGGTGAACAAGTCGCTGCTCACGCTGCTGGGCCGCGACGAAGCGGGCATGCTGGCGCATGACTTTTCCGACTTTGTCAGCGCGGCCGACGCCGGCTCGCTGGCCGAGCAGCTGACCCGCATCCGCGAAGGCGAAGTGGGCAGCTTCACGCTGGAATTGCGCTGCCGCCACCGCGTGGGCCGCGAGATCTGGGCCGCGCTGCATGGCAGCGTGTTCACCGAAGGCGGCAGCGACGAGCCCAGCCTGATCCTGCAGGCGCAGGACATCACCGCGCGGCGCCAGGCCGAAGCCCGGCTGCAGCACATCGCCTACCACGACAGCCTCACCGGCCTGCCCAACCGCAGCCAGTTCCACCAATTGCTGAGCGAAGCGGTGGAACATGCCCAGGCCGACCGGCGCTTCCATTTCGCGGTGCTGTTCCTGGACTTCGACCGCTTCAAGCTCATCAACGACAGCATGGGCCACAGCGCCGGCGACGAGTTCCTGGTGCAGGTGTCGCGGCGCATCCACGACCATGTGCGCCCCGGCGACAGCGTGGCGCGGCTGGGCGGCGACGAATTCGCGGTGCTGCTGAACCACCTGCAGGACGAAAGCCACGCGGTGCAACTGGCCGAACGGCTGCAAACCGCCCTGGGCGTGCCGCTGCTGGTGGCCGGCACCGAGCTGTCCACCAGCGCCAGCATCGGCATCACCACCAGCAGCTTCGGCGACCGCAGCCCCGAAGAGCTGCTGCGCGACGCCGACCTGGCCATGTACAAGGCCAAGGCCATGGGCAAGGCACGGCACGCGGTGTTCGACACCAGCCTGCACGCCCAGGCCAGCGACCGCCTGCACCTGGAAAGCGAGCTGCGCCGCGCCCTGGAAGCCGGCCAGCTGAGCGTGGCCTACCAGCCGCTGTTCAACATCGCCAGCGGCGCCCTCACCGGCTTCGAGGCGCTGGCGCGCTGGCAGCACCCGCAGCGCGGCGAGATCAGCCCGGCGGTCTTCATCCCGGTGGCCGAGGACTCGGGCCTGATCAGCCGCCTGAGCGACTACATGCTGCACGAGGCCTGCCACCAGCTGAAGGCCTGGCAGCAGCGAGGTGACGACTGGGCCCAGCTGCGCATGCAGATCAACATCTCCGGCCACGATGTGGCGCACCGCCACTTCGGCCAACGCGTTCGCGCGGCGCTGACCGCCAGCGGCATCTCCCCCGCCCACCTGACGCTGGAGCTGACCGAGAACATCCTGATGGAACGCCTGGAAGGCGCCAGCGCGTCGCTGGAAGCGCTGCGCCAGTTGGGCGTGAGTGTCAGCGTGGACGACTTCGGCACCGGCTACTCGTCGCTGAGCTACCTGTCCACCCTGCCCATCGACAGCCTGAAGATCGACCGCAGCTTCGTGCACCGCCTGCTGGACGGCAGCAAGGAAAGCGAGATCGTGCGCGCCGTGGTGTCGCTGGGCCAGAGCCTGGGCAAGTCGGTCATCGCCGAGGGCATTGAAACCCCGGGCCAGCTGAACCAGCTGCGCGCCATGGGCTGCGAAATGGGCCAGGGCTACCACCTGGCCCGCCCGCAGGCCGCCGACCGCATCGAAGCGCTGCTGGACCAGCTGGCCGCCGCGCCCGAGCGCCCGGTGCGCCACAGCCGGCCGATGCGGCTGCAGGTCGTGGGCTGAACGGGCCCCACCCCGACCCGCCCCAAGGCGCCGCAATGCGGCGCCTTTTTTTTGCGCCCGTGCCAAGACCCTGTTGCGCCAAGGGCCGCGGAATAGCCAGGCGCCGCGCGGCGTATACCCGGCAGTCCACGCCCCAGGCCTTTGCGACCTGGGCGCCACAACAACACCGCACAGGAGCACGGCATGCAGGTCCGACGTGAAGGGTTGTTCAGCAGGTGGGCGGCGGGAGCCGCCTTGGCCAGCTTGGCGTGGAGTGCACATGCCGTCGTTCCGGGCCAGGTGGAAACCTTCTCCGGGGCCAGCACCACCTGGTCCAACGGCGCAGGCAACATCGTTCCAGTTCAGTTGATGCCGTCCGGCGGGCCGGGTGGCACGGGCGATGCATTCCTCCAGACCAGTTCCAGTGGCGGTGCCGGTGCGGGCAGCCGCCTGGTGTTGCTGGCACCAGACAGTTGGGACGGTGACTACCTGGCCGCTTCGGTCGGCGCCATCAGCCTGGACCTGAACAACCTGGGCAGCACCGACCTGTCGCTGCGCCTGCTCCTGGAAAAGGACACGCTGACCAGGGCCGTCACGACCCAGTTCCTGCTGCTGCCCGCCAACAGCGGCTGGCGCAGCTTCCAGTTCTCGGTGCTGCCGCAGGACCTGGCCGGACCGGCGGCCGCGGCGCTGGCCCAGGTGACGCAGTTGCGACTGATCCACGCCGTGGATCCCGTGTTTCCTGGCCCGGCCATCACCGCCGTGCTGGGCATCGACAACGTCAGCGCCGTGGCCGCCATTCCAGAGCCGGCCTCGGCATGGTTGCTGATGGGCGGCATGGCCGGCCTGGTCGTGCTGAGGCGCCGCAACGCGCGCACGTGAACGGTACCCGGCGGCCCGCCGTGGCTGCCCGGTTTTCGCCCTTTTGCTGCAAGGAGCCCCACCATGAATTGCCGCATTCCAGTTCTCGGCCTGCGCACCACCATCGCCTCGGCGATGTTGGGCCTGTGCACATGGGCCCAGGCCCAGCCCGCCGACGTGTTGCCCTCCATCCCCAAGGGCAACATCGCGGTGCAGTTGAACACCATCGCCAGCGGCCTGTCCGCGCCCGACTACGCCACCTTCGCCCCGGGCGACCCCAGCCGGCTGTACGTGGTGGAGCAGAACGGCCTGCTGCGCGTGATCGAGAACGGCAGCCTGCTGGCCAGCCCGGCGGCCGACCTGCGCACCCTGGTGTCGCCGCCGCTGGTGCCCACCAACGCCAACGACGAGCGCGGTTTGCTGGGCCTGGCCTTCCACCCCGACTTCAACAAGGCCGGCAGCGCGGGCTTCGGCACGCTGTACACCTACCACAGCGAAGCGCTGGGCAGCGGCGCCACCTTCGCGGCACCGAACGGCGCGGTGCAGAACTACAAGAACGTGGTGGCCGAGTGGAAGATGAACAACGGCGTGGTGGACCCGAACTCGCGGCGCGAGGTCATTTCCTTCGGCAAGAACGCCGGCAACCACAACGGCGGCACCATCGCCTTCGGGCCGGACCGCTACCTGTACCTGGGGGTGGGCGATGGCGGCAATGCCAACGACGTGGGCCCCAGCCACCTGGAACCCGGTGGCAATGCGCAGAACCTGTCCACGCCGCTGGGCAAGATGCTGCGCTTTGACCCGCTGAGCCCCACGCTCACCGGCGGCAGCGCCGATGCGGTCAGTGCCAACGGCCAGTACCGCATTCCGGTGACCAACCCCTTCCAGGGTGCCGGCCAGGTGAAGGAAACCTTCGCATTGGGCCTGCGCAACCCCTACCGCTTCGCCTTCGACCGCACCGACCTGGGCGGCCACGGCGACCTGATCCTGGCCGACGTGGGGCAGAACAACATCGAAGAAATCAACCGCATCGTGGCCGGTGGCAACTACGGCTGGGCGGTCAAGGAAGGCACCTACCTCTTCAACCGGACCGACCCCGATGGCGCCGGTCCGCTGACCGCCGGCAGCCTGGCCGGCAACAGCCCGGGCAGCCCGGCCGGGCTGATCGACCCCATCACCGGCACGCTGGGCACGCTGCAGTACGACCACCAGGACGGCATCTCCATCACCGGTGGCTTCGTCTACCGCGGTGACGACATCCCCGATCTGTACGGCAAGTACGTGTTCGGCGACCTGGCGCTGCGCAACGCGCCGCCGAGGGTGGACGGGCGTCTGTTCTACGCCGACCTGGTGACGGGCGAGATCAAGGAATTCCTGCTGCCGCAGTTCAACGACGGCAAGCTGCCGAACGGGCTGACCGTGCACGGCTTCGGTGAAGACGCTTCGGGCGAGATCTACGCGCTGGTGACCAACAGCCCGGCCAACGGCGCCGGCGGCCTGGTCTACATGTTCGCGGCCGTGCCCGAACCCGCCACCTGGGCCAGTTTCGCAGCCGGCCTGGCCCTGCTGGGCTTGCTGGCACGGCGGCGGCGCGGCGTCTGAGGTCAATCCCTGCCCCTTCGCGGCGGCGCGGGCCCCTATCCTCGGGCCCCCCACTTTCCTTGGAGATGCCCATGTCCGTTCTTCGCCTTGCCCACCTGGCGGCCTTCACCTTGCTGTGCGGCCTGGCCGGCACAGCGGCCGCGCAGGTGCCGCAGTACGGCGCCAACGTGAACCATGAACAGGCCCGCAAGGTGCTCGCCGCCGCATTGGCCGACGCGCGCAAGCAGAACCTGCCGATGGCGGTGGCGGTGGTGGACACCGCGGGCCAGTTGGTGGCCTTCGAGCGCATGGACAACACCCAGACCGCCAGCATCGCGGTGGCCCAGGACAAGGCGGTGTCGGCCGCCATGTACCGCCGGCCGACCAAGGTGTTCCAGGACGCGGTGGCCGGTGGCGGCGCCGGCCTGCGGGTGCTGACACTGCGCAACGCCAATGCGGTGGAAGGCGGCCTGCCGCTGGTGGTGGACGGCAAGATCATCGGCGCCATCGGGGTGTCCGGCGGCAGTGCCGAGCAGGACGGCGTGGTGGCCAAGGCTGGCACCGACAGCCTGGCCGCCAAGTAGGCCGGCCCGGCCGGCCTAGGAAAACAGACGGCGCGCCACGGCCGAGCCGGCCGTGAAGTCGCGCGCGGCCAGGGTCTGGTACAGCTGCTGCAGTTCCTGGCCGATGTTGGCAAAGGCGTGCAGCGTGACCGGCGCGCCCTGGTCGTCCACCGCGGTGGCGTCCATGTCGTCGCACAGCGCTCGCGCCGACTGCTGCCAGGCCGGGAAGGGTTCGGCGCTTTCGGGTGACTGCGGCACGTCCAGCCACAGCACCACCTCGCGCACCGCGGCAATGTGCGGGTCCTCGGCCAGCGCGGCCTGGGCGTCGAAGGCCAGGGTCAACAGCGGTGGCTCGCCCGCATCGGGCGAAGGCAGAACCAGCTTGCCCGCCACCGCGCCCGGGATGAAGCCGTGGCGGGCCGCGCACTGCTGGATGTAGCCCACGCTCCAGGCCACCGAATTGGCGCGCAGCGTGATGGCCAACTGGGCGTCGTGCGCGCTGGCAAAGCCGTCCAGTTCTCGCGCGCGCGCCACCGCGTCCAGCATGTCGGGCAACTCGGGCATGGCGCCGATGGCTTCGGCGAAGTCCTGCACCTTCTGCGCGAACTCGGAGTATTCGATCTCGTTCAGCGCCCCGCTGCGGTTGGCCATCTGCACGCCGGCCTGGAATTCGCCGTAGCGCGCATTGGCCACCGGCTGGCCCCATTCGCCGGTTTCGGTGTCCAGGCCCTCGATGAGGAAGGGCTTGGTGCCGGCGCGGCGCGACGCCGGCAGGTGCGCCAGCACATGCTCGCCGGTGACCGGTGCTTCCAGCGTGAGCGGCGCGATGATGTCGATCAACGCGTCCAGCCGTGCACCGCGGCGCGTGGGCGGCACGCGCAGTTCACCAAAGGCCGGCCCGGCGTCGTCGGCGGCCACCGCGCTGGCATCCGGCGCGGCGGCATCCATCGTCGGGTCTTGGCGCTCGGCTTGCGGCTGCGCCACATCGGGCTGGCGAGGGCCGGACTTGCGGGCCGACCACCAGCCCTGGGCCAGCAGCCCGAGCAGCACGGCCACGGCCAGCAAGGCCAGCGACACCGTCAGACTCACTGGTGCACCCTAGGCGCTGCGCGCGGTCCCGCCAGGCGGGAATTCGCGCTTGGGAAACCCTCGCCGCTCATGCCGCCTCGACCAGGCTGACCGCTGCGTCCATGTCCACCGCCACGATGCGCGAGACGCCCTGTTCCTGCATGGTCACGCCGATCAGCTGCTCGGCCATTTCCATCGCGATCTTGTTGTGGCTGATGAACAGGAACTGCGTGCCCGCGCTCATCTCGCTCACCAGCTTGGAATAGCGCTCGGTGTTGGCGTCGTCCAGCGGCGCGTCCACCTCGTCCAGCAGGCAGAACGGTGCCGGGTTCAGCTGGAAGATGGCGAACACCAGGGCGATGGCGGTCAGCGCCTTCTCACCTCCGGACAGCAGGTGGATGGTGCTGTTCTTCTTGCCCGGCGGCTGGGCCATCACCTGCACGCCGGCGTCCAGGATCTCGTCACCGGTCATCACCAGCCGGGCATTGCCGCCGCCGAACAGCGTGGGGAACATACGGCCGAAGCCCTCGTTCACCTGGTTGAAGGTGCCCAGCAGCAGGTCGCGGGTTTCCAGGTCGATCTTGTGGATGGCGTCTTCCAGCGTGTTCATCGCATCCATCAGGTCGGCGTTCTGCGCGTCCAGGAAGCCCTTGCGTTCACGCGACGCGGTCAGTTCGTCCAGCGCGGCCAGGTTCACCGCGCCCAAGGCGGCAATTTCCTTGTTGATGCGGTCGATCTCGGTCTGCAGGCCCCACAGCTTGACCTGGCCGTCGTCGATGCCCTGGCCCAGTGCGGCCATGTCCACACCGGCGGCGGTGAGCTGTTCCAGGTACTGGGCGCCGCCCAGCGCCGCGGCCTGCTCTTCCAGTTGCAGCTTGGTGAGCTGCTCGCGCAGCGGGTCCAGGCTGCGCTCGAAGCTCAGGCGCTGCTCGTCGGCGGCTTTCAGCTTGGTGGTCAGGTCGTCGTACTCGCTGCGGGTGGCGGCCAGCGCGGCTTCCCGCTCCAGCTTCAAGGCCAGCGCGGTCTGCAGGCCGGCCTGGGCGGCGGCGTCGTTCAGGCTGCCCAGTTCCTGCTCCAGCGCCAGGGTGGTCTGGGCATTGGTCTGCACCTGCTGGGCCGCGGTTTCGATGCTGCGTTGCAACTCGCTCCGACGCGCGGCCAGGCTGCGACTCTGGAACTGCGCTTCTTGCGCCTGACGCTCCAGGCCCCGCCCCTGTTCGCGGGCAGCGGCCAGGGCGCGGTCGGCATTGATGACGGCTTCGTCCAGCTCGGCGTGGCGCTCCTGGGTGGTGGCCAGCTGCATGTCCAGCTCTTCGAAGCGGGCCTCGCCGGTGGCGCGGCGTTCGCTGAAGGCCTCCAGTTGCGCGTCCAGCTCGGCCGCTTCTTCGTCCAGCTGGCCCTTGCGCTGCTGCGTGGCCTGGGCCTGTTGCGACAACTGCAGGTGTTCCACGTGCAGCTGGTGGGCACGGGCCTGCGCCTCGGCGGCTTCGCGGCGCGCGGCCACCAGGCGCATTTGCGCGTCGGTGCACGCGGCTTCCAGGCGCACCAGGGCACTGCGGGCTTCGTCGGCAATCAGCGCCTGGGCGCGCTGCTGGCGTTCCAGGTTCTCAATTTCCTGGGCGCGGGCCAGCATGCCGGCCTGTTCGGAATCGGGCGCGTAGAAACTCACCGCGAACTGGCTGACGGCATGGCCCTCGCGGGTCATGATCACTTCACCGTGCGTGAGCTTGCCGCGGTTGGCCAGGGCTTCGTCGATGCTGGCGGCGGTGTACACGCCTTCCAGCCAGTCGTTCAGCAGCGCGGTCAGGCCGGCGTCGCCCAGGCGCAGCAGGTCACTCAGGCGCGACAGGGTCTGGTGCGTGTTGGCGATCGCCGCCTGTGGCAAGGAATAGAAGGCCAGCTTGGCGGGCGGCGGGTCGGCCGCGAAAGCGCGCACGGTGTCGATGCGGCCCACCGCCAGCGCGGACAGGCGCTCGCGCAGCGCGGCTTCCAGTGCGGTTTCCCAGCCGGCTTCGATGTGCACTTTCGTCCACAGGCCCTGCAGGCTGTCCAGGCCATGGCCGGCCAGCCAGGGCTTCAACTTGCCTTCCGTCTGCACCTTGTCCTGCAAGGCGCGCAGGGCCGACAGGCGGGCGCTGATGTCGGCCTGCTTGCCCGATTCGGTGTTCACCGCTTCCTGCGCGGCCCGGCGCTGGTCTTCCAGCAGCGGGGTGTCGTCCTGCAACTGGTGCAAGCGCGCTTCGGTCGTTTCCTTGGCCTCGTCGGCGCCGGCCAGTTGTTGCGTCAGGTCGGCCAGGCGCTGGCTGTCGGGCGTGGCGAGCGACCGGCTTTCGCTGGCCAGGCGTTCGCGGCGCTGCTGCAGCGCCTTGCTCTGCTCGTCGATGTTGCGGCTTTCGGCGGCCAGCAGCTGGATCTGCTGCTGAACTTCCACCACCTGGCTGCGCTGCTGGTTGGCCTTGGCCTGCGCGGCACGAACGGCGTCTTCGAAGTCGGGCAGCTTCAGTTGCTGCTCTTCGGCCTGCGCGGCCAGGGTCTGGGCCTGCTCATCGGCCGCGGCGATCTGTTCGGCGATGGATTCCAGCTCGTCGGCGGCCGACACGCGGCGCTCGTCCCACTGGTCGTTCTGGGCCTTCAGGTCCACCAGGCGCTGCTGAACCCGCTGGCGGCCTTCCACCACGTAGCGGATGCGCTCTTCCAGGCGGCTGACCTCCAGCGCCGCTTCGGCCAGGAAGCCCTGCGCGCCATGCAGCTTGTCGCTGGCGCCGTAGTGGGCCTGGCGCACGGTTTCGAGTTCGGCCTCCACGTGGCGCAACTCGGCCAGGCGGCCTTCCAGCGCGTTCACCGCTTCCGCGTGGGCCTTCTTCACCCGGTCTTCTTCGGCCGCCGCGTCGCGGTGCTTCAGGAACCACAGCTGGTGCAGCTTCAGCGTGCCGCTGTCCTGCAGGGCGCGGTACCGGGTGGCCACCTCGGCCTGTTTCTCGAGCTTTTCCAGGTTGTTGTTCAGCTCGCGCAGGATGTCTTCCACGCGGGTGAGGTTTTCGCGCGTGTCCTTCAGCCGGTTCTCGGTCTCGCGGCGGCGTTCCTTGTACTTCGAGACGCCCGCGGCTTCTTCCAGGAAGAGGCGCAGCTCTTCGGGCTTGCTCTCGATGATGCGGCTGATGGTGCCCTGGCCGATGATGGCGTAGGCACGCGGCCCCAGGCCGGTGCCCAGGAACACGTCCTGCACGTCGCGCCGGCGCACCGGCTGGTTGTTGATGTAGTAGCTGCTGGTGCCGTCGCGGGTGAGGACCCGCTTCACCGCGATTTCGGTGAACTGGTTCCACTGGCCGCCGGCGCGCGCGTCTTCGTTGCTGAACACCAGCTCCACGCTGGCGCGGCTGGCGGGTTTGCGGTTGCCGCTGCCGTTGAAGATGACGTCCTGCATGCTTTCGCCACGCAGTTCGCTGGCCTTGCTTTCGCCCAGCACCCAGCGCACCGCGTCCATGATGTTGGACTTGCCGCAGCCGTTGGGGCCCACCACGCCCACGCGCTGGCCCGGCAACTGGAAGGTGGTGGGTTCGGCGAAGGACTTGAAGCCGGAAAGCTTGATCTGGTTCAGGCGCATGGGCGGCCGCCGCGTGGAACGCCTGCAGCACAGCAGGGTTCACGCAAGTGCTTGATTTGATTGATAAAACGCCTCTTCTTGCAGGGCGTTGAGCGGGCCGGATGATACCATCGCGCCCTCTCCCAGCCCGGTTTGCCACACCCTGTTTCCCATGGCCACCAAGCCCTCCCCCAAGCGCCGCGAAGCCCCCGCCACGCCGCCGTCCGCCCCGTCCAAGGAACTGCATGTGTTCCCCAACCCGGCGCCCGAGCGCGACTACGTCATCCAGTTCCAGGTGCCCGAGTTCACCTGCCACTGCCCGCTGACCGGCCAGCCCGATTTCGCGCACTTCACGATCGACATGATTGCCGACAAGCTGTGCGTGGAACTGAAGAGCCTGAAGATGTACTTCTGGAGCTACCGCGACGAAGGCGCCTTCCACGAGAAGGTGACCAACACCATCCTGGACGACATCGTGAAGGCCACCCAGCCGCGCTTCATCCGCATCACCGCCAAGTGGTATGTGCGCGGGGGCATCTACACCAATGTGGTGTCCGAACACCGCCAGAAGGGCTGGAAGCCCGCGCCGCGGGTGGACCTGCCGGCACACGGCAACGCCACCGGCCTGTTGGCTTGAACCGATCCGGCGCCGCGCCAACGCCTTGGCTGGCCGTGGGCGCCGCAGCACTGTGCGGTGTGGCCGGGGCCATGAACGTGGGCAAGGTGCCGCTGGCGCTGCCGCTGCTGCGCCAGGAACTGGGCCTGTCGCTGGTGCAGGCCGGTTGGGTGCAGTCGGCGCTGAACACCGTGGCCGTGACCCTGGCCACGGTCATCGGCCTGCAGGTGGGGCGTTTCGGTGCACTGCGGCTGGTGCTGGCGGGCCTGCTGCTGGGCGCGGCGGCGTCACTGGCCAGCCTGGCCCACGCCAATGGCAGCTGGCTGCTGGCCTGCCGGGTGGTGGAAGGTGCCGGCTTCGTGGCCGTGGCGGTGGCCGGGCCGGCGCTCATCAGTGCCGCAGCCGCAGACCGCGACCGCCGTTTCGCACTGGGCGTGTGGAGCGGCTACCTGCCCGCCGGCGTGGGCCTGGCCATGGCCGGCGCACCCTGGTTGCTGCCAGCCGCCGGCTGGCGCGGGCTGTGGGTGGCCACCGCCGGGGCCCTGTTGGCCGCCGCCGCCCTGACCTGGAGCCAGCGCCGGCACTATGCCCTGCCGCCCGCCACGGCCCCGTCCGCGGGCGGTGGCATCGCCGCCCTGCGCCAGCCCCTGCCCTGGTTGCTGGGCCTGTGTTTCGGCGCCTGGACGGTGCAGCACTTTGCATTGATCGTCTGGCTGCCCACCTTCCTGATCGAGCAGCGCGGCCTGGCCACCGGGCCGGTGGTGGCACTCAGCTGCGTGATGGTGCTGGCCAACGTGCCCGGCAACCTGCTGGGCGGCGCCTTGCTGCAGCGGGGCCTGCCGCGCGGGCTGCTGCTGGCCGTGGCCCAGGGCTGCACCGGGCTGTGCGCCATCGGCCTGTTCAGCGAGGCGCTGCCGGACGGCCTGCGATATGCGCTGTGCGTGTTCCTGTCCTTCATCGGCGGGCTGATCCCCTCGTCGGTGATGTCGTCCTCGGCCCGGCTGGCGCACACGCCGCAGCAGATCGGCACGCTGCAAGGGCTGTACATGCAGTGCGGACAGATGGGCCAGTTCGTCGGCACGCCGCTCATCGCCGCGGTGGTCAGCGCCAGTGGCCAGTGGAGCAGCGCGCGCTGGGTGATGGCCGGTGCCGCCGGGCTGGGCCTGGTGCTGGCGCTGACCGTGGGGCGCGCAGAATCGGGCGCTGCGCGCCGCGCCGCGACGGCGGCCTGAACCCCCTGTCACGGAGTGCCCCCCATGTACCAGCCAACCCGCCCCGCTTACCAGAAGTTCGCCGTCACCGTGGCGCCCAGCACCATCGACGGCACCGGGGTGTTCGCGGCAGAACCTATTCCGCCCAAGCGCAAGATCGGCGAGATCCGCGGCGAATCCATCACCGTCAGCGAAGCGCGCCGCCGGGCCCAGGGCCAACAGCGCATCATGATCGTGGAGGTGTCGGAACGCCGGGCCATCGACGCGTCGAAGTCCGACGACCCGATGCGCTTCACCAACCACCGTTGCCAGCCCAACGCCCGGCTGTGCATCCGCGACGGACGCATCGAGTTCTACGCCCTGCGCGCCATTGCCCCCGGCGAAGAAATCACCGTCAACTACGGCGAAACGCACCACGAGGGCACGCTGCGCTGCCAGTGCGGCGCGCCCAACTGCATCGGTTGGCTGTAGCCCCCGGCGGCCGCAGCCGGCGGGCCCGGTGCCTGCCGCGATAATCCCGGCCATGAACCCGCTGCTCGCCAAGCTGCACCCCTACCCCTTCGAGCGCCTGCGCGAACTCACGCGCGGCATCACGCCCAGCCCGGCCCACAGCCCCATCAGCCTGGGCATCGGCGAACCCAAGCACCCCACACCGCCGCTGGTGGAAGCCGTGCTGCGGGGCGACCTGTCCGGGCTGTCGGTCTACCCCCCCACGGCGGGCAGCCCGGCGCTGCGCGAGGCCTGCGCCGGCTGGCTGCAACGCCGCTACGGCGTGGTGGCAGACCCGGCCACCCAGGTGCTGCCGGTGAACGGTTCGCGCGAAGCGCTGTTCGCGCTGGCCCAGACCGTGATCGACCCCAGCCGGCCCGGCGCCACCGTCGTGTGCCCCAACCCCTTCTACCAAATTTACGAAGGCGCGGCCCTCCTGGCCGGGGCCCAGACGGCCTTCGCCAACAGCGACCCGGCTCGCAACTTCGCCCCCGCCTGGGACCAGATCGACGCCGCCACCTGGGCCCGCACCCAACTGGTCTACGTCTGCTCTCCCGGTAACCCCACCGGCGCGGTGATGCCCCTGGCAGAGTGGCAGACCCTGTTCGAGCTGAGCGACCGCCATGGCTTCGTCATCGCCAGCGACGAGTGCTACTCAGAGATCTACTTCCGCGAGGACGCCCCGCTGGGCGGTCTGCAGGCCGCCAAGGCGCTGGGCCGGGACGACTTCAGGAACCTGGTCATGCTGACCAGCCTGTCCAAGCGCAGCAACGTGCCGGGCATGCGCTCGGGCTTCGTGGCCGGTGACGCGCGCATCCTGAAGAACTTCCTGCTCTACCGCACCTACCACGGCAGCGCCATGAGCCCGGTGGTGCAGGCCGCCAGCATCGCGGCCTGGAACGACGAGGCGCATGTGGTGGCCAACAGGGACCTCTACCGCAGCAAGTTCGCCCAGGTCACGCCCTTGCTGGCCAGCGAACTGGACGTGGCCTTGCCCGACGCTGGCTTCTACCTCTGGGCCGCCGTGCCGCAGGCGGGCTATGGCAGCGCCGAGGACGGCCCGGGCGACGACATCGGCTTCGCGCTGCAGTTGCTGGCTCAATACAATGTGGCGGTGCTGCCGGGCAGCCTGCTGGCCCGCCCGGCCCACGGCCTGAACCCCGGCGCCGGGCGCATCCGCATGGCGCTGGTGGCCGACACCGCCGAATGCCTGGAAGCCGCGCACCGCATCGTGGCCTTCACCCGAAGCCACCCCCATTCATCCCCTTCACACGCTGCCTGACGCAGCGCACCGCCATGAGCCAAGAACTGCAGAACCTGATCGACCTGGCCTGGGAAGGCCGCGCCTCGCTGAACCCCGCCAGCACCGACAGCAAGATCCGCGACGCGGTGGAACAGGTCATCGGCGACCTGAACGCCGGCCGCCTGCGCGTGGCCACACGCCAGGGCGTGGGCCAGTGGACGGTGAACCAGTGGGTGAAGAAGGCGGTGCTGTTGAGCTTCCGCCTGAACGACAACCAGGTGATGCGCTCGGGCGACCTGTCCTTCTTCGACAAAGTGCCCACCAAGTTCGCCCACGTGAGCGAAAGCGCCATGCGCGAAACCGGCATCCGCGTGGTGCCTCCCGCGGTGGCGCGCCGCGGCAGCTACATCGCCAAGAACGTGGTGCTGATGCCCAGCTACGTGAACATTGGCGCCTACGTCGATGAAGCCACCATGGTGGACACCTGGGCCACGGTGGGCAGTTGCGCGCAGATCGGCAAGAACGTGCACCTGTCCGGCGGCGTGGGCATCGGCGGCGTGCTGGAGCCGCTGCAGGCCAACCCCACCATCATCGAAGACAACTGCTTCATCGGCGCGCGCTCCGAGGTGGTGGAAGGCGTCATCGTGGAAGAGAACTCGGTGCTGGGCATGGGCGTGTACATCGGCCAGAGCACGCCGCTGTTCAACCGCGAGACGGGCGAAATCAGCTACGGCCGCGTGCCCAGCGGCAGCGTGGTGGTGTCCGGCAACCTGCCCAAGAAGACGGCCGCCGGCCAGGACTACAGCATGTACGCGGCCATCATCGTCAAGCGGGTGGATGCGCAGACGCGCAGCAAGACCAGCATCAACGAACTGCTGCGCGCCTGACATGAAGCCCCCGGCCGCTGTGTCCAGCGTCCACCCCCCGAGGGGGTGGCGGGGCCGCTTGGGGCGGCCCGGCGCTGGCCCCGCTGCGCGCTGACGAATGACGAGCACTGAGCAAGGGAGATCACGATGAGCGGGAATATGGACCGCGTGCTGCGGCTGATGGCCGACAAGAACGCGTCGGACGTGTTCCTGTCGGCCAACATGCCGATCCTCATCAAGATCAACGGGCAGATGCTGCAGTTGTCCGACGTGGCGTTGACGCCGCAGCAGCCGCGGCAGCTGCTGAGCGAACTGCTCAGCCCGCAGCAGCTGGAGGAACTGGACGACACCGGCGAGCTGAACATGGGCGTGGCGTTGCAGGAAGTGGGCAGCTTCCGCCTGTCGGCCTTCCGCCAGCGCGGCAGCATCGCGGCGGTGTTCCGCCACATCCCGCACGTCATCCCCTCGCTGGATTCGCTGAAGCTGCCCGAGATGCTGTCCACCCTGGTGCTGGAAAAGCGCGGCCTGATCCTGATGGTGGGCGCCACCGGCACCGGCAAGAGCACCACCCTGGCCAGCATGCTGGAGTGGCGCAACCAGCAGATGAGCGGCCACATCCTCACCATCGAGGACCCGATCGAGTTCCTGTTCACCAACAAGCGCTCGGTGGTGAACCAGCGCGAGGTGGGCCGCGACACCAACAGCCTGCAGGTGGCCTTGCGCAACGCGCTGCGCCAGGCCCCCGACTGCATCATGATCGGCGAAATCCGCGACCGCGAAACCATGACATCGGCGCTGTCCTACGCGCTGTCGGGCCACCTGGTGATGGCCACGCTGCACGCCAACAACAGCTACCACGCGCTGAACCGCATCCTGTCCTTCTACACGCCGGAAGCCCGCCCCACGCTGCTGGGCGACCTGGCCTCGGGCCTGCGTGCCATCGTCTCGCAGCGCCTGGTGCGCGCCAGCGCCGGCGGGCGCCGCCCCGCGGTGGAGGTGCTGCTGAATTCCAAGCTGGTGGCCGAGTCCATCGAACAGGGCAACCTGGCTTCGGTGAAGGAAGCAATGGAGAAGTCGCTGGCCGACGGATCACAAACCTTCGAAGCCGACCTGGCGCGCCTGATCAACGACGGCACCATCACCCGCGACGAAGGGCTGGCCTTCGCCGATTCGCCCACCAACCTGATGTGGCGCCTGCAAAACGATGCCACGCCCGCGGTGCGCACCCCGCCCAAGAAGGACGAGCCCGAAGACGCGGCCTTCACCGAACTGATGCTGGACGTGTACCCCGATGGCGCCCCCAGCACCCGCGCCGGGCTGGGCACGCGCCTGGGTGGCCTGGGCCCCCGGTAAGCCATGTCAGAAACCACCCGCCTGCTGGAAGCGCTGATCGCGCGGGCCTCGGTCACGCCCGACGACGCCGGCTGCCAGGGCCTGATCACCCAGCGCCTGGCGCCGCTGGGCTTCACTTGCGAAACCCTGGTCTTCGGGCCGGACCACTTCCGTGTCACCAACCTGTGGGCGGTGCACCAGGGCGCCCGCCCCGGCCCGCTGGTGGCGTTCGCCGGCCACACCGACGTGGTGCCCACCGGGCCCTTGGCCCATTGGTCCAGCGACCCCTTCGTGCCCACGGTGCGCGACGGCCTGCTCTACGGCCGCGGCGCGGCCGACATGAAGGCCTCCATCGCCGCCATGACCGTGGCCGCTGAAAGCTTCGTGCGCGCGAACCCGGATCACGCCGGCAGCGTGGCGCTGCTGTTCACCAGCGACGAAGAGGGCCCCTCGGTGGACGGCACGGTGAAGGTGGTGGACGCCCTGGAAGCACGCGGCGTGCGGATCGATTGCTGCATCGTGGGCGAACCCACCTCGGTGGACCGATTGGGCGACACCATCAAGAACGGCCGCCGCGGCAGCCTGTCGGGCAAGCTCAGCGTGAAGGGCATTCAGGGCCACGTGGCCTACCCGCAACTGGCGCGCAACCCCATCCACCAGTTGGCCCCGGCCCTGGCCGAACTGGCCGCCACCGCCTGGGACGCCGGCAACGAGCACTTCCCGCCCACCACCTGGCAGGTGAGCAACATCCACGGCGGCACCGGCGCCACGAACGTGATCCCGGGCGAGGTGGTGGTGGACTTCAACTTCCGCTTCAGCACCGAAAGCACCCCCGACGGGCTGAAGGCCCGCGTGGCCGACATCCTGAACCGCCACGGCCTGGAACACGACATCGCCTGGACCCTGGGCGGCCAGCCCTTCCTCACCCGGCCGGGGTCCTTGAGCGAGGCGCTCATCGGGGCCATCCGGGCCGAGACCGGCGTCACGCCCGAGCTGTCCACCACCGGTGGCACCAGCGATGGCCGCTTCCTGATCCGCATCTGCCCGCAGGTGGTGGAGTTCGGGCCGCTGAACGCCAGCATCCACAAGGTGGACGAACACGTGAAGCTGGCCGACGTCGAACCGCTGGCGGCCATCTACCGCCGCACCCTGGAAGCGCTGTTGACATGACGCTGCTGGACACCGTGCAAGCCGCCAGCGCCCGCCTGCAACAGGCGGGCGTTTCGTTTGGCCATGGCACCACCAACGCCTGGGACGAAGCCGCCTGGCTGGTGCTGTGGCGCCTGGGCCTGCCCCTGGACACACCGCTGGACGACGGCCCCGACGCGCAGCGCCGGCTCAGCGCCGATGAACAGGCCAGCGTGCAGGCGCTGATCGAACAGCGCATCACCAGCCGCCGGCCGGCGGCCTACCTGACGGGCGAAGCCTGGCTGCAGGGCGTGCCCTTTTTCGTGGACGAACGCGCCATCGTGCCGCGTTCGCTGATCGCCGAGGTGCTGGCCGAAGGCCTGCTGGACCCCTGGCTGCCGGAAGGCGCACAGCGCGTGCTGGACCTGTGCACCGGCAACGGCAGCCTGGCCTGCCTGGCCGCCATGGCCTGGCCCCAGATGCAGGTGGACGGCGCCGACATCAGCACCGACGCCCTGGCCGTGGCCGCCCGGAACGTCCAGCGCCATGAACTCGGTGCCCGCGTGCACCTGCTTGCCGGCGACGGCCTGGCCGCCGTGGCCGGCCGGCGCTACGACCTGATCCTGTGCAACCCGCCCTACGTCAACAGCGCGTCGATGGCCGTGCTGCCGCCCGAGTTCCAGGCCGAACCCGCGCTGGCCCTGGCCGGCGGCGCCGACGGCATGGACTTCATCCGCGGCCTGCTGCAACAGGCACCGATCCACCTGAACGAAGGCGCCGTGCTGGTGCTGGAAATCGGCCACGAGCGGGCGCACTTCGAAGCCGCCTTCCCCAGGCTGCAGCCGCTGTGGCTGCCCACCAGCGCCGGCGACGACCAGGTGCTGCTGCTGGAACGCGCGGCGCTGGCCTGAGTCCGCCCTTCTGACTGGAGAACCCTCGCGATGAAAGCCGCTGTCCTGCAAAGCTTCGGTGCCCCGCTGGCCCTGCTGGACCTGGCCGTGCCCGAACCCGGCCCGGACGAGGTGCTGCTGCGGGTGCAGGCCTGCGGCGTGTGCCATTCCGACCTGCACATCATCGACGGCGACACGCCCGGCTTCAAGGCCGGCACCAAGGCGCAACTGATCCCCGGCCACGAGGTGGTGGGCACGGTGGTGAAGCGCGGCGCCGACGTGTCGCACCTGGCACTGGGCCAGCGCGTGGGCGCGGCCTGGTTGCACTGGGCCTGCGGCCAGTGCGATCAGTGCCAGGAAGGCCGCGAGAACCTGTGCCGCAAGGGCACGGTCAGCGGCATGACGGTGGACGGCGGCTACGCCGAGTTCATGCGCGCCAAGGCCAGCCATGCCATCCCGGTGCCCGACGCGCTGAGCTCGGCCGAAGGCGCGCCGCTGTTCTGCGCCGGTGTCACCAGCTACCGCGCCATCCACCAGGCTGGCGTGGGCCCAGGCCAGCGGGTGGCCGTGGTCGGCGTGGGCGGCCTGGGGCACCTGGCGCTGCAGATCGCCCGCGCACGGGGCGCCGAGGTCATCGCGCTGGACGTGGCCGACGACAAGCTGGCCGCCGCCAAGGCGCTGGGCGCCGCGCATGCTTTCAACGCCCTGTCGCCTGAAACACCGAAGGCCGTGCGCGGCCTGGGAGGCGCGCACGTGGCGGTGGTGACCTCCGCCGCCCGCGCCGCCTACGACCTGGCGCTGAAGTGCCTGCGCCCGGGCGGCACGCTCAGCGTGGTGGGCCTGCCGCCGCAGCCGCTGCAGTTCGGCGCGCTGCAACTGGTGGGCGGAGAATTCCGCATCATCGGCAGCGCCGTGGGCACCCGCGAGGACCTGCGCGCCACCTTGGCCCTGGCCGCCAGCGGCCAGTTGCATTGCCAGGTCACCCAGCGGCCACTGTCCGACGTGAACGCGGTGCTGGACGACATGCGCGCCGGCACCCTGGCCGGCCGCACCGTGCTGGCCTTTTCCTGAAACCTTTTTCGATTCGACTGAGCCCTTGCCATGATCCAACTGAAGGGCGTCACGCTGCGCCGCGGCGTGAAGGTGGTGCTGCAGGACGCCAGCGTCACCTTGAACCCCAATGACAAGGTGGGCCTGGTGGGCCGCAACGGCGCCGGCAAGTCCAGCCTGTTCTCGCTGCTGACCAACCGGCTGCACGCCGACGCCGGCGATGTGGAGATGCCGCCGCGCTGGCTGGCCCCCGGCGGCATGGCCGAGGTGGCCCAGCACATGCCCGAAACCGACGAAGGCGCCACCGCCTTCGTGCTGGCCGGCGACGTGCCGCTGACCCAAGCCCAGGCCCAGCTGGACGCCGCCGAAGCCGCCGGCGACGGCCACGCCATGGCCGACGCCCACGCCGCGCTGGAACATGCCGGCGCCTTCGACGCCCGCGCCCGCGCCCAGGCCATGCTGCTGGGCCTGGGCTTTCGCAGCGAACAGCTGGACGCGCCGGTGAACAGCTTTTCCGGCGGCTGGCGCATGCGCCTGCAACTGGCCCGCGCGCTGATGTGCCCGGCCGCGCTGATGCTGCTGGACGAGCCCACCAACCACCTGGACCTGGACGCCCTGGTGTGGCTGGAAGGCTGGTTGAAGCGCTACAACGGCCTGCTGGTGGTGATCAGCCACGACCGCGAGTTCCTGGACGCGGTGACCAACGTCACCCTGCACCTGGACAACGCCGGCCTCATCCGCTACGGCGGCAACTACAGCGCCTTTGAAGACATGCGCGCCGAGCGCCTGTCGCAGCAGGCCAGCGCCTTCTCGCGCCAGCAGGACAAGATCGCGCAGTTGCAGCGCTTCATCGACCGCTTCAAGGCCAAGGCCAGCAAGGCCAAGCAGGCGCAAAGCCGGGTGAAGGCGCTGGACCGCATGCAGAAGCTGGCCCCGGTGCTGACCGACAGCGACTTCGAGTTCGAATTCCGCGAGCCGGCCAACCTGCCCAACCCGATGTTGACGATGCGCGACCTGAGTTGCGGTTACGGTGAAACCACCATCGTGCAGAACGTCAGCCGCACCGTGATGGCCGGCCAGCGCATCGGCATCCTGGGTGCCAACGGCCAGGGCAAGTCCACGCTGGTGAAGACCATCTCGCACATGCTGCCGCCCATCGCCGGCACGCTGACCGAGGGCAAGGGCCTGGCCATCGGCTACTTCGCGCAGCAGGAGATGGACCTGCTGAGTGAAGACGACACGCCCCTGCAGCGCATGGTGCGGCTGGCGCGCGAAGTTTCGCCGCAGGCGCGCGAACAGGAACTGCGCAACTTCCTGGGCCAGTTCCGCTTCACCGGCGACATGGTTCACCAGCGTGTGGGCACGCTGTCGGGGGGTGAACGCGCCCGGCTGGTGCTGGCCACCATCGTCTGGCAGCGCCCCAACCTGCTGCTGCTGGACGAGCCCACCAACCACCTGGACCTGAACACGCGCGAAGCGCTGTCCATTGCGCTGAACGAATTCGAAGGCACGGTGCTGCTGGTCAGCCACGACCGCGCGCTGCTGCGCGAGGTGTGCGACGAGTTCTGGCTGGTCACCCGCGGCGGCGTGGCGCCCTTCGACGGCGACCTGGACGACTACCAGCGCTGGTTGCTGGACGTGTCGCGTGCCGTGGCCCGGGGCCTGGAACCGCCGCCCCCGCCCGCCCCGGTTCGGGACCTGCCGCCGCCGGTGGCTGTCAGCAGCAGCAAGGCGCCTGTCGCGCCGCCCGGCAAGAAGGCCGACATTCCCAACAGCGCCAACCGCCGCGACGACCGCAAACAAGGGGCCCAGGCCCGGGCCGATCTGGCCAACCGAACCCGGCCGCTGCGCAACGAAGTGCTGAAGATCGACGCCCGCCTGGAAAAGCTGGGCCAGGAACGCAGCGACCTGGAAACCCTGCTGGCCGGCGGCAGTCTGGCCGGCCCCGAGATCGCCGAAACCGGCCGCCGCCTGAACCACATTGCCGCCGAGGTGGCCCTGCTGGAAGAGCGCTGGCTGGAGGTGCAGGCCGAGATCGAAGCCATCACCGCGGCGGCGGGTTGAGCGGACCCGATCAGATCGTGGCCCCGCCGTCGCACACCAGCGCCTGGCCGGTCATGTAGCTGCTGGCCGGGGAGGCCAGGTAGACCGCCGCGCCGGCGATCTCGTCGGGCTCGCCGATGCGGCGCATCGGAAAGTCCTTCGTCACCTTGGCCAGCACCGCCGGGTCTTCCCACAGCGCGCGGGCGAAGTCGGTGCGCACCAGGCCCGGTGCGATGCAGTTCACCCGCACACCCTGCGGCCCCAGTTCGTGCGCCAGGTTGCGCGCCAGCTGGAAGTCCGCCGCCTTGCTGATGTTGTAGGCGCCGATGCTGGTGCTGCCGCGCAGGCCCCCGATGGAAGAGACGATGACGATGGAGCCCGCCTTGCGCGCCAGCATGCCCGGCAGGCACATCTGGATCAGCCAGTGGTTGCTGATGACGTTGTTGTCCAGGATCTTGCGGAACTGCTCGTCGCTGAGGCCCCCCATGGGCCCGTAGTAGGGGTTGCTGGCGGCATTGCACACCAGGGTGTCGATGCGGCCGAAGGCGGCCAGCGCGCCATCCACCAGGCCCTGCAAGGCGTCCTTGCTGGACAGGCTGGCGGCAATGGCGACGGCCCGCCCGGCCCCGTGTTGGGCGTTGATGTCCTGCACCACGGCCTCGCAGGCGTCCTGCTTGCGCGAGGAGATCACCACCCGCGCGCCGTGCTCGGCCAGGCGCAGCGCGATGGCGCGGCCGATGCCGCGCGACGAGCCGGTGACGACGGCCACCTGGCCGGACAGGTCGAACAGTTTCATGGCAGCGCCCCAGCGTGAAGACAGGCCCGCACCGTAGCCGCGGAGGCCGCGCGCCGCCAAGCGTGGCAACCCCTGGGCCGCATCACCAAGGTGACAGGACGCTGGCCGACCCCGATGGACAGCAGCACGGCCACCCTGCAGCATGTCCCCACCACCGCTTGCCCTGCCCACCATGACCGACGTCGTCATCGTTTCCACCGCCCGCACCGGCCTGGCCAAGAGCTGGAAGGGCGCCTTCAACATGACCTATGGCGCCACGCTGGCGGCCCACGCCATCGAACACGCCGTCAAACGCGCAGGGGTGGACCCGGCCGAGGTGGAGGACGTGATCCTGGGCGGCAGCCTGGGCGAAGGCACCACCGGCGGCAACATCGCCCGCGTGGCGGCGCTGCGCGCCGGGCTGCCGGTCACCACCAGCGGGGTCACCATCAACCGCTTCTGCTCCAGCGGGCTGCAGGCCATTGCCATGGCGGCGCAGCGCATCATCGTGGACCAGGTGCCGGTGATGGTGGCCGGCGGTGTGGAAAGCATCTCCTGCGTGCAGAACGAGGTGAACCGCCACATGCGCGTGGACCCGGCGATGCAGAAGATCAAGCCCGAGATCTACTGGACCATGCTGCAGACCGCCGAGCAGGTGGCCAGCCGCTACAAGATTTCCAAGCAGGCGCAGGACGAATACGGCGTGCGCAGCCAGCAGCGTGCCGCGGCGGCGCAGGTGGCGGGCAGGTTCCAGGACGAGATCGTGCCCATGACCACCACCATGGGCGTGGTGGACAAGGCCAGCGGTGTGCTCACCACGCGCGAAGTGACCATCGCCGCCGACGAAGGCATACGCGCCGACACCACGCTGGAGGCGGTCTCGAAGATCCGGTCCGCCCTGCCCGGCGGCGTGATCACCGCCGGCAACGCCAGCCAGTTTTCCGACGGCTCGTCGGTGTGCCTTCTGATGAACGCCAAACTGGCCGAGCAGCGTGGGCTTCAACCCCTGGGCATCTTCCGTGGCTTCGCGGTGGCGGGTTGCGAACCGGATGAAATGGGCATCGGCCCGGTGTTCGCGGTGCCACGCCTGCTGCAGCGCGCGGGCCTGAAGGTCAGCGACATCGGCCTGTGGGAACTGAACGAGGCCTTCGCCTGCCAGGTGATCTACAGCCGCGACACCCTGGGAATACCTGACGAGTTGCTGAACGTGAACGGCGGCGCCATCGCGGTGGGCCACCCCTATGGCGTGAGCGGCTCGCGCCTGACCGGGCACGCACTGATTGAAGGCAAACGGCGCGGCGCGAAGTACGTGGTGGTGACCATGTGCATCGGCGGCGGCCAGGGCGCGGCCGGGCTGTTCGAGGTGGTTTGACGCCAGCGTCAGGCCAGTGCTGGGTCGGCGCGTTGACAATGCGCGCCCAACTGTTGAATTCAGGCCCACGGCTCACCATGAACCACGCCCTTGACCCGACGCGCCGCCGCCTGCTGCAGGCCGCCAGCGCGCTGCTGGCCCCGGCCGCCCTGAACGCCCGCGCCGCAGGCGACATCGCCGGCGGCAAGCCGATCACGCTGCTGGTCAGCTACCCGGCCGGCGGCGGTGCCGACGTGATGGCCCGCCTGGTGGCACCCCACCTGGCCGACGCCCTGGGCCAGCCGGTGCTGGTGGAAAACAAGCCCGGCGCCAGCGGCACCATTGCCGCGGCGCAGGTGGCACGCGCCACACCGGACGGGTCGATGTTGCTGCTGGACGCGTCGTCCTTCGCGGTGAACCCTTCGCTGTTCGACAAACTGCCCTACGACAGCGCCACCGCCTTCACGCCGCTGGGTGTGCTGGCGCTGTTCCCCAACGTGCTGGTGTGCACGCCCAGTTTCGAAGCCAGGTCGCTGGCCGATGTGCTGCGCCTGGCGCGCGCCCAGCCGAACAGGCTGGCCTATGCCTCGTCGGGCAACGGTTCGGCCCAGCACCTGGCCGGGGCCCTGTTCGAAGCCATGGCCAAGGTGGAACTCACCCACGTGCCCTACCGCGGCGGCGGCCCGGCCCTGAACGACGTGATGGGCGGCCAGGTGCCGCTGTTCTTTGCCAATGTGGCCTCGTCGCTGGGACACATCCAGTCCGGCCGGCTGCGGCCCTTGGCGGTCACCTCGCGCCTGCGCTCGCGCGTGCTGCCGGAACTGCCCTCGATGGACGAGGCCGGCCTGAAGGGCTACGAGGTGCTGGAGTGGAACCCGGTGCTGGCCCCGGCCGGCCTGCCGGCGACGGTGCAGGCCCGGCTGTCGGCAGCCCTGACCCGCGCCATGGCCGACCCCGAGGTGCTGGGCCGCGTGCGGGCCCTCGGCGGCGAGGTGTTCAACGGCAATGGGGCGCAGGCGCGCGCCTTCCTGAAGGCCCAGCAGTTGCAATGGGCCAGTGTGGTGCGCGAGCGCCGCATCACACGTGACTGAAACCCCTGCCGCCGCGGCGAACGCCGCACCCGCGGGCTGGGACTGCCATGTCCACGTCTTCGACGGCCGCGCCCCGGTGCACCCGGGCCACTACCAGCCGGGGCACCGGCCATTGCAGCAGATCGAAGATCAGGCCGCCGCCTTCGGCGTGGGCCACCTGGTGCTGGTGCAGCCCAGCGTCTATGGCAGCAACAATCGCCTGCTGCTGCAAGCCCTGGCGGCACGGCCCGGCCGCCACCGCGGCGTGGTGGTGGCAGACCCCGCGGTGACCGACGCCGAACTGCAGGCCTGGCACGCCCTGGGCGTTCGCGGCCTGCGCTTCAACCTGGTGTCGCCAGCCGGCAACCACAACAACCCGCAGCAGGATGTGATGGACCTGGCGCCTCGCCTGCGCGCCCTGGGCTGGCATGTCCAGTGGTACGCGAAGCCCGAGCACCTGGCCCCCCTGGCCGCCTGGCAGCGCGCCTGCGGCCTGCCCTTTGTGCTGGACCACCTGGCCGGCCTGCACGCCGGCCTGGCGCAGGACGACCCCGCCTGGCAGGCTGCCGCGGCGCTGGCGGCGAACGGCGCCTGGCTGAAACTGTCGGGTTGGTACCGCCTGGGCGCGCCGCAGGCGCCCTATGGGGCCCTCCTGCCCACCCTGCGCCGCGCGGTGGCCTTGTTCGGTTCCCGCTGCGTGTGGGGCTCCGACTGGCCGCACACCCATTTCGCGAACGATGCCCTGCCGGCCTATGCCGACCAGTTCGGCCCGGTGCAGGCGGCCTGCGCGTCAACCCACCCGGCCACGGCCCTGGCCCGGCAGGCCCAGGCGCTGTATGGCAGCGGCGTTGCGCCGGCCTGATGTCCGCCTGATGCCGGCCCGGCTGCCGCCCCTCCCCCATCCAGAACCCGGAGCGACCATGCCCACCGACCCCCGGCTGCAGGCCGTCGAGCACTTCTACGACTTCCACCCGATCAGCGCGGCGCAGATCTTCGATGCGGTGGCGGCGCGCGGCGTTGCGCGGGACCAGATCACCGAAGAGGTGCTGCAGCACCACGACCAGGACCACTACGGTGGCACCGACGCGGTGGACCGCTTGATGGCGCAGGCCGCGGTGGTGGCGACCGACCAGGTGCTGGACATCTGCAGCGGCCTGGGTGGCCCGGCGCGTTACCTGGCCTGGAAGACCGGCTGCCAGGTCACCGGCCTGGACCTGACCGCCAGCCGCGTGGAAGGCGCCACCGCCCTCACCGAAGCGGCGGGCCTGGCGGACCGGGTGCGGTTCCACCAGGGCAACGCGCTGGCGCTGCCCTTCCCCGACGCCAGCTTCACCCTGGCCATCAGCCAGGAAGCCTTTGCCCACATCCCGGAGAAGTCGACGCTGGTGGCTGGCATCGCACGCGTTCTGCGTCCCGGCGGCCGGCTGGTGTTTTCGGACATCCTGAGCCGCGGCGCCCTGGCCCGAGACGACGCGACGCGCCTCTGCGACGGCATGCGCTTCAACGACATCGCCACCGAAGCCGACTACCGCCGATGGATGCAAGGCGCCGGCCTGGAAGGGGTGCAGGTCACCGACCTGAGCGAGACGTGGACGCGCATCCTGGTCGAGCGGCACGCGATGTACCGGTCCCTGAAGGCCCAGACGGTGGCCCGGCTGGGCGCGGCGCACTTCGACCGCTACGACCAGGCCTACGAACACTTCGTAGGCCTGTACCGCAGTGGCGTGCTGGCGGGGGCCTTGTTCCACGCACGGCGACCGGGCTGAGCCGGGCGCAACGGCCGCACGCCTCGGCCACAGGGGTCGGCGGGCACCCCGACATCGCGGCCAGAGCCCCGTGGCGCGCCCTGACATCCCGGTTCGATCAAGCCCGGGTTGCCCGGTTCATGGCGGCTTTGCCAGCACCCGCCGAAACGGCACTGGCGAACGTGCCCCACACCATGTCGATCAGCGTCAGATGCAGTGGCCAGTTCCTGAGCGTCGCCAGGTTGCTGAGGTCGTAGGTGGCGTAGGCGAAGAAGCCGAAAAGTGCACCCCTCAAGATCGTTCGTCCCCAGGCCGGGTCGTCGGCCTGCGGGGCCAGCGCAAAGACCAGGAGGCCAACGCCATACAGGACATAGAAGGCAAGCGCAGGCAGAACCTTCGGTTGTTCGGCCATCAGGTGCCCGATGGCCTGTTGGTAGGTCGTCTTGGCAACCAGGCCCAGCCACAGCGCGTCGAGTGCGACCATCACCAGGGTGGCCGCCAGGTACGCGGCAAGGTGCTTGTTCATTGGGATTCGTTGTGCAACGCAGCGCCGGAATCGCAGCGCGTCGATGGGGGCCGTGTCACAACGCCGCTCCCGAGGAAGACCTTGCGCGCCAGGTGTGAGCCAGTCGCCTGGGCAAACGCCTTCCAGATTGGCTCGTGCGTGCCCTTGCGATTCGACAGCTTGATCCCAGGCCTCAAGGAGAAATCTTTTGCGTCAGCGCCTCGATCCTCTTGTCTTCGTGCGCCCGGTCCGAAGCCAGGCGTCTCAATGCCGACGCTGCAGCCGCACTGCGTTGCCGAATGACCGAGAGGTCCTGCAGCGCCAGCAGCCGATCCAATGAGAAGCTGGCGACATCGGTGTCGGCGTCGAGCAGACCATCCACGGCACTGTCGGCGATGGCCGTTCGCCCTGTCGAAGTCGTCTTGGACCACAGCGGGCCCCACATCCACGACGCCGATGCGATGCGCACATAGACCTCGGCCGAAGATCGGAACAAGGATGCCAGCCTGGCGGCCACCGCGCCATGGCGGTCCACCTCCTGCAGGTCGCCATCGCTGGCCAGGGCCTGGGCCGCAAACAGCTGGAACACCGGGTGCAGCCCAGGATCCAGCCATCGCAGGTACTGTTCAACACGCTCCCTGGGCTGGCCAGCGTGGGCACGCTCAACGCTGAGCAACTGCAGCAGTGAACGCAGGGTGGGGTCATCCGCCGATGTTTCATGGACCGCCCAGAGGCGATCACCTGGCGATTGAGGAGCGCGCAGCACGAGCAGCACCGAGGGTCGGTTGTCCAGCGCAATGGCACCCCAGATCGGATCCGGCGCCTTCAAGCGCGCCATGCGGTCCGAAGGCTCGTCGAAGCTGAACGACGGATGCGGCTCGGACGCGTGGCCCCACAGCAGCCGTCCGACCGTCATCTGAACCTGTGTACGCAACAGGCCTGATGGCACGGGGCTGTGGCTGCTGCCCGTTACCCGCGCCAGGCACAGCGAGCCGTCTGCACGCAACCAGCTGTAGACCGGGATGTGTGGATTCATGCGGTTCTCCCTGGCATTGGCCCTTGGCACGGCAAACAGGCTGGCGGCGAGCAGGCCGAGCAGCCTCCCCACACACCGCCTCGAGACATGGCTTTCATCTTGGGCGCCCATTCAGCGTGCATCCATCTTCAGGTTGTCGACGAAGTTCGGAGCGCAGCGCTCGACCGCCAGATCTTCGGCACGCACGGGCGGCGAATGCACGGCCATCGCGGCCGGTGCAGCCACTGCGGCGCCGGCCGTCGTCCACCCCCCGGCAGGCGTGTACGAGCCATAGGTGATGGACCAAGATGCGGATGCTGCCACAGCGTAGTTGGCATCAAATTGATCGGAGTAGGCGCACAGGAAGAAGTCAAAGTCGTTGGAACCCGAAATGCCGGTCAGGGGCTTGGCCGTGACCGGGTGTGCCATGTTCAGCGCGATGGCCGGTGGCTCGACATAGCGGACCACCCTTTGCCGGCCGCCAGCAGCGAGTTCCGAGGTCTCGACATCGGAGGAGCTGACGATGAATGGGCCTGCGCCCGTGTTGCTTGCACCCCGCGTATCGCGCACCGGAAACCCCAGCATCGCGGGCGCCCCGCCGGTGATCGGGCTGGCCAGTGCCGCATTGACCGCGATGACCTCCTTGAGCGTGCGGCCGTCGGCGTAGGTGCCGGTCACCGAGTCCGCCGTCGTGGTCTGGATGAACCCCAGCCGGATCCGATCGGTTCCGCGAAGCTTTTTCGGTCCGCCGCCGATCAGGGTGACAGTCAGCTTGACCGACAGGGGGTACTTGGTGAACTCGGCGTCGGTGTAGACCGCGTTGACCGCGGGCACGGCTCCGGCGGTCGAGCTGGAATCGACAACCAGCGCCGCGGCATTGGACCGGTTGTTCCGGAACAAGGTATCGCGCTTGATGACCTTGTTCTCGGTGATCAGCACATCCACGATGTTGACGCTGAACACGATCACGCCATCGTCGGCACCGGGCTTGCCTTTGCCGCCGCAATCGTGGAATACCTGGACATGGAAAGAACCCGTCGCGTTGGCCTTGAGCTTTCGGAGCAGCGGGCCCCCGTTGTCAGCCAGGGCCGGCAGCCCGGCAAGATCGCCCTTGTCGTCGGGCGCGCGCTCGACCGACCATGAGACGGGCACTGTGTTTGGCACCACGGCTGCTGTCAGGTTCAGTTCGCCGCACCCCTTGACGATGCAGGTGGTATTTGCATCAAGAACTGGGGTGGTGGCCACACTGGTCCGCGCGGGCATGGAGTCGGCTCCAGTGCCGTCGCGCCGGCATGGTGTGGCCCTCAACTTGGCCTCGATCTTGGAAATCTCGTAGACCGTCCATGACGTGGCGTCTGAAGCCGTCTTGCCGCCCAGGGTGTATTGGACGGTCAAGGTGGAATCCGCCAAGGCAGCGCTTGTGGATCCGCCCGTGACCGTGACTTCGTCGGTGGCGGCGCCAGCCCCGATCACCAAGCCGCCAGTCGCCGACCAGCTGTAAGTGCCTCCGGCGGGCGTTCCAGTCGCCTTCACCTTCACAGACTTCCCCTTGGCCAGGAAGGGGCAACGCGGCGGCGAGATCTTGACCGCGGGCGTCAGGGCCTTGGGGCACGGAACGACCGAATCCTTGCAAGCACCGGCGGGCTGCGCCTTCGCGGCCTCGGCTTGCTTATTTCGGTCTTCGCTTCCGCCGCAGAACGCCATACCGCCCCTCAGCCAAGCCAGCGCTGGAGATGAGACGACGCTTCCCGAAGGACCGCGCGCACCCGCTGTGCCGCCGCCATGGTCGGGTTCGGGCCCAGGGTCGAGGCGGCCCAAGGGAATTGCGGATCCTGGCCCATGCCCTGGCCCAGCAGGAACATCAGCGCGGTGCACACGGCACTTCCGGCGGGCATGTTCATGCCATGCTGGTCAGCAAAGTCTTTGCCGGATTGGATGAGCGCGCTCATGGCCGCGTCGCCCATGGCTTGGCACTTCTGTGGAAAGGCGCGCGACAACAAGGTCGGCAGGCTTCCCGCCGGAAGCAGGGCCAGGCGATCGACATCGAGATCCAGCGCCCGCTGGGCCTGCCCCAAAGCCCGCTCCAGGTGCTGATTGTCCGACCCGTAGATGCGATCCATGTACCACAAGGCGGCGTCGAACAATTGTTCGGCACGCGCTGCGGCCGAGCCGCCTTCGGGGTTGTTCAGGATCCGAGCCGCCCATGGGATTTGGACGTCATCGTCGAAGTAGCTGCCCAAGTACAGCATCACGCTCAGGTACATCCAGGTGGATCGACGATCAACGATCCCGTAGCGCTCCGCACGGGTCACGCCCAAGTGAACAACCTGCCTGAGTTCGTCCTGGCCGATCACACGCCAGTGATTCGGAAAATGCACCTTCACATGATCGAGGAAGTCGCCCACGAAGCGGTCGAAAGCGTGCAGCTCGAACTGCTGAAACTGCTCCTTCCGAAGGACGATCGCCATGACTTTCACCTGGTTCAGACGCTGCCAAACCAGTCTAGTCAACGGGGGTCAGTGCGGATCCCCTAGCATCGGCATGAGTACGCCCACGGGCATCCCCAACTTGACGGAGTGGGTCGACCTCGTCGAATGCCTCCGAATCGACGAAGGGTATGGACCTGAAAGCATTGTTCGCTCCACAGCGTGGCCGTTGACCGATGGCCGGGATCGCCGGCTCCTGATGGGCGGCTGTTGCGCTGGGGGCGGCGACGCAGCCTTGCGTGGCGTCGAGGCCAGGGCCAGATGGGACGGGTCGAAACCGGCTCCTCGGCGTTGCCCGCCATGGTCCTAGCGGTCCCGCAACGTGAGCCCGATCAGCCGGGAAACGACGGTCGCAAGGTACATCACGCCAACAAACATTTCCAGCGCAGCGAGCGCCCGTGCATGGGGCGTGATCGGGATCACGTCGCCGATGCCGGTACTCGACAGCAATGCAAAGCTCATGTACATGAGTTCGGTCCAGGTGCGCGGCGCGTTCGGATTCACCGCTGCGGAAAAGCACCCAGGCTGCAGTGCCTGCAACAGCAGGAACAGGTAGGTGAAGCCCCAGGCCAGCAAGGTGAAGGTGGCGCCTGCGGCGAACAGTTCATCGGTGGTGGCGCGGCGGTCGTTCATCATGTAGGCGATCAGGCTGCCGGCGGCGTAAAAATAGAACACGGCTTCCAGGGCCGCCGACGCAATCAGCAGGTGGGGCATGCCGAAGATGGCCTGCAAGGCCAGCAAGACGATGGCCGGCAGCGCGATGCCGACCGACACCCAGGTCAGCCACGGTGTCATTCGCACCATGCCGGTCGTGATGATGAGCACCACGATGCCGAACACCCCGAACGCGATACGCCCAGCGTCTGTGTTCTCGATGAACGGATACAGCACCATCCCGGTCAACTGCACCAGCAGGAGGATGGCCGATGGATGGCGCTTGGTGTGGATGATCCAACGCAGGTAGTTCATGGCCGGATTGTGACGGCCACCACCAAGCGTTGCGGTCAGAGGCTCCCGCGCGCAAAGCCATCGCGGGGCGTTTCACTGAATCGCGGCACAGATCCGGCACGGTCGGAAGCCGCGGCACAAAGAACAACGGCTTGCACATTGCAAGCCGTTGAATCTTCGAGCTTCTTTGGTGGGCCCTGAGTGACTCGAACACTGGACCAACGGATTGACTGAACGTGAAAAGGCATCACTGGGCTCCTTCCGCTCACTTCTTGATCCAAGGCGTGCCGCAACAGACGGCGCGACATTCGCAAGCTTCCGGCGAACCGGTCTTGATTTGAGGCCGTGCGGCGACAACGATCGTGTCCAGTTGACGAACAACTGGACACGATGGCAACGGAGAACAGTCGTTAGCGCAGGCGCTATGGGCCAGACCCGAAAGGGCAGATCCTGGCCGAGTGCGCTGCGCCTGGCGCGTCGGGGGCCAAGGTGGCGATGTCGCACGGCATCAACGCCAACATCGTGCATGGCTGGCGCAAGCAGGCCCGCGAAACGGATGCGGCCACCGCAGCGGAGCAGTTCGTGCCGGTGGCCGTCGCGCCGGTTGTGCCGCGGGCGGCGGACGAACGCACCATCGAGGTCGAACTTCGCCGCGGTGGCATCGCGGCCAAGCTGAGCTGGCCGATGAGCGCGTCGATGGGCCGGTCACTGGATGCGCGGGTTGCTGCGGCGATCCGCGCTCATGATCCAGCTTGAGGCGGTGTGGACGGCGGTGGAACCGCTGGACAAGCGCTCTGGCAACGAGGCTGCACGGGCCCAGGTGGTCACGGTGTTCGGCTCAGCGCGGCCTCACCATGCCCAGCGCTTCGCCAACCGGCGCGCCAACCGCATGAAGGTCCTGGTGGCCAAGTACCTGGATCACCTGCCGCTGCACCGCCAGGAAGCGATCTTCGAGCGTGCCGGGCACCTGATCGCCCGCTCGACCCTGGCGCAGTGGGTGGGCGAATGTGGCGTGCAGTTGCAGCCGCTGGTGGACGCTCTGGCGGCCGAACTGCTGCGCCAGCCGGTGCCGCCTGCCGATGAGACGCCGGTGGCGATGCTCAAGCCGGGCCATGGCAAGACGCACCGGGCGTACCTGTGGAGCCACTGCACCACGCCGTTCAACCCGGTCAAGGCCGTCGTGTTCGACTTCGCCGACAGCCGGGGCGGCCAGCAGGTGCGCAGCTTCCTCGGCCTGCCCGGCACGCAGGACAAGCCCGGATGGCGGGGCAAGCTGGTCACCGACGACTTCAGCGGCTACAAGGCCTGCTTCGAGCTCGGCGTGACCAATGTGGGTTGCATGGCGCACGCACGGCGCCAGTTCCACGCGCTGTGGGCCAACCGCGGCAGCCAGGTTGGCGAGCAGGCGCTGAAGCTCTTCGGCGCGCTGCAGGAAGTCGAGCGCGAGGTGGCCGACGCCGATAGCCAGCCCAGGCTCGATGCACGGCGACGATCACGGCCACCGCCCGGGCGATCGACCACAGCCTCAACCGCTGGGTGGCGCTGACGCGCTTCCTGGACGACGGCGACCTGCCCTTCGACAACGCCTGCCGCAGCCTAGTCCCGAGGCAGGTCCTCCAGCCGGTAGCCCAGGCCCCGCTGGGTGTGGATCAGCGGGCGCGGGAAGCCGTCGTCGACCTTGCTGCGCAGGCGGCGGATGTAGACGTCCACCACATTGGTCAGCGGGTCCTCGCTGGTGCCCCAGACATTGGCCAGGATGCGTTCGCGGCTGAACAGCCGGCCGGGCGACGACATCAGCAGTTCCAGCAGCGCCAGTTCGCGGGCGGTCAATGACAGGGGGCGGCCAGCCCGGCTGGCGCGCATGGTGCGGGTGTCCAGTTCCAGGTCGGCCACCACCAGCAGTTCGCGGGTGGGGCTGGCTTGGCGGTGGCCGCGTCGCGCCAAGGCGTCGATGCGGGCCAGCAGTTCCTCGAACTCGAAGGGCTTGACCAGATAGTCGTCCGCACCCAGGCGCAAGCCGCTGACGCGGTCTTCCAGCGTGCCCAGCGCGGTGAGCATCAGGATGGGCAGGTGCACCTGTGCGGCCCGCAGTGTCTGGCACACCTCCAGGCCGCTCATGCCGGGCAGCATCACGTCCAGCAGCAGCACGGTGGGGGTGTCGTCGGCCTGCGCCGCGCGCGCGGCGTCGCGCGCCAGGGCCAGGCCATCGGGGCCGTTGCGCGCCACCAGCACGCGGTGGCCCTCGGCGCGCAGGCCGCGGTCCAGGAAGTCGGCGATGCGGGCGTCGTCTTCCACCACCAGCACGTTCATCCGGCAGCCTCCAGCGATGGGCCTGGCAGCAGGGGCAGGCGCAACCGCACCGTCGTGCCCCGGCCCGGCTGGCTTTCCAAAGTGATGTCTCCGCCATGGGCGCGCGCCAGCGCACGCCCGATGGCCAGGCCCAGTCCGCTGCCGTCGGCGCGGTGCTGGCGCGCCTGGGTGCTACGGAAGCTGCGCTCGAAAACGCGTGGCAGGTCGTCCGCGGCGATGCCGATGCCCTGGTCCATCACCTGCACCTCGCACAGCGCGGCGCCGTCCTTGCGGCGGGGGCTGCGTTGCACCGCCAGCTCCACCACGCCGCCGGGGTGCGAATAGCGCACGGCGTTGTCCAGCAGCAGCAGCAGCAACTGGCGCAGGCGTTGGGCGTCGGCCAGCACTGGCAGGGCGCCCTCGTCGATGCGGGGGCCCTGCACGGTGACGCCGCGCTCGTGCGCCAGCGCGCGGGCCTGCTCGACGGCTTCGCGCAGCGGCTCGGCCAGGTCCAGGGCGCGGCGGTTCAGGGCCAGCGCGTCGATGTCGGTGCGCGCCATGCTCAGCAGGTCGTCGATGACGCTGCCCAGCTGGCGCGAGGTGGCCACGATGCGCTGCAGCGCATCGCGGTAGTCGGCCACCGGGCGTTCGCGCCCGCGCAGCGTGATCTCGGCTTCGCCCAGGATGGCGGTGGTGGGCGTGCGCAGCTCGTGGCTGATGTCGGCGAAAAGCTGGCGCCGCCGGGCGTCCACCTGCTGCAGGGCTTCCAGCGCGCTTTGCAGCTCGCCGGTGCGCGCGGCCACCAGCGCTTCCAATTGCTGGCGGGCCGTCACTTCGCGAGCCCGGTGCTCGGTCAGTTCAATGGCCATGGTGTTCATGCTGCGGGCCACCGCTGAAAACTCGTCGGGCCCGTCCTGCGGGATGCGGTGGGCCAGCTGGCCCTGTTGCAGCGCCTGCGCGCCTTCGTTCAGCTGGTCCAAAGGCCGACGCAGGGCGCGCGTGAACCCAGCCGCCAGCAGCAGGGCGGCCAGTGCGATGGCGGCGGCTGTGCCCAGCAGCAGGCCGCGCATCCAGCGCAGGGCCTGGTCGGCGCCGGCGCGCTCACGTGCCACGGCTGCCGCTTCGCGCTCGATGCTGTCGGCCAGCAGGCGGCGCAGATCACGCCCGCGGGAGATGTCGAACAACTCGCCGGCCACCTGCCAGGCCTGGCCGTTGTCGGTGCCTATGGCCAGCGGCCGCACCCGGGCCGAGGCGGTCTGCAGGCTGGCCACGCTGTCGGCCAGCACGGCCAGGGCGTCCTGGCGCTTGAGGTGTTCAGTGCGGGTGGCCTCGTTGCGATCCAGCGCGATGGCCCGCGCGGACAAATTGCGCAGGCGTTCCAGCGTGCGCTGCATGTCTTCCTGGAAGCGCCGCGCCGGCTCGGCGGGGGTTTCGGGGTCCAGCTGGGCTTGCGTGAACCAGCTGCGCAGGCGCAGCTTGGACACGGTGAGGTCCTGGAACGCCAGTTCGATGTCGGACGCCACGCGCCCGCGCAGCACATGGTCGTTGGCCACGCTCAGGGCCCACAGGGCGGCCAGCCCTTCCAGCACGGCCGCTCCGGCCAGCGCGGCCAGGGCAAGCGTCAGGCGTCTTGCATACATACCCCGAATCATCGCGCAGGCAGGCGTCCGCAGGCATGGCGCCCAGATGAACGCCAGATGAAAACGCTGGCAGGGTGGGCCGCCTGTCATGCGAGGTTCATCCGTCGGTCATGGCACGCTCATGCGCGCTTCAGCAGGCGTTCAAGCCCCTGGGGTCGAATTCGTTCCGAGCCGGGGCATGCCGCCACCGGCCACACCACTGGAGCCCCACCATGAAGCTTGCCTCTTTCGCCGTCGCCCTCACTTCGCTGGCCCTGGCGGCTGCCGCCACCGCCAAGACCCCGATGGTCAACACCTCCATCAGCGAGGCCGAAGTTCTGGCCGCTCAGCGCGGTTGGGGCGATGCGCTGGTGGCCATCAGCGACACCTACGCCAAGAGCGGCCAGCCGGCCGCCAAGGCCCTGGCCGAAAAGGTGATCGACACGGCCTATGGCTACAACCTCGGCCCGGTGCTGTTCAAGCCCACGCTCACCGAGGCGCCGCAGACCTTCCGCACCACACGCGAAGGCGCCCTGGCCTACTTCGTGGGCGGCAACGCCGGCTTCCCCAAGGACAGCGGCTTTGCGCTCAAGGGCTGGAAGAAGGTGGAGATCCAGAACGCCGCCATCTTCTTGGCCGGCGACGTGGCCACCACCATGGGCAACGTGTCCTTCACCGACAAGGACGGCAAGGTGACCACGGTGGACAAGACCTGGAAATTCAAGAAGGACGATGCGGGCAACCTGCGCATCGTGGTGCACCACTCGTCGCTGCCCTACGTCAGCAAGTGAGGTCCCGCGGCGCATGCCGATGCCGGCGTGCCCGGCCCGGTGGCCGGGGTCACAGCTGCAACGCCGCGAAGAAAACGCCGGGCGTCATGCGGGCCAGCACCCCCTTGGCCAGCAGGCCCATGAACACACCGGCCACGGTGCTCCGGGCCGCGCCCATTCGTGTCAACCCGCGGCATGGCTGCACTTCGGTACGGTGGCAACGAGATCGGGACGGTGGACGTGGTTGCCGGGTCGGCCAGCGCCGGCCTGGTGCAGGCCGACCCGCGGCGGCAGTGGAGCATCCACATTTCTGATCTGGCTTCTGGCCTCGAGATCGGCGGCCTGGTTGGCAAGGCACGACCCCTTGCAACCAAAGGACATCCAACATTGAATGCCGCAAAGCAGCAGTTGTCGCAGGTTCCCATCAAGACTCATGGCTGAGGACGCCCATCAAGGTTTCGGGAATGGGCGGTACGGAGTCCTGCCCAAGCACAAGCCGCTTCTATCGATGCGTCTGGCATCGCTCGGCAGAACTCACCGGCCACACTCCAACCAGCGGAGTCGATGCGCCGGCTCGATCACGGATCCAGGCCAGGAGTCCCGGCAGAAGGCGTTTGCAGGAGGCTGACTCAATTCAGGCCCGCCCCCTTCCTTTGGAAGTCGTGATGCCTGTACCTCAGCTTGATCGCCATCAAGCTGAATCATGGACATTGCATGAGGGTCTGGTCGCAGACCTGAGCGTGCACCTCGTGCACAATCCTTCGTTTCGTTCCAGGACGCTGAACGGCCTTTCAGGTCCAGCGACGCGACGGCCAGATGACTGCCCCCCTGCCCAACAATGAACTCGAGCGGCTTGCCGCACTGCGCCGTACCGAGCTGTTGGACAGCCTGCCCGAGCAGGTTTTCGACGATGTGGTGCAACTCGCCGCCCTGATTTGCGGCACCCCCATCGCGCTCATCTCCCTGGTGGATGAGCGACGTCAGTGGTTCAAGGCCAGGGTGGGCCTGGATGCGACGGAAACCGCGCGGGACGTGGCGTTCTGTTCACACGCCATCCTGCAACCGGACGAGATGTTCATCGTGGGCGACGCGCTGGCCGATCAGCGCTTCGCGACCAACCCGTTGGTCACGGCTGACCCTCACATTCGGTTTTATGCCGGCGCACCCATTACCGACGCCCAGGGCCTGGCCCTGGGCACGGTGTGTGCCATTGACAGGCAACCACGTGAACTGTCCGCGGCGCAGTTGAAAGCCTTGCAGGCCTTGTCGCGCCAGGTGTCCAAGCTCATCGAATGGCGACAACAGGTTGCGCAGGATCGGCGCGCCCTGAACGACAAGTTGCAAGAGGAGCGCGCGCGAATATTCCAGGCCACCGCCATCGCCACGCAAGACCTGGCGCTGAAGGTGTATGTGGACCGCGAGCACGTGATCCGGTATGTGAATGACTGCTTTCTGCGCTACAGAAGGCTCACCCGCGGACAAGTCGAGGGCCGGCACGTGCGAGAAGTGCTGGGCGAATTGCCTTACGAGCAAAAGGAACGACAGCGCCTGGACCAGGCTTTGGCCGGCACACAGCTGGAGTGCGCCGAAACCATCGAGTACCCGGAACTGGGCGCCCGGCGCATGATGCTGACCCACTTGCCGGTACGCGATGCGCACGGGCAGGTTTGCGCCGTGGTGGTGAGGGTGCAGGACGTTCACGAGGTGGAGCAGGCGCGCCAGGAACTCGCCAAGACCAACGAGCAACTGACCCGGCGCAACGCCGTGCAGACACGCTTCCTCCACATGGTGTCGCACGACCTGCGCGAGCCGGTGAACAGCATTGTCAATTTCGCCGGCATGCTGAGCGAGGATTTGGACGAGCGGCTGGACGCGCTATCGCGCCGTCACCTGGGTTTCATTCGGCAGGGCGGTGAGCGCATGCGGGCGCTGCTGGACGACCTGCTGGACTACGTTCACCTGGAGGACCAGGATGGCATCGCCCTGCACCGGCAGCGCGTAGACCTGCAGGAAGTGATCCAGGAGGTGCTATTGGACCTGGACGGCGCATTGCGCAAGGAACAGGCCGTGATCGAACCGGGCCACCTGCCCTGCGT
This sequence comes from Burkholderiales bacterium JOSHI_001, assembly GCA_000244995.1. NCBI lineage: Bacteria > Pseudomonadati > Pseudomonadota > Betaproteobacteria > Burkholderiales > Burkholderiales bacterium JOSHI_001. The sequence goes on along the minus strand of CM001438.1, from coordinate 2,195,810 downwards.
GCTTGGCGACCGTACGCTGCTGCGTGTGCTGTTGCAGAACCTGTTGTCCAACGCGCTGAAATTTCACGCACCCGGTCTGCCGCCACGTGTGGCCTGGGGCAGCACAAGCGTTCAAGACGGAGGCTGCCAGATCTGGGTGCGTGACCATGGCATCGGCATCGCGCCGCACCTGGTGCCCAAGCTCTTCGGCGCCTTTTCCAGGTTGGTGACCCGGCGCGAATTCACCGGCACCGGATTGGGCCTGGCGATTTCCAAGCGCATAACGGAACTGCATGGTGGCCGCATCGAGTTGGTGTCCCTGCCTGGTCAGGGCAGCACCTTCAGTGTGTGGTTCCCTCCCGCGGCAATGAATGAGGAGTCGCCATCGTGACCCAGCAGCCCATTCCCATTCAGCGCATCGTCCTGGTTGACGACAGCGAGCCCGATAATGTTTTCCATGAGGCGGTGTTGCGACGTGCAGGCTTCGACGGCGACCTGCAGGTGTTCGAGCACGCCGAACAGGCCCTGCGCTACCTGCGCGAACTGCCCGACGGCCCGGTGTGTCTGGTGCTGCTGGACATCAACATGCCCGGCATGGATGGCTGGGAGTTTGCGCAGGCAGCCGGTCCCATCCTTCAAAGCAAGCCCACGGTGGTGTTGGTGATGTTGACCTCCTCCAGTTCAGAAGAAGACCGCCGGCATGCGCGCGAGATCGGCTGCATCCATGGCTTTCTCACCAAGCCGCTGACCAAGCAGCTAGCGCAGGACCTCCTGTCCGGACAGCCCGTGCCGCCGGCTTGACGCTGCGTGCCCAGGTCGGCCGCACCAACAAGCAGGGCCGTTGCTGCGGCGGGGCGTGGTGCTGCGACGTGAATTTGTCACGCTGGGACCCGCTTCTCAGGCATTGCCTGAAACGCGGTTCAGGCCCCGGCCGATCGCCAGGCACGTGGTCGGTTTCTAGAGTTCGCTCCATTGAACAAGGGCCCAGGCCCCGTGGAGCGAAACCGATGGGCACCAAGGTGAATTCAGGGTTGATCCTGCTGTGGGTGATGGCGTGGAGCCTACTCATGGCCACAGCGCTGTGCCAGGCGGCGCCGACACCAGCGGCTGCGGCGGCTGATTTCCCGCCCAGCACGGAATCTGGTGGCCAGAGGTTGCAGCTCAACGGCACGGGGGTCCGCTACAAGGCCATCCTGCGGGTGTACGAAGCGGGCCTGTACACCGTGGCGCCGGTGCAGACCGCCGACGAGTTCTTCGCCCTCAAGGGCCCCAAGCGGCTGCACATGGTGGCGCGACGGGACATCGACGCCAACGAACTGGCCCGCATGCTGGTGCGGGGCGTCTCCGATGCCAACCCGCGCGAGCTGGTGAACCGTCAGCTTGTGGGCCTGGCCCAGTTGGGCGAAATGTTCGCCTCTCGGCCACAGATTCGCAGTGGCGACACGTTCGGCTTCGAGTACCTGCCCGGCGTGGGCACCCGGATCGTGGTCAACGGCCACGCGGTGGGAGAACCCGTGCGCGACCCGGACTTCTTCCTGATGATCATGAGACTCTGGCTCGGACCCCAGCCGGTGGACACGCGCCTGAAGTCGGCCTTGCTGGGCGGGCCGACGCAGCGCGATTTCAGCGTTGCGCAGGTGCCTTGAAGATGGGCCAATGAAGGGGGTGTCCCCGCGGTCCACAATGTGCACAGTGAACACGCCGCGGCGCTCGGCTGGCGGGAACTGAATGCATTGAACATGTTGTCCAGACTTCCGCTTCGCGTTCTGCTGACGCTGCCCTACATCCTGCTGCTGCTGGTGCTGGCCACGGCAGTGGGGTGGCTGTCCTACCGGGCGGCCAATGAAGCCGTGGGCGACATGGCCAGCCGCTTGAGCAACGCCATCGGCGAGCGCATCGAGGAAGTCACCACCGCCTACCTGGCGAACTGGCAATACACGCTGGCCGCGGCCGCTGGTTGGAACGGGCCGGAGCGGCAGGTCGATCTGGCGTCCACCGAGCGCGAATTGTGGGCAGCCGGGTCCTTGTCGCAGGTGCCAGGCAGCTATGTCTATTTCGCTTCCCCCGACGGTCGCTTCGTTGGCGTGCAGCGGCGCGCCAGCGGGCCTGCCCTGCTCAAACTGCGAGACAGCCCGGGCCAGGCCCCGCGGCGCTTGTTCGACGCGGCGCATCCAGGTGACAGGGCGCTGCCGGTGGGCCAGGAACCCCAGGCCTACGACGCCACGCAGCGGCCCTGGTACCGCGCGGCGATGGGGCGCCCTGGCGACGTCTGGTCGCCGGTCTACCTGGACTTCTCCACCCAGGCGCCCATGACGACCCTGGCCCGAGCGCGGCGTGACGCCGCAGGGCAACTGCTGGGGGTGTACGGTGCCGATGTGCCTTTGGCCCAGCTCGAGGGCTTTCTGCAGCGGCTGGACATCGCCCAGCGTGGCATTGCCTACCTGGTCACGCGCGACGGCCGCCTTATCGCCAGCACGGTGGCGGCGCCGGCAACATCGGCCGCACGCCGTGACCTCGCCGCCGCCACCGACAGCGCCAGTGCCGACCTGGCGGCGTCCTTTCGCGCCCTGGCGCCGCAGCTGGCAAAGGGCGGCGACAACGCCCGTCGGGCGGTCAGCTATGACACGCCATCGGGCCGCATGCTGGTGTCGGCTGCGTCGCTGGCTGGTCGCGCGGGCGTGGACTGGTGGGTGGTGGTGGCGCTGCGCGAGGACGCGCTCACCGCCGGCATCACGCGCAATGCCTACAGCACGGTGCTGCTGGCGGTGCTGGCGGCCGCGGGTGTGCTGCTGCTGGGCACAGCCGTGCTGGAGGGGCTGGTGCGCGACATCCGCAAACTCACGCGAGCGGCCGAACAGCTGAGCACCGACGTGTCGCCCACGCCGCTGCTCATCGCGCGGCGCGATGACCTGGGTCGTCTGGGGCAGGCCTTCAACCGCATGGCCATGCGCCTGGAGTCATCCGCCCAGACCGTGCGCCGGCAGAATGAATCGCTCAGCGCCACCGTGACCGAACTGGGCGCGCAGATCGCAGCCAGGGACGCCGCCGAAGGGCGGCTTCGGCACATGGCCGACTCCCTCACCGAAGCCCTGGTGGTGGTGGACCGCCAATGGAAAATCACCTACGTCAATGCCCTGACCGAACCCTACGCGCGCCAGAGCGTCGAGCAGATGCTGGGTCGTGACCTGTGGGCCGTGTTCGCCCGTGCTGCGGGAACAACCGTCCAGAGCCAGCTGATGGCGTCGGTGGCCAGCGGCAAGCCGTCCACGCTGGAGGTGCAGGCCCCGGACGGACAGGCCTGGTTCGAACTGCGGGTGTTCCCGTCCAACACGGGCGCGGCGGTGTTCTTTTCGGACGTCACCGAGCGCGTCGCTATTCGCCAGGCCCAGGCCGAGCGAGCGGCCCAGATGCATCGGCTGGCCGGCGCCCTGCTCACCAGCCAGGCCGACGAACGACGCAGCATCGCCCGCGAACTGCATGACGAGCTCGGGCAACAGCTGGCGGCGGTGCGCATCAACCTGGAAGTGCTGGGCGACGAATGCGCCGGACGACCGGCGGCATCAGCACGCCTGGCCGACGCGCTGGACACCCTGCAGCAGGTGATTGTCAAGGTGCGCAGCCGCGCCCTGGACCTGCACCCATCGGTGCTGGATGACCTGGGCCTGGGAGCGGCGCTGCTGTGGTTGTGTGACCGTCAGTCGCGGCGGCTGGGCATCGCGGTCGAGTTGCATGGGGACGACCACATGTGCGGCCTGCCGCAGGATGTGGAACTGGCCTGCTTCAGGATTGCCCAGGAGGCCATCAACAACGCGGCCAAGCACTCTGGCGCGCAGCGCATCGACGTGTCCTTGGAGCTGACCGACGGTCACATCCGGCTCGGCATCACGGACAATGGTCGCGGTTTCAACCTCCGGCCCTCAAACACCGACACCGGCGAGCGGTCGCTGGGGCTGGTGAGCATGCGCGAGCGGGCAGAACAGTTTGGTGGTCACTTCGAAGTGCAGTCCAACGCCCTGCACGGCACCACGGTCAAGGCGAGCATTCCGGTGAGCTTCGATGAACAAGATCAAAGTACTTTTGGCCGATGACCATCCCATCGTCAGCGGCGGACTGCGCGCCCTGATCGACGGCATGGACGACGCGGAGGTGGTGGCCGAGGCCAGCAATGGCCATGAGGCGGTGGCCCTGGCGCGACGACTGTGCCCCGACGTGGTGCTCTTGGACATCGCCATGCCTCAGCTCAATGGCATTGATGCGGCCAGCGCCATTCTCCAGCACCGGCCGGAGGCCCGGGTGGTGATGCTGTCCATGCACACCAGCGCGCCCTATGTCACTGCGGCCATCCGTGCCGGGGCCTTGGGCTACGTGGTCAAGGACGGTGCGGTCCATGAACTGGCCGACGCACTGCGGGCCGCGGCGCGAGGGCGCAGCTACATCAGCCCTGCCGTGGCCAGCCACGTGGTGCAGGCCTTGCGTCAACCCCATGGCGCCGACCCGTCCACCAGCGGCTTGGCTGCGCTCACCGCACGCCAGCGTCAGACCCTGCAGTTGGTGGCGGAGGGCCATTCCACCCGCCGAATCGCCGAGATCCTGCACGTCAGCCCCAAGACCGTCGAAACCCACCGGGCCGAGTTGATGCGCCGATTGGGCATCCACGACGTGGCTGGCCTGACCCTGCTGGCGCTGCGCGAAGGGCTGATCGCGCACAAGGCGTGAAGCACTTCACGAACGGCCGCAGGCCTCAGGCAATCCCTGACAGGGCTTCGCGGCCTGGCCCGATTCGGCAGGTGGACCTGCCCTTCTAAAGTTCCCTCTCACCGCGGCACTGAACTGCGGATACACACAGACCCCCAGGGAATGGGTGCGCAGATCCAGCATTAGTCATCCGCAGGATCTGGCGCAGGTCGCCAGCTTGGCTGGCACCGGGGTCTCAAGACCTTGATCTGTCCGGCGCAGGCGCGGTCTGCTTTCGCTCTGCGCCGCTTGTCAATTGCTGAATCGTTGTGAGCCTGGGCCATTGCCTGCGGAAAGTTCCATGTTGCTGAGAAGACCTGCCTACGCCGAGCGCATCCGCACCGATGCAAACTCCCGCCGTTCCCCGGGTGCGCAACGTCGCACCACACCTTGCGAGGCAGCCGCCATCCCAAAGTCCCCGATGCGCTTTCTGCCCCGTCCCCGCCTTCTGCTCAAGCACTGGCTGACGCTGCCCTACCTGGCCCTGGTGCTGGGGGTGGCCTTGCTCATCGGGGCGCTGTCCTACCGCGCCGGCAGCCACGCCGTAGACACGTTGTCAGCCAACCTGCTGCTGGAAACGGTCAACCGGATCGGTCAGGCGGTGGACCGCCATGTGGTGGGGTCCGGCGCAGCGCTGGAAGCCGCTTTCCCGGACGGCATGCCGGCGCCTGTGTCGGTGGACGCCGAAGCGGCCAACCTGCGCAGTCGCTTCTGGATCGCCACCTCGCTGCACCTGGATCCGAACAACTACGTCTACTACGGCAGCAAGTCGGGCCAGTTCTTCGGCCTGTGGCGCCATTCCAAGGAAGAAGGCGAACTGCGCGTGAAGCTGCGGGCCGAGGAGCCGCGCACGCTCCAGCGCTTCACCGGCATCAACGGCGCCTTGTCCGAGGCCACGCTCGAGAAGCGGGTGTTCGACCCGCGCCAGCGACCCTGGTACCACGCGGGGCAGAACAGCCCGTCACACACCTGGACTTCGATTTACATCGACTACCGCACCGCCGAACTGGTGGCCACGCGGGCGCGCCGCGTGCAGGACGCCCAGGGTGAATTCGCCGGCGTGGTGGCGACCGACCTGTCGCTGCGCGCACTGAATGATTTCGTGCGCCGGCTCACGCTCTCCGACAACGGGGTGGCCTTCATCATCGAGGGCGACGGCAAGGTCATCGCCTCGTCGCGCAGCACCAATGTCAAGCAGGCGGCCGACGGCAGCGGCAACACCCGGGTGAACCTGGCCGACAGTGGCGATGCGATGGAGCGCGCCGCCTATGGCGAGGTGCAGCGTGCGCTGGCCGCGCAACCGCTGGACCGGGACATGCATTCGCTGCACTTCGTGGGTCCACATGGGCAGACCGTGCAACTGGCCTATTCCCGCCTGAAGGACGAGGCCGGCTTGGACTGGATCATGGTGGTGGCCATGCCGCGCGACGACTTCATGCAAGGTGTCACCGATAACGTGGTGCGCACCGCCGTGGTGGGCGTGGCCGGTTCGGTGCTGGCGGTGCTGCTGGGCATGACCGTGCTGGCCTGGATTGCACGTGACCTGCGCCGACTGGCCGACGCCACGCGCGAGATCGGCAACGGCAACCTCGGCGCCCCACTGGACATCCAGCGCCGTGACGAGATCGGTGACCTGGCCGACAGCTTCCGACAGATGCAGACCAAGCTGCGCACCGACCTGCTGACGGGTCTGGTGAACCGCGACATGCTGGTGCGCACCATTGACATGCGCTTGCAGCAAAACCGTCGCAGCGCCGACAGCAGGCCGTTTGCCGTGATGTTCATCGACGTGGACAACTTCAAGATCGTCAATGACCGCCTGGGCCACGACGCGGGCGACAGAGCCTTGATCGAGATCGGTAGCCGGCTGCGCGCAGCCACCCGCGTTGGGGACATCGTGGCGCGCTACGCGGGCGATGAATTCGTCATCGTGCTGGAGCAGGTGGACAGCCTGAAGGCCGCCGACCAGGTCAGGCGCCACATCGAAGCCGCCCTGGCGCCGCCCTTGGGCAGCCTGGACATCGCCCGGCTGGGTGACGTGGTGATCGGAGGCACGGTCGGGCTGGCCCTGTGCACCGGTGCCGACGACAGCGCCGATGCGGTGATACGCCGTGCCGACGCCGACATGTACCGACGCAAACGAGAACGCAAGGGCGGGCTCAAGCGCCCGGATTGATGATCATGGTGACCACGGGGATCGCTTCGGCGAATGGCCGCAAGCGCAGCGCTGCGGTGGTCGGTCCGCTCGCGCTGGGTGCGACGGTGCTGGCCGTCGGTGCCCTTCTGGGGCTGTGGCTGCACGGCGAGCGAGTGGCCACGCTGGAACGCGAGACCGCCCGGGTCAGCAGCCAGGCGCGCGTCGTCGCGCAGAGCATGAACCAGCAATTGCTGGGTATCCACCGGGCGTTGGCAGGCGTGCGGGATGAACTCGGTCGGGCCGGCAAAACCAACGGTGCCGAACTGGCGGGTGCCCGCTTCCGTGCGCTGGCAGCGGCCATGCCGGGCGTGCGCTCCATGTTCCAGATCGACGCCGAAGGCAAGGTCATAGCAGCCAGCCGCGAAGACCTGGTGGGCCTGAAATTCCAGGCCCTCGAACTGTTTCAGATGCCCACGGACCAGCCGAACCGCGACACGATGTACGTGTCCAAGCCTTTCCGTTCGCCCCTGGGGCCCTACGTGATCTGTGTCGGACGCACCCTCACCGATCCGACAGGCCGGTACGACGGGGCCGTCGTCGCCAGCCTCGATCCTGAGTACCTCACGGCCACCTTGCAGTCCGGACTGGACCAGGCTGATGCACGCGGCACGCTCATCCACGGCGGCGGCATCGTCTATGTGAACGCGCCTGCGCTGCAGACGGCCCAGGGCATGGATCTCAGCCGCCCGGGCAGCTTTTTCAGCCTGCACCGGCAAAGCGGCCAAGAGTCCACCGTCCACAGTGGCAAGGCGCTGGCTTCCGGCGAGGAAAGGCTGGTGGCGCTGCGCAACCTGAGCCTGCCCGAGGTGCAGTTCGACCAGCCACCTGTGGTGGCGATGACGCGCGAGCTGTCCGCGGTGTACCGCCCCTGGTGGGAGCGGGCGTTCTGGGTGGTGGCCTTGTACCTGAGCTTGAGCGGTGCAGCGGCCATTGCGCTGGGTCTGCGCCTGCGGCATGTGCGATCGCTGGAGCAATTGCGCGAACAATCCGCAGGGCAGCTGCGCGCCAGCGCCGAGCGCCTGGAACTGGCATTGCGCGCGGCCGACCTGGGGCTGTGGGACTGGCGCTCGGACACCGGCGAACTGGTGGCGAACGAGCGCGAACAGTCGTTGTTAGGCTATGCGGAAGGCGAACAGCCGCGCATGGCACACGACTGGGAAGGCCTGGTCCATGCCGACGACCTGGCGGCGCTGCGGCAGGCCCAGGAGCAACACCTGCGCGACCGCACGCCCAGCTACAGCGTGGAGCATCGCATGCGGCGCACCGACGGCAGCTGGGTGCGGGTGGCCACCCACGCCACCGTGGTGGACACCGACCTGACCGGGCATCCCACCCGCACCGTCGGCACGCACATGGACGTCACCCAGCGCTGGCTGGCCGACGCGCTGTTGCGCACCTCGATGCGCCACGCCAGCGACATCCAGGCCGCGCTGGACGAACACGCCATCGTGGCCATCACCGACCCGCGTGGACGCATCGTGTCGGTGAACGACAAGTTCTGCCAGCTGTCGCGTTACTCGCGCGACGAATTGATCGGCAAGGACCACCGCATCGTCAACTCCGGCCACCATCCGCCGGCCTTCTTTCGCGACCTGTGGGCCACCATTGCTTCGGGCAGGGTGTGGCGGGGCGAGATCCGCAACCGTGCCAAGGATGGCCGCTTCTACTGGGTGGCCACCACCATCGTGCCGTGCCTGGACGACGCGGGACGGCCTCGCCAGTACGTGGCCATTCGGGCTGACATCACCGACCTGAAGCGCCTGCAGCAGGAGATGAAGCAGCACAGCGACCGGCTGGAGCAGTCGAACCGCGAACTGGAGGAATTCGCCATCTTTGCGTCGCACGACCTGCAGGAACCTCTGCGCAAGGTGCGAAGCCTCACTGAACTGTTGCGCCAGCGCAGTGGTCGCCTGCTGGACGAGCGCAGCACAGGCTATCTGGACATGATGACAGGCACCGCCGAGCGGCTGCAGCACCTGATTCGCGATCTGCTGGACTTCTCTCGCATGTCGCATCAGCTGCCGCAGTTTGGTCCCGTGCCCCTGCGGGATGTGGCGCGCCAGGTCCTGGATGACCTGGATGCCTCGGTCAGCCAGAGCCGGGCGCAGGTGCTGGTGGGTGACCTGCCTGTGGTGCATGGCGACGCGACGCACTTGCGCCTGTTGCTGCAGAACCTCATCTCCAACGCATTGAAATTCACGGTAGACGGTCGTGCGCCCGAGGTTGGCATCCAGGCGGTGCGGCAGGACGACGCCCATTGGCGCGTCGAGGTGCGCGACAACGGCGTGGGCATTGCGCCGGCTGATCGCGAACATCTGTTCCAGCCGTTCAAGCGATTGCACCCCGATGGCAGCAAGGCGGGCTCGGGCCTGGGCTTGGCCATCTGCAGCCGCATTGTCAAGCGCCATGGTGGCCGGTTGTGGGTCGAGTCCGGAACCGGCGCAGGCAGCTGCTTTTGTTTCGTGCTGGCGGTTGCTGACCCCCTGCCGCACCAGGCGGCATCGACCCGACACGACCACGTGGTGCCGCAACCGGCCTCGGAAACACAGGCGCCATGATGGGTGTGAACATGCCAGCGGTCCCGAAGCGCCTGGACGAATCGGAATGCCTGCAGGCCCTGCAGCGGCTGGAAGTGCTGGACACCGAGCCGGAAGCTGAATTCGACGCCTTGGTCCAGGTGGCATCCCAGGTGTGCGGCGCGCCGATATCGCTGATCAGTCTGTTTGACGCCAGCCGCCAATGGTTCAACACTCCAGCGCCTCGCCGTGCGTCGTGCGCTCGGCCTCTGCGCGCGACTCGAAGATGCCGCGGTCCAACTCCGAGTCGGTGACGCGCGCCCACGCCTCTGCCTTGGCGTTCGTGTCGAATCGCTTCGACTGCGGAGGAAAGCCAAGCCGGCGCACCTGCGCCCGCCAGTACTTGCCTCGTTTGGTGACTGTCGGCATGTGCGATGAGCCCGCTGGTCCGGTTCATCGCCACTCTCTCGCTGTGCCAGTTTTTGTGCCAAATGCGAAATTGACCTGCGTCGAGATTGGTTCGCACAAAGCACAACGGCCTAGCGCTGCCGCTAGGCCGTTGAGTTTTTGGTGGGCCCTGAGTGACTCGAACACTCGACCAACGGATTAAGAGTCCGCTGCTCTACCAACTGAGCTAAGAGCCCTGAAACCTTCGTCCCGTTGCCGGAACCTGTCGCGTGGTGGGTCGTGCGTGACTCGAACACGCGACCAACGGATTAAAAGTCCGCTGCTCTACCGACTGAGCTAACGACCCTATGCCTGTAGAGCTCAACATTCTAGCACGGAAAATTCAGCGCCCTTCTGCGGCACTGACCAAGCGGTTCAACACCTCCCCCGCGGCCACCAGCCCGAAGGTGGCCGTCACGCTGACGCTGGAGCCATAGCCGTGGCAATTCAGGCTGCCGTCGCTGTCGCAGGCGGCGTCCAGCGGAGCGGCCACATGCTCGCGCGAGAAGACGCAACGCAGTCCCAGGTCGCCCGTTCGCGGCGCGCCTTCACGGCGCAGACGTTGACGCAGCTTGGCCAGCAGCGGGTCGTGGCTGGCCTGTGCCAGGTCGGCCACCTCCACGCCTTGGGCCTGGCGTTTGCCGCCGGCTGCACCCACGCACAGGCCGATGACACCGGTGGCCAGCGCCCACTCGGCCAGCACCTGCTTGGCACGCACCTGGTCACAGGCGTCGACCACGGCATCCACCGCCTCCGGCAGCAATTGCGGCCAGTTGTCGGGCTGCACGAAAGCATCGACCAGCAGCACCTCGCAGCCGGGGTGGATGTCGGCGATGCGCTCGCGCAGCGCCTGGCCCTTGGCCATGCCCAGCGTAGCGCCCAGGGCCTGCACCTGGCGATTGATGTTGGATTCGGCCACGTGGTCCATGTCGATCAGCACCAGCCGCGCCACGCCGCTGCGCGCCAGCGCCTCGGCGGCCCAGGAACCCACGCCGCCCAGGCCCACCACGGCGACGCGCGCCGCGCGAATGCGCTGGTAGCCGGCATCACCGTACAGGCGCCGCAGACCGCCGAAACGGCGCTCCATGTCGGCTTCGAGATGAAGGTCCAGGGGGGCGTTCATGCCTGGCGCTCCAGCCACCACACCTGCCAGTGCAAGGCCGCCAGTCCGCCCGCCACGATGGCCGCCACCGCGATGAAGCTGCCCAGCGACAGCGTGGACACACCCGACAAGCCCTGGCCGATGGTGCAGCCCAGGGCGGTGACGCCGCCCACGCCCATCAGCACCGCGCCGACGATGTGCTGCGCGGTGTCCGCCGCGCCGCCAAAGCCTTCCCAGCGGAAGCGCCGCGTGGCCAGGGCCACCACCGCGCTGCCACACACCACCCCCAGTGTGGACGCCACACCCAGTGTGACGACGTTGTTCTTGTCGCTGAACATCATCAGCCAGTCCAGCCCATAACCCACCGGCGCCACGAAGCTGAAGGATTCCATGCGCCGCGAGTTGGTGGCCAGGAAGGCCGGCTCCAGGGTCTGGGGGTGTTCGGCCACGAAGCCCCAGTGGGACGACACCCACCACAGCGCCACCACCAGCAAGCCACTGCCCACGCCACCCAGCAGGGCGTCGGCCTCGCGTGCCGACGCGTCGGCCAGTGCCCACGCCGCCAGCGCCAGCGCCAAGGCCGCGCCCAGGCCCAGCGCCAGCAGGGGCACACCCAGACCGCTGGCCCCGGCCAGCAGCGAAGGCAAATCCTGCCCGGCGGGCAGGCTCACCACCACCGGGTCCAGCAGCGTGCTGCGCGCCACGCCGGTGATGCCACGCAGGGTGGCCAGTGCGCTGACACCCATCACCACCAGCACCAGCAGCGACTTCAGGTTGCCACCCCCCAGGCGCACCAGGGTCTTGTTGCCGCAGCCCGAAGCCAGCACCATGCCGAAGCCGAACATCAGCCCGCCCACGGCGTGCGACAGCCACATCAGACGCGGCGCCGCATACAAGGTGTTGGCTGCCTGCACACCGCCCCATGCCACCAGCGTGTTGAAGCCCAGCATGGCCACGGCGGCGGCCAGGGCCCACATGCGCAGGCGGGTGAAGTCGCCGCTGTGCACCACATCCGCCAGAGCGCCCATGGTGCAGAAGTGCGTGCGTTGGGCGATGGCACCGAACAGCACGCCCAGGACGAAGGCAGCCCCCAGCACCTGGCGCGTCAGCGCCAGCAGGTCGTTGTCACTCATTGCAAGGATTCTAGAAGCGCGGCCACCGGCGCGCTGCCGGTGACGGCAGGCCTATTTCAGGGTGGCCAGCCGCTCCTTCGCGGCCCCTGCGGCTTCGCTGCTGGGGTAGGCCTTCAGCAACTCGTCCAGTGTGCGGCGGGCGGTTTTCGCGTCCTTCATCTCGGCCTGGCAGTTGGCAATGGCCAGCAAGGCCTCGGGCGCCCGCGCATGCGTGGGGGCCTGGGTGACGAAGGCGCGGAACTGGTTGATGGCTTCCTTGTAGTCGCGTTTGCCGTACAGCGCATTGCCCAGCCAGTAGCGCGCGGCGTCCTGGTAGCCGCTGCCGGGATAGCGCCGCATGAAGCTCATCAACTGCGTCGAAGCCTTGTCGAAGTCGCCTGCGCGCAGCACGGCGAAGGCCTCTTCGTACTGGCGCTTTTCTTCGGCGTCGGCCAGGAACTCCACGCCTTCCAGCGTGACCTTCTGTGGTTCCAGCTTGCGCACGCGCTCGTCCACGCCCTGGGCCAGGTCCTTCTGGCGCCGCTGCACCTCGGCCACGTCGCGCGCCAGTTGTTCGTCCTGGCCCCGCAGCTTGGCCAGGTCGGCGCGCAGCAGCTCCAACTGGTTGTTCAGCTCCAGCAGACTGCGCCGCATCTGCTGCAGCTGTTCCTGCAACTGCGCATTGGCCTTGGTCTGCTCGGCCGCCAGTTCGTTCTGGCGCGCCTTGCCCTGCTCTTCCACCGCCTGGATGCGCGTGCGCAGGTCCAGGATGGCCTTGCGCGCCTCGTCGTCGTCAAAGAGTCCGGCTTGCGCATGCGATGCCAACAACAGCAGCAGCGCCGACCCAACCATGCGGACGCCGCGGATCCGGCTGCGCCGGTCCGCCAGCGTCGCCCCCTGGGGGGAGATGGCCGAAGGCCATTGCGGGAGGATCGTCATGTCACTTGTCTTTGAGTTCGGCGCGGCGGTTCTTGGCCCAGCTGGCCTCGTCACGCCCTTCCACGGCCGGGCGCTCCTTGCCAAAGCTCACCGCTTCCAGCCGGTCGGCCGGGGCGCCCACCAGGGCCATGGCTTTGACCACCGCGTCGGCGCGTTTCTGGCCCAGCGCCAGGTTGTATTCGCGCCCGCCGCGCTCGTCGGTGTGGCCTTCCACCACCATGCGCTTGCCCTTGCCGGCGGCCAGCGCCTTGGCATGGCCTTCGATGGCGCCGCGGTAGTCGTCCCGCACCACGAAGCTGTCGAAATCGAAGTACACGATGCGGTCCAGCGTGGCCGTGCCGCCGGCGTTGCTGCCCAGGTCCACCGGGGTCACGCCAGACTGGCCGGCCGGCCCCCCGGTGCCACCTTTGGCCGTGCCGGCGCCAGCGCTGGCGGCGTTGGCGTCCACCGCCTTGCCGGTGCGGTCCTCCACGGCCGCGGGGGTTTCCAGCTTCACGGCCGATCCGCAGCCGGCCAGCAGCGCCGCGGCGGTGGCCAGGCACAGCAGCAGGGGCGCGGGGGACTTCATGCGCTTCGGGGTTCGTGCTTGCATGCGAAGTTCTCCTTGTGGCATTCGGGGTTGCACATCAAACAGGGGCGGCACGGTCAACGACCGTAGGGACCCCACACGGGTTCACGCACATCCACGCCGCTGGACAGCAGGCGGGTCTTGATGCGCCCGTCCAGCGTGGTGGTCATCAGCACGTCACGCCCGCCCGAGCGGGTGGCGTAGATGATCAGCTTGCCATTGGGCGCGAAGCTGGGGCTCTCGTCGTCGCTGGTGTCGCTGACCGACTGCGGGCTGCCACCGGCCAGGTCCAGGGTCATCACCTTGAAGGCGCCGCCATTGCGGGTGACGTAGGCCAGCGTGCGCCCGTCCGGGCTGATGGCCGGGCTGATGTTGTAGTTGCCGCTGAAGGTGACGCGCTCGGCCGCACCGCCGCCGGCCGGCATGCGGTAGATCTGCGGTCCGCCGCCGCGGTCGCTGACGAAATACAGCGTGCGGCCGTCGGGCGAAAAGCAAGGCTCGGTGTCGATGGCAGGGCTGTTGGTGATGCGTTGCAGGCGCTCGCCCTGGCGGTCGATGAGGTACAGCTGGGTCAGCCCGTCGCGCGACAAGGCCACGGCCAACTGGTTGCCGTCGGGCGACCAGGCCGGCGCGCTGTTGCTGCCGCGGTGGTTGGCCACCGCGCGGCGCTGGCCGCTGGCCACATCTTGCACATAGATGCTGGCCTTGCCTTGCTCGAAGGACACATAGGCCAGCGAACGCCCGTCGGGCGACCAGGCCGGCGAAATGATGGGCTGAGCGCTGGCCAGCGCCACCTGGCCGCCCTCGCCGTCGGCATCGGTCACGCGCAGCGTGAAGCGGTTGGCGCTCTTGGTGACATAGGCGATGCGGGTGGAAAACACCGCCTTGTCGCCGGCCAGCTTTTCGTAGATGGCGTCGGCGATGCGGTGCGCCGCCAACCGCAGGTCGGCGGCCACCACGGCCAGGCTTTGCCCGCCCTGGTCGGTGCCGCGCACCACGTCCCAGAGCTTATAGCGCACGTCGAAGCGCCCGTCGGCCAGGCGCGACACCGACCCGGCGGCCAGCGCGTCGGCGCCGCGGCCGCGCCAGTCGGTGAACACCGGCCGGGCCAGTTCATCCAGGTCGCCCGACGAATCGACGAACCGGAACACGCCGCTGCGTTCCAGGTCGGCGCGCACGATGGCCGAGATGGGCTGGCCGCTCTTGTCTTCGTCGCGGAATTTCGTGATGGCCACCGGCAACTGCGTGGCACCCACACCGGAGATTTCCACACGGAACTGGGCGGCGGCCAGCCGGGGCAGCACCAGAGCGGCGGCCACCAGGCCCAGGCAATGGCGGCGTTGGGGCAAAGGCAAGAGGGGCAATGGAGGCATCGACTGTGGTGGATTCGCTTCGCTGGCGCGGGTTCCGTGCCATCGCGAGGGGGTAAGTCGTTCTAGGCGGCCGATTGTAGGCAGCGCGCCATTGATAATCGTGAGCGCCGGTGTCTGCGCCCGGTGGCGGGTGTTCCCTGCGGTTTCCATCCATGTCTTCATTGCTGCAACGTTTCGGGCGCATTGCGCCGTACTTCGCCCAGGGCCGGGCCGGCCTGGTGGCGGCCGCCATGGGCGCGCTGGTGGCCGCGGCCACCGAACCGGCCATCCCCGCGCTGATGAAGCCGCTGCTGGACCGGGGATTCTCCAGCGCGTCGCTGCCCCTGTGGATGGTGCCGGTGGCCATCATCGGCCTGTTTGTCATCCGCGGGCTGGCCGGCTTCATCGCCCAGTACGGCTTGGCCTGGGCCGCCAACCGCGGCGTGCAGAACCTGCGCGAGGGCATGTTCCAGCGCCTGGTGACGGCGCAGCCGGCGCTGTTCTCGCGCTACAGCGCATCCAGCCTGACCAACACGCTGGTGTACGAAGCGCAGAACGGCTCGAACCTGCTGGTGAGCGCGCTGCTCACGCTGGTGAAGGACACGCTCACCCTGCTGGCCCTGCTGTGCTACCTGCTGTGGCTGAACTGGTCGCTCACGCTGTTCGTGGCGGTGCTGCTGCCGGCGGTGGGCCTGGCCATGCGCCACATCGGCCACCGCCTGCGCCGCCTGGCGCAGAACACACAGACCGCCACCGACGAACTGGCCTACACCGTGGAAGAAAACGTGCAGGCCTGGCGCCTGGTGCGTCTGCACGGCGCTGGCGCGTCGCAAGCGCAGCGCTTTCGCGACCAGAGCCAGCGGCTGCGCCAGTTGATCCTGAAGTCGGTGGTGGCCTCGGGCACCATGACGCCGCTCACGCAGATGCTGGCCGCGGTGGCGCTGTCGGCCGTGATCGTGGTGGCGCTGTGGCAGAGCCAGGGTGCCAGCAACGCCACGGTGGGCGGCTTCGTGGCCTTCGTCACCGCCATGCTGATGCTGGTGGCGCCGATGAAGCACCTGTCCGACGTCACCACGCCCATCGTTCGCGGTCTGGTGTCGGTGGAACGCGGCATCGAGCTCATCGAGTCCAGTCCCGCCGAAGTGGGTGGCAGCCACCAGGTGGCGCGCGCGCAGGGCCGCGTGAAGTTGCAGGACGTGAGCCTGCGATACCGCGACGACCAGGCCGCAGCGCTGGACAAGGTGACGCTGGAATTCAACCCCGGCGAAACCGTGGCCTTGGTGGGGCCGTCGGGCGCGGGCAAGTCCTCGCTCATCCACCTGCTGCCGCGCTTCGTGGACCCCACCGGCGGCCAGGTGCTGCTGGATGGCGTGCCGCTGGCCGATTGGGACGTGGCCGCGCTGCGACGACAGTTCGCGCTGGTGAGCCAGGACGTGGTGCTGTTCAACGACAGCGTGGCCGCCAATGTGGCGCTGGGGGGCGACCTGGACGAAGAGCGCGTGCGTGCCGCGCTGGCCGGGGCCAACCTGCTGGCCTTTGCACAGGGCCTGCCGCAGGGCATCCACACCCTGGTGGGCCACAACGGCAACCAGCTCTCGGGCGGCCAGCGCCAGCGCATGGCCATCGCGCGCGCCATCTACAAGGACGCGCCGGTGCTCATCCTGGATGAAGCCACCTCGGCACTGGACAGCGAAAGCGAACACGCGGTGCAGCAGGCGCTGGAGCTGTTGATGAAGCAGCGCACCACCATCGTCATCGCCCACCGCCTGTCCACCATTGAACGCGCCCACCGCATCGTGACCCTGGACGCCGGCCGGGTGGTGGAGCAAGGCACGCACGCGCAGTTGCTGGCCGCCGGCGGCCTGTACGCGCGCCTGCACGCAATGCAGTTCCGTTCCTGATGGAGACCCCATGAGCAAGCCGCCGATCAGCCGTTTCCCCGTGCCCGAACTGGGCGACCTGCCCGCGGACATCCGCGAGCGCATCCTGGCCGTGCAGGCCAAGGCCGGCTTCGTGCCGAACGTCTTCCTGGCGCTGGCGCACCGGCCCGACGAATGGCGCGCCTTCGTGGCGTACCACGATGCCTTGCTGCTGAAGGAGAGCGGCAGCCTCAGCAAGGGTGAGCGCGAGATGATCATCGTGGCCACCTCGGCGGCCAACCAATGCCTGTACTGCGTGGTGGCGCATGGGGCCATCCTGCGCATCTACGAGAAAAAGCCCCTGGTGGCCGACCAGGTGGCGGTGAACCACCGCAAGGCCGACATCACACCGCGCCAGCACGCCATGCTGGACTTTGCGCTGAAGGTCTGCCTGCGCTCGCAGGAGGTGGACGATGCCGACTACGCCGCCCTGCACGCGCACGGCTTCTCGGACGAGGACATCTGGGACATCGGCGCCATCACCGCCTTCTTCGGCCTGTCCAACCGCATGGCCAACCTCATCGGCATGCGGCCCAACGACGAGTTCTTCCTGATGGGCCGCGTGCCGCGCGACAAGCGCTGATGCTGCCAGGCGTGTTGGCCGGCGCCTGGCGCCTGCTGGAATGGCAGTTCAGCGCCGAGCAGACCCTGCGCTGGGTGGAAGAACGGCTGGACCTGGGCGTGAACGCCTTCGACCTGGCCGACGTGCACGGCGACGCGCGCGTGGAAGCCCTGTTCGGCCGCGCGCTGGCCTTGCGCCCGGGGCTGCGCCAGCGCCTGCAGATCGTCTGCACCGCCGGGCTGCGCCGCGGCAATGCGCAGTTGGCGCTGCCCACCCTGCCCGACGGCGTGGCCGACGCCGCGTCGGTGCACGCCGATGTGCAGCGCCTGCTGGCGGCGCTGGGCACAGGGCGCATCGACCTGCTGCTGCTGCAGTGGCCACGGCCGGCGCCCGACGCGAACGCACTGGATGCGCTGGCCGCGCTGCTGCAATCCCTGCAGCGACAGGGGCGCGTGGGTGCGGTGGGGGCGTCGCACTGGCCGGCCGCGGCCTTGGAGGACCTGCACCAGCGCGTGCCTTTGGCCGCGCACCAGGTGGCGTGCTCGCTCCTGCACACCACGGCGCTGGCCGACGGAACGCTGGCGCGCGGTGCCGCCCTGGGACTGGCCGCGATGGCCTGGTCGCCGCTGGCGGGTGGGCGGCTGGTGAACGGCCAGGACGACGCGGCATTGGCGATGCGCACGCTGCTCGACGCCCTGTCCCGCACCACCGGCCTGGCGCCGGTGACGCTGGCCTGCGCCTGGCTCCAGGGGCTGCCGGGAAAGCCGCGGGCGTTGATCGGTGCGCGCCGGCCCGGGTGGGTGCAACAGGCCCTGGCCGCGCGGGCCGTGGAACTGGGGCCGCAGGTGCGTCAGGCGCTGGACCTGGCGGCCGGGCTCAACCCGGCCCCGCCTGCAATCGCTTGACCACCCGGTCGGGCGCAAAGCCCAGTTGCACCTGGCCACGCACCAGCAGGGTGGGGGTGCCCTGGGCCGCCGTGGCGCGGTAAACATCGGCGCAGGCCACATCGCGCTCGATGAAGCACTCGTCGAAGGCCACGCCGTGCTCGGTCATGAACTGTCGCGCCCGCGTGCAGAACACGCAGGTGGTGCTGGACAGCATGCGGATGTCACCCGGCCGCGCCAGGGCCGCCAGGTCGCGGCCCGCGTTGGATTCCTGGTGCCCACTCCACCAGGTGCTGACCGCCGTGATGCCCAGCACCAGGGCCGCCATCACCAGCAAAGAACGGCCTTGCTCGCTCACCAGCCCTGGCTCACAGTGCAGCGGTGACCACGATCTCCACCTTCCACTCCGGCTTGGCCAGCGCGGCCTGCACCGTGGCACGCGGCGGCGTGTGCCCGGGCACCACCCAGGTGTCCCACACCGCATTCATGCCGGGAAATTCCTGGATGTCGGCCAGGAAGATCTGGGCCCGCAGCACGCGGGTCTTGTCGGTGCCAGCCTGGGCCAGCAGTTTGTCGATGGCGCCCAGCACCTCGCGCGTTTGTGCGCCGATGTCGCCTGCGCCGCTGGCGGCCACCTGCCCAGCCAGGTAACAAACCCCGTTGTGCACGGCCATCTCGCTCATGCGTGCGCCGACTTCGTAACGTTGAACCATCTCAGTGCTGCCCCTTCTTCTTGGCGTGGTGGTGTGAATGGTGATGTGGATGGTGCTGAGCGTGCGCCCCCTGGGCCGCCGCGGCCGGCGCAGCCTTCTGACCCAGCTTCGATTCGGTGCCGGTGAACAGCTTCTGGATGTTGGCGCTGTGGCGCCACAGCAGCAGCAGGCTCATCAGCACCATGGCCAGCAGCAGCGGCGAAACGCCCCAGATCAGCACCTGGTAGAACGGTGCGAAAGCAGCCGCCACCAGGGACGCCAGCGACGAATAGCGGAAGAAGGCCGCGATGATCACCCAGGTGAGCAGCACCGCCAGACCCAGGCCGGGGTTGAAGGCCATCAGCACGCCGGCCGCGGTGGCCACGCCCTTGCCGCCCTGGAACTTGAAGAACAGCGGCCACAGGTGGCCGGCAAAGGCCGCCAGGCCCACCAGCCCGACGGTGAATTCACCGAAGCCGAATTTCGGCGCCAGCCACACGGCCAGCCACACCGGCACATAGCCTTTCAGCGCGTCCAGCGCCAGGGTCAGCACCGCGGCGGCCTTGCTGCCGGAGCGCAAGACGTTGGTGGCGCCGGGGTTGCCCGAACCGTAGCTGCGCGGGTCGGCCAAGCCAAAGGCGCGGCTGACCAGCACCGCGAAGGACAGCGAACCCACCAGGTAGGCGCCCAAGACGAACACCAGGCTCCAAATCGCGGAGGACATCGCGGACATGATCGGTAGCGGCAAGCAGCGTCAGGCAGAAAAGCCCGACAGTGTACGGCCGGCCCCGGGGGCCAGAGCCTGGCCTGCATCAACCCGCAACCGGGGGATGCCCTGAGGCCTGTCAACGCGCCGGGCCCGGCGGCGGTTAAGCTGCCAGCATCCGCCCGGTGCGCCTGCAGAGCGCGCCCGAACCCAAGGACCCTTCCCGTGCCCACCCCCCGCCTTGTCGCCCTGTGCAGCCTGCTGGCCCTCCTGACCGGCACCCATGCCCAAACCACTGTGGCCGAACCCTGGGTGCGCGGCACCGTGGCGCAACAAAAGGCCACCGGCGCCTTCATGCAGATCACCTCGGCCCAAGGCGGCAAGCTGGTGTCGGTGGCTTCGCCGGCGGCCGGCGTGGTGGAAGTGCATGAGATGGCGATGGACGGCAACATGATGAAGATGCGCGCCGTGCCCCATTTGAACCTGCCTGCCGGCCAGGTGGTGGAACTCAAACCCGGCGGCTACCACGTGATGCTGATGGACCTGAAGCAGCCGCTGAAGCCGGGAGACAGCGTGCTGCTGACGCTGACCGTCGAGAACAAGGACGGCAAGAAGGAAGCCATTTCAGTTCAGGCGCCGGTGAAGCCGCTGGGCGGCGGCCACATGCATTGACCGCCGGGGTGGCGTGGCCTGCGGCATGATGCGCGCTTGCGAGCGCGTTGACCGAACCCCGCCCTGCCATGGAATCTCCCGACCGGCCCCTGCGTTTTCCGGAACGCCAGCGGCTTGAACTGCACCACGAACTGCACGCCCGGCCCACCCTGCCGGCGCGCACGCCCTGCGTCGTGTCCTACTGGGTGCAGTGGGGCATGGACGGCGCGCAGGCCGAAGCCCTGCTGGCCCAGTTGTGCCTGAGCGCCGACGCCCCCGCGCCCCCCGCAGGCGTTCGCCACCATGTGCTGCAGGCCCCGGGCTATGCGCTGAAGTACGAGCGCCACGGCGAATTCGTCAGCTGGCAGGTGAACCGCCCGCTGCCGGCCTGGGCCAGCGCGCCCAGCGACGCCGACCTGCGCGCGGCCCTCACCAGCAGCAGTGCCCTGACCGAACTGCCCGATGCCTTCATCGCGCGCCTGACCGGCCCGGGTGCCGGGGAGATGCTGGCCGCCACCCATGTGGCGATGCTGCGCGCCGAGCGTGGCTTCGGCGGGGCCGCGCGCGACGGCGACTGGCTGCGCCGCTGCCAGGCCCTGCTGGCCGAAGGCGCGGGCCCGGGCGGGGTGGACGACGCCGCGTCGCTGATGGGCGCCTACATCGCCGACGCCCAGCGCGGCGCGGTGCTCACCCACCTGCGCCTGGGCGTGGACGGCTTCACCCGCTTTGTGCTGCTGGACTTCGACCTGTCGCCCGAGCAGGCGGCGCGCGAAGCGCAGCGCCTGTGCGAGATCGAGGCCTACCGCATGCTGGCGATGCTGGGCTTTCCGGTGGCGCAGGCCGAAAGCGCCCAACTGGCCGAGCTGGAACGCACCCTGCAAGGCACCGTGGACGCCATGGCCAACGACGACAACCTGGACGACGCGCAGGCCTTCGAAACCCTGTCTCGTATGGCCGCCGAGGTGGAACACGGCACCGCGCGCACCCGCTTTCGCTTTTCGGCCACCCGGGCCTACAGCCGCATCGTGCAGGCGCGGCTGGCCGACCTGCGCGAACAGCGCATCGACGGCGTGCGCACGCTGTCGGGCTTCCTGTCGCGCCGCTTCCTGCCCGCGATCGCGCTGTGCGAAAGCACCGACGCGCGGCTGACCGACATGGCCGAGCGCATCAACCGCGCGGTGAGCCTGGCGCGCGTGCGGGTGGAACAACGCCGCGAACAGGGCAACCAGGAGTTGTTGCGCGCGCTGGCCCACCGCCAGCACCTGCAACTGCGCCTGCAGCAGACCGTGGAAGGCCTGTCGGTGGTGGCCATCAGCTACTACACCCTGGGCCTGGTGGGCTACGTGGCCAAGGGGGCCAAGACCCTGCCAGGGCTGGAGCCGCTGCACATCCAGCCCGACCTGGTGGTGGGGCTGGCGGTCGTTCCGGTGGCGTTCGGCGTGGCCTGGTTCGTGCGCCGGCTGCGCGCGCACCTGGACCCCTGACGAAACTCAATCCCCGGTCAGCTTGTGCTGCTGCGCGTAGCGCAGCAGTTCGATGGCGGTGGACACGCCCAGCTTGGTGCGGATCTGGGTCTGCACGTTGGACACCGTCTTGGGGCTGATGTGCAGCCGCGCGGCGATGGCATCGATGGCCTCGCCGCGCACCAGACCCAGCAGCACGTCGAATTCACGTGGGCTCAAGGCCATGTGCGGCGGCTTGGCGGCGCTGGCCTGCAGGGCCTGGGCCACATCAGGCGACATCACCTCGCGTTCACCGGCGGCCACCCGGCGCAAGGCCGCCACCAGTTCCTGTGGCGCGCTGGTCTTGGTGATGTAGCCGGCCACGCCCGCCGCCAGGGCTTGCGCCACCATGGCCGGGTGGTCGTGCATGGTGAACACCAGGATGTTCACCTTCGGCCAGCGCGCCATCACCCGGCGCGCCATCTCCAGCCCGCCGCGCCCGGGCATGGACAGGTCCAGTACCACCACCAGCGGCCCCTGGCGCGCCAGCGCGTCCATCGCGGCCAGCGCACTTTCGGCGTCGGCATGTTCGGCCACCACCTCGATGTCGCCCTCGGCCTGCAGCAGCCGACGGTAGCCTTCACGCACCACCGCATGGTCGTCCACCAGCATCACCCGCACCACATCGGCCTGCACTTCAGTCATTTCGTCTCGTCCTCATGTTCGTCCATGGTCCCGGCTCCCTGGACGGCGCTGACCGTCCAGTGGAACCGGGCTTCCAGTTTCAAGCCCGGACGGGGCTTGCCCGGCCGGGCCGGGTGGCCCTGCAGATCACCGCCCTGGGACCAGGCCCGCTCTTTCAAACCCGCCAGCCCGTTGCCCCGCTGCTGCGCCAGCTCCAGCTTGGCCAGGCCCACGCCGTCGTCGCACACCGACCAGTCCACCTGCGCCCGGTCGCCGTCGCGCCGCAAGACCAGGCCAACCTCGGCATTTTGCGCCTGCGCATGGCGGGCCACGTTGGTCAGGGCCTCCTGGCTCATGCGGTACAGCGTCAGCAGCAGTTCGCGCGGCATGGGCAGGTCGTCGGCCGCACCAGGCCAGGGCCACACCTGACCGCCCTCGCCCACCTGCTGCAGCTGCAGCTTGACGTGCACCCCCAGCCCCGGGGCATCGTCCCAGCCCGCCACCAGCGACTTCAGCGATTCGGCCAGGTGTGAAGCGCCCAGCGGCGCGTTGCTGTGGGCCGGGCCCAGGGGTTGCAGCCGCGCCAGCGTGTTGCGGATGTCCTGGTGCAGCCGGGCACATTGCACGGCCATGCCGTCGGCCACGCGCTGCAGTTCGGCCTGGCCGGCCAGGTGCTGCTGCAGCCAGGCCGCGTCCACGCGCAGCGCGGTCAGGCGCTGTCCGAACTCATCGTGCAGCTCGCGCGCCAGGCGCTGGCGTTCGTCCTCCTGCAGGTTCTGCACCTGGTGGCTCAGCACGCGGCGGCGTTCTTCCTCCACCTGGCGGGCGTCGTGCAGTTGGCGCAGCGCGGTCACCACCTCGCGCAACTCGCCCACGGCCATGATGGGCAGGGTCTCGGCCGCGCGCGGCTCGTTGCGCTGGATGCGGCCGATGGCCCCCAGCAGCGAGCGCATGGGCTTGAACACGCCCCGCACGCTGAAGGACATCACCAGCAGCATCACCCCCAGGCTCATGCTGTCGGCCAGCATCTCCTCCAGCAGGTAGCGCATGCCGTCCAGGCGCTCGGTGTCGCTCATGGTCTGCAGGCTCAGCTGCCAGTCCTGGCCGTTCGGCCGCGCCAGGGTGTGGTGCAGTTCCAGCGGGGTGTCGTCGCGCTGCCAGTGGCGGTGCAGGCTCACCATCCAGGCCAAGGGCGCAGGCACCGGTGACTGCGGCAAGGTGGCCAGCAGCGACTTGCCCTGCGCGTCGGTGAGGGTCATGTTCACATGGCGCAGCCGGCCGTCGATGTGCAGCAGGTGCAGCGCGCGCCGCGCTTCGGCGTCATCCAACTTCGCCACTTCGCCAATCCGCATCATGGTGGTGGCCAGTTCCAGCGCACCTTCGGTTTCAATGCGGATGTCTTCCCCACTGCGCAAAAAACCCAGCACCAGGGCCAGCAGCATGGCCAGCGGCGCCACCATCAGCGCACGCACCATCACCAGACGGGGAAGTTCCAGTGGCAGCGGTGCGGTGTCCACCGGTGGTGATGCAAGGGCTGTGTTCATGGGTGCGGCATTCCTGCGGGGGATTCGGCGGCCGGGCCATGCCCGGCGTCATGCATGGTTTCCCGCTGTGTCGCGGATTGTCCACGCCCCACGCCTTGGGAGATTCTCCCGAAAGCAGGGGGTGGCCTCTGGCTAGACTGGTTCGCCCGTGCTGCACGGGACGATCACAACATGTTCGAGGAGACTTCATGATTGCTGCAACGCGCGCGCCGCGCCTGCACCCCCTGGCCTGGGCTTGCCTGGCCGTCCTGGGGACCGTGGCCACACCGACAGGGGCACAGACCTCGGCGACCACCGAACCCAGTCGTGTTGAAGTGCTGGGCATTTCCCCGCTGGCCGGCACCGGGGTGACCAAGGACAAGATCGCGGCCAATGCCCAGACCGCCAACGCCGCCGACCTGGACCGCAGCCAGGCCAACGACCTGACCAGCTTCATGTCCCGGCGACTGGGCAGCGTGCACCTGAACGAGGTGCAGAACAACCCCTTCCAGCCGGACGTGAACTACCGCGGCTTCACCGCGTCGCCGCTGCTGGGTGCGGCCCAGGGCCTGTCGATCTACATGGACGGCGTGCGGCTGAACCAACCTTTCGGCGACGTGGTCAGCTGGGACCTGGTGCCCAAGGCGGCCATCGCGTCGATCACGCTGAACCCCGGCTCCAACCCGCTGTTCGGCCTGAATACGCTGGGCGGCGCGCTGGCGGTGCAGACCAAGGACGGAGCGAAGTTTCCCGGTACCTCGGCGCAGGTGCAGGTGGGCTCGCACAAGCGCATCTCGGTCGAAGTGGAAACCGGCGGCAGCCGCGAAGACGGCCTGAACTGGTACGCCACCGCGAACCAGTTCAAGGACGACGGCTGGCGCGTGGATTCGCCTTCGGACGTGTTGCAGCTTTTCGGCAAGGTGGGGCAACGCTTCGGCGACACCCGCCTGACGCTCACCGCCGCCGCGGCCCGCACCGACCTGAACGGCAATGGCCTGCAGGATGCCCAGCAGCTGTCGCAGGACTGGAACAGCGTCTATTCCCGACCGGACAACACCAAGAACCGCTCGCTGCTGCTGAACCTGGCCTTCAGCCACGGCCTCAGCGAACAGCTCACGCTGACCGGTCAGGCTTACTACCGCAAGGTCAAGTCGCGCACCTTCAACGGCGACGTGAACGACGACGCGCTGGACCAGGCGGTGTACCAGCCCAACGCCGCTGAGCGCACGGCCCTCACCAACGCAGGCTTCACCGGCTTCCCCACCGCAGGCGAGAGCGCCGCCAACACGCCCTTCCCCAAGTGGCGCTGCATTGCCAACGCGCTGCTGCTGGACGAGCCGGCCGAGAAGTGCGATGGCGTGCTCAACACCACCCGCACCGACCAGAGCAACCAGGGCCTGGGCCTGCAACTGAACTACGACGGACCGCTGTTCGGCCTGCCCAGCCAGTCGCTGGTGGGCTTGGCGCTGGACAGCAGCCGCAGCCAGTTCGTGCAGGGCTCCGAACTGGGCTACCTGAACGCCGACCGCACCATCACCGGTGTGGGCGCTTTCGGCGATGGCGTCAATGGCGGCGACGTGGACGGTGAACCCTACGACACCCGGGTGGACCTGAGCGGACGCACCCGCACCTACAGCGCCTTCGCCAGCAGCGTGCTCACCCTGGCCCGGGGCACCCACCTCACCCTGGCCGGGCGCTACAACCGCAGCACCATCCGCAACCGCGACGCCATCATCCCCGGTGGCGGCGCCGGATCGCTGGACGGCGACCACCGCTACCAGCGCTTCAACCCGGCCATCGGCCTGACCTTCACCCCGACCACGGGGCTGAACGCCTACATCGGCCTGAACCAGGGCAGCCGCGCGCCGTCGTCGGTGGAACTGGGTTGTGCCGACCCGGCCAACCCCTGCAAGCTGCCCAACGCCTTCGCCGGCGACCCGCCGCTGCGCCAGGTGGTGACCACCACGCTGGAAGCCGGCCTGCGCGGCGGCACGCCCGGCGCGCTGACCTGGTCGCTGGGGCTGTTCCGCTCGGACAACAAGGACGACCTGCTGTTCGTGGCCGACGACGCTGCCGGCTTCGGCTACTTCAAGAACTTCGGCAAGACCCGGCGCCAGGGCGTGGAACTGGGCCTGGCGGTCACCCCGGCCAAGGGCATGACGCTGGGCGCCAACTACACCTGGCTGGACGCCACCTACCGCAGCCCCGAGGTGGTGGACGGTTCGTCCAACAGCAGCAACGCGTCGGTGGCGAACGGGTTCCCCGGTGTTGAAGGCACCATCGACATCCGCCCCGGTGACCGGATCCCGCTGGTGCCCCGCCACATGCTGAAGCTGTATGCCGACCTGCAGGTTTCCGGCGCCCTGTCGGTGGGGCTGGATGTCAATGCGGTGGGGGGCTCGCTGGCACGCGGGAATGAAAACGGCCAGCACCAGGCGGACGGTGTGTTCTACCTCGGGTCGGGGCGCAACCCCGGCTACGCGGTGCTGAACCTCAACGCCGAATACAAGCCCATGACCGGCCTGAAGCTGTTCGCCCAGGTGAACAACCTGTTCAACCGCCGCTACACCACGGCCGCGCAGCTGGGTGCCACCGCCTTCGATGCCAACGGCAACTTCCAGGCCCGGCCCTTTGCCGCAGATGCCAACGGCGACCGGCCGCTGCGCCACAGCACCTTCTTCGCACCCGGCGCGCCGCGCAGCCTGACGGTGGGCTTGAAGTACAACTTCAACTGAAGCTGCGCTGCCAGGCATGCGCGCCCTGGCCTGCGGCAACGGGGTACTTCAGGCCCGCAGGTCCAGCACCGCACCCTGGCTGCCGGGCAGCACCTTCAGCGTCAGCAGCCGGGCGTGCACGCTGTGGCCGGCCTGCACTGCGCGGCAGGACACCACCAGGGCCAGGGCGTCGAATTGCGGCGCCTGCACGCGGAAGACGCTGCCGGGGCTCAGGCGCTGGCCGGCCACCAGGGCCAGCCCGCCGAGTGACAGGTCGCGCAGCTGTGCGCGGCGCTCGCCGGTCAGGCCCGGTTGGCGCAACAGCACCACGGTGTTGCGCACCAGGCGCTCGGCGCGGCGGCGGCCCAGCACTTCGGCCTTGGCATGCCGCTCGGCCCGCGGCGCGGGCCACAGCGGGCTGCCGCAGGCGCCGCAGCTGCTGTCGCGCCCCATGCGGTCGGGCAGCGCATGGCCGCAGAAGGGGCAGCCCGGGTCGGCCACTGCGGCCTGAGCGACCGCTGCGGCGCCCCGCCCCGGCCGGCGCAGGCTGCGGTCGTAGGCCAGGCGCTGCTGGGGGTCGCTCAGCACCGCGTAGGCGGCGTTCAGCCGGGCGGCCTGCTCGCCGTCACCGCCCAGGTCGGGGTGGGCGCGCAGCGTGCTCATCAGCGCGCGCCAGGCGGCCTTGATCACCTCCGGCGGCGCCTCGGGCTGGACGAACAGGATGCGGTAGTGGTTGCGGCGCTCGGCGGCCATGGCAGTCCGTGAAACGGGATACCGTCCTTTTCGGCCAGGCCCGCACGAACTTGAGCCGCCGGGAACGACGGCGCTAGCGCAGCCGCACCGGCGGGGTGTGCCAGATCTGGTGCGCGTACTCCGCAATGGTGCGGTCCGACGAGAAAAAGCCCATCGCCGCCACGTTCAGGATGGCCTTGCGGGTCCAGGCCGCCTTGTCGCGGTACAGCGCGTCCACGCTTTCCTGGGTGGCCACGTAGCTGGCGTAGTCGGCCAGCAGCAGGTAGTGGTCGCCCCAGTTCACCAGGGTGTCGAAGATGCCCTGGTAACGCCCGGGCTCCTCGGGGTTGAAGGCGCCGTCGCGGATGGCATCCAGCACCCGGGCCAGTTCGGCGTTGTTCTCGTAGAAGCCGCGCGGCTGGTAGCCGCTGGCGCGCAGGGCCGCCACCTCGGGCGTGGTGTGGCCGAAGATGAAGATGTTGTCCGCCCCCACCTGCTCGCGGATTTCCACGTTCGCGCCGTCCAGGGTGCCGATGGTCAGCGCCCCGTTCAGCGCGAACTTCATGTTGCCGGTGCCGCTGGCTTCGGTGCCGGCGGTGGAGATCTGCTCCGACAGGTCGGCCGCCGGGATGATGGTCTCGGCCAGGCTGACCGAGTAGTTGGGCAGGAACACCACCTTCAGCCGGTCGCCCACCCGCGCGTCGGCGTTGATGGTGCGGGCCACGTCGTTGATCAGGTGGATGATCTGCTTGGCCATGTGGTACGCACTGGCCGCCTTGCCGGAGAACACCACCACGCGCGGCACCCAGTCGGCGTCGGGCTTGTCCAGGATGCGGTGGTAGCGGGTGATGACGTGCAGCACGTTCATCAGCTGGCGCTTGTACTCGTGCATGCGCTTGACCTGCACGTCGAACAGCGCGTCGGGGTTCAGGCTCAGGCCCGGTTGCGGCAGGTGCTTGGCCACCCAGGCCGCCAGGCGCTGCTTGTTGTGGCGCTTGGCCTGGGCGAAGGCGTCCACGAAGGCCGGCTGCGAGGCCATGTGGCGCAGCGCTTCCAGCTGCGACAGGTCGCGCCGCCAGCCCTTGCCAATGCGCCCGTCCAGCAGTTGCGTCAGCCAGGGGTTGGCCTGGGCCAGCCAGCGCCGCGGCGTGACGCCATTGGTCTTGTTGTTGAAACGTTCGGGCCACAGCTTGGCGAAGTCGGCAAAGATGCTCTGCTTCATCAGTTCGGAGTGCAGTGCCGACACGCCGTTCACGCTGTGGCTGGCCAGCACCGCGATGTAGGCCATGCGCACGCGCCGCTCGCCCCCCTCGTCCACCAGCGAGACGCGGCGCATCAGCTCCACATCGTGGCCGTTGCCGTCGGTGATCTCTTTCAGGAAGCCAGCGTTGATGTCGAAGATGATCTGCAGGTGGCGCGGCAGCACCCGGCCCAGGATGTCCACCGGCCAGGTTTCCAGCGCCTCGTGCATCAGGGTGTGGTTGGTGTAGCTGAAGATACGTTGTGTCAGGCCCCAGGCGGTGGCCCAGGGCACGCCGTGTTCGTCCACCAGCAGGCGCATCAGTTCGGGCACCGCCAGCACCGGGTGGGTGTCGTTCAGGTGGATGCTCACCTTGTCCGGCAACGCGTCGAAGGTGGTGTGGTTGCGCAGGTAGCGGTGCAGCAGGTCCTGCAGGCTGGCCGAGCAGAAGAAGTACTCCTGGCGCAGCCGCAGTTCGCGCCCCGACGGCGTGCTGTCATCGGGGTACAGCACGCGCGAGACGTTTTCGCTGTGGTTCTTGCCCTCCACCGCGGCGAAGTAATTGCCCTGGTTGAAGGCCTTGAGGTTCATCTCCTCGGTGGCCTTGGCGCTCCACAGGCGCAGGGTGTTGGTGGCCTGGGTGCCGTAGCCGGGGATGATGGTGTCGTAGGCCATGGCCTGCACGTCCTCGGCCGGCAGCCAGCGGCGGCGGTCGCCGGGCTTGGCGCCGGTCTGCTGCTCGACATGGCCGCCGAAACAGACGCGGTAGCTGACCTCGGGGCGCGGAAATTCCCAGGGGTTGCCGTGCTTCAGCCAGTAGTCGGGAACCTCCACCTGGCGGCCGTTCTGGATGACCTGGCGGAACATGCCGTATTCATAGCGGATGCCGTAGCCGAAGCCGGGCACGCCCAGGGTGGCCATGCTGTCCAGGAAACACGCCGCCAGCCGGCCCAGGCCGCCGTTGCCCAGGGCGGCATCGGGCTCGAACTCGGCCATGGCGTCGAAGTCCACGTCGAAATCGGCCAGCGCCTGCTTGATGACCGGCGCGATGTCCAGCGCCAGCAGCGCGTTGGTGAAGGTGCGGCCGATCAGGAACTCCATCGACAGGTAATAGGCCCGCTTCACGTCCTGCTGGTACTGGGTGCGGGTGGTGTGCATCCAGCGTTCCACCAACTGATCGCGCACCGCCAGCGCGGTGGCATGCCACCAGTCTTCGATGCGCGCAGCCACCGGGTCCTTGCCCACGGCGTAGATCAGCTTGTTGGCGATGGCGCGCTTGAAGGCCGCCACGTCGCGGTCGGGGTGGTCGTAGTTGAAGTCTTTCGGGTTCATCAGCAGGCCCTAGCGAAATGAATGCCGCCCCAGGTTGGTGCGGCGCCGATTCTCACGCCGCCAGTTGGCGGTACAGCGCGGCGTAGGCCGCGGCTGGCGCGTCCCAGCCGAAATGCTGGGCCATGGCCCGGCGCTGCACCGCGCGCCAGTCGCCGTGGCGGGCGTGCAGGGCGAAGGCCCGGCGGATGGCGCGGCCCAGGTCTTCAACCGCAAAGCGGTCGAAGACAAAACCGTTGGCGCTGCCTTCGGCCATGTTCTCCAGCGAACAGTCCACCACCGTGTCGGCCAGCCCGCCCACGCGGCGCACCAGGGGCAGGCTGCCATAGCGCAGGCCGTACATCTGGGTCAGGCCGCAGGGCTCGTAGAGGCTGGGCACCAGGGTGACGTCGCTGCCGGCAAAAAGGCGATGGGCGTGCGGCTCGTCGTAGCCGATGCGCACCGCCACCTGCTGCGGCAAGGCGGCGGCGGCCTCGCGGAAGGCGGTCTCCAGCGCGGCGTCACCACTGCCCAGCAGCGCCAGCTGGCCGCCGCGCGAGGTGATCTCGGGCAGCGCGGCCAGCAACAGCGGCAGGCCCTTTTGTTCCGCCAGGCGGCTGACGATGGCGAACAGCGGCTTGTCGTCCTGCACCGCCAGGCCCAGATCGGCCTGCAGTGCGGCCTTGCACCTGGCCTTGGCGCCGGGTTTGCCGGCGTCAAAACGCACCGGGATGTGCGCATCGGCGGCCGGGTTCCACACGCCTTCGTCCACACCATTGAGGATGCCCAGGGTGTCGCTGGCGCGGTCGCGCAGCAGGCCGTCCAGGCCGAAGCCCTGCTCGGGCGTCTGGATCTCGCGGGCGTAGCTGGGGCTGACGGTGGTGATGCGCTGGGCGTAGTACAGCCCGGCCTTCATGAAGGACAGTTGGCCATGGAACTCCAGCCCGGCCACCGCGAAGGCACTGGGCGGCAGGCCCAATTCACCCAGAAGCTGTGGCGCGAACAGGCCCTGGTAGGCCAGGTTGTGCACGGTGTAGACCGTGCCCACGCCGGCCCGATCCGACGCCGGGGCCAGCGCGATGTAGGCGTTGGCCAGCGCCGCATGCCAGTCGTGGCTGTGCACCACGCGCGGCGCCCAGTAGGCGTCCAGCCCCTGGGCCAGGCGCGCCGCGGCCCAGCCCAGCAGCGCGAAGCGGCGGTGGTTGTCGGCATAGGGCTGGCCATGGGCGTCGTGGTAGGGATTGCCGGGCCGGCCGTAGAGCGCGGGCGCGTGCACCACGTAGGCCGGCAAC
Source organism: Burkholderiales bacterium JOSHI_001 (assembly GCA_000244995.1). Classification (NCBI taxonomy): domain Bacteria; kingdom Pseudomonadati; phylum Pseudomonadota; class Betaproteobacteria; order Burkholderiales; species Burkholderiales bacterium JOSHI_001. The sequence continues at coordinate 2,164,515 of CM001438.1, read as the reverse complement.
CCGTCCAGCGCGGCCAGGCGCCCGTAGCGCATCTGCACCGCGTCGCCCCAAGGGGTGGGCAGCGGGGCCACGTCCACCGCGTCGGCCAGGGCGGCCTCGATGGCTGGAAAGCCGGGCAGCAAGGCGCGCAACTCCACGCCTTGTCGAAGCAGTGCGGCCGGCAGCGCCCCGGCCACGTCGGCCAGGCCACCGGTCTTCAGCAGGGGAAAGATCTCGGCGCTGACCTGCAGGACCCGCATGCGAGCGCCCGTCAGGCGGCCAGATTGGCCAGCATCTCGCGCGTGACCAGCACCACCCCACCTTCGCTGCGGTCAAAGCGCTGGGCGTCGGCCACCGGGTCCTCGCCGATGACCATGCCTTCGGGCAAGGTGCAGCCGCGGTCGATCACCACCTTGGTCAGCCGGCAGCCGCGCTCCACCGTGACCCCGGGCAGGATGACCGCGTCCAGCACATGGCAGAAGGACCGCACCCGCACATTGGAGAACAGCACCGAGTTCTGCACATGCGAGCCGCTGACGATGCAGCCGCCCGACACCAGGGTGTTCACCGCCTTGCCGTGCTGGCCGTTCACGTCCGGGATGAACTTGGCCGGCGGCAGCTGGCGCTGGTAGGTCCAGATCGGCCAGTTTTCGTCGTAGATGTCCAGCTCGGGGATGATGCTGGCCAGGTCCAGGTTGGCGGCCCAGAAGGCGTCGATGGTGCCCACGTCGCGCCAGTAGGCCGGCGCGTTGGCGTTGCTGGAGACGCAACTCATCGAGAAGGGGTGCGCCAGCGCCTTGCCCTGTGCCACCACCTTGGGGATCACGTCCTTGCCGAAGTCGTGGCTGCTGTTCGGGTCGGCCAGGTCTTCGTTCAACAGCTGGTACAGGTACTCGGCGTTGAAGATGTAGATGCCCATGCTGGCCAGCGACTGGTCGGGCCGGTCGGGCATGGGCGGCGGGTCGACCGGCTTTTCCACGAAGCTGGTGATCTGGCGCACCGCGTCCACCGCCATCACGCCGAAGGCGCTGGCCTCTTCGCGCGGCACCTCGATGCAGCCCACGGTGCAGCCGGCGCCATGCTCCACATGGTCCTTCAGCATCACCGAGTAGTCCATCTTGTAGATGTGGTCGCCGGCCAGCACCACCACGTACTCGGGCTTGCCGGACGCGATGATGTCCAGGTTCTGGAACACCGCGTCGGCGGTGCCGCGGTACCAGTGTTCTTCATCGATGCGCTGCTGCGCCGGCAGCAGGTCCATCATCTCGTTCATCTCGCCGCGCAGGAAGCTCCAGCCGCGCTGCAGGTGGCGGATGAGCGAATGCGACTTGTACTGGGTGATGACACCGATGCGGCGGATGCCGCTGTTCACGCAGTTGCTCATCGCGAAGTCAACGATGCGGAACTTGCCGCCGAAGTACACCGCCGGCTTGGCGCGGCGGTCGGTCAGCGCTTTCAGGCGCGAGCCGCGCCCCCCGGCCAGCACCAGCGCGATGGTGCGTCGAACAAGCTGCGTGGATTGCATGGGTGCGGCCATGGTCGTGTCTCCGTCTTTGAATTCGGGGCCCGCATCGGGGCCTTGCTTTTCATTGTGATCGTTGCGCCAGCCACAGGCTTGACGCAGGGACATCCACCTGCGCGCCCAGCACCTCGTCCAGCATGGGCACGGCACCCGCGTCGCTGCGCAGCGCCAGGCGCCAGGCCGGTGCGCCCGGCAGCGTGAAGCGGCGCGCCCGGTCGTCGGCGTTCACCAGCATCAGCCACTGCGTGCCGGTGGGCGTGGCCTGGGGGTCGGCGCGGCCGGGCGTGAGCCAGACCGCCAGCGCGTGGTCGGTGGGGTGTTCCCAGTCGGCCGAGCCCAGGGCCAAGCCTTCGGGCGTGAGCCAGCTGACGTCGGCATGGCTCAACCAGCGCGCACCGCCGCTGGGGCAGGACGCCAGCACCTGGCGCCGCAGGCGGATGCAGCGGGCGGTGAAATCGGCCAGGCCGGCATCGGCCTGGGGCCAGTTCAGCCAGGTGATGTCGTTGTCCTGGCAATAGGCGTTGTTGTTGCCGCGCTGGCTGTGGCCGATCTCGTCGCCCGACAGCAGCATGGGCGTGCCCAGGCTGGTGAACAGCGTGGCCAGCAGCGCGCGCTGCAACTGCTGGCGCTGCGCGCGCACCGCGGGGTCGGTGCTGGGCCCTTCCACGCCACAGTGGGTGGACAGGTTGTGGCCGTGGCCGTCGCGGTTGTCTTCGCCATTGGCCTGGTTGTGGCGTTCGCGGTGGCTGACCAGGTCGGCCAGGGTAAAGCCGTCGTGCGCGGTGATGAAGTTGATGCTGGCCGTGGGCGCGCGCCGGCTGGGGGCGAACAGGCTGGACGAGCCGGCCAGCGCATGGGCAAAGTCGCCGCGGTGGGCCTGCCCGCGCAGCCAGAAGCGGCGCAGGGTGTCGCGGTAGCGGTCGTTCCATTCGGCCCAACCGGGCGGGAAGGCGCCCAGGCGGTAGCCGCCGGGGCCGATGTCCCAGGGCTCGGCGATCAGCTTGGTGGTGGCCAGGGCCGGGTCCTGGGCGATGGCGGCCAGCAGCGGCGCCTGGGCCGTGAAGCCGCTGTCGCCGCGCACCAGGGCGCTGGCCAGGTCGAATCGGAAGCCGTCCACCCCGATCACCTGCACCCAGAAGCGCAGCGCATCCATCACCAGCTGCAGGGTGCGTGGCTGCATCAGGTTCAGGGTGTTGCCGCAGCCGGTGTGGTTGTCGTACTTCGCGGCGTCGCCACGCGCCAGCAGGTGGTAGTGGGCGTTGTCCATGCCCCGCAGGTGGAAGGTCGGGCCCAGTTCGTCCAGTTCGGCGCTGTGGTTGAACACCACGTCCAGCACCACCTCGAAGCCCCGCGCATGCAGGGCGGCCACCATGGCGCGGCATTCGCGCAGCGCATGGCCCGGAGCCGGCAGCGCGCCGCCACCGCCGCCCGCACCGGCAAAGCGCGACTCCGGCGCCATCCAGGCCACCGGGTTGTAGCCCCAGTGGTTGGACAGGCCCAGGGCCAGCAGCCGGGCCTCGTCCACCCGCTGGTGCAGGGGCATCAGGCTGACGGTGGTGACCCCCAGGTGCTGCAGGTGGTCCAGCATCTCCGGGTGGGCGAAGCCGGCATAGGTACCGCGCAAGGCCTTGGGCACGCCGGGGTGGCGCTGGGTGGCGCTCTTCACATGCGCTTCGTACAGCACGGTGGCGGCCGGCGGCACGCGCACATGGGCGCTTTCAGGCAGGGCCGCGGGGTCGGCCACCACGCGGGCCTTCAAGGCCACGGCCGCGTTGTCGCGCCGGTCGGGCTGGCTGGGGTCCTGCGGGTCGTGGCCCAACATCAGTTCGCTGCCGTCGTAGCGGCCCAGCACCTCGCGCGCATACGGGTCCAGCAGCAATTTGCTGGGGTTGAAGCGCTGGCCCTGGGCCGGCGCCCAGGGGCCGTGCACCCGCCAGCCGTACACCAGGCCTTCTCCCACGCCGGCCAGGTGGGCGTGCCACACGCCGTGGGTGGGGTTGCGCAGCATCAGGCGCTGGGCTTCGACGCCGGCGTCGTTGAACAGGCACAACTCCACCGCGTCGGCGCCCGGCGCGGCCAGGGCGAAGTTCACGCCGCGCTCGTCCGGCGTGGCGCCCAGGGGCCAGGGCCGGCCGGCCGACAGCGGGGCCGGCGGCCGAGCGGTCTCACGGCCCAGCGGCAGGGCCTGGCCCAAGGGGGTCCCGCCGCCCAGCATCGTCTTCATTCGCTCAGCACCCAGTACACGGCCGCCAGCGGCGGCAGGTCGCACAACAGGCTGGCCGCATGGCCGTCACTGGGCACGGCCTGCAATTCAGCCAGGCCGGTGGCCACACCGCTGCCGCCATACACACCGAGGTCGGTGTTGATCACCTCGCGCCAGCGCTGGCCGGCCAGGCCGCCGGGCACGCCGATGCGAAAACCCAGGCGCGGCACCGGCGTGAAATTGGCCAGCACCAGCACCTGGCTGCCGTCCGGCGCGCGGCGCACGAAGCTGAAGGTGGACTGCGCCGCGTCGTCGTGGCGCACCCACTCGAAGCCCTGCGGCTGCGCGTCCTGGGCGTGCAGCGCGGGGAAGTGGCGCATCACGCTGTTCAGGTCGCGCACCAGGCGCTGCACGCCGGCATGGCGGGCGGCCTGCGGGCCGTGTTCCAGCAGGTGCCAGTCGAGTGCCGCATCGGCATTCCATTCGCGTTCCTGGGCGATTTCGCCGCCCATGAACAGCAGCTTCTTGCCCGGGTGGGCCCACATCCAGCCATACAGCAGGCGCAGGTGGGCAAATCGCTGCCATTCATCGCCCGGCATGCGGGTGAGCAGCGAGCCCTTGCCGTGCACCACCTCGTCGTGCGACAGCGGCAGCAGGAAGTTTTCGCTGAAGGCGTACATCAGCCCGAAGCGCAATTCGTCGTGGTGGTGGGGGCGGTAGACGGGCTCGCGCGCCAGGTAGCGCAGGGTGTCGTTCATCCAGCCCATGTTCCACTTGTAGTGGAAGCCCAGGCCACCCGATTGCAGGTCGTCGCTGGGCGGGCGGCTGACGCCGGGCCAGGCGGTGGATTCTTCGGCGATGGTGGCCACGCCCGGCGCCTGGGTGCCCACGCTGTGGTTCATGCGGCGCAGGAAGTCCACCGCTTCGAGGTTTTCACGCCCGCCATGGCGGTTGGGCACCCATTCGCCGGCCTTGCGGCTGTAGTCGCGGTACAGCATGGACGCCACCGCGTCCACGCGCAGGCCGTCGATGCCGAAGTGTTCACACCAGTACAGCGCGTTGCCGACCAGGAAGTTGCGCACTTCCACCCGGCCAAAGTTGTAGATGAGGGTGTTCCAGTCGGGGTGGTAGCCCTCGCGCGGGTCGGCGTGTTCGTACAGGTGCGTGCCGTCGAATTTCGCCAGCGCAAAGGCGTCGGTCGGGAAGTGGCCCGGCACCCAGTCGATGATGACGCCCAGTCCCGCTTCGTGGGCCGCGTCCACGAAGGCGCGGAAATCGTCCGGCGTGCCCAGGCGCGCGGTGGGCGCGTACAGGCCCGTGGGCTGGTAGCCCCAGGACCCGTCGAAGGGGTGCTCGTGCACCGGCAACAGTTCCAGGTGGGTGAAGCCCAGGTCGCGCGCATAGGGCACCAGGGTGGTGGCCAGTTCGCGCCAGCCGGCCCAGCGCTGGCCGCCATCGGCCGGACGGCGCCAGGACGGCGCATGCACTTCATAGACGGACATGGGCGCGTCCAGCGCATTGGAAGCCGCCGACGGCGAGCGCCCTGCCTTGGGCGGCAGGCGCCACACCTTGGACGCCGTGCCCGGTCGCAATTCGGCCGCGAAGGCCACCGGGTCGGCACGCAAGGACAGCCCGCCTTGGGCGTCCACCAGTTCGTACTTGTACAGGTCGCCTGCCTGCATGTGCGGCACGAAGGCTTCCCAGACGCCGCATTCGCGGCGCAAGCGCATCATGTGGCGACGGCCGTCCCAGTGGTTGAAGTCGCCCACCACCGACACCCGCTGCGCATTCGGCGCCCACAGCGCGAAGCGCACACCGGCCACGCCTTCGTGCTCAACCAGGTGCGCGCCCAGGCGCTCGAAGGGCCGCTGGTGGGTGCCTTCGGCCAGCAGCCACAGGTCCATGTCGGACAGCAGGGGCGCGAAGCGGTAAGGGTCTTCGATCTCGGTCACCACGGGCTCGCCCCCGGGGCGCTGCCAGGTGACGCGTAAGCGGTAGGCAAAGCGCTCGGCCGGCCCCGACAGCGCGGCGCAGAACAGGTCGCTGCCAGGCACCCGGGCCAGGTCGGCCAGCGGCGCGCCGTCGGCGCTGGCCACCGCCTGCACCGCCAAGGCCCCGGGCAGCAAGGCGCGGACCTGCCAGGCGCCGGGCCCATCGGCATGCAGGCCCAGCACGGCGTAGGGGTCGGGGTGGGACGCGCGCATCAGCGCGGTCACGGCCTGCGGGCCGGGGGGAGTCGCGCGCTGCGGTGGGGTCATGGGTCGCTTCAGAGCTGCCGGCCATGTTGCCACAGGGCGCGCCCGCCCGGAGCGCGCGACAATGGGCACATGCTCAAGGTCACCAAAGTCATTCCCCAGGGCCGCGGCCTCGCCGCGGTGTTATTGAAGCGCGCGGCCACGGTCGAACTGGCCTGGGACCAGCGCCAGCAGGCCGCCTTCAGCGCCACCGACTCCGGCGGACGCGCCCTGGCGGTGGCCCTGCCCCCCGGCAGCGCGCTGCGCGGCGGCGACGTGCTGCTGGCCGAGGACGGTTCGCTGGTGCAGGTGCGCGCGGCGCCGCAGCCGGTGATGGTGGTGCGGGCCTGCGCCGAACATGGCAGCCCGCGCGACCTGCTGCGGGTGGCTTACCAGTTGGGCAGCCAGCATGTGGCGGTGGAGGTGCAGGCCGACGGCCTGTTGCTGGCGCCCGACGCCGCGCTGGCACAGCGCCTGCGCCAGCAGCACCTGATCGTGAGCGACGCAATGGCCGGCTTCGACCCCGACACCGGGAGCGGGCTGGCCGCCGGCCCGGCCCATGATCACGCCCACCACGCCCATGGGCACGCGCAGGGTCATGACCACGCGCATGGCCATGGCCATGACCATGACCACGGGCATGTCCACGGCCCCGGCTGCCAGCACGACCACTGACCCGGTAGAACACGCCGGAAACACCGGCGCAACATCCCGCCGCAGCGCCAGCAACGCGGCCCCGCCACACTGGCGGGGCGCGTCCGGGAGCGTTCCTCCCACGTTCCAGCGGCCTCGGCGTCCTCCCCGTTCGAGCCGCCCATCCCGGGCGCGCACCTCTTCCCGTCTCACCCCGTCACAGCGCCCGGGCCCGCACCGGCTACAGTGGGCAACCCAACCACCGCAGAGGAGCGAACCATGGGACTGATGAGCTTTATCAAGGAAGCCGGCGAGAAGCTGTTCCACCGCCACGAAGGCGCCCAGGCCGCCACCGAGGCGGTGAAGGCCGACCCGTCGCCGGACAACGTGGCCGCGCTGAGCGCCGCCGCCGGCGACGCCATCGCCACCTACATCCGGGCGATGAACCTGAATGTCGAGGCGCTGGACGTGGCCTTCGACGCCCCCAGCTCCACGGTCACCGTGGCTGGCGTGGCGCCCGACCAGGACACCAAGGAAAAGGTGCTGCTGTGCTGCGGCAACGTGGAACATGTGGCCGCCGTGAACGACATGATGACCGTGGCCGAACCGGCCGACGAAGCCCAGTACTACACCGTGGAGAAGGGCGACAACCTGTCCAAGATCTCCAAGGCCTTCTACGACACGCCCAACAAGTACCAGGCCATCTTCGAGGCCAACAAGCCCATGCTCAGCCACCCGGACAAGATCTACCCGGGCCAGGTGCTGCGCATCCCGGCCGAGGCCTGAGGGGGCCAGGCGGCCCCAGGCCTGTCGGCGCCAGCCGCGCCGCCCACGGCCGCTCGCCGGTGCCCTGGCACCCTGGCGCAGCGGCCTTTCAAAGACCATTTCAATTGTGTGCAATTCAATTGCACACTACATTCACCCCATGCCTTCGCGCCGCCCGCCCCGCACAGCTGCCGCTCCCACCGCAGCCGCCCTTCCCGCCGGCACCGACTGGCTGGCGCTGGACCACCAGCTGTGCTTTGCGCTGTATGCCGGCTCGCTGGCCATGACCAAGGCCTACAAGCCGCTGCTGGAACCGCTGGGCATCACCTACCCACAGTACCTGGTGCTGCTGGTGCTGTGGGAAGGCGACGGCCTCACCGTGTCGCAGCTGGGCGAGCGCCTGACCCTGGATTCCGGCACCCTGACCCCGCTGCTCAAGCGCCTGGAGCAGCAGGGCCTGGTCAACCGCCTGCGCGACGCCGCCGACGAACGCCGCGTGCTGCTTCGGCTTTCACCGGCGGGCCGGGCACTGAAAAAGCGCGCGTTGGCGGTGCCCCAGGCCATCGCCTGCGCCACCGCCTGCTCGCTGGACGACATCCGCCAGCTCACCCAGCGCCTGTCGCTGCTGCGCAACCAACTGCTCTCTCCCCCGCAGGCCATGGCCTAGTGCCACCGCCGGCGCCCTTGCCCCTGCCACTTCAACCTGAGGAGCCCAAAATGGCCATCGAACAAGCCCTGTACACCGCCCACGCCACCGCCACCGGAGGCCGCGCCGGCACCGCCGAATCGTCCGACGGCGCGCTGAAAGCCACGCTGACCACGCCCAAGGAACTGGGCGGCGACGGCGCCTTCGGCACCAACCCCGAGCAGTTGTTCGCCGCCGGCTACGCGGCCTGCTTCATCGGCGCGCTGAAGGCCGTGGCCGGGCGCCAGAAGCTGGCCCTGCCCAAGGAGGTGTCCATCCAGTCGTCGGTGGGCATTGGCGCCCACAAGGGCAAGGCCGGTGCCTTTGGCATTGAAGTGGCCATGACCATCTCGCTGCCGGGCATGGACCGCGTCGCCGCCCAGGCCCTGGTGGACACCGCCCACGAGGTCTGCCCCTACTCCAACGCCACCCGCGGCAACGTGGACGTGACGCTGAAGCTGGCCTGAACGCAGCGCCCCGCATCGCAAGCCGCCCCACGGGGCGGCTTTTTCGTTTCAGGCCGCCTTGTCGGCCAGCAGTTGCAGCATCAGCTCGATGCGCGCCTTCACCGGGCTCAAGGCGCCGGCATGGGGCAGCGCGCCGGCGCCGCGCCCCACCACCGCGCCGCGGGCGCAGCGGGTGCAGCGCCACACCGGCACCCCGCGCGCATGGGCGGCTTTCAAGGCCACTTCAAGGTCGGCGTGCAGCGTGCCATTGCCGGTGCCCGCCACCACCAGGCCGGCGGCGCCGCTGCCCAGCAGCGCGTCCACCACCGCGCCGCGGGCCTGGGCGTGGCTGATCAGGATTTCCACCGCCGGCCAGGTCTCGGGCGCGGCCGCCACCGTGGCCAGGCCCAGCGCGGGGCCCGCCGGCCAGGCCCGCCAGCGGCGCAACACGCCGCCTTCCAGCCGCGCCAGCGCGCCGGCTTCGCCGGAATCGAAGGCGTCCACCAGGTTGCAGTCGGCCTTGCGCACATCCGCCGCGCCATGCACCACGCCGCCCAGCACGGCCAGCACGCCCTGCGGCCGGTCGGGCCCGCCCCAGCCGGCCAGGGCCACCGCGTCCAGCAGGTTGGCCGGGCCGTCGGCCCCGGGCGCGGTGGCCGGGCGCATGGCCGCGGTGAACACCACGGGCTTCCCCGGCGACAGCACGCGGTGCAGGAAATACGCGCTTTCTTCCAGGGTGTCGGTGCCGTGGGTGACCACCACGCCAGCCACCTCGGGCCGCGCCAGGTGCTGGGCCACGCGCTGGGCCAGGCGCTGCCAGACCGCAAAACCCATGTCCTTGCTGTCGATCTGGGCCAGCGATTCGGCCTCCACCGGGCTGGCCGCCAGCGCCGGCACCGCCGCCACCAGCTCGGCCGCGCTGAGTTCGCCGGCGCGGTAGGCGTGGCGCTCAACGGGGCCGAGGTTGCGCCCGGCGATGGTGCCGCCGGTGCCCAGGATCACGACGGTGCTTGTCATGCAGCCCTCATCTGGATGAAAATACAGTCACTGGATAAATTGCCAGTTTCGCCTCGGTCTGTCCGGGGCCACAAGGACGCATCATGCAGGAAAGCCCCAAGCTCACCGCCCGCCAGCAGCAGATCCTGGAACTGGTGCAAAGCGCCATCGAACGCACCGGTGCCCCGCCCACGCGGGCGGAAATCGCGTCCGAACTGGGCTTTCGCTCGGCCAACGCCGCCGAAGAACACCTGCAGGCGCTGGCGCGCAAAGGCGTCATCGAACTGGTGGGCGGCACCTCGCGCGGCATCCGGCTGCGTTCCGAAGTGCTGCGGGCGCTGAACCAGGCGCGCGGCAAGCAGTTCATGCTGCCGCTGCCCAGCCTGGCCCAGCTGACCCTGCCGCTGGTGGGCCGGGTGGCCGCCGGCAGCCCCATCCTGGCGCAGGAACACATCGACCAGACCTATGTGGTGGAGTCCAGCATGTTCCCGCGCAAGCCCGACTACCTGCTGCGGGTGCGCGGCATGAGCATGCGCGATGCCGGCATCCTGGACGGCGACCTGCTGGCGGTGCAAAAGGCCGCCGAAGCCCGCAACGGCCAGATCGTGGTGGCGCGCCTGGGCGACGAGGTGACCGTGAAGCGCTTCAAGCGCCAGGGCACCCGCATCGAACTGCTGCCCGAGAATCCCGACTTCGAAGCCATCGTGGTGAACAGCGACGAGCCCTTCGCGCTGGAAGGCCTGGCGGTGGGCCTCATCCGCAACAGCATGCTGGTGTGAAGGGCAGGCGGGCATGAGCGCCGTGGCCTTCACGCCAGGCAAGGGCAAGGCGCAACGGGCCGCCGACTGCCAGACCCTGGAACAGTTGCCCAACGTGGGCCCGGCCATGGCGGCCGATCTGCGTGAACTGGGCATCACCCACCCGCGTGAACTGGCGCGGCGCGACCCCTTCGTGCTGTACCAGGCGATGTGCGTCCACAGCGGCTGCCGCCAGGACCCCTGCGTGCTGGACACCTTCATGGCGGTCACCGACTTCATGCGCGGTGCCCCGCCCGCGCCCTGGTGGCACTACACGGCGCAACGCAAGATCCAGTTCCCCGAACTCTGACAGCGGTTTCAGCGCGGCTCTTGGCGGCGCATGTTTTGCGCCCCTTCCCAGAAGCGGTGCGGCTGGCCCACCCACCATTTGGCCAGTTCGTCCAGCCGGGCCTGGGTGATCTGCAGCGGCGTGAAGTCGCCTTCCACGCTTTCAATGCCGTCCAGGTTGCGCACCGTGAAGCGCAGCAGGGCCCGGTCGTGGTCGGGCACCACGCGCACGCCGCAGGCGATGTCGGCCACGAATTCGTAGCGCACCTCGATCAGCTTGCCGTTGTCGGGGTTGCGGATCGGCTCGGGCGTGCAGTGCACCCCGGCCAGGCGCACCGCGGTTTCCACCCGCTCCATCTCGTTGATGAAGTTTTTCGCCAGCCGGACGGTGCGCCCGCTCTTCAGCTTGCTGCGGCATTCGATGTAGTCCACCACCGGCTGCTCGCGCAGGGGCTTCTTGCGCAGGTCGGCGGCGAATTCGCCGTGCTGCAGGCCGTCCACGATGGTGCGGTTGTCGAAGGCGTAGCGCGCCGCGCTGCGCGGACGCAGCACGTCCAGTTGGCGCACCAGGTCGTTGAAGTACTTCACCACCGACTGGCAGGCTGATTCGACCAGCGCCGCGTTGCGCTGCAAGGCGCTTGTGTCCTGGTTCTGCTGGGCCTGCAGTTCGCCGGCCTGCTTCTTCAGGTCGTCCAGAAATCCCATGGTTCGTCCCTGCCTCGTCGTCCCGGTCTTTGGGGTGGCAAAGGATAGCGCAGGCCATGGCGCCAACCGGCCGGGAAATGCCCCGTCCGATGGACCCATCCAGCGCCATCCGCCGGTGCCGGGCCGGTCCCGCAAGGTCGATTTGCCCGCCCCACCCCGGCTTGTTCGGTCGATCAAGTCGGCGCTGCCCTGCCAACAATGTCTCAACTTTCAGCCCCGACCTGCCGATACACATTGCCATGATGCCCACCGTTCCTGTATGGCGCCGCTTGTTCGGCCGACCGCTCGCAGGCTGCGAAAGCGGCCATGTGCTGGTGTGCCCGCCGGCGGTCCTGTTTGCCGCCCCCAGCGCCTGGCGCCGCCTGTTGCGCTGGCTGGCCGCCCCCACGCCCTGGGCCCGCCCGGCCGACCGCCGGCTGGCCGCGGTGCGCGATGAATTCACCGACGCGCTGTCTGACCTGGGCGGCAGCGAAGCGTTGTGGCTGCGCACCCGCCTGGAGCGCGCCCGCACGCTGCGCGAACTGTGGCACCTGCGCGCATCGCTTTACAACCTGGTGGCGGTGGCGCACAGCCAGCACCAGGCCGAACTGCGCCTGGCCCGCCTGAACCGCCATTTCCCCACCCGCGCGCCGCTGTCCGGCTTTGCGCCGCTGGAGCCCTGAGCATGCGGCTTCCCCACCTGGCCCATGGCATGGACCTGCCCGGCAGCGGCATGCCGCAGGAGCGCCTGGCCCAGATTGCGGCCCGCCGCGCCTTCGTTGAAATGAAACAGCGCTTCATGGCCGCGGTGGACCCCCTGCCCGGCGCCGACGGCGCCTGGCTGCGCGAACGGGTGCGCCGCACCCAGCAGCCCATCGAGCTGTGGAACCTGCGCGACGCGGTGTTCGCCACCCTGCCGATGAGCCTGCCCGACAGCCGCCGCATGCGGCTGGACCTGCACCACGCGCTGGACACGGCCTTCCCCGACAGCGGCGACCTGACGGCCCCGATGGGCCTTCAGGAGCACTGACCCCCTCAGGCCTGCGGCGGCAGCGCCAGGAAGTCCTGCTTGCCCAGCGCCACGCCGTTGTGGCGCAGTAGCGCATAGGCCATGCCGCAGTGGAAGAAGAAGTTGGGCAGCGCCCAGTGGCGCAGGAAATACGCGCCCTGGAACACATAGGGCTCGCGGGTGCGCATGGGGATGGTGATGCTGCGCGCCTCGCTGCCGTCCACCGCCGCCGCCGGCACCGACTCCACGTAGGCGATGGTCTTGCGAATGCGTTCGCGCAGTTCGTCGAAGTGCACCTCGTTGTCCTCGAACTTCGGCGGCTCCCGGCCGGCCAGGCGGGCCATGCAGCCCTTGGCCGCGTCGCTGGCAATGCGGATCTGCGCCGTGAAGGGCAGCATGTCGGGCGCCAGGCGGCAGCCGAGGTAGTTGTCGGGGTCGAAGCCGCGCGCCTTGGCGTGGGCCTCGGCCTGGTCCAGCCAGCCCAGCATGGCCTTGAGCTGGGTCAGAAAGATCGGCGCGCTGGCGCTGTGCATAGAGAGGGTCATGCGGGCTGTCTCCGGTGCCCCTCGGGCTGAGGGGTGGCGGGCATGGTAGCCGGGCGGCAAGCCCCGTGCCGGAGCGGGCACAATGGCGGGCTGCCCTATGAACATCATCATCCTCGACGACTACCAGGACGCGGTTCGCAAGCTGAAATGCGCGGCCCGGCTGGAACCCTACAACGCCAAGGTCTTCACCAACACCGTCAAGGGCATCGGCCAGTTGTCGGTGCGGCTGCGCGACGCCGACATCCTGGTGCTGATCCGCGAGCGCACCCAGTTCCCGCGCCAGCTGCTGGAGAAGCTGCCCAAGCTCAAGCTCATCGCCCAGACCGGCCGCGTGGGCGGCCACATCGACGTGGAGGCGGCCACCAAGCTGGGCATCGCGGTGGCCGAGGGCGTGGGCTCGCCGGTGGCCCCGGCCGAGCTGACCTGGGCCCTGATCATGGCCGCGATGCGGCGCCTGCCGCAGTACATCGGCAACCTGAAGCACGGCGCCTGGCAGCAGTCGGGGCTGAAGGCCGCGTCCATGCCGCCGAACTTCGGCCTGGGCCAGGTGCTCAAGGGCAAGACCCTGGGCATCTGGGGCTACGGCAAGATCGGCCAGTTGGTGGCCGGCTACGGCCGGGCCTTCGGCATGCACGTCACCGTGTGGGGCAGCGAAGACGCGCGTGAACGTGCCGCCCGTGAGGGCTGCCTGCCGGCGCCCAGCTGCAGCGCCTTTTTCGAGGCCTGCGACGTGCTGAGCGTGCACCTGCGCCTGAACGAGGCCACGCGCGGCATCATCCGCCTGGACGACCTGGCGCGCATGAAGCCCACGGCGCTGTTCGTCAACACGTCCCGCGCCGAGCTGGTGGAAGAAAACGCCCTGGTGTCGGCGCTGAACAAGGGCCGCCCCGGCATGGCCGCGGTGGACGTGTTCGAGAGCGAACCCATCCTGCAGGGCCACCCGCTGTTGCGGCTGGAAAACGCGGTGTGCACGCCGCACATCGGCTACGTGGAGCAGGACAGCTACGAGATGTACTTCGGCGCCGCCTTCGACAACGTCATCGCCTTCATCAACCAGCAGCCCACCCACATCGTCAACCCGGACGCCCTGAAGGTGATCCGCTGATGGCGCAGGGCGCCGCCCTGCCCCTGCCCGCCGGACCGCTGCGCCAGGCCCAGTGGTCCCTGATGGCCGCGAACTTCGCGATCGGCTGCGGCGTGATGGTGGTGGCGGGGGCGATGAACAACATCGTCCAGGACCTGCAGATCAGCCTGGCCCTGGGCGGGCAGTTGGTGACCATCGGCGCGGTGGTGGTGGGCCTGGGGGCGCCGCTGCTGGCCGCCGTGGTGGGCGGCACCGACCGGCGCCGGCTGCTGACCTTCTGGCTGGCCTGGTTCGGCCTGGGGCACCTGCTCTCCGCGTGGATGCCGGCCTACGCCCCGCTGGCGCTGCTGCGCGCGGCCACCATGCTGGGCGCCGCGGTGGTCACGCCGCAGGCGGCGGCGGCGATCGGCGTGATGGCCCCGCCCGAACAGCGCGGACGCGCCATCACCTTCGTGTTCCTGGGCTGGAGCGTGGCCTCGGTGCTGGGCATGCCGCTGCATGCCTACATCGCCGAGGTGCTGAGCTGGCGCTGGGCCTTCGCCGTGGTGGGCCTGCTGGGCCTGGCCAGCGCGGCCTGGGTCTGGCACGCCGTGCCCGACGGCGTGAAGCCGGCGCCGCTGTCGATGGCCGCCTGGCGCGCCACGCTCACCAACCCGGCGCTGATGGCGGTGGTGGCCGTCACGGTGGCCAGTTCGGCCGGCCAGTTCACCCAGTTCGCCTACATGGCGCCCTACTACCGCCAGGTGCTGCACGCCAGCCCGGCGCAGGTGAGCGCGCTGTTCATGTCCTTCGGCGCCTTCGGCTTCATCGGCAATGTGTGGCTGTCGCGGCGGGTGGACCACTGGGGTGCCGCGCGCGCCGTGCTGGTGCTGCTGGGCTGCATCGCCGTGTCGCTGCTGGCCTGGCCGCTGGCCACCGGTTTCGCCACCATGCTGCTGGTGACCGCGCCCTGGGGCCTGGGCTGCTTCGCGTCGAACTCGGCGCAGCAGGCCCGCCTGGGCCTGGCCGCCCCGGCCCTGGCGCCGGCGCTGATGGCGCTGAACAGCTCGGCCATGTACGTGGGCCAGGCCATCGGCGCGGCCATGGGCGGGGCCATGCTGGCGGCGTCGGGCTTCCAGCACCTGCATGCGGTGGGCCTGGCCTGGGTGCTGGGGGCCATGGCCCTGAGCGTGTGGGCCGAGCGCCGCCTTCGTGAACGGGCCGCCAGGTCATGAACCCCAGCCCGGTCGGGGACGCGCCGCGCCGGCCGCGATCGGCGGGGGATTTGTTCCGGGTGTTCAACCGGCTGGCGCTGCAGGGCTTCGGCGGCGTGCTGCCGGTGGCCCAGCGCGAACTGGTGGAGCGCGAACAGTGGCTCACGCAACAGCAGTTCGTTGAATTGCTGGCGCTGAGCCAGGTGCTGCCGGGGCCCAACATCATCAACCTGGCCATCGTCTTCGGCGACCGCCACTTCGGCCTGCGCGGCGCGGCGGCGGCGGTGGCCGGCATGCTGACGGTGCCCACCTTCATCGTGCTGGCCATGACCCTGGTGCACCAGTCCTTCCAGCACCACCCGGCGGTGGCCGGCGCACTGCGCGGCATGGGCGCGGTGGCGGCGGGGCTGATCCTGTCCACCGCGCTGAAGCTGCTGCCCACGCTGCGCGGCAATGCCATGGGCCGCACGGCCTGCTGGGCCGTGCTGGGCGGCACCTTCGTGGCCGTGGGCCTGCTGCGCTGGCCGCTGGCGTGGGTGGTGCTGGGCCTGGGCGGGGCGGCGATGGCCTGGGCGGCGCGGCGGCTGGCGGCCAAGGGCACCGGGCCATGAGCGGCACCGACCTGCTGGCCCTGGCCGGCACCCACGGCCTGACGGCCACCGACCTGCTGCAGTTGCTGGCGCACTTCTGCGTGCTGTCGCTGCTGGCGGTGGGCGGGGCCATCACCACCGCGCCGGACATGCAGCGCTGGCTGGTGGGCCAGCAAGGCTGGTTGAGCGACGCGCAGTTCGGGGCGTCGGTGGCGCTGGCCCAGGCCGCGCCGGGGCCCAACATCCTGTTCGTGGCCCTGGTGGGCTGGAACGCGGCCGGCCTGGCCGGCTTGCTGGCCACCATGGCGGGCATCATGGGGCCGTCGTCGCTGCTGGCCTGGGCCGTGGGGCGCTGGGGCCAGCGCAATGCCCAGGCGCTGCCGCTGCGCGCCTTCACCACCGGCATGGTGCCGCTGACCATCGGCCTGCTGTGCGCCACCGCGTGGATCCTGGTGCAAGCTTCGCGTGCCAGCGCGCCGCAGGCTGCGGGCGCGGCGGCGCTGATGGCGCTGACCGTGCTGCTGATGCGCCGCACCCGCTGGACCCCGCTGGTGCCGATCGCCATCGGCGCGCTGGTGGGTGGCGCCGGCTTCGCCTGAAGGGGCATCGCGCGTGGTCGAGGGCGTCCAGAACCTGCCGCTGTTCATCGGCGCCGGGCTGCTGCTGAACATCACGCCCGGGGCCGACATGGCCCTGGTGGTCACGCGCAGCGCCGCGCATGGCTTTCGCGCGGGCGCGGCAGCGGCCCTGGGCGTGGGCGCAGGGGGCTTGCTGCACGCGGCGGCGGTGGCGCTGGGCCTGGCCACGCTGCTGGCGCAGGCACCGCAGGCCATGGCCGTGCTGCGCTGGGGCGGGGCGGCCTACCTGGTGTGGCTGGGCATGGGCCTGCTGCGCGCAGGCGCCGCGACACCGGCGTCGGACGATCTCCCTTCAGGTGGCACGGACGGGGCCGCGCTGCCCTTTTGGCGCATCTTCGGCCAGGGCTTCCTGACCAATGCGCTGAACCCCAAGGTGGCGCTGTTCTTCCTGGCGCTGCTGCCGCAGTTCGTGGCACCGGACGCCGCGCACCCCGGCCTGGCGCTGTGGCTGCTGGGCCTGCTGTTCAACCTGAACGGCACCCTGGTGAACCTGGCCATTGCGGCCGGGGTGGCGCGGCTGCGTGAAACGCTGCGTTCGCGCGCGGCGGTGGGCCGGTGGCTGCGCCGTGTGGCGGGGGGCGTGTTCGTGGCGCTGGGCCTGAAGCTGGCGCTGGGCCGCTGAAACGGGCGCAGACACATCGTGTTGCCAGGTGAAGCTGTGCGAAGTCGTGATGCTTTAAGCGCGGGTTAACGCGAAGGCGAGCCCGCTGCGACACCATCGGTGCACCGACGGCAGACCCCTGCCACGGACGCTTCAACCACCTGCTGAGGACCTCACGATGAAAACTTTCCTGCACATCACGCTCGCCACCCTGGCCCTGGCCGCCGGCGGCGCCCAGGCCACCGGCCTGGCGACCTGCGATTCCGGCCCCAGGAGCGGCTGGCAAGCCAGCAGCAAGCTGGAAGAGACGCTCAAGGGCAAGGGCTGGCAGGTGCGCCGCATCAAGGAAGACGGCGGTTGCTACGAGGTGTATGGCCTGGACGCCCAGGGCAAGCGCGCCGAGGCCTACTTCCACCCGGTGACGCTGGAGCCGGTGGCCACGGGCTCGTCGACGTCATCGTCATCGTCGTCGTCCGAGCGCTCGTCCGGCCACTCGTCGGGCGGCAAGTCGCGCTGAGCGTGGCCATGGCCACGGCCCGCAGCCTGCGCGTGTGGCCCTTGCCGCTGCGCCTGACGCACGGGGCGCTGGCCACCTGCGTGATCGGCTGCGGCCTGCTGTACCAGGGCGGCCACTGGCACGAGTGGCTGGGCTACGGCGCCCTGGCGCTGGCCGCGCTGCGCCTGGGGGCCGGCGTGGTGGGCCCGGGCCGCAACAGCCCGGCGCGCTTTGCGCGCTTCGTGCACGGCCCGCGCGGCACGCTGGCCTATGCGCGCCAGGTGGCCGCCGGCACCGAGCCGCGCCATGTGGGCCACAACCCGCTGGGCGCCTGGATGATGCTGGCCCTGCTGGCCGGCGCGGTGCTGGCCGCCGGTGCGGGCGCGCTGTACGTGACCGACCGTTTCTGGGGCGATGAAGCCATCTGGCGCCTGCACGCCGTGGCCGGCTGGACCGTGCTGGCCCTGGTGCCCTTGCACGTGGCCGGCGCGTTGATGGCGTCGCGCCGCCATGGCGAGAACCTGGTGCGCGCGATGGTGGATGGCAAGAAGCGCCCGCCAGCAGGCACCGACATCCCCCCCTGAGCCCGGCGGCGCCTCAATGGAAGTCGCGGCTGCGGGTGGACAGGCCCTGCAGCAGCGGCGTGTGGTCGATCAGCCGCCGCGCGATGAGGTGGCGCACGCCGCCGTCGCTTTGCCACACGCCATACACCGTCAGCAGCGTGGCGCCCAGCAGGGCCTGGCGCTGCGCACTGGCCACCGCCGGCCAGACGATGACGTTGACCGCGCCGGTCTCGTCTTCCAAGGTGACGAAGACCACGCCCTTGGCGGTTTCGGGCCGCTGGCGGTGGGTGACCAGGCCCGAGGCCCGCGCCAGCTGGCCCGAGCGGCATTCGTTCAACACCACCGCCGGCTGAACCCGGAACGCGCCCAGCGCGCGCCGCAGCAGCGACAGCGGGTGGGCCTTCAAGGACAAGCCGCTGGCGCGGTAGTCGGCCACCAGGTCTTCACCCAGTGCGGGCGCCAGCAACTCGGCCGCGCTTTCGTGGGTGCGGGTGCTGCGCAGCAGCGCCGTGGCGCGGGTGTCCACGCCCGCGGCCTGCCAGGCCGCCTGGTGGCGGTGGCCCGCCAGGCCGCGCAGCGCGTCGCCCGCGGCCAGCAGCTTCAGCGTGTGCTCGTCCAGGGCCGCGCGGCGCGCCATGTCTTCCACGCTCTTGAAAGGCGCCTCCGCGCGCGCGGCCACCAGGCGCAGCGCGGCGTCTTCGGGCAGGCCCGACAAACGGCCAAAGCCCAGGCGCACCGGCCGCAGCGCGGCGCCGGGCCCTTCGTCTTCGCCAGGCTCCAGTTCGCTGGTCCAGGCGCTGCGCTGCACGTCCACCGGCAGCACCTGCACGCCATGCTCGCGCGCGTCGCGCACCAGCTGCGCCGGGGCGTAAAAACCCATGGGCTGGCTGTTCAGCATGGCGGCCAGGAAGGCATCCGGGTGGTGGCATTTCAGCCAGGCGCTGACGTAGACCAGCAGCGCGAAGCTGGCAGCGTGGCTTTCCGGGAAGCCGTATTCGCCGAAGCCTTCGATCTGCTTGAAGATGCGCTCGGCATAGTCCAACGGGTAGCCTTTTTCGACCATGCGGCCCACCAGCCGGTCGTAGAAAGGCCCCAGCCCGCCCTTGCGCTTCCAGGCCGCCATGGCGCGGCGCAGGCGGTCGGCTTCACCGGGCGTGAAGTCGGCCGCCAGGATGGCCAGCTGCATCACCTGTTCCTGGAAGATGGGCACGCCGAGCGTGCGGCCCAGGGCCTGTTTCACTTCCGCGCTGGGGTAGTCCACCGGCTCTTCGCCGCTGCGCCGGCGCAGGTAGGGGTGCACCATGCCGCCCTGGATGGGGCCGGGGCGCACGATGGCCACCTCGATCACCAGGTCGTAGAAGCAGCGCGGCTGCAAGCGCGGCAGCATGCTCATCTGCGCCCGGCTTTCAACCTGGAAGGTGCCCAGGCTGTCGCCGGCGCAGAGCATGTCGTACACCGCCGGGTCTTCCGCAGGAACATCCTGCATGGCGAAGCCAGGAACCTGCTTCTTGTGCGCCACCATCTGCAAGGCACGCCGGATGGCCGACAGCATGCCCAGCGCCAGGATGTCCACCTTGATGAGACCCAGCGCGTCCAGGTCGTCCTTGTCCCACTGGATGACGGTGCGCCCGTCCATGGCTGCGTTTTCCACCGGCACCAGGCGCGAGATGTCGTCGCGCGCGATGACGAAGCCGCCCGGGTGCTGGCTGAGGTGGCGCGGAAAACCGATCAGCGTGGTCGTCAGCTCCACCCACAGCCGGCAGGTGGCGGACGCGGGGTCGAAGCCGTTTTCGCGCAGGCGCGCGTCGGAAATCGCTCGGCCTCGCCCGGCGCCGGGCCGCCCCAAGCCGGGTGGCTCCCCCTCGGGGGGCGACGCCGCAGGCGTCTGGGGGTCGTCAGTCCACCAGTGCTGGCCACGCGCGACGGCGGCAATGCGGTCCAGGTCGATGCCCAGCGCCCGGCCCACATCCCGCAGCGCACTGCGCGGCCGGTAGCGGATGACCACCGCGGTGAGCGCGGCGCGGTGGCGGCCGTACTTGCGGTAGATGTACTGGATGACCTCTTCGCGGCGCTGGTGTTCGAAGTCGACGTCGATGTCCGGCGGCTCGTTGCGCTCGGCGCTGATGAAGCGTTCGAACAGCAGGCTGGTGCGCGCCGGGTCCACCTCGGTGACGTGCAGGCAATAACACACCGCCGAGTTGGCCGCGCTGCCGCGGCCCTGGCACAGGATGCCCTGGCCGCGCGCCCACTGCACGATGTCGGCGACGGTGAGGAAATAGGGTTCGAACTTCAGTTGCGCGATGAGTGCCAGCTCGTGTTCGATGGACGCGCGCACCGCCGGCGGCAACCCGGCGGGAAAACGCTTCAGCGCCCCGGCTTCGGTGAGCGCGCGCAGCCAGCTGGCGGGGGTGTGGCCGTCGGGCACGATTTCCTGCGGGTATTCGTAGCGCAATTCGTTCAGCGAGAAGTTGCAGGCCGCGGCAATGCGCAGCGTGGTGGCCATCCAGGCCAGCGGGAACTGCTCGGCCAGGCGCTGGCGGGACCGCAGGTGGGCTTCGGCATTGGGCGCCAGCGCGTGGCCGGCCTCGGCCACGGTGCAGCGCAGGCGCAGCGCGGTCAGCACGTCCTGCAAGGGCTTGCGCGAGCGGGTGTGCATCAGCACATCACCCACCGCCGCAATCTCCAGGCCGGTGAGCGCGGCCACGCGCCGGGCCACGTCGGCCAGCGCCCCATCGTGCGGGCGGCGCAACTGCGCCACGCCGATGGCGCAGCGATCGGCCCCCAGCCAGGTTTTCAGCCACTGGGCGTGCGCGAACACGGCCTCGAAGGACTGGCCCGGCGCGGGCAGCAACAGCGCAAAACAGCCCGGCAGCCCGGCCAGGTGCGGCGCGTTGGGCACCTTGCCTTCCAGGTCGGATGCCAGGGCCTGGTACTGGCCCTTGGGCGCGCGGCGGCGCGCCACCGAGATCCACTGCGCCAGGTTGCCGTAGCCGCGGCGCGACTGCACCAGCAGCGCCAGGCGCGCGCCGGCACCGGCGGCGGGGCCTGTGCCTTGGGCCGCGCCTTCACCCGGCGCGGGCTGCAGTTGCATGCAGGCACCAATGACCAGCGGCAGGCCGGCTTCCACCGCGGCCTCGTGCGCGTGCACCACGCCCGAGAGCGAGCACTCGTCGGTGAGGGCCAGCGCGGCATAACCCAAGGCCTGGGCGCGCGCCACCAGCTCACGCGGGTGCGAAGCGCCGCTCAGGAAGCTGAAGTGGCTGCGGCAGACCAGCTCGGCATGGCCGGGAAGCTGGGGCCGCGGGCGACCTGGTAGCACGGTTCGGGCTCACGGGCAAAACGGGCGGTGGACGGGCGCAGCGTGGGCGGCGCGCCATCGGCAGGCGCGGGCCGGGGCGACAGGCCCGCGGCCAGCACCGGCGCCAGGGCGCTGCCCAGCGCGTCCAGCGGGCTGCGCACCGCGCCGCCGCCCAGCTTCAGCACGTGGGTATAGATCATGGTGGTGCTGACGTCGGCGTGGCCCAGCAGTTCCTGCACGGTGCGGATGTCGTAACCCGCTTGCAGCAAATGGGTGGCGAAGGAGTGGCGCAACGTGTGCGGCGACGCGGGCTTGTCGATGCCGGCGCGCTGCAGTGCGGTGCGGAAGGTCCGCTGGAAGGTGGTGGCCAACAGGTGGTGGCGGCGCAGCACCGGTGGCGGCAATGCGCGCTGCGGCGCGGCGGTGAGAATGCCGTCGGCGTCCACCTGCATGCCGCCCACGCGTTCTTCGTCGGCCGCCAACGGGAAGGACCGGGGATCCCAGGCCAGCGCGCCTTGCGGAAAGACCCAGAACCAGGTCCAGGCCTGCGGCGCGCGCGGGTATTTGCGCGCCAGGGCGTGGGGCAACTGCACCCCGGCCACGCTGGCGGCGCGGTCGGCCGACCACACCGCGTGGGCGCGCTGCAGTTGAGCACGCAACGGGTTTTCCAACGCAGCGGGCAGCATCACCACCCGGTCCTTGAAGCCCTTGCCTTCGCGAACGATGATGGCGCGGCGGTCGAAGTCGATGTCCTTCACGCGCAGGCGCAGGCCTTCCATCAGCCGCATGCCGGTGCCATAGAGCAACTGGCCGAGCAACTGCAGTTCCACCCCGCTGACGCGCGGGCTGGTGGCGCCCGCCACCGACACCGGCGGCACCGGCAGCACCGGCCCGCCCACCGCGGCCAGCGCGTCCAGCAGGCGCGCCACCTCGTCGTGGCTGAGCACCACAGGCAGGTGCGCGTCGCGCTGCGGCCGGCCGATGTCGGCCAGCCAGGGCACCGACAGGCGCAGCACCTTCTGGTACAGAAACAGCAGCGCCGACAGCGCCTGCTTGTGCGTGGCCGGCGACACCTGGCGTTCGGTGGCCAGCCAGGACAGGAAGGCCTCGACATCGACACCGGACAACTCCGATGGGTGGCGCAGCTTGTGAAACCGCACATAGGCGCGCACCCAGTACACATAAGCCTGCTCGGTGCGCAGGCTGTAGTGCATGGTGCGAACCTGGATGCGCAGCAGGTCCAGCAGGCGAGGTGCGCCGGACACGGCGGCTGGGACGGCCGGTGCGCCCGCTAGCGGAGGGGCTTCCTCTGCGCGAGAGGCCGCGCTGCGTGCCATGAAATCGGCGCGGCGCTGGGCATCGGTGGGCGGTGGCATGGGCTTGCCTTCCTGGATCGAAGCTGTATATTTATACAGTATCAACATCCTGTCTTCGCCGCAAGCCCCTGAGCAGGGTCTGCGGTCCCGGTGAACACCCCTCCACACCCACAGCGACCGCGCAATGAACCCACATTCGAGACAAAAGCGATGCAGCCGGTCCCCGCCTGGTTCAACAGGCCGCTCGCGGCCCGGCGCCCTCCATGCCTGCGAACCCTGCGCAGGCAGGCTGCGCCAACGGATGACGGCGGCGACATCCCCCTGGCCCCTTCAGCCGCCGCACCGTCGCTGGTGCACAGACCCACCGGGCTGAGGCATTGCGACGGCCTGGGACGATGGCCGCGCTGAACGTGTCCAAAGTGCCGGACGCGGAGCTGAAAAGCTCACTCGCGATGCGAGTCAGACCAACAGAAACGACGACGACGTCGACGATGCGCCACCGCCCTGAACAGCCAGAGCAACAACATCATGCACCTCAAGTCAAAGACCCCGGCAACGCACCTTCGCGTCATGAAGAAGCTGGCGCCGAATGCGCGTGGCGCCAAAGGCGTGTCTGCAGCGTACGGTGGAAAACTGGTCTGCGTACGGCACAGGCTTGACGCCACGGGCATGAAGCGCCTCATCACCGTTGAACTGATCGTGGCCGAAAAAGCCATCGCCCGCAGGCCAGGACCCACTGTGGACCTGTCGCTGAGGCCGCAAGAGAAGGAACTTCAAGCCAAACTGAAGGCCGCCGGCGCCAAATGGCACGAGTCCGATGCGGTTTGGAGTATTCGACGCTCGACAGCCATTGCACTTGGCTTGAAGGGCCGTATCGTTCCGAGACGGCCTTGACGACGAAGGAGTCACCTATGGATACTGGAAGTCAACAATGGCGACATGTGGCCAATATCGACTACTTCAAGTTGCTGTCTAAAGCACGTTAGGCCACGCAGTTGCCACTACTGCCTACACCGAATCGGTTCTTCCAAGGTCGCTAGAAGGGAGTCCTACAAATGCTCAAAGGTGCTTGCTTGTGCGGCGCAGTCGCGTGGACGCTTCGGGACGTGCCGGATTCGGCCACAGCATGCAACTGCACCGCATGTAGACGGTATGGAGCTCTGTGGGCATATGGGCATGAGAATGAAGACATCTCTATCACCGGCGAAACAGAACCCTACATTCGCGGAGAGGGCCTCAGCTTCAACTTCTGCAAGACCTGCGGCTGTGTTGCGTTCTGGCGCGGCCTTCAGGTCAATCAGGAAGGAAGACGCCGCATGGCGGTTAACCTGCGCCTCACAGAGCCAGGCCCAATCTCTAGCCTTCCCATCGACCACTTCGATGGGCTGGAAAAGTGGGAGGATCTGCCAAGGGACGGCCGGTGCATCCAAGACATTTGGTTCTAACAAGGCACAAGCGGGAAGCGTGGCCTAACCCCTCGGTCAAGGCGAGCCCCAACAGCTGCGCGTGAAAGCCCCGGAACGGCCAAAGTTATCATCGTCCGCTCCGGGGCTTACACGCTCCGCTGTAGGGCCCGCCTTACCTCGAACGTTAGGCTGCACGAAGTACCATTGGTCGTACTGGACCATTGCTCTCCAGTTAGTCGAAATCACAAGAAAGAAGCACAGGGAAAACCTATGGACATCAACAAGGCCCTTCTAGCAGCCACCTTCGCTGCGCTAACAGCCACGAACGCGAGTGCAACAAGCGTCACATACGAGGCATCTGGAGTACTGACAGACATCCGCGCCTCCGGCGCTGGAATCGCATTCGGAACGCCGTTTACCGCCACGTACACCCACAATGACTCACTGCAAGTTGGCCGCCTGATCGAGCCAAGTCGCATCGCGTACTCCGGAGGACAGTTCAAGATCAATGCCGGCGTACTGTCGCTCACCGGCCCGGCCAACTCCGAGTTGCAGGTGTTTGACAACTGGTCCAACTCAATCAGTGGCTACAGCGGGGACGATGGGTATTTCATCAGTAGTTCAGTGTTTGACGCAAACCCCAGTAGCTTCTACCTGATTCAGTTTGATCTATGGGACTTCACAGGCCAAACATTGACGTCGCTAGACATGCCGTCGCAAGGGCAGTTCCTCAATTTGGCCACCAACGGTCGCTTCTGGATTCGGCGTTTTGAGAATGGCAGTGAGCTCGGGTTAGCGCAGGGTCAGTTGCTTCAAATCCACGCGCTCGCTGCAGTCCCGGAGGCGTCCGCTGCATATCTGTTGCTCTTGGGCGTAGTGGCGCTGGGACTTTGGTCTTCTTTTGTCGCGCGCCGAAGTGCAGCCTAACCCCTCGGTCAAGGCGAGCCCCAACAGCTGCGCGTGTAAGCCCTGCGCAGGCCAAAGTTATCATCGTCCTGCGCAGGGCTTACACGCTCCGCTGTAGGGCCCGCCTTACCTCGAACGTTAGGCCGCAGAGTCAATACTTTTTCTATGGCACCAGAAATCAGCACAATCATCACCGCATTCACTGCAGGCGTCGCAGCGGTCGGCGCTCTCATTTCGGCTAGCGCTGTGGCGATCACGCGAAAGAACTGGGCCGACTCGAACCGACCAGTAGTCACGGCATTCGTTGACGAGTACAGCTCATCGGAAGGTCTGACCATCTTCAACTTGCACGTAAAGAATTCTGGGACTCGTCCTGCGACTGCTGTTCGCCTCTCTGCGTCAGAACGCGCAATACAGGAATTGCTCGAGCCCGAGGCAGATGTGCAGCGTAGAGAGATGATTCAAGTAGTCTTCAGCGATGAGAGCAAGATCGCGGTTCTCCACGCTGAAGAGGAACTTGTCACTTCATTTGGTCTAGCCGCGACCAACCCTAGCCAGAGGTGGCTCAACTATGGAAGCGAAATCGAGATTGAGATCACTTACTCGGACCTTGGGGGAAAGAACCACAAGTCAAAAGTACCGCTGCGCCTACGGCCACGAACTGGCTTTGGAGGCGGCACTTGGAGAACTGCGGCCTAACCCCTCGGTCAAGGCGAGCCCCAACAGCTGCGCGTGCAAGGCCCGGCTGGGCCAAAGTTATCATCGTCCCATCCGGGCCTTACACGCTCCGCTGTAGGGCCCGCCTTACCTCGAACGTTAGGCACCGCGAAAACAAGCATGCCCAGGCTGCATCGCAATGCCACCACCGCAAGGGAAATGCTGGCCACTTCCGAGAACATGGTCGGCGCAAATGGCAAGAGGAAGCTGCGGCAAGCCGCAGCAAATGCGCACGGCATGCATGAGTCCGGCCTTAGCACGGGCAGTGGCACCGAGACTCTTGCAAGAAGAGGAATTGCCAAACACCAAACCGCAAGTTGCAGCACCGCGCGCATCGGCCACATTCGGCAAGGCCGTGCGGCTGCTTGGCCCGTTGTGCCAACCAGCCTTCCCTACTGCATCGGCTGCTTCGCAGCCCATGCCCGAGGCGGGTTCCGGCCATGCGGCTGGCTGGCACGGCCGCGGGGCGGCACTTCGGCGACCAGTTCGCCCCGGCAGTCACCGCAGGCGAGTTCCACAAAGGCCCGGCCAAACGTTCGCTTCGGCCAGGCGGTGCCTAACCCTTCATTCAACGCGAGCCCCAACAGCTGGCCGGGCCTGCCCTGCCTGCGCCAAATCGGCTATCGTCGCAGGCAGTTCATGCCCGGCCAGCTGTCGGGCCCGCGTTAATTCAAACGTTAGGCCACGCAAAATGCCAATCGTTGACGTTCAACTTGTCGTGCCAGATGCACTGCCCCCGCCTTTAGGCACAGCGCAGGCAATCGCGGACACACTTGGCAAGGTGTTCAACACTCCACCTGGTCGAACCTGGGTTCGCATTTCAACTCTGGCAGCCGCGCACTATGCCGAGAATGAATCAGGAGCCACTCAGCAGGAACTGCCAGTCTTCGTCACACTCTTGCTGGCCAACCTGCCTGAAGGAGAAGCAATGGCAACTCAGGCGACACAAGTTGCACATGCCGTCGCCTCGGTGCTCCGTCGAGACACGAGCCTAGTTCACGTCGAATACGCTCCACCAGGCAAAGGTCGTATCGCCTTCGGTGGTGTACTGGTTCAATAGGCATGGCTCGCATGCAACGTCAGCGCAATGCAGCGTGGCCTAACCCCTCGGTCAAGGCGAGCCCCAACAGCTGCGCGCGTAAGGCCCGGCTGGGCCAAAGTTATCATCGTCCCTGCCGGGCCTTACGCGCTCCGCTGTAGGGCCCGCCTTACCTCGAACGTTAGGCACCGCGAAAACCAGCATGCCTAAGCCGCATCGCAATGCCACCACCGCAAGGAAAATGCTGGGCACCTCCGAGAACACGACCGGCGCGAATTGCAAGAAGAAGCCGCGGCAAGCCGCAGCCAATTCGCAAGGCGGGCATCAGGCCGGCCTGAGCAGGGATATTGGCACCGAGACTCTTGCAAGAAGAGAAATTGCCAAACACCAAGCCGCAGGGTTCACCACCGCGCGCTTCGGCCAAGTTCTGCAAGGCCGCGCGGCTGCTTGGCACGTTGTGCCAACCAGCCTTCCCTACTGCATCGGCTGCTGCGCAGCCCATGCCCGAGGCGGTTCTCGGCCATTCGGCTGGCTGGCACGGCCGCGGGGCGCTACTTCGGCGTTCTGCTCGCCCCGGCAACCACCGCAGGCGAGTTCCACAAAGGCCCGGCCAAACGCTCGCTTCGGCAAGAGCGGTGCCTAACCCTTCATTCAACGCGAGCCCCAACAGCTGGCCGGGCCTGCCCTTCCTGGGCCACTTCGGTTATCGTCCCATCCAGGTCATGCCCGGCCAGCTGTCGGGCCCGCGTTAATTCAAACGTTAGGCGTCAAGTTCGCAATCGCTCTTGTCTGTCACCGCGAGCGAATACCACATGCATGCAAAGAGACAGACCAAGCCAGGGTCACTGGCCAACAGCCGACGCAAAGACGCAAAGGCGCTCACCTTTCAAGGCTATGACAGGGGGTGCACCTGCCTTCGAAGAGTTGACGGACAGTTCCAACTCGAACTGCACATCCCGTGCAGAGAACCCAGATTGGAGCAAGAATGGGAACGACCAAGGTGACCCTCCACCAAACCACGGTGGGCAGCCAGAAGTTTCACTATGCCCGCCTAATCAGCATGACAGAGAGCACAATCATCGGACACTCTGTCCTGCTGTGTCGCCTATCAGGGCCAATGAGGGATGAGCTTCTCAGGTTCAAGTCGTTGACCCTGCCATATGCACTTCCTGTCCTCAGAGTTGACGCCTAACCCCTCGGTCAAGGCGAGCCCCAACAGCTGCGCGTGCAAGCCCCGCGCAGGCCAAATTCATCATCGTCCTGCGCGGGGCTTACACGCTCCGCTGTAGGGCCCGCCTTACCTCGAACGTTAGGCAACGCAAATGCAGTACCGCGAAGGCTATCCGTCTAGTGCGCAATTTCGACAACCGGATAGGCGTACTCGCGCCCTATCATCGCTCTGGCGCCAAGGTAGGTCAGACGGAGCCTCTCGCCAAGTGAATCGATATCAACGTGCCCGGCCTTGTCGCAGGGCACCAAGACGTAGCGTCCCGGGTTAAACAACGACGTGAACCGCAGCACATGCGACAAACTGTCCATGGTCCCAAGAGAGCATTGGCCGTTCATATACACCCCGCATCCAAGTGCGACATCTCCCCGCTTCAGGCTTTCTGGAACAGGGAGATGTCTTGCCCTCATTCAACGCGGTCCGATGCCTAAGCGCATACACCCGGAACGGGGGAAACCACCCCTACCAATGCCCAAACTGCCCCCAAAGTTCACATCACCGCGCGGTCGCGCATTGCATGTCGTAAGTAGGGTTATGTTCAGCGCGCCAGGTATCAATAGCGCACTGGCGTGCACCAGGCCCAGCCAGCCGCCACACCGGGCCTTCGGTCTTGCACCGCGAGCGTTGCCTAACCCCTCGGTCAAGGCGAGCCCCAACAGCTGCGCGTGCAAGGCCCGGAACGGCCAAAGTTATCATCGTCCGCTCCGGGCCTTACACGCTCCGCTGTAGGGCCCGCCTTACCTCGAACGTTAGGCGTCTCGAATGCCATCCAAAACCATTCGTGCAACTCTGCTAAAGCGGTATACCCACCTGCCGGCATTGCTTGATTTACTCAGAACGCGACGACTGTTACTTCTCAGTCCAGACAGTTGGGAAGACCAAAATGATCGAGTCTTCATGCGAGAGTACGCAAGGCTGGCCAGCCTTGGTACCGTGCGCGCCCTATGCTTCTCACAGGCCTCAGAAACATTCCATCACTGGAAGATCTTTGCACCTGGCGCCGCCGGCGTTTGCGTGGAATTCCACAAGGCTGCGCTCCTGGCAAGCGTCAATGGCACCAGCTTCAACCACAAACGAATCATCTACAGGAGACCAGCTTGGTTTGAAGGTCGCCCGATAAGGGCAGGTGACCTTCCATTCGTTAAGTCTTGGGCCTACCGCGATGAGAAGGAGTACAGAATCGTTTACTCATCCAAGTCAGAAAGCGAACACTACAGTACTTTGGAACTGGACCTAAGCGCTGTGCGCGCAGTCGTCATAAATCCCTGGCTCCCTGAGTCCCTGTTCGAGACAACTCGTGCCTGCATCAACGAACTTCCAGGTTGCAATGACATTCCTGTTCGCCAATCACGAGTCATCAGCAATGAGCAATGGCAGTCAATCGCACGAGACGCCTAACCCCTCGGTCAAGGCGAGCCCCAACAGCTGCGCGTGCAAGCCCCGCGCAGGCCAGAATCATCATCGTCCTGCGCGGGGCTTACACGCTCCGCTGTAGGGCCCGCCTTACCTCGAACGTTAGGCATCACAGCACCTATGCGCCGCGACTGGTTCCTACCCCGCAAGCTAGCAAAGCGCTTTGTCGCTGGGGGTGTTTCCAACGAAGAAGTCGCCTATCTGATGCTGGGCAACCTGGTCTTTGGCTCAGTTGTCTTCTACGGGGCATTTACTTGGGCCAACCCACCCTGGACACTCCTGAGCTTGATCGAATTCCTCAGCGTCGTGGCCGCAACACTCGTTGGCTTTTCAAAGGTCTACCACGCAGCGGGTGGAGAGAAGAACAGTTCTTTTGCCGCCCTCTTCAACTGCCTCTCGTTCGGGGTATGGTTCTGGTCTACAGTCATCGTATGGCTCGTGTACTGGGCCGTTGTCAGTGCGTTTCGATACGGTGCTGTCTCTGCGTACAGGTTCGACCATTTGGCTCTCGCACACAATCTGGCAGCGATAGGCGGTAGTTTCGAGTGGCTCTGGACGTTCCTCGCTGCGCTGCTTTGGCAAGTGCTGTACTTCTCGTGGCTCGCTCGTGTCATCCCGCGGGCACGGTGATGCCTAACCCCTCGGTCAAGGCGAGCCCCAACAGCTGCGCACGTAAGGCCCGGCTGGGCCAAAATGTTCATCGTCCCTGCCGGGCCTTACGCGCTCCGCTGTAGGTCCCGCCTTACCTCGAACGTTAGGCGCCCGAGAAGGCCTGTCGGTCATTGCATCCGCGGGGCAATTGCAAGATGCGGCACCAAGGATCAGAATTGCAGTTCTAAGACACTCACTTCTCGTTGACATACCTCAAGGGGGAAGACTATGAGAGGCTACAGATACATTGCCGTCTCCGCATTCCTACTGGGATCTGCGGCAGTGGTATTTGCACAACCATCCCTATACGGAAGCACCGTAACAGCAGGCCTCTACTGCTGCACGCTACCGCCAAACTTAGTGTCAGATCGACCGAGTGCACTTGTCGGAAGTGCAATTGAGTTTCCTAACAACACATTTGTCTTCCCAGCGTTTAGTGAACGTTGGGACAACGGAATCATTGATATCTCTGAAACCAGTATCAAGTTGACAACCGTGTACCCGGAAATCACAAGAGCGGGCGATTTCAATGGCTTAATCTTCTCGTTCTCTGGAGCTCCGTTCATTGCTGATGCGAAGTTGGGCAGTTCAAGCACGATCACTCCTACACGGATCTCGTTTACCTCGTCGACCGTTTCGATTGAAGTGTCAAACGTTGCGGTTTCTGCTGGTTCCTTTCTCAATGTCGCACTCACCCTTGCGCCGATTTCAGAGCCGACTACACCGACTCTCCTCTTGGGTGGCTTAACAGCCCTCGTCGCACTTCAAGTTCGGCGTAGAAAGTCGGGCGCCTAACCCCTCGGTCAAGGCGAGTCCCAACAGCTGCGCGTGCAAGCCCCGCGCAGGCCAAATTCAACATCGTCCTGCGCGGGGCTTACACGCTCCGCTGTAGGGCCCGCCTTACCTCGAACGTTAGGCCGCACAGAAATTCAGTCCGTAATGCCGCAGCGAAGCCCCTCACAATCAGCCGCCTGGCTCCTGCTCGCCATTGAGCGCGCCGCAGCACAAGGGGCCGGTGCGCCGCTCAAAGCCGTGCTTCGAGCAGCAGACTCTATCAACCACGCTATCCCGAACTACTCGGAAGTTTGCGAAGGGTTGCTTGTGCTCGAATCGATTGAGGCAGCAACATACGACGACGAGAAATTTTCGGTTTCTAACCTCGGGGCGCGGCTAATGCTTGAGTCTGGCGCCTCGGCTGCCGCTCCGCTTGAAGCCCTTTCATTGGTTGCCGCAGCGCTCGCAGCTCTTGCAATACCGGAGAGCAAGGATTCGTCGTCTCCCAACTCGCGATCACAGGTCTCCCGAGAACAGTACTCCGCGGCAGCTTCAGCAGTCGAATTGAACGTTCCGCACCCTCTTTGGCGTCGCACGGGTGCGGCCTAACCCCTCGGTCAAGGCGAGCCCCAACAGCTGCGCGCGTAAGGCCCGGCTGGGCCAAAGTTATCATCGTCCCTGCCGGGCCTTACACGCTCCGCTGTAGGGCCCGCCTTACCTCGAACGTTAGGCACCGCAAAAGCCAGCATGCCTAGTCCGCATCGCAATGCCACCAACGCAAGGAGAGTGCGGGTCACCTCCGAGAACACGGACGGCTCAAATGGCACGAGGAAGTGGCGGCCAGCCGCAGCCAAGGCGCAAGGAATGCATCAGTCCTGGTTTAGCGCGGACATTGGTACCGAGATCTTGGCAAGAAGAGAAGTTGCCAAACACCAAGCCGCAAGTTGCAACACCGCACGCTTCGGCCACTTTTGGCAAGGCCGTGCGGCTTCTTGGCCCGTTGTGCCAACCAGCCTTCCCTACTGCATCGGCTGCTTCGCAGCCCATGCCCGAGGCGGCTTTCGGTCACGCGGCTTGCTGGCACCGTCGAGGAGCGGTATTTCGGCGTTCAGTTCGCCCCAGCAACCACCGCAGGCGAGCTCCACAAAGGCCCGGCCAAACGCTCGCTTCGGCACAGCGGTGCCTAACCCTTCATTCAACGCGAGCCCCAACAGCTGGCCGGGCCTGCCCTGCCTGCGCCAAATCAGCTATCGTCGCAGTCATGTCATGCCCGGCCAGCTGTCGGGCCCGCGTTAATTCAAACGTTAGGCAACGCAGCGCGCCCCTCATGCCACGTCCCGAGTTCCATCGAACCAGGCGCGCAAACAGCCAAGAACTGAATGGGTACCTCCGGAGTAGGCGAAGGCAACCTCAATCGGCACCAGGAGCCGCGCAGGAGCGCGGCCTCCGCCACGACATGGCATCGATCAACCATCGGCGCAATCGCAGGTCAGGGACTTGCAAGGTTGCCGTTCATCCCACGCTCTGGCATCTAGCGGGATCCAAATCAGCCAGTTCCACAAGGCGTCGCGCCACGGAAGCCAAGTTCTCCTTGCCAGCAGCGAGCAATGCAACCAATGCGCACTGTCGTGCGCCAGTCCCAGCCAGCCGCCACACTTGGGGCTTCGTCGGGGCACCGCAAGCGTCGCCTAACCCTTCATTCAACGCGAGCCCCAACGGCTGGCCGGGCCTGCCCTGCCTGCGCCAGTTCGGTTATCGTCGCAGTCAGGTCATGCCCGGCCAGCCATCGGGCCCGCGTTAATTCAAACGTTAGGCGTCGCATTCCATGCGCTTTCGACACTTCCTCGTAACAGGCGTCGAGGTCCTTCAACTCGGTGGGCAGCGTTGGGAGAGCAATGCGTGGCCTCCAGAGCATTGGAGGGCGAACAAGGGGCGTTTCCGTCTTCATACGCCGGCGATTGACGATCAGATCTCTGCGTGCTTGAAGGGAAGAAGCTACGGAGGCCCGATTGAGGGGGTAGTCATCGCGCTTGAGGTTGCAGACTTCTCGGAGTGGCCAACGAACACGTTCGCCAAAGCAGACGCTGCACCTTCCTTCAAGCCGAAGTACAAGGATCTGTGGTGCTTTGCGAAGCTCGACTGGTCACACGTCAAAGACTTGTCGCTACGTCAGCAATACGCTGCATACACAGAAGCAGTGCTCCATGCCGTCAGGAAATTCGACCTGTCCAAGAAGAAGCCGAAGGGATTTCAACTCGAAGACTTTCTATCGGACCTCGAAGCGATCCTAAGGGGCTTGAAGCCTTCAAAGCTCACGCGGGCGGCTGCGCGTGGCGACGCCTAACCCTTCGCTCGAGCCGACTCGCTCCGGCATGGCACTTGGCCGGCTTCCCGGAGTGGTTCATCATCCGTACAGCCGGCCAAGCGCCACACCTGCGCACGCGGCTCAGCTCAAACGTTAGGCACCGCGAAAGCCAGCATGCAAAGGTCGCGTCGCAATGCCACCACCGCAAAGAGAGTGCTGGTCACCTCTAAGAACACGGTCGGCGCAAATGGCAAGAGGAATTTGCGGGAAACCGCAGCCAAAGCGCAAGGCATGCATCAGTCTTGGGTGAGCGCGGACATTGGCACCGAGATCTTGGCAAGAAGAGAAATTGCCAAACGCCAAGCCGCAAGTTGCAACACCGCGCGCTTCGGTCACTATTGGCCAGGCCGCGCGGCTGCTTGGCACGTTGTGCCAACCAGCTTTCCCTACTGCATCGGCTGCTTCGCAGCCCATGCCCGAGGCGGTTCTCGGGTCGCCAGTTGGCTGGTACGGCCTTGGGGCGGTACTTCGGCGG
The DNA here is from genome assembly GCA_000244995.1 of Burkholderiales bacterium JOSHI_001. Classification (NCBI taxonomy): domain Bacteria; kingdom Pseudomonadati; phylum Pseudomonadota; class Betaproteobacteria; order Burkholderiales; species Burkholderiales bacterium JOSHI_001. The sequence goes on along the minus strand of CM001438.1, from coordinate 2,130,976 downwards.
TCAGTTCTCCCAATCAATCACCGCGGGCGAGTTCCACAAAGGCCCGGCCAAACGCGCGCTTCAGCACAGCGGTGCCTAACCCTTCATTCAACGCGAGCCCCAACAGCTGGCCGGGCCTGCCCTGCCTGCGCCAAATCAGCTATCGTCGCAGTCAGTTCATGCCCGGCCAGCTGTCGGGCCCGCGTTAATTCAAACGTTAGGCGCCATGAAACGACGGTCAGCTCTACTTCTACCGACATTGCTCTATGGCTGTGCCACTGACGAGCACCTCGCTATCGCTGAGGCTGAGGTGCCTAGGTTTCACGAGCAGTACAACAAGCAGCAGTTCGAGCAGATCTGGTTTCACGCGACTACGCAGTTCCAGAACAACCATCCAAGAGAGAACTTCACTGCCCTCCTGGCCTCAGCAAATTCGTCGCTAGGCGAACATCGCAACTCGGTTCGGTCCGGCTGGCAGGTGCTATATCAAGAGGGAGTAGCACAGGTGAATCTTTCCATGAGGTCAACCTTTCAGAAAGGCGACGCCATGGAGACAATCGGGTTTCGAGTGGAGAGCGGGCATGCGTTCTTGGTCACATACATCTGCAATTCACCACTGCTGCAAGGGCATGGCGCCTAACCCCTCGGTCAAGGCGAGCCCCAACAGCTGCGCGTGCAAGGCCCGGAACGGCCAAAGTTATCATCGTCCGCTCCGGGCCTTACACGCTCCGCTGTAGGGCCCGCCTTACCTCGAACGTTAGGCCGCATGTGGCACCAATCCATCGCATCACCCGCCAATTCCTCGCCACCTGCATTGGTAGCTTTGTCGGGCCGATGCTTCTCTACAAATTCACCGCCGGGCTGAGCTACCCTGCTCTGGGGGTCAGCGTCATGCTGTACGGCTTTGCCCTTGGCGGCGTAAGCAGCATCGCATTCGGTGCAAGCGGGGGCGCCCGTAGCGCCTTGGCAGCATTGGCTGGAATCTCGCTCCTATTGCTACCTGTGGTACTGGTGACCTACGGCTTTGCCCTCATGGCAGTACCTTTCCTGGGTGCCTACGCTGGCTGCGTGTGGGCAGGAGACTATATCTTCGCCAAAGTACATCGCGGCTGGCATTGACGCTACGCCAAAGCCACGAGCAAGAATCATCACCCCTCCCACAAGTGCCAGGTAGCTGTCACGCAATCGCAACACGAATGCGGCCTAACCCCTCGGTCAAGGCGAGCCCCAACAGCTGCGCACGTAAGGCCCGGCTGGGCCAAATTCATCATCGTCCCACCCGGGCCTTACGCGCTCCGCTGTAGGGCCCGCCTTACCTCGAACGTTAGGCGACAACGGGAACAATTTAGCTATGCCATGGACGCTACAGCCCCCATCCACCTGGAGTGTTGCAATTGGGGGAAATGCCGCATTGGCGGTTTGCACCGCGCTGATCATTCAATTGGGTGGGATAGAGACCGCAAGGTCATTGATGTTTGTCCTTGGCTTGGCCCTTCCCTTCGCTGCCGCACTGACAGTTGGAACTGTGTACTTGGCGTTTTGCGCCATAAAAATTCGCGAGACGTGGCATCTTGCAGCCGCTTTGGCGTCGCTGTCCTACACAACTACATGGTTCATCATTGTCGACAGCTTTGACTCCACCCACCACTCCGACCGCGCGTCGCTTCTAGTAGCCCTGTCATACATCTACTTCGGAGTTGCACTTTTCATTTCCCGTCGGACCATAGTGGCCGGAAAGCCAAAGGCAAACGCAAATGTGTAACTGCATAGTGGCTAATCGCACATCCAAAGCTATTCGTCCCGGTTGCACAAAATTGTCGCCTAACCCCTCGGTCAAGGCGAGCCCCAACAGCTGCGCGCGTAAGGCCCGCAGGGGCCAAATTCATCATCGTCCCCTGCGGGCCTTACGCGCTCCGCTGTAGGTCCCGCCTTACCTCGAACGTTAGCCGTCACCAAACCCAACTCGCCCCTATCATGCTCGGAATACTTGAGTCGTTCTTGGAACTTGGGCTTTCAAAGCAGGACATCGCATTGATGACGCTGTGCCCTCTGTTTGCAACCCTAGGCTCTTTCGTTCATATGTTCATGATCGAGAATGACTTCTCCAGAATGCCGCAGATCGCCGACTTTAATAAGGGCGAACTCCAGAATCGACTTCCTCGTTCTATCTTCAATCCGTTCGCATGGCTCCAGATCTTTGAGTCACGGCGTTGGTACTGGGTATGGGGACGCCTGGTAGTTGGTTTGGCCACTGGACTCTTGGTAGCCCTCTACTTCACCGGCGCCCTATCAGGTAACGCAACCAGCTCGGCAAAGGTTGTGGCACTCGCAATGTTGGCCGGCTACATGGCTCCAAAGCTCTTTCACGCCCAAGAAAACGCAGTTGCGCAAGCTTTGGAGCGGCAACTTCCGACAATTGTTGAAGCCGAAATCCGTAGGCAACTGCCGGGAAAGTGACGGCTAACCCCTCGGTCAAGGCGAGCCCCAACAGCTGCGCGCGCAAGCCCCGCGCAGGCCAAAGTTATCATCGTCCTACGCGGGGCTTACACGCTCCGCTGTAGGGCCCGCCTTACCTCGAACGTTAGGCCGCATAGGGAACGAACTTCGTGCTTTCCAGAGCCATCCTTTTCGTCGGCGGCGTACTCGCAATGGGCCTCGCGTGGTGGTTTGCACTCCTATGGCTACTTGAAGCCGCGTTCTCCATCGAACTTCAGGGGCAATTGCCACTTTTGGTGGGTCTTCTGTGCTTTGCACTCGCGCTATACCCATCATGGAAGCTGTTTGTCACTGGTCGGTCGTAAGTGCCAATGGGCCGTGTAGTTCTACTTCTTCTGTGCCTCGCCGCCGGCGCACTGGCTAGCGCCATTGCATGGCACTTCACTTCCAGCCAGTGGTCGTTTGTGGGAGTTCCAATCTGTCTCGCAGTTGGTTGGCTTTTCGTCGCGGATCCTGAACAGTGCTTTCAACCAAGCCCGCCGTCCCATGGCCGCGACTGAAATGCGGCCTAACCCTTCGCTCAAGCGCCGACCCACTACGGCAGGCCGCTTGGCCGGCAGGGCCGGCATTGGTTATCCTCGTCCCTGCCGGCCAAGCGCCCTGCCGCAGTGGTCGGCTTAGCTCAAACGTTAGGCTGCATGAACACCACTTTCGCCAATTGCCTCGCCACTCACCCATCGAGGCAAGGCTTCTTGGTGCGCTTCGTGAGTTCGAGCGTCGCCTTGGTCTACTTTCTAGCTGCAAGTGGTTGCTCCCCTTCGGAGTCTCCGAAGATCGTCACAATCAACGTAGATTCAACGGGTGCATACACGCTGAATGGCCGGGTAGTCTCGGATTCAAGCCTCTCAGAGGAACTTCGCACGCTCCAATCCTCTGGCTCGAGCTTGGAGCTCGAGATCCTTGCGTCCGTCGATGCCAATCACCAGGCGGTTGGCCGTGCAGTTGTCGCCGCGCAGAGCGCCAAGATTGCGCGCATCCGTTTCGTCTCTCGGCAGGCAAAGTAGCACGTAGGCAGCAAAATGCAGCCTAACCCCTCGCTCAACCACCCGACGTGCCACGGCTTGGCAGCCTGGCCGCGCGGCCGTGTTGGTCATCATCGGCCGCACGGCCAGCCTGCCAAGCCGCGTCACGCGGGTTAGCTCGAACGTTAGGCAGCACAAGGCCCACTATGCGCGCTTCCCCTCCGTTTTACCTTCTGGCGGCCCTCGTGGCTGGATGTGCGCAGCAAACGCCTGCCTCCAGATCGCCGGGCAGCCCTGAGGCCGTAGTGCCTCGAATCGCCGAACTCTTTAGTGTGTGCGAGCTTGACGCTCTCGTTGGTCGGTACGTGCCAACCGCCGAGTTCATATCTCCGAGCACGCCGAAACCCCTCGTCGGACGAGAGGCACTGCGAGAGTACTTTGCCGGCGCGTGCAAGGGAACTGTTCGCCCAGTCATGAAGGTCGAGAGCCAGAGAGTGAAGTCACTGACCCCTGGGGCGGTTGTTGTCACGGGAACATACAGCTTCGGCAGGACTGACCGCCCGAACGACAAGCCTTGGCCTGCCTTCTTTGTGATCACGGCAACTTCAGAAGGCGGCGACTGGCTCATCAACTCTCAAGCAACGTTTCCGATCCCGGAGTAATTGGTCACAACACGGACGTGAGCGAAGTGAGCAGTCGGGATGATGGGTGACAGATAGTCCGGGTTGATGGGTTACACGCGGCGCTTCAGTTTACCGAGGACATCCTCAATTCTCATGAAGCGTTCATTCAATGTTCCCAGCCTGTAGTTGGCGAAGTAGACGTCCCACTTGCCGTCGTCAACTTCTTCCAAGCCCACGTGTTCTCCAATCAGAACGCTGCTCACATTCAGCCACTTCTTGCGCCATCGAATTCCGCCGTTGGCGCTGACGTAGCGAACCTCGAATCGGTCAGGGTACTCGGGCTGCAGCAGCTTGCTGGGCATTTGCCTCGTCGAGTTCACATGCACGTCCGCCGGTGTCAACCCGTCGTGGGCCTCGTGCGGCCTGTCCTGGTTGAATTCTTGTCGCCAGCTGTTGAACTTCCTCTGCTGCACTCCAGCGTTGGCCCCCGGCGGCTTCAACGTCTCGTCCTTCAGCGTCCTGTGCATCCTCTCGTGCCGCCCATTCTGCTGGGGCTTGCCCGGCTCGATCAGTTCCGGCATCACCCCCAGCTTCAACAGCCACACCGACAGCCGACTCAACCTTCCCAGCGTGTACGCCGCGAATGGCACCCCGTTGTCGCTTCTCATCCGGCTGGGCAGCCCATGCTCCTTGAACACCCGGCTCAGTACCGCCTGCGTGGGCTCCAGCAACGTGCCCGGCAGCCCCTGGCACGCCAGCAGGTAGCGGCTGTGGTTGTCCGTCACCGTCAGCGGGTACAGGTACTTGCCGTCGCCCGTCCTGAACTGCCCCTTGAAGTCGATGCTCCAACTGTCGTTGGGCTTGCTCACCGCCATGCTCGGCCGCCCGGGGTGGCCCACCGCTCTGGGCCTTCTCTTGGCCAGCACCAGGTCGTTGCGCTTCAGGATCTCTGCCACCGTCCCCAGGCTGGGCAGTTCCAGCTCCGGTTGCCAGCGCTGCAGCGTCCAGATCAGCTTCTTCGGGCCCCAGCTCGGATGCCGCAGCCTCTGCTGCACGATCGCTTGCTCCACCTGCGCGCTTGTGCGGTGTGGCGAACGCCTGGGTGCATGGCTGCGGTCCCACAGCCCGTCCGGCCCGTCTTCAAGGTACCGGTTGATCCACTTGTACGCCGTCTTGCGGCTCACGCCGTACCTCGCGCACAGCTCCGTCACCTGGTATTTCTGGCTCTTCCAATCCAGAATAAATGCCACCTTCGCATCCATGGTCGTGGTCTCACTCCAAGGCATCGGACTCCTCCTTCAAGGAGTCCATCGTCCATCGGTGTGTTACCTATCAACCCAGACTAAAGTGTCACCCATCAACCCGGTCCGTACCAAGTGCTGCCTAACCCCTCGCTCAAGCGGAGCGCCAACGGCAGGCCACCAGGCCCGGGCCGGTGGTACGCTGTACATTTTCACCGGCCCGGGCCTGGCGTCCTGCCGTTGGCGACCGCTTAGCTCGAACGTTAGGCGTCACCATGCCCGTACCCGAGCACATCGCTCCGTTCTGGCGCGAGTTCATTGCCACACGAACAGAAGATCCGACGCCTCGCTTTCTTGAAGCGTTCTTCTTCGATGACAACGAACCGAGCGCCAACGAACTGGCGCAGCTTGTCCTCGCGGGTCGGAAGCGGGCAACCGCAGGCCTCTTGTGGTCGTTTCAGAAGGCCGGCGCCCTCGTCCCAGAGCCTGGGAACCTTAGCGTGGTAACCAACTTCGCCAGACAGCCCCAGTGCGTCATAGAGACCACGCGCGTCGATATCGGGCCCTTTGAAGAGGTCACCGCCGAGTTTGCTTCGGTCGAAGGCGAAGGGGACGGTTCGCTCGAGTACTGGCGCAGGGCACACACTGCCTACTTCGGGCGGGAGTGCCAGCGTATTGGCCGGACGCCAGACCCGCGTATGCCTGTGGTCTGCGAGCGGTTCGAAGTCATCTTTCGCCCCGCGCCAGGAAGTGACGCCTAACACCTCGGTCGAGGCGAGGCCCAACGGCAAGACGCCAGGCCCGGCTACAGGTTGTGCTTATCATCCTTCCGCCGGGCCTGGCGTCTCGCCGTTGGCCCCGCCTCACCTCGAACGTTAGGCGTCTCAATCGGTCCGACAGACGACAATCTCGCTCCTCGGTCTCGCACCCAACGGACGCGGCAGAGTCACACCGAACCATGCATCTGGGAGTCGTTGCCATGCGAGGAAGCTGCCTTTGCGAAGCCGTCGAATACGAGGTGTCCCGGCTCGACTCACCGATCCAGCATTGCTCATGTCGGACTTGTCGAAAGGCGCACGCGGCGGCGTTCAATACAGCAGCTGAAGTGTTGCGCGAGAACTTCAGGTGGACCAAAGGTGAAGATTGTCTGAAGTCATACGAGTCATCACCTGGCAAGCTCAGATACTTCTGTGGCACATGCGGCACGCAGCTTGTCGCACAGCGGGAGGAGAGCGAGGTCGTCATCCTCCGGGTCGCCACCCTCGATGACGACCCGAAGCAGGAACCCGTGCATCAGATCTGGTCCTCACACTCGGTTCCTTGGTTGAAGTACGGGCCCGAGATCACCGCGTATCCAGAGTGGGCGCCCGAGGCAGAGTGACAGAGACGCCTAACCCCTCGGTCAAGGCGAGCCCCAACAGCTACGCGTGCAAGCCCCGGAACGGCCAAAGTTATCATCGTCCGCTCCGGGGCTTGCACGCTCCGCTGTAGGGCCCGCCTTACCTCGAACGTTAGGCACCGCGAAAACCAGCATGCCTAGGCCGCATCGCAATGCCACCACCGCAAGGAAAATGCTGGCCACCTCCGAGATCACGACCTGCACAAATGGCAAGAGGAAGCTGCGGCAAGCCGCAGCCAATGCGCAAGGCGTGTATCAGGCCGGCCTGTGCACGGACATTGACACCGAGACTCTTGCAAGAAGAGGAATTGCCAAACACCAAGCCGCAAGGTTCACCACCGCGCGCTTCGGCCAAATTCGGCAAGGCCGTGCGGCTGCTTGGCCCGTTGCGCCAACCAGCCTTCCCTGCTGCATCGGCTGCTGCGCAGCCCATGCCCGAGGCGGTCTTCGGTCAGGCGGCTGGCTGGCAAGGCCGCGGGGCGGTACTTCGGCGTTCAGTTCACCCTGGCAACTACCGCAGGCGAGTTCCACAAAGGCCCGGCCAAACGCTCGCTTCGGCACGGCGGTGCCTAACCCTTCATTCAACGCGAGCCCCAACAGCTGGCCGGGCCTGCCCTGCCTGCGCCAAATCAGCTATCGTCGCAGTCATGTCATGCCCGGCCAGCTGTCGGGCCCGCGTTAATTCAAACGTTAGGCATCACAAAGAAGCCCAGCAGCGCATCATCATTTCCCTGCCAAGCCGAATCCTCGTTGTCCGTGTCACGATCCCCGAAACCCATCGAGCTTAGCTACCGAAACAGCCCCAGTAAGAATTGAGCCGGCGAGCACCGAATCGAGAACAAGATGAAGAAGATTGTCTTTGTCGACGTTGATGACACCCTAATCAGGTCAGTGGGTGCAAAGCGAATCCCAATGCCAGGAGTCGTCGCCAACGTCCGCGCACTGTACGAAGGCGGAGCCGAGATGTACCTTTGGAGTTCAGGAGGTGCCGAGTACGCAAGAGCGACAGCCCAGGAGCTGAAGATTGAAGGATGCTTTGTTGCCTTCCTTCCCAAGCCAACCTCGTACATCGACGACCAGCCCGTCGGTGAGTGGCGCTTCTGCAAACACGTCTACCCTGCCGCAGCGAGTGATGCCTAACCCCTCGTTCAACCGGACCCGCTACGGCAGGCACCGTAAGGCCGGGCTGAGGCACATGGTGCATCATCTCAGCCCGGCCTTACGGTGCCTGCTTCCGCGGGCCGGTTAACTCGAACGTTAGGCCACGCAAAATGCCAATCGTTGACGTTCAACTTGTCGTGCCAGATGCACTGCCCCCGCCTTTAGGCACAGCGCAGGCAATCGCGGACACACTTGGCAAGGTGTTCAACACTCCACCTGGTCGAACCTGGGTTCGCATTTCAACTCTGGCAGCCGCGCACTATGCCGAGAATGAATCAGGAGCCACTCAGCAGGAACTGCCAGTCTTCGTCACACTCTTGCTGGCCAACCTGCCTGAAGGAGAAGCAATGGCAACTCAGGCGACACAAGTTGCACATGCCGTCGCCTCGGTGCTCCGTCGAGACACGAGCCTAGTTCACGTCGAATACGCTCCACCAGGCAAAGGTCGTATCGCCTTCGGTGGTGTACTGGTTCAATAGGCATGGCTCGCATGCAACGTCAGCGCAATGCAGCGTGGCCTAACCCCTCGGTCAAGGCGAGCCCCAACAGCTGCGCGCGTAAGGCCCGGCTGGGCCAAAGTTATCATCGTCCCTGCCGGGCCTTACGCGCTCCGCTGTAGGGCCCGCCTTACCTCGAACGTTAGGCACCGCGAATGCCAGCATGTCTAGTCCGCATAGCAGTGCCACCACCGCAAGGAGATTGCGGTTCACCTCCGAGAACACGGACGGCTCAAATGGCACGAGAAGGTTGCGGCAAGCCGCCGCCAAGGCGCAAGGCATGCATCAGTCCTGGTTAAGCGCGGACATTGGCACCGAGATCTTGGCAAGAAGAGAAGTTGCCAAACACCAAGCCGCAAGTTGCAACCCCGCGCGCTTCGGCCACTTTCGGCAAGGCCGTGCGGCTGCTTGGCCCGTTGTGCCAACCAGCCTTGCCTACTGCATAGGCTGCTTCGCAGCCCATGCCCGAGGCGGTTTGCGGCCCGCAAGCTGGCTGGCATGGCCGCGGGGCGGTACTTCGGCGCCCATCTCCATTCGGCAAACACCGCAGGCGAGTCCCACAAAGGCCCGGCCAAACGGTCGCTTCGGCAAGAGCGGTGCCTAACCCTTCATTCAACGCGAGCCCCAACAGCTGGCCGGGCCTGCCCTGCCTGCGCCAAATCAGCTATCGTCGCAGTCATGTCATGCCCGGCCAGCTGTCGGGCCCGCGTTAATTCAAACGTTAGGCGTCAAACAACCAATACCTGGAGCGAACTTGGAACTGCTGCTGTTTCTGCTGAAATTCGTCTTTGGGCCAATAGTTGCAGTGGTGATCACGCTTCTCGTAAGCGAACCGCTGAAAGATCGCCTGGCGCCTTTGGTCACACGCCTCGGTTCCAAGAAGGAAGAGGGTGTCACTGGTCTGTGGAAAGCCACGTTCTACTATGGCTCTCCTGAAGTGAAGTTCGTGCAAGCGATAGAAATCTCTACCCTCTTCGGGTCAGTTGTAGGTCGGATCGTTCCTCATCGATTGAACGAAGACTCGGCAAAGCGAACAGAGAGCGATCGACCGCTACGAGTACGGGGAACGGTCAAGGACAATCGCTTCTTTACTGGAATTTGGTTTCATCCCGAACGCCGGTCACACCACCATGGCGCATTTGACCTCCTTATTCGGCAGAGTAACGCTCAAATGGAAGGCGTTTGGCTTGGCTACAGCGAATCGAAAAATGTCATTGAAAGTGGCCGTTGGGTCTGGGAGCGAATTGACGCCTAACCCCTCGGTCAAGGCGAGCCCCAACAGCTGCGCATGTAAGGCCCGGCTGGGCCAAAATGTTCATCGTCCCTGCCGGGCCTTACACGCTCCGCTGTAGGGCCCGCCTTACCTCGAACGTTAGGCGGCACAAATGCAGCCCTGCTCCGCGTTCCGCATACCATGTCAACTTGGCATCAAGCCAAGTACAAAGGAGACAGCGAATGTTTAGCCACGTGATGGTTGGAACGAATGACATCGAGCGCTCAAAGCGGTTCTACGATGCAGTGCTTGGCCTGCTGGGAGTTGGTGCTCCAATACAAAATTCGGCAAGCACTGGCCACAAGCGGCTCTTCTATCGACATGAAGCCGGGACATTCTGCGTAAGCGAACCCATCAATGACCAACCCGCCACATTTGCAAATGGCGGCACCATTGGGTTCACCTGCACCTCACCCGACCAAGTGCGCGCGTTTCACGATAAGGCCGTCGCAAACGGTGGCACCTCAATCGAGCAGGCTCCGGGCTTGCGGGAGGGAAAGATGGGGGCGCTCTACCTTGCCTATGTCCGAGATCCTGATGGCAACAAGCTTTGCGCGCTGCACCGCCCGACCTGAGCATTGGGCGGTTGGCCCAAGGCCTTGCCCAAAAAGTGCCGCCTAACCCCTCGGTCAAGGCGAGCCCCAACAGCTGCGCGCGTAAGGCCCGGCAAGGCCAAAGTCATCATTGTCCCTGCCGGGCCTTACCCGCTCCGCTGTAGGGCCCGCCTTACCTCGAACGTTAGGCCTCACGAAACGTAATGACTCTCGACGAAGCGAAATTGCAGGCCGAGCAATACGGCACGCTCCTTCACGGCTTGCGCCTCAAGGTCGATGCCAGGCGCCGCGTCGCATTGGCTTGCTTTGCAATCGCGCAGCAGCACCACTCGGCGATCTTGATCTTGATGGATCGACCAGCTCCTTTGCATGCAACTGCCTTTGCCTTGCTTAGGCCGCTTATGGAAGCTACTCTTCGGGGCGAATGGGTCTTGCACTGTGCCTCAGATGAGCAAGTCACGAATTTCGCGCTGGGTGGCAGGTCGCAGATGGATATGGCATCGGTGATAAGGGCGCTGGAAAAGTTGCATCCCGAGTCCGAGGCACATCGCATCCTGTATCAAGACAACTGGAAGATCTTCTCGGCCTACACACATACCTATGAGCATCAGGTTCAGCACTGGCTCGCTGATGCTGAGGTTTGTCCATCCTATAGACCAGACCAAATCGCATGGCTCCTGAATGCTGGAACCAATTGCTTTCGCTTGTGCGTCTCCAGTGTTCAGTCCATGGTCGCTCAGTGAGGCCTAACCCCTCGGTCAAGGCGAGCCCCAACAGCTGCGCATGTAAGGCCCGGCCGGGCCAAAGTTATCATCGTCCCAGCCGGGCCTTACACGCTCCGCTGTAGGGCCCGCCTTACCTCGAACGTTAGCCGTCACGAATTCAAGGCCAGAGTTGCTCGGAGTAGACTTCACTCTAGCCACGAGTCCCCACCATGCCTGAATCCGCTGCTGACCTTGCCAAGCTTGCCAAGGCCCTCCCACGGGCCGAGCAGGAGCGCCTGGTCGATGAACTGCTTGAATCTCTCAACGAGCCCGCTGCATCAGAGCTTGACGCCGCCTGGAGTGCTGAGATAGAGCGACGCCTTGCGGCATACGATCGCGGCGAAGTGCAAGCGATCTCTGCGGAAGAAGTCTTTGCAAAAGCTCGCGCCCTTGCCAAGTGAGGGCAATTCGTTTCTTGCCGGACGCTGAAGCTGAATTGCTTCACGAGGTTGAGTACTACTCCAACGCTCGCAGCGGAAGTGGTGTCAGGTTTCAAGCGGCGGTGGAAGCGGCAGTGGATAGGGCACTTCGCCATCCGCTGGGAGGAGCACCATCCCATAAGACGACTCGGAGCATATTGATCAAGGGTTTTCCCTTCTCCGTTGTATATCGTCCTTCGGATTCCGAACTGTTGGTTGTTGCAATCGCCCCTCATAGGCGCAGGCCTGGCTATTGGTTGTCTCGAATAGAGTGACGGCTAACCCCTCGTTCAACGCGAGTGCCAACAGCGTAGCGGGCTGTCCCTTTCACGGCCTGGTGAATTGTCCGTTGCAGGGCCAGCCCGCTACGCTGTTGGCACCGCGTTAACTCGAACGTTAGGCTGCGCAGCGATGTGGTGCTGCCCAGGCGAAGTCAATTGAAGAGAAATTGCGGCGCCAAAGCATGGTTACCAACCGGAAAACTTGCGGCGCCCTAGGTTCAAGCGTACTCTGCCAATTCCCCCGCGAAAGGAACCCAGCCATGCCTAGATCCATATTGGCGTTGGTGATCGCCAGTTTCGCCTGCATCCAGTCCGCTGCGCACGCTCAAGGTTCGACATTCATTGAGTATGCCCATAGCGGGCCGTTCTTTGGAGGTCTGCCTGTCATCGTCACAGACCCTGTGGCACCCGTCAGCGGTTCATTTGCGTCGTTCGGCGGCACTTCAGAACTGCAGGCCTCGGCCGAGTTCGGTCGCCTGCGAGTTCTAGCCAACGAGCACGTGCCGCCGTCGGTATCGCGTCTTGGCGACAACTGGTCTGGCCTGTACGTCCGCTCGTCTTGGTCAGACGCGATTACGCTGAGCAACGACGCCCTGACCGGTCAACTCGGTCATGTAACGGTGGCGTTGAACTACACCTGGTCCCTGTCGTTAACCGACCCAAGCCCGGTCGGCAGCCAAGCGCAGAGCGATATCAAGCTGATGGCGACATCAGGCGGGCTTCTGTACTTCTCCGAGATCGGGGATGCCTTGACACCTGATTGCCCAAGTGGGGTTTGCGCAATCACGCGCAATGCAGTCCTGGTGAATTCAAGCGGTAGGACGCCCGTGACGCCAGGTCCTGGCTCCCTCCAATTGGAATTCGCCTTTATCTTCGGCGTGCCGTTCGATCTGACCGCGACGCTCACATCGTATGCTTACGCATACGGATCTCTGACCGCTAGCGGTGACGCAGCCGCAGACAGTTCGCACACCGCGCTTTGGGGCGGGATTCTGAGCGTCCAGGATGACTATGGTGCTGCGGTCCCGTACTCCGCCGTGTCATCGTCGGGTTTCGACTACACCACGGCAGTGCCCGAAGTAGACACCGCTGCGTTGCTCCTGATTGGCCTGGTCGGGTTGGGTGTCGTCCACCGCCGGCCAGGGCAATGCATCGCTTCGCCTCTCACATACGGCAGTCCGAGCGCAGCCTAACCCCTCGGTCAAGGCGAGCCCCAACAGCTGCGCACGTAAGGCCCGGCTGGGCCAAATTCATCATCGTCCCATCCGGGCCTTACGCGCTCCGCTGTAGGGCCCGCCTTACCTCGAACGTTAGGCCGCACGAGGAGCAAAATCTGCCGCTCGAACACCGCATTTGCCCATCGCTGCCGGCATCATCATGTCATCGGCCATCTTTGCCGCAATCTTCTTCACGGTAGTACTGCTCGTGACTACGGCGTACTTCCTGATGGGTGGCCTGCCGCTGCTAATTCTTAAGCACGACACAGCTGTTGATGCCAAGTTTGTGCGCGGCTTCTTCAACATCTACTACAAGGCTGCCTTTGTTGCATCGGCAGGCGCCTCGGCCAGCTATGCACTGTCGGGAAGGTTTGCCTTTGCCGCAGGAGCAGGTGCAATCGCAATCTTGGTCGTAGCGCTTCGCAGCAAGCTCATACCCGTCATGGAGCAGCTTGGGGAGCAAATCCAAACAAGTAGTTCCAGCGCAGTTCAAAGGTTTCGCCGTGTACATTCAGCTGCACTATCAATCAACTTGGTTCAGCTCATCGCTGTTGTATGGAGCCTTACCAAAGTCTCCTTGTAGTCTGTCACCGGGTGGGCCACGGCAGGAGGGTGCGGCCTAACCCCTCGGTCAAGGCGAGCCCCAACAGCTGCGCGTGCAAGGCCCGGAACGGCCAAAGCTATCATCGTCCGCTCCGGGCCTTTCACGCTCCGCTGTAGGGCCCGCCTTACCTCGAACGTTAGGCGTCGCAATCGGAATCGTTGCGCACCTACAGCCGAACCAAATCTCAAGCTCATCAGGCCTTTCCCGACGCATCAAAGGCAAAAGGAAGGCAGATCCCAACGGATTCAACAAGGACAGACCGATGTCAGTCGAAAAAGACGCCAACAAGCGAGGCCTGAGTCGGATCCTAATTGTGGGAATGGTCTTTTCCTCCCTTGCCTCAATCTTTGCGCTCGGCTACATGGTCACAGTGGCCATCCGTGCAGTGCGCCAAGGCGATGGCCTCGCAACCTTTCGGAGCCAGTGGCTAGTCGAGGACAACTGGATCGGATTCCTGACCTTCGTTGCGGCAACGGTCCTCGCGCTTGCGATAGGGCTGATCTGGCGCCTACGGGAAAGAAGGGAGTGGAAGGAACTTGAAGACCGGTACGGCAGCAACAAGGGCGACGCCTAACCCCTCGGTCAAGGCGAGCCCCAACAGCTGCGCGTCTAAGCCCCGGAACGGCCAAAGTTATCATCGTCCGCTCCGGGGCTTACACGCTCCGCTGTAGGGCCCGCCTTACCTCGAACGTTAGGCGCCGCAAACACACCCACGCGAACCTTCAGCGCGCAAGTCTGAGTGGGAGACCCAGCCTTTAGTCACAATCGCCTTCTGGTTCGTATTGGAGCGGTTGCATGGCATGGGTTCTCTTGCTTGTCGCGGGGTTGCTGGAGGTAGGCTGGGCCATTGGCCTCAAGTACACAGAGGGTTTCACTCGTGTCCTGCCTAGCGCCCTTACCCTTGGCGCCATGACCGGAAGTGTGGTCCTTCTCGGCATAGCCATGAAAACTCTGCCTGTTGGCACCTCTTACGCAGTTTGGGTTGGCGTCGGAGCAGTAGGCACCGCGATACTTGGAATCATCCTGTTTGGCGAGCCTTCCAACCCTGGGCGCCTGGCGAGCCTGGCGCTCATCGTCGCCGGCATAGTTGGGCTTAAGCTCACCACCGCCACTTAAGGTCAAGGAGTTCGGTCATGCACCAAGCGGGAAAAGCGGCGCCTAACCCCTCGGTCAAGGCGAGCCCCAACAGCTGCGCACGTAAGGCCCGGCTGGGCCAGAATTATCATCGTCCCATCCGGGCCTTACGCACTCCGCTGTAGGGCCCGCCTTACCTCGAACGTTAGGCCGCACCGAAATGCCACGAATCGAACATGTCGCGCTTTGGGCAATCAACCTGGAAAGCCTCTGCCAGTTCTACGCTTCCACGTTTGGTGCAACAGTTGGTCCGTTGTACGAGAACAAGTCGAAAGGGTTTGCCTCTCGATTCCTTAGCTTCGCCGAAGGGGCAAGAATTGAAGTCATGTCCACGAGACAACTCTGTCCTGTTACCCATGAGCCTGGCGCACAGAGAATGGGACTAACTCACCTCGCCATATCGATTGGCAGCGAGGCCGAGGTCGATCGAATCACGAGTCAATTACGTGAACGCGGTACGCCCGTGTTGGACGGTCCCCGGAGAACTGGAGACGGCTACTACGAAAGCGTCGTGCTGGATCCTGAGGGCAATCGCGTTGAGATCACAGCATGAGGGAAGTCCAGCCCAAAGCTCGCAGCAGCAACCCTGCCGCAGGGCAAGAAGTGCGGCCTAACCCCTCGGTCAAGGCGAGCCCCAACAGCTGCGCGTGCAAGGCCCGGAACGGCCAAAGTTATCATCGTCCGCTCCGGGCCTTACACGCTCCGCTGTAGGGCCCGCCTTACCTCGAACGTTAGGCAACGCAATGCAACCTCAGCGCTGTCTCTACGTCATGTGCGTACTCGGAACAACCGTGCGAGCGGCGGCTTCGCCAGGGTGACCACCAAGATTCATTGGAATTGAGACGAAGGCAGTCAAGACAACGGGCACGAGTGCCACAAGTGCAATGCGCACCCACTCCAGGATAAAGTCAGCCAGATAGTTGTTCATGTCGGAGTCCCTTCGCAGTGAACAGGCTTCAAGCATGGAAGTTCACTGTTATGGTCCGCTTAAGGAACTGGCAAGCCAAAGGACATCGAGGCATGTTCACCTCACGTTCATCCTCCGTCGCCGAAAGTCGTCAGGCATTGCCTCAAAGTCAAGCGTCAGCACCAACATCTCGGGCTTGCATTTCAGTTGCTGCCCTGTGCATGTTGCAGCGAGTGCAAAGGCAGTGCGCGAAAGCGTTGCCTAACCCCTCGGTCAAGGCGAGCCCCAACAGCTGCGCATGCAAGGCCCGGAACGGCCAAAATCATCATCGTCCGCTCCGGGCCTTACACGCTCCGCTGTAGGGCCCGCCTTACCTCGAACGTTAGGCGTCATGAAATCTCCATCTGCACATCTGTACATTGCGAGCCTGATTTCACTCGTGTACCCACTCCCTGCAAACAGCACTGAGACAGTTGAGATCAGCGAGCATACTTATGACGTTGCGGGTGGGACTGCGTTCGTCGCCTCCTACATCCTTCCGCGACATGTCCCCTATTGTTCAACCGTTCTGCCTGGCTTTGCTGCTGAATTTGAGCTCGCCTATGCAGCATGGACAGAGGAATTTAGAGCTTCCATAGATCACGGTCGAATGATCATGGAACGTGATGGAAATGGTCGTACAGTGGAAGCCCAACTCCGCGACTTAGAACCAGCGTTTGAAAGAGTTGAGGCCGAGCTGAAGCGACTTCCAGTTCAAGAGGCGACTGACAGATGTAGGACTGTTTTGAAGCATTTGGCGACTTCAAACCCGCTCAGAGGGAAAACAATAAAGATCAAATGACGGCTCCATCACGGACCGCGATGACGCCTAACCCCTCGGTCAAGGCGAGCCCCAACAGCTGCGCACGTAAGGCCCGGCAGGGCCAAATTCATCATCGTCCCTGCCGGGCCTTACGCGCTCCGCTGTCGGGCCCGCCTTACCTCGAACGTTAGGCGACGCAAATTTCCAGGAGGCCCGCTTGTTCTCGCATGTCTACTACGGGGTCAACGATTTCAAGCGAGCAATGTCGTTCTATGAGCCGCTGATGAAAGCGCTTGGACTTCAACTGCGGTTCAATGAACCAAGTGTTCCATGGGCCGGCTGGCAGCCACAGGAAGGCGGAAGGCCGCTGTTCATTGTTGGAAGGCCCTTCGATGGGCTTCCACACAGTTCCGGCAATGGGCAAATGGTCGCATTCGCGGCTTCGTCCCGAGCTGTCGTCGAAGCTGCGTATGCAGTAGCCCTCCAAAGTGGCGGCATATCCGAGGGTAAGCCAGGCCTTCGGTCGCACTATCACTCCAACTACTTCGGCGCCTACATTCGCGACCCAGAAGGCAACAAGATATGCGTCGCCTGCCATTCGCCAGAGTAGTCGTGTACCAAGGCTCCGGCACCCTGCACGGTCAAGCGTCCGCCCTGTCTTCAACGCAGAGGGCGTCGCCTAACCCCTCGGTCAAGGCGAGCCCCAACAGCTGCGCGTGCAAGGCCCGGAACGGCCATATCATTCATCGTCCGCTCCGGGCCTTACACGCTCCGCTGTAGGGCCCGCCTTACCTCGAACGTTAGGCCGCACAAGAGAGAGATCGCGCCACGTCGAATGTCATGCCAAGCGTCATCTATAGGATCACCTATCCCAACGGCAAGATCTATGTCGGACAAGATCGAACCAATAGCATCAACTACTTTGGTAGCGCCTCCGACCAGTTGATAGCCCAGGACTTCACGGAAGAAGAGAGACAAAGCTTCACGGTAACACGAGACATACTTTGGTACTCGGACACGGCTGACCGCTCCGAGGTCACCAGAGTGGAACTTCAGTTCATCATTCAGCTGCGCGCAAACGACCCGAAAGTCGGCTACAACCAGAGCCCGCCCTTCCGCAAACAGCCGACATGAACTCAGTCCTAACAGGTGCACAGGGAGGCAAAGGTAGTGGCCCCATGCCTCCGCTCAAGGCCTGGTACTCATTCAGCTCAAAAAGAGTGCGGCCTAACCCCTCGGTCAAGGCGAGCCCCAACAGCTGCGCGTGTAAGGCCCGGCAGGGCCAAATTCATCATCGTCCCAGCCGGGCCTTACACGCTCCGCTGTAGGGCCCGCCTTACCTCGAACGTTAGGCCTCACGATGGCAAGACTACTGTCCACTCCCAGGGAGAAGAATCAGAATGGATCCAATTTCAATACTCACGGCTCTTGCACTCAAGAATCCATCGCTAGCAGCATCTGCCGTCGCAACAGCGACAGCGCCAGGTCAGGTCGACGTAGCAAAAATGCAGGCCAGCTTGGTCGATTTCGCCACTGAGGCATTGAAGTGCTATCACAAGACCGCGCGTTTCACATCAGTGGACGTTGTTGCAGTGCCTTGGGAAAGGCAAGCCCAGTACGCCGCAGACAAGTCCGCGGTACTTCGAATCAACTTTTCGGGTGGCTTCACCATGAACCCGTACCAAATGACCATTGGGGTGCTGGGCAAGGGGAACGAGATTCGTACTGCCGTAATTGGCGACACTGCCGTTGTCCCTGCCAGCAAAAAGTGCACGCTCGAAAATTGGACTGGTCCTGCAGGCCAAGCACGGTGA
The DNA here is from genome assembly GCA_000244995.1 of Burkholderiales bacterium JOSHI_001. Classification (NCBI taxonomy): domain Bacteria; kingdom Pseudomonadati; phylum Pseudomonadota; class Betaproteobacteria; order Burkholderiales; species Burkholderiales bacterium JOSHI_001. Next base: position 2,112,849 of record CM001438.1, on the reverse strand, counting down.
GGCCTAACCCCTCGGTCAAGGCGAGCCCCAACAGCTGCGCGCGTAAGCCCCGGTCAGGCCAAAATATTCATCGTCCTGCCCGGGGCTTACGCGCTCCGCTGTAGGGCCCGCCTTACCTCGAACGTTAGGCACCACAAGCAACACCTCCTCGGCGGCGACAGCAAAATGCAAATCAACCCCGAAGTGGACTTCGTTTACCTCGATGCCAATGGCAACGGCCGCACGATCCCAGGCGGACAAGCCTTCTGGTCCCAGCCAGAGAGTGAAGTCGAGAAATTCGGGCAGGGGTGGCTCATCACCGAGTTCGTGTGCACTGAAGACTGGGCCAACTGGGAAATGCATCCAGTCGCGGAAGAGTTCGTCTACCTCTTGAGCGGAGACATCGAGTTCCATCTGGAGGGATCAGGTGAAACCGAAGTCACTCGAATAGTTGGTAGCGGCGCTGTGGTCGTCCCGCGTGGCAGGTGGCACACGGCAAAGGTATTTCAGCCAAGTCGCATGTTGTTTGTCACCATGGGCTCGGGCACACAGCATAGGCCGGTCAGTGGTGCCTAACCCCTCGGTCAAGGCGAGCCCCAACAGCTGCGCGTGCAAGGCCCGGAACGGCCAAAGTTATCATCGTCCGCTCCGGGCCTTACACGCTCCGCTGTAGGGCCCGCCTTACCTCGAACGTTAGGCGTCGCAGGGTAACTTCCCTCGTCTCATGAAGATCGGACCCCTCAAGTCGGTAGGCCACAACATCGCGGATTCGCTAGCCAGTGGAATCGGCTTGATGATTGGCGTCTACCAAATGAATGTCTTTGCAGAGGCGGCCGGAGAGGACGAAGGATTTGTCGTCGTAGATTTTCTGGCCGGTCAAACTACTGGTAAGAAGGTCTCCACGAGTTTTCGTGAGGCAGTTCGTCTCTACAGCGAAGTGCTTCCCAACCTGTGCGCCAAACACTCGCTAGACCCCGCGGAGTTCAAGAAGCTTGAAGTCCGTTACGGCACGGATTCTGTGCATGGGCCACACTTTACGGTGAGCGTTGAAGGCAAAACTGGCAACCGATCGTCGGATCAATATGTTGGCATCCCGGGAAAACGTCTGCGCCGTCGTCGCTAAGGGCCCAAGGCATCACACAGTGCCGCCTGCGCAGCCGCGCGCGGCGACGCCTAACCCCTCGGTCAAGGCGAGCCCCAACAGCTGCGCGTGCAAGGCCCGGAACGGCCAAAGCTATCATCGTCCGCTCCGGGCCTTACACGCTCCGCTGTAGGGCCCGCCTTACCTCGAACGTTAGGCGTCATACACAAGCCGAGCATCGCAGTGCAGTCCCTACTTCTTTCCATCGGAGCGGCTGTCGCGCTGTTCACCTTCTTTGCCTTTGCGATTTGGCTAGGCACGCGAAGGTGGATGTCTCTTGGAGAAGGTCGAGAACGAAGGGAGCGAGAGCTTCGCCGGTTTAGAGCCTACACGGCATCTTCCGCGTCAGGCCACCCTTCCATCAAGGGCGAGAAATCGCAAATAGTTGCAGAGAGTGAGTCAGGCACTTTTCAGACAGGCCGAGTCCTGAGCTACTCGCTGACGCTCCTGGCAAAGACAGTAAGCGGTCAGTACTTCATGTACGTGGCGAATGAAGAAGGACAACCATACGTGAAGCTGCTCACCCCCCGAGGAAGCCGCTCGAATGAAGAAGTCAATGAAATTGGTGCACGATGACGCCTAACCCCTCGGTCAAGGCGAGCCCCAACAGCTGCGCGTGTAAGGCCCGGCTGGGCCAAAGTTATCATCGTCCCTGCCGGGCCTTACACGCTCCGCTGTAGGGCCCGCCTTACCTCGAACGTTAGGCCGCACAGGAACCGCCCGTGTTTGCAATCCGATGTACGAAGAAGCTACTTGTCCGTGGCAACTTAGTTGTCAACCCGGCTCCGTCCCCAACTACAACGGTGCTTGGGGACTGGTATGCAAACGTCTTGATTGCCAGGCCTCAGCATCTGGTGCTGTGCATCTCCGAAAAGACGCTACTTCCCGTCGTAGTTGCAGCCAAAGACCTAAAGGCCTTTCCTTTGCGCCTTTCCGAAGCGGTTGAACTCATGTTGACACGCATAGGCGTGCCTGCGCATCTTGTTCACGCTGAGATGAGAGAGATGTCTCAGAGCGTTTTCGCAAAGACGGAAAGCCGCAAAGTACTAGGCTCGCTAAACGACTTCATGTTCCATCTGCAAGACGGTTGCGCAAGCGACACGTCCATGTCGCTTGGGGAACGCGCAATGCAACTCGCCAATATGCCCAGTGGGGCCATAGAATTTGCCTTCCCGTCAGAACAAGCTCTGTCTCTGTTTCAAGCAAAGCAAGCCATCGAGGCGGCCCAAAGTGCGGCCTAACCCCTCGGTCAAGGCGAGCCCCAACAGCTGCGCGCGTAAGGCCCGGCTGGGCCAAAGTTATCATTGTCCCTGCCGGGCCTTACGCGCTCCGCTGTAGGGCCCGCCTTACCTCGAACGTTAGGCAACGCAACGCAACTTCAGCGCTAGCTCTACGTCATGTGAGTAGTCGGCACAACCGTGCGAGCGACCGCTTCGCCAGGGTGACCACCAAGGCTCATTGGAATGGACACGAAAGCAGTCAAGACAACGGGCACAAGTGCCATGAGCGCTATGCGCACCCACTGCAGGATAAAGTCAGCCAGATAGTTGTTCATGTCAGGGTCCCTTCGCTGTGAACAGGCGCCAAGCATGGAAGTTCACTGTTATGTCCTGCTTAAGCAACCGGCAAGCTAAAGGACATCAAGGCATGTTCACCTCGCGTTCATCCTCTGTCGGCGAAAGTCGTCAGGCATTGTCCCAAGTTCAAACGCCGGCACCAAGATCTCGGGCTTGCTTCTCAGTTGCTGCCCTTTGCATGTTGCGGCGAGTGCGAAGGCAGTGCGCGAAAGCGTTGCCTAACCCCTCGGTCAAGGCGAGCCCCAACAGCTGCGCACGTAAGGCCCGGCTGGGCCAAAATTATCATCGTCCCTGCCGGGCCTTACGCGCTCCGCTGTAGGGCCCGCCTTACCTCGAACGTTAGGCAACGCAGGTGCAAGACCGCAGAACGCTATCGTCTAATGCGCGACCTCAACAACCGGATATGCGTACTCGCGTCCGATCATCGCCCTGGCGCCAAGGTAGGTTAGCCGAAGCCTCTCCCCAAGCGAATCGATATCAACATGCCCGGCCTTGTCACAAGGCACCAGGACGTATCGCCCAGGGTTGAACAACGACGTGAACCGCAGCACATGCGACAAGCTGTCCAGAGTCCCAAGCGAGCATTGGCCGTTCATATACACCCCGCATCCAAGTGCGACATCAAGCCACTTCAGGCCTTCCGGAACTAGCGGATGTCTTGCTCCCATTCAACGCGGTCCGGTGCTCTATCGCATACACCCGGAACGGGGGAAACCACCCCTACCAATGCCCAAACTTCCCCCAAAGTTCACACCTCCGCCTGGTGGCGCACTACCTACCGCCGGTAGGGCTATGTTCTGCGCCCTGCGTACAAAGTGCGCACTCGCGTGCGCAAGGCCCAGCCGGCCGCCACACCGGGGCTTCGGTCTTACACCGCAAGCGTTGCCTAACCCCTCGTTCAACGCGAGCCCCAACGGCTGGCCGGGCCTGCCCTTCCTGGGCCAGTTCAGTTATCGTCCCATCCAGGTCAGGCCCGGCCAGCCGCTGGGCCCGCGTTAACTCGAACGTTAGGCGTCATGAAGCCAAGATCAGTGTTCATCGCAGGAATGTTGCTCTCAGCAGGCGCCTATGCACAAACGCAGAACCCGCTGGAACTCCCTGCTGCAAGCAAAATGCTCCCGCTCAAGGACGCAGCGTCCTCAAGTTCAGTCGAGTTTTCGGGAACCACGGCGATTCACGCCATTCTGGTCGCCCAATGGTTAGCCAACGCCACCAACACTGGCCACTCGGGACAAAGCTTTCAGCTCCTGCCTGTCCCACAGTCCGCGGCACAGATCCCGCACTTTCGAGGGGCCCCACTCAAGTTCATCGCAGTAACCAACGGCCTGGAAATCTTGGCTCGGGCTACAAGCCAAACCGTCGCGGAAGAGTTTGCCTCACGCAAGACAAGCGTTATCCATGTTGAGGGCATCTTCTCGATCAAAGGCCTGAAGATTGGCAGCCCCTGCAAAACTGCGGGCCAGGCGGAGGTAGTGGAGGCAGACCCAGTGCGAGTTCGCTTCCCCAACCGCGCAGAGCTCATCGAGTGCCAGAGATGACGCCTAACCCCTCGGTCAAGGCGAGCCCCAACAGCTACGCGTGCAAGCCCCGCGCAGGCCAAATTCATCATCGTCCTGCGCGGGGCTTACACGCTCCACTGTAGGGCCCGCCTTACCTCGAACGTTAGGCAACGCAAGGCCGAGGGGTTACCTCCCTCGGTTGCAGCGTAAATACGATGTGCGTACAATGTTCTAATGTCCGAACTTCGATTCGAGTGGGATCCGCACAAGGCTGCGCTGAACAAGCGCAAGCATGGGGTCACGTTCGAAGATGCGCAATCCGTCTTCTCAGATGAACGTGCAAAGTTGATTGATGACCCCGATCACTCCCACGACGAAGAGCGCTTCATTCTTCTCGGCCTGAGTAGCTCGCTTCGCCTACTTGTGGTTGCGCACTGCTACCGAGCAGAGGGCAACGTCATTCGGATCATTTCCGCTCGCAAGGCAACTCGCGAGGAACAGGCCGACTATCCATAGAGAGCATCATGCGCAAGCAATACGACTTCTCCAACGCTCGAAAGAACCCGTACGCGGCCCAGCTGAAGAAGCCCGTCACCATCAGGCTTGACCAAGACTCGATCACCTACTTCAAGTCGCTGTCTGAGGAAACAGGTATTCCGTACCAAAGCCTCATCAACCTCTACCTCAAGGACTGCGCAAGTTCAGGCAAGAGGCTCAATTTGGCATGGAAGTAGCCCCACCACCAAGCCGAAAAGCGTTGCCTAACCCCTCGGTCAAGGCGAGCCCCAACAGCTGCGCGCGTAAGGCCCGGCAAGGCCAAAATCATCATTGTCCCTGCCGGGCCTTACACGCTCCGCTGTAGGGCCCGCCTTACCTCGAACGTTAGGCGTCACAAAGCCACCCGATCACCGATCATCACAATCCTCCCGATGAAACTACGCTCCATTGTTGCCGCCATCTTGACCGCCATCGCCTGGCCCGCACTCGCACAACCGATAGACGGACGAGGCGGACGATTCGAGGACGATTTGATCTCGAACATGGAAGGTCGCTGGTCGGTCACGAGACAGATTCGCGGCACTACCGTCCAGAATGAACTCAACGCGTCGTGGGCTCTGGCGCATCAGTTCCTTCAAGTGCATATGAAAGACACCCAGGTACCAGCGCGTTACGAGGCGCTTGTACTCATCGGGTACGTCTACTCCTCACAAGAGTACGTCGCGCACTGGACCGACTCGTTTGGAGCAAAGTTCTCCGCGGTCGGCCGCGGTAAGCGCACCGGGAACATGATCGAGTTTCGATTTGAATACCCCGACGGCCCGTTCTTCAACACGTTCACCTGGGATCCACTCGCCAAGACATGGCAGTTGCGCATGGAAAGCCAAGCCTCAGACGGAAAGCGTTCACTTTTTGCTGTCGACACACTGCAACGCCTTGAGCAGTCGGGATGATGGGTGACAGATAGTCCGGGTTGATGGGTTACACGCGGCGCTTCAGTTTACCGAGGACATCCTCAATTCTCATGAAGCGTTCATTCAATGTTCCCAGCCTGTAGTTGGCGAAGTAGACGTCCCACTTGCCGTCGTCAACTTCTTCCAAGCCCACGTGTTCTCCAATCAGAACGCTGCTCACATTCAGCCACTTCTTGCGCCATCGAATTCCGCCGTTGGCGCTGACGTAGCGAACCTCGAATCGGTCAGGGTACTCGGGCTGCAGCAGCTTGCTGGGCATTTGCCTCGTCGAGTTCACATGCACGTCCGCCGGTGTCAACCCGTCGTGGGCCTCGTGCGGCCTGTCCTGGTTGAATTCTTGTCGCCAGCTGTTGAACTTCCTCTGCTGCACTCCAGCGTTGGCCCCCGGCGGCTTCAACGTCTCGTCCTTCAGCGTCCTGTGCATCCTCTCGTGCCGCCCATTCTGCTGGGGCTTGCCCGGCTCGATCAGTTCCGGCATCACCCCCAGCTTCAACAGCCACACCGACAGCCGACTCAACCTTCCCAGCGTGTACGCCGCGAATGGCACCCCGTTGTCGCTTCTCATCCGGCTGGGCAGCCCATGCTCCTTGAACACCCGGCTCAGTACCGCCTGCGTGGGCTCCAGCAACGTGCCCGGCAGCCCCTGGCACGCCAGCAGGTAGCGGCTGTGGTTGTCCGTCACCGTCAGCGGGTACAGGTACTTGCCGTCGCCCGTCCTGAACTGCCCCTTGAAGTCGATGCTCCAACTGTCGTTGGGCTTGCTCACCGCCATGCTCGGCCGCCCGGGGTGGCCCACCGCTCTGGGCCTTCTCTTGGCCAGCACCAGGTCGTTGCGCTTCAGGATCTCTGCCACCGTCCCCAGGCTGGGCAGTTCCAGCTCCGGTTGCCAGCGCTGCAGCGTCCAGATCAGCTTCTTCGGGCCCCAGCTCGGATGCCGCAGCCTCTGCTGCACGATCGCTTGCTCCACCTGCGCGCTTGTGCGGTGTGGCGAACGCCTGGGTGCATGGCTGCGGTCCCACAGCCCGTCCGGCCCGTCTTCAAGGTACCGGTTGATCCACTTGTACGCCGTCTTGCGGCTCACGCCGTACCTCGCGCACAGCTCCGTCACCTGGTATTTCTGGCTCTTCCAATCCAGAATAAATGCCACCTTCGCATCCATGGTCGTGGTCTCACTCCAAGGCATCGGACTCCTCCTTCAAGGAGTCCATCGTCCATCGGTGTGTTACCTATCAACCCAGACTAAAGTGTCACCCATCAACCCGGTCCGTACCCCTGTGACGCCTAACCCCTCGCTCAAGCGGAGCACCAACGGCAGGCCCCCAGGCCCGGGCCGGTGGTACGCGGTACATTTTCACCGGCCCGGGCCTGGCGTCCTGCCGCTGTCGCCCGCTTAGCTCGAACGTTAGGCCGCACAACAACAAAAGCTGGGGCGTTCCACCAGCGCATTCGGGAAACTCAGCTTGGGCTGCGGGCGCCTCACGCGTAAGCTTGAGGCAGACGAGCACAACGGAGGGTGCGTATGATTGCCGAAACCTTTCTTACGGTCATGAACGCAGCTCATGGAGCCACGAAACTCTACGACTGGTTTACCGGAGTATCTGTTGGCGATCGTTTAAATCAGGCTCTTGCAGAACTGGAACGCACCAAGCAGAAGGTCGAGCGCCTGTCGGATCACATTATTTACGCACCCAACATTCAACAAGCGGTCTCAAGCGAACGCCACACATACCTCGAAAGCGCCCAAAGAGTCGTACAACTCTTGGATCCACTGGCTAAATCAACGGGATCGCTACTTTCCACCGCCGTGGTTTCGTCTCCGAAACGCCTGAAGCAAGCCTTCGAACGCGATCCATGGGAGGTCTTGACAGACATAAGGCCGATAAACCGCGCCAAGGCACCAAGCAATCCAGACTTAGCGCCAATTGTATTCTCGGACGGAGATCAAGCGTACGTCGGCTGGCAAATGAAAGGAGCATTACCGCAACTCTTCAATTGCGACTTCGAAGAAGAAGTGGGGCTGTGGGTGCCCAAGAACACAATTCCTGCAGCGCGGTCATCTACTAGCGCCCAATCTTCAAGGCCTTCCGAAGTTGCGCATCCGACATCTTCCGGCAAATCCAGGAGCAGCAGCAGCCCACCAACGCCGCCATCTCGCGCTGCTGAGGCCGATCAGCCTACAGAACAAAGTGTGAGCAGTTCAAATTCAAGCGTTGGAGCATTTGCAATATTCGGTATCGTCGCTGGCGCTATCGCTGGGCCGATATTGTCGAATGACGGATCGTTGCTGATCAATATTTTGTCGGGCAGCGTTGGTGGCGGGCTGTTGGGCGCCTTTGCGGGCACTGTCTTCGATAGCAACTAATTTGCACCGAGCCGGCGAGGAGTCAGAGAAGTACCGAGCCGAGCAAGTGCGGCCTAACCCCTCGGTCAAGGCGAGCCCCAACAGCTGCGCACGTAAGGCCCGGCTGGGCCAAAGTTATCATCGTCCCTGCCGGGCCTTACGCGCTCCGCTGTAGGGCCCGCCTTACCTCGAACGTTAGGCGCCGCAAACGCCCTCATCCGATCCATTAGCGCAAAGTCCAAGGTGGGAGCTTCAGCCTTTGGTGACAATCGCCCTCTGGTTCATCTTGGAGCGGTTGCATGGCATGGGCTCTCTTGCTTGTCGCAGGGTTGCTGGAGGTAGGCTGGGCCATTGGCCTCAAGTACACAGAGGGTTTCACCCGTGTCCTGCCCAGCGTCCTTACCCTCGGTGCCATGGCCGGAAGTGTGGTCTTGCTCGGAATAGCCATGAAAACACTCCCCGTTGGCACCTCCTATGCCGTTTGGGTGGGTGTTGGAGCTGTAGGCACCGCAATACTTGGAATCATCCTATTCGGCGAGCCCTCCAACCCTGGGCGCTTGGCAAGCCTGGCACTCATCGTCGCCGGCATTGTTGGGCTCAAGCTCACCACCGCGGTATAAAGCCAATGGGCGCAGTCATGCACCAGGCGGGAGCAGCGGCGCCTAACCCCTCGGTCAAGGCGAGCCCCAACAGCTGCGCGTGCAAGGCCCGGAACGGCCATATCATTCATCGTCCGCTCCGGGCCTTACACGCTCCGCTGTAGGGCCCGCCTTACCTCGAACGTTAGGCGACACAATGCCCCGGGCAGCAGCACATTCACCCAACAGAGAAGTGGCTACGGCCGCTTTGGCTGGGTCAGCAGATAGAGGAGCGGGCCAAATGAGCCCGCGACCAGCGTGAAAATGATCCACGGCATCGGCTTCCGGCCACTGGTTTTGGCGTCACGCCATAGCCAGATCAACACAAGGCAGAGTGCCAGGACAAGATCGCAAAGCACTTGCAGACCGGCAGAGTTCTGCAGTTGCCATGCAAATATGCCGACGAAACCGTGTTGCCAAACAGCTATTGCAGTTAACGCACCAAAGGCGGAAATTGCTAGAACCAAGATCCCACGTTGCATGTTCGGAACCTCAAGTGAATGTGCCTTAGTGTCGCTGGCACTCAGCCAAAGAGCTACTACCTGGCAGGTAATGTCCTGGCTCAAAGAGTGCCGGCGCGGCCTCACGCATGCGGCAACGAAAGTGTCGCCTAACCCCTCGGTCAAGGCGAGCCCCAACAGCTGCGCACGTAAGGCCCGGCTGGGCCAAAGTTATCATCGTCCCTGCCGGGCCTTACGCGCTCCGCTGCAGGGCCCGCCTTACCTCGAACGTTAGGCACCAAAGTCGCACCACAACCTCATGCAAAGTCCGAATCGACTTGCTGGCAGGCGTGCTGCAGTTTCAATCGCGGTGGCAAGCGTACTTTGCCCTCGTCGGGCACTCGGCGTGCAAGATCACCCACAAGCCATTTGGTACGAGTCAGCGCTTGCAATGCGACGGTTGGCCGAGTCATGGGGAGACCAACCCTATGGGGCAGTGCTGGTTCAAGGTAGCGCAATCATCGGAAATGGCCCGAGCCGCGTAGTCAAGAACGGAAATCCTGATGCACATGCTGAGCGAGAGGCCATTCGAGATGCTGTCGCAACGGTCGGCGCAGAAGCGGTCCGTGGCTCAGTTCTCTACTCAACTTCACGGCCATGCTATACCTGCGAGCGAGCGGCTGCCAAGGCGGGAGTGGCACGCATGTATTTCGGTCCGGCGCTCCAAGATGCCGGTGTTCCAGGTGGGGGCTAAAAGGTTGGTGCCTAACCCCTCGGTCAAGGCGAGCCCCAACAGCTGCGCGTGCAAGGCCCGGCAGGGCCAAAGTTATCATCGTCCCTGCCGGGCCTTACACGCTCCGCTGTAGGGCCCGCCTTACCTCGAACGTTAGGCCACGCAAACCAAACTCACCGACCATGAAGTTGTCAGAGCTCTCTAGAGAGGACAGGGGACCTCGCCTCTTCGATCTGTGGACTCATCCTGGATGCGTCACGGACGCCCTGGGACAGGTTGTAGTTGAACTTCAGACGCGGATCGACGCCGCACCGACTGCTGCAATGCTGCAAACGGCCGAGGCAGCAACTGCCGTTGTCATCGAGAGATCGCACGAACTCCTCAGCTTGATTTATGGGCACTACAAGCTGGCCGAGCGCGAGGGCTGGCTGAACTTCTGGAATGTTCGGACTGGCTTGAGCAAAGGAGATGTAATGTCAGAGGTGTCCGGCCTAGCGATCTCCGTTCATGATGATCTGTACTGCTGCCTGCATGTCGACCCGAGTTGGGACCCCGAACACAAGCTGTATCTGACGATCGCCGACAAGGGGATCGCGGATGTAAACGGCGAGTCGTACACGCTCGTCGGCGAGAGTCTTGAGCTTGGCTCGCCTCCGCGAAGCGTGGCCTAACCCCTCGGTCGAGGCGAGGCCCAACGGCAAGGCAACCCGCCCGCCTCCAGGCTTTGCGTATCATCCTTCCGGCGGGCGGGTTGCCTTGCCGTCGGCCCCGCCTCACCTCGAACGTTAGGCGTCATGAAGCCGAGATCAGTGTTCATCGCGGGAATGTTTCTCTCAGCAGGCGCCTGTGCTCAAACGCAGGCCCCACTGGAACTTCCCGCTACAAGCAAGTTACTGCCGCTCAAGGGCCCAGCTTCCTCAAGTACGGTCGAGTTCTCTGGAACCACGACGATTCACGCCATCCTGGTCGCCCAATGGCAACCCAATGCCAACAACACTGGCCACTCAGGACAGAGCTTTCAGCTCCTGCCCATACCGCAGTCCGCCGCTCAGATCCCGCACTTTCGAGGAGCGCCACTCAAGTTCATAGCAGTAGCCAACGGCATGGAAATCTTGGCTCAAGCAACTAGTCAAGCCGTCGCAGAAGACTTCTCCTCACGCAAGACAGGCGTCATCCATGTCGAGGGCATCTTCTCGATCAAAGGCCTGAAGATCGGCAGTCCCTGCAAAACCGCGGGCCAGGCTGAGGTTGTCGAGGCAGACCCCGTGCGAGTTCGCTTCCCGAGTCGCCCAGAGGTCATCGAGTGCCAGAAATGACGCCTAACCCCTCGGTCAAGGCGAGCCCCAACAGCTGCGCGTGCAAGCCCCGGAACGGCCAAAGTTATCATCGTCCGCTCCGGGGCTTACACACTCCGCTGTAGGGCCCGCCTTACCTCGAACGTTAGGCAACGCAGCGCGCCCCTCATGCCCAGTCCTGACTTTCATCGAACCATGCGCGCAAACAGCCAAAGCCCACCTTGGCTTCGTCGAACTGGGCTGTTGCAATCTGCACCGTGCGCCAAGCAAGAGCCCGAAACACTTCAGGCCGCTGCATCAAGGAACCAGCAGTGCGCTTTTGCTTCAATCGCAGGTACAAGCGTTGCGGTCTGCGCTGCGCCCAGCAGGTGGGAGCCATCCTGTTCGGTCAGTTCCACAAGCCGCCGCGCCACGGGCGAGAAGTTCGCCGCGCCAGCGCCGTGCAGCGCGGCTAAAGCGCCCTTGCGGGCGCCAGGCCCAGCCAGCCGCCACATCGGTGGCTTCGTTCTGGCTCTGCGAGCGTCGCCTAACCCTTCATTCAACGCGAGCCCCAACGGCTGGCCGGGCCTGTCCTGCCTGCGCCACTTCGGCTATCGTCGCAGTCAGGTCATGCCCGGCCAGCCGCTGGGCCCGCGTTAATTCAAACGTTAGGCCGCACAGACGCACATCTTCCTCATGCCAAAGCAGTCGAACTTCTCCATGCGTGCGGCCCTGTTGTTTGCCGCGGCCGTTGCGATTGGTGCATTGGCAACGGTAGGCACTTTCATCTACACCGTCTTCGCAGTACTGTGGATGCATGCGCCGGTTGCCATGGCCTTGCTGGCAAGTGGCTTGCTACTGCTTCCATTTCTACTTTGCAGTTGGTTGCTGTTTCGGCTTGCCAAGCGCGTTCAGGTTCAAACTGGCGTAAGTGCCACCGACTGAGGTCTCCATCAAGTCCATGGAAGCCCACTCTCTCCGCCGCCGCAACGGCTCTGGCCAACACACGGCAGCCGAGCCAAAAGTGCGGCCTAACCCCTCGGTCAAGGCGAGCCCCAACAGCTGCGCCCGTAAGGCCCGGCTGGGCCAAAATGTTCATCGTCCCTGCCGGGCCTTACGCGCTCCGCTGTAGGGCCCGCCTTACCTCGAACGTTAGGCAACGCAGCGCGCCCCTCATGCCCAGTCCCAAATTCCATCGAACCAGGCGCGCAAACAGCCAAAGCCCGACTTGGCTCGGTCAAAGTAGGCCAAGGCCTTGGAAAGCGGCACTGAGCGTCAAGCAAGAACCAGAGAAACATAAAGCTGCGGCATCAAGCAGCCGGCGGTGCGCTCTTGCGGCAATCGCAGGCATACCCGCTGCCGCCAGGCCAAACGCATGGGTGCCACCCAGTTCAGTCAGTTCCACTGGCCGCCGCGCCACGGACGAGAAGCTCGCCCTGCCTGCGCCGTTCAGCGCGGCTGAAGCGCCCTGCCGGGCGCCAGGCCCAGCCAGCCGCCACAACGGTGGCTTCGCTCAGGCGCTGCGAGCGTCGCCTAACCCTTCATTCAACGCGAGCCCCAACGGCTGGCCGGGCCTGCCCTGCCTGCGCCACTTCGGTTATCGTCGCAGTCAGGTCATGCCCGGCCAGCCGTTGGGCCCGCGTTAATTCAAACGTTAGGCACCGCGAAAACCAGCATGCCTAGGCCGCATCGCAATGCCACCACCGCAAGGAGAATGCGCGTCACCTCCGAGAACACGGACGGCTCAAATGGCACGAGGAAGTTGCGGCAAGCCGCAGCCAAGGCGCAAGGCATGCATCAGTCCTGGTTAAGCGCGGACATTGGCACCGAGATCTTGGCAAGAAGAGAAGTTGCCAAACACCAAGCCGAAAGTTGCTACACCGCGCGCTTCGGCCACTTTCGGCAAGGCCGTGTGGCTGCTTGGCCCGTTGTGCCAACCAGCCTTCCCTACTGCATCGGCTGCTTCGCAGCCCATGCCCGAGGCGGTTTGCGGCCCGCAAGCTGGCTGGCATGGCCGCGGGGCGGCACTTCGGCGTCCGTCTCTTCTTGGCAACCACCGCAGGCGAGTCCCACAAAGGCCCGGCCAAACGCTCGCCTCGGCAAGAGCGGTGCCTAACCCTTCATTCAACGCGAGCCCCAACAGCTGGCCGGGCCTGCCCTGCCTGCGCCAAATCAGCTATCGTCGCAGTCATGTCATGCCCGGCCAGCTGTCGGGCCCGCGTTAATTCAAACGTTAGGCGTCATGAAGCAACCGCCGTCGATCTCTCGCCTGAAGCCAGTTGCAGCCGCGCTCTTGGCTGTTCCAGCAACAATGATCGCGTTCGCTGCCTACATCCTCTCCGGTGATGGGTGCGGGAATTCGTTGCAGTCTGAACTCAAGTCACCGGACGGATTGAAAAAAGTCATGGTGTTCTCTCGATCCTGTGGCGCCACTACAGGATTCAGCACCCAAGCATCAATAGTTGCGGCCGACGCAACTTTGCCCAATGAGCCGGGCAACACCCTGATAGTCGACTCCAATCATGGAGCCGCTCCTACTTCGCCCGCCGGCACTCTAGAGATCAAGGTCACATGGCTCACAAACCAGCAGGTCCAACTCGCTCATCACCCAGCCGCACGGGTCTTCAAGGCAGTGCGAGCCAAGGGAGAGGTTCACGTAGTTCATGCCCCCGCCCAAGAATGACGCCTAACCCCTCGGTCAAGGCGAGCCCCAACAGCTACGCGTGCAAGCCCCGGAACGGCCAAAGTTATCATCGTCCGCTCCGGGGCTTACACGCTCCGCTGTAGGGCCCGCCTTACCTCGAACGTTAGGCACCGCAAAAGCCAACCATGTCACCAGATACCGTCTCGCAACTTTCAGCTCTCGGCAGTGTTGCCACTGCAATTGCGGCACTTGTCGCAGCATGGCAACTGTTCTTGGTTCACCGACAAGGCGTGACCAGCTTTGAAGACGCGTTCGCCAAAGAGTACAGAGAGCTGGCCCACAAGTTGCCTACAAAGGCATTCTTTGGCGAAGCGTTCACTGATCAAGAGTACTCAGATCATTTCGACGAGATGTATCACTACTTTGACCTGTGCAATGAGCAGGCCTTCTTACACAAGTCCGGTCGAATCTCCGAGAGAACCTGGGCCTTCTGGCGTGATGGCATCGCGACCAATATGAGACGTGCCGCTTTCGCCAAAGCCTGGACAGAAGTGTCGGCCCGGGGACAAGGCGACTTCTCAGAGCTCCGTGCACTTTTTCCTGCAGCGCCTACACCCGTTGCCGTAAACAGCGGTGCCTAACCCATCGGTCAAGGCGAGCCCCAACAGCTGCGCACGTAAGGCCCGGCTGGGCCAAAATTATCATCGTCCCATCCGGGCCTTACGCGCTCCGCTGTAGGGCCCGCCTTACCTCGAACGTTAGGCCGCATGGCGCGCTCTAGTCTGAGGTGCAATACTCATACCCTCTACCGAGTATTGCCACCATGCCCAACGGTTATCGACACCTCACCGAATCTGATCGATTCTCTATTCAGTTGCTCTTGTCCCAGGGGCATAGCCAGCGTCAGGTCGCCCTGGCATTGGGCGTAGACCCGTCCACCATCTCTCGGGAATTGCAGCGAACCCGTCGCTCCCAGGACGACTCCAGACCCTACATCGCTACCTTTGGCCAACGTGTGCGTGTGCAGCGCCGCAAGTCCGCTGGCGCCCTGCGACGCAAGCTTGGCCAGTCCTTCAACACCCCATTGGCCAGCCAAGTCCTACAGGACCTGCAGCAGGGCTGGTCTCCCGAGCAGGTCTGCGGCCGCCTGCGCGAACAGTCCTGCGCCTCGGAACCTTCGCCCGTCGTCCTGTCCCACGAGACCATCTACGCCGCCATCTACGCCCAACCCGCGGCGAACTGCGTACCAGCCTGGTCAAGGCCCTGCGCCAAAGCCGCGGCGGGCGCATCAACCGCGCCCGCGGCAAGTCCCGATTCAGCGCCATCCAGGACGCCATCTCCATCTCCATGCGCCCCAGCGAGGTCGATTCCCGCCTCGTCCCAGGTCATTGGGAAGGCGACCTCATCAAAGGCGCTCGCAACCTCTCCGCCGTCGGCACCTTGGTCGAGCGCACCAGCCGCTACATCATGCTCGTCAAGATCGACGCCCTGGACTCCCTGAGCGTGGTCAATGCCTTCGCCAAGCGCCTCAAACGCGTTCCCCAGGCACTGCGCAAATCCATGACCTACGATCGCGGTACCGAGATGGCCAGGCACCAGGATCTGACCGCGCGCTTGAACCTGGATATCTTCTTCTGCGACCCCTATCGCCCTTCTCAGCGCGCCACCAACGAGAACTTCAATGGCCTCGTTCGCCAGTACCTGCCAAAGGGCATGGACCTGTCTACAGTCTCAGATGCACAGTTGCGCCACATCGAGAGCCTGCTCAACAATCGCCCTCGCAAAATCCTCAAGTTCAAAACTCCAGCTGAAGTCTTCTCCGACCTGATTCAGACTATCGTCTGAACATTGCACTTCAAGCTAGAAACCGCCCATGTGGCACCAATCCATTGCATCACCCGCCAATTCCTCGCCACCTGCATTGGTAGCTTTGTCGGGCCGATGCTTCTCTACAAATTCATCACCGGGCTGAGCTACCCTGCTCTGGGGGCCAACGTCATGCTGTATGGCTTTGCCCTTGGCGGCGTAAGCAGCATCGCATTCGGTGCAAGCGGGGGCGCCCGTAGCGCCTTGGCAGCACTGGCTGGAATCTCGCTTCTATGGCTACCTGTGGTACTGGTGACCTACGGATTTGCCCTCATGGCAGTACCCTTCCTGGGTGCCTACGCCGGCTGCGTGTGGGCAGGAGACTGTATCTTCGCCAAAGTACATGGTAGCTGGCGTTAAGGCTACGCAAAGGCCACGAGCAAGAATCATCACCCCTCCCACAAGTGCCAGGTAGCTGCCACGCAATCGCAACACGAATGCGGCCTAACCCCTCGGTCAAGGCGAGCCCCAACAGCTGCGCGCGTAAGGCCCGGCTGGGCCAAAGTTATCATCGTCCCTGCCGGGCCTTACGCACTCCGCTGTAGGGCCCGCCTTACCTCGAACGTTAGGCGACGCAAAAACGACCTTCCGTGTGACGATCTGAGGTTTGTGGCAAGCTATCGGTCTGCTGCCATCCGAGCCTGCCATGGGAATGCCACTAGAAGTCCTCGAAGCCGAATTGCTACAGCTACCGAAGCAGGATCGCATTCGCGTTCTTGATCGAGTAGTAGCAAGTCTTGACGCGGACTCTGCACGAGACGCCGCTTGGGACGAAATT
This sequence comes from Burkholderiales bacterium JOSHI_001, assembly GCA_000244995.1. Lineage (NCBI taxonomy): Bacteria > Pseudomonadati > Pseudomonadota > Betaproteobacteria > Burkholderiales > Burkholderiales bacterium JOSHI_001. Next base: position 2,096,467 of record CM001438.1, on the reverse strand, counting down.
GCCAAGCACCGCCAGTTGCAGGCTGAAGCTGATCCCAGCCACCTTCTACCCCTCGACCAAGTGCTCACCGAACTGCGTATCGAGCTGCAGTGAGTAGGTCAATTCATCGGCTGGCAGCCGAAGACCTCATGAATGCGGTTCGCTTCTATCGGTCAGAGGCAGGGGTCGGTGTCGCTCGGAGGTTCGTCGCGGAGTTCGAACGAGTTGCCAAATTGCTTGAACTTCACCCAGGCCTAGGCACGCCGACTGCAGACGACAGGCAGGCACACCCATTGACAGACTTCCCCTACTCAATCGTCTACCAAGCAATTGGCGACGAGATCCGAATCTTGGTCGTTCGGCACCAAAGTAGAAACCCGAGCTATGGCGAGGGTCGAAGGTAGCCCGGTCGGTTGCCAAACAGCGTCGCCTAACCCCTCGGTCAAGGCGAGCCCCAACAGCTACGCGTGCAAGGCCCGGAGCGGCCAAAGTTATCATCGTCCGCCCCGGGCCTTACACGCTCCGCTGTAGGGCCCGCCTTACCTCGAACGTTAGGCACCAAAGTCGCACCACAACCTCATGCAAAGTCCGAATCGACTTGCTGGCAGGCGTGCTGCAGTTTCAATCGCGGTGGCAAGCGTACTTTGCCCTCGTCGGGCACTCGGCGTGCAAGATCACCCACAAGCCATTTGGTACGAGTCAGCGCTTGCAATGCGACGGTTGGCCGAGTCATGGGGAGACCAACCCTATGGGGCAGTGCTGGTTCAAGGTAGCGCAATCATCGGAAATGGCCCGAGCCGCGTAGTCAAGAACGGAAATCCTGATGCACATGCTGAGCGAGAGGCCATTCGAGATGCTGTCGCAACGGTCGGCGCAGAAGCGGTCCGTGGCTCAGTTCTCTACTCAACTTCACGGCCATGCTATACCTGCGAGCGAGCGGCTGCCAAGGCGGGAGTGGCACGCATGTATTTCGGTCCGGCGCTCCAAGATGCCGGTGTTCCAGGTGGGGGCTAAAAGGTTGGTGCCTAACCCCTCGGTCAAGGCGAGCCCCAACAGCTGCGCGTGCAAGGCCCGGCAGGGCCAAAGTTATCATCGTCCCTGCCGGGCCTTACACGCTCCGCTGTAGGGCCCGCCTTACCTCGAACGTTAGGCGTCACCAAACTCACGACTTCCCACTGCGAGGCTCCGCGAACTACCGAGCCGCCGTTTCAAGGCGTTCCGCTAGGAACGACTACCTTCGAACGCACTGAGCTGAGTACACGCTTCTCCAACATGGCCGCCCCTTCTGCATCAAGCCCTTCTTTCCTTGTCGCAGCCGAGATTCGAAAGTCGCTTGTGCTCGCCCTGCTCGCGGCAATTCCGCTTTGCCTATTCGGGCTCTCTGCAAGCATGGGGCTTGCGCACTTTGGAGGGCCGCTTCTGCTGCTCTTTCTTCCCACCTGGCCAGTGTTCGCATTCTTTGGTTCCGGGGCTCCCTTTGCTGGAGTACCGGAGTGGGTCTTCATCTCTATGCTGGTCATCGCGGAATTCGGGGGAGTCTTCGCTGTAGTGCACCTTGTCCGCTTCGCCGTTCGTCGGCACCGAAGTGACGCCTAACCCCTCGGTCAAGGCGAGCCCCAACAGCTGCGCACGTAAGGCCCGGCTGGGCCAAAGTTATCATCGTCCCTGCCGGGCCTTACGCGCTCCGCTGTAGGGCCCGCCTTACCTCGAACGTTAGGCCGCACAGGAATGCATGTCGTACGGCTCCGAATTGATCGCGTATTCGATCAACAATTGTCTCCACGTCGAGACTTCATGACCTTTGGATTCGAAGCCCAGGGCAAAATCATCTACTCCGCAAAGATGCACTTCAAAGGCCACATTCCTGTCGCCCAAGATCTGCTTCTTGCTATGCACAACAAGAGCGACTGGCGCACCATCTACGGGATAGCAACAATTGGATCAGCCGAAATCCAGACGGGCGGCTTCAGCATCGGAAACTGGCTTCCACTCATTGTCATCAATTCTGCTGCCACGGCATTTGCTGGACCACTTGTAGCCTGGCAATGGCAACAGATGCCGCTTCCATGGAAAGTGGTGGTCTCCTTCATAGCGTTCGGCATCTTGACACTCTCGTTGCAGCGCATCCGGACGACGCTTCTTGCGGCAAGAGCTAGGAGGGTACTTGCGAGTGAGCTTGAAAGTGCGGCCTAACCCCTCGGTCAAGGCGAGCCCCAACAGCTGCGCGTGCAAGGCCCGGCTGGGCCAAAGTTATCATCGTCCCTGCCGGGCCTTACACGCTCCGCTGTAGGGCCCGCCTTACCTCGAACGTTAGGCGCCGCAAACCCGAGGCCAGTTGCCAATCTGTAGCCCATCGGCTACATTTGCGTCATGCGGGTCGAGAAGACAGAAGAGTTCAGCGCCTGGATCGACAGTCTTCGCGATCTGGCCGGACGAGCTCGGATTCTCATGCGAGTGGACCGCTTGATCCACGGGAATCCAGGCACTCACCGAAATCTGACGGAAGGCGTCTCGGAGCTCAAGGTCGACTTCGGTCCAGGGTACCGGGTGTACTACGCAAAACGCGGCAATCGCTTGCTGCTTCTCATCGCCGGCGGTGACAAGTCAACCCAGGACAAAGACATCGCGAAGGCACTGGTTCTGAACCGGAACTTCCAGGAGTGAAGGTCATGGCAAAAGTCGCTGCAAAGAAATCAACGAAGACCAAAGCCACGTCGTATGACGTGGCGGAACACCTTCGCACACCGGAAGAAATGGCGGCCTATTTGGACGCCTGGCTGGAAGAAGCGCCAGAGGATGCGGCTGGCATTGCACGAGCGCTTGGCGATATTGCCCGCGCCAAGGGCATGTCACAGGTTGCGAAGGACGCAGGCCTTAGCCGAGAAAGCCTTTATCGGGCACTAAGCGCGGAAGGCAACCCTAGCTTCGCCACAGTCCTCAAGGTTGCCAAAGCGCTCGGGGTCCGCCTTCATGCTCAAGCGGCAACAAGCGGCGCCTAACCCCTCGGTCAAGGCGAGCCCCAACAGCTGCGCGTGTAAGCCCCGGAACGGCCAAAGTTATCATCGTCCGCTCCGGGGCTTACACACTCCGCTGTAGGGTCCGCCTTACCTCGAACGTTAGGCCGCAAGCCAACAAAGCTCGGCTGCGCAAGAGAGTGGGGCCAAATCTCCATACAACAGACGATGCGGCATCGAGTACTGCGCGCAAACCTACGCCAACTGCTAGAGCAAGGAATCGAACCTCCGAGGAGACACAATGATTGCCCAGGAAGAGAAGTTCTACATGTCGTACATGAGTCTCCGCCAAACTATTGGCTGGATCGGTCTGACGATGCCAATCGCAGTTCGCGTTGGAGGATGGTTCTTTGAACGCATCACAACGCTCGACACGATCAGCGACTACTACTACACGGGCATGCGGGAGGTGTTTGTCTTGGCTTTGGTTCTCGTTGGCGCACTTCTGACATGCTATCGAACGCCGGACAAGCTCGACGGGTGGATCGGAATAATAGCCGGAATTGCCGCATTTGGAATTGCACTATTTCCCGTTGACCCCAGTTTCGCAGATGAACTCAAAGATAAGTATCCTGGCGCTGGCAACAAGGAATGCTACATCAATCACGGCTTGATCGGCTATCACGTATATTTCGTCGGAACATTCTTTGCACTGGCCTTCTACCTTATGTACTTCAGATTCTCAGCACACACCCCGCCAAACCCTACGCAACAGAAGATTATCCGCAACAAAATCTACAAGGTCTGTGCAATCACAATGTTGCTGGCAGGTATTGCAATGGCCGCGTTTGGCAGGCTGAAAATGGGCGACGCAATGTTCTGGGCTGAGTCGCTTTCCGTCATGTCCTTTGCGGCCGCCTGGCTTGTAAAGGGTCAGTTCATACTCAGGGACTCCGCGCAATCATCAAGAGTTGCGGCCTAACCCTTCGTTCAACGCGAGCCCCAACGGCTGGCCGGCCCTGCCCTTCCTGGGCCACTTCAGTTATCGTCCCATCCAGGTCAGGCCCGGCCAGCCGTCGGGCCCGCGTTAACTCAAACGTTAGGCCTCGCATGCAACTACCGCCGCTGTCCAGCATCCTCACAGCCAAGTTGCAGGGCGATCGGTCGTACTTGCTGGTGTTCGACGCAGGCGCTGAACCCTACGAGCTATTCCTTCCGGGCGCTGGGTACCCGGGTGAGTTCACAGGGTTCATGACGCCGTCGCTCCGAAGACAGAGTACAGGAGAGAGTTGGCAGTTGGAGTGGCCACTTGCGGAAGAGCTTGCCTCTCATCTTTTGCCTTTTGTCGCAACCGCAGGCGCAGCGTCAGAGACCGCGAGGGTAGTCGTTGAGGCACTACTCTCGGGCCAGCGCTACGCGAGGGGCTAGTAGAGAGATGGGAGCGCTGAATTGCCACTCTCTTGGGCGCTGTTGGCTACCGGGCGGCAGCACGAAAACGCGCACGTATCGCCGAGCGAGGCCTAACCCCTCGCTCAAGCGGAGCGCCAACGGCAGGCCACCAGGCCCGGGCTGGCGGTACGCGGTACATATTCGCCAGCCCGGGCCTGGCGTCCTGCCGTCGTCGCCCGCTTAGCTCGAACGTTAGGCCGCAACGGAAACGTCCCCGTTCATCACCGGAGGTTCTATGAAGCGAGTCACTGGAATCGGCGGCATCTTCTTCAAGGCAAACGACGCACCGGCCCTGCAGGCCTGGTACAAGCGTCACCTGGGAATCGATGTCCAAGAGTGGGGTGGCACGGCATTCAGATGGACCGACGCTGAGGGAAAGGCTGTGGCAGGAACCACGATCTGGTCGGTCGGGCCATCCGAAGGCGACTACTTTGCACCGAGTAAGTCATCGTTCATGGTGAACTACCGAGTCGAGGACGCCCGCGCGTTGGCCAAAGTCCTGAAGGAAGAAGGCTGCAACGTTCTAGACAAGATCGACGAATCTGAGTACGGAGTGTTCGCTTGGGTCATCGATCCAGAGGGCAACAAGGTTGAACTCTGGCAACCGCCTTCCGGTCAGTAAACCAACTCATCCGCCCCCTGTGAAATTGCGGCCTAACCCCTCGGTCAAGGCGAGCCCCAACAGCTGCGCACGTAAGGCCCGGCTGGGCCAAACTTATCAGCGTCCCATCCGGGCCTTACGCGCTCCGCTGTAGGGCCCGCCTTACCTCGAACGTTAGGCGACGCAAATCCCCAGAATGGAGCAAGCATGAAGGCCTATCAAATTGCAAGCGCGGCGATCGTCGCGCTTGCCATCAGTGTTTCAGGACGCGCCCAGGTTCCAGTTACACCCACCACCGATCAAGAAGCACAACTCGTCAGTGCCGATCCGAAACTGGCAGCAAACAAAAGATTAGTCTTTGACTTCTGGCGAGAAGTCTTCGAGGGCGGTCACATGGAGTTCGCCGAGAAGTACATGGCGGAAAGCTACATACAACACAACCCGAATGTTCCCACGGGCCGCGCAGCATTCGTCGAGTTCTTCACCAAGTTCCGCAAGCCCAAGCCAATCGAGCCCAAAATTTCCGCGCCTTTGGTTTCAATCACCGCTGAGCGAGACCTGGTTACTCTGAGCTTCGTCCGCGAGTACCCTGACCCCAAGGATGCGTCCAAGAAGTACACCACCACTTGGTTTGACATGTTTCGCATAGAGAACGGCAAGATTACAGAGCACTGGGACCCAGCGCTAAAGCAGTAGCCAATGTGCACGCCTTCACCGAAAGCGTCGCCTAACCCCTCGGTCAAGGCGAGCCCCAACAGCTACGCGTGCAAGCCCCGCGCAGGCCAAATTCATCATCGTCCTGCGCGGGGCTTACACGCTCCGCTGTAGGGCCCGCCTTACCTCGAACGTTAGGCACCAGAAACTCCAAGTGTTTGCCCGCCTTCAATACGCGCTAATCGGGGCAGTCTTTGGGGCTGTACTCGGTTGTACTCTTTGGCTCTTCTTCGGCTCAGGGTGGAGTTGGCGCTCCATTAACAGAGGGTCACCGATGGAGATCATGACTTGGCTTAAGCCGACTAGTGCCCTTTGCGCTTTAGTCGGCTTTGTCTTCAAAGAGCATGTGGGAACATTCGTGGGAACGTTGCTCAATGGAGTTTTCCAAGCTCTAACGTTCTCAACATCTAGTTCAGACCGTTCATCGCCAGAGGTTCCAACATGGCTTGTTGTCGTCATACTGATCGGAGTTGCCACAGCTGTCTTCCTCTATTCAGGGTAGTCAACTCAGCGTTGGCAAGCAAATCCCATCCCTCTCATCGCATGCCCTCAAGCGGCAACTTCGCTGGCAGGGCGGTAGCGCTGGTGCCTAACCCCTCGGTCAAGGCGAGCCCCAACAGCTGCGCACGTAAGGCCCGGCTGGGCCAAAGTTATCATCGTCCCTGCCGGGCCTTACGCGCTCCGCTGTAGGGCCCGCCTTACCTCGAACGTTAGGCGTCACAGCACGCACCGCCGATGTCTTCTCCCCACCTGAAGCACCCGGGAACGGGGAGACCGTGTGTCATCCTGGAGCCAGCACCGCTGGGCGACGCAACACCGTACGCCGCCGGCTCCGGCAAGTACGTATTGCTCCTCGCCAGCGCAACACCTGGCGCCTCCATGAGCATCGAGCAAGGCCGCCGCTGGATCGACGCGGGCGCCGCCTATGTCTGCAGCTGGGGCCCGGAATCCCAGAGCGTTGAGGAAGCGTTCGACTACGCTGCCTTCCTCCCTGAAGTTGGCGAGCCGCTCGCATACACGCTCATGACTACATCGCATGCCAGCGAAGGCTTCGAGGAAACGCTGTGGTTCGCGTTCTGGAACTCGTCACCGCCAGAAGACCTTCAAGCCGAACTGAGTCTGGTCGTGGTTCAGACCGACTCGCCAGCCCTCGCGGCCCAAGCAAGATCATGGGTAGAAGACAACCACGAGTAGCGGGCACCCAAAGTGACGCCTAACCCCTCGGTCGAGGCGAGGCCCAACGGCAAAGCACCGGGCCCGCTTGCGGGCTTTGTTTATCATCCCTCCAGCGGGCCCGGCGCTTCGCCGTCGGCCCCGCCTCACCTCGAACGTTAGGCATCTTGTCCAATGCAATACCGCCGCATCCGCTATGTCTGCTCGATCGCACTAATTGCCATAGTTGCAGCGTGTGCAACCGCCACCCCTCCGACCCAAGGAGTACCTGCATGGGATTTCGAGAGAGATGAACTCAAAATCATTAATCAGGAACTCGTCATTGGCGCACTCATTGGTGGAATTATCGGCGGCAACAGGGAACACGCCGCAGCCGAAGCTGTACTCGGTCGAGGTGCGACGCGTGGCTCCAGTATTGAAAGTATTGCGCAGGACAGGATTGAGCTGAGTCCTCAGGAGTTGAGTACGATACTATTTTCGACTTTAAATCGTGGACAATCAATTCGATCCCGCGGTGCAGTTATTTCACTCGCACCTCAATCAACTACAGATGGTGCAGATGCCAGATCGCCAAATAACACAACTTGGTCAATCTCCGAATCAAACGAAGGTCAATTGTCCACTGACTGGAAGCGCATCACCGGACGTCGTAGCGGTGTGCTTTGGTGGGAAAAGCAGTATCAAACCGAAGTGCACCATATTATTTCAATAAAGAGAGCGTTTCAAAATTCTCGCTTTACAAATTTTTCAATTCAAACTGAAGTTCGCGAACGGCCAAATGAAAGTTATCCTTGGTCCGCTGGAGACCCAGAACTTGGCAGGGAATCATTTGAAAGTATCAAGCGGCTTCTAGTTTCCACAGTTCGCGAAGAGATTAATCGCAGGAGGGTAAAAAGATGAGGATTTCCGTACTTCAAGCGATTTTGAGCATACTCATAGTTACTGTATTCTTACTCGTCACGGCCGTTGTAGCCCTTACTCCTGTATTGGGTGGGTATCCACCTGAGCCCTTCACAGAACATCTTAAAACTTTCTCTTCGCTCTACTCGGGAATCATCGGCCTCGTAGTTGGCTTCTTTTTCGGCCGCAGAGCTGACTCGAAAGATGCCTAACCCCTCGGTGAAGGCGAGCCCCAACAGCTGCGCACGTAAGGCCCGGCTGGGCCAAACTTATCAGCGTCCCATCCGGGCCTTACGCGCTCCGCTGTAGGGCCCGCCTTACCTCGAACGTTAGGCACCGCGAAAGCCAACATGCCCAGGTCGCATCGCATTGCCACCACCGCAAGAAAAATGCTGGCCATATCCGAGAACACGGCCGGCGCGAACGGCAAGAGGAAGCTGCGGCAAGCCGCAGCCAATGCGCAAGGCATGCATCAGTCCGGCCAGAGCACGGACATTGGCACCGAGACTCTTGCAAGAAGAGGAATTGCCAAACACCAAACCGCAAGTAGCACCAACGCGCGCCTTGGCCACATTCGGCAAGGCCGTGCGGCTGCTTGGCCCGTTGTGCCAACCAGCCTTCCCTACTGCATCGGCTGCTTCGCAGCCCATGCCCAAGGCAGTTTTCGGCCATGCGGCTGGCTGGCACGGCCGCGGGGCGGTACTTCGGCGGTCAGCTCGCCCCGGCAGTCACCGCAAGCGAGTTTCACAAAGGCCCGGCCAAACGTTCGCTTCGGGCAGGCGGTGCCTAACCCTTCATTCAACGCGAGCCCCAACAGCTGGCCGGGCCTGCCCTGCCTGCGCCAAATCAGCTATCGTCGCAGTCAGTTCATGCCCGGCCAGCTGTCGGGCCCGCGTTAATTCAAACGTTAGGCAACGCAAACACCAAAGCGACCTTCCTCGTTGCATCGCGTCGTTTTTGTAGATACAATAACCTTGTGCGTATCACATTCGACCTAGCAAAGCGGGAGAAGACATTGGCTGAGCGCGGCCTCGACTTCGGAGACGCCGCGCTCGTCTTCAGCGGCACGACGGTTGAGGTTGACGATACGCGGCAAGACTACGGTGAACGTCGAGTTATCTGCTTCGGCCTACTGCACGGCCGCTTGGTAGTTGTCGGCTATACCCCGCGTGGCACGGATCGCCACGTCTTCAGTATGCGAAAGGCCAATGATCGTGAACAAGCACGTCTCGCGTCGTACTTTGGGCTCTGATCTCAAGCGCGTAGACGCGCATACCGTCAAGCCACATGAGTACAAGGAGCTTCCAGAGCTTACTGACGACATGCTCGACCAGGCTGTCGTCAACAAGGGCGGTCGCCCCAAGTCAGCCAGTCCTCGGCAACTCATCAGTTTGCGGCTTCCGCCAGAAGTCATTGAACGCTGGCGCGCCACAGGCCCTGGCTGGCAAACCCGCATGGCCGAGCGCTTGGCCAAAGCGCCAGTGCCGCGCACCAAGAGCGTCGCCTAACCCCTCGGTCAAGGCGAGCCCCAACAGCTGCGCGTGCAAGCCCAGCACAGGCCAAAATGTTCATCCTCCTGTGCTGGGCTTACACGCTCCGCTGTAGGGCCCGCCTTACCTCGAACGTTAGGCCGCACAGGAACCGCCCGTGTTTGCAATCCGATGTACGAAGAAGCTACTTGTCCGTGGCAACTTAGTTGTCAACCCGGCTCCGTCCCCAACTACAACGGTGCTTGGGGACTGGTATGCAAACGTCTTGATTGCCAGGCCTCAGCATCTGGTGCTGTGCATCTCCGAAAAGACGCTACTTCCCGTCGTAGTTGCAGCCAAAGACCTAAAGGCCTTTCCTTTGCGCCTTTCCGAAGCGGTTGAACTCATGTTGACACGCATAGGCGTGCCTGCGCATCTTGTTCACGCTGAGATGAGAGAGATGTCTCAGAGCGTTTTCGCAAAGACGGAAAGCCGCAAAGTACTAGGCTCGCTAAACGACTTCATGTTCCATCTGCAAGACGGTTGCGCAAGCGACACGTCCATGTCGCTTGGGGAACGCGCAATGCAACTCGCCAATATGCCCAGTGGGGCCATAGAATTTGCCTTCCCGTCAGAACAAGCTCTGTCTCTGTTTCAAGCAAAGCAAGCCATCGAGGCGGCCCAAAGTGCGGCCTAACCCCTCGGTCAAGGCGAGCCCCAACAGCTGCGCGCGTAAGGCCCGGCTGGGCCAAAGTTATCATTGTCCCTGCCGGGCCTTACGCGCTCCGCTGTAGGGCCCGCCTTACCTCGAACGTTAGGCGTCACGGCGCGCTCTAGTCTGAGGTGCAATACTCATACCCTCTACCGAGTATTGCCACCATGCCCAACGGTTATCGACACCTCACCGAATCTGATCGATTCTCTATTCAGTTGCTCTTGTCCCAGGGGCATAGCCAGCGTCAGGTCGCCCTGGCATTGGGCGTAGACCCGTCCACCATCTCTCGGGAATTGCAGCGAACCCGTCGCTCCCAGGACGACTCCAGACCCTACATCGCTACCTTTGGCCAACGTGTGCGTGTGCAGCGCCGCAAGTCCGCTGGCGCCCTGCGACGCAAGCTTGGCCAGTCCTTCAACACCCCATTGGCCAGCCAAGTCCTACAGGACCTGCAGCAGGGCTGGTCTCCCGAGCAGGTCTGCGGCCGCCTGCGCGAACAGTCCTGCGCCTCGGAACCTTCGCCCGTCGTCCTGTCCCACGAGACCATCTACGCCGCCATCTACGCCCAACCCCGCGGCGAACTGCGTACCAGCCTGGTCAAGGCCCTGCGCCAAAGCCGCGGCGGGCGCATCAACCGCGCCCGCGGCAAGTCCCGATTCAGCGCCATCCAGGACGCCATCTCCATCTCCATGCGCCCCAGCGAGGTCGATTCCCGCCTCGTCCCAGGTCATTGGGAAGGCGACCTCATCAAAGGCGCTCGCAACCTCTCCGCCGTCGGCACCTTGGTCGAGCGCACCAGCCGCTACATCATGCTCGTCAAGATCGACGCCCTGGACTCCCTGAGCGTGGTCAATGCCTTCGCCAAGCGCCTCAAACGCGTTCCCCAGGCACTGCGCAAATCCATGACCTACGATCGCGGTACCGAGATGGCCAGGCACCAGGATCTGACCGCGCGCTTGAACCTGGATATCTTCTTCTGCGACCCCTATCGCCCTTCTCAGCGCGCCACCAACGAGAACTTCAATGGCCTCGTTCGCCAGTACCTGCCAAAGGGCATGGACCTGTCTACAGTCTCAGATGCACAGTTGCGCCACATCGAGAGCCTGCTCAACAATCGCCCTCGCAAAATCCTCAAGTTCAAAACTCCAGCTGAAGTCTTCTCCGACCTGATTCAGACTATCGTCTGAACATTGCACTTCAAGCTAGAAACCGCCCACAGAAATCATCTCGGCGCCCTACTTTGAGGCATCTCAACTAGAGAACGCTCTTGCACGGCTCACGGGCATGAGGAGTGCGAATATTGAATTTGGCTTCAACCCATAGACGTTCGGAGAGCTTCAATGTTTCGCCACGCCGCAGCAGCGATCATCTTGGTCGCCGTCTTTCCACAGGTACATGCTCAGAGTTCTTCCGAGATTCGAGCGGAACGCATCGCGTTGGGGTCAAGACCCGACTTCAATGCGGCCGATCTCATGGAGGCCGAAGGAGTTACTCAAAAGGAGGCGATGAGTCTATGGCAGAAGGGAAAGCCGGTAGAGGCATACAACAAACTGCAAGGGCTTCTCGCGAAGTACCCCAACAGCGTTGCAGCGCATTCAACTCTGGCACGCCTGCTTAAAGATCTGAAGTCCGACCCAAAAGCGCCTGACGTCGCCGTCATTGCCGAGAAGGCCGCGTTTCACGCTGAGAAGGCTCGACTGATCGAGGACTCAATCATTGGTGGAACTCAATGTCAAACCGCAGCAGATGACTGCCGAGTGTTGACATGGGTAGAGATCTACTTCGCGATCGGTCGCCTTGGTGGAAAGATTCAATCTGACAAACTGGAGACTGTCGAAGGTCGCCCCTACAAGGTGGTCACCGCCAAAGGTGACGACGGAAAAACCAAGGCCTACTACTTCGAAGTGTCCGCGTTCCCTCCTGAGTGGAGAAAGTGACGCCTAACCCCTCGGTCAAGGCGAGCCCCAACAGCTGCGCATGTAAGGCCCGGCTGGGCCAAAATGTTCATCGTCCCTGCCGGGCCTTACACGCTCCGCTGTAGGGCCCGCCTTACCTCGAACGTTAGGCAACACAGAAATGCCGCCGCGCTAAAGTCGGAGCGCATCCAAGGAGCCCGTATGGGACCGCGCAGCACTCGTAAGGCCAAGTCTTTAGCCACCAAAGCGGCAGAGTTGGCATTTGCCGCACCACAAGTTGTCGCTCACCGCGTCACAAGAATGGCAATGTCAGGAGCCGTCCCCACCGAGCGAGACAGACGGGAGTTTCAGCTCATGGTCAAGGAAAAGGAAGTCGCCTTCTCCCAGGCCTTCACAGCCATGGCCAAGCAAACGGCGGTGGCACAGCAAGCGCTCGCCGCCTCAATGTTTCGCTCCCTCTGGTCGCCATCCTTCAAGGGCAAGTCGTCACCCGTTGCCGTTGCGCTTCAAATGCAAGCCGCCGCAATGGGCATCGTCAACAAGGGCATGGCTCCCGTTCACCAGAAGGCTGTCGCAAATGCAAAACGCCTCGCCAAAACCAGGCTCAAGTAGGGTGTTGCCTAACCCCTCGGTCAAGGCGAGCCCCAACAGCTACGCGTGCAAGGCCCGCCTGGGCCAAAGTTATCATCGTCCCAGCCGGGCCTTACACGCTCCGCTGTAGGGCCCGCCTTACCTCGAACGTTAGGCAACACGAAAATGCCGCCGCGCTAAAGTCGGAGCGCATCCAAGGAGCCCGCATGGGACCGTGCAGCACTCGTAAGGCCAAGTCACTAGCCACCAAAGCAGCAGAGTTGGCATTTGCCGCACCACAAGTTGTCGCTCACCGCGTCGCAAGAATGGCTATGTCAGGAGCCGTCCCCACCGAGCGGGACAAACGTGAGTTTCAGCTCATGGTCAAGGAAAAGGAAGTCGCCTTCTCCCAGGCCTTCACTGCCATGGCCAAGCAAACGGCAGTGGCGCAGCAAGCACTCGCCGCCTCGATGTTTCGCTCCTTTTTCTCGCCCTCCTTCAAGGGCAGTTCCTCACCTGTTGCCGTTGCGCTTCAGATGCAGTCCGCCGCTATGGGCATCGTCAACAAGGGCATGGCTCCGGTTCACCAAAAGGCTGTTGCAAATGCAAGGCGCCTCGCCAAAACCAGGCTCAAGTAGGGTGTTGCCTAACCCCTCGGTCAAGGCGAGCCCCAACAGCTGCGCGTGTAAGCCCCGGAACGGCCAAAGTTCTCATCGTCCGTCCCGGGGCTTACACGCTCCGCTGTAGGGCCCGCCTTACCTCGAACGTTAGGCCTCGCAAACACATGCCGCATGCGGAGTTCTGGAAGCAGGTTCGTCGCAGGAAAGCGCACTTCTTTCTTTGGTGGGTGACTTGGCCATTCATTGGCATTGCCTCCGGATTTGCTTACGAAGCCATCAGTCACGAGAAGCCGCCCTACAGCTTCTCCGTAGCAATGCTCTGCCTCTGGTTTGTTGGGTGGCTGCTCATACTGAGGCGACTCACCAGCCTCCATTGTCCGGCTTGTGGCAAGCCAGCAATAAGTCACCCGTTCGTCTTCATTCGTCACGCCAGGTGCAAGAACTGTGGCCTCAGCGTCCAGCAAGAAGAAGCATAGGCTTCAACCTCCAAGCAAGAGGTCTACCAGTTCAAATTCAGGCAACGGCGCACGGGTCCACATGCCATTCACAGCTGAGCCAGAGGGGCGAGGCCTAACCCCTCGGTCAAGGCGAGCCCCAACAGCTGCGCATGTAAGGCCCGGCTGGGCCAAAGTTATCATCGTCCCTGCCGGGCCTTACACGCTCCGCTGTAGGGCCCGCCTTACCTCGAACGTTAGGCCGCATTTGAACCTCCGCATCTTCTTCGTCGCAGCGCTCCTGGCCCCCACCATTGCCGCGGCCGCGGAGAGTCAGTGCTACGGAAGCGTGAGCAACGGTCGGATAGAAGGTAGCGTCAAGCTTCCCCTGCACGGCGCCAATTTCTCCGCGTACAGCACGCTCGCAGCTACTGCCGGCCGAACACACGTTCACTCCAAGGTCGCAGCCATCGTCGAGGCCAGCTACAAGGCACTCGCTGCCGCTCATCCAGGCACGCGTTATGTCTATGGTGAAACAGGCTGGCCCTCAGGCGGCAGATTTCGGCCGCACCGAACTCATCAGAACGGTCTCTCCATCGACTTCTTCGTCCCTGTGAAGGACGCGAGAGGCCAATCGGTTCCTTTGCCCACGAACCTCTCAGACAAACTGGGCTACGACGTGGAGTTCAACCAGCAAGCCAAGTACGGCGAGTACACGATCGACTTCGACGCCTTGTCGGAACATCTCTATCAACTCGACATTGCGGCCAAGGCCGCAGGGTCTGGCCTGGCACTCGTCATCTTCGATGTTCAGTACCTTCCCCGCCTCTTTGCCACTCAGCGAGGCTCGTATCTCAAGGAGAATCTGCCCTTCATGAAGGGCAAGCCTTGGGTTCGCCACGACGAGCATTACCACGTGGACTTTCTGGTTCCCTGCAAGGCGAATGCGGCCTAACCCTTCGCTGGAGCCGACTCGCACCGGCATCGCACTTGGCCCGCGAGCCCGTGGTTCTTATCATCGGCCTCGCGGGCCAAGCGCCATCCCGGCGCTCGCGCCTCAGCTCAAACGTTAGGCAGCACAGATAGCATGCCGCGCCGCGTCCGCGAAGATCCAGCCCGCGAGGATCGAATCCTCTTCGAGATCGTCGTTGATGCATACAACGAGACCGAACGTGCTATGAGCTGGTACTACTATCTTCAAGACAAGCTGAAACTACCCTTCACCGCAAAGTGCAGGCTTCCACGTGCCGCCTCCCCGACCACGACCCACCTGGAAGTAGTAGTCTTGGCTATGGCGCCAGAAGACGAATGCATGTCTGAAGTGCATGTAATCGCAAAGGCCGGTCGTTCAAAACTGACAGTGCCGCTTGAACAACTCGAGTGCCTCAGCGAAGATTCGGAGTCAAGACAAGCCGTCTCAGATTGGCACTACTGGCGGGCCAGAGGGTATATGTACTGAACATGGCCTCACTTCAATGTCACAACGTACTCCATCGCGCGAGGGTGCTGCCTAACCCCTCGGTCAAGGCGAGCCCCAACAGCTGCGCGTGCAAGCCCCGGTCAGGCCAAAATCATCATCATCCTGCCCGGGGCTTACACGCTCCGCTGTAGGGCCCGCCTTACCTCGAACGTTAGGCACCGCGAAAGCCAGCATGCAAAGGTCGCATCACAATGCCACCACCGCGAAGGGAATGCTGGTCACCTCCGAGACCAAGGTCGGCGCAAATGGCAAGAGGAAGCTGCGACAAGCCGCAGACAATGCGCAAGGCATGCATCAGTCCGGCCTGAGCACGGACATTGGCACCGAGACTCCTCCAAGAACAGGAATTGCCAAACACCAAACCGCAAGTTGCAGCACCGCGCGCCCTGGCCACACTCGGAAAGACCATGCGGCTGCTTGGCACGTTGTGCCAACCAGCCCTCCCTACTGCTTCGGCTGCTTCGCAGCCCATGCCAGAGGCGGTTTTCGCTCATGCAGCTGGCTGGTACGGCCGCGGGGCGGTACTTCGGCGGTCAGTTCGCCCCGGCAGTCACCGCAGGCGAGTCCCACAAAGGCCCAGCCAAACGTTCGCTTTGGGCAGGCGGTGCCTAACCCTTCATTCAACGCGAGCCCCAACAGCTGGCCGGGCCTGCCCTGCCTACGCCAAATCGGCTATCGTCGCAGTCATGTCATGCCCGGCCAGCTGTCGGGCCCGCGTTAATTCAAACGTTAGGCACCACGAAAACAAGTACTGCTCTCCTTCGTAGTCAGCGTCCGAAATCCCATCAGGCCCAGCCAACTGAAAATTCGCCATGCCCAAGACAGTTCAGGCACTTCTCGAAGACATTCGCCTACTCGGTGAAGAACAGTTCCAGGTTGTTGAGGCCGTTCGAGAACTGGTCAAGAAGACCATCAAACCACTATCGGAAGAGGTCAAGTACGGTGGCATCCTGTTCTCCTCTGGTGTTGCGTTTGGTGGCGTGTTTGCCTACAAGGAGCACATCTCGGTCGAGTTCAGCCACGGCGCGAAAATCAAGGACGAAGCCGGATTCTTGGAAGGCACGGGAAAGGGCCGGCGGCATATCAAGCTACGGAATCTCGGGGAACTGTCAGCCAAGAAGCTCGCCAAGTACTTTCCGCTGGCACTTGCCGCAGCGAAGGGTGGTGCCTAACCCCTCGGTCAAGGCGAGCCCCAACAGCTGCGCGTGCAAGGCCCGGCTGGGCCAAAGTTATCATCGTCCCATCCGGGCCTTACACGCTCCGCTGTAGGGCCCGCCTTACCTCGAACGTTAGGCGGCACAAATGCACCCAAGCTTCGAGTTCCGCATACCATGTCGGCTTGGCATCAAGCCAAGTACAAAAGGAGACATTGAATGTTTAGCCACGTCATGGTTGGAACGAATGACATCGAGCGCTCAAAGCGGTTCTACGATGCAGTGCTTGGGCTTCTGGGAGTTGGTGATCCAATACAAAACTCGGCAAGCACTGGCCACAAGCGCCTCTTCTATCGACATGAAGGCGGGACATTCTGCGTAAGCGAACCCATCGACGATCAACCCGCCACATTTGCAAATGGCGGCACCATAGGGTTCACCTGCGCTTCACCCGACCAAGTACGCGCGTTTCACGATAAGGCCGTCGCGAACGGTGGCGCCTCAATCGAACAGGCTCCGGGCTTGCGGGAGGGAAAGATGGGGGCGCTCTACCTTGCCTATGTCCGAGATCCTGATGGCAACAAGCTTTGCGCGCTGCACCGCCCAACCTGAGCAGCGGGCGGTTGGCCCAAGGCCTCGCCCAAAAGGTGCCGCCTAACCCCTCGGTCAAGGCGAGCCCCAACAGCTGCGCGTGCAAGCCCCGGAACGGCCAAAGTTATCATCGTCCGCTCCGGGGCTTACACGCTCCGCTGTAGGGCCCGCCTTACCTCGAACGTTAGGCCGCATGAAACCAAAACCGGGGCAGATCGAATGCACAACGCAATCCTGAAGTTCTGGTTTGAGGAGATCGAGCCCGCGCAGTGGTGGCGCGTTGATCCTGAGTTGGACAAGAGAATTCATGAACGGTTTGGTGCTGTCCATCGAGCTGCCAATGCAGTCGAGCTCTTTGAGTGGCGAACGCTGCCAGAGGGTCGCTTGGCTGAAATCATCGTGCTAGACCAGTTCTCTCGGAACATCTACCGTGGAACTGCCCTCGCCTTCGCTTCCGACCCGCTGGCACTCGCACTTTCGCAAGAGGCAGTTCGCGCTGGCTCAGATCAAGCCCTTCCAGCGCAGCAGAGGGCCTTCTTGTACATGCCCTACATGCACAGCGAGTCGCCAGCAATACACGTACACGCTGAGCGCCTGTTTCGAACACAGGCGCCAGAAGCCAACTACAGAGCCGAACTTCAGCACAAGGCCATCATCGACCGCTTCAGTCGCTACCCACACCGGAATAGCATCCTTGGTCGCGAGTCAAGCCAAGAAGAGTTGGCCTTCCTGCAGCAACCTGGGTCCAGCTTCTAGTTCAACTACCTTGGCGGAGAGTATGCGGCCTAACCCCTCGGTCAAGGCGAGCCCCAACAGCTGCGCGTGTAAGCCCTGCGCAGGCCAAAGTTATCATCGTCCTGCGCAGGGCTTACACGCTCCGCTGTAGGGACCGCCTTACCTCGAACGTTAGGCCGCACAATTCGAGTGCCTCGATGCCAGAGTATGTCGAGGCCAGTTGCGCCTGGTCAGAGTCGGCAACAGCAAGGGTTGCATCATTGCGTCGTACCTACTTCCTATGCCATAAGTGATTCGCCCCACCAAATCAATCCTAGTCCTCTGCCTCTTGGCTCTTGCCTCGCTCGCATTGGCACAGATCTATAAGCACGTAGATAAGTCTGGCAGGGTTGTCTACAGCAATGCGCCGCCATTGGCCGGACAGACTGCCTCCATGGTTCCGATTCAGAAGCAATCAGAGGCTGAGCGCGTTGCAGGCGAACAAAGTAGACGGCGCTTTCTGGAAAGTCAGGCTCAGAAACGTGAGGAAGAGCTTAAGTCCGCGGCAGCGCTCAAGCGTGAGTGTGATCGCCTGTATTCGATGCGCACACAGCTGAAGCTCCCGGGTCCGTTTAGCATGCCGTTGCCTGACGGTGCGACGTTAGTTGCCACTGGCTCAAAGAAGTTGGAGCTTCTACGAGAAGTCGAGTCCAATATTGCATCAAAGTGCCAATAGGGAACGGTGCGACCTAACCCCTCGGTCAAGGCGAGCCCCAACAGCTACGCGTGCAAGCCCCGGAACGGCCAAAGTTATCATCGTCCGTCCCGGGGCTTACACGCTCCGCTGTAGGGCCCGCCTTACCTCGAACGTTAGGTTGCACGAAATGCACTCCGCACTCATCACCATCGCAATCCTCCACTGGGCCGTTCTGCTTGTCCCAGGCTTTAACTTTGTCCTCATTGGCCAACTGGCTGCAGGCGGCGCGAGACCGAAGGCCTTTGCCGCCGTCGGAGGCATGACCTTGGCCACGCTCACGTGGGCGCTTCTTGCCGTCCTTGGCGTAGGAGTGATCTTCAGCGCACATCCCGCGTTGCGGCAAGTAGCCCAGGTCGCCGGAGGGCTGTACCTCTTGCAGATGGCGTTTCGCCTTTGGGGTTCACGCAACCAGCCTGGTTCAGCGGCAAGTCAGGCACTGTCACATGCCGGCGCGTTTCGCGCCGGGTTCGTCACAAGCATTCTTAACCCCAAGATCGCGCTCTTCTACGGTAGCGTCTTCGCAACTGCCCTACCTGCCCAGCCTTCACTCGCACTCACGGCAAGCGCAGTTCTGCTTGTGTTTCTCAACTCGGTAGTCTGGCATTCGTCGCTGGCTATTGCGCTTTCACAACCGGCCGTCCAGCGCGCATACCTGAGCCACTTTCGCCGGTTCAATCAAGCATCAGCCGCAGTCGTAGGTGCATTTGGTGTACGCCTGCTGCTGTCCACCATTCAAGAGTTCCGGTCCAAGGCAGCATAGAGTGCAACCTAACCCCTCGGTCAAGGCGAGCCCCAACAGCTGCGCAGGTAAGCCCCGCATGGGCCAAATTTATCATCGTCCCACGCGGGGCTTACCTGCTCCGCTGTAGGGCCTGCCTTACCTCGAACGTTAGGCCGCACGAAGGCAAGATCACCTCCAATCGGAGCAGAACATGCCAGCCACCAAGATGCCAAAGGCTACAACGGCTCTTATCCCAAAGAAGACGCCTGAAGCCGACCTCGGAAAGTCCGCGTCAGCCCTCATTGACGCGCGTATCGCGGAACTCGGCGATTGGAGAGGCCAACTCCTTGGTCGTTTGCGGTCACTGATCCGAGCCGCCAACGCCGAGGTCATCGAAGAATGGAAATGGAACGTCCCGGTGTGGTCATGCAGCGGAATCATCTGCACAGGCGAGACCTACAAGAAGGCGGTCAAGCTCACATTTCCCAAAGGCGCATCGCTCGCAGACCCGAGCAAGGTCTTCAACTCCAGTCTCGAAGGCAACGCCAGGCGCGCCATAGACTTTGTGGAGGGCGGACTCATCAACGAGGCAGCTCTCACCTCGCTGGTCAATGAGGCTATCACTAAGAACAAGGCGGCCAAAGCCGGCAAGGCAAAGAGTGCAGCCTAACCCCTCGGTCAAGGCGAGCCCCAACAGCTGCGTGTGCAAGCCCCGGAACGGCCAAAGTTATCATCGTCCGTCCCGGGGCTTACACACTCCGCTGTAGGGCCCGCCTTACCTCGAACGTTAGGCACCAGAATTGAAGCTCGATGCACGCCACCGCCGAGCACTCGCACTTGCGGCTGTAGTCCTCCAAGCGGGGTGCAATTCACATCTGTACCACGCTGAGGCCGTTGCCTACACGGACGCGCTTACCAATGAACTGGTGACAACGGGTGAATGCAAGACGATTGCAGAGTGCACTTCGCAGGATCGAATCCAGTTTGCGGCTGGTGGCGTGGCAATAGGTGAAGTCAAGACCGGAGGTGTTGTCATTTCCGTGTATCGGGTCTCAAACAGTGCTGTTGCCGCAGCACTTGAGTCTCGCGCAAGACAAGTCAAGCAAGGCCTCGCACCGCACTCCGCAGAGATTTACCTCTACTCGTCAGCGCATGGGGCCACAAAGCAGCTTCTGCGCAAGGTTCAACTGTAAGCTGGAGCATTGGTGCCTAACCCCTCGGTCAAGGCGAGCCCCAACAGCTGCGCATGTAAGGCCCGGCTGGGCCAAAATGTTCATCGTCCCTGCCGGGCCTTACACGCTCCGCAGTAGGGCCCGCCTTACCTCGAACGTTAGGCCGCACAGGGGAGAGAATCCCTCCCTTCTTCCAACAGGCCCAGAGCCGTAGGACTTCATGAACTACGTTGACGTCGTTGCAATGCTCGCGGTTGCTCAGTACATTGCCTTCAGCACACTTGTCGGCAAGGCCCGAATCAAATACGGGGTCAAGGCACCGGCAGTAACCGGCTCAGAACCGTTCGAACGTGCCTACAGAGTTCAAATGAACACATTGGAACTACTCGCCGCCTTCTTGCCTTCACTCTATGTAGCTGCCAAGTACTGGTCTCCGGCCTATGTCGCGTGCGCGGGTGCGGTCTATCTGCTCGGCAGGTTCATCTATTGGCGCGCATATGTCGCAGACCCAAAGACCAGGAGTCTTGGCTTCGTTCTCAGCATCGGGCCAGTGTTCACATTGCTGCTCGCTGGTCTCTTCGCAGCGGCAATTGGCAAGAGTGCGGCCTAACCCCTCGGTCAAGGCGAGCCCCAACAGCTGCGCGTGCAAGCCCTGCGCAGGCCAAAGCTATCATCGTCCTGCACGGGGCTTACACGCTCCGCTGTAGGGCCCGCCTTACCTCGAACGTTAGGCCGCAGGGCGGGCTCAGAATTGAAGTGCAACACCTTTGCCGTAGGGTGCTGCATATGGGAACCCAATACCGTCAACTCACTGAGTCCAATCGGACCTTGATTGAGTCCTTGATGTTGCTCGGCGTCAGCCAGCGCAGCATCGCCGCGACTCTTCAGGTCAGCCCGTCCACGATCAGCCGTGAACTTCGGCGTGGCCGCCCTCCTGGCTCAGACCGCTACGTCGCCGGTGTAGGCCAGTGGGTTCGTGCCCAACGCCGCCAGCAGGCCGGTCAGGCCCGCCGCAAGCTCGGGCCCGACACCTCCAGCCTGGCCTGGCGCACCGTCCTGTCCGGCTTCGCCCAGGGCTGGTCTCCGCAGCAAATTGCCGGCAGACTCAAGACCGTGAACGTCCTGGCCACCCCTTCAAAACCTGCATTGCCCTACGTCAGCCACGAGACCATTTATTGCGCCATCTACGCCCAGCCTCGCGGCACCCTGCGCACTGAACTCGTCAAGTCACTTCGCCGCAGCCGCGCCGGGCGCCTGCCTCGTGCCAGAGGTACCAGCCGCAGCCCCAAGCTCCTGGACATGACCTCCATCCATCTGCGCCCACCCGAAGTAGCCGCGCGCATCGTCCCAGGCCACTGGGAAGGTGACCTCATCAAGGGGGCACGCAACGCCTCGGCCGTGGGCACCATCGTCGAGCGCACCAGCCGATATGTCATGCTCGTCAAGCTAGACGGCATGACTTCGGGCGCCATCCTCGACGCCTTCACCCGCCGCCTTCGCCGCATCCCCTCAAGCCTGCGCAAGACCCTCACCTACGATCAAGGCTCAGAGATGGCTTGCCACGCCGAACTGGCCAAACGCCTGAAGATCGACATCTTCTTCTGTGACCCTCACAGCCCTTGGCAGCGCGGCACCAATGAAAATGCCAATGACCTGATCCGCGAGTACCTACCCAAGGGCTCCGATCTGCGCAACACTACTGAAGACCAACTCGCCGAAATAGAGAACTTGCTCAACAACCGTCCTCGCAAAATTCTCGGCTTTCGTACCCCCGCTGAAGTCTTCGCCGAGCTCAAATTCGGCGACAACCGCGGTGTTGCACTTCAAGCTTGAAACCGCCCAGAACCTCCCGCCATGGACCTCGAAGCGCTGATCGAAGACGTGGCCGCTGCCTTGGCAGCCGTGGACTCGCAACGAGCCGTGCACAAGCAGTTCCAGCCCGGCATTGGTCCATTTGGCGAAGCAGACGCAGTACGAGCCGCGCTGGCTTGGCTGAAGGAAGCGAAGCCTGAACGCTATCGGTCGGCTGCAACGAAGCGGCTTCCGGATCTTCTACTTCCGGGCGAGTGGGCTGTCGAGCTGAAGATCGTCCGTCCGTTCGGTGACAACGGTCTACCTGCTGAGCACTGGTCCGAGAACGTACTTCATCCATACCCCGGCAACACCAGCTCGCTCGGAGATTGCATTAAGTTGCTGTCCTCGGGCTAGCCCGAGCGGAAGGCCGTGGTGATCTTCGGATACGAGCACACACCGCCGAAGGTTGCGCTCGAACCAGCGCTTGCCGGCTTCGAGCTTCTCGCCAGGGAGCTTCTTGGCCTGCAGCTGTCCGCTCGTGTTCAAGCCACCCGTCAGAACCTTGTCCATCCGGTTCATCAGCAGCTTCGCGTCTTCGGCTATGAAGTCCTTGGCCAGGGCAGCGCTGCGGCCTAACCAGTCGCTCAAGTTGACGCCCAGCGGCGTGCGGCCTGGGCCGCGAGGCCGTGTTGTCTATCATCGGCCTCGCGGCCCAGGCCACACGCCGCCGGTCGCAACTTAGCTCCAACGTTAGGCCTCGCCATGAACTCCAAATCCACTCTCGGCTCGTGTTTGTGCGGCAGCGTCAAGGTCGAAGCGCTCTTGCCATCAAAGTGGGTCGCTCACTGCCACTGCACATACTGCAGGCGAGCACACGGCGCTCCACTCGTCACTTGGGCAGGTTTCAATTCGGGGGATGTGATCATCCAAGACCCAGATGCACAGCTGCATTGGTACGAATCGAGTCCAGGCGCAAAGCGTGGCTCCTGTGCGCAGTGCGGCACTCCAATGTTGTTCACATCCAGTCGCTGGCCGGACGAGATGCACATCGCACGAGCGCTGCTCGACGATTCCCTGGACAAGACTCCTTCAATGCATGTCTTCTACGACACGCATGTCTCCTGGCTAGACATCAAGGACAACTTGCCGAAGAAGCCGATTGACACTTGATCCAAGGTGCCCAGGCATAGCTTTCGGCAAGGTCATTGGCATCATGCACCCACCAAGCCGGCGTAGCGCAGCGAGGCCTAACCCCTCGGTCAAGGCGAGCCCCAACAGCTGCGCGCGTAAGGCCCGGCTGGGCCAAAGTTATCATCGTCCCTGCCGGGCCTTACGCGCTTCGCTGTAGGGCCCGCCTTACCTCGAACGTTAGGCCGCACAGGGAGCCCAGCGCTACATGCCGCCTTCCATTTCTTCCGCAGGGCCAATACCTCGCAAGTGGCGGTGGGTCTACAGCGAAAGCGTCCTCACCCAGGTCTGGCGGACAATGGTGCTCAAACCACCAAGAGGCCAGAAATGAGCATGAAGAAGACGGACATGGACAAGAACATGGCCAAGAAGGTCGGCGGGCAGCTCAAGGCCGCAGGAACGCCCCAGCGCTTTGGCTCAGGTTCCTACCTCGCAGCCGCCAAGCGTGAGAAGCCGGCCTCCGCCGCAAACAAGACAGTTCCGATCGCAATTCGCCTTTCAGCGGAGTTGGCGGCTAGCCTTCGCGAGCGCGCAGTGGGGCAAGAGGGCGGCATCAGTGCCGTTGTCGCAATGGCCGTTGAGCAGTGGCTCAACACACCCAAGTCGACTTCTGCCAGCGCCAAGAAAAGTGCGGCCTAACCCCTCGGTCAAGGCGAGCCCCAACAGCTGCGCACGTAAGGCCCGCAGGGGCCAAATTCATCATCGTCCCCTGCGGGCCTTACGCGCTCCGCTGTAGGGCCCGCCTTACCTCGAACGTTAGGCGTCATGGAAATCAAAGCACGCCGCCAGATTGCTGCTGAGCAATAGCTCTGCCGGATATCAAAGCAAGCGACTTGATGCGGGGGAAAATTCCGGTTCAAGGCTTTGGAGCAAGCTCATGGCAGAACTGGCAACCACATTGTTCTTTGTCGTCGCTGCGCTCTTAGTTGCTTCCGCAGTCCTCGCGAAGCAACCCGAGCGCCCGCCAGCGAGACTGGCAACCCTGCTATTGGCCCTTTGCACCTACGTGATCTACGAGTACGCTTCACAAAAGGCCTATGAGAACTTCAGTATCCGAGCGGATCTGTTGATCTTGTTGGTCCTGTTGTTCTGGGCGGTGGCTTCAAACGCGACCGCACCTAGAAGGCGCTTGGTAGATGGTCCGGACTTCCGTCGCAATGAGCCTTCCGTCCCTGAGAAACCAAACAACAACTCGACAGGGTCCAACGATGACGCCTAACCCCTCGGTCAAGGCGAGCCCCAACAGCTGCGCGTGCAAGGCCCGGAACGGCCAAAGTTATCATCGTCCGCTCCGGGCCTTACACGCTCCGCTGTAGGGCCCGCCTTACCTCGAACGTTAGGCCCTGCATGCACATGCACGGTACTGCAACCATCCCAACCAAACCTGGTCAGGCAGTCAACAAGGGGTTTTGGGCCAGTTCCACGCGGTTGCTTGGCGCTTTGCGCCAACCAACCTCCCCTTTGCATCGGCTGCTGCGCAGCCCATGCCCGAGGCACTTTGCATTGCTTCAGCTTGCTGGCAAGGTCCAGGCGCACTGGCGTGCGCCCCGTCCAGCCGCTGCCGTCACCGCTGCTCCGTTCACCTCCTGGCCTAACCCTTCATTCAACGCGAGCCCCAACGGCTGGCCGGTCGTGCCCTGCCTGGGCCACTTCGCTTATCCTCCCAGCCAGTTCACGCCCGGCCAGCCGTAGGGCCCGCGTTAATTCAAACGTTAGGCACCAAAGTCGCACCACAACCTCATGCAAAGTCCGAATCCACTTGCTGGCAGGCGTGCTGCAGTTTCAATCGCGGTGGCAAGCGTACTTTGCCCTCGTCGGGCACTCGGCGTGCAAGATCACCCACAAGCCATTTGGTACGAGTCAGCGCTTGCAATGCGACGGTTGGCCGAGTCATGGGGAGACCAACCCTATGGGGCAGTGCTGGTTCAAGGTAGCGCAATCATCGGAAATGGCCCGAGCCGCGTAGTCAAGAACGGAAATCCTGATGCACATGCTGAGCGAGAGGCCATTCGAGATGCTGTCGCAACGGTCGGCGCAGAAGCGGTCCGTGGCTCAGTTCTCTACTCAACTTCACGGCCATGCTATACCTGCGAGCGAGCGGCTGCCAAGGCGGGAGTGGCACGCATGTATTTCGGTCCGGCGCTCCAAGATGCCGGTGTTCCAGGTGGGGCTAAAAGGTTGGTGCCTAACCCCTCGGTCAAGGCGAGCCCCAACAGCTGCGCGTGCAAGGCCCGGCAGGGCCAAAGTTATCATCGTCCCTGCCGGGCCTTACACGCTCCGCTGTAGGGCCCGCCTTACCTCGAACGTTAGGCGCCTACCTGAATGAATCGTTCAACTACATCATCACGTCAAATTTCAAGGAGCATCCATGCGTAGCTTCATTCGCTTGATTCCCATTCTTCTTGCAATTCCGTTTCATTCCCAGGCAGCAGAGGTTGTCGGGTTACAAGGCATGTGCATCGATACCGCGCAGGGAGCAAGCGGCGATGGAGCCCAACTGGTTCTGGCTGCCTGCAATCGAAAGGGAAGTCAGAATTGGCAGGTCATAAACGGAACCATTCTTTCGTCGAACGGGAAGTGCTTTGACATAAAGGGAGGCACTTCAGATGATGGCAAACCAGTCGTACTTTGGTCCTGTCATGGTCGTGCCAATCAGCATTGGCATGTCCTTGAAGGCAACATTAAAGGTATGGGCGATAAGTGTCTGGACGCTCAGGGTGGTACCGCTGCACCTGGCACACCGCTCATCGTGTGGCCATGCAATGGTCAACCAAATCAACGCTGGGCCATCCGCTAACGGCGCCTAACCCCTCGGTCAAGGCGAGCCCCAACAGCTGCGCACGTAAGGCCCGGCTGGGCCAGACTTATCATCGTCCCATCCGGGCCTTACGCGCTCCGCTGTAGGGCCCGCCTTACCTCGAACGTTAGGCCTCACGGCGCGCTCTAGTCTGAGGTGCAATACTCATACCCTCTACCGAGTATTGCCACCATGCCCAACGGTTATCGACACCTCACCGAATCTGATCGATTCTCTATTCAGTTGCTCTTGTCCCAGGGGCATAGCCAGCGTCAGGTCGCCCTGGCATTGGGCGTAGACCCGTCCACCATCTCTCGGGAATTGCAGCGAACCCGTCGCTCCCAGGACGACTCCAGACCCTACATCGCTACCTTTGGCCAACGTGTGCGTGTGCAGCGCCGCAAGTCCGCCGGCGCCCTGCGACGCAAGCTTGGCCAGTCCTTCAACACCCCATTGGCCAGCCAAGTCCTACAGGACCTGCAGCAGGGCTGGTCTCCCGAGCAGGTCTGCGGCCGCNTGCGCGAACAGTCCTGCGCCTCGGAACCTTCGCCCGTCGTCCTGTCCCACGAGACCATCTACGCCGCCATCTACGCCCAACCCCGCGGCGAACTGCGTACCAGCCTGGTCAAGGCCCTGCGCCAAAGCCGCGGCGGGCGCATCAACCGCGCCCGCGGCAAGTCCCGATTCAGCGCCATCCAGGACGCCATCTCCATCTCCATGCGCCCCAGCGAGGTCGATTCCCGCCTCGTCCCAGGTCATTGGGAAGGCGACCTCATCAAAGGCGCTCGCAACCTCTCCGCCGTCGGCACCTTGGTCGAGCGCACCAGCCGCTACATCATGCTCGTCAAGATCGACGCCCTGGACTCCCTGAGCGTGGTCAATGCCTTCGCCAAGCGCCTCAAACGCGTTCCCCAGGCACTGCGCAAATCCATGACCTACGATCGCGGTACCGAGATGGCCAGGCACCAGGATCTGACCGCGCGCTTGAACCTGGATATCTTCTTCTGCGACCCCTATCGCCCTTCTCAGCGCGCCACCAACGAGAACTTCAATGGCCTCGTTCGCCAGTACCTGCCAAAGGGCATGGACCTGTCTACAGTCTCAGATGCACAGTTGCGCCACATCGAGAGCCTGCTCAACAATCGCCCTCGCAAAATCCTCAAGTTCAAAACTCCAGCTGAAGTCTTCTCCGACCTGATTCAGACTATCGTCTGAACATTGCACTTCAAGCTAGAAACCGCCCACGGGCCCACATCCTGGCTTCTCATGCGCACTGAAAGAACCAACACTCAAAGACCCTGAGCGTATGGAGATCCTCTTTGAGATCCTGGGTGAGTTCGTTCTTCAGGTGCTGGGCGAGGTGCTGGTCGAAGTCGGACTTCATTCACTGGCGGCACCATTCCAGCGTCAGCCCAATCCCTGGCTTGCCGCTATTGGTTACTTCCTCTTCGGCTGCATCGCCGGAGGCCTGAGCCTGCTCATCGCGCACCAGCACATGACTCCAGCGGGTCTACCAAGGCTTGCGAATCTGTTCCTTACCCCTGTCTTCGCAGGTCTGCTCATGTCACTGCTTGGCCGTTGGCGTGCCAAGCGCGGAGACGAAGTCCTCCGCATTGATCGCTTCGCCCACGGCTACTTGTTCGCCATCGGGCTGGCCATCATTCGCTTCGAGTTCGCAGGGTGAGGCCTAACACCTCGGTCAACGCGAGGCCCAGCGGCAGTCCACCAAGCCCGGCTCCAGGCTTTGTTTATCATCCTTCCGCCGGGCTTGGCGGCCTTCCGCCGGCCCCGCGTTACCTCGAACGTTAGGCCCTGCATGCGAAGGCACGGTACTGCAACCATCCCAACGCTACCGGCAGCGCCTTTGAAGGTTGTCTTTCGTGCTGCGACCGAGCGGTTGCTCAAGGCCCCGCTCCAGCCAACTCTCCATCTTCCTTTGGCGCTGCGCAGCACCTTCCGTCGGCGCCCTACTCCGCTTCATCTTGCAGGCACGGTCCAGGCGCCCTTGCGTGCGCCCCGTCCAGCCGGTTGCACCACCGCTGCTCCGTTCGCCGCCTGGCCTAACCCTTCATTCAACGCGAGCCCCAACGGCTGGCCGGTCGTGCCCTGCCTGGGCCACTCCGCTTATCCTCCCAGCCAGTTCACGCCCGGCCAGCCGTAGGGCCCGCGTTAATTCAAACGTTAGGCCTCGCCAACCGTACACAGGATGAACCTATGCCGTCATCGAAATCCAGCCCCGCAGTTTCGCTCTCAGCGTTGCTCAAAGAGCTCTCTACAAACATCCGTGGAGCATCCGAAGATCATCGAAAGCTAGTGGCGTCGCACCGAAGGTGCATCATCCTTGCAGAACAAATAGTTCGGCGGTCCACTCGCGCCGGCAAGAAGGGTTCTACTTCGTCGCAGTCCAGCGAAAATACACAAATGCTGAAACTTCAAATGTCAATGCAGAGTGAGAACGCGATGTTTACCGCGATCTCAAACGTCATGAAGTCCAAGCACGACACGGTCAAGAATGCAATCGGCAACATTCGGTAACCCATGTCGTCGCAGTGCAGCGAGGCCTAACCCCTCGGTCAAGGCGAGCCCCAACAGCTGCGCGTGCAAGGCCCGGCAGGGCCAAAATTATCATCGTCCCTGCCGGGCCTTACACGCTCCGCTGTAGGGCCCGCCTTACCTCGAACGTTAGGCCTCACCAAAACCATCGCCTCCTGCCACCCGCCAAGACGCCTTCGGCGTCAATCCCCTGAGGGGTAGGGGGACCCAACTTTCCCCTACGGGTTGCCAAGGATGAAATTCAAGATTGACCAGTCAGATCTCATATCATGGCAATCATGTTTCACACTGTGGCCGTCAGCTTCGTAACGCTGTCGCCTAAAGCACGTTAGGCCCAGCGTGCACAGGTACGGTACTGCAACCATCCCAACGCAAGGCTGTGCCGCAAATCGCATGGGCTTTCATACCAGCGGCACTGAGCGGTTGCTTGGCGCGTTGCGCCAAACAACCTTCCCTCTGCATCGGCTGCTGCGCAGCCCATGCCCGAGGCGCCTTTCGTCGTTTCTGCTTGCTGGCAAGGTTCAGGCGCCCTGCCGTGCGCCCCGTCCAGCCTTTGCCGCCACCGAGGCTCCGTTCACGTGCAGGCCTAACCCTTCATTCAACGCGAGCCCCAACGGCTGGCCGGTCGTGCCCTGCCTGGGCCACTTCGCTTATCCTCCCAGCCAGTTCACGCCCGGCCAGCCGTAGGGCCCGCGTTAATTCAAACGTTAGGCAACGCAGCGCGCCCCTCATGCGAAGTCCCGAATTCCATCGAACCGGGCGCGCAATACTGGTTGGCTCTGTGCTTTGGCGCACTCGCAAGTCTGGGTCGCCGGCCAAGTGCAATGCCACTTGCGTGGCCGTAGGGGCAGTGCCACATCGCCGCGCCGGCAGCTCTGGCCTCGCATTGCCAAGGCCCTGCAGCGCGGAGAAAGCGCCCTACCGGGCGCCAGGCCCAGCCAGCCGCCACACTGGTGGCTTCGCTGGGGCACCGCATGCGTCGCCTAACCCTTCGTTCAACGCGAGCCCTAACGGCTGGCCGGGCCTGCCCTTCCTGGGCCAATTCGGTTATCGTCCCATCCAGTTCAGTCCCGGCCAGCCGCTGGGCCCGCGTTAACTCAAACGTTAGGCGGCAGAACGCACACCGAGGATGGTCCACGCCATGAACGAGAACGAAAGCGTCCGATTCTTCGATGCTCAGTTTCAAAAGCAAGTCGCAACGCACGACTACAGCCTAAATCCATTCGAGCAAGCCGCACTGCCGTACCTGAAAGGCAAGGTGCTTGACTTCGGTTGTGGAATCGGGAATCTTGCAGTCCAAGCCGCACGAAATGGCTGCTCAGTTGTAGCCCTAGACGCCAGCAGCACAGCGATAAGGCATCTTCAGGCACTCGCCGCGCAAGACTCGCTTGCCTTGCATGCTGAGGAAGCTGATCTACGTAGCTACCAGATCCGCGAAGACTTTGATACCGTGGTAAGCATCGGACTTTTGATGTTCTTCGACTGCCCCACTGCGTTCAAGCAGTTGTCCCAACTCAAGGAGCATGTTCGCCCAGGCGGAGTAGCCGTTGTGAATGTCCTTACTGAAGGAACAACGTTCATGGACATGTTTGCGCCAGAAGGCCACTGCTTGTTTCAGCCCGAAAGACTGCGCTCCGAGTTCAACGGCTGGGAGGTTGTGAGCTTCATTCCGAATGCGTTCACAGCCCCAGAGAACAAACGCAAGGTTTTTGCAACAGCAATCGCTCGTAAGCCTAACCATGCTGCCGCCTAACCCCTCGGTCAAGGCGAGCCCCAACAGCTGCACGTGCAAGCCCCGGAACGGCCAAAGTTATCATCGTCCGTCCCGGGGCTTACACGCTCCGCTGTAGGGCCCGCCTTACCTCGAACGTTAGGCGTCACGAAGCCACTCGCCGCATGCAGCCCATCGTCTTTCTTGTAGTCGCAGCCGCGCTTCTCGTGGGGTGCAACGCCAGCCCCAACACCGCTGGCCAGATCAGCGAAAGAATCGGCCAGATTGCAAACGATCCATCGAGCAAAGAACTAGACCTCTCGAAGCTGACGTCATTTGGCTGGGATCACCTGTTTGTCTTCAAATCAGGAACTACGCGAGACGAGATCTGCAAGTTCCTGAACGCCAATCGGAACACCTGCGGAAGAGTTGTTCGATATGACGAAGTACCCCAAGACCATGTCGCGCTACTCTTCACGCTCGGCTATCAACTAACGCACATTGAACTTCACGCTCAATCAAACGGCCGCATCGACTTCAGCACGGGTTCTGATGGCTTAGCCAAGGCTGCATGCACCTTCAAAGTTCGACACGTCGCCTCAACAAGCCCAACGCCAGTATCGCATTTGGAGCCGAGGTGACGCCTAACCCCTCGGTCAAGGCGAGCCCCAACAGCTGCGCGTGTAAGCCCCGGAACGGCCAAAGTTATCATCGTCCGTCCCGGGGCTTACACACTCCGCTGTAGGGCCCGCCTTACCTCGAACGTTAGGCCGCATGAGAAACGTCATCTCGTCACGCTGTACCCTAGAGCCGCAAGTTGCAGCCCATGCGCAAGAGATGTTCGCGGTGCTCAGCGATCCAGCAATCTACGAGTTCGAGAACGCGCCTCCGGAAAGCGAAGAGTGGCTGCGCAAGCGGTACGAGCGCCTTGAGACACGCTGCTCGCAAGATGGAACGCAAAAGTACCTTAACTGGGTTGTTCGCCTCCCAAGCGGCAGGCTCGCAGGCTACGTGCAGGCAACCGTCCTTCCAGAGCGCATCTCCTATGTCGCTTACGAGTTCAATAGTCAGCATTGGCGCCAAGGCCTCGGCTCCGACGCCTTGCAGGCAATGCTTCGCGAGCTGCACGAGCAATACGACGTCACAGCCTTCATCGCTGTACTGAAAGCAAGAAACTACCGCTCCGATGGCCTTCTTCGCAAACTGGGCTTCGTTCGGGCAAGCAAAGAACAGGAGGCTCAGTATCGAGACGAACCGGACGAAATGGTCCTGGTCAAACAGCACCCAGGTGGTGAGAATGCGGCCTAACCCCTCGGTCAAGGCGAGCCCCAACAGCTGCGCGCGTAAGGCCCGGCAAGGCCAAAGTCATCATTGTCCCTGCCGGGCCTTACCCGCTCCGCTGTAGGGCCCGCCTTACCTCGAACGTTAGGCCGCACAGGGTGCCCAGCGCTGCATGCTGCCTTCCACTTCTTCCGCAGTACGCATACCTCGCAAATGGCGACCGGTCTACACGGAATGCGTCCTCACCCAGGTCTGGCGGACAATGGTGCTCAAACCACCAAGAGGCCAGAAATGAGCATGAAGAAGACGGACATGGACAAGAACATGGCCAAGAAGGTCGGCGGGCAGCTCAAGGCCGCAGGAACGCCCCAGCGCTTTGGCTCAGATTCCTACCTCGCAGCCGCCAAGCGTGAGAAGCCGGCCTCCGCCGCAAGAAAGACAGTTCCGATCGCAATTCGCCTTTCAGCGGAGTTGGCGGCTAGCCTTCGCGAGCGCGCAGTGGGGCAAGAGGGTGGCATCAGTGCCGTTGTAGCAATGGCCGTTGAGCAGTGGCTCAACACACCCAAGCCGGCTTCTGCCAGCGCCAAGAAAAGTGCGGCCTAACCCCTCGGTCAAGGCGAGCCCCAACAGCTGCGCACGTAAGGCCCGGCTGGGCCAAATTCATCATCGTCCCATCCGGGCCTTACGCGCTCCGCTGTAGCGCCCGCCTTACCTCGAACGTTAGGCGCCGCAAACCCGAGGCCAGTTGTCAATCTGTAGCCCATCGGCTACATTTGCGTCATGCGGGTCGAGAAGACAGAAGAGTTCAGCGCCTGGATCGACGGTCTTCGCGATCTGGCCGGACGAGCTCGGATTCTCATGCGAGTGGACCGCTTGATCCACGGGAATCCAGGCGCTCACCGAAATCTGACGGAAGGCGTCTCGGAGCTCAAGGTCGATTTCGGTCCTGGGTATCGGGTGTACTACGCAAAACGCGGCAATCGCTTGCTGCTTCTCATCGCCGGCGGTGACAAGTCAACTCAGGACAAAGACATCGCGAAGGCACTGGTTCTGAACCGGAACTTCCAGGAGTGAAGGTCATGGCAAAAGTCGCTGCAAAGAAATCAACGAAGACCAAGGCCACGTCGTATGACGTGGCGGAACACCTTCGCACAACGGAAGAAATGGCGGCCTATCTGGACGCCTGGCTGGAAGAAGCGCCTGAGGACTCGGCAGGCATTGCACGAGCGCTTGGCGATATTGCCCGCGCCAAGGGCATGTCACAGGTTGCGAAGGACGCAGGCCTTAGCCGAGAAAGCCTGTATCGGGCACTAAGCGCGGAAGGCAACCCTAGCTTCGCCACAGTTCTCAAGGTTGCCAAAGCGCTCGGGGTCCGCCTTCATGCTCAAGCGGCAACAAGCGGCGCCTAACCCCTCGGTCAAGGCGAGCCCCAACAGCTGCGCACGTAAGGCCCGGCTGGGCCAGACTTATCATCGTCCCATCCGGGCCTTACGCGCTCCGCTGTAGGGCCCGCCTTACCTCGAACGTTAGGCGGCACCAAACCACCAACCACATGCGCTCCATCGCACTTGCCTCAATTCGGCTCTACCAACGCTTCATCTCGCCACACAAAGGGTTCTGCTGCGCCTATAGGGCCCACACCGGAAGAATGAGCTGCTCCGTACTTGGTGCGCGCGCGATCTCGCGATTTGGAGTGGTCGGCGGCATTCGAGTCCTACGAAAGCGCCTCACACTTTGTGGCGTTGCACATAGAAGATTCAGGCCTACGTCCGCTCCGAAGTTGCTGTCACAGCGCGGAAGCCTGGACTGCGGATGTGACATCCCATGCGACACGGACTGCACGCCAAACATGGACTGTGGGAACAAGGCGAAAGGGCTTACTTGGTGCTGTGATGGCTGTTCCTGCGACTGGCCCGACAGGAAGAAGCGCTCAGACAAGGAGCGCTACGTCTACATTCCCCCAAATGCCGGCAAGCTGTAGAGTGCCGCCTAACCCCTCGGTCAAGGCGAGCCCCAACAGCTGCGCACGTAAGGCCCGGCTGGGCCAAACTTATCAGCGTCCCATCCGGGCCTTACGCGCTCCGCTGTAGGGCCCGCCTTACCTCGAACGTTAGGCACCGCGAAAGCCATCATGCCTAGTCCGCATCACAATGCCACCACCGCAAGGAGAATGCGCGTCACCTCCGAGAACACGGACGGCTCAAATGGCACGAGGAAGTTGCGGCAAGCCGCAGCCAAGGCGCAAGGCATGCATCAGTCCTGGTTAAGCGCGGACATTGGCACCGAGATCTTGGCAAGAAGAGAAGTTGCCAAACACCAAGCCGAAAGTTGCTACACCGCGCGCTTCGGCCACTTTCGGCAAGGCCGTGTGGCTGCTTGGCCCGTTGTGCCAACCAGCCTTCCCTACTGCATCGGCTGCTTCGCAGCCCATGCCCGAGGCGGTTTGCGGCCCGCAAGCTGGCTGGCATGGCCGCGGGGCGGCACTTCGGCGTCCGTCTCTTCTTGGCAACCACCGCAGGCGAGTCCCACAAAGGCCCGGCCAAACGCTCGCCTCGGCAAGAGCGGTGCCTAACCCTTCATTCAACGCGAGCCCCAACAGCTGGCCGGGCCTGCCCTGCCTGCGCCAAATCAGCTATCGTCGCAGTCATGTCATGCCCGGCCAGCTGTCGGGCCCGCGTTAATTCAAACGTTAGGCACCAGCAAGACCATCACCCTGCTAGGCGCGAGTCCGTGACGACTAGACCAATCGAGCAAGAAGACTACGCTGCGTGGCGGCCGCTTTGGGATGGCTACAACGAGTTCTATGGCCGCAAGGGCGATAGCAGCCTGTCAGAGGAAATCACGAGCAAGACTTGGAGTCGGTTCTTCGATGAAACCGAACCAGTCTGGGCCTTGGTCGCAGAAGAAAATGGTAGCGTCGTCGGTCTTGTCCACTACCTGTTCCATCGGAGCACTACCAGGCTCAACGATGTCTGCTACCTGCAAGACCTATTCACAGTTTCCAGCCAGCGCGGAAAGGGCATCGGCCGGGCGTTGATTCAGTCCGTGTATGAAGCGGCACGGGCAGCTGGGTGCACCAGGGTCTACTGGCAAACCCAAGACTCCAACTCTGCCGGCCGAGCGCTCTACGACAAAGTTGCGGTGCATTCTGGCTTCATCGTGTATGCCCATGAGTTGTAGTCTCAGGTCGTGCCAAAGGCTGGTGCCTAACCCCTCGGTCAAGGCGAGCCCCAACAGCTGCGCGTGCAAGGCCCGGCTGGGCCAAAATGTTCATCGTCCCTGCCGGGCCTTACACGCTCCGCTGTAGGGCCCGCCTTACCTCGAACGTTAGGCCTCGCCATGAACTCCAAATCCACTCTCGGCTCGTGTTTGTGCGGCAGCGTCAAGGTCGAAGCGCTTTTGCCATCAAAGTGGGTCGCTCACTGCCACTGCACCTACTGCAGGCGAGCACACGGCGCTCCACTCGTCACTTGGGCAGGTTTCCATACGGGGGATGTGATTATCCAAGACCCAGATGCACAGCTGCATTGGTACGAATCGAGTCCAGGCGCAAAGCGTGGCTCCTGTGCACAGTGCGGCACTCCAATGTTGTTCACATCCAGTCGCTGGCCAGACGAGATGCACATCGCACGAGCGCTCCTTGACGATTCCCTGGACAAGACTCCTTCAATGCATGTCTTCTACGACACGCATGTCTCCTGGCTAGACATCAAGGACAACTTGCCCAAGAAGCCGGTAGACACTTGATCCAAGGTGCCCAGGCATAGCTTTCGGCAAGGTCATTGGCATCATGCACCCACCATGCCGGCGTAGCGCAGCGAGGCCTAACCCCTCGGTCAAGGCGAGCCCCAACAGCTGCGCGCGTAAGGCCCGGCTGGGCCAAAGTTATCATCGTCCCTGCCGGGCCTTACGCACTCCGCTGTAGGGCCCGCCTTACCTCGAACGTTAGGCATCACAAAGAAGCCCAGCAGCGCATCATCATTTCCCTGCCAAGCCGAATCCTCGTTGTCCGTGTCACGATCCCCGAAACCCATCGAGCTTAGCTACCGAAACAGCCCCAGTAAGAATTGAGCCGGCGAGCACCGAATCGAGAACAAGATGAAGAAGATTGTCTTTGTCGACGTTGATGACACCCTAATCAGGTCAGTGGGTGCAAAGCGAATCCCAATGCCAGGAGTCGTCGCCAACGTCCGCGCACTGTACGAAGGCGGAGCCGAGATGTACCTTTGGAGTTCAGGAGGTGCCGAGTACGCAAGAGCGACAGCCCAGGAGCTGAAGATTGAAGGATGCTTTGTTGCCTTCCTTCCCAAGCCAACCTCGTACATCGACGACCAGCCCGTCGGTGAGTGGCGCTTCTGCAAACACGTCTACCCTGCCGCAGCGAGTGATGCCTAACCCCTCGTTCAACCGGACCCGCTACGGCAGGCACCGTAAGGCCGGGCTGAGGCACATGGTGCATCATCTCAGCCCGGCCTTACGGTGCCTGCTTCCGCGGGCCGGTTAACTCGAACGTTAGGCATCACAAAATAGCCCATCGGAGCCAGTTCAAATGTCAGCCTTCTCAGATGCCATTGTGAAATTTCTGATCAAGACCTTCTGGCCTTGGTTTCTCAATTCAGCATGGCCGCTCATTCAGAAGTACATCATCAACGAAATGACTGAGGTGTTGCGTCAGCTTACTGAAGCTGGCCGCGCAGCGGTCACCGAGAGGCTTGCAAAGCGCCAGTCCGACGCAACGGATCGTGCGAGGCGAGCTGAGGCAGAAGCAGCATCTGCAGTCACACAGGAGGAGAAGCTTCAGCACGAAGCTACAGCAAGGGTCTGGCGAGAGGTAGCTGAACAGTTCCGCACAGAGAACGAGGAGCTACGTGTCCGGGTCGCAGAGCTTTCCGCAAAGTCAATTTCCGCCGCCGAATCGAAGATACTCGCAGCGAAGCCCGCCCTTGAAGAACTCGACTCGAAGCCTAGCCTTCGCATAGGGGAGCAGAGGTCAGAGCTTCCTGCTCTCACCTACTCTGAGAAGCGTGATGCCTAACCCATCGGTCAAGGCGAGCCCCAACAGCTGCGCGTGCAAGCCCCGCGCAGGCCAAATTAATCATCGTCCTGCGCGGGGCTTACACGCTCCGCTGTAGGGCCCGCCTTACCTCGAACGTTAGGCACCACAAGCAACACCTCCTCGGCGGCGACAGCAAAATGCAAATCAACCCCGAAGTGGACTTCGTTTACCTCGATGCCAATGGCAACGGCCGCACGATCCCAGGCGGACAAGCCTTCTGGTCCCAGCCAGAGAGTGAAGTCGAGAAATTCGGGCAGGGGTGGCTCATCACCGAGTTCGTGTGCACTGAAGACTGGGCCAACTGGGAAATGCATCCAGTCGCGGAAGAGTTCGTCTACCTCTTGAGCGGAGACATCGAGTTCCATCTGGAGGGATCAGGTGAAACCGAAGTCACTCGAATAGTTGGTAGCGGCGCTGTGGTCGTCCCGCGTGGCAGGTGGCACACGGCAAAGGTATTTCAGCCAAGTCGCATGTTGTTTGTCACCATGGGCTCGGGCACACAGCATAGGCCGGTCAGTGGTGCCTAACCCCTCGGTCAAGGCGAGCCCCAACAGCTGCGCGTGCAAGGCCCGGCTGGGCCAAAGTTATCATCGTCCCTGCCGGGCCTTACACGCTCCGCTGTAGGGCCCGCCTTACCTCGAACGTTAGGCGTCGAAAATGGCCGCATCCAAGCACTTCAACAGTTGGAACGCTTTCTGGGCTTTTTCCGAGGCTGTCAGATTCCGCGCTCGGTTCTTTCAAGATCGCCGTGTACGCGAATTCTTGAGCGCGGTTACTGCGAGCGCCGAGAGCCGGGTCTACGTCCTGACACAAGGAAAGGCTCTGTGGCGAGCGCAAGTCGGCCACGACTGGAAGGAGCGACAGCAGGACAATGTCAAGTACGATGAGCCCGTGCCATTCCCCCAGGAGCGCATGAAGCCAAAGCGCGGCTCCGCGCATGAAGGACGTGTAAACCCCCGCGGTATCCCTTGCCTATACACGGCGAGCAACAAGGAAACAGCCGTTGCCGAGGTCAGGCCTTGGCTGGGTGCACTGGTGTCTGTTGCTCAACTTACGCCCGCACGATCACTTCGCTTAGTCAACTGCGGCGAAGGTCACGACAGCAAGTTTGATTTTTACTTTGAGGAACCTTCACCCGAGATTCGAGAACAGGCCGTTTGGCGTTCCATCGGACGGGAGTTCTCTAAGCCTGTAAGTCCGGATCTTGGCGCGGCGGAGTACGCGCCGACACAAGTACTTGCGGAGTACTTCAAGAAGGTTGGCTATGACGGCGTTGTGTACAAGAGCAAGCTTGGCACTGGCATCAATCTCGCCTTCTTCGATCTTGATGTCCTGGAAATGCATGACGTCCGGCTCTATCCCGTGAAGGCGGTAAGTGTCGAGATCGGAGAGGTTGAGAATTCATATGTCATCAAGCGCCGGAAGCTCGACGCCTAACCCCTCGGTCAAGGCGAGCCCCAACAGCTGCGCACGTAAGGCCCGGCTGGGCCAAAGTTATCATCGTCCCTGCCGGGCCTTACGCGCTCCGCTGTAGGGCCCGCCTTACCTCGAACGTTAGGCACCGCGAAAGCCAGCATGCCAAGGCCGCATTGCAATGCCACCGCCGCAAGGAAAATGCTGGCCACGTCCGAGAACACGGCCGGCGCGAGTGGCAAGAGGAGGCTGCGACAAGCCGCAGCCAATGCGCAAGGCACACATCAGTCCGGCCTGAGCACAGACATTGGCACCGAGACTCTTGCAAGAAGAGGAATTGCCAAACTCCAAACCGCAAGTTGCACCATCGCGCGCCTTGGCCACATTCGGGCACGCCATGCGGCTGCTTGGCACGTTGTGCCAACCAGCCCTCCCTACTGCATCGGCTGCTTCGCAGCCCATGCCCGAGGCGGATTTCGGCCATGCGGCTGGCTGGCACGGTCGCGGGGCGGTACTTCGGCGTTCAGCTCGCCCCGGCAGTCACCGCAGGCGAGTTCCACAAAGGCCCGGCCAAACGTTCGCTTCGGGCAGGCGGTGCCTAACCCTTCATTCAACGCGAGCCCCAACAGCTGGCCGGGCCTGCCCTGCCTGCGCCAAATCGGCTATCGTCGCAGTCATGTCATGCCCGGCCAGCTGCTGGGCCCGCGTTAATTCAAACGTTAGGCACCGCGAAGAACCACATTCCCTCGTCGCATCGCAGAGCAATCACCGAAAGGCAAATGCAGATGCGAGCCTGCTCTGTGCGCAACGCTTGCGCAGTTGCAAACAGGAGGCTGCGGCAGGCCGCAGCCAAGACAAATGGCATGCTGCACCTCAGCTTCGGCGCAGTTATCGGCACCGACACCAAGGCAAGAATGGAAATTGCCAAACGCCAAGCCGCAAGTTGCGCCACCGAGCGCTTTGGCCCCAATTGGCAAGGCCGTGCGGCTGCTTGGCACGTTGTGCCAACCAACCCCCCTCTGCATCGGCTGCTTCGCAGCCCATGCCCGAGGCGGTTTTCGGCCCGCCAGCGGGCTGGCACGGCCTCGGGGCGGTACTTCGGCGGTCAGCTCTGCCAGGCAACCACCGCGGGCGAGTGCCACAAAGGCCCGGCCGAACGCTCGCTTCGGCAAAGCGGTGCCTAACCGGTCGGTCAAGGCGAGTCCCAACAGCTGGCCGGGCCTGCCCTGCCTGGGCCAGCGGTGCTATCGTCCCAGCCAGTTCATGCCCGGCCAGCTGTTGGCCCCGCCTTACCTCCAACGTTAGGCGTCGCAGAAGGGACCCTACTGGCGTTGTCCGCGAGTTGACCATACAATGTATGTATGCGATTCGAGTGGGACCCAGCCAAAGCCACAGCCAACGAGCGAAAGCACAAGGTGACTTTCGAGGCCGCGCAGTCGGTCTTCTACGACGAGTTCGCTGTTCAATTCTTTGATGACGAGCACTCCGAAGACGAGGAGAGATTCCTGCTACTTGGCATGAGTTCTGATGCCAAGTTGCTCCTTGTATGTCACTGCGAGCGCGAACGAGGAGAAGTCATAAGAATCATCTCTGCCCGCAAGGCAACCACTCGCGAAGCAAAGTTCTATCGAGGTTCGTGAAATGAAAGCCGAATACGATCTGTCCAAGATGAAGTCGCGTCGCAACCCTTATGCGGCCAAGCTGAAGAAGTCAGTGACCATGCGTCTGTCAGAAGACGTGGTTCAGTACTTCAAGAACATGGCCGCAGAGGCCGGCGTTCCTTACCAAAGCCTCATCAATCTGTACCTTCGGGACTGTTTGGCAAATGGTCGGCGTGTGCAAATCAAGTGGCCGAGCGCCGCCTAACCCCTCGGTCAAGGCGAGCCCCAACAGCTGCGCGTGCAAGCCCCGCGCAGGCCAAATTGATCATCGTCCTGCGCGGGGCTTACACGCTCCGCTGTCGGGCCCGCCTTACCTCGAACGTTAGGCCGCACAGGTCACGACTTTCTACTACAACAGCGAATGAAGTCACGGATTGCAATCCTCATCTTGGCCGCCGCGCTATCAAACGCTCTGGCGCAAAAGGTTCCCGCACCATCGAGAACAGTCTTTCGATGCGACGAAGGCGGAAAGACGGTCTATTCCGACGCACCGTGCCTCGGAGCTAGGAAGATTGACATCCAGCCGACTCGCGGGCTGAACAAGGCAACGGGGAAGGAGCTGATCGGAGCAGATGTCAGGAGAGAACATCAACACGAGGCAATTGTTGACGCGGTCCGACCAGCAACTGGGATGAACTTGCCTACGTTTGATCGGGCCAGCCGAAGGATGAAACTCTCCGCTGGAGCGCAGCGAGAGTGCAAGCGACTAGACAAGGAAATTCCAGTAGCGGAAGAGGCCGAACGTCAGCCCAAGCGGCCCGCTGAACAAAAGGCTGTCCGGGAACAGCTACACGCGCTTCGTGTCGAGTTCCACAAGTTTGGGTGCTAAGGGTGCGGCCTAACCCCTCGGTCAAGGCGAGCCCCAACAGCTGCGCGTGCAAGGCCCGGCAGGGCCAAAATCATCATCGTCCCAGCCGGGCCTTACACGCTCCGCTGTAGGGCCCGCCTTACCTCGAACGTTAGGCGCCAAAGTCGAAGGTGAGCTGAACTGCGACGCTTGGCAGCACTCTCGACATAGTCACTACGGCACAATAGATCACTCCGGAAAGACAGCAAGCACCGCAATGTCACTCATAGGCAAGTTCCTGTCGCTCGTTCTCTTCAGCAGCACACTTGCGACAGGCTACATGGTCTTAACTGGTCTGAAGGCAGTACCACCAGGATCGGACAGAACAGGGGTCTTTGGACACTGGCTTGGTGTCTTGGCCATTGCCGGCATGGCGCTCATCTCAGGAATATTGGCACGTTGGCTGGTACCTGTAGAGGAAAAAGCGCTTCGTCAAGCAGTTGACTATTGCTTCGCCGGCGTAGTCATTGGGATCACCCTGCTCTTCGTCTACGGTCTTTCGCGAATTGGCGCCTAACCCCTCGGTCAAGGCGAGCCCCAACAGCTGCGCATGCAAGGCCCGGCAGGGCCAAATTCAGAATCGTCCCTGCCGGGCCTTACACGCTCCGCTGTAGGGCCCGCCTTACCTCGAACGTTAGGCCTCGCCAATACACTACCTCGCCATGCACAAGCACGAAAAATTCGAGAACGGCCTTATCTCCGTTAGATTCGTTGGACCGGAGCTGTCGCACCGCGGCGTAAGCATCTACGATTTGTCCCACGTGCTACTTGCAACGCAACGAATCTTCCACAAGGCGCATCTTGCGAAGGAAGGTCGCCTTACCAAGGGCGCGTTTCCTGATACTGATAAGCGCAAAGAGTTGGCGCTGCAACTAGGAGAACGCCGCCGTCAATCCGATGCTTTCGCCCTAGTACCAATCCTGCTCGATCCTCAAGTTCAGGGCTACATGGCGAAGCTCGCTGACTATGTTTTGTCTGGAATCGTCGGCTACTACGTCGGTGACGTAATTAAGCGAATTCAGCGCGAGAAGGATCCCGACCGGCAGAACTTCATTACCTCTGTCTACACAGAAGTGGCCGTGATCAACAATCGTGTTGGTGGCGCCGGTGGTGTTGAAGCGATCGGCCTTGGGGAGCCACGCAGTGGCAGAGAGACCGTCGCCACCTTCGATAGCGATACCAAGGACTACTTATCATCCATCAAGGGTGAAGTGGCACTGGGCACGTTCCAAGAGATCAGAGGCAAGGTCTACAAGTTCTACCCGGCGAGCCGCATCGCCGCGATTCGACGTGCTGGCGGCCGAACGGTTAGCGTCTTTCTCAAGGAGGACGACTTCGACCGAATTCGTTACCACAAGGAGAAGAATCCAGCCTTTCTTTTCCGAGGTTGGCCTCGGTACCAGTTTGGGGTCGAAACCGCCTCCGTTTCGGAATTCGTAGCCGATAGCATTCAACACCTGGACAGCGAGGCCTAACCCCTCGGTCAAGGCGAGCCCCAACAGCTACGCGTGCAAGCCCCGCGCAGGCCAAAGTTATCATCGTCCTGCGCGGGGCTTACACACTCCGCCGTAGGGCCCGCCTTACCTCGAACGTTAGGCCTCACAACTCACTTCTTCGCCGCTCCGAAGCAATCATGAACTCCTCTCTCACAAAGCAAGCAGTTGTCGCAGTCATTGTGGGAGTTGCACTGGCCGCTCTCAGCAAGCTGACGTACGACCTGTTCAATGGCTACTCCCTGATTTCCAATCTCTTTCTCAGCACTGGACTAAACCCCCCGCAGTTAATATTGGACGCGTTGCTACTATTTAGTCTGCTGACCGTAGCCTTCTGCATCGGCACCTTGTTACTCAAGAAGAACCCAGCCGCCCCGCGGCTCAGTGCAATAGTGGCTGCACTACCTTGGGTCGCACTCTCCCTCTTCGGCCTTGTGTCAGGGTCTCTAGCCGGGCATGGACACAGTCCGCACGAGCAGCTGTCTTCGTCAGCACCAGCTTTCCTGCCGCATCTGCTGGTTGTCCTTTCTGTTCCTGCCGGGCTCTGGCTGGCCCTCAGCCGCCTGACAATGGGCGGTGAGGCCTAACACGTCGCTCAACTCGACCACCAGCGGCATGCCAGCCAGCCCGGGCCGGTGGTACGCGGTACATTTTCACCGGCCCGGGCTGGCTGGCACGCCGCCGGTGGCGAGTTAGCTCCAACGTTAGATGGCGCAAATACAGTCCCCCTCAACTTCGCCCGCCGCGGCTGAAATGCGGCGCCGCAGCGCTTCGGTGCGGGACGTCAGTGGGCGTCGCCGCGCCAAATACGAAAGCGCTTCAGGACTCGGCTGGTCCATAAGACTTCGTCCCGTAGCCTTCGAAGAATTGAAGACTTGGTTCTTCCACGGCTTCAGTCCAAAGGTAATCCAACCGCCTCACTGCGTCTTCGCAGAGAGCCTTGGAGAGTACTTTTTGCGTTACCACTTTCAAGACACAACTTCTCGGGTCGCCGCACGGCTTCGTTCCAAACTGCGGCAAGCCCGGGCGGCGGCCGAGTACAGCCGCCTTGACTCAAAGTGCACTGGCCTTCGGCGGCAGCCGTGGCTATGTCAGCTGGTGGGAACATCTTTGTCCTCCTCAAAAGTACGTCCTTCCTGCACTGCTGTGCACCCTCATCGAAGAGGGTGTCGCGCAGTAGGCGTACACGCAGCGCGCTCCGGCTAACATGCGCCATCTAACCAGTCGCTCAACTCGACCACCAGCGGCATGCCAGCCAGGGGCCGCGCGGGCCAGTCGCAGGCTCATTTTCCCGCGCGGCCCCTGTCTGGCACGCCGCCGGTGGCGAGTTAGCTCCAACGTTAGGCGTCGCAGGGACAACGCCTTCCGGCCCACCTGATCCTCCACTACCCGCCGCTATGGACCCCAGTGAATCTGAACGCAACTTCCGAACCATTTGCCGCTGGGTCCTGACACCATTTCTCTGCTTGTTGTCAATCGCGATCGCCGGAGATCCAAATACACGGGCAACGATCGCTCCCATGTTCGGCTTCCTGGAAGCACTACCACGGCCTGTTTATGCGGTTGTCATTGTCACGCTGCCCTTTGTACCACCGATCATCATCGCCGTTATGGTGTTTAGAGTTCTAGTTTGGTGGTCACACTATAAGTCATACAAGTCGAGAACAGACGCGGCCGAAATCTTGTTGTCGGCGAAAAACTTGGACACGAAACATGGCAAGCTTTATCTGTACCTCCGAAAATTTGAATCAGATAACTTTCGCGCCGATTGGTTCTATCGAGACGACGACTCTCTCTTCTTCTCGTTCAAAACGCGTATTGACGAAGAACTCGCATTGGCAGTCGATGCATTCGGCACTCTGGTATGTCTAGGTCGCCGCCTCCGAGCCCTTCCAGCGGGCGCCCCCCGCAAACAATCAACAAATATAGGGTGGCCAAAGGACGTTGCAGAACTGATGGACAAAGCTAGCGGCATTATAATGTTTCCGACAATGCTAGGTGCTACTGCTTCTGAGCTTAGGACGATTCTGAAGAACAAGGCGCTACTCCGCAAGACGATATTTCTAATGCCACCGCCTTTTATCTATTCGAGACGGTCTCAAGAGTGGTTTCAGTTAAAGTCTCTTTTCGAGAGTCATGGAATCACATTCCCGTCCGACAAAGAGGGAGTGCTGTTTTCGGCAGACGGGCGGTTCTGTGAGCTAAACGGTGGCCTAGGCTCGAGAGCAGGTCTATCATTTGCACTCGAGCGCCTGTTCAGCGACGCCTAACCCCTCGCTCAAGCGGAGCGCCAACGGCAGGCCACCAGGCCCGGTCTGGCGGTACGCGGTACATTTTCGCCAGCCCGGGCCTGGCGTCCTGCCGTAGTCGCCCGCTTAGCTCGAACGTTAGGCCCGGCGTGCACAGGCACGGTACTGCAACCATCCCAACGCAAGGCTGCGCCGCAAATCGCATGGGCTTTCTTACCAGCAGCACCGAGCGGTTGCTTGGCGCGTTGCGCCAAACAACATTCCCTCTGCATCGGCTGCTGCGCAGCCCATGCCCGAGGCGCCTTTCGTGGTTTCTGCTTGCTGGCAAGGTTCAGGCGCCCTGGCGTGCGCCCCGTCCAGCCTCTGCCACCACTGAGGCTCCGTTCACGTGCAGG
This sequence comes from Burkholderiales bacterium JOSHI_001, assembly GCA_000244995.1. Lineage (NCBI taxonomy): Bacteria > Pseudomonadati > Pseudomonadota > Betaproteobacteria > Burkholderiales > Burkholderiales bacterium JOSHI_001. Next base: position 2,051,946 of record CM001438.1, on the reverse strand, counting down.
CCTAACCCTTCATTCAACGCGAGCCCCAACGGCTGGCCGGTCGTGCCCTGCCTGGGCCACTTCGCTTATCCTCCCAGCCAGTTCACGCCCGGCCAGCCGTAGGGCCCGCGTTAATTCAAACGTTAGGCCGCACAAACTCACTCGGGCGCACACGTGAAAGCCGAACCAAACCGTCAGTCCAAGACCGCACCTCGTATCGCAGCCAAGTCAGCGCCATGAAGATCGAGATCGCAGGCGCCATTCTTGTCGGTGGAGTGCTGCTCACGGTTGGAATTGCAGTTCTCGCATCGAACATTGATCCGGCTGTCCTATGCGTCAAGCGTTGCGACATTCAACGACTGGTAATGGCCACATTTGGCAAGGATGTCGCTCGCATGTTCTCCGGTTCGGCGCTTGCAGGAATCGGAGCCATATTTCTAGCAATGGCAGCCCGTGCCTGTCGCAGAGAAGGGACCTGAACACTCATGTCACCTCACCATTCTTCGGGTTGCACGGGCATCACCAAAGAGGTGCGGCCTAACCCCTCGGTCAAGGCGAGCCCCAACAGCTGCGCACGTAAGGCCCGGCTGGGCCAAATTCATCATCGTCCCATCCGGGCCTTACGCGCTCCGCTGTAGGGCCCGCCTTACCTCGAACGTTAGGCCTCACGAGACGCGCCCGTAGACGCCATCGGCGCCGTCGCGACGGGCTTCGCCTTGCCACGAGCGCAGAATCCAGTAGGCAACTGGAGCACTCCGATGAATTGCACAACGGTCTTGGCCCTCACCGGCTTCATCGTTTGGTCGCTTGCACTGCTCGTGCTCATGGAGGCAATCCGCTCGAAGATGGTGCTCGCAAGAGAGGTCGCGGCCAACGGCTTTAACCCGGACAACTCCAACCTCTCGCCATTCATGCAGCGCCTTGCGCGCGCACACGCCAACTGCATTGAAAGCCTGCCCGTCTTCGGCGGACTCATGTTCCTGGCTGTGGTCACCCAACGAACCGCGGTCACGGATCCACTGGCCCTCTGGCTGCTCGCCGCGCGCATCGCGCAATCGAGCATCCACTTGGCGTCCTTGAGCAATGCCGCCGTGACGCTCAGGTTCTCAGCCTTTGCCGTTCAGCTGGGCATCGCTGTGCTCTGGTCCGTACGGCTTCTCCTCAATTAGCGTGCGCCGACTCCACCACGTGAGGCCTAACCCCTCGGTCGAGCCGAGGCCCAACGGCGGGCCACCAGGCCCGGGCTGGCGGTACGCGGTACATTTTCGCCAGCCCGGGCCTGGCGTCCCACCGTTGGCCCCGTCTCACCTCGAACGTTAGGCACCGTGACCAAGCGCCAGGTACTCGCAAGCCTTATCGCCCCAGTGGCAGGCCTGGCGCCAATACTTCTTATCGGTGCCTATGAAGCACAGCACGAGCCGATCGTGATCGACGGGAACGCCGATGACGCGCCAATGCGAGCCTTCGGGGTCTTCGTAGTCGCACTTCCAGCAATCTACGTTGTGCTGGTCTGCATAGCAGCGCTGAGCGGCTCGTTGCTTCTGCGACTAGGGCTACGGACCTTCCGCGCGTTTGTCGCTGGGGCAGCGGCAATCTCTGTCATGGTCGGCATAGCTTTCGGTCTCTTCATCAGTCATCCAGCTCGGTTTGGGGCACAGGATGTTCTCTACTCCATCGGCGCGGTCACGGCTATGTCACTGCTCTGCTCCATGCCAGCCGCCGCAACGTGGTGGGCAATCACAATGAGGCCAAACAGTGGTGCCTAACCCCTCGGTCAAGGCGAGCCCCAACAGCTGCGCGTGCAAGGCCCGGAACGGCCAAAGTTATCATCGTCCGTCCCGGGCCTTACACGCTCCGCTGTAGGGCCCGCCTTACCTCGAACGTTAGGCCGCACGGCGCGCTCTAGTCTGAGGTGCAATACTCATACCCTCTACCGAGTATTGCCACCATGCCCAACGGTTATCGACACCTCACCGAATCTGATCGATTCTCTATTCAGTTGCTCTTGTCCCAGGGGCATAGCCAGCGTCAGGTCGCCCTGGCATTGGGCGTAGACCCGTCCACCATCTCTCGGGAATTGCAGCGAACCCGTCGCTCCCAGGACGACTCCAGACCCTACATCGCTACCTTTGGCCAACGTGTGCGTGTGCAGCGCCGCAAGTCCGCTGGCGCCCTGCGACGCAAGCTTGGCCAGTCCTTCAACACCCCATTGGCCAGCCAAGTCCTACAGGACCTGCAGCAGGGCTGGTCTCCCGAGCAGGTCTGCGGCCGCCTGCGCGAACAGTCCTGCGCCTCGGAACCTTCGCCCGTCGTCCTGTCCCACGAGACCATCTACGCCGCCATCTACGCCCAACCCCGCGGCGAACTGCGTACCAGCCTGGTCAAGGCCCTGCGCCAAAGCCGCGGCGGGCGCATCAACCGCGCCCGCGGCAAGTCCCGATTCAGCGCCATCCAGGACGCCATCTCCATCTCCATGCGCCCCAGCGAGGTCGATTCCCGCCTCGTCCCAGGTCATTGGGAAGGCGACCTCATCAAAGGCGCTCGCAACCTCTCCGCCGTCGGCACCTTGGTCGAGCGCACCAGCCGCTACATCATGCTCGTCAAGATCGACGCCCTGGACTCCCTGAGCGTGGTCAATGCCTTCGCCAAGCGCCTCAAACGCGTTCCCCAGGCACTGCGCAAATCCATGACCTACGATCGCGGTACCGAGATGGCCAGGCACCAGGATCTGACCGCGCGCTTGAACCTGGATATCTTCTTCTGCGACCCCTATCGCCCTTCTCAGCGCGCCACCAACGAGAACTTCAATGGCCTCGTTCGCCAGTACCTGCCAAAGGGCATGGACCTGTCTACAGTCTCAGATGCACAGTTGCGCCACATCGAGAGCCTGCTCAACAATCGCCCTCGCAAAATCCTCAAGTTCAAAACTCCAGCTGAAGTCTTCTCCGACCTGATTCAGACTATCGTCTGAACATTGCACTTCAAGCTAGAAACCGCCCACCGAAATGCCACGAATCGAACATGTCGCGCTTTGGGCAATCAACCTGGAAAGCCTCTGCCAGTTCTACGCTTCCACGTTTGGTGCAACAGTTGGTCCGTTGTACGAGAACAAGTCGAAAGGGTTTGCCTCTCGATTCCTTAGCTTCGCCGAAGGGGCAAGAATTGAAGTCATGTCCACGAGACAACTCTGTCCTGTTACCCATGAGCCTGGCGCACAGAGAATGGGACTAACTCACCTCGCCATATCGATTGGCAGCGAGGCCGAGGTCGATCGAATCACGAGTCAATTACGTGAACGCGGTACGCCCGTGTTGGACGGTCCCCGGAGAACTGGAGACGGCTACTACGAAAGCGTCGTGCTGGATCCTGAGGGCAATCGCGTTGAGATCACAGCATGAGGGAAGTCCAGCCCAAAGCTCGCAGCAGCAACCCTGCCGCAGGGCAAGAAGTGCGGCCTAACCCCTCGGTCAAGGCGAGCCCCAACAGCTGCGCGTGCAAGGCCCGGAACGGCCAAAGTTATCATCGTCCGCTCCGGGCCTTACACGCTCCGCTGTAGGGCCCGCCTTACCTCGAACGTTATCCCGCAACAGCCGGTCCTGTCACATGTCGGTTCGCTTGCTTCAGTTCCTGCGCGGAGCAATGCAATGCCAGTCCGGCACATGCAGTGCTCGCTGGTGCCACGAGAACACGGGAAATGCAAGTTGCAGGCGGGTCAGGGAACTTCCGCTCTCTCCGGCAGCGACGGCGTACCTACTTGAAATCGAATCCAAGGCAACCGTAGCCCACACGGCGTGCCTTCTGGGCTGCGAGTTTGAAGCACCAATCACGGTTCACTGCACCCATACGCTAGATCGAGAACAACGCCGGCTTGCGCGTAGGCCGAGGCGCCGGCAAGCTGAACGCATGAATGCAAAGGTCGCCCACTCCGCGGCGCACTTGCGGGAGTTGCGGGCTAACCCCTCGCTCAAGCGGAGCGCCAACGGCAGGCCACCAGGCCCGGTCCGGCGGTACGCGGTACATTTTCGCCAGCCCGGGCCTGGCGGCCTGCCGTTGGCGCCCGCTTAGCTAGAACGTTAGGCACCGCGAAAGCCAGCATGCCTAGGCCGCATCGCCATGCCACCACCGCAAGGAAAAGCCGGCCACCTCCGAGAACACAGCCGGCGCAAATGGCAAGAAGAAGCTGCGGCAAGCCGCAGCCAATGCGCAAGGCATGCATCAGTCCGGCCTGGGCACGGACATTGGCACCGAGACTTTTGCAAGAAGGGAAATTGCCAAACGCCAAGTCGCAAGTTGCAAAACCGCGCGCTTCGGCCACATTTGGCGAGGCCGTGCGGCTGCTTGGCTCGTTGCGCCAACCAGCCTTCCCTGCTGCATCGGCTGCTTCGCAGCCCATGCCCGAGGCGGTTTTCGGTCCGTTGGATGGCTGGCACGGCCGCGGGGCGGTACTTCGGCGTTCTGTTCGCCCCGGCAACCACCGAAGGCGAGTTCCACAAAGGCCCGGCCAAACGCGCAGCTCACGCGAGCGGTGCCTAACCCTTCATTCAACGCGAGCCCCAACAGCTGGCCGGGCCCGCCCTGCCTGCGCCAAATCGGCTATCGTCGCAGTCATGTCATGCCCGGCCAGCCGTCGGGCCCGCGTTAATTCAAACGTTAGGCACCAGACAAATGCCCCTGTACCGCGAAGCGACGCTCGAAGACCTTCCAGGCATCTGCGTGATGGGCGAAGAGGTAAATGTCCTTCATCATGAGGCGTGGCCAGACGTCTTCGTTCCAGGTGGCGATCCCGGAAGACACTCCGCGCACTGGACCAGGAGCATTGCATCCGAGAACGCGACCACCTACGTGGCAGAAGAGTCAAGCGGGCTCGTAGGCTTCGTGACCGTAGCCGTCACCACAGATCACCACTCCCTGCTTCAACCCATTCCCTACGGTCGCGTCGGATCGCTCAGCGTCGTCGTCGAGTACAGAGGCCAAGGCATTGGCCGAGCGCTGATGAATCAGGCGGAGGCCTGGGTTCTGTCCAAAGGAGTACAGGACATTCGCCTCAACGTTTGGGCATTTAACCAAGCAGCTCTTCAGCTCTACAAGGAGCTCGGATATGAGATTAGGTCGCAACTACTGGGCAAGCGGCTGCAGGCTGGTGCCTAACCCCTCGGTCAAGGCGAGCCCCAACAGCTGCGCACGTAAGGCCCGGCTGGGCCAAAGTTATCATCGTCCCTGCCGGGCCTTACGCGCTCCGCTGTAGGGCCCGCCTTACCTCGAACGTTAGGCAACGCAGCGCGCCACTCATGCCCAGTCTCGAATTCCATCGAACCAGGCGCGCAAACAGCCAAAGCCTGATCTCGCTTCGCCAATGCAGGCCAAGGGTGTGGCAATCGGCACCGAGCGCCAAGCAAGGGCTCAAAACACATCAGGCCGCTGCATTGAGGAGCCGACCGAGCGCTTTTGCATCAATCGCAAACACAGCCGTTGCGGTCTGCGCAGCGCCCAACTCTTGGCAGCCATCCTGTTCGGTCAGTTCCACAAGCCGCCGCGCCTCGGGCGAGCAGCTCGCCTTGCAAGCGCCGTGCAGCGCGGCTGAAGCGCCCTTGCGGGCGCCAGGCCCAGCCAGCCGCCACACCGCTGCTTCGTTCTGGCGCTGCAAGCGTCGCCTAACCCTTCATTCAACGCGAGCCCCAACGGCTGGCCGGGCCTGCCCTGCCTGGGCCACTTCGCTTATCCTCCCAGCCAGTTCATGCCCGGCCACCCGCTGGGCCCGCGTTAATTCAAACGTTAGGCGCCCAACAAGGAACCTATGACTACTTTCGTCGCGTTCTGCGAAAATCCAAAATGCGGAGCGATCTTTCAAGCGCCTGGTCTCATTGGCGGAGACGGCGCCGCAACCATCCACCTGTCGGATACGAGGTACGGCCCATGTCCAAGCTGCGGATCAATGGGCCTAATCCCGGATGGAGTCTATTCCTACGCCAAGAACGTTGTTCAACTCCTCCGTGGCCCGCAGGAATCGGTATCTGCACTACGTAAGGTTGAAGCGCTACTTAGGGCGCCTACTGCGAACACCCTTACCGTAAGCGAACTCGTAAGTGAGATCCGCGCCCTTTCGCCGCGCATAGCAGACGCTGTTACTCAGGCCCCTCGCGCTACAGTCCTTCAGCAGTGGATTCAAATTGCTCTTGCTTTCGTCACGTTAGCCATACTTGTTCAAACAACCTACTTCAAGAAATCAGACAAGGAACTTGAACTAGAGTTCGCTGAACGTTTGATTCAACAGTCACGACAAGCAAAGCAAGGCGAACAAATAAGGCAAGAACCACATCGCCGAACCAAACCAAAGGTTGGCCGAAATGAATCATGTACCTGTGGCAGTGGCAAGAAGTTCAAGAAGTGCTGCGGGGTGGGCGCCTAACCCCTCGGTCAAGGCGAGCCCCAACAGCTGCGCGCGTAAGGCCCGGCTGGGCCAAAGTTATCATCGTCCCTGCCGGGCCTTACGCGCTCCGCTGTAGGGCCCGCCTTACCTCGAACGTTAGGCGTCTCAAAACACCGGTCTGCACCGTCCGCCGCAACTTACGCAAGCCTGCAGAACAAAATCGACCTCATGCTCAACGTCGACTCAATTTATGTCCAGGTTTACCGCGACAGAATCGCGGTCAAGAACATCGCCACCGGCGAATCAACCGAGGTCATGCGCGACATGACCTACGCTTCACCAAGAATGTTGATCGCAGACTTCACCACCGCGCAGCACCAGATCAAGGAGGCAATCAAGACTGTCAAGCGTGGACTGAGAGCGCCAGAAGTGCTTCTGCATCCAATGGAACTCATTGAAGGTGGAATTACCCAGGTTGAGTACCGGGTGTTCGTTGAACTTGGCCTTGGTGCAGGTGCGTCAAAGGCTGCCGTCTACTCAGGGGCGCCGCTGCCAGATGAGTCAATCAAGAAGGCAATCCGTGAGTACAAGCACTGAGCCGCCTAACCCCTCGGTCAAGGCGAGCCCCAACAGCTGCGCGTGCAAGGCCCGGCAGGGCCAAAGTTATCATCGTCCCAGCCGGGCCTTACACGCTCCGCTGTAGGGCCCGCCTTACCTCGAACGTTAGGCGTCGCAATTTCAACGCGCGGTATGCTCACGCACCATGACACCTGAACAGATCGCAGCAGCCACGCTTCGGCTCCAAGAGATTCAGACCTGGATAACGGGCATTGCGATTTTCATTGGCCCGTTGGCGGGTGTTATCTTTACTCTCTGGTTTCAGGGGCGTAAGGAGGCGAAAGACGCGAAGCACAAGCTATTCCTTGCCCTCCTGGCAGAGAGAAAGGCTCCGCTCGTATCCCCGCAAGTCGCGCAGGAGCTAAACAAGATCGACGTAGTCTTCGCCACATCACCCCGAGTGAAGGAAGTGTGGCATCAATACTATGCAATGCTCCATGGCCCTGGCGGAGAGCCGCGCGCCCATAAGTGGCTGGAACTTCTGACCGTAATGGCCAAAGACCTAGGCTACAAAGGACTGACGCAACTCGATCTCGACAAGTTCTACCTTCCTCAGGGTCATGTCGACGATGCGGAATTCCGACGGAAGATGTCTACACATCTGGCGCGTGTGCTTGAGAACACTGAACATGTGGTCGTCAAAACTCGGTCTGGCGGAAGCGGCGACGCCTAACCCCTCGGTCAAGGCGAGCCCCAACAGCTACGCGTGCAAGGCCCGGAACGGCCAAAGTTATCATCGTCCGCTCCGGGCCTTACACGCTCCGCTGTAGGGCCCGCCTTACCTCGAACGTTAGGCGTCACGAGGACCCTACTTTCGCGGCGACGGGCTCGGAATTCCGAACTCCCGCTCCACAAGCCGGAAGGACTCTTCGTCATCCCACTTTTTCGCGCCACGAACGCGCGCAATGACCTTGCCCCGTTCATCAACCAAGACAGTCAACGGGATCGACGAGGCTCCGAAGATGTGCTCCAGGACCAGATTCTTGTCAATGAAATGACTAAGGGTCGCGTTTGACTGCTTCAGCCAGAGCTCTGCGGCACTTCGATCATCGTCTGTCGAAATGCCAATCACGGTGTACTTCTGGCCACGTTCACTCCACGCAAAGCGCTCAAGTGAAGCAGCCTCTGCCCGACAGGGTCCACACCAACTGGCCCAAACGTTGACAATCAAGCGTCGCCCGGAAAAGCTCTTCAGACTTCGGCTTGGCCCGTTCAACCCGGTCATGGTCAGCTCTGGCAAGGCATCACCAATGGCAACCAATGCGTCTTTACCGGCAGCAGGGGTGGCGGCCACCACATGTAGTGGCTGTGCCAATGCAATGGCAGCTACCATGGCGCCAAGGGTCTTCAGCAACGCAGTCATGCCTCAAGTATCTGCCAGCAGCGGTAGAGTGCCGCCTAACCCCTCGGTCAAGGCGAGCCCCAACAGCTGCGCGCGTAAGGCCCGGCAAGGCCAAAATCATCATTGTCCCTGCCGGGCCTTACACGCTCCGCTGTAGGGCCCGCCTTACCTCGAACGTTAGGCACCACCAAAGAAGCGGAGCAACCATCAGTGCGCGTCGGAATCGGCGTAGGAGTCTTGGTCATCCACGAAGGTCTCGTCCTGCTAGGCAAGCGGCGCGGATCACACGGTGAAGGCACTTGGTCGGCCCCAGGCGGCAGGCTCGAATACGGAGAAGAACTCATCGAGTGTGCCGCGCGCGAACTGAGGGAAGAGACCGGGCTCACGGCAAGTTCCTTCGAACTGGGCCCGTACTCGAATGACATCTTCCCCGAGGCCAAAGAACAGTACGTGACCATCTTCGTGGTTGCGCGAGGCATCACAGGCACGCCAGCCAACCTCGAACCCACAAAATGCGAAGGTTGGGCTTGGTTCAGGTGGGGTGAGTGGCCGTCCCCGCTATTCAAGCCAGTGGAGTCACTCCTCTCCCTCGGCTGGCGGCCAGGTGGTGCCTAACCCCTCGGTCGAGGCGAGGCCCAACGGCAAAGCACCGGGCCCGCCTCCCGGCATTGTCTATCATCCGTCCGGCGGGCCCGGCGCTTCGCCGTCGGCCCCGCCTCACCTCGAACGTTAGGCGCCAGAACTGAAGGTCTCCGTACTACATGGCTGAACTCGAAGCCGACCGGGATTGCAAGCCTTGGTGGCGCGTCATATCGCTACCCGGATGGGGACTGTTGGCACTCGCGACATTCGCATCATTGGCATTCCTGGTTGGACTAATTACCGGAGAGGTTGCGCTCTGGCTGGCGATCAAAGCAAAGAGCGGTCCGGTAGCCACTTCCTGGGAGTCCTCTCCTTTGTGGTTCATGATCTGCATGGCACTGAATCTTGTCGTAGCCGTGCTCCTATGGAGTCTTTTCATTTTCTGGTTACGCGACCGTAGGGCAAACCAGAGAAGGGCACCGCAGCCGCGCATATCCGCCAACAGGTAGGGTCTAGTCTTCAACCATGGCAACCATCCCACCTCCCAACGTCGCGGCCGCTTGCCTGGCGCCTAACCCCTCGGTCAAGGCGAGCCCCAACAGCTGCGCGTGCAAGGCCCGGAACGGCCATATCATTCATCGTCCGCTCCGGGCCTTACACGTTCCGCTGTAGGGCCCGCCTTACCTCGAACGTTAGGCAACACGAAAACGCTGCCGCGCTACAGTCAGAGCACATCCAAGGAGCCCGCATGGGACCGCGCAGCACTCGAAAGGCCAAGTCGATCGCCACCAAGGCGGCCGAATTGGCGTTCGCCGCACCGCAGGTTGTCGCTCACCGCGTAGCAAGAATGGCCATGTCAGGCGCCGTTCCGACTGAGCGGGATAAGCGGGAATTTCAGCTCATGGTCAAGGAGAAAGAAGTCGCCTTCTCACAGGCATTCACAGCCATGGCAAAGCAGTCAGCGGTAGCGCAGCAAGCCCTTGCCGCGTCAATGTTTCGCTCCTTTTGGTCACCTTCGCTCAAGGGAAAATCATCACCTGTGGCTGTCGTTCTCCAAATGCAGTCAGCGGCTATAGGCATACTCAACAAGGGCATGGCTCCAGTTCATCAAAAGGCAGTCGCAAATGCAAAGCGCCTCGCCAAAACCAGGCTCAAGTAGCGTGTTGCCTAACCCCTCGGTCAAGGCGAGCCCCAACAGCTGCGCACGTAAGGCCCGGAACGGCCATATTATTCATCGTCCGTTCCGGGCCTTACGCGCTCCGCTGTAGGGCCCGCCTTACCTCGAACGTTAGGCACCGCGAAGACAAGCATGCCTACGCTGCATCGCAATGCCACCACCGCAATGAAAATGCTGGCCACCTCCGAGAAGACGGTCGCCGCAAATGGAAAGAGAAAGCTGGGGCAGGCCGCAGCCAATGCGCACGGCATGCATCAGTCCGGCCTGAGCACGGACATTGGCACTGAGACTCTTGCAAGAAGAGGAAATGCCAAACACCAAACCGCAAGTTGCAGCACCGCGCGCCTTGGCCACATTCGGCAAAGGCGTGCGGCTGCTTGGCCCGTTGTGCCAACCAGCCTTCCCTACTGCATCGGCTGCTTCGCAGCCCATGCCCGAGGCGGTCTTCGGCCATGCGGCTGGCTGGCACGGACGCGGGTCGGTACTTCGGCGGTCAGTTCCCCCCGGCAGTCACCGCAGGCGAGTTCCACAAATGCCCGGCCAAACGCTCGCTTCGGCAAGGCGGTGCCTAACCGGTCGGTCAAGGCGAGTCCCAACAGCTGGCCGGGCCCGCCCTGCCTGGGCCAGCGGTGCTATCGTCCCAGCCAGTTCATGCCCGGCCAGCTGTCGGCCCCGCCTTACCTCCAACGTTAGGCACCAGCAAAACCATAACCCTGCTATGCGCCAGTCCGTGACGACTAGACCAATCAAGCAAGAAGACTACGCTGCGTGGCGGCCGCTTTGGGATGGCTACAACGAGTTCTATGGCCGCAAGGGCGATAGCGCCCTGCCGGAGGAAATCACGAGCAAAACTTGGAGTCGGTTCTTTGATGAAGCCGAACCAGTCTGCGCCTTGGTCGCAGAAGAAAATGGTAGCGCCGTCGGCCTTGTCCACTACCTATTCCATCGGAGCACTACCAGGCTCAACGATGTCTGCTACCTACAAGACCTATTCACAGTTTCCAGCCAGCGCGGAAAGGGCATCGGCCGAGCGTTGATTCAGTCCGTGTATGAAGCGGCACGGGCAGCTGGGTGCACCAGGGTCTACTGGCAAACCCAAGCCTCCAACTCTGCCGGCCGAGCGCTCTACGACAAAGTTGCTGTGCACTCTGGCTTCATCGTATATGCCCACGAGTTGTAGTCTCGGGTTGCGCCAAAGGCTGGTGCCTAACCCCTCGGTCAAGGCGAGCCCCAACAGCTGCGCACGCAAGGCCCGGCTGGGCCAAAGTTATCATCGTCCCAGCCGGGCCTTACGCGCTCCGCTGCAGGGCCCGCCTTACCTCGAACGTTAGGCCGCACAACACCATCTTCCTGCACCAATATGTACAAGAACATCAACTCCGCTTCTCGAATCCATGCGCTTCTAAGCGCCGCATCAGGTCATCCGAACAAGGCGATCTGGGAAATGTGGGCTGAAGTGTTCGCCGTCAAGGGAAGTGACCACTCGGAAACTGCAGAGCTTGTGTCGGAGCGGCTGAACTGGCTGCATATTGAGCTCCAACTACTTCAAGTGCAGGCAAAGACCGCCACGATCAGCCCTCACCTGTACGAAGGTTCGCTCGCTAGGATTCGGTCCCTACTCTCACCGTTGATCCTTTCATCACCATGGGATGGCTCGCGTGGCAACCTAACCGCCGACGTTCTCTTGTCTGTGGCATTCCTCAACGAATTGTTGCCCGACGAGGAAAATGCAATCAGTGATCAAGAGTTCCAACGCATTTCCGACATGGCGGCGGAGCTCGCTTCTTCCATGGAGCATTCAGACTTGCCAGAGGCGCTACGGCGTCTAATTGATCATCACCTGCAGCTTATCGCTAAGGCTCTAGCACAGTACAAGGTATTTGGAGCTCGCGCACTTCGCGAGGCAGGCAGAACTGCGCTAGGCGAGATCGTTGAATTGAAGGATACGGTTCAAGCATCCAAGCAAAGCGAAGAAATGTCCCGCCTTGGAAAGCTATGGAAGCAGGTAAATGGTGCCGCAGATGCAGCGCTCAAAGCAGAGAAAATCGCGCAATTGGGGCACAAAGCCTGGGAGGCCGCATCCGGTCTGTTGTCCTAGGCGGCTCAGTGCGGCCTAACCCCTCGGTCAAGGCGAGCCCCAACAGCTGCGCGTGCAAGGCCCGGAACGGCCAAAGTTATCATCGTCCGTCCCGGGCCTTACACGCTCCGCTGTAGGGCCCGCCTTACCTCGAACGTTAGGCACCGCGAAAGCAAGCATGCCGAGGCTGCGTCGCAAGGCCACCACCGCAAGGAAGATGCAAGTCACCTCCGAGAACGCGGTCAGCGCAATAGGCCAGAGGAGACTGCGGCAAGCCGCAGCCGAAACACAAGGCGGGCTTCATCCCAGCTTAGGCGGGGCCTTTGGCACCGAGGCCTTGGCAAGAAGGGAAATTGCCAAACACCGTGCCGCAAGTTGCACCACCGAGGGTTTCGGCCCCACCGGGCCAGGCCGTGCGGCTGCTTGGCCCGTTGTGCCAACCAGCCTTCCCTGCTGCATCTGCTGCTTCGCAGCCCATGCCCGAGGCGGTTTGCGGCCCGCAAGCTGGCTGGCATGGCCGCGGGGCGGTACTTCGGTGCCCATCTCTTCTTGGCAACCACCGCAGGCGAGTCCCACAAAGGCCCGGCCCAAACGCTCGCTTCGGCATGTGAGCAGTCGGGATGATGGGTGACAGATAGTCCGGGTTGATGGGTTACACGCGGCGCTTCAGTTTACCGAGGACATCCTCAATTCTCATGAAGCGTTCATTCAATGTTCCCAGCCTGTAGTTGGCGAAGTAGACGTCCCACTTGCCGTCGTCAACTTCTTCCAAGCCCACGTGTTCTCCAATCAGAACGCTGCTCACATTCAGCCACTTCTTGCGCCATCGAATTCCGCCGTTGGCGCTGACGTAGCGAACCTCGAATCGGTCAGGGTACTCGGGCTGCAGCAGCTTGCTGGGCATTTGCCTCGTCGAGTTCACATGCACGTCCGCCGGTGTCAACCCGTCGTGGGCCTCGTGCGGCCTGTCCTGGTTGAATTCTTGTCGCCAGCTGTTGAACTTCCTCTGCTGCACTCCAGCGTTGGCCCCCGGCGGCTTCAACGTCTCGTCCTTCAGCGTCCTGTGCATCCTCTCGTGCCGCCCATTCTGCTGGGGCTTGCCCGGCTCGATCAGTTCCGGCATCACCCCCAGCTTCAACAGCCACACCGACAGCCGACTCAACCTTCCCAGCGTGTACGCCGCGAATGGCACCCCGTTGTCGCTTCTCATCCGGCTGGGCAGCCCATGCTCCTTGAACACCCGGCTCAGTACCGCCTGCGTGGGCTCCAGCAACGTGCCCGGCAGCCCCTGGCACGCCAGCAGGTAGCGGCTGTGGTTGTCCGTCACCGTCAGCGGGTACAGGTACTTGCCGTCGCCCGTCCTGAACTGCCCCTTGAAGTCGATGCTCCAACTGTCGTTGGGCTTGCTCACCGCCATGCTCGGCCGCCCGGGGTGGCCCACCGCTCTGGGCCTTCTCTTGGCCAGCACCAGGTCGTTGCGCTTCAGGATCTCTGCCACCGTCCCCAGGCTGGGCAGTTCCAGCTCCGGTTGCCAGCGCTGCAGCGTCCAGATCAGCTTCTTCGGGCCCCAGCTCGGATGCCGCAGCCTCTGCTGCACGATCGCTTGCTCCACCTGCGCGCTTGTGCGGTGTGGCGAACGCCTGGGTGCATGGCTGCGGTCCCACAGCCCGTCCGGCCCGTCTTCAAGGTACCGGTTGATCCACTTGTACGCCGTCTTGCGGCTCACGCCGTACCTCGCGCACAGCTCCGTCACCTGGTATTTCTGGCTCTTCCAATCCAGAATAAATGCCACCTTCGCATCCATGGTCGTGGTCTCACTCCAAGGCATCGGACTCCTCCTTCAAGGAGTCCATCGTCCATCGGTGTGTTACCTATCAACCCAGACTAAAGTGTCACCCATCAACCCGGTCCGTACCATGGCGGTGCCTAACCCTTCATTCAACGCGAGCCCCAACAGCTGGCCGGGCCTGCCCTGCCTGCGCCAAATCAGCTATCGTCGCAGTAATGTCATGCCCGGCCAGCTGTCGGGCCCGCGTTAATTCAAACGTTAGGCGACACGTGGCCCAGGCAGCAGCACATTCAACCAACGGAGAAGTAGCTAAGACCGCTTCGGTTGGGTCAGCAGATAAAGGAGCGGGCCGAATGATCCCGCGACCAGCGTGAAAACGACCCAAGGCATCGGGTTCCGGCCGCTGCTCTTGGCGTCACGCCATAGCCAAATCAACACAAGGCAGAGTGCCAAGATCAGATCGCAAAGCACTTGCAAACCGGCAGAGTTCTGCAGTTGCCATGCAAATATGCCAACGAAACCATGTTGCCAAACGGCTACTGCGGTCAAGGCACCAAAGGCGGCGATGGCTAGAACCAAGATCCCACGTTGCATGTTCGGGTTCCCAGGTAAATGTGCCTTAGTGTCACTGGCACCCAGCCAAAGAGCTACTACCTGGCAGGTAATGTCCTGGCTCAACGAGGGCCGCCGCAGCGTCGCGCATGCGGCAAGAGAGGTGTCGCCTAACCCCTCGGTCAAGGCGAGCCCCAACAGCTACGCACGTAAGGCCCGGCTGGGCCAAAGTTATCATCGTCCCTGCCGGGCCTTACGCGCTCCGCTGTAGGGCCCGCCTTACCTCGAACGTTAGGCCGCACGAAACACCCACCGCATCATGCGAATCGAAGTCGACGATCTGTCCCGTCCTGAAATTCACGAGTTGCTGAGCGAGCACTTGGCAAACATGTATGAGCTGAGCCCACCTGAGCAGGTCTTCGCCTTGGACCTGTCCAAGCTGAAGTCACCAGACATTACCTTCTGGACCGTTTGGGACAACCACCAATTGCTTGGGTGCGGTGCACTGAAGGAGCTCTCCGCAGATCATGGAGAAATCAAATCCATGCGCACACCGGCAAAGCTGCGTGGGCGCGGTGCGGGAAAAGCGGTGCTCACCCGCATCATCGATACCGCCAGGCAGCGCGGCTATCGCTTCCTCAGCCTGGAAACGGGCACGCATCCAGCATTCCTGCCTGCTCAGCAGCTTTACCGGAGTGCGGGCTTCCAGGAGTCAGGTCCGTTTGCTAGCTACAAGGAAGACCCGCACAGCTTGTTTATGGAGCTTCAGCTGTCGTAGAGTGCGGCCTAACACCTCGGTCAAGGCGAGCCCCAACAGCTGCGCGTGTAAGCCCCACGCAGGCCAAATTCAACATCGTCCTGCGTGGGGCTTACACGCTCCGCTGTAGGGCCCGCCTTACCTCGAACGTTAGGCCCAGCATGCGAAGGCACGGTACTGCAACCATCCCAACGCAAGGCTGCGCTGCAACTCGCATGGGTTTTCCTGCCGGTACCGAGCGGTTGCTTGGCGCGTTGCGCCAAACAACACTCCCTCTGCATCGGCTGCTGCGCAGCTCATGCCCGAGGCGTTCTTCGTTGCATCAGCTTGCAGGCGCGGTCCAGGCGCCCTGTCGTGCGCCCCGTCCAGCCTCTGCAATCACCGTGCCTCCGTTCACCTGAGCAGTCGGGATGATGGGTGACAGATAGTCCGGGTTGATGGGTTACACGCGGCGCTTCAGTTTACCGAGGACATCCTCAATTCTCATGAAGCGTTCATTCAATGTTCCCAGCCTGTAGTTGGCGAAGTAGACGTCCCACTTGCCGTCGTCAACTTCTTCCAAGCCCACGTGTTCTCCAATCAGAACGCTGCTCACATTCAGCCACTTCTTGCGCCATCGAATTCCGCCGTTGGCGCTGACGTAGCGAACCTCGAATCGGTCAGGGTACTCGGGCTGCAGCAGCTTGCTGGGCATTTGCCTCGTCGAGTTCACATGCACGTCCGCCGGTGTCAACCCGTCGTGGGCCTCGTGCGGCCTGTCCTGGTTGAATTCTTGTCGCCAGCTGTTGAACTTCCTCTGCTGCACTCCAGCGTTGGCCCCCGGCGGCTTCAACGTCTCGTCCTTCAGCGTCCTGTGCATCCTCTCGTGCCGCCCATTCTGCTGGGGCTTGCCCGGCTCGATCAGTTCCGGCATCACCCCAGCTTCAACAGCCACACCGACAGCCGACTCAACCTTCCCAGCGTGTACGCCGCGAATGGCACCCCGTTGTCGCTTCTCATCCGGCTGGGCAGCCCATGCTCCTTGAACACCCGGCTCAGTACCGCCTGCGTGGGCTCCAGCAACGTGCCCGGCAGCCCCTGGCACGCCAGCAGGTAGCGGCTGTGGTTGTCCGTCACCGTCAGCGGGTACAGGTACTTGCCGTCGCCCGTCCTGAACTGCCCCTTGAAGTCGATGCTCCAACTGTCGTTGGGCTTGCTCACCGCCATGCTCGGCCGCCCGGGGTGGCCCACCGCTCTGGGCCTTCTCTTGGCCAGCACCAGGTCGTTGCGCTTCAGGATCTCTGCCACCGTCCCCAGGCTGGGCAGTTCCAGCTCCGGTTGCCAGCGCTGCAGCGTCCAGATCAGCTTCTTCGGGCCCCAGCTCGGATGCCGCAGCCTCTGCTGCACGATCGCTTGCTCCACCTGCGCGCTTGTGCGGTGTGGCGAACGCCTGGGTGCATGGCTGCGGTCCCACAGCCCGTCCGGCCCGTCTTCAAGGTACCGGTTGATCCACTTGTACGCCGTCTTGCGGCTCACGCCGTACCTCGCGCACAGCTCCGTCACCTGGTATTTCTGGCTCTTCCAATCCAGAATAAATGCCACCTTCGCATCCATGGTCGTGGTCTCACTCCAAGGCATCGGACTCCTCCTTCAAGGAGTCCATCGTCCATCGGTGTGTTACCTATCAACCCAGACTAAAGTGTCACCCATCAACCCGGTCCGTACCCACCTCCTGGCCTAACCCTTCATTCAACGCGAGCCCCAACGGCTGGCCGGTCGTGCCCTGCCTGGGCCACTTCGCTTATCCTCCCAGCCAGTTCACGCCCGGCCACCCGTAGGGCCCGCGTTAATTCAAACGTTAGGCACCGCGAAAACCAGCATGCGCCCACGGCGTCGCAATGCAATCGCTGCATACCAAATGCAATTGCATGCCAACGCGGGGCGCAAGACCGGTTCCGCTTCGTCGAGGAGGCTGCAGATATCCGCAGCCAAGACACAAGGCACGCTTCAGCACAGCTTGGACGCAGTCGTTTGCGCCGAAAATGTGGCAAGAGGAGAAATTGCCAAACACCAAACGGCAAGTTGCACCACCAGGCACTTCGGCTACGGTGGGCCAGGCCGTGCGGCTGCTTGGCACGTTGTGCCAAACAGCCTTCCCTACTGCATCGGCTGCTCCGCAGCCCATGCCCGGGGCGGGCTTCGGGTCGTCGGCTGGCTGGCACGGCCTCGGGGCGCTACTTCGCCGTTCATCGCTTCCAGGCAACCACCGCAAGCGAGTCCCACAAAGTCCCGGCCAAACGCTCGCTTCGGTCAGGCGGTGCCTAACCCTTCATTCAACGCGAGCCCCAACAGCTGGCCGGGCCTGCCCTGCCTGCGCCAAATCAGCTATCGTCGCAGTCATGTCATGCCCGGCCAGCTGTCGGGCCCGCGTTAATTCAAACGTTAGGCATCGCAAACGCACCGTGACCCCCACTCCCAAGCACCAAGTAGCAGTTGAGCTGCTAGACAGAGCAGTCCAGATGTACTTTGCCGGAGACTCGTACTTCGCAGCTCTGCATCTTGCGGGCGCGGCAGAGGAGATTCTCGCTGTCTACGTTCGCGAAGAACTCGGGGCCGACGGAAAGCCACGAAGAACCGCATACGACGACATCCATCGGGCCGCAATCGAATTCGCTACGCGAGTTGATCAGACCCCCAGGAAGAAGATTGAACAAGAGATTGCTGACTTGATGAACTGGCCCAAGAACTCCACAAAGCACCGGCGAGGCCAGGGAGATCATCACGTACTCTTCGATCCGAAATCCGAAGCAAGAATCATGATTGACTTTGCCATTTCGAACTATGACCGACTGACCTTGAGACTTCGGTTGCCAGTAAACCCGCTCTTTGCGCGCTTCATGGCCGAACGCGATGCCTAACCCCTCGGTCAAGGCGAGCCCCAACAGCTGCGCGTGCAAGCCCCGCGCAGGCCAAATTCATCATCGTCCTGCGCGGGGCTTACACGCTCCGCTGTAGGGCCCGCCTTACCTCGAACGTTAGGCCTCACGATTTCACCGTTACGGAAGTTCGCTGCAATGTTAAGAATTCCATTTAGCGCCAGGCATATCTGCCTGCTCACCACGTTCTTTCTAACTGGAATCCCACCGGCCCACGCCTTGAGCTGTAGCTCACCAGAAGCAATCGAACAATATGCTTCGAAGGCCTTCGACGCCGCTATAGAGCTTGCGGTTGAACTCAGCGGAGCAATTGACAGCTACAAGGAGGCGATTGAAAAGAGGGCACACGCCAAAGGATGGTCAGCAGCTCGGATTGCCGAAGTTCAAGCCGCCTTGTTCAACACATCAGAATTCAGGGCAGAAAGCGCTGAGCTCGCAAAGCTGTCCTTGGCTTTGAGCGATCATCAGTCGCGGCCCAATGAAGATTTGCGAAGCTTGTGCGTTGCTGTCGGGATATTGTTTCCGGAATTTGAGGCGGTGACCCGCCGGTTGCTAAAGCGAATTGGTGCTAGCCGCGAGTTGCTTGCCTCAATTGAGTAGCAGTGAGGCCTAACCCCTCGGTCAAGGCGAGCCCCAACAGCTGCGCACGTAAGGCCCGGCTGGGCCAAAATTATCATCGTCCCTGCCGGGCCTTACGCGCTCCGCTGTAGGGCCCGCCTTACCTCGAACGTTAGGCCTCGAAGACACAGCATGCAGTATGCGCTCGTTGATTCAGTTCGCACATTGCCAAGGCCAGGACTACGCGGCACTTGCTGCCTATGCGGCTCAGAAACCTTGGCAAAGTGCGGAACGATCAAGATCTGGCACTGGTCTCACGTGAGGCGCGAGGACTGTGATCCATGGTGGGAGCGTGAGTCGGAATGGCACCGAACGTGGAAGAACTTGTTCCCCGAATCTTGGCGCGAAGTTGTGCATCAAGATAGTCAATCTGGCGAACGCCACATCGCCGACGTTAGGACATCGGCCGGAACAGTCATCGAACTGCAGCACTCGGCTATTGCAGTGGAAGAGCGCAACGCTCGCGAAATCTTCTACCAGAACCTTATCTGGATCGTCGATGGACGGGACTTCAAAGATAGATTTCGCGTTTATTCCTATCCACTTCCACCACCGGATGCAGACATCTTTAGTCAACTCAAATTCAACGAAGACGGAGGTCAGTTCTGGCCCGCTTCCCCTGCGCATCCAGGCCTTCGATACATCAGTGCATATGAACGAGAAAAGTATGAATGGCAAATCAAGCAAGCCTACCGCGGCCATCATTTCTTCAAGTGGACTAGACCGCGAACGACCTGGCTGCAGTCAAATCGACCTGTATTTATAGACTTTGGCATGGATGATCTTTATGAACTTCAACGCATTTCCGGAGATCAGACCTATTGTGTTCGCAGAATCGGCAAGATTGAGTTTTTGCAAACTCACGGTGCACCGAGTATCGAGGCCTAACCCCTCGGTCAAGGCGAGCCCCAACAGCTGCGCACGTAAGGCCCGGCTGGGCCAAAGTTATCATCGTCCCTGCCGGGCCTTACGCGCTCCGCTGTAGGGCCCGCCTTACCTCGAACGTTAGGCACCGCGAAAGCCAACATGCCTAGTCCGCATCGCAATGCCACCACCGCAAGGACAATGCGGGTCACCTCCGAGAACACGGATGGCTCAAATGGCACGAGGAAGTTGCGGCAAGCCGCAGCCAAGGCGCAAGGCATGCATCAGTCCTGGTTAAGCGCGGACATTGGCACCGCGATCTTGGCAAGAAGAGAAGTTGCCAAACACCAAGCCGCAAGTTGCAACACCGCGCGCTTCGGCCACTTTCGGCAAGGCCGTGCGGCTGCTTGGCCCGTTGTGCCAACCAGCCTTCCCCACTGCATCGGCTGCTTCGCAGCCAATGCCGAAGGCGGTTTGCGGCCCGCAAGCTGGCTGGCCTGGCCGCGAGGCGGTACTTCGGCGCCCATCTCTTCTTGGCAACCACCGCAGGCGAGTTCCACAAAGGCCCGGCCAAACGCTCGCTTCGGCAAGAGCGGTGCCTAACCCATCATTCAACGCGAGCCCCAACAGCTGGCCGGGCCTGCCCTTCCTGGGCCACTTCAGTTATCGTCCCATCCAGGTCATGCCCGGCCAGCTGTCGGGCCCGCGTTAATTCAAACGTTAGGCCTCACGTTCCAATGCGGAAGCCGGGTAGATCTGCACCGAGCCGCGCTCCGTATCGCTCTCTACCGCATAGCCTTCTGGCGTCAAATCCGTCGAGTACCACCCTACAACGCGGCCGTGCCATTGACTACCACGCACCTTTCGCACCTTGTCGCCCATCCGGAAAGTCTTGTGCGTGGCGGGCCACGAATGGCACAGGCCCTCATTCAACTCAATCGCCGCTGGGGTTGCTTCGTTTCTGGTCATCTTCGCTCCTGTACCCGCAAAACCGGCTCAAACGTCATCGCGCAACATGCAAGGCAATGCCTGCAGTCTCGCACTTGGCTTCTGCTCGCATTCTGCAATCATCCGGCTACCGCCTCGCGTCATCAAGGCTGCAGGCCGCCCATCGTCTGCAGGTGCGGCCTAACTGGTCGTTCAACCGGAGCGCCAACGGCATGGCGCCTGGCCCGCGCGGCTCTGTCTGCATATCATCCGCCGCGCGGGCCAGGCGCCACACCGTCGTCGCCCGGTTAACTCTGCGTTAGGCGCCAAAGAGGCAAGGCCGGTGGCAAGCTCGCGCGCGCGTCTGTACCGAAGAACTGGCCTGGCTGGTATCCTTCAACTGTGAAAGTCAGCGAAATCCTGCGCCTCCTCCAGCAAGATGGTTGGCAGTTGGTCGCCACGCGGGGAAGCCACAGGCAGTTCAAGCACCCCTCCAAGTTGGGCCGGGTAACTGTCCCTGGCAAACCAAGCGACGACATCGCACCAGGAACGTTGAACAGCATCCTCAAGCAATCAGGGTTGAAGTAGAGGAAGAGCCAATGCGGTACGCCATCGTTATCGAGAAAGCTGAAGGCAACTACTCTGCCTATGTGCCGGATCTTCCGGGTTGCGTCGCTACTGGCGCGACCGTTGCCGAAGTCGAAGCCCAAATCCGGGAAGCAATCGAGTTCCACTTGGACGGCATGCGGGAAGATGGCATTGCCATCCCAGTTGCATCGAGTCAAGTTGAGTACATTGACGTTGCAGCCTAGGCACCTCAAGCAGCCTCACGCTCCGAGAGTTGGCGCCTAACCCCTCGGTCAAGGCGAGCCCCAACAGCTGCGCGTGCAAGCCCCGCGCAAGCCAAAGTTATCATCGTCCTGCGCGGGGCTTACACGCTCCGCTGCCGGGCCCGCCTTACCTCGAACGTTAGGCCGCACAGGGGAGAGAATCCCTCCCTTCTTCCATCTGGCCCAGTGCCGTAGGACTGCATGAACTACGTTGATGTCGTTGCGCTGCTCGCAGTTGGCCAATACATTGCCTTCAGCTCCCTTGTTGGCCAAGCCCGAATCAAGTACGGTGTCAAGGCACCTGCGGTAACGGGATCAGAACCGTTCGAGCGCGCCTACAGAGTTCAGATGAACACATTGGAGCTTCTGGCTGCCTTCTTACCTTCACTCTATGTGGCTGCCAAGTACTGGTCTTCGGCCTACGTCGCGAGCGCGGGCGCGGTCTATGTTGTCGGTAGGTTCATCTATTGGCGCGCATACGTTGCAGACCCAAAGACCAGGAGTCTTGGCTTCGTTCTCAGCATCGGGCCGGTGTTCGCGCTGTTGCTTGCCGGTCTTTTCGCCGCAGCCATTGGCAAAAGTGCGGCCTAACCCCTCGGTCAAGGCGAGCCCCAACAGCTGCGCACGCAAGGCCCGGCTGGGCCAAAGTTATCATCGTCCCTGCCGGGCCTTACGCGCTCCGCTGTAGGGCCCGCCTTACCTCGAACGTTAGGCAACGCAGCGCGCCCTTCATGCCACGTCCCGAGTTCCATCGAACCAGGCGCGCAATTCAAGGCTGTTGTCTGCCCGGACAAACTTCCAAGCCTCAGTGCCGCTCACGCGCGCAATCCAAAACACCATTGCAAATCGGCGGCACGGCGTCGGCACCAGTTCTTGGGCAACGCCATCCGGTCAGTTGCACATCGCCGCGCCTGGAGCACTGGCCTCGCATTGCCAAGGCCGTGCAGCGCGGGAGTCGCGCGCTATCGCGCGCCAGGCCCAGCCAGCCGCCACACCGCTGCTTCGTTGTGGCGCTGCAAGCGTCGCCTAACCCTTCATTCAACGCGAGCCCCAACGGCTGGCCGGTCGTGCCCTGCCTGGGCCACTTCGCTTATCCTCCCAGCCAGTTCACGCCCGGCCAGCCGTAGGGCCCGCGTTAATTCAAACGTTAGGCAACACGAAAACGCTGGCGCGCTACAGTCGGAGCGCATCCAAGGAGCCCGCATGGGACCGCGCAGCACTCGCAAGGCCAAGTCAATCGCCACCAAAGCTGCCGAGTTGGCATTTGCCGCACCGCAGGTTATCGCGCATCGCGTAGCAAGAATGGCAATGTCGGGCGCCGTTCCCACTGAGCGGGACAAGCGGGAGTTTCAGCTCATGGTCAAGGAGAAGGAGGTCGCCTTCTCACAGGCATTCACGGCCATGGCAAAGCAGTCAGCGGTAGCGCAGCAAACGCTTGCAGCCTCAATGTTTCGCTCCTTTTGGTCACCATCCCTCAAGGGCAAGTCGTCACCCATGGCAGTCGCGCTTCAAATGCAGGCTGCAGCCATGGGCGTACTGAACAAGGGCATGGCTCCAGTTCACCAAAAGGCAGTCGCAAATGCAAAGCGCCTCGCCAAAACCAGGCTCAAGTAGCGTGTTGCCTAACCCCTCGGTCAAGGCGAGCCCCAACAGCTGCGCGTGCAAGGCCCGGAACGGCCATATCATTCATCGTCCGTTCCGGGCCTTACACGCTCCGCTGTAGGGCCCGCCTTACCTCGAACGTTAGGCACCGCAAAGGCCAACATGCCTTCATCGCAACGCAGAGCAATCACCTAAAGGCAATTGCAAATGCGGGCCGCCTCTGAGCGTAACGTATGTGCAACTGCAAACAGGAAGCTGCAGCAGGCCGCAGCCAAGACAAGGCGCACGCTGCAGCTCAACTTCGATGCAGTTCTCGGCACCGACTCCAAGGCAAGAATGGAAACAGCCGAACGCCAAGTCGCAAGGTGCACCACCGAGCGCTTCAGTCCCAATAGGCAAGGCCGTGCGGCTGCTTGGCACGTTACGCCAACCAGCCTCCCTTTCTGCATCGGCTGCTTCGCAGCCCATGCCCGGGGCGGTTTTCGGAGCGCCGGCTGGCTGGCCCGGCTTCCGGGCGGTACTACGCCGGTCAAGTCGCCTCGGCAAACACCGCAGGCGAGTTCCACAAAGGCCCGGCCAAACGCGCGGCTCACGCGAGCGGTGCCTAACCCTTCATTCAACGCGAGCCCCAACAGCTGGCCGGGCCTGCCCTGCCTGCGCCAAATCAGCTATCGTCGCAGTCAGTTCATGCCCGGCCAGCTGTCGGGCCCGCGTTAATTCAAACGTTAGGCGTCATGGCGCGCTCTAGTCTGAGGTGCAATACTCATACCCTCTACCGAGTATTGCCACCATGCCCAACGGTTATCGACACCTCACCGAATCTGATCGATTCTCTATTCAGTTGCTCTTGTCCCAGGGGCATAGCCAGCGTCAGGTCGCCCTGGCATTGGGCGTAGACCCGTCCACCATCTCTCGGGAATTGCAGCGAACCCGTCGCTCCCAGGACGACTCCAGACCCTACATCGCTACCTTTGGCCAACGTGTGCGTGTGCAGCGCCGCAAGTCCGCTGGCGCCCTGCGACGCAAGCTTGGCCAGTCCTTCAACACCCCATTGGCCAGCCAAGTCCTACAGGACCTGCAGCAGGGCTGGTCTCCCGAGCAGGTCTGCGGCCGCCTGCGCGAACAGTCCTGCGCCTCGGAACCTTCGCCCGTCGTCCTGTCCCACGAGACCATCTACGCCGCCATCTACGCCCAACCCCGCGGCGAACTGCGTACCAGCCTGGTCAAGGCCCTGCGCCAAAGCCGCGGCGGGCGCATCAACCGCGCCCGCGGCAAGTCCCGATTCAGCGCCATCCAGGACGCCATCTCCATCTCCATGCGCCCCAGCGAGGTCGATTCCCGCCTCGTCCCAGGTCATTGGGAAGGCGACCTCATCAAAGGCGCTCGCAACCTCTCCGCCGTCGGCACCTTGGTCGAGCGCACCAGCCGCTACATCATGCTCGTCAAGATCGACGCCCTGGACTCCCTGAGCGTGGTCAATGCCTTCGCCAAGCGCCTCAAACGCGTTCCCCAGGCACTGCGCAAATCCATGACCTACGATCGCGGTACCGAGATGGCCAGGCACCAGGATCTGACCGCGCGCTTGAACCTGGATATCTTCTTCTGCGACCCCTATCGCCCTTCTCAGCGCGCCACCAACGAGAACTTCAATGGCCTCGTTCGCCAGTACCTGCCAAAGGGCATGGACCTGTCTACAGTCTCAGATGCACAGTTGCGCCACATCGAGAGCCTGCTCAACAATCGCCCTCGCAAAATCCTCAAGTTCAAAACTCCAGCTGAAGTCTTCTCCGACCTGATTCAGACTATCGTCTGAACATTGCACTTCAAGCTAGAAACCGCCCATGTCATCCATCCCGGCTGCTCGAAAGGTATGCTTTGCGATATGAGACTTCCAGTTCGAATCATCCTGTTCGCTTACCTATCTGGCATCCTTGCTTTGACTGTCTTGCACAACCCGTTTGACGGATACGCAAACACTTCCACTTCGGGCATCTACGGAAAAGAATTTGTGTTCCGGTCGAACCTAAGGGAATGCGGCGGGGATGCACAGGACGTCTGGGCGTACTACTACGACAAGGGTAGGCTGATGACCAGCCTCATGACTCGGGCAGAATTCGACGCGCGAACCAGTCTTGCATCTGAACTGCAGCGACTACAAGCACGCGAGTCACCCGAGCTGAAAGCACGCGCCCAAAAACTAAATGAGGTCTGTGTCGGATATCAAAATCTGGCCATTCCAGGAACGCCAGTCGATCCTCTGGAGTGGATTAGCCGAGGTGCACTGGTTTCTTGGCTTTCTACATTGCAGCAGTATGCAATTTTCGCCGGCGCGCTAACCGCTATAAGCTCTATCGCGTACGCACTCTTCGCTCGAGAGCAAGACCGATGACGCCTAACCCCTCGGTCAAGGCGAGCCCCAACAGCTACGCGTGCAAGGCCCGGCAGGGCCAAAGTCAACATCGTCCCTGCCGGGCCTTACACGCTCCGCTGTGGGGCCCGCCTTACCTCGAACGTTAGGCACCGCGAAGAACCACATGCCCTCGTCGCATCGCAGAGCAATCACCGAAAGGCAAATGCAAATGCGAGTCGGCTCTGAGCGCGACGGTCGTGCAGTTGCAAACAGGAGGCTGCGGCAAGCCGCAGCCAAGACATGAGGCATGCTGCAACTCAACTGCGGTGCAGTTCTCCGCACCGACACCAAGGCAAGAATGGGAATTGCCAAACGCCAAGCCGCAAGTTGCACCACCGAGCGCTTTGGCCCCAATTTGGCCTGGCTGTGCGGCTGCTTGGCACGTTGTGCCAACCAGCCTTCCCTACTGCATCGGCTGCTGCGCAGCCCATGCCCGAGGCGGTTTTCTGCCCGTTGAATGGCTGGCACGGCCTCGGGGCGGTACTTCGGCGCCCATCTCGTCTTGGCAACCACCGCAGGCGAGTCCCACAAAGGCCCGGCCAAACGCTCGCTTTGGCAAGAGCGGTGCCTAACCCTTCATTCAACGCGAGCCCCAACAGCTGGCCGGGCCTGCCCTGCCTGGGCCACTTCGCTTATCCTCCCAGCCAGTTCATGCCCGGCCACCCGCTGGGCCCGCGTTAATTCAAACGTTAGGCGCCCAACAAGGAACCTATGACTACTTTCGTCGCGTTCTGCGAAAATCCAAAATGCGGAGCGATCTTTCAAGCGCCTGGTCTCATTGGCGGAGACGGCGCCGCAACCATCCACCTGTCGGATACGAGGTACGGCCCATGTCCAAGCTGCGGATCAATGGGCCTAATCCCGGATGGAGTCTATTCCTACGCCAAGAACGTTGTTCAACTCCTCCGTGGCCCGCAGGAATCGGTATCTGCACTACGTAAGGTTGAAGCGCTACTTAGGGCGCCTACTGCGAACACCCTTACCGTAAGCGAACTCGTAAGTGAGATCCGCGCCCTTTCGCCGCGCATAGCAGACGCTGTTACTCAGGCCCCTCGCGCTACAGTCCTTCAGCAGTGGATTCAAATTGCTCTTGCTTTCGTCACGTTAGCCATACTTGTTCAAACAACCTACTTCAAGAAATCAGACAAGGAACTTGAACTAGAGTTCGCTGAACGTTTGATTCAACAGTCACGACAAGCAAAGCAAGGCGAACAAATAAGGCAAGAACCACATCGCCGAACCAAACCAAAGGTTGGCCGAAATGAATCATGTACCTGTGGCAGTGGCAAGAAGTTCAAGAAGTGCTGCGGGGTGGGCGCCTAACCCCTCGGTCAAGGCGAGCCCCAACAGCTGCGCGCGTAAGGCCCGGCTGGGCCAAAGTTATCATCGTCCCTGCCGGGCCTTACGCGCTCCGCTGTAGGGCCCGCCTTACCTCGAACGTTAGGCGTCTCAAAACACCGGTCTGCACCGTCCGCCGCAACTTACGCAAGCCTGCAGAACAAAAATCGACCTCATGCTCAACGTCGACTCAATTTATGTCCAGGTTTACCGCGACAGAATCGCGGTCAAGAACATCGCCACCGGCGAATCAACCGAGGTCATGCGCGACATGACCTACGCTTCACCAAGAATGTTGATCGCAGACTTCACCACCGCGCAGCACCAGATCAAGGAGGCAATCAAGACTGTCAAGCGTGGACTGAGAGCGCCAGAAGTGCTTCTGCATCCAATGGAACTCATTGAAGGTGGAATTACCCAGGTTGAGTACCGGGTGTTCGTTGAACTTGGCCTTGGTGCAGGTGCGTCAAAGGCTGCCGTCTACTCAGGGGCGCCACTGCCAGATGAGTCAATCAAGAAGGCAATCCGTGAGTACAAGCACTGAGCCGCCTAACCCCTCGGTCAAGGCGAGCCCCAACAGCTGCGCGTGCAAGGCCCGGCAGGGCCAAAGTTATCATCGTCCCTGCCGGGCCTTACGCGCTCCGCTGTAGGGCCCGCCTTACCTCGAACGTTAGGCCGCACAGGGGAGAGAATCCCTACATTCTTCCAACAGGCCCAGTGCCGTAGGACTGCATGAACTACGTAGATGTCGTTGCGATGCTCGCTGTTGGTCAATACATAGCCTTCAGCGCGTTTGTCGGCCAGGCAAGAATCAAGTACGGGGTCAAGGCACCGGCAGTATCGGGCTCAGAACCATTTGAACGTGCCTACAGAGTCCAGATGAATACATTGGAACTTCTGGCTGCCTTCCTGCCTTCACTCTATGTCGCTGCCAAGTACTGGTCTCCGGCCTACGTCGCCAGCGCGGGAGCGGTCTATGTTCTTGGAAGGTTCATCTACTGGCGCGCCTATGTTGCAGACCCAAAGACTAGGAGTCTTGGCTTCGTTCTCAGCATCGGGCCAGTGTTCGCGCTGCTGCTCGCGGGCCTCTTCGCAGCGGCAATTGGCAAAAGTGCGGCCTAACCCCTCGGTCAAGGCGAGCCCCAACAGCTGCGCATGCAAGGCCCGCCACGGCCATGTTTATCATCGTCCGTGCCGGGCCTTACACGCTCCGCTGTAGGGCCCGCCTTACCTCGAACGTTAGGCATCACCAAAATCATGACCATCGTCCTGCGAGTCGTTGTAAACGGCGAAGAGTTCGTTCTTGCTGGTGAAGACAGTATGGGAGTTCTCTCAGCGCATGTCTCAGCTGTCGGAAAGCTTGGACCAACCTCGCAAAGCGCGGGAAGTAGGCGAAAGGGCGACTTTCATATCGACCTCAGCGTTGGCGGAATGACAAGTCGAGGCGATAAGCGGAAGGACGAACACCTGCGTTGGGGTCCCAGACTCCCGCTGGAGCCTGGCGACACGGTCACTATTGAAGTGATGGAGTCAGAGGACTACCAAACCCCCACATCCAGGTACAAAGCCGACACCAGCGCAAGTCATGGTCTAACTGCAAGGCGGCGCTGGGAAAACGCAAAGTCACTGTACCTTCGCCTTCGCGACCGCTTCGGAAGCCGCTCAGAGCGCGATTCCGCTCGGTTTCGTCGCCATGTCATCAAAGGCATCATGAGAGAGAAGTGATGCCTAACCCCTCGGTCAAGGCGAGCCCCAACAGCTGCGCACGTAAAGCCCGGCTGGGCCAAAATTATCATCGTCCCTGCCGGGCCTTACGCGCTCCGCTGTAGGGCCCGCCTTACCTCGAACGTTAGGCCGCACAGGAGAACCGGTAGCGTCGGCGAGCGGCGCCGTGAAGATGGACAGATCCACAAATGAATCACTACCTCGTCTCCTTTCCCAGTTCAGCCATGAGCCACATCTCCGATGAGGAACTCCCAGCGGTTAGCGAATCGGCGCACGCTGTGATACGCGAGGCAAAGGCAGCAGGTGTCTATGTGTTCGGTGGCGGAATCGACGAAAGCGTGGGGCCGGTAATGGTTACTGGACAGGGAAACGTTTCACCGGGAACCTACCCAGAGACAAGCAAATTCAATGGAGGCTTCTGCGTACTCCGTGCGCATACACGCGAAGAGGCCGAAACCTGGGCGGCAAAGATCGCTGCGGGTTGCCGTTGCATACAGGAGCTACGGCAGTTCATGTTCGACCCTGAGTCATGAATACCTCTTTGGCGCCAGCACAAGGCCTGCACCAGAGAGTGCGGCCTAACCCCTCGGTCAAGGCGAGCCCCAACAGCTGCGCGTGCAAGGCCCGGAACGGCCAAAGTTATCATCGTCCGCTCCGGGCCTTACACGCTCCGCTATAGGGCCCGCCTTACCTCGAACGTTAGGCAGCACGAGAAGACACATGGCGCCATTCCACGTCACAGCTCATGATGCGCCGTCGCCAGAGGAATGCGCAGCGATCGACGAGGGCCTTGGCGCTTCAAACAACACGGCGGCCCCACTCCACGAGGTCAATCCAATCGCCTGCTTCGCCAGAAGGGATGACGGCACGCTTCTCGGTGGTGCGGTTGGCAGACGTTGGGGCACGTGTGCAGAACTACAGCAACTTTGGGTTCACCCTGAGCATCGGCGCAATGGAATCGGAACCGCCCTCGTACAAGGCTTCCAGAGCTTCGCAGAGTCCAAAGGCTGTTCAGCACTCTTCCTAGAGACCTTCAGCTTCCAGGCGCCAGGCCTGTACCTCTCACTGGGCTTCAGCAAAGTTTCAGAATTGGCCATTTATCCGCATGGCATAGTCAAGTACATCTTGGTCAAGTACCTCGGCGGGAGCAAGAGTGCTGCCTAACCCCTCGGTCAAGGCGAGCCCCAACAGCTGCGCGTGTAAGCCCCGCGCAGGCCAAAATGTTCATCGTCCTGCGCGGGGCTTACACGCTCCGCTGTAGGGCCCGCCTTACCTCGAACGTTAGGCGACGCAAACGCCTCGAATCTCCCGTACCGAGGTCAGCTCTAAAAGCACAGCAGGAGACCACGACATGACAGGCATTCGCCGATTGACGGGACATTGCCAGTGTGGGGCAATTCAGCTTGTGATTTCAGGAAGGCCGTTGCTGAGAGCCTATTGCCACTGCCTAATTTGCCAAGAGTTCAATCAAGCCGATTTTGCCGATGTCACAGTGTTTCGTGCTCGCGATGTCTCGATTCCGAACGAAGAACGCATTCGCTACCGCGTGTACAAGCAACCACCCATCGTTCGGCGTGGAACTTGCGCTGCCTGCGGGAAGCCAGCGGCCGAAAGGCTTGCCGTTCCACTAATGCCAAGAATGACCGTTGTCCCCAGTAGCAATCTCATTGAGCACGAAGGCCTGCCAAGTCCGGCAATGCACATCTTCTACCATCGGCGTAAGGCCGAGGCGACGGATTCGCTGCCAAAGTACAGCGGCTTCCTTACAAGCCAATCGCGTTTTACCCTGGCACTCGCCCTAGCACTTGTGAAAGGCTAACCTCCAATAATTGCTCCCAGCCAGCAAGCCTCAAAAGGTGTCGCCTAACCCCTCGGTCAAGGCGAGCCCCAACAGCTGCGCACGTAAGGCCCGCCTGGGCCAAAGTTATCATCGTCCCACCCGGGCCTTACGCGCTCCGCTGTAGGGCCCGCCTTACCTCGAACGTTAGGCGTCACCACACGCTCATTCGCCGCCACTCGAAGCATCAAGGAGAGCCCAATGCACCTGGAAGGCTCGTGCCATTGCGGGAAGGTGAAGTTCTCAGTCGAATCGGACTCTCCTGTCCCTTTCATGCGCTGCTACTGCTCCATCTGCCGCAAGACTGCCGGTGACGGCGGCTACGCCATCAACCTCGGCGCCATTGCCTGGAGCATGAAGGTCACCGGAAAGCGGTCCTTGCGCATCTACAGAGCCTCGCTGCCGAGTGAGGGAGGCTCTGGAACCCATCTCAGCAGCGCACGACGCTACTTTTGTGCGCACTGCGGAAGCGCACTTTGGGTATGGGATCCGACTTGGCCTGAGCTTGTCCATCCGCACGCGGGCGCCATCGACACCTCGCTGCCCGTTCCGCCTGAAAGCGTGCATTGCCTGGTGGGTTCCAAAGCGCCCTGGGTCAGGATCGAAGGCAATCCCAACGACCAACAATTCGAACACTATCCAAGCATGTCGCTTGCGCAATGGCACAAGAGCAATGGCCTAGCCCCCCCCACGCCAAGTGACGCTTCCGCTCCAAAGTGACGCCTAACCCCTCGGTCAACGCGAGGCCCAGCGGCAGTCCACCAAGCCCGGCTCCGGGCTTTGTTTATCATCCCTCCGCCGGGCTTGGCGGCCTTCCGCTGGTCCCGCGTTACCTCGAACGTTAGGCGCCTACCTGAATGAATCGTTCAACTACATCATCACCTCAAATTTCAAGGAGCATCCATGCGTAGCTTCATTCGCTTGATTCCCATTCTTCTTGCAATTCCGTTTCATTCCCAGGCAGCAGAGGTTGTCGGGTTACAAGGCATGTGCATCGATACCGCGCAGGGAGCAAGCGGCGATGGAGCCCAACTGGTTCTAGCTGCCTGCAATCGAAAGGGAAGTCAGAATTGGCAGGTCATAAACGGAACCATTCTTTCGTCGAACGGGAAGTGCTTTGACATAAAGGGAGGCACTTCAGATGATGGCAAACCAGTCGTACTTTGGTCCTGTCATGGTCGTGCCAATCAGCATTGGCATGTCCTTGAAGGCAACATTAAAGGTATGGGCGACAAATGTCTGGACGCTCAGGGTGGTACCGCTGCACCTGGCACACCGCTCATCGTGTGGCCATGCAATGGTCAACCAAATCAACGCTGGGCCATCCGCTAACGGCGCCTAACCCCTCGGTCAAGGCGAGCCCCAACAGCTGCGCACGTAAGGCCCGGCTGGGCCAGACTTATCATCGTCCCATCCGGGCCTTACGCGCTCCGCTGTAGGGCCCGCCTTACCTCGAACGTTAGGCCCACGAATAAGAATGAACTCACTCACTATCACCATCGCAGTATCAGCGGCCTTTGTGCTCTTCGTCGCCGTCATCCTTGCGATAAGCAAGTCAGGGCGTAGCCGACGCGAACATGAGCCTCGGAAGACACGTGGCCCAGGAAACCTCCACTACGTTTGCGCGGGGTGCTCGGGTCAATTCACGCACAGCCGCAGAACCGTCGGTGCATGGGAAAAGGGAACCCGCCGCTTCTTCTGCAACTCCTGCCACGTAAAGTGGCGAGAAAAGAATCCCCCGCAGCAAAGGCCGACTCATGTACCTGCCGAGCGAGATTCGGGGGGTCGCGCCAGCATGCCAACATCGTCGGCGCCAATGAGTAGCCGGTCCAACGGCACCAACAACTACGGCAACTACAGTGTGGTCCCAGCAAAGAGTGGATGCCTTTCCGTAGTCATCTTCTTCGTGGTCATTCCAGTCACTGTCTGGCTGTCAAGTGCGTGGGCCTAACCCCTCGGTCAAGGCGAGCCCCAACAGCTACGCGTGCAAGCCCCGGAACGGCCAAAGCTATCATCGTCCGCTCCGGGGCTTACACGCTCCGCTGTAGGGCCCGCCTTACCTCGAACGTTAGGTTGCGCAAAAATCCCATGCTGCAAGATCGAAGCAATCTCCTGTTAGCCGGAACAGCAGTCCTTGTCGCACT
The DNA here is from genome assembly GCA_000244995.1 of Burkholderiales bacterium JOSHI_001. Taxonomy (NCBI): domain Bacteria; kingdom Pseudomonadati; phylum Pseudomonadota; class Betaproteobacteria; order Burkholderiales; species Burkholderiales bacterium JOSHI_001. The sequence goes on along the minus strand of CM001438.1, from coordinate 2,019,496 downwards.
TCTGGTTTGGTCTGGTCTACATCCGTACGACCGTGCCACTTGGCTCATGGAAGTGGCGCCCATTTTCATTGCCGTTCCGATCCTCTTTGCAACCTACAGAACGTTCCCGCTCACATCTCTGCTGTACTTCTTGATCTTCTGGCATGCTGCGGTGCTCATGTTGGGCGGTACCTACACGTATGCACGCGTGCCACTTGGCTTCCAGATCGCAGATCTACTTGGAATACACCGCAACCCATACGACAAGATTGGGCATTTCTTTCAGGGCTTCGTCCCCGCGCTGGCGGCTAGAGAGATCCTTCACAGGGGTGGGTACGTCAAGGGAGAGAAGATGCTCGCCTTCTTGGTTGTCTGTGTCGTCCTTGCCATCAGTGCAACATACGAATTCATTGAGTGGGGCGCCGCCTTGGCTCTTGGGCAGGGCGCTGACGAATTTCTCGGAACCCAAGGCGACCCTTGGGACACCCAGTCCGACATGTTCTTTGCTCTCCTCGGGGCAATATCAAGTCTTGTTTTACTGTCAGGCGTACACAATCGCCAAATGGCAACCGTTGCAAAGAGCGCAACCTAACCCCTCGGTCAAGGCGAGCCCCAACAGCTACGCACGTAAGGCCCGGCTGGGCCAGAATTATCATCGTCCCTGCCGGGCCTTACGCGCTCCGCTGTAGGGCCCGCCTTACCTCGAACGTTAGACAGCACAGACAGGCCGTTGAGTCGCGCATACCTCTAAAGTCAACACAACGTCGCCCAAACATCCAGTGACGCAATCCAAGAGAATCGAAGCCGAGGAACAGATGGCCTTACGGGTCGGCGCAGCGAGCGTCTACGTATTGGTGGGCCTCGTCATTGGTATCCTCGTCGCGATTGCTGTTCTCGCACTGAAAGGAGAACAGGCAACTTCGTTCGCCACAATCGTCTTCGGTGTGAGCGGCGTCTCCGCCACATTTGCGGCGCTGTTCCCAAGCACAGCACTGGCGGCGGTTGCGCCTCTGGCCAACTTCGCCTGGGGCGTCATCAGTGGTTCTCTGGCTCCGGAATCCATCACGCGGGCGGAACGAGGCGTTGGCGCGGCGAATCAATGGCTGTTCTGGTTCGGTGTCGCGGTCGGCTGCACGCTGCTGCTGATATGGTTACTCGGGTAGTCCTGCGCTCGTGAGCAGTCGGGATGATGGGTGACAGATAGTCCGGGTTGATGGGTTACACGCGGCGCTTCAGTTTACCGAGGACATCCTCAATTCTCATGAAGCGTTCATTCAATGTTCCCAGCCTGTAGTTGGCGAAGTAGACGTCCCACTTGCCGTCGTCAACTTCTTCCAAGCCCACGTGTTCTCCAATCAGAACGCTGCTCACATTCAGCCACTTCTTGCGCCATCGAATTCCGCCGTTGGCGCTGACGTAGCGAACCTCGAATCGGTCAGGGTACTCGGGCTGCAGCAGCTTGCTGGGCATTTGCCTCGTCGAGTTCACATGCACGTCCGCCGGTGTCAACCCGTCGTGGGCCTCGTGCGGCCTGTCCTGGTTGAATTCTTGTCGCCAGCTGTTGAACTTCCTCTGCTGCACTCCAGCGTTGGCCCCCGGCGGCTTCAACGTCTCGTCCTTCAGCGTCCTGTGCATCCTCTCGTGCCGCCCATTCTGCTGGGGCTTGCCCGGCTCGATCAGTTCCGGCATCACCCCCAGCTTCAACAGCCACACCGACAGCCGACTCAACCTTCCCAGCGTGTACGCCGCGAATGGCACCCCGTTGTCGCTTCTCATCCGGCTGGGCAGCCCATGCTCCTTGAACACCCGGCTCAGTACCGCCTGCGTGGGCTCCAGCAACGTGCCCGGCAGCCCCTGGCACGCCAGCAGGTAGCGGCTGTGGTTGTCCGTCACCGTCAGCGGGTACAGGTACTTGCCGTCGCCCGTCCTGAACTGCCCCTTGAAGTCGATGCTCCAACTGTCGTTGGGCTTGCTCACCGCCATGCTCGGCCGCCCGGGGTGGCCCACCGCTCTGGGCCTTCTCTTGGCCAGCACCAGGTCGTTGCGCTTCAGGATCTCTGCCACCGTCCCCAGGCTGGGCAGTTCCAGCTCCGGTTGCCAGCGCTGCAGCGTCCAGATCAGCTTCTTCGGGCCCCAGCTCGGATGCCGCAGCCTCTGCTGCACGATCGCTTGCTCCACCTGCGCGCTTGTGCGGTGTGGCGAACGCCTGGGTGCATGGCTGCGGTCCCACAGCCCGTCCGGCCCGTCTTCAAGGTACCGGTTGATCCACTTGTACGCCGTCTTGCGGCTCACGCCGTACCTCGCGCACAGCTCCGTCACCTGGTATTTCTGGCTCTTCCAATCCAGAATAAATGCCACCTTCGCATCCATGGTCGTGGTCTCACTCCAAGGCATCGGACTCCTCCTTCAAGGAGTCCATCGTCCATCGGTGTGTTACCTATCAACCCAGACTAAAGTGTCACCCATCAACCCGGTCCGTACCCTCGGTGCTGCCTAACCCCTCGCTCAAGCTGAGCCCCAACGGCGTGGCACACTGGTCATCAAGCGCTGGGCCTGCGGCCCATTTTGCGCTTGCTGCTCAGCGCGCCACCCCGCTGGTGCCAGCTTAGCTCGAACGTTAGGCCGCACAATTCGAGTGCCTCGATGCCAGAGTATGTCGAGGCCAGTTGCGCCTGGTCAGAGTCGGCAACAGCAAGGGTTGCATCATTGCGTCGTACCTACTTCCTATGCCATAAGTGATTCGCCCTACCAAATCAATCCTAGTCCTCTGCCTCTTGGCTCTTGCCTCGCTCGCATTGGCACAGATCTATAAGCACGTAGATAAGTCTGGCAGGGTTGTCTACAGCAATGCGCCGCCATTGGCCGGACAGACTGCCTCCATGGTTCCGATTCAGAAGCAATCAGAGGCTGAGCGCGTTGCAGGCGAACAAAGTAGACGGCGCTTTCTGGAAAGTCAGGCTCAGAAACGTGAGGAAGAGCTTAAGTCCACGGCAGTGCTCAAGCGTGAGTGTGATCGCCTGTATTCGATGCGCACACAGCTGAAGCTCCCGGGTCCGTTTAGCATGCCTTTGCCCGACGGTGCGACGTTAGTTGCCACTGGCTCAAAGAAGTTGGAGCTCCTGCGAGATGTCGAGTCCAATATTGCATCAAAGTGCCAATAGGGAACGGTGCGGCCTAACCCCTCGGTCAAGGCGAGCCCCAACAGCTGCGCGCGTAAGCCCCGCATAGGCCAAAGTTATCATCGTCCTATGCGGGGCTTACGCGCTCCGCTGTAGGGCCCGCCTTACCTCGAACGTTAGGCACCGCGAAAGCCAGCATGCCGAGGCCGCGTCGCAAGGCCACCACCGCAAGGAAGATGCAAGTCACCTCCGAGAACGCGGTCAGCGCAATAGGCCAGAGGAGACTGCGGCAAGCCGCAGCCGAAACACAAGGCGGGCTTCATCCCAGCTTAGGCGGGGCCTTTGGCACCGAGGCCTTGGCAAGAAGGGAAATTGCCAAACACCGTGCCGCAAGTTGCACCACCGAGGGTTTCGGCCCCACCGGGCCAGGCCGTGCGGCTGCTTGGCCCGTTGTGCCAACCAGCCTTCCCTGCTGCATCTGCTGCTTCGCAGCCCATGCCCGAGGCGGTTTGCGGCCCGCAAGCTGGCTGGCATGGCCGCGGGGCGGTACTTCGGTGCCCATCTCTTCTCGGCAACCACCGCAGGCGAGTCCCACAAAGGCCCGGCCCGAACGCTCGCTTCGGCATGGCGGTGCCTAACCCTTCATTCAACGCGAGCCCCAACAGCTGGCCGGGCCTGCCCTGCCTGCGCCAAATCGGCTATCGTCGCAGTCATGTCATGCCCGGCCAGCTGTCGGGCCCGCGTTAATTCAAACGTTAGGCCCTGCATGCACATGCACGGTACTGCAACCATCCCAACCAAACCTGGTCAGGCAGTCAACAAGGGTTTTGGGCCAGTTCCACGCGGTTGCTTGGCGCTTTGCGCCAACCAACCTCCCCTTTGCATCGGCTGCTGCGCAGCCCATGCCCGAGGCACTTTGCATTGCTTCAGCTTGCTGGCAAGGTCCAGGCGCACTGGCGTGCGCCCCGTCCAGCCGCTGCCGTCACCGCTGCTCCGTTCACCTCCTGGCCTAACCCTTCATTCAACGCGAGCCCCAACGGCTGGCCGGTCGTGCCCTGCCTGGGCCACTTCGCTTATCCTCCCAGCCAGTTCACGCCCGGCCAGCCGTAGGGCCCGCGTTAATTCAAACGTTAGGCTGCGCAGCGATGTGGTGCTGCCCAGGCGAAGTCAATTGAAGAGAAATTGCGGCGCCAAAGCATGGTTACCAACCGGAAAACTTGCGGCGCCCTAGGTTCAAGCGTACTCTGCCAATTCCCCCGCGAAAGGAACCCAGCCATGCCTAGATCCATATTGGCGTTGGTGATCGCCAGTTTCGCCTGCATCCAGTCCGCTGCGCACGCTCAAGGTTCGACATTCATTGAGTATGCCCATAGCGGGCCGTTCTTTGGAGGTCTGCCTGTCATCGTCACAGACCCTGTGGCACCCGTCAGCGGTTCATTTGCGTCGTTCGGCGGCACTTCAGAACTGCAGGCCTCGGCCGAGTTCGGTCGCCTGCGAGTTCTAGCCAACGAGCACGTGCCGCCGTCGGTATCGCGTCTTGGCGACAACTGGTCTGGCCTGTACGTCCGCTCGTCTTGGTCAGACGCGATTACGCTGAGCAACGACGCCCTGACCGGTCAACTCGGTCATGTAACGGTGGCGTTGAACTACACCTGGTCCCTGTCGTTAACCGACCCAAGCCCGGTCGGCAGCCAAGCGCAGAGCGATATCAAGCTGATGGCGACATCAGGCGGGCTTCTGTACTTCTCCGAGATCGGGGATGCCTTGACACCTGATTGCCCAAGTGGGGTTTGCGCAATCACGCGCAATGCAGTCCTGGTGAATTCAAGCGGTAGGACGCCCGTGACGCCAGGTCCTGGCTCCCTCCAATTGGAATTCGCCTTTATCTTCGGCGTGCCGTTCGATCTGACCGCGACGCTCACATCGTATGCTTACGCATACGGATCTCTGACCGCTAGCGGTGACGCAGCCGCAGACAGTTCGCACACCGCGCTTTGGGGCGGGATTCTGAGCGTCCAGGATGACTATGGTGCTGCGGTCCCGTACTCCGCCGTGTCATCGTCGGGTTTCGACTACACCACGGCAGTGCCCGAAGTAGACACCGCTGCGTTGCTCCTGATTGGCCTGGTCGGGTTGGGTGTCGTCCACCGCCGGCCAGGGCAATGCATCGCTTCGCCTCTCACATACGGCAGTCCGAGCGCAGCCTAACCCCTCGGTCAAGGCGAGCCCCAACAGCTGCGCACGTAAGGCCCGGCTGGGCCAAATTCATCATCGTCCCATCCGGGCCTTACGCGCTCCGCTGTAGGGCCCGCCTTACCTCGAACGTTAGGCAACGCAGCGCGCCCCTCATGCCACGTCACGAGTTCCATCGAACCAGGCGCGCAATTCAAGCCTGTTGTCTGCCTAGCCAAACTTCCAAGCCTCAGTGCCGCTCACGCGCGCAACCCAAAACACCATTGCAATTCAGCGGCACGGCGTCGGCACCAGTTCGTGGGCAACGCCATCCGGTCAGTTGCACATCGCCGCGCCTGGAGCACTGGCCTCGCATTGCCAAGGCCGTGCAGCGCGGGAGTCGCGCGCTATCGCGCGCCAGGCCCAGCCTGGGCCACTTCGCTTATCCTCCCAGCCAGTTCATGCCCGGCCACCCGCTGGGCCCGCGTTAATTCAAACGTTAGGCCTCGCCATGAACTCCAAATCCACTCTCGGCTCGTGTTTGTGCGGCAGCGTCAAGGTCGAAGCGCTCTTACCACTCAAAGTGGGTCGCTCACTGCCACTGCACCTACTGCAGGCGAGCACACGGCGCTCCACTCGTCACTTGGGCAGGTTTCCATACGGGGGATGTGAACATCCAAGACCCAGATGCACAGCTGAATTGGTACGAATCCAGTCCAGGCGCAAAGCGTGGCTCCTGTGCGCAATGCGGCACTCCAATGTTGTTCACATCCAGTCGCTGGCCGGACGAGATGCACATCGCACGCGCGCTGCTTGACGATTCCCTGGACCAGACTCCTTCAATGCATGTCTTCTACGACACGCATGTCTCCTGGCTAGACATCAAAGACAACTTGCCCAAGAAGCCGGTTGACACTTGATCCAAGGCGCCCAGGCATAGCATTCGGCAAGGTCATTGGCATCATGCACCCACCAGGCCGGCGTAGCGCAGCGAGGCCTAACCCCTCGGTCAAGGCGAGTCCCAACAGCTGCGCATGTAAGGCCCGGCAGGGCCAAAGTTATCATCGTCCCTTCCGGGCCTTACACGCTCCGCTGTAGGGCCCGCCTTACCTCGAACGTTAGGCCGCACAAGCGAACTCACTGCCATGCCCAGACCGTTTGTTGATCATGTAGGTGTGAAGATCCTCGAAAGCGGAGAAGGAAGTAGCCTGCTGTCACTCCAAGTCCAAGACATTCACAACAACTCCCAGGGCGCGGTCCACGGCGGCGCGATCTTCACGCTGGCCGATACAGGAATGGGCTGCGCCCTGATTTCAGTTCTCGCCCAGGATCAGCGGTGCTCTACCATCGAGATCAAGATCAACTACTTCAGGCCAGTACTCGAGGGCCTTGTCGAGTGCCGCAGCGAGGTAATTCATCGCGGCCGATCAACTGCCAACATTGAGGCTGTCGTTAGCCAAAGTTCAAAGCTTGTAGCCAAGGCAAATGGCACCTTCGCAATCTTTACGCCAAAGCAAGAGAGTGCGGCCTAACCCCTCGGTCAAGGCGAGCCCCAACAGCTGCGCGTGCAAGGCCCGGAACGGCCATATCATTCATCGTCCGTTCCGGGCCTTACACGCTCCGCTGTAGGGCCCGCCTTACCTCGAACGTTAGGTTTCACAAGCCACGCAACGCAGGCCTAGGTGGTCGGCAAACGGCTGAAAGTCCCTGTCGTTGTGTAGCAGTTCGAGTTTGTCAACGATGCATCGCGTAGCGATGACAGTATCGACAGTCTTTCGAATGGTCACGCCGAGAGTGCGCAATCGCCGAAAATTCTTTGCCGCCTCTACGGCAACGTCTGGCCCACCAAGCGTGATCAGGTGCAAAGCGCTTAGGGTTCTCCGTACTTCGTTGAACTCGCGGTCCGTAGAGCACCCTTGAAGAACTTCTGTGAGGATCAAGTCACCAATCGCCAATGGCGCCACGCCCAAGAGGGAGTCAAGCTTCTCCGCCTGGGGCGTCGCATTGCCGCGTAGATAGTCGATCCAAACACTTGAGTCAACGAGAATCACTTGTCGCGCCTCATAGCGTCCAAATCACCTTCCCACTTCACCTTTCCACGCAGCCGTCGAACCTCGCTCTGTGCACTTAGACGGAGAAGTGTCTTGAGTCCGAGTTCCACAGCTTCCTTCTTGGTCTTCGCCCCCGAGGCCTTCAAGGCCTCAGCCATCAACTTGTCATCAATCACAATGTTGGTTCGCATGTGTACACTCCAGATCTTCCGTACACATCATACGCGCTCAGGGCAAAAAGTGAAACCTAACCCCTCGGTCAAGGCGAGCCCCAACAGCGGAGCGTGCAAGGCCCGGAACGGCCAAAGTTATCATCGTCCGCTCCGGACCTTACACGCTCCGCTGTAGGGCCCGCCTTACCTCGAACGTTAGGCCTCACAACCGACCAGTTTTTCGCGTCCGCTCCCGAGAACCCAAATCGACCATACCCAAACCCATAAACATGGATCCCCGCCCTGTTGCCAAGCTGTACATCGACACGACGGGTCAGCTGTTTGTCTTGCCAAGAATTGAACCGGGCGAAACTTACGAGTACATCTATCGTGAAGCAAACGGCCTGCGTTGGCACAGGGCTCTGCGAGCGCTTCATGCTTACGAGCCAAAGCGCTGGGAACATGTAGAACTGCTACGCCACATCGCGGCAACTTTGAAGACTGCTTACGACGAAGACCTTCAAATTGTCGAAACCACCGCCTGGGAAGGTGTCCCAGAAGAGCTTCAAGCCGACCTTCGCTCCGTACTGAACTGCAGGTCATGAACCGCAATGCACTCCAAGCGGCACCTCAGTGAGGCCTAACCCCTCGCTCAAGCGGAGCACCAACGGCAGGCCACCAGGCCCGGGCCGGTGGTACTCTGTACATTTTCACCGGCCCGGGCCTGGCGTCCTGCCGTTGGCGCCCGCTTAGCTCGAACGTTAGGCGGCACGAGAACGCCCGGCGTACGCTCCGTAGATGGCCACAATTCACTCCCGCCAGGTTTCACCTTCTGTTGCAGCGGCTATTGTTCTGCTCGCCGCGAGCATCATCAGCGCAATGGAGGTGCGCGAGCTACACCTGTTCCGCAGCCTCTCAGTCAATGCCCCCGGGCAAGTTACCGCCAGCGCGCAGTGCAACAAGTCTACGCGCCGAGGGATGGTCAGCTATACAGTTTCCATTGGCTATAAATACACCGTGGGTGGCATCACGCGCTACGGAGACTCCTATTGGGTAGGAAACCCCAGAGTTCCAAAGGAAACATGTGAATCAATCGCTCAGTCACTCAAGGCAGGTACAGCAATAACTACGGTAGTGGACGAGAGTGATCACCGATTCTCGGTAATCAACGCGAGTCGCCAAGTGACAATGCTATTCGTCACATTGCCGCTTGCGATCATTTCCTTTGCGTACTTGTTCTACGTTGCCTTCAAGGCCAAGAGGTGAACTACTCGCTTCAGCACGGCAGAAAAGTGCCGCCTAACCCCTCGGTCAAGGCGAGCCCCAACAGCTGCGCACGTAAGGCCCGGCTGGGCCAAAGTTATCATCGTCCCTGCCGGGCCTTACGCGCTCCGCTGTAGGGCCCGCCTTACCTCGAACGTTAGGCCGCACAAAACATGCCGTCGCAAGCCGAAAAGCTTGAAGCCCACGCACGCCATCTACTTGACGCGTTTATTCGCCTTCGAGAGCGTTACTCGCTTCTGGAGCCGATGCTGTTCGATCCGGAAGTTCCAAAGTTGCGTGGCTCTGGCGCTCAGGCACGTGGGTTCTTGACGCTGAGGCACTCTCTCTTTCTGTCCTGCGCGCAGGACATAGCCAAGCTCACGCTTGACTCGGACAAACGAACACCGAGCATCAAGGGTCTAATGGCAGCACTCGAAGACATGACTGTCTGCAAGACCTTTGAGCAGAGGTTTGCCATCTGGGAATCACCGTCCGTTGAAATAGAAACTGATCCTGAAATCATCGAAGCGTTGAAGCGGATGGAAGCTCGACAACAAGCTGGACGAAGAGCCCAGTTCTCCGAGATCATGGCTCGCCTCAGAGGAAATTGGGTCACGCTTTCACAGGAACCCTATCTCGCAGGGTTCTTGACCATCAGAGACAAAGTCGCCGCACATACAGAGGTGCATCTGGTCGCGGACAAGTACCAGTTCGTAGACATCGGAACACTGGGCGTAAAGTGGTCAGACATTCGCCGCGCAATCGACACGATGCAGTCAATCGTCGAGGATCTGGGTCTCGTGATCCGGAACGCCGGATTCGCGTGGGAAATGCTCGATGAGCAACTTACAAGGGCAAGCAAGGCCTTCTGGTCAGTGCCGAAAAGTGCGGCCTAACCCCTCGGTCAAGGCGAGCCCCAACAGCTGCGCGCGCAAGGCCCGGAACGGCCAAAGTCATCATCGTCCGCTCCGGGCCTTACGCGCTCCGCTGTAGGGCCCGCCTTACCTCAAACGTTAGGCCACGCGTCGGTACGCATCCTCATGAAATCATGGGTTGAAATTCAAGGTGCAACGTCAGCACGCCGTGGCGTCGGCCCGCAGGTCAACTTCCGTTCTTTCGCCAACGAAGCAACGGTGCGCTCCGAGCAGGCTCTAAAAGCCAGCCTCACAGGCCGTCCAGTTCGCATCGTCAGTAGTGCAGCATCCTTGCCGCGCATCACGGCTTCAAGGCAAGGTCTTTCTGCTCACTCGCTTCGGCGAGGCGGCCGTTCTCTGCAAACGGCGCTCATCTCGCGGCCTGTCAGCTTCCGTTCCCAAAGGCAGCGGTCAGTTCACCTCGCAAGGTTGCACGCGCACTGGCGTGCGCCAGTCCCAGCCAGCCGCCACACCGAGCCTTCGTTCACCAATCGTGCAGCGTGGCCTAACCCTTCATTCAACGCGAGCCCCAACGGCTGGCCGGGCCTGCCCTGCCTGCGTCACTTCGGTTATCGTCGCAGCCAGGTCATGCCCGGCCAGCCATCGGGCCCGCGTTAATTCAAACGTTAGGCAACGCAGCGCGCCCCTCATGCCACGTCCCGAATTCCATCGAACCAGGCGCGCAAACAGCCAATGCCTGATCTTGCTTCGCCAATGCAGGCCAAGGGTGTGGCAATCGGTACCGAGCGTCGAGCAAGAACCCGAAACACATCAGGCCGCTGCGTTGAGGAGCCAGCAGAGCGCTTTCGCATCAATCGCAAACACAGCCACTGTGGCCTGCGCAGCGCCCAACGGATGGGAGCCTTCATGTTCGGTCAGTTCAACAAGCCGCCGCGAATCGGGCGAGCAGTTCGCCTTGCCAGCGCCGTGCAGCGCGGCTGAGGCGCCCTTGCGGGCGCCAGGCCCAGCCAGCCGCCACATCGGTGGCTTCGGTCTGGCGCTGCGAGCATCGCCTAACCCTTCATTCAACGCGAGCCCCAACGGCTGGCCGGGCCTGCCCTTCCTGGGCCACTTCAGTTATCGTCCCATCCAGGTCATGCCCGGCCACCCGCTGGGCCCGCGTTATTTCAAACGTTAGGCGCCGCAAACACACCCACGCGAACCTTCAGCGCGCAAGTCTGAGTGGGAGACCCAGCCTTTAGTCACAATCGCCTTCTGGTTCGTATTGGAGCGGTTGCATGGCATGGGTTCTCTTGCTTGTCGCGGGGTTGCTGGAGGTAGGCTGGGCCATCGGCCTCAAGTACACAGAGGGTTTCACTCGTGTCCTGCCTAGCGCCCTTACCCTTGGCGCCATGGCCGGAAGTGTGGTCCTTCTCGGCATAGCCATGAAAACTCTGCCTGTTGGCACCTCTTACGCAGTTTGGGTTGGCGTCGGAGCAGTAGGCACCGCGATACTTGGAATCATCCTGTTTGGCGAGCCTTCCAACCCTGGGCGCCTGGCGAGCCTGGCGCTCATCGTCGCCGGCATAGTTGGGCTTAAGCTCACCACCGCCACTTAAGGTCAAGGAGTTCGGTCATGCACCAAGCGGCAAAAGCGGCGCCTAACCCCTCGGTCAAGGCGAGCCCCAACAGCTGCGCGTGCAAGGCCCGGAACGGCCAAAGTTATCATCGTCCGTCCCGGGCCTTACACGCTCCGCTGTAGGGCCCGCCTTACCTCGAACGTTAGGCGTCATACACAAGCCGAGCATCGCAGTGCAGTCCCTACTTCTTTCCATCGGAGCGGCTGTCGCGCTGTTCACCTTCTTTGCCTTTGCGATTTGGCTAGGCACGCGAAGGTGGATGTCTCTTGGAGAAGGTCGAGAACGAAGGGAGCGAGAGCTTCGCCGGTTTAGAGCCTACACGGCATCTTCCGCGTCAGGCCACCCTTCCATCAAGGGCGAGAAATCGCAAATAGTTGCAGAGAGTGAGTCAGGCACTTTTCAGACAGGCCGAGTCCTGAGCTACTCGCTGACGCTCCTGGCAAAGACAGTAAGCGGTCAGTACTTCATGTACGTGGCGAATGAAGAAGGACAACCATACGTGAAGCTGCTCACCCCCGAGGAAGCCGCTCGAATGAAGAAGTCAATGAAATTGGTGCACGATGACGCCTAACCCCTCGGTCAAGGCGAGCCCCAACAGCTGCGCGTGTAAGGCCCGGCTGGGCCAAAGTTATCATCGTCCCTGCCGGGCCTTACACGCTCCGCTGTAGGGCCCGCCTTACCTCGAACGTTAGGCAGCACCAGAATGCAAATGGAGCCCTTCCACGTCACAGCTCATGATGAGCCGCCGCCAGACGACTGCGCAGCAGTCGACGAGGGCCTTGGCGCGTCAAACAGTGCGGCGGCACCGCTCCACGAGGTAAGTCCAATCGCCTGCTTCGCCAGAAGAGAGGACGGCACGCTTCTCGGTGGTGCAGTTGGTAGGCGTTGGGGCAAATGTGCAGAACTGCAGCAACTTTGGGTTCACCCTGCGCATCGGCGAAGTGGGGTAGGTACGTCACTCGTCGAAAGCTTCCAGAGCTTCGCAGAGACCAAGGGCTGTTCGGCACTCTTCCTAGAGACTTTCAGCTTCCAGGCCCCGGGTCTGTACGTCTCCCTTGGCTTCAACAAGGTCTCAGAGTTGGCCATCTACCCGCATGGCATAGTCAAATACATCCTGGTCAAGTACCTCAACGGGGGCGAAAGTGCTGCCTAACCCCTCGGTCAAGGCGAGCCCCAACAGCGGAGCGTGCAAGCCCCGGAACGGCCAAAGTCATCATCGTCCGCTCCGGGGCTTACACGCTCCGCTGAAGGGCCCGCCTTACCTCGAACGTTAGGCCGCGCGAAACCCGCACCTCGTCCTCGCCAGCGCACACTCTTTGCACCCAACCCTCTCGTCGCAATCATGAGGTCTGACATGCTTGAAGGAACTTGCCTTTGCGGCTCCGTTCGTTGGAACTTGAGCAGCATCCCGACATCCGCCACCGCATGCAGTTGCACCGCGTGTAGGCGCTACGGAACACTGTGGGCCTATGGCTGGGAGGGAGAAGAAGTTACCCTCTCAGGCCAAACGACTGCGTTCGTCCGCGGAGACTCCCTGAGCTTCAACTTTTGTCCAGCCTGCGGAAATGTCAGTCACTGGCGGGGGCTCGGCACGAACGAGCAAGGCAAGAGGCGCGTCGCGGTCAATCTCAGACTCACTGAGCCTGGACCAATTGAGAACGTACCTATCCGGCACTTTGACGGCTTAGACTCTTGGGAGAGCCGCCCGGACGATGGCAAGTGCGTCAAGGACATGTGGTTCTAGTCGTTCGTAAAGCGCGGCCTAACCCCTCGGTCAAGGCGAGCCCCAACAGCTGCGCACGCAAGCCCCGCAGGGGCCAAATTCATCATCGTCCCCTGCGGGACTTACGCGCTCCGCTGTAGGGCCCGCCTTACCTCGAACGTTAGGCACCGCGAAAGCTGGCATGCCCAAGCTGCATCGAGTAGCCACCACCGCAGGGGGAATGCAGGTTCCCTCCGAGAACTCGGTCCGCGCAATTGGCAAGAAGATGCCGCGGAAAGCCGCGGCCAAGACACAGCTCACGCTTCAGCCCAGGCTCGGCGCAATCATCAGCATCGAGGCGTCAGCAAGAAGAGAAATGGCCAAACACCAAGCCGCAAGGTTCACGACCGCGCGCTTCGGCCACATTCGGCAAGGCCGTGCGGCTGCTTGGCACGTTGTGCCAACCAGCCTTCCCTTCTGCATCGGCTGCTTCGCAGCCCATGCCCGGGGCGGCCCTCGGGTCACCGGCTGGCTGGCACGGCCTCACAGCGGTACTTCGGCCTTCAGCTCTTCCAAGCAACCACCGAGAGCGAGTTCCACAAAGGCCCGGCCAAACGCGCGGCTGGCAAGAGCGGTGCCTAACCCTTCATTCAACGCGAGCCCCAACAGCTGGCCGGGCCTGCCCTGCCTGCGCCAAATCGGCTATCGTCGCAGTCATGTCATGCCCGGCCAGCTGTCGGGCCCGCGTTAATTCAAACGTTAGGCACCGCGAAGACAAGCATGCGCACATCGCATCGCCCAGCCATCACCGCAAGGCAAATGCAAATGCTGGCCATCTCTTCGGGCATGACCTGCGTAGTTGGCCAGGGGCGGCTGCGGCAAGCCGCAGCCAAGAACGAAGGCAAGCTGCATCGCAGCTGCGGCGGGTCAATCGTCACGGCGAAGGCGGCAACACGAGAAACTCCAAAATGCTACGCCGCAATTTGCGGCACCAAGCGCTTCGGAACCAAGTGGCCAGGCCGTGCGGCTGCTTGTCACGTTGTGCCAAACAGCCCTCCCCTCTGCATCGGCTGCTTCGCAGCCCATGCCCAAGGCAGCTCTCGTACCGCCGGCTGCTGGGCAAGGCCCGAAGGCTGTACTGCAACGGTCAGTTCACCCATCCAAACACCGCGAGCGAGTTCCACAAAGGCCCGGCCAATCGCGCGGCGGGCACGAGCGGTGCCTAACCCTTCATTCAACGCGAGCCCCAACAGCTGGCCGGGCCTGCCCTGCCTGCGCCAAATCGGCTATCGTCCCATCCAGGTCATGCCCGGCCAGCTGCCGGGCCCGCGTTAATTCAAACGTTAGGCATCACAAGCACACTTTCGCGGCAACGAGCATGCTTTCAACGGAATCGATCGACCTGCTTGAGTCAGTGGCAATGTATGGTGCTCCGATCCTCGGTGGAGCGCTCGCGTTCGTCGTTGGCATCAAGAGCGAATCCCCCCCAAAGGCTCTTGGTCGAACTACCGGATATTCGGTCTTGTTCAGCATGGCTATCGGCCTGCTCATCGGCCTTGTAATTGACTCGTCGCTTTCAGGTCAGAAGTGACAGCGGTGGGATGCGCTTTGGCTCACTATTTCCCAGCTGCCATTCGGAGCGCTCAGCGGGCTCTGCTTTGGGACAGCGGCGCTGAAGGTTGTTGAGCGAAGGGTTGTACGCAGTCTCAAAACAACAGATCCTGTATGAATTGGCGGAAGGGTGATGCCTAACCCCTCGGTCAAGGCGAGCCCCAACAGCTCCGCGTGCAAGCCCCGGAACGGCCAAAGTTATCATCGTCCGCTCCGGGGCTTACACGCTCCGCTGTAGGGCCCGCCTTACCTCGAACGTTAGGCGGCACAAGCAGAATCCGGAGCATGCCAAGACCATGACGCCGTTTCAACACAAGGCCGTAGCGGATCGGTTCGAATCCTATCCGCCACACGTGAAGCCCAGGATGCTGGCCTTACGGGAGCTTGTGCTCAGGACCGCAGCGGAAACACCAGGCGCTGGCGAAGTCGAAGAAACACTGAAATGGGGCGAGCCGGCCTATGTCACCAGGAACAAGGCCGGTAGCACCGTTCGAATGGACTGGAAGGCGAAGAGTCCAAGCACCTACGCCCTGTACTTCAACTGCCAGACAAGCCTGGTCGGGAGCTTTCGCAAGATGTTCCCCCACGACTTCCAGTTTGAAGGCAATCGAGCGCTTGTCTTCCAACTGGACAAGAATTTGCCAAAGGACTCAGTGGCTTTCTGTGTCGCGGCCTCGCTCACGTACCATGTCAAACGCAGCAATGCAGCAAGAAGTGCCGCCTAACCCCTCGGTCAAGGCGAGCCCCAACAGCTGCGCGTGCAAGCCCCGCGCAGGCCATATTCATCATCGTCCTGCGCGGGGCTTACACGCTCCGCTGTAGGGCCCGCCTTACCTCGAACGTTAGGCGTCACATGGGCCCATTCCGCGACGGTTGGACAAGCGATGATTTAGATCGAGTCCTTGCCAATGGGGATCCGGTCGAAGTGCTCTACGTACCCATTGTTGTAGGGATGAATGCTCCCGATTGCGGACCGGAGTGGGCACAGACCATTTGTCAGAGGCTCACACTTCATCCATCTGGGCAAGTACGCGCCAACGCTATGCTCGGCCTTTCACACATCGCGAGAACAACGCGGAGGCTGAATCTGGACTTGGCTCTGCCGGCCGTACAGCGCGCTTTGAACGACCCCGAACTACAAGTGCGCCAAACCGCCAGGGAGGTCGTCGCCGACATCAGAGTCTTCATGAATGGCGAGTTTGCCAGTCATCCACTGGCATATTCGCTCTCCACAGCGGACGCAGGTGACGCCTAACCCCTCGGTCAAGGCGAGCCCCAACAGCTGCGCATGTAAGGCCCGGCTGGGCCAAAGTTATCATCGTCCCTGCCGGGCCTTACACGCTCCGCTGTAGGGCCCGCCTTACCTCGAACGTTAGGCCGCATGTGGCACCATTCCATCGCATCACCCGCCAATTCCTCGCCACCTGCATTGGTAGCTTTGTCGGGCCGATGCTTCTCTACAAATTCACCGCCGGGCTGAGCTACCCTGCTCTGGGGGTCAGCGTCATGCTGTACGGCTTTGCCCTTGGCGGCGTAAGCAGCATCGCATTCGGTGCAAGCGGGGGCGCCCGTAGCGCCTTGGCAGCATTGGCTGGAATCTCGCTTCTATGTCTACCTGTGGTACTGGTGACCTACGGCTTTGCCCTCATGGCAGTACCTTTCCTGGGTGCCTACGCCGGCTGCGTGTGGGCAGGAGACTGTATCTTCGCCAAAGTACATCGCGGCTGGCACTAACGCTGCGCCAAAAGCCACGAGCAAGAATCATCACCCCTCCCACAAGTGCCAGGTAGCTGCCACGCAATCGCAACACGAATGCGGCCTAACCCCTCGGTCAAGGCGAGCCCCAACAGCTGCGTGTGCAAGCCCCGGAACGGCCAAAGTTATCATCGTCCGTCCCGGGGCTTACACACTCCGCTGTAGGTCCCGCCTTACCTCGAACGTTAGGCCGCACAGGAACCGCCCGTGTTTGCAATCCGATGTACGAAGAAGCTACTTGTCCGTGGCAACTTAGTTGTCAACCCGGCTCCGTCCCCAACTACAACGGTGCTTGGGGACTGGTATGCAAACGTCTTGATTACCAGACCTCATCATCTGGTGCTGTGCATCTCCGAAAAGACGCTACTTCCCGTCGTAGTTGCAGCCAAAGACCTAAAGGCCTTTCCTTTGCGCCTTACCGAAGCGGTTGAAATCATGTTGACACGCATAGGCGTGCCCGCGCATCTTGTTCACGCTGAGACGAGAGAGATGTCTCAGAGCGTGTTCGCAAAGACGGAAAGCCGCAAAGTACTAGGCTCGCTAAACGACTTCATGTTCCATCTGCAGGACGGTTGCGCAAGCGACACGTCCTTGTCGCTAGGGGAACGCGCCATGCAACTCGCTAATATGCCCAGCGGGGCCATAGAGTTTGCGTTCCCGTCAGAACAAGCTCTGTCTCTGTTTCAAGCAAGGCAAGCCATCGAGGCAGCCCAAAGTGCGGCCTAACCCCTCGGTCAAGGCGAGCCCCAACAGCTGCGCGTGCAAGCCCCGCGCAGGCCAAAATATTCATCGTCCTGCGCGGGGCTTACACGCTCCGCTGTAGGGCCCGCCTTACCTCGAACGTTAGGCATCAGAAACGCATGGCGACTTACTCAGGCGAAGTTGACTTGTCCGTATTGACGGAGCTAATCGAGAAGACAAAGACACTGCAAGGCGATGGCACTGTGTCCTTTCAGGGCTTCGCGCATACGGAGCACCTTGCGATCCTAAACACCTTCGTTCGTCTAAATTCTGAAATACCCGAGTCAGAGGGAAGAAGGCTGATTAACAAGGCCTGCTTTGAAACCGCAGCTGACGGCAAAGTCACGGCTGAAGCTCTATTGAAGCGAATAAATAGGCTCGAACGCACATATCTCGCAACTAGAAAGAAGAGATTCAGATTAGTAACATCAATATCTATTGGATCTCTGAAAAACCCAATCATCGTCAAGACTAGTGACTGTCACATCACATACGGGTGGAAGTCATCGCAAACAGCAGGCACAGAAAGAGCAAAGAAAATTCTAGATGCCTCGCGTAGCATTAATGGGCACCCGCCGAACAACTATGCAGCAGTATCATGTATAGTTTCTGCCAGAAACCCAGAAGAAGCTGCAACAATAGCACTCGATCAAATCGATATTTTCCGCTCTATTTGGAACTTGTGGCTGAATCGCGGCCTTGGCATTCGTATATCATCTGGAAGACGGCAGCCAGTCAACTCGTTCAGACTTGGACCAATACACACCGTTCATCTACCATCCGGTAGGCTAGCAACGGACGAATGGTGGTACGACCCCAATTTCACAGAACCAATGCGGCCCTGGCATCAGCCGCAGCGCATCGCAAATATGATGCTCTTCACAAAGCGAGTTCGGACTAGCATCAGCAAACTGCCATATCGACCGCAAATCGAAGCGGCCCTTATTCGCTATAGTAGAGCACTGGATCTAAGTGATTGGAATAGCTCAATTCTTCAACTTTGGTCGATACTTGAACTACTCACCGGAACAACGCTCGGAGAGAATCATAAAGTCACCGTCCGTCGATCAGCCTTTCTATTTCGGAATCATGACTATGCAAGCCTGACTCTTAATCATCTTCGAACATACAGGAATAATGCAATTCACACAGGCAAAGAATCTTGGCAAATTGAAACTTTAGTCTTTCAAGTCAAGAACTTCGTTGAGACACTTTTAAACTTTCATCTTTCCCGCGCAGGTGAGTTCTCGTCATTGGCAGACGTAGCTCAATTTCTTGACCAGCCACCAGGCATTGAAGAGCTAGATCGTCAGTTGAAGCTCTTAAGAAATGTCCGAAGATTCATTGCTTAGCTGAACCGGACTGATGCCTAACCCCTCGGTCGAGGCGAGCCCCAACAGCTACGCGCGCAAGGCCCGGCTGGGCCAGAATCATCATCGTCCCAGCCGGGCCTTACGCGCTCCGCTGTAGGGCCCGCCTCACCTCGAACGTTAGGCCTCGCAATCAACTTCAGTCGAAATTTCGCGCATCTTGAAAACTCTATTCGTAGTTGCTGTCCTAGCATTCGTCACTCTCGCCTTGCTGCTCATCCTAAAGAAGAAGGGTCTTCTCGACGGCAAAGGCAGTGGCCCTTGGCCTTTCTACGTCAAGAAGCCACTTACGCAGCCTGAGCAAGTTCTGTATCACCGGTTGGTCAAAGCACTGCCTGACCACATTGTTCTGGCGCAGGTACAAGTCTCAAGAGTTCTCAGCGTGAAGAAGGGTTCAAATTACAACGAATGGAACAACCGAATCAACCGCATGAGCTACGACTTCGTTGTGTGCGGCAAGGATGCCACTGTGTTGGCTGCAATAGAACTTGACGACAAATCCCACGAGTCCAGTCGCCGACGCGACACTGACGAAAAGAAGAACAAAGCTACCTCTGACGCAGGCCTGCGCCTCGTACGCTGGAACGTCAAAGCGCTACCCGATGAAGCAGCAATTCAGGCTCAACTGCGCAGCGAGGCCTAACCCCTCGGTCAAGGCGAGCCCCAACAGCTGCGCGTGCAAGCCCCGGAACGGCCAAAGTTATCATCGTCCGTCCCGGGGCTTACACGCTCCGCTGTAGGGCCCGCCTTACCTCGAACGTTAGGCCTCATATCCGACACTCGTAGTGAAGCGACCAACCGCAATCGTCTTTGTCACGTGTGTCGTCACACTAGTGGCGGCCGACACTTACCTCTTGGCTCAGCACTGGTCCGGCGCTGGAGCACACCCGATTGCTTGGAGTCAGCTGGTAGCGGCTGTCGCATTGCAAGTCGCCATCGTGGCCGTACTTCGCCCATACACGTCCTGGCTCACGCAGGAGCGGAGAGAGCCTCGCCCTGCGACGGGTCCCTTGGAGGTTCTACGCGCAAGGTACTGGCCAGCTGGGGTTCTTGTCGTCCTTGCAGCCCTGTCGGTTGACCTCGTGCGCTCCTCGGTGCTTTGTGGGGGTGAAGGCATCCCACATCGTCGTGGCGAAACCTCGTTGTGCCGCCAGTGACATCTCCATCGGTAGGAGGTGGCCGGTGAGGCCTAACCCCTCGGTCAACGCGAGGCCCAACGGCTTGGCACCAGGCCCGCGAAGCCGTGTGGTACATCATCGGCCTCGCGGGCCTGGCGCCAACCCGTCGGTCCCGCGTTACCTCGAACGTTAGGCTGCGCAAAACCGGCGGGCGGTGCGTAGACCTCGAAATTGGAAGCCCCAAGAATTCTTCGTCATCATGAAAACGACAACAATCGCAGCGATCCTCCTTGTTGCACTCGTCCTGCCCTACCAGTACGCACGAGCAGGCGAAAGGATGTACAAGTGCACGATCAAGGGGTCAACCACCTATCAAAATGGTCCCTGCCCCTCTGATGCGCCTCGCGATCGTCCAACAGTCGATCAACTCAACGCAGAGCGCCAGAGAAAGCTGCAGGAAGTCAAAGACAATCCACCCGCCGCGAGCGGCCCTGGTGCAATATCCGTCGGTACGCCAGCACAGAGTCTGCCTGCAGCGCAAGGCCACTCCAATGCACCGTCACGCCGGTCGTTCGCCTGCGATGGCAGAACGTACTGCTCCCAGATGACCTCCTGTGCAGAGGCCAAGTATTTCCTTGCAAACTGCCCGAATGTCAAGATGGACGGCAACCGAGATGGAGTTCCCTGCGAGAGGCAGTGGTGCAACTAATGAGCAATTCCTGGGTGTGGGCCCGGAAAGCGCAGCCTAACCCCTCGGTCAAGGCGAGCCCCAACAGCTGCGCGTGCAAGCCCCGCGCAGGCCAAATTCATCATCGTCCTGCGCGGGGCTTACACGCTCCGCTGTAGGGCCCGCCTTACCTCGAACGTTAGGCTCCGGAGCGCGCCCCTCATGCCACCTCCCGAATACCATCGAACCAGGCGCGCAAACAGCCAATGCATCAAGTGGGCCTCTTGGCCGCAAAGTTGCCGCATCTGGCAAGGCATGCCGTGCAGAGCGCGGCCTTCATTCAGTTCAACGGGGCTGCGCTGCGCTGGAGAGCAAGGCTCGCTGCCACCCGATACAAGCGCAGCCAAGAGTCAGTTTCACGAGCCGGCGCCCACGGAAGGACATCTCTATGTCCAGCGCCGTGCAGGCGCCGGATTTGGAACCGTCCGGGCTACTCAACTGGTTCCTCTCCGCTTTCGGCCGCTGCCGGCGCCTAACCCTTCATTCAACGCGAGCCCCAACAGCTACGCGCGCAAGGCCCGGCTGGGCCAAAGTTATCATCGTCCCTGCCGGGCCTTACGCGCTCCGCTGTCGGGCCCGCGTTAATTCAAACGTTAGGCCCAGCGTGCAAAGGTACGGTACTGCAACCATCCCAACAAAAGGCTGCGCCGTAGATCGCATGGGATTTCATACCAGTACCGAGCGGTTGCTTGGCGCGTTGCGCCAACCAACTTCCCCTCTGCACCGGCTGCTGCGCAACCCATGCCCGAGGCGTTCTCCCCTGCTTCGGCTTGCCGGCGAGGCCCAGGCGCCCTGGCGTGCGCCCCGTCCAGCCTCTGCAACCACCGAGTCTCCGTTCACGTGCAGGCCTAACCCTTCATTCAACGCGAGCCCCAACGGCTGGCCGGTCGTGCCCTGTCTGGGCCACTTCGCTTATCCTCCCAGCCAGTTCACGCCCGGCCAGCCGTAGGGCCCGCGTTAATTCAAACGTTAGGTATCGAAGCGGACCCTTCAGCTCCGCCGCAGGTTCAAGCTCTGTTCAGCGTGAAATAGTACTGAAATCTCGACAGACAAACGGAACCGCTCCGCTCCAAAGGATGTCATAACGCCTCATGTTGGCATGCACGTGCCGCACAACGGAGTCCATCGAAATGACCACTAATAGTTCGGATTCGACTGCGCACCCCCAGCAGCGGATCGTGCACATCCCCGAGATCGCTGGTTCGCTGCGCGAAATCTTCCTGTACCGAACAATTATCGCGTTGGCCCTGGTTGTGGCAGGCGTTTTCTGCCTCTACTTCGGTGGCCAGATGCTCGCCACGAGCATCACCGCACAGGCCCAAACTGTTCTCTTCGAGATCGGCGGTAAGTTCAAGCTGACTGCTGGTGGCTTTGGTGCAGTCGTGATGGCTACCAGCCTCGTTCCCTTCTTTTTGGCCTACCTGTCTCGCCCCATGATCAGCTTGATTCCGACAGGTGGGGGAGAATACAGGATAGCCGTTGGAGCAGAACGAAGGAATGTTCTCCGGTGGATACTCAATGCACTACGCCGCCTTCTCCCTGACATGGCTTCTCGAAGTTCATCACTGCGGCACGGCTCTCTTGGTCTTAGGTAGTTTGAGGGAGCACCTAGCCTGAGGCGGTTAGCCACCTCAGTCAACGGCTAGACTTCATTGATTCAACCGAACGGCCCTCAGATGAGAGGGCCGTTTCTCTTGGAACCCGACTCACAGTCAACCATCGAGGATCGATACCTAACCCCTCGGTCGAGGCGAGTCCCAACAGCTGCGCGCGCAAGCCCCGGTCAGGCCATATCATTCATCGTCCTGCCCGGGGCTTACGCTCTCCGCTGTCGGGCCCGCCTCACCTCGAACGTTAGGCACCACAAGCAACACCTCCTCGGCGGCGACAGCAAAATGCAAATCAACCCCGAAGTGGACTTCGTTTACCTCGATGCCAATGGCAACGGCCGCACGATCCCAGGCGGACAAGCCTTCTGGTCCCAGCCAGAGAGTGAAGTCGAGAAATTCGGGCAGGGGTGGCTCATCACCGAGTTCGTGTGCACTGAAGACTGGGCCAACTGGGAAATGCATCCAGTCGCGGAAGAGTTCGTCTACCTCTTGAGCGGAGACATCGAGTTCCATCTGGAGGGATCAGGTGAAACCGAAGTCACTCGAATAGTTGGTAGCGGCGCTGTGGTCGTCCCGCGTGGCAGGTGGCACACGGCAAAGGTATTTCAGCCAAGTCGCATGTTGTTTGTCACCATGGGCTCGGGCACACAGCATAGGCCGGTCAGTGGTGCCTAACCCCTCGGTCAAGGCGAGCCCCAACAGCTGCGCGTGCAAGGCCCGGCTGGGCCAAAGTTATCATCGTCCCTGCCGGGCCTTACACGCTCCGCTGTAGGGCCCGCCTTACCTCGAACGTTAGGCGTCGAAAATGGCCGCATCCAAGCACTTCAACAGTTGGAACGCTTTCTGGGCTTTTTCCGAGGCTGTCAGATTCCGCGCTCGGTTCTTTCAAGATCGCCGTGTACGCGAATTCTTGAGCGCGGTTACTGCGAGCGCCGAGAGCCGGGTCTACGTCCTGACACAAGGAAAGGCTCTGTGGCGAGCGCAAGTCGGCCACGACTGGAAGGAGCGACAGCAGGACAATGTCAAGTACGATGAGCCCGTGCCATTCCCCCAGGAGCGCATGAAGCCAAAGCGCGGCTCCGCGCATGAAGGACGTGTAAACCCCCGCGGTATCCCTTGCCTATACACGGCGAGCAACAAGGAAACAGCCGTTGCCGAGGTCAGGCCTTGGCTGGGTGCACTGGTGTCTGTTGCTCAACTTACGCCCGCACGATCACTTCGCTTAGTCAACTGCGGCGAAGGTCACGACAGCAAGTTTGATTCTTACTTTGAGGAACCTTCACCCGAGATTCGAGAACAGGCCGTTTGGCGTTCCATCGGACGGGAGTTCTCTAAGCCTGTAAGTCCGGATCTTGGCGCGGCGGAGTACGCGCCGACACAAGTACTTGCGGAGTACTTCAAGAAGGTTGGCTATGACGGCGTTGTGTACAAGAGCAAGCTTGGCACTGGCATCAATCTCGCCTTCTTCGATCTTGATGTCCTGGAAATGCATGACGTCCGGCTCTATCCCGTGAAGGCGGTAAGTGTCGAGATCGGAGAGGTTGAGAATTCATATGTCATCAAGCGCCGGAAGCTCGACGCCTAACCCCTCGGTCAAGGCGAGCCCCAACAGCTGCGCACGTAAGGCCCGGCTGGGCCAAAGTTATCATCGTCCCTGCCGGGCCTTACGCGCTCCGCTGTAGGGCCCGCCTTACCTCGAACGTTAGGCACCGCGAAAACCAGCATGCCTAGTCCGCATCGCAATGCCGCCACCGCAAAGAGAATGCGGGTCACCTCCGAAAACACGGACGGCTCAATGGCACGAGGAAGTTGCGGCAAGCCGCAGCCAAGGCGCAAGGCATGCATCACTCCTGCTTAAGCGCGGACATTGGCACCGAGATCTTGGCAAGAAGAGAAGTTGCCAAACACCAAGCCGCAAGTTGCAACACCGCGCGCTTCGGCCACTTTCGGCAAGGCCGTGCGGCTGCTTGGCCCGTTGTGCCAACCAGCCTTCCCCACTGCATCGGCTGCTTCGCAGCCAATGCCCGAGGCGATTTGCGGCCCGCAAGATGGCTGGCATGGCCGCGAGGCTGTACTTCGGCGCCCATCTCTTCTTGGCAACCACCGCAGGCGAGTCCCACAAAGGCCCGGCCAAACGCTCGCTTCGGCAAGAGCGGTGCCTAACCCTTCATTCAACGCGAGCCCCAACAGCTGGCCGGGCCTGCCCTGCCTGCGCCAAATCGGCTATCGTCGCAGTCATGTCATGCCCGGCCAGCTGTCGGGCCCGCGTTAATTCAAACGTTAGGCCTCACGGGGAACCCACCGCCGCCTGCGAACTTCCTGTCTCAGTCCGCGCTCACAGTTGGCGAATGGTGCGGCAGATTGCGGCGAATGCCACATCCCCCTGGCCTGACGGACAATGCTGGTCAAACCACCAAGAGGCCAGAAATGAGCATGAAGAAAACGGACATGGACAAGAACATGGCCAAGAAAGTCGGCGGGCAACTCAAAGCGGCAGGCACGCCACAGCGCTTTGGTTCTGGTTCATACCTCGCAGCCGCCAAACGTGAGAAGCCGGCCTCCGCCGCAAACAAGACAGTGCCGATTTCAATTCGCCTATCGGCAGAACTGGCGGCCAGCCTTCGCGAGCGCGCAGTTGGGCAAGACGGGGGTATCAGCGCAGTTGTCACCATGGCAGTTGAGCAGTGGCTTAACACACCCAAGTCGGCCTCCGCCATTGGCAAGAAGAGTGCTGCCTAACCCCTCGGTCAAGGCGAGCCCCAACAGCTACGCACGTAAGGCCCGGCTGGGCCAGAATTATCATCGTCCCTGCCGGGCCTTACGCGCTCCGCTGTAGGGCCCGCCTTACCTCGAACGTTAGGCCACACAGAAAACACCGCGTACTCCATGCCTAAGGTCCAGTTCTCACAAGCCGTCCCGGAGGACCTTGACGCGCTCGTCAATATCCGGGTCACGGCCATGCGCGAGAGCCTTGAAAGCATCGATAGGTTTGATCCAGTTCGCGCCAAAGAACGCTTCGCCAATACCTACGATCCGGCCTGCACGCGCAAAATCATTCATCGAAATGAGTTGGTCGGCTTCGTCGTAACAAAGAAGACTGAAGGCGCATTGCTCCTTGATCACCTCTACGTTCTTCCAGAGAGCCAAGGTCAGGGAATCGGAGCCCAGGTCTTGTCAATAGTCTTCAACGAGGCTGATGCGCTTGGCCTTCCAGTGCGAGTCGGCGCGCTGCGGGGAAGCAGGTCGAACAACTTCTACGCACGCCACGGCTTCCGTCTCGTAGAGCAGGCCGAGTTCGACAACTACTACCTTCGGGCACAAAGTGTGGCCTAACCCCTCGGTCAAGGCGAGCCCCAACAGCTGCGCGAGCAAGGCCCGGCAGGGCCAAAGTTATCATCGTCCCAGCCGGGCCTTGCACGCTCCGCTGTAGGGCCCGCCTTACCTCGAACGTTAGGCCACGCAAACCACCACCCAGCCAATGCCGAAGCTGTTAAGCCCCGAAGTCTTTGGTCTAGCTCTGTATGTGGGCCTGCGGCTGTTTTCACTTACTGGTGCTGCGCTCTCCATTTTCATGGGCAAGTTCCTGCTTGCCGCCATCCTCATCGCAGTTGCGGCAGGCATTTCGGTCCGCCTGTGGCGCAAGCGCGCTGTGCCTTCCCCATGAGAGGTCAGGCCGAGCGCTTGCCTGGCGCGTTGCGCCAGCCAAGTTCGCCGTCTGCATCGGCTGCTTCGCAGCCCATGCCCGAGGCGACTACCGCGTGGTCGGCGGTTGTTCCAGGCCACAGCCCAGCCAGTTCTACAAATCGCCGCGCCCCACAGAGCAGGCTTACCCTGCAATTGGCGTGCAGCGCGTCGAAGGCGCGCTTCCGCACGCCGGGCCCACCCAGCCGCCACACCGAGCCTTCGTTCACCAATCGTGCAGCGTGGCCTAACCCTTCATTCAACGCGAGCCCCAACGGCTGGCCGGGCCTGCCCTTCCTGGGCCACTTCAGTTATCGTCCCATCCAGGTCATGCCCGGCCACCCGCTGGGCCCGCGTTAATTCAAACGTTAGGCACCGCGAAAGCTGGCATGCCCAAGCTGCATCGAGTAGCCACCACCGCAGGGGGAATGCCAGTTCCCTCCGAGAACTCGGTCCGCGCAATTGGCAAGAAGATGCCTCGGAAAGCCGCGGCCAAGACACAGCTCACGCTTCAGCCCAGGCTCGGCGCAATCATCAGCATCGAGGCGTCAGCAAGAAGAGAAATGGCCAAACACCAAGCCGCAAGGTTCACGACCGCGCGCTTCGGCCACATTCGGCAAGGCCGTGCGGCTGCTTGGCACGTTGTGCCAACCAGCCTTCCCTTCTGCATCGGCTGCTTCGCAGCCCATGCCCGGGGCGGCCCTCGGGTCACCGGCTGGCTGGCACGTCCTCACAGCGGTACTTCGGCCTTCAGCTCTTCCAAGCAACCACCGAGAGCGAGTTCCACAAAGGCCCGGCCAAACGCGCGGCTGGCAAGAGCGGTGCCTAACCCTTCATTCAACGCGAGCCCCAACAGCTGGCCGGGCCTGCCCTGCCTGCGCCAAATCGGCTATCGTCGCAGTCATGTCATGCCCGGCCAGCTGTCGGGCCCGCGTTAATTCAAACGTTAGGCCGCACGAAATGACAGACCTCGTCGCCGTCGCTTATGTGAGCAGTGCTGCACACCCCTTCTTTGAGGACGAATTGGAACGCCTACTGGTCGGCGCGCGGCAAGCAAATGAATCCGAAGGAATCACCGGAGTGCTCCTCTACGACGACGGAACCTTCTTCCAGTACATCGAAGGCCCGGCCGAAGGCATTGATCGGATCTACAAGCGCATCAAGGCGTCGCATGAACATCATGGCCTGATTCAGTTGTTCAATCGCAAGGTTCACGAGCGCAACTTCCAAGACTGGAGCATGGGCTTCACGAAAGCGCCCAAGAGCATGCTGCTCAGTTTGTCCCAGGCGTCGTGGGAAGAAATGGTGTCCACCCACAAGGGCAAGCTCAACGTCGGAAGCGGGATCAAGTTGCTTCTTGAGTTTTGGTCAAAGGCCGTAAGGCGGTAGCGGGGTCAGAAAGTGCGGCCTAACCCCTCGGTCAAGGCGAGCCCCAACAGCTGCGCGTGCAAGGCCCGGAACGGCCATATCATTCATCGTCCGTTCCGGGCCTTACACGCTCCGCTGTAGGGACCGCCTTACCTCGAACGTTAGGCGTCATGAAACCTCGCGTACTTACTCAGAACGCCCCTACGGCTTCTGACCAGTCATCTATGGCAGCCTGGAGGACTCCATTTCTGGTGACCACTGAACGCGAATCGGTGCGAGGAATCCGTCGATCAACTTCTGTCACAAAGGCCTCAATCATTGAAGCGCATCGTCTTGGCGAGAGTCCCGAAAGACGCGCCTTTCGGAAGAACATGGGGAGACATGGATTCGCGTCAACGTCCAACCCCAAACCCATGTTCCCGAGGATCATCGACACTCGAAATGCGTACGAGGCAGCGTGAAGTGACTGAAGTGCGATTGAAAGCTTCGCGAAGGGGTTTCTCATCACCCATGCTATTCCAACTGTGCAGCAACTCGAAAATGACGCCTAACCCCTCGGTCAAGGCGAGCCCCAACAGCTGCGCGTGCAAGGCCCGGAACGGCCAAAGTTATCATCGTCCGCTCCGGGCCTTACACGCTCCGCTGTAGGGCCCGCCTTACCTCGAACGTTAGGCACCGCAAAGAACAACATGCCCTCGTCGCATCGCAGAGCAATCACCGGAAGGCAATTGCAAATGCGAGCTGACTCTGAGCGTAACGTTTGTGCACCTGCAGACAGGAGGCTGCGGCAGGCCGCAGCCAAGACAAAGGGCATGCTGCAGCTCAACTTCGGCGCAGTTCTCGGCAACAAGGCCAAGGCAAGAATGGGAATTGCAAAACGCCAAGCCGCAAGTTGCACCACCGAGCGCTTCGGTCCCAATAAGCCAGGCCGTGCGGCTGCTTGGCACGTTGCGCCAACCAGC
Source organism: Burkholderiales bacterium JOSHI_001 (assembly GCA_000244995.1). NCBI lineage: Bacteria > Pseudomonadati > Pseudomonadota > Betaproteobacteria > Burkholderiales > Burkholderiales bacterium JOSHI_001. The sequence goes on along the minus strand of CM001438.1, from coordinate 1,991,621 downwards.
CTTCCTTACTGCATCGGCTGCTCCGCAGCCCATGCCCGGGGCGGTCATCGCGTCACCGGCTGGCTGGCACAGCCTCTCGGCGGCAATTTGGCGTTCACCTCTTCCAGGCAACCACCGAGGGCGAGTTCCACAAAGGCCCGGCCAAACGCTCGCTTCGGCAAGGCGGTGCCTAACCGGTCGGTCAAGGCGAGCCCCAACAGCTGGCCGGGCCTGCCCTTCCTGGGCCAGTTCAGCTATCGTCCCATCCAGGTCATGCCCGGCCAGCTGTTTGCCCCGCCTTACCTCCAACGTTAGGCACCGCAAAAAAAAGCATGCCCTCTTCGCATCGCAGAGCAATCACCGGAAGGCAATTGCAAATGCGAGCCGACTATGAGCGAAACGTTTGCGCAGCTGCAAGCAGGAGGCTGCGGCAGGCCGCAGCCAAGACAAAGGGCATGCTGCACCTCAGCTTCGGCGCATTTCTAGGCACCGACACCAAGGCAAGAATGGAAATTGCCAAACGCCAAGCCGCAAGTTGCACCACCGAGCGCTTTGGCCCCAATTGGCCAGGCCGTGCGGCTGCTTGGCACGTTGTGCCAACCAGCCTTCCCTACTGCATCGGCTGCTGCGCAGCCCATGCCCGAGGCGGTTCTCGGCCATTCGGCTGGCTGGCACAGCCGCGGGGCGGTACTTCGGCGTTCTGTTCGCCCCGGCAACCACCGCGGGCGAGTTCCACAAAGGCCCGGCCAAACGCTCGCTTCGGCGAGGCGGTGCCTAACCCTTCATTCAACGCGAGCCCCAACAGCTGGCCGGGCCTGCCCTGCCTGCGCCAAATCGGCTATCGTCGCAGTCAGTTCATGCCCGGCCAGCTGTCGGGCCCGCGTTAATTCAAACGTTAGGCGACGCGAAAGCCAGCATGGCTAGGCCGCATCGCAATGCCACCACCGCAAGGAAAATGCTGGCCATATCCGAGAACACGGCCGGCGCGAACGGCAAGAGGAAGCTGCGGCAAGCCGCAGCCAATGCGCAAGGCATGCATCAGTCCGGCCAGAGCACGGACATTGGCACTGAGACTCTTGCAAGAAGAGGAATTGCCAAACACCAAACCGCAAGTAGCACCAACGCGCGCCTTGGCCACATTCGGCAAGGCCGTGCGGCTGCTTGGCCCGTTGTGCCAACCAGCCTTCCCTACTGCATCGGCTGCTTCGCAGCCCATGCCCAAGGCAGTTCCCGGCCATGCGGCTGGCTGGCACGGCCGCGGGGCGGTACTTCGGCGGTCAGCTCGCCCCGGCAGTCACCGCAAGCGAGTTTCACAAAGGCCCGGCCAAACGTTCGCTTCGGGCAGGCGGCGCCTAACCCTTCATTCAACGCGAGCCCCAACAGCTGGCCGGGCCTGCCCTGCCTGCACCAAATCAGCTATCGTCGCAGTCAGTTCATGCCCGGCCAGCTGTCGGGCCCGCGTTAATTCAAACGTTAGGCACCGCGAAAACCGGCATGCACAAACTGCATCGAGAAGCCACCACCGCAGGGGAAATGCCGGTCCCCTCTGAGAACTCGGTCCGCGCGATTTGCAAGAGAAGGCTGCGGCAAGTCACAGCCAATGCGGAAGGCATGTCTCATTCCAGCTTGGGCGCAGTCTTTCACACCGAGACCTTGGCAAGAAATGAAGTTGCCAAACACCAAGCCGCAAGTTGCGCTACCGAGCGCTTCGGCCAACGTCGGCAAAGCCGTGCGGCTGCTTGGCACGTTGTGCCAACCAGCCTTCCCTACTGCATCGGCTGCTTCGCAGCCCATGCCCGAGGCGGTTTTCGGTCAGGCGACTTGCTGGCACGGCCGCGGGGCGGTACTTCGGCGCTCTCTTCGCCCCTGCAACCACCGAGGGCGCGTGCCACAAAGGCCCGGCCAAACGCGCGCTCCGGCACAGCGGTGCCTAACCCTTCATTCAACGCGAGCCCCAACAGCTGGCCGGGCCTGCCCTGCCTGCGCCAAATCGGCTATCGTCGCAGTCAGTTCATGCCCGGCCAGCCGTCGGGCCCGCGTTAATTCAAACGTTAGGCCACGCAAACCACCACCCAGCCAATGCCGAAGCTGTTAAGCCCCGAAGTCTTTGGTCTAGCTCTGTATGTGGGCCTGCGGCTGTTTTCACTTACTGGTGCTGCGCTCTCCATTTTCATGGGCAAGTTCCTGCTTGCCGCCATCCTCATCGCAGTTGCGGCAGGCATTTCGGTCCGCCTGTGGCGCAAGCGCGCTGTGCCTTCCCCATGAGAGGTCAGGCCGAGCGCTTGCCTGGCGCGTTGCGCCAGCCAAGTTCGCCGTCTGCATCGGCTGCTTCGCAGCCCATGCCCGAGGCGACTACCGCGTGGTCGGCGGTTGTTCCAGGCCACAGCCCAGCCAGTTCTACAAATCGCCGCGCCCCACAGAGCAGGCTTACCCTGCAATTGGCGTGCAGCGCGTCGAAGGCGCGCTTCCGCACGCCGGGCCCACCCAGCCGCCACACCGAGCCTTCGTTCACCAATCGTGCATGAGCAGTCGGGATGATGGGTGACAGATAGTCCGGGTTGATGGGTTACACGCGGCGCTTCAGTTTACCGAGGACATCCTCAATTCTCATGAAGCGTTCATTCAATGTTCCCAGCCTGTAGTTGGCGAAGTAGACGTCCCACTTGCCGTCGTCAACTTCTTCCAAGCCCACGTGTTCTCCAATCAGAACGCTGCTCACATTCAGCCACTTCTTGCGCCATCGAATTCCGCCGTTGGCGCTGACGTAGCGAACCTCGAATCGGTCAGGGTACTCGGGCTGCAGCAGCTTGCTGGGCATTTGCCTCGTCGAGTTCACATGCACGTCCGCCGGTGTCAACCCGTCGTGGGCCTCGTGCGGCCTGTCCTGGTTGAATTCTTGTCGCCAGCTGTTGAACTTCCTCTGCTGCACTCCAGCGTTGGCCCCCGGCGGCTTCAACGTCTCGTCCTTCAGCGTCCTGTGCATCCTCTCGTGCCGCCCATTCTGGCTGGGGCTTGCCCGGCTCGATCAGTTCCGGCATCACCCCCAGCTTCAACAGCCACACCGACAGCCGACTCAACCTTCCCAGCGTGTACGCCGCGAATGGCACCCCGTTGTCGCTTCTCATCCGGCTGGGCAGCCCATGCTCCTTGAACACCCGGCTCAGTACCGCCTGCGTGGGCTCCAGCAACGTGCCCGGCAGCCCCTGGCACGCCAGCAGGTAGCGGCTGTGGTTGTCCGTCACCGTCAGCGGGTACAGGTACTTGCCGTCGCCCGTCCTGAACTGCCCCTTGAAGTCGATGCTCCAACTGTCGTTGGGCTTGCTCACCGCCATGCTCGGCCGCCCGGGGTGGCCCACCGCTCTGGGCCTTCTCTTGGCCAGCACCAGGTCGTTGCGCTTCAGGATCTCTGCCACCGTCCCCAGGCTGGGCAGTTCCAGCTCCGGTTGCCAGCGCTGCAGCGTCCAGATCAGCTTCTTCGGGCCCCAGCTCGGATGCCGCAGCCTCTGCTGCACGATCGCTTGCTCCACCTGCGCGCTTGTGCGGTGTGGCGAACGCCTGGGTGCATGGCTGCGGTCCCACAGCCCGTCCGGCCCGTCTTCAAGGTACCGGTTGATCCACTTGTACGCCGTCTTGCGGCTCACGCCGTACCTCGCGCACAGCTCCGTCACCTGGTATTTCTGGCTCTTCCAATCCAGAATAAATGCCACCTTCGCATCCATGGTCGTGGTCTCACTCCAAGGCATCGGACTCCTCCTTCAAGGAGTCCATCGTCCATCGGTGTGTTACCTATCAACCCAGACTAAAGTGTCACCCATCAACCCGGTCCGTACCGCAGCGTGGCCTAACCCTTCATTCAACGCGAGCCCCTACAGCTGGCCGGGCCTGCCCTGCCTGCGCCAAATCAGCTATCGTCGCAGTCATGTCATGCCCGGCCAGCTGTCGGGCCCGCGTTAATTCAAACGTTAGGCGCCGCAAAGACAGAGAGCACGCATACTTCGTCGCATGGCTATCTCACACACAGCACCTGGACAACCCGTTGACGCTCTACCAACGGGGTCTAGCGATTCCCCTGAGAGGACCTCAGCGCTGTTCAAGTCGAAGGATCTTGAAGTCATGCGCTTGATCCTCAAGTCTGGAAGTTCGCTTCCGCCGCACAAGGTACCTGGTGAAATCACTATTCATTGCCTGGCGGGTTCCATATCAGTCACGGCGTCTGGCGCTACTCACATCCTACGGACGGGCCAACTGTCTTTCCTTCTCGGCAACACTGTTCATGATGTCGTCGCACTCGAAGACACTGTCGCGCTGGTAACCGTAGCCATCAACAAGTAGGCAAGAAGTGTTGCTCAGTCCAAGCGCCCCACTTGGCTGCAGCCGCGGAGCGGCGCCTAACCCCTCTACAGGGACTTCCCACTCCGTCAACGCCTTGCCCTGATTGCGTTGCCTTGCTGATCCTACCGATGCGCGTACGTTGAGATGGCACGGCCACAGGGAACAGACTGCACATCTACAGGCGGCCTTGTTGCGCTGTGTTGTCGCGCGGGCCCAGATACGAACCGCTCGGCGGGGCTCCATTCGTTCGTCGTCGTCGCCTCGCGGCGCGACACAGGGTTAGTCGAGCTCACCCGCCGCCGGTCTGACCTATGGATGCATCTGCGTGCGCACGTCCTCGGGAAGATCGTCGTTGTCCAGTTGCCTTCGTTCGTTATCTCTTCCGCTCAAGCCGTCCTGGCCGCCCTGGCCAGGGCGGCCAGGACGGCTTGAGCGAGCAGTGATCCGCATCGAAGCGCCGCCCCTTGGCCAGCACGGCCCACAGGATGCGCGCGTTCTTGTTGGCCATGGCCACCACCGCCTTCTGCCAACCGACCCGCGCCGTCAGCTGCACCAGCCACTGCGAGATCCGGTCCGTTCGTTTGGACGCGCTCATCACCGCAGACCGCGCGCCCTGGATCAGCAGCGTTCTGAGGTAGTCGTCTCCTCGTCGGGTGATGCGTCCCAGGCTGGTCTTGCCGCCGCTGGAGTTCTGGCCGGGCACCAGGCCCAGCCAGGCGCCGAACTGGGCACCGGTCCTGAACTGCCTGAAGTCTCCGACGCTGGCTACCAGCGCGGAGGCGGTGATCGGCCCGATGCCCATCAACTGCGCCACGGTCTGCGCCTGTTCGTCAGCCTTCACGTGGGTGGCGATACGTTCGTCGCACCAGGCGATGTGGCACTCCAGTTCAAGCCACTGCAGATGGGCGCGCTGCAGCGCGACGCGAGCCAGGTGCGGCAGTTCGTTGGCGGCGTCCTCGAGGGTGTCGGCCAGCTGCAGGCGCAGCGCCTGCGGGCTTTGCGGGAAGACCAAGCCAAACTCGGCCAGCAGGCCGCGGATGCGGTTGATGCAGCCGGTACGTTCTTCCTTGTAGCCCTCGCGCAGTCGGTGCACGGCCAACACGGCCTGTTGTTCGGCGGTCTTGATGGGCACAAAGCGCATGTGTGGCCGGCTGGCAGCTTCGCACACGGCTGCCGCGTCGTTGGCGTCGTTCTTCCCGCACCGGCCTTCCATGCGGTACGGGCCGACGAAGTGGCCCGCGATCAGCCGCGGCTCCACGCCGATCTCACGCAGCCTGCGCGCCCAGTGATGCGCGCCGCTGCAGGTCTCCATCGCCACGATGCAGCCCGGCTGCAATTGCGCGCACCAGGACAGGAACTTCTCGCGCGACAAAGCTCGTGCGACGACGACGCGACCCGCTGCATCAACGGCGTGCACCTGGATCACGCGCTTGGCAAGGTCCACACCCACCCGAACGATCAGGCCTCGTGTAATCTGCTCCATGGGACTTCCCCTTTACAGCTGAAGATTGATGACTCGACACCACCAATCTTGGCGCAATCACGCCGTGGCTGGGCTGTGGGAAGTCCCTTCGTATTCGGTCAAGGCGAGCCCCAACAGCTGCGCGCGCAAGGCCCGGCAGGGCCAAATTCATCATCGCCCCTGCCGGGCCTCACGCGCTCCGCTGTAGGGCCCGCCTTACCTCAAACGTTGGGCTGCACAACCAATCATCAGCCTTTGGGATGCCGACTGAAACGTCCGTGCGTAATGCTAAGTAGCCTGGCCAATCGGCCGATCGCAATGACATGGAGGCGCGAAGTGGCAGAAGAGAAAAGAGTCTTTTCCCCGGCAGTCGTCGGCGAGTTGTTGAATGGATGGCTCATCCACTCCCACAAATGTCGTGACAGGCACGATGTCGCAGCCCGGTTGTATGCAAAGGGTCAGTATGCAATGGGCATCCCATCATTGGTCGTGTCCACAATCGTCGGTACGTCAGTTTTCTCAGCCCTCTCCTCCAAGGAGGTTCCTGCGCTGTGGGTCGGGATTTTGAGCATCGCCGCCGCTGTACTCGCAGCACTCCAGACCTTCATGGACTTTGGTGGTCGATCAGACAAACATAGAAGTGCCGGAGTGAAGTACAAGGCCGCAATCCGACTGCTTGAGCAGAATAGAGTTCGATTGATTCAGGGTACTGAACCCTCAACGGAAGAAATCGACTCAATGCGAACGTTACTCGACACACTCGAAGACGCAGCGCCTGTTGTGATGCCCAAGATCTACGACCAGATCGAGAGAAAGTATCAAGATCTGAAGTACGTGCAAGAAGCGGTCAACATGTACTCCGGAACAGTCAAGTAAGTGCAGCCTAACCCCTCGGTCAAGGCGAGCCCCAACAGCTGCGCATGCAAGGCCCGGCAGGGCCAAAGTGGTCATTGTCCCTGCCGGGCCTAACATGATCCGCCGCAGGGCCAGCCTTACCTCGAACATTAGGCCTCATAGCCACAATGCAGTCCGATCGCCAAACGCTCTCGCCAACTCCGTTCAAATGCGAGAGCTGCGGTCGCTCACTCCCAGCTATAGATGCCGTTTGTCCAAAGTGCGACCAACAACTCGACAGCGATACACGGGCGCAGGCAGCAGGAAAGCATTGTTGCCCCGTATGTTCGCGCCGATTCGACAATGTGAGCTACTTGCTCTTCCCTACCGGCGCCAAGTGGTACCGGCCAAGGCAACTCAAACCGGCCTGCCCGCACTGCCAAGCGTTCCTCCGAGACAGAACAAGACCGCGCCTGCCGGCCAAGACAATTTGGCTGTGGGCTGCAGCGACCGTTCTGGCCTATGCCGTCCTGCCGGCAAACTATCGAAAGTACGGTCTTGCCGCACTTGTTGCCCTGTACTTTGCTGCGCTCGCGAGGCTGCGCGAGAGGAATGTCTCTCAACTGGAGCGCTTCGCCAGAGATCAGGCCTAACCCCTCGGCCAAGGCGAGCCCCAACAGCTGACCGGGCCTACCCTGCCTGCGCCAAATCGGCTATCGTCGCCGACATGTCATGCCCGGCCAGCTGTCGGTCTCGCATTAGTTCAAACGTTAGGCACCGCAAACCACCACCTGCTTAGAGGCAAGCATGTCGAAGATTGAAATCAACCACTGTTCTCAGGCGATAAGCACCAAAGTACGGGCGGGGTTCGGCCATTGCCTCTTGTGTGTCATCGCCTTTGCTGTTTCAGTACCCGCGCTTGCCGGGCGGGACACTCCTGGGTGTGTTCGAGACAGATTGGGCGAGCCGGTTTGTGCGCCACCCCTTGGATCAATAGCCAAAGACATGCTAGGGGAAGTTGTTTGTGGCACAGGACAATGCAGAGTCGATCATCTACGCCGCATAGTTTGTTCAGCACAACCTGGCGGTGCAGCCACTCTCAACCGCATGAACCAAGTCGTGTGCATTGGCGGGTGCGAACTGGCAAGTCAGGAGCGTTGCCAGCGGCCGCAGCCACTCCAAGAGCAAGAATCACCGCAGCGGTGAGGAAGGCGGGGCCTAACGCGCTCCGCTGTAGGGCCCGACTTACCTCGAACCCTGGGGCCACGCAAGCAAGGTCACCGCCGCTGGCGGGACTCCTCGAAGATGCTTCGACTGAGCCAGAACCAAGCCTGAGCGGATGCAATAAAGTACAGATGCCGTGTCAACGCATGAAGGAGAAGCCATGAGCAACCTGATCACCGTTTTGACAAAGAATCCAAAGCACTGGGCCAACAATTTCGCCGGCATCTTCTTGATTGCGGTCATGATGTTCGTCATCGTCATTGCTGTCGGTCAGCAATACCCCAGGTCAGGCACTTCCACAGTCCTGTGGCTTCTTGGCATGCTAGGGGTAGGATCGCTCGGTGCCTGGGGGTGGCTGGCTTATCTCGCCGGCGGCAAGAACGCGCAGAGTGCCATGTTCAAGGCCTAGTTCTTGGCAAGGTACGCTTCATCGGGCATGGCCGGAGCAGGCATACAGCGCCAGTTCAGCGCAAGCGTCCAGGGACGCGTGGCCTAAGCCTTCGCGCAACGCGAGCCCCAAAAGCCGCGCACGCAAGTCCCGGTTGAGTCAATATGCGCACAGCCCCTGCCGGGCCTTAGGCGCTGCGCTGTGGGGCTTGCGTTGGCTTAAGCGTTAGGCCCCGCACTCCAGAGGCCATCGTGGCCTTGCCGGGGCCAAATCTCCTATTTCCAGGCCCGGTTTCAGCAAAGTTGCAGAATGGCTTGCGCCTGCACCATGCTGCGCCGCACAAACAGGAGACGCCAATGTTCATGCCCGACACCTGCTGCACCCTCGTGCCCTACTTTGAAGTTCCATCTGAGAACCTATCCGCTTTCAAGGAATTGGGGCCTCAGTTCGTCGAGAAGACCCGGAACGAATCCGGCTGCGTTCACTACGCTTTTTCCTTCAGCGGAAACACGGCTCATTGCAGGGAGGGCTATGTCAACGCGGAAGCAGTGCTTGCACACCTCGAGAACGTTGGCAATCTGCTTGGCCAAGCCCTCAAGATTTCCAAGATTGTTCGGCTTGAAGTCCACGCACCTGCATCCGAGATTGAGAAGTTGAAAGGACCCATGTCCTCGCTAAGCCCGCAGTACTTCACACTTGAAGCGGGCATTCGCCTCAGCGGGGCCTGACCCCTCGGTCAAGGCGAGCCACAACCACTGCGCGTGCAAGGCCCGGCTGGGTCAAAAAAATTTCGTCGTCCCTGCCGGGCCTACACGCTCCGCTGCAGAACCCGCCTTACCTCGAACGTTAGGCCTCAGAACGAGAAGGCCGCAACCAGGTCAATCACCTGACTCGTTCTTGCTGGCGATTGCAGGCCAGACCCAAGGGTCAGAGATGCATTGGGACGGGAAATCCGTGGCCCAAGCGGGGATCCATAATGGCTGGAGTTCATACAAAGGCACCAGTCAATGGCAACACGGAAAACCGCGCCCAAGGCCACGGAGTCCAAGGGACCGCCCTCCTTGGGCATGAAGGCAGTCACCCTCACCATTCATCGCCCGAATGGCGTCGTGACAACGGTCCAAGGTATGGATCTTTCGGTCACGGTTGTGGCCAATGGAGCCCTGCAGGTAGTTGGCTCCAACGGAAGGAGCTACACAGCCTTCTCAGCTGGGCAATGGCTCACGGTCGGCACGCCACCGGTCTAAGGCCACATGATTCTGGTGCCTAACCCTTCGGTCAAGGCAAACCCCCAACTGCTGCGCCTGCAAGCCCCGCGCAGGCCAAATTCATCATCGTCCCGCGCGGGGCTAATACACTCGGCGGCAGCGATCGCCTTGCCCCGAACATGTGGCGACATGTGACCCCCAACCGCTTACCATTCGCCGTTTCAGCGCAGAAGCAGGACTGCCATGTCAACAGCAGCGAACGTCGTCGTTGGGCTCATTGGCTTGTTGCACGTCTACATCCTCGTGCTCGAGATGTTCCTGTGGGACAAGCCAAAGGGAATGAAGGCGTTCAACCTCACACCGGAGTTCGCTGCGGCAACCAAGGTCCTGGGCGCCAATCAAGGTTTGTACAACGGCTTCCTTGCCGCAGGGCTTTTTTGGGGCTTGTACCTCGGGGCACAGGGCCATCACATCAAGGTCTTCTTCCTGCTGTGCGTGCTTGTGGCCGGACTCTACGGCGCGGCGACAGCGAACAAGCGCATCCTCTTCATACAGTCCGTGCCGGCAACTCTAGGGTTGCTGCTGGTCTACATGGCTCCTGCTTGAGCACCTTGCCCAAGAATGTCGCCTCGGCGAGCCCCGACAGCTGCGCGCGCTAGGCCCAGCCGAGCCTTTCGCGCTCCGCTGTAGGGCCCACCTCAGCCCGGACGTTGGGCGACAAATTTCCCAAGATCGGCGAAACTCGCAAGTGCGGCCCGGCCGGCAACGGCAGGAGCCAACACACAGGAGAGACAACATGGTCACGCTCCGCGCCAGCAGGAAAATTTGCGCTCTGGCAGTCTGCGCAGTCGGCTTGTCCGCCAGAGCAACGTCGCTTTCCAACGAAGAGTTCGCCAGTCAGGTGCGAACCCTCAGGTCGCAAATGTCAGGCAATGAAGCGATCGTCAAGGATGCATTGACGTTTTGCCCCTTCTTGCCACGGCATCGCGCCGTCGAGGAGCCACGATGCGTTGCCTTGCAAGGTCATCTGAGGGCTGGCGCCGGTCGTATCAAGAGCGCATTTCCGGAGGCTTCCGGCCAGGTCTACTTCTTCCAGGGCTGAAGGTCGTCGCCTACCCCCACGGTCAAGGCGATCCCAAGCAGCCGCGCACGCAAGGCCCGCATGGGCCAGAATATTCAGCGTCCCAAGCGGGCCCTACGCGTTCCGCTTCAGGGCAGGCCTTACCTCGGACGTTAGGCACCACGAAAACGAACCGCAAGTGTTCATCAGGGAACCCCTCAATGTCGTTGGATCATCATGAAAACCCGCACAGTCACCATCTTTACCGGAACCACTTTTGAAGTACCTCAGCGCATCCAGCGCATAGACACCAAGGCCACGCACGGTTGGCAGGTCCGCTACAACGGAACCAAGTTCTTCAAAGACGGCAATTCCGACGGGACCGGCGCTGCACAGTCGCTGCAGGACGCTACGCGCGAATTGATCAAACGCCTGGCATCCATGCCGGCGCCTGTGGTGCTCAAGCGCGGACCGAGCGCGCACAAGACTTCCGGGCTTCCGCCCGGGATCTCGGGTCCCATTGTTGCCCGCCGCAGCGAGCAAAGCGGCCAGACCGCCTCACTCTCAGTTCTTATCCCACGGTTCGGCGAGAACAACCAGATCAAGAGCATTTACATCGCAAGCGAAGCAACTTACACAGCGAAGAAGTTCAAGGCCGCACTGGCCAGAGCCATAGAAATGCGAACCGAGGCGGTCACGCGCTACGAAGAGGCTGCAGCAAAGGCAATGCGCCGAGAAGCCTCGGCATTGCGGCAGTCGCTTAAGCAAGGGCAAGGCGGTGGTGCCTAACCCCTCGGTCAAGGCGAGCCCCAACAGCTGCGCGCAAGGGCCGCCTTAGCTCGAACGTCAGGCACCGCAAAAAAGCCAGCATGCCGAGACAGCATCGCAAGGCCACCACGGCCAGGAGAATTCAGGTCACCTCGCTTTCGTTCAGCCGTTGGGCATCGCGAAGAGCAAAGGTCCGGGCACTTCACCGACCGCGGGTTTCCCCGATGCAGCTTCAGCATGGCTGGCCCAGGGATCTCAGTTCCACATCGTTACGATGGCAGGTCCCAACAACCGCAGACGATGGAGGTTCCATGGCAGGCTGGTTTGAACTCAACAAGAACGACAAGGGACAGTACGCCTTTGTCCTGAAGGCTGGCAACGCGGAAGTGATCCTTCGCAGTGAACAATACGAGAGCAAAGGCTCCGCCGAAAACGGAATCGCCTCGGTGCAAAAGAACTGCTCATCAGACGGCAACTACGACCGGAAGGAAGCCTCGGATGGTCGCTTTTACTTCAATCTGAAAGCCGCGAACCATCAGGTCATTGGCACAAGCCAGATGTACAAGTCCGCGTCCGGCCGGGACGATGGAATCGCCTCCGTCAAGGCCAACGGTTCTTCCGCAGTTGTCAAAGGCGACGCCTGAGCCCTCGGCCAGGGCGAGCCCCAACAGCTGCGCGTGCAAATCCCGCGCAGGCCAGATTCATCACCGTCCTGTGCGGGCTTGCGCGCTCCGCTGTAGGGCCCGCCTTAACTCGAACGCCAGGCTGCAGAAGACACATGCCGGATTCGATGCTCTTTCCCGTTCCGTCGTCGTTCAGGACGTCTCGCCTGCTCCTCAGATCCTTCATCGCGGATGACGCTGAAGCTCTTCATGCTGCCCTGATGGAATCGATCACCGAACTTCGAAGAAATCTTTGGTTCCTCTCCTGGGTCGCAGAGGAACAGACACTGCAATCGGCGGCAGTACGCTGCCGCAAGGCTGAGGCCAACTTTCTTCTTCGCGCAGACCTGCCCTACCTGGCGTTTGAGAGCGCGACCGGTCGCCTTGTTGCATCCTTTGGCCTTCATCGAACTGACTGGACAGTGCCCAAGACTGAAGTGGGCTACTGGGTCCGAAGCAGCGAAACCGGAAAGGGTTACGCAACAGAGGGCGTACTTGCTTTGGTCTCATGGGCTCTCAACGAACTGGGGGCAAAGCGGGTGGAACTGGTCACAGATGAGCAGAACCATGGTTCCAGGGCTGTCGCCAAGCGTTGTGGCTTTCGGTTGGAAGGAATCCTCCACAACGTCATGCGGGCCCCAGACGGTGGTCTCCGCAACAGCTGTGTCTATGCCAAGTTGCCGTCTGCAGCCTGATGCGCCACCCATTCATCGTTCTTGTCATCCTGCTGTACCTCCTGGGTTGTCAGTCCACGGGACGGCTCGCCGACCATGCTGGAAGCACCGCGGCCATTCATCAGGTTGTGGAATCATTCAGGATCGCCTTGCTGACCAAGGACAAGCCGCTTTACATGAGCCTGTTCTTTTCGGAGAAGCCCGAGGAGATTGGCTGGCAACACGTTTCTGAAGACTCCCGCCTTGTCAGTATTCGAAAGAACAAGCCTGACGCGATCAAGGCCCGAAGGATTCCCGCGAACAACTTCGTCAGTCTGATTGACGAGGCTGTTTCCGCGACAGAGCCCAGAGAGGAGAAGTTCTCCAACGTGCAAGTTCAAACCGACGGCGAAATCGCCTCCGTCAGCTTTGACTACGAGTTCTTCGAGGGCACAAACCGGACGAATTGGGGGAAGGAAATGTGGCAGTTGGTGCGCACCGAGAGTGGCTGGAAGATTTTCTCGGTCATCTACACCGTCCGCGACCCACTGAGTGCAAGTGGTACCTAATCCCCTCGGTCAAGGCGGGCCCCAACATCTGCGCGTGCAAGGCCCTGCTGGGCCAAAGGCCTCGTCGTCCCTGCCGTGCCTTCCACGCTGCGCTGTCGGGCCGGCCTTGGCTCCAAGGTTTGGCAGCACCGAACAACCCTAGGCGTCACTTCCACCACCGAGACGGACCATGCCCAAGCTTCGAGTCGAGGGTTTCACCATATCGCTTGACGGCTTCGGCGCCGGCCCACGCCAAGACATCAACAATCCACTCGGCGTGGGAGGCACCTCGCTGCACCGATGGGCCCTAACCACCCGAACGTTTCAGAAGAACCTGTTCGGGAACGACGGCGGAGAGATCGGCATTGACGACGACTTTGCCGCGCGGGGCTTCCGGAATGTGGGAGCCTGGATCCTCGGCAGGAACATGTTCGGGCCGGTTCGCGGGCCCTGGCCAGATGAAAGCTGGCGAGGATGGTGGGGCGAGAACCCCGTCTATCACGTCCCAGTGTTCGTTTTGACCAAGCATGCACGTGCGCCTTTGGTCATGGAAGGTGGAACAACTTTCCACTTCGTTACCGAAGGCATGGACGCCGCCTTAGCGCAAGCACGCGCCGCAGCCGGGGACAAGGATGTTCGCGTTGGCGGCGGAGTCAATGTCATTCAGCAATACCTTCGCCAGCGCCTGATCGACGAATTGCACATCGCCATCGCACCGGTCGTCCTTGGATCTGGCGAAAGGCTCTTTGATGGAGTGGATCTTCCCGCCTTGGGCTACGAATGCACCAAGCACCAAAGTACCACCCTGGCCACACATGTGGTTCTCACTCGGCAGTGACCACCGTGCCGCCCATGCCCATGCCCAGGGCCAAGGCCAGCCCCTGCAGTTGCGCACCCAGGGCCCGGCCGGGCCAAAATGTTCGTCGCCCCGGCCAAGCCTTGCACGCCACGCTCCAGGGCCAGGCTGACCTCGAATGCCAGACCGCACGAAGAACGGAGCGCGCACATTGACGAAGGCGACCGAATGCAAACACGAACCCGGGGCCTTCAGGCCGGTGATCGATCGCGCCAGTTGCGAGGGCAAGGCAGACTGTGTTCGCGTGTGCCCTGTTGGGGTATTCAAAGTCGGAACATTGCCCAAAGAACTGCGCAAAGGCGTCGGATTCAAGGGCACCCTGAAGGGCATCGCCCATCGATGGCAGCAGGCATTGCTGGTCAAGGAAGGCGCCTGTGAAGGCTGTGGCAAGTGCGTCAGCGCTTGCCCTGAGCAGGCCATCCGTCTGCAGCGCCACCCGTAGGGGAAGCGTCCTGTCCAATGTCGGCGTCCCACGCGGGACCGACGCACGCTGCTGTAGGGCCCGCCTGGTTTCGAGCCTCAGGCGCCGAAGGGACACGGTTTGGCCCACATCGTAAGATCGTGCCCATGAAAGCACATCGCCCCAATGGCCCTTCAATGCACAAGTCTTGCCTGAGTCTCTTGCTGCTGACCCTGCTTGTGGGTTGTGGCACCGAGCCCGGTCAATCACTCGCCGAAAGGCGTCGCGCCATCATCGACGGTTCCGCCCCGGGTATCGTTCTCATCCCCGCCAGGGGTAACGCCACCACACCCAGCCCCGCTCAGGCGCCAGTACCGGAAAAGTCGCTGTCCCAAAGCTCTGCGCCCTCAACGCCGCCAATCAAGAGCGGCGCAGCGGTCACCCCGGAGAGCAAGCCAAACCGCGGATTCTTGGAGAGCTTGCCTCCCCCGAGCGGACGCCAGATGAACTCGGCCAAGGAGCTCAAGGCACCGGATCTCGGAATACCGCTCAACACCAGCAAGTCTGCATCACAGCCTGCAACCGGCAAGTAGGCTGTCGCGCCCACCTCACGGCCAGGTATCCAAGGTCCACGACAGGTCCGAAACGACCGCGCTGCAGCGGCGAAACAGGCGGCGCCCAGGGCAGCCGCACTCAGGCCTTTCATCATGATGTTTCCTGCTGCCTGGCGCAGTCTGGGCAGCGCCAGAGGCTTTGCTACACCGAGTAGACCTCATTCACGATAGCGCGCGCTCGGCCATTCTGGGTCAGGCGCCTGAGGAGCAACAAGGCCGCCCCGGCCAGCATCACCAGGGCAAACAGCGGCCCCCGAAGGAAAGTGTCTGGCTCCACGTCCATCAACGCTGGTTCTGACGCCGCCGTGGCGGCCGACGCAGCGGCGGACGCGGGCGGGGCTGCTGATGAGGCAGGACCTTGCCCCGCCGATGCGGCCGCGGAGGCTGGCGTTCCTACAGCCGCCGGCACCGGGGATGAGCCGGCCGGCACACTGGCCGGTCGCAGCAATGCCATCCCACCGACCACCCCGACGACCACCAAGCTGGCAACGATCATGGTCAGCCGACCTGGCATTGCGCGTGGTCCAGAGGATGCTGAAGCAGGTGTGGAAGGGTTCGATGTCGCCCACCCTGAATCCGCGGGGCCGGGATCGAGGTCCTCGCCCTGCGACTCGTCATCCGGAGCGAACGGCTCTGCGGTCAGATCTTCCGGCCGGCGCAAAGGGGCAGGGAACAGCCCGCGCAGTGTTGTCACCGCGTGCAGGCGGGCCAGGGCCGGCGGCAGCGGGGTGTCATCCAACAATGTCGGCACCACCTTCTTGCCGCGCATGAGCGCCCACTGCCACTCCCGGGTCACCCAGCGCGAGGCGGCAGCCGCAGCCGTCCAGAACAGCATGACGCGCTCGGCGTTTTCGATGGCATCGCCCAAGGCCTGGCGCCAGTCCGTGCCGTAGCCAATGCTCTGGCTGTCCACGAACACATTGAGTCCGCCTGCGCGCAGAAACTCCACGGCGCGCGCGACCAGGGGCTGGTCCAGGCGGGCATAGGAGATGAAGACGGGACGTGCGGCTTCAACCATTCCGGGATTCGTGACAGCGACCAAGGCGATTACAGCCGGTGACCCTGCATGCTGTCCATCCTGAATTTGCCCTCCGGCAAACAGACTGACCCGAAGTGCCGGCACCTGCACCGATGGGTGCCATGCACCGGGCTTGGATGGGGCCGAAAGGATTTTCCGCCCCGAGGATTGCGCGAGGGGAATCCATCGTTCGGGGACAACTTCGGCGCTCAACGTGCCACCACCAAGCGGTCGGTCGCGTCGGTACCGCGGCTGCCGAACTGGGCCCCCCAGCGCGGCATGAAAGGCATCAGCGCAGCACTGTGCTCGCGAGCATCGCGAAGCCCGACGCCGTCAGCAGCACCAACACGAGGCGGCGAAACAGCTGCGGACTGATGCCCACGTAGACCTTCATGCCAACCAGGGCCGGCAGCAGCAGCGACAGCGCCACCAGCGCCATGGCAGGCAGCATCGCGCGGGACAGCATGCCGGCCCCGAAGTACGTCGCCATCGTGGTGGCGAGCATCGCCAGATTGAAATTCTGGATCACCGCGCGCTGTGCGTCGCGCTCGTAGCCGCGCAGCGTGCACCAAAGCGTCGGCACCGCACCGGTGAAGCCGCCAAGCGGGCCCATCAGCCCGCCGACCGCACCGGCCAGGCCGTCGGCGACACGGCCGCCCACCTGGAGGTGAGGCAGCCGCGGCGCCAGCAGCATGAGCGGGCACCACAGCGCGAGCAGCGCACCGACGAAGCCGCGGAATGCCACCGCGTCGATGCGCGGCAGCAGCCACAGCCCGAGCGGCAGCCCGAGCAGCCCGCCGACGATGAAGGGCGCGACGCGCGTCCAGTCGAACCCGCGCCGCACCGTGAAGGCGGCGAGCAGCTGCCCCGTCAAACCGCCAAACACCGCCAGCACCGCGGCAAGTTTCGGGTCGAGAGCCCAGGCCCAGAAGCTGAGCGCGACCAGGCTGAATCCGAAACCCGACAGGCCTTGCTCGAAGCCGGCGCAGGCGGCACCGACAACGATCAAGCCCCAATGCGGTTCCATGGCGGCGAATGTAGCGCTTGGTCCTCGATGGTCTTGGCGCGCGGCGGAGCGATGAGCAAGGCCGTCGGGTGGCGGTGGCCATCAACGCACTTGACGGCGCAGTTCTGCAGCAGCGGGACCAGGCTGGCGCACACAGCCTCTCAGGCATCGGCCGCGCCGACAAGGACACGGTTTGTGGTCCGCCTGCACCTGCAGCGCATCAGGCGCTTTGCAGGACGCTGCGGCGCCAGGCGTGCGCCCTTGGTTCGGGCCGCGGGTCAGGCCCCCTGCGCCAGCGCACTGTCCTGGTCGGCCACGCCACCGGGTGCACGGGCCGCACGGGCCGATTCCGCCAGCGCGGCCGTTGCCTGCGCACGCACTGCGCGCTGGCGTGCCAGTTCATGCACGGTCGCTCGGTAGCTCACCGCGTTGTAGTCGTCCGGGTCGGCATGGGCGCTGAAGCCGAAGCGGTCGAACAGGCTGCGCATGCGCGGGTTCTTGTTGCGGTAGGTGGTGGCGTAGAAATTCTCGGCGCCGGCCGCCACGCCCCAGTCGATCAGCGCATGCATCAGGTGCGTGCCCAGGCCCTGGCGGCCGAAGTCGCTGCGGCGCGAGTACGAGACCTCGTAGGTGCCGCCCTGGCCGATGCGGAAGGCGTGCGAGACGCCGATGACCTCGCGGTCCAGCTCGATCAGGAAGGCGGCGTGCTCGCGGTAGTCGAGCGTTTCGTCGTACAGGCGGTTCATGCGCGACGGGTCGGTCAGCGCGCGTTCGGAGACGGTGCCCATGTAGCGCGTGAAACGGTCGGCCTCGCTCAGGCGGCCGATGTAGTCGGCAATGGCCGGGATGTCGGCGCGCACGGCGGGGCGCAGCACCGCGTGGCGCCCATCGCGCAGCGCGACCAGCTGCGCGGGAATAGCGCCCACGCCCTGCATCGAAGGCAGGGTGCGCGCATCCTTGGCCAGCGCGGCGCGCCACTGCGGGTGCGCGATCGACAGCATGGCCTCCACGCGTTCGCAGTCGTGCAGGCCGCGCAGGTCGGCCGCGCCTTGTTCGCTGACCACCACCACCGGCAGGTCGGCGCCAATGGTGTGGTGCGCGCCTTCGGCATGGGTGGCGACGATGCGGCTGCCCAACGCGCCATCGCGCAGGCGCACGGCGCTGGGCAGACCGATCACCGCCACGCCGCCGCGCGACCAGGAGGCCCCGAGCGCGAAGTCGAACTGGCCGCCCACGTCGGAGTAGTAGCGCTTGTCCAGCGTGGCCGCGGCCACCTCGCCGGTCAGGCTGACCGCCAGCGCGGCATTGAGGCTGGCCATGCGGTCGTTCAGCCGGATCAGCGCCGGGTCGTTGACCTCGGCCTGCGGCAGCACCGCGAAGGCAGGGTTGTCGTGCATGGCCTCGTACAGGGCCATCGAGCCGAGCACGAAGCCGACGACGATGCGCTCGCGCAGCGTGGCGATGTGCCCTGGCGTGTCGCGTTCGCCCGCCGACGTGCGGCCGGCGCGGGCAATCAGCCCGGCGCGCAGCAGGCGCAGCACGCCGTCGGACAGCATCTCGCTCCAGATGCCGGCCACGCCCAGGCCGCGCGCAACCAGCTCATCGGCCACGGCGTCCGGCAGGCGGCCGATGCCCAGCTGCAGCGTGTGCGGCAGGGTGTCGGCACCGGGGCCCATCGCGGCGTCGCGGTGCAGCAGGTCGATCACGTTCGCGGCGATGGCGCGCGTGTCGGCGCTGGCCTCGGCGGATTGCGCCGTCTGCATCGGCCGCTCGAGCAGCGGCTCGTCGATCTCGACCACGGCATCGAACTCGTCCAGCCGCATCGCGCAGCCGATGTCGAAGCGCTGGCCGCTGGCCGGGTCATCGACGCTGGCGATGTGCCAACGCGGCATGCGCCGGCTCACCACCGCCAGCTTCCAGCGCGCGGCGCGCACCGGGGCGATGTCCAGGCCCGCGTTCAGGCCCAGCGTGACGCGGCCTTCGGCGTCGGGCGGCGAGACAT
Organism: Burkholderiales bacterium JOSHI_001; assembly: GCA_000244995.1. Taxonomy (NCBI): domain Bacteria; kingdom Pseudomonadati; phylum Pseudomonadota; class Betaproteobacteria; order Burkholderiales; species Burkholderiales bacterium JOSHI_001. The sequence continues at coordinate 1,972,607 of CM001438.1, read as the reverse complement.
GGGCGATGGCCACTTCGGGGCGCCAGCGGCCCTCGAAGAGCTGCGGCACCTGCGACAGGTTGCAGCGGATGTTGCGGGCCAGGCCGGCGTTGACCAGGTGGCGCACGCCGGGGCCGATGAAGGGTGTGACGAGGCCGACGTTGGCCAGGACCGTGCGCTCCCAGCCTTCGGCGGGGCCGAGCGCATAGATCTGGAACACGTCGCAGCCGGCGATGGCCTCAGGCTGGGCGAACAGCCACTGCTCGACGGCGTCGATGCGCCCGGCGTTGCCGGGCAGGTAGAGAACGGGGCGATGCGCCGTGGCGCCATCCGGCCGGGCCTGCGCCAGTTGCGCGGCGGCTTGCTGCAGGGCGGCGTCCAGCGTGCCGCTGCGTTCGATCTGGGACATGGATTAGGGAACCTTCGGGCAGTGCGTTCGTGTGCGGCTGAGCGGTCTTGCGGGTGGCATCGACGTCGAGGCCGGGCCACTTTAACGGGATAACCTAGGGTAAACCCTCAATAAGTCGGTGATTGCGGCACTGCGACACGCGATCGAGGGGTGGAGGTACCCAAAGGGCCGTCGCGCGTGGCGCCAGGACATCGATTTCGCCCTGATTCGGTGCGCCCGGTCTGCAGGCGCACCGCCCGGTCGGCCTGCCGGTATTGGCGCTGGCCTCGCAGGCCGGCAAGCCGGCTTGGGGACGAACGATCTTGATGGGGGGCACTTGTCGGCTTGTTCGCCCGCGCCACCTGCGACCACAGCAACGTGGCGGCGCCCAGAGATTGGCCCCTGCATCTGACGCTGATGCGCGTGGACTCGGCGTCGTGCTGGAGCAGGCCGGGTTCGGCACGGCGGAACGACCCACGGAGCCCTCGAATGGCCGGATAGCCTCCATGGCCCGGAACCCGTCGGGCACCGGCATCTGCAGACCCATCAGGAAGAGGTCGAATGGTGGTCCGCGGACCCGCAGCACCGCTTCCGAGCCACCTGCACGCGAACCGGGCTTTCGAGAAGCACCTTCGGCCGCGCTGCATCGGCCACCGCGACCTGGGATGCCGCCCACGGTCCTGCGGTCTTGGGCGCACCAAGGGAAACCCCCGACGCTTGCTCGATCAAGATGAGTTGCGCACCTCATTTGACGCCACTAACATCATGCGCATGAACCTGCCAGTTCGCGCCAGCCTGCACGACGTCGCACGCGTCGCCGGCGTGAGCCTGGCCACGGTGGACCGCGTGCTGCACGGCCGCGCCGGCACCCGAGCGCGCACGATCGAGCGGGTGCAGGCGGCGGTCCAGCAACTGGGCTACCGGGCCGACCCGGCTGCCGCGCGCCTGGCGCGCAAGCGCAGCGCTCGGCTTGTGTTCGTGCTGCCGGCGGGGACCAACAGCTTTGTCGGCATGCTCAAGCAGCAGGTGCAGGCCCTGCTGCCGTGGCTGGCCGAGCAGCGCGCCAGTGCGGTGGTGCAGTCGGTGGACGTGTTCTCGCCACAGGACCTGGCGCGGCACCTGAACAGCCTGCTGGGTCGCTGCGATGCCGTGGTGGTGATGGCGCTGGACCACCCCCAGGTGCGAGCCGCCATTGACGACCTGGTGGCGGCCGGCACCGTGGTGGTGACCCTGGTCTCCGACGTTCCAGCCTCGAAGCGCAGCCATTTCGTCGGTATCGACAACGTGGCCGCAGGCCGCACCGCGGCCACGCTGCTGGGCCGCTTCATCGGGCCCCGGCCGGGGCGGGTGGGCATCGTGATGGGCAGCCGCGCGCTGCGCGACCACGCCGAGCGGCTGTTCGGCTTCGAACAGGTGCTGGCGGCCGAACACGCACACCTGACGCTGCTGCCGCCCATCGAGGGGCAGGACCTGTCCGACCGCACCGAGCCGCTGGTGCTGCGGCTGCTCAAGCGCGAACCCGATCTGGCCGGGCTGTACAGCATCGGCGCCGGCAACCGCGGCATCCAGGCCGCGATGGCCGCCAGCGGTCGCACCCAGCACGTGGTCTGGGTCTGCCACGAACTGACGCCGCATGCACGCCGTGCGCTGCTGGACGGCGTGGCCGATGCCGTCATCAACCAGGACGCGGGCCATGAGGTGCGCTCCGCATGCCGCTTGGCGCTGGCCATGCTGTCCGGCGAGCGCGTGCTGCCCGACCAGGAACGCATCCGAATCGACATCTTCCTGAAGGACAACCTGCCGTGATCACCTGAAGGCCAGGCATCGGCGGCCATCGCGGCCTTGCAGGGGCCGTGCCACGCCCCATGGCAAACCCTCTACCCCTTGGCGCGCAATCTGGCACGCTGGGCTCCACACCCACACCGACATGAGCAAAAAACAATCCGACAAGCACGCGGCCCCGCAGCACGGGCGCTACTTCACCCTGGCCGAGCCGTTGCGCTACGAGGGCCCGAAGTTCAGGCCTTCGGCCAAGCGCCCACTGGGCTACCGCTGGTACGACCCAAAGCGCCAGGTGCTGGGCAAGACCATGGAACAGCAGCTGCGCTTCGCGGTCTGCTACTGGCACAGTTTTGTCTGGCCGGGCACCGACCCCTTCGGCGGTGACACCTTCCAGCGTCCCTGGCATGCCGCGGGTGGCGACCCCATGGCCCAGGCGGTGCACAAGGCCGACGTGGCCTTCGATCTGTTCCGGCTGCTGAACGTGCCCTACTTCACCTTCCACGACCGCGACATCGCGCCCGAAGGCGCGACGCTGCGTGAGTCGAACCTGAACGTGCGCCGCATCGGCGAGGTCTTCGCGAAGAAGATGCAGGACAGTGGCATCGGCCTGCTCTGGGGCACGGCCAACCTGTTCAGCCACCGGCGCTACATGGCCGGCGCGGCCACCAACCCCGACCCCGAGGTCTTTGCCTATGCCGCCGCGCAGGTGAAAAACGTGCTGGAGCTGACGCACGAGCTGGGCGGAGCCAACTACGTGCTGTGGGGTGGCCGCGAAGGCTACGAGACCCTGCTGAACACCGACCTGCAGCGCGAGCTGGACCAGTTGGGCCGCTTCCTGACGCTGGTGGTCGAGCACAAGCACAGAATAGGCTTCAAGGGCGCCATCCTGATCGAGCCCAAGCCCGCCGAGCCCACCAAGCACCAGTATGACCACGACGTGGCCACGGTGCATGGCTTCCTGCGAAGCTACGGCCTGGAGAAGGAGGTCAAGGTCAACATCGAGCAGAACCACGCGCTGCTGGCCGGCCACAGCTTCGAGCACGAGATCTCGCTGGCCCAGGCGCTGGGCGTGATGGGCTCGATCGACATGAACCGCGGCGACGAGCTGCTGGGCTGGGACACCGACCAGTTCCCGAACAACCTGCCGCAGATGGCGCTGGCGATGTACCACATCGTCAAGGGCGGCGGCTTCACCACCGGAGGCCTGAACTTCGATGCCAAACTGCGCCGCCAGTCCATAGCCCCGGACGACCTGATCGAAGGCCATGCGCATGCGATGGACTTGTGCGCCCGGGCGCTGCTGGTGGCCGAGAAAATGATCGACGACGGTGCGCTGGCGCGCGCCGTGCAGGAACGCTATGCGGGCTGGGACGGTAAGCTAGGCCGTGCCATCCTGCAAGGCAAACGGTCGCTGGCGGACCTGGCTGCGATCGTCGACAAGGGCTCGCTCGAGCCGCAACCCGTGTCGGGCCGGCAGGAGCGGCTCGAGGCGCTGGTCAACAGCTATCTTTGACAATCTCACTTTCTATAACCAGGAGACAGACACACCATGAACATCAAGCCCATCCTCGCCGCTGCCTTGCTGGCCAGCTTCGGCACCGTCGCCATGGCCCAGACCGTTGGCGTCAGCTGGTCCAACTTCCAGGAAGAGCGCTGGAAAACCGACGAGAAGGCGATCAAGGACCAACTGGCCAAGCTGGGCGGCAGCTACGTCAGCGCCGACGCTGGCGGCTCGGCCGAGAAGCAGTTGGCCGACATCGACGGCCTGATCGCCAAGGGCGCCAAGGCGCTGGTGATCCTGGCGATGGACAAGGACGCCATCGTTCCGGCGCTGGCCAAGGCCAAGGCCAAGAACATCCCGGTGGTGGCCTACGACCGCCTGATCGAGGCGCCGGGCGTGTTCTACATCACCTTCGACAACAAGGAAGTCGGCCGCTTGCAGGCCCGCGCAGTGCTGGCCGCCAAGCCCAAGGGCAATTACGTGATGATCAAGGGCTCGCCCACCGACCCGAACGCCAACTTCCTGCGTGCGGGCCAGCAGGAGGTGCTGGACGCCGCCATCAAGAAGGGCGACATCAAGATCGTGGGCGAGGAATACACCGACGGCTGGAAGCCCGAGGTGGCCCAGAAGAACATGGAGCAGATCCTCACCAAGAACAACAACAAGGTGGACGCCGTGGTGGCCTCCAACGACGGCATGGCCGGCGGCGTGGTGGCGGCGCTGTCCGCACGGGGCCTGAAGGGCGTCCCGGTGTCGGGCCAGGACGGCGACTTCGCCGCGCTGAACCGCGTGGCGCTGGGCACCCAGACGGTGTCGGTGTGGAAGGACGCGCGCGACCTGGGCCGCGAGGCTGCCATCGCCGCCGTGTCGCTGGCCAAGGGCGAGAAGGTCAAGGGCGCGGTGAAGTGGGCCGACGGTGAAAAGAAGGTGCCGATGGACGCCATCTTCCTGAAGGCCCTGCCGGTGACCCAGGCCAACCTGGACGCCGTGATCAAGGCCGGCCACATCAGCAAGGACGAGGTCTGCAAGGGGGTCAACAAGGCCAGCGCGCCGGCCGCCTGCAAGTAAAGCGTGGCACCTGACCCCGCGCCGCGCCAACCGGGCGTGGTGTCGGGCCAGGTGCAAGGTCCGGACGCCGCGGCGCAGGCCGCGGCCGATCCGGTGCATTGAGGTGCCTGCTGACAGGAGCACGACCTTGCTGAGTCAACTCCAGATCAGCGCCCTGGACCTGCGGCTGTCCATCATGGCGGCCGTGCTCACGGTGCTGGCGATCTTCTTCCACGTTCTCACCGGCAACTTCCTCACGCCGGAGAACCTCTACAACATCGCCCAGCAGACCGCCGTGGTGGGCATCGTGGCCGCGGCCATCGCGCTGATCATCGTGGCGCGGCAGATCGACCTGTCGGTCGGCTCGGTGATGGGCATGGTCGGCGTGCTGATCGCCTTCCTGATGTACACCAAGGGCTGGCATTGGGCGCCGGCCTGTTTCGCCGGGTTGGCGGTGGCGCTGCTCATCGCGCTGTATCAGGGCTGGCTCACCGCCTACCTGGGCGTGCCGTCCTTCGTGGTCACGCTCGGCGGTTTGATGTCCTTCCGCGGCGCGGCCTTCCTGGTGGCCGACGGCAAGACCCAGCCCATCACCGACGCCACCTTCCTGCTTTTCGGCGGCGGGCTGGAGGGCTCGCTCGGGCCCACGCTGAGCTGGCTGCTCGGCGGCGTGCTGTCGGCCCTGCTGGTGTGGAATGCCTTCAGCAGCCGGCGCAAGGCGGGGGCCAACGGCTTTCCGGTGCCGCCGCTGTGGTGGGCCGTGACCATCACCGCCTTCTTCGTCGCGGTGCTGCTGGTCTTCGTCGCGACCATGAACGCCTACGTGCTGGCCGACAAAGGTCGTGGTCAGGGCATCCCGATCCCGGTGCTGATCTGGGGCGTGGTGGTGATGGGCCTGGCCTTCATCGTCAACCGCACGCGCTTCGGCCGCTATGTGTACGCGATCGGCGGCAACCCCGAGGCGGCGCTGCTGGTGGGCATCCCGGTGAAGAGGGTGATACTCAAGCTGTTCCTGCTGCTGGCGGCCATGGTCACGGTCGCGGCGGTGGTGTCGGTGTCGCGCCTGAACGCCGGCACCAATTCACTGGGCACCAGCATGGAGCTTTACGTCATCGCCGCGGCGGTGATCGGCGGCGTGGCCCTGTCGGGCGGCAGCGGCACCGTGCTGGGTTCGGTGCTGGGGGCGCTGATCATCCAGTTCCTGGAAAGCGGGCTGCTGCTGATGGACGTGAGCATCGGCTGGCGCATGGTCATCATCGGCCAGGTGCTGATCGTCGCGGTGGTGTTCGACGTGCTTTATCGCCGCGCCACCGGGGAGCGCATGTCATGAGCATTTCAGATTCACGGGCCGCCGCGCCGGGCCGCCCCAAGCAAGGCCCGACCCTCTCGGAGGGTCGCGCGCCGTACTCGGCGAGCGGGGTGCTGTCATGACTGCCTTGATCGAGATGGCCGGCATCCACAAGGCCTTCGGCGGCGTGCGCGCGGTCGAAAACGTGAGCCTGTCGGTCTTCCCCGGCGAGGTGGTGGCCCTGCTGGGCCACAACGGCGCCGGCAAGTCCACGCTGATGAAGATGCTGGCCGGCGCCTACCCCATCGACGCGGGCGAGGTGCGCATCGAAGGCCAGGCGGTGAAGATCGAGAACCCGGCCGATTCGCAGAACCTCGGGGTCGAGACCATCTACCAGACCCTGGCGCTGGCGGACAACCTGGACGCGGTGGCCAACCTGTTCCTGGGCCGCGAGATCATGACCCGCTGGGGAACGCTGGACGACTACGCGATGGAAAAGGCCGCGCGCCAGGTCTTCCACCAACTCAACCCGAACTTCAAGAACATCCGTGTGCCGGTGCGGTCCTTGTCGGGCGGCCAGCGCCAGGTGGTGGCCATCTCGCGGGCCCTGTACTTCAATGCCAAGGCCCTGATCATGGACGAGCCCTGCGCCGCGCTGGGCCCGGAAGAAACGCGCATGGTCCACGACCTGGTGCGCAAGCTCAAGGCCCAGGGCGTGGGCATCTTCCTGATCTCGCACGACATGCCCGACGTCTTCGGCCTGTCGGACCGGCTGTCGGTGATGAAGAACGGCAAGACCGTGGGCACCTACCGCACCAGCGAAGTCACCGAGGACGAGGTGCTGGGCATGATCATCGCGGGCAAGAAGGTCACGCGCGTGGCGGAGTCCTTCGCCCCGGCAGCGCCTTGAGCCGGGGGCTGCGTCACGGCGCAGTCGCGGCGGCGTGGCTGGCCGCGCTGTCGCCTGTCGTGGCCCAGGCGCCCGCCGTGCCGCGCTTCGTCGACGAGACCGACCTGGCGGGTGTGCAGAGCCGCTTCGACGGCGAGGGCGAGTACATCGTCGGTGGTGGCGTGGCCGCCCTGGACTGCGACGGCAGCGGCCTGCCGTCGTTGTTCATCGCCGGTGGCGCCAACCGGTCCAAGTTCTATCGCAACAAGAGCAGCCGCGGCGGGCCGCTGAAGTTCGAGGCCGAGCGCTCCGGCCTGGAACTGACCAGCACCCTGGGCGCTTACCCGGTGGACCTGGACGGCGACGGCGCGCTGGACCTGGTGGTGCTGCGCGTGGGCGAAACGCTGCTGATGCGCGGTCTGCCCGGCTGCCGCTTCGAGCGCGCCAATGAACGCTGGGGCTTCGCGGGCGGCAACGGGTGGACCACCGCGTTCTCCGCTGCCTGGCTGGGTGACGACGTGCGCCCCACGCTGGCCTTCGGCACCTACGTGGACCGCGCGCGGCCCGAATTCCCCTGGGGCAGTTGCACCGACAACCAGCTGGTGCGCCCGCGCCCCGGCGACGCACTCGCCTTCGCGCCGCCGCAGGCGCTCAAGCCTGCGTACTGCGCCCTGGCCATGCTGTTCTCGGACTGGAACCGCAGCGGCCAACCGGCCTTGCGCATTGCCAACGACCGCGAGTACTACAAGGGCGGGCAGGAGCAGCTGTGGTCCATCCCGGCCCAGGGCGAGCCGCGCCTGTACGGCCCGGCCGACGGCTGGAAGCCACTGCAGATCTGGGGCATGGGCATCGCCAGCGCCGACCTGGACGGCTCGGGCCTGCCCAGCTACTTCCTCACCAGCATGGCCGACAACAAACTGCAGGTGCTGGCTGCGGGCGCGGCGCGGCCCGAGTACAAGGACGTGGCCTTCGCCCGCGGCGTCACCGCCCACAGGCCCTTTGCCGGCGGTGACGTGCATCCCTCGACGGCCTGGCACGCCCAGTTCGCCGACGCCAATAACGACGGCCACCTGGACCTGTTCATCGTGAAGGGCAACATCGGCCACATGCCCGACTTCGCCATACTGGACCCGAGCAACCTGCTGCTGGGCCAGGGCGCCAGCAGGTACGTGGAAGCTGCCGCCGAAGCCGGCCTGCTGAACTACCAGCGCGGCCGGGGCGGCCTGATGGTGGACCTGAACGCCGACGGCCTGCTGGACGCGCTGATCGTCAACCGCTGGGACAAGGCCAAGCTCTGGCGCAATGTGGGCGCCGGCTCGGCCGCATCACCCAAGCCCATGGGCCACTGGCTGCAGGTCCGCCTGCGCCAGGGTGGCGGCAACCGCGACGCGGTGGGCGCCTGGCTGGAAGTGGAAGCCGCTGGCCGCACCCAGCGTTGCGAGCAGGTGGTGGGCGGCGGCCACGCCAGCGGCACCCTGGGTTTCCTGCACCTGGGCCTGGGTGACGCCACCAGTGCCCGCGTGCGCGTGCTCTGGCCCGGCGCCAAGCCCGGCGATGCGGCCCTCACCAGCCCCTGGTTCGACGCCGCGGCCGATGCACGCTACGTGCTTGACCGCAGCAAAGGCCTGCTGCCATGGCGACCCTGATCCGCTTGCTGCTGCTGGCGGCCCTGGCAGCGCCCGTGCAGGCGCAACCCCAGGACGCCGGGCGCTACAGCGCCGCCGTGGCCACCGAGTGGTTCCGCGTCGTGCTGCCCGCCATCCAGCAGACGCCGGGCCAGTCGCCCCCGGTGGCCGCGCGCACCCTGGCCTACCTGGGCCTGGGGCTGTACGAAAGCATCGTGGCCGGCCTGCCGGGCCAACGCTCGCTGGCCGGTCAACTGAACGAACTGGAATCGCTGCCACCGGCCCAGCCCGACGAGGTGCTGCACTGGCCCACCGTGGCCAATGCCACGCTGGCCGCGCTGACGCAGATGCTGCTGCCCAATGCGCCGCCGGACTGGAAGGCGCGCTTCGAGTCGCTGGAGCGCAACATGCCCATCGCGCAGTCAGCCGACTTCGACCCCGCGCAGCGAACGCCCGAAGTCATCATCCGCTCGGAAACCCACGGCCGCCTGCTGGCGATGGCGCTGATGACCTGGGCCCGCACCGACGGCGGCCACGACGTGCTGGGCCCGCGCCGCACGCGGCTGGACGCGGCCTACGTCTCGCCCAGCGGGCCCGGCGCCTGGGTGCCCACGCCGCCGCGCTTCGCCCGCCCCTTGCTGCCCCACTGGGGCAGCAACCGGACCTTCATGGCGACCTTGGCCCCCTGCCAGCCACCCGGCCCGCCACCCTTCGACGAAAGCGCGGGGTCGGCCTTCCACCGCGAAGCGGTGGAGGTGTTCAGGGCCAGCGTCACGCCGACCGACGAGCAGCGCCGCGTGGCGCTGTACTGGGCCGACGACCCGGGCAAGACGCCCACGCCAGCTGGTCACTGGACCTGGATCCTCAACGACCTGCTGCGCGACCGCAAGGCCTCGCTGGCCACCGCGGCCGAGCAGTTTGCGCGACTGACGATCGCGATGTCCGACGCCTTCGTCACCACCTGGCAGGTCAAGTACGCGACGAACCTGCTGCGCCCGGTCACCCATGTGCAGCTGACGATGGACGCCAACTGGGTGCCCCCGTTGATGGAGACGCCGCCCTTTCCCGAGTACCCGTCCGGGCATTCGGTGCAGTCGGGCGCAGCGGCTGCGGTGCTGGAATCCTTCTACGGCCGCGACACGGCCTTCGAGGACCGCACCCACAATGACCGCGGCTGGGGCCCGCAGCGTTTCAAGAGCTTCGCCGCGGCCGCCGACCAGGCGGCGTTCTCGCGCCTTTACGCCGGCATCCATTTCCGCAGTGGCATCGAGCATGGCGTGACGATGGGCCGCTGCATCGGTGCGAGGGCCCTGGCGCTGTCCACCGGCCGCTGACCTCCACCGGGTTCGGCGAGGATGCGGCATGGCGTGCGGATGGACTTGCAGCGCCCAGGACGTTGTGGAACGTCATGAGATTTCCAGGTGGTGTCCAGCGGTCGTTGGCCCCTGTCCAAATGCCCGTGTACCGATGACCGATTTGCCGCGGCGCGAAATGGGCTCGGCTGGCTGCTGGCCATGAAGCGTCTGCAGCTCAGCCCACACGCCAGGCGCCCAAACCCAGGGCGGGACAGGTGCAGCGGTTTCGAAAGTTGACCTACCGCATGCAGAGTAGCTTCTGACGCGATACTGCATGGGAGGGCCCTGACGGGCCCGATCGACAAGTCCGCCGGAGCCCACCGACATGACCCTGCGCCTGATCATCGACCGCCACGACCTGCGCGCTGTGCGCTGGGACGAATCGCCCTCAAGCCCGTTGGCGGACGGTGAGGTGCGCTTTCGGATTGAACGATTCGCACTGACCGCCAACAACATCACCTATGGCGCGTTCGGCGACGCGATGCACTACTGGGACTTCTTCCCCACCGGCGACGCCGCCACCGGGTGCCTGCCGGTCTGGGGTTTCGGCACCGCGACCGAGTCCCGCCATGACGCGGTGAAACCGGGCGAGCGCTTCTACGGCTACTGGCCGATCGCCGACGAACTGATCGTGCAGCCTGCACGTGCAAACGCCGCGGGCTTCCTCGACGGCGCGGATCACCGCCGTGCGCTGCACACCATCTACAACCACTACGCCCGCTGCAGTGCCGACCCCGGCTACCGGGCCGAGCGCGAGGCCGAGCAGGCGCTGCTGCGGCCGCTGTTCACCACCTCGTTCCTGATTGACGACTTCCTCGCCGACAACGCCGGCTTCGGCGCGAAGCAGGTGCTGCTGTCCAGCGCGTCCAGCAAGACGGCCTACGGCACCGCCTTCTGCCTGGCGCAGCGGCGCGGACAGCCCGGCGCCATGCGCAGCGTCGCACTCACCTCGGCGGGCAACCAGGCCTTCACCCAATCGCTCGGCTGCTACGACGAGGTGCTGTCCTACGACGATCTGGCCCGCCTGGACGCCGCCACGCCGGCCGTCTATGTCGACTTCAGCGGCAGCGCCGGTCTGCGCCGCCGCATCCACGAGACCTTCGATGCGCGGCTGATGCACAGTTGCTCGGTCGGCGGCACCCACTGGGACGAGCTCGGCGCCAAGGGGACCAGCCGCGACCTGCCCGGCCCGCGGCCGACACTCTTCTTCGCGCCGGCACAGGCCAGCAAGCGCATTGAACAATGGGGCGCGGCCGGGTTGCAGCAGCGCCTGGCCGAAGCCTGGATCGCCTTCATGCGGCCCGTGACCAGCGCGGAGCCGCCCTGGCTGAAGGTGGTGGCGGGACAGGGCCCTCAGGCGGTCGAGGCGGTGTACCGCGCGTTGCTCGACGGCCGCGCCGAACCTCAGGACGGCCACGTGCTCTCGCTGGTGGCATGAACGGGTAGCTTGCGGCGCGCGCGCCCTTGAGCGACAGCCTCAGCCAGCGGCTGCGGCCGCCATCAGCCGCGGCAGGTTGGCCGCCGCGGCCTGGGCCTGGGTCTTCAGTCGCACCAGCAGGGCCTGCTTCTGGGCATCGGCCTTGTCCGCGCTGCCGGCCAGGCGGCCGAAAGCGTCCAGCCGGCAATGGCGCATCCACTGGCGCAGCGCGCTGTCCTGGCCCCACAGGAACTGGTTGCTCATGTTGGCCGCCATGGTGGCCGGGTAGTCGGCCGTGGTGCGCGGGAAAGGCACCGGCTTGCACAGCCGGTTCTTGTGCGCCTCGTCGTCGTAGTTCGCCTCGACATGGGCCGTGAGCGCAGCGCTGAAGGAGACCAGCGGCGCGCGCAGCAGCTGCACCACGATCCGCTTGCCCTGGAACACCGGAGACGGCGGCTTGAAGTGCACGGCCGAGGCGGTGCAGTCGATGTACAGCGCGCCGGGTTCGACGGCCACGCGGCCTTGCTGCAGCTGCATCCCGTCGGCGTCGATCGCCGTGACACGGCCCAGCCGCACCACGTTGCGGATGCGGCGCAGCACCTCCACCTCGGCCTCTGACAGCGTGGCCAGGTGGAACATGGTCGGCATGCGTGTGCGGTCGATGCGCAGCAGCGCGCCACAGGCCTCGAGCCGCAGGTACAGGTCGTCGATCGAGCGGGCCTCGGCGAAGGCCTGCATCTGGTCGGCCTGGCTGCCGATCGCCTCCTTGAAGAACTCCGGCCCGTTCTGCGTGCTCAGGCGATTGACGACCCAGGAGTCGCGCGGCACGACCCAGGTGATCGCGTCGGCCGGGGTGCCCGACTGCAGCAGCCAGGTGCAGGCGTCCATGGCCGTCTTGCCGGCACCCAGCACGATAAAGCGACGTGGCATCGGCCCGCCTTGTGCCAGCTGCCACAGCCCTGGCAAGGCATTCGGGGCAAGGACGCGCACGCCCTCGCCCACCGAGAAGGCCGGCGTGTGCGTGGACGGCACGGCGGGGCTGAAGAAGGTAGCATCGACGAGCTTTCGACGCACCGTGATCGGGGTGCGCTCTCCCGACAGCAGCGATTCGATCACGCTGCAGCCGTCCACCTCGCCCAGGTGGTTGCTCAGCGGGTGGTAGCTCACCCGGCCGCTCGCCAGCAGCCGGTGGTTCATCACCCGGTCGAAATAGCCGCTGACCTCGGCGCCGCTCGCCAGCTCGGCCATGCCCCTGTTCAGGCCGACGGAATCCTTCAGCCCGCTGCCCAGCTCCATGGACGCCACGCCGTAGAAGGACGAAGGCTGGTGCAGCGTCACGAAGGCGTAGGCGTCGTTCCAGTGTCCGCCGGGTTTGCCGTGACGATCGACCAGCGTGACGTGCGCATCGGTCTCGGCGACCAAGGTGTCAGCGAACGCAAGGCCGGTGGCACCGGCGCCGATGATCAGGTAGTCAGTGTCTGCACGGCGCATGGCGTTCTCGAAGGCCCATGGCGGGCGTTGACAGAGTGTAGACGGCGTACGTCGCGCAGCTGCACCGGCTGACCATGAGCTCGCAGCGCCCGCGCTGCGCAGTAGAAGGCACAACGGCCCGCTCCCGCTACAAGACGGAATGCCGCACCGCGCAAGACCACGCCGCACTACCAGGGATCCGATCCCAGCGATGCGGCGCAACCGCTCGTCGCCAGTGTCAGCGTTTGGCCGGGGTGCCATCTCGCTTTCAGATCCGCCACCTGCCCTTCGGTCAGGCGCACGCTGAACGGCCGGTCTTCAAGGCTTCGAGTTCAACACCTCGACCCAAAGCAATTGCAGGCGATATCCAATTTGCTGCCGAAGAACCGACGGCGCCAATCTACGGTTACCTTGGTGATCCAGCGACCACCAAAAAGTTTGCGCCGGCATCCAGCTTGTCGCCCAGTGCGTAAGATGCGCAGCAAACGCCATGCTGATGAGCCCCCGCCGCCACTCCACGGCCGCAGACCTGTTGCGCCTGGCCGCGGCGTGGTTGGCCGTCCTGGTGCTTGTTCAGAGCCTTGCAGCCGCTCTGGCGATTGGGCAATCGGCCTGGCACCGCCATCGCGCGATGGCATCGGACGCGTCCACGGTTCATCACCACGACGGGGTTGAACTGCACCAGCACGACATGCTCGACAGCAGCGTGCTTTCGGCCAACCTGGGTGACATCGACAGCGCCGATCTGGTGCTGGCTGCCGCCTTGGCGATGGCGGCAGCGACAGCCCACTTCACGCTGCGTGACCGTCGCCGCCATGTCTGGCGGCCCAACGCTGCCTGGACCGCACAGCACTTTGTTCCTGAAGGTTTGCTGCGCCCACCCCGCCGGGCCTGAAGTCCGCTCGCACGCGCACCCCATCGCCGCAACGGCGACGGGGCTCCGGTTTCAGACTTCAGGAACTCACCATGTCCCCACCCCTTCGCCGCGTGGTCGCGGCAGCGGCCGCTTGCGCCGGCGGCCTGGCCGCTGCCCAAGGCACCCCGGGCACGACCGACACCGCCCCGACGGAATCCGTCACCGTCAAGGGCCACTACGACAACGCCGTGGGCACGTCCGACGCGGCGTCCCAGGGCACGATCAACCGCGAGTTGCTCAAGAGCCGCCCCGCGCTTCGCCCCGGCGAGGTGCTGGAGTTCGTGCCCGGGCTCATCGTCACCCAGCACTCGGGCGACGGCAAGGCCAACCAGTATTTCCTGCGCGGCTTCAACCTGGACCATGGCACCGACTTCGCCACCCGCGTGAATGGCATGCCGGTGAACATGCCGACCCACGGCCACGGTCAGGGCTACACCGACCTGAACTTCCTGCTGCCCGAACTGGTGCAGCGCATCGACTACCGCAAGGGCTCCTACTTCGCCAGCAATGGTGACTTTGCCTCCGCCGGCTCGGCAGACGTGGTGTACCTGAAGAAGCTGGACGCCCCCTTCGGCCAGCTGACCTGGGGCGAAGGACGCTTTCGCCGAGCGGTGGCGGGCACCTCGTTCGACATGGCACCGGGCCTCACGCTGCTGGGCGCGGTGGAGGTGCAGCGCAACGACGGCCCCTGGACCGTGCCCGAGGGACTGGCCAAGGACAACGCGGTGCTGACGCTGTCCAGCGGCACACCGGCGCAGGGCTGGGGCGCCAGCGCCATGGCCTACCGCGCCCGCTGGACCGCCACCGACCAGGTGCCGCAGGCGCTGATCGAGCGGGGCGCCATCGGCCGCTTCGATTCGCTGGACCCCAGCACCGGCGGCGACGCCACCCGCAGCAGCCTGTCGGGCGAGTGGCATGCCGACCATGCGCTGGGCCGCAGCAAGGTGTCGGCCTATGCCATGCGCTACACGCTGGACCTGAATTCCAACTTCACCTACGCGCTGGAGCGCCGTGACAGCGGCGGCGACCAGTTCAAGCAGCGCGACCAGCGCAGCGTTTTCGGCCTGGACGCCAGCCACACCGTCAGCCACACGCTGGCGGGGCTGAACGCGCGCAGCGAGTTCGGTGCCTCGCTGCGCCACGACCGCATTCGGGTGGGTCTGTTCGACAGTGTGGCGCGTCAGATCACGTCCACCGTGCGCGAAGACAGCGTGCGCGAAACCATGCTGGGGCTGTACGCCCAGTCTGCAGTGGACTGGTTACCCTGGCTGCGCAGCGTGACCGGGCTGCGGATGGACCGGGTGAACAACCGGGTGGATGCGCTCACGCTGGCGGCCAACGGCGGGCGCAGCAGCGACACCCACTGGTCGCCCAAGCTGTCTCTGATTGCCGGGCCGTTTGCGAAGACTGAAGTCTTTTTCAACGCCGGCCGCGGCTTGCACAGCAACGACGCGCGAGGTACCACCGCCACCGTGGACCCCAAGACCGGTGACCCGGTGGACAAGGTGCCGCCGCTGGTGGCTTCACGCGGGTTCGAACTGGGCGCCCGCACCGAGGTCCTGCCCGGGCTGCAAAGCTCACTGGCGCTGTGGACGCTGGAATTCGACTCCGAACTGGTCTACGTGGGCGACGCTGGCGCCACCGAAGCCAGCGGGGCCAGCAAGCGACGCGGGCTGGAGTGGAACAACCGTTGGATTCCAAAGCCCTGGCTGCTGTTCGACGCCGACCTGGCCTGGACCCATGCGCGCTTCACCAATGGCGACCGCATCCCCAATGCGCTGGACCGGGTGGCGTCCATCGCCGCCACGGTGCGCGACCTCGGCTCCTGGTCGGCCAGCCTGCAACTGCGCTACCTGGGCCCCGGTGCGCTGCTGGAAGACAACAGCGTACGGTCACAGTCTTCCACCTTGCTGAACCTGCGCCTGGGCTACAAGTTCAGCCCGCGCGTCGAAGCCAGCCTGGACGTGTTCAACCTGACGGACAAGAAGGCCAATGACATCCAGTACTTCTACACGTCCTGGCCGCGCAGCGAGCCCGACCCGATCACCGGCCGGCATGTGCACCCGGCTGAACCGCGCTCGGCGCGCCTGACCCTGAGGGTGCAACTGTGAACATCCGCTTCTGGCCGTCATGGCTTCTGACCCTGCTGCTCGGCGTGGCCGGTCCCGCCCACGCCCACAGCGCAGGCGGGGTGGCCGGGGGTTTCCTCAGCGGCTTCCTGCACCCCATCGCCGGCCCGGACCATGTGGTGGCCATGGTGGCGGTGGGCCTGTGGGGTGCCTTCCTGGGCCGACCGGCGGTGTGGCTGCTGCCGGTGGTGTTTCCCATGGTGATGGCCTTTGGAGGCGCATTGGGTGTGCTGGGGGTGCCGCTGCCGGGTGTGGAGATCGGCATTGCCTGTTCGGCCATCGTGCTGGGTGGCATGGTGGCGCTGGCGGCGCGGCCGCCGCTGTGGGTGGCGGCGGTCATCGTGGGGTGCTTCGCCATCTTCCACGGCCATGCCCATGGCACCGAATTGCCCGAGTCGGCCAGCCCGGTGGCCTACAGCCTGGGCTTTGTCATCGCCACCGGCCTCTTGCATGCCGGTGGCATCGGCCTGTCGCTCTTGAGCCATTGGCGCCACGGTGGCCTGTTGGTGCGCGCCCTGGGTGCGGCCATCGCGGCGCTGGGGGTCTACTACTTGGTGCGCGCGCTGTGACTGGACTCGGACGATGGGCTCGCGGGGCCTGCGCCATCGGCGCCGGCCTGCTGGCCGTTCCCGCGCAGGCGCACGGCGTGGTGCCCGGCATAGGCGCCTTCTACAACGGGGCCTTGCACCCCTTGGCCACACCCGCACAACTGATGGCACTGCTGGCGCTGGGGCTGCTGGTGGGGCAACACATGCAGGCGTCGACCAACGCGGCCGCCAAGGCGCCCTTGCTGGGGCTGTTGGTGGCGCTGGTGGTCGGCCTGCTGCTGCACCGCGTGGCCAGGGACCCCGACACCGAACGCGTGCTTCTGGTGCTGGCGGCGGTGATGGGCGTTGCCACAGCCGCCGCACGCAGCCTGCCGGCGCCTGTGCTGGTGGCGCTGGCGCTGGCCACCGGTGCGGCCGTGGCATTGGGTTCCGGGCCGGAAGGCGTGGACGGCAAGGACCGATGGTTGATGCTGGCCGGATCGGGTTTCGCGTCCCTGCTCACCAGCAGCTATGTGGCCGTGATGGTCAGCATGGCCCAGCCCGCATGGCTGAAGATCGCGGTGCGGGTGGTCGCATCGTGGATCACAGCGGCCGCGCTGCTGGTCCTTGCTTTGGCCGTCGCCATGCTTCGCCGCGGCGGGACATAGCCTCCCACGTGAAGCCAAAGTCAAGTTCCGCCGACACCGGAATGGGATGCCATGGAGCTGACGTTGGTGGGCGACCGGAACTGGCCGAGACTGCTACAGGCGAAGGGCGGCATTGAAGCATCCCAAATACTGATGACGGCATCAATGCAAGGGGACCATCAACCCAGTGGCAAGCGGCGACCCTTCAGTTTCATCCGCCGTCTTGATCCCGCTGCCCGAAGCGGTCGGTGGCACATGCACCATGGCCCCCGGTGGCCCTAGACGCCTATGTGGGCGACGAGGGCATCCATGCGCTATAACAGGCGCTGTTGCACGAACGCGGCAGTGCGGTCCAGGCCTCAGAATCCCGCAAGTCCCGAGCCATCCCACGCTGCGGAGAACGACGATTTGAGCCCATCCGCCAAGGCCCCCACCGCCGTTGGCCTGTACCTGGCCGGCGTGCAGTTCCTGTTCGCGGTCGGCTGGATCGTCTACGCGATCTATCTGCCGGCGCTGGCGCAGCAGGCCGGGCTGCCCAAAGCGGCTGTGCCCTGGCTGCTGCTGATGGACCAGTTGATCTTTGTTGCCTGCGACCTGGCGGTGGGCGTCTGGTCGGACCGGGCAGCGGGCGTGCTGGGTCGCATCGGCTGGTGGGTGCTGGGCGTCACCCTGCTGTCCACCGTGGCGTTCCTGGTGCTGCCCTGGGTGGCGCCGCGCGGATCACCGGGCCTGTTCGTGGCAATCACCGCGCTCTGGGCGGCCACCAGCGCGGCATTGCGGGCGCCGCCCTTGACGTTGCTGGGTCGGTACGTGGCCAAGCCCGCCGTCCCATGGCTGGTGAGCCTGGTGTTGCTGGGCACGGGCATCGCGTCCGCCATCGGCCCCTACCTGGGGTTGACGCTGAAGGGGCTGGACCCGCGGCTGCCGTTCGCTCTGGCCGGGTTGTCGCTGGCCGCCATCACGGCCGGCATGGTGTGGGCCGAGCGCACGCTGTCCCAACGTCGGGCAGCCGACCGGGCAACCGGGGTGGTGACCGCTGCGCCGCCGCCGGCTTCGCTCGCCGGGGGCGATGGCGTCGCGCCAGTCCCGGGCTTCCTGCTGGCCGCGCTGCTGGCAGCGACCGCCGCCCAGGTGCATGCCAATCTGGTGGCCGCGCCGCTGTACCTGCGCCATGCGCCCGCATCGATGCTGCCGGTGCTGTTGCCGGTGTTCTGGGCCGGATTCAATCTGGCGCTGATGCCGGCGAGCCTGGCCGTCAGGCGTTTCGGCGCCTTGCCGGTGATGGCCGGCGGCGTGCTGGCCGCCGCCGCGTGCAGCGCGGGCGCCTGGAACGCCAACTCGCTGGAGGCGCTGCTGCCCCTGCAGGGCCTGGCCGGCGCGGCGTGGGGCGTCAGCCTGATGAGCGGGTTTTCGGCCGCCATGTTCTTTGGTCATGTGGGCCGCGAAGGCTTCATGGGTGGCGCACTCAACTCAGCCCTGGCGGCGGCGGCGCTTTCGCGCATCGCCGTGGTCACCTTCGTCGCGCCGGCGCCGGTGGTGGCCACGCAATGGGGCTGGATCCCGGCCCTGCTCTTCGCCTTGAGCGCGGCAATGTTGTGGGGAATCTGGTCGCGCAGCCGCAGCGCCTGATCCAGTCACGCAGTCTTGTCTTGACCCGCCGGTTTATCGATCTGTCCATCCATCTGGAGAACGACTTGCTCAGGGACCATTGGTGAGCGACGGGATATGGCCGTCAGTGTGAGTGCGCGGTGGCACCAGAAAGCTGACCATGGGCGCAAAGGCCCTGCCGACCAAAGTCAGCTCACGGCGAACCGAGGCTGGACCCGCTCCCGGCCAGGAGCGGTCGAACACCAGCGGCCGCTTGCGAAGGGCACGCTCGGGTTGCTCGAGCCCTGCCGCCCGAACCGGCCCAACTTGCACCAATCGTGCGGTCGTTACTTGCCGGGGTGGATGCCGTTGCGCCGGTGTCGCAGCATTGCGACCCGGTTTGGTTGCCCCTCCGACGTCGGCTAGGCACGCTCGATGAAGAATGACGACATCGGCTGGGCCGTGCTCGGCGGACCGAGATACCGTGACATCTGAAGGGATGCTCAACGACTCCCGACCGCCTCGCCCCACGGGATTGGCTGCCACTCCCGCGTCAGCTTGTCGGCCCGCTCCCGCCCCTCCGGGTTGAGCGCGCCGCACTCCAGCTTTCGCAAATCCATCAATGCAGCACCCTCCCGCGCACCTAGGCTCAGCCAGACACAGGCCTGTACGGGATCTTTTGCGACGCCCCTGCCTTCGGAATAGTAGATGCCGAGCAGGCCCTGCGCGCGCGCCCACCCGCGCTCGGCGGCGGCCCGCAGCCAACGGACTTCTTCGCCGGTGCTCTTCGACACGCCCTTGCCTTCGCGGTACCGCAGCGCAAGATCAAACTGCGCCGCCGGATAGCCGCCGTTGGCGGACCTTTGCGTCCACTCCAGAGCCGCCGCGTCATCCTTGGCTACGCCTTCTCCGCGTTCATACGTTCCTGCCAGGTTGAACATTGCCATGGGTTCGCCAGCGGCTGCCGCCTGGTCAAACCACTTGAACGCTGCGGTGGGATCTTTCGCGACGCCCATACCGATGCGGTACATGAGCCCGATCTTGTTTATCGCCCCGACATTGCCGCCGTCGGCTGCCTTTCGCAGCCACAGCAATGCCTGAGCCTCGTCCTTCTTCACACCGTTGCCCGATAGGTACAGCCCGCCCAGGTTGTGTGCGGCGCTGGCATGTCCCTGGTCGGCCGCCTTGCGGTACCAGTCCGCTGCCGCGGCGGGATCCCTCGCCAGCCCACGCCCGGCCTGGAGCATGACGCCCATGTTGTATTGGCCTTCGACGTTTCCCTGGGCTGCGGCCTTGCGATACCAATTGACGGCCTGACCATCGTCGCGAGGTACGCCGACGCCGTAGACGTAGAAGCTGCCGAGACCTGCCTGCGCATCGGGATCGCCCTGTTCAGCTGCTGTGCGCAGGATCTGCACGGCGCCCGTGACGTCTCCTCGCTGCTGCGCCTGCTGGGCGTCCTGCCAGGGACCGCACCACGACCCGCCTGCAGCCAGAGCTAGAACGAGCCCGGCCGACGTCATCGCCATACGCTTCATGGCCATATCCCCAATAACAAAACTTCAGCTTACTGCGCGGGTCATTGCGATGCGTTGCGTCAACGCATTCCGATGCACGCCGCGGGCGCTCTTCGATCCACCGCTGAGCTTCGTCAACGGAAGGCTCGGCGTAACAGTCCCATACTGCTACGTAGGACAGTTTCTTCGGCCTGAGGGAGGAGACCTATGACCGATCGGCCGTGGCCCAGGGTCGTTTTGACGATGGCGCTTTCGTTCGCGCTCGCCGCGGCGGGATTTGGAGCTCGCGGCGCCTCGACTGCACCATCAGAGCTGCTGGAGGCCTGCATGACGGTTGAGGTGCCCTCGATGCTACGAAAGGTCGGCATCGACCCACGAATCCGGACGCGTGAAGACGCCGGACTGCTGGCCCACACCATGTGCGACGCGGTGGTGCGGACCTGCGACGCCGAACCGGCAGGTGACGCATGCCGAGGCTCGCTGGCGCGCTACGGGCTGGGTCAGCCAGGCTACGTGCCCGCGCCCGGGCGCGGGTTGTTCGATGCGGCGTATCGAGGCGACACAGCTGCCGTGCAGCGCTTCCTGTCCGAGGGTATTGATCCGAATTACCGCAACCCGGGCGGCTGGACGCCGCTGATGATCGCCGCGGCGGAGCGACACCTGGAAGCCGTGGTCGTTCTGCTGGAGGCGAAGGCCGACTCGAATCTTCGAAACTCGTACGGACGCACCGCGCTGATGTTCGCGTCGCGATATGGTCAACTGGCAATCGTCGAACGGCTGCTCGCCGCAGGCGCCGACCCGAACGTCATACCGACCGACGCCACGGGATGGACTGCCTTGGTATCCGCCGCGAAGGAAGGGCGTGTCGCGGTAATCCGCGCCTTGCTCGACAAGGGGGCGGACCCATCGATCCGGACCCGCGAAGGTCAGATGGCCCTGGATTTTGCCCGTGCGGCCGGCCACCGCGAGGCCGCCGGGTTGCTGGAGTCGGCCATGCGCCCGGGTTCCTGAGGATCGGTTGCGCGCCGTGACGTGCATAGATCAACTTCAGCCCGCCCCGAGTCGTTGCATCCATCGCGCCGTGCACAACGCGTTGGCCCAGACGCGACGGCGGCTGGCTTCGGCTTCGCGCGCAGCGGCCTGCCAGTCGTACGCTGTCAGACGGTGCCGCAACTGGCGTTGAAGACCGGGGTCCCCGTGGCCGCTTTGCGGCCGCGAAACTCGCACATCGAAGGACGCCAATGGGTCGAGGGCTGCCGACCTTCACGACCGGTCATGGGGGCACGACGCTCGGCATTCCTCGGCGACCGAGGCCATCAAGCCTCTACGGGGCGATCGTGCGAGACGGTGAGGATGCTGGCGATGGTCGCGGAGCACCCCATTTGCATCTGTGCGTGCCCACACCACGTAAGCTGGCGGGATGGGATGGATCAAACCGACGGTCATCACCGGCTTGGGCGCCGTGGCACTGCTGCTTGCGCTTGGCGCGTGTGCGCCGCTCACCGCTCTGAATGCGCTGGCCACCATCGACAGCCATGCGCGCGTGCCCGACATCGCCTATGGCGCGTTGCCGCGCCAGCGGCTCGACATCTACCGTCCTGCGGGCGTGGCGCCGACTGGCGGCTGGCCGGTGGTGGTGTTCTTCTACGGCGGCTCATGGAACAGTGGTGAGCGGGCGCAGTACGGCTTCGTCGGCGCCGCGTTGGCGTCGCGCGGCGTGCTGGCGTTGGTGGCCGACTACAGGCTCTACCCCGAGGTTCGCTTCCCCCACTTCCTGGCAGACAGCGCGCAGGCGCTGGCCTGGGGCCTCGAGCATGCGGCCGACTACGGCGGCAACACACGCCGGGTGTTCGTCATGGGCCACAGCGCCGGCGGCTACAACGCAGCGATGTTGGCGCTCGACGGGCGCTGGCTGGCCGCCACCGGCCACTCCCCGCGCGAACTTGCCGGCTTCATTGGGCTGGCCGGGCCTTACGACTTCCTGCCGATGACCAATCGGGACGCACAGCCGGTGTTCTTCCACCCCGACTATCCGCCCCATACGCAGCCGATGGCATTTGCCAACAGCGCGGCGCCGCCCAGCTTTCTGGCTGCGGGGACAACCGACTCACTGGTCAACCCCCAGAGAAACACAGCGGCATTGGCGGCGCGGCTGTCGGCTGCAGGCGTGCGGGTCAGTCTTCACCGCTACGAGCACGTCAACCACATGACCCTCATCGGTGCCTTCGGCGCGCCGCTGCGCTGGCTGGCGCCGGTGCTCGACGACGTTGGCCGCTTTGTGCTGAACGCACAGGCGGCCAAGCCTGGTGACATCAAGGCGAACTGAACTCACCTCGGCCGCCTGACCGGTGGCACCGCGTGCTGTGTAGCGACGAACTCTGGGTGGCCGCTGTCGCAGTTGGATATCGGGCTTGCCGACCAGGTCGAAGGTCTCGTCGCTCTGAAGTCATCATCAACATCGGGGATGCTCATTTGCTGCCATTCGCCTTCGGCAATCACGGCCACTTGCGGGTGCTCCCGACCGCCCGGTTCGCGGCGACGATCCGGCGAAGGCATGTGATGGCGCACAAGGCGTTCGGGCGGGCTCAAGGGTACCCAGTGGGTCCTCACCGCGGTGGCCTCAACCCTGGCGCAACTCCGCAACGGGTCGTCAGCGTGATTTACCGAACACACCACCCGCAGCCACCAACACAGCGGCGCCGGGTTTCAGCCTGCAGGCCGGACTTGGGCGCGTGCCCAATCCAACAGTTCCCGCGGCGGTGCCCCAAAACTGACCACCAAGGCCTGAATGCCATGGTGCTGCACCAACCGAAGCGCGCGTTGCATGGACGAACGGATCCAACTCTTGTCGTTGCCAAAGGCACCACCGCCCAGTTCGGTCAACAGAACCTTGCGTGAGCCACCCCGTTGCGCATTCACGACCGCCGCCCACAACGTGGCTTCATAGGCCGCTTCGAGCACCAGCGTGGCCAACGGTGCCCAGGCCGCACTGGGCACCCCAGCGTAGCCGTGGTACGCGACGGGCAGCGCCGAGCAGAAGGCCTGCGATACCACCTGACCCGGTGCCGCCGGGCCGTCCGTGACCTCGACGTCCCAGTGCATGCCAATCTTCAGGCGCTCGCGCAACTTGTCGCGCTGCTTTTCGTCGAGCCCCCGAACATGATCGGACATGGCCAGGATGCCGTCCTCCGAGAACATCGCATAGCCATTGCGCATTTGCCAGAGTGCTTCAGAAGGCCTGCCCAATTCATGCGCCACGGCATGGCCAAGCTCTGCAAACCCATCGAGTTGCCTTGCCGCCGTTTGACCGTGGGCGTCGCCCACTGCTGCGAAGTAGTTGCGATACAGAGTGGCCGCACCTGCCGCAATGGCACAGGCCGGGCCCTGGGTGCCGTCACCGGCGTAGCGCGTCACGCCGCGTTCCGGTGTGACATCGGGCCCGACCATCTCCAACAGGTTGAACTGGGAGGCCACCTGAAAAACCGCCGAAGCGCACGGCTCGCTTGCGTGGAGCTGGCGTGCATCGCCTCGAACGACACGCACTGATCTCACGCCGGGCACAAGCGGTCCCGAATGCGCTCTCTCCCGCAATGCCTGCAAGGAGATGAGTTCAAGCGTGCCGATGCCGTATGAGCGACCGTTGACCCGCGAGATCAGCCGCTTGCCGTCAACCTGCAATCGCTGACGTGTCTCTTCGTAGCCGGCCGTGCCGGTGGATTCAACGAAGCCTGTCAGTCGCTCGAACCAGTCCATGAGCGATCTCCTGCCTGAGCCACCACCGATCATGCCTCGGCGGCTTCAACCCCGGAAGCCGACATCAACATTGGGAAAGCTCCACGGCTGTCAGTCGAATTCGGGGGTCCCGGCCACGAGCGGTCGCTCCCGTAGGTGCGGTTCAGGGCACCAGGCTCATCAGCTCGCGTCAACCGCGCGGCACCCCGCACGATGTCGACTTGGCCAGAGCTTGCCCGGACCTGGCGCGGATCGGGTCTTCGACGGCCCTGCAGCTTGCACCTCGCGCAGCGCAGAGATCGACGCGCGGCCGATCTCGCAGCCACCGGCCAACAAGGTGCCGGATCTTGCTCGTGCAGCTTGGCGAGTTCATGCAAGGCACGCGGCGAAGTGCAACGCCCGGCCTTCAATGCATGCGCCAGTTCAGACGGCAACACCAACAGCGAAAGGTGGTGCGCCACGGTGGTCAACTTCATCCCCAGCCGCCTGGCAATGTCCGAGTTCGACTCGCCGGCATCAACACGGCCCCGGGATGAAGCGCGCCAAGTCCAGGGGCGTCAGTCCGTGCCGCTTCTGGTTCTCCGCCACCTGGGCATAGGGATCAGTTCCAGTCTCCGGCACCACAACAGGCACCTCGGTCAGGCCTGCGTGAATGCGGCCCGGTATCGCTTGGCCCCGAAGTGGATGCGGTGCAGGCCTTGCGCATTAGCCGGGTGAACGACGATGCGCTGCAGCACGCCTCGCTGGCGAATGTCCTCGGCAAGTTCATCGCGCTCAGCCTCAGGGAATTCGGTGCGCGGGTTGTCCGGGTCCTCCACCAATCGGGCGATGGCCAGCATCAGTGGCCGGCCATCGCAGGCGGCACCCGGCTTCTTCGCAGCCGCTGCCGCGACCACCTTGGCAGGCGCCGACGGCATGCCCGACGCCTCCGGCAGATCGAGCTGTCGCTCCTGGTTCCTGTGCCAAGGCAAGCGCATGCGCGCATCGTGCTACGCCATCGACTCGCCCACACGCTTGGGGTCGGTGATGGCCGCCATGTGCTTGACCAGAACGGGCTTCAGCGCACCGCGCAGGTCCGGCGTGGGGTCGCGCTCGGCTCGCCCCATGGCAATGGCATGACGGAACACCTGGCCGCAAGCCTGCAGGGCGCGGTGAGCCGTCTCGATCGCGCCACGCGCCTCGATGCGGCGCATGACATGAAGCAACTGCGGGGCCTTGATGTCACCGATCGACGGCCCGCCCAACCACGGAAAGACATCCTGCTCCAGCCGGATCAAAGTGCGCGCAGCGTGGCCTGGGCTGACTTGGGCCAGGTGCATGGTGGCGTGCCACTCCCGGGCCACGGCCTCGAAGCCATTCAGCACCGGGGCGGATCGGATTGCCTTCCCGGCCCGCCGGGCTTCGCTGGGGACGACACCGTCGGCCAGCACTTCCCGCGCACGGTCGCGCTTGTCTCGACGTGGACGGTGCGGGACCCTCCGGGCAAGAAAAAACCCCCAAGTCGTTGATTAACTTGGGGGTTTTGACACTTCCCAGGACGTTGTGGGACGCCATGAGATTTCCAAATGGTGGAGCTGGGGGGAATTGAACCCCCGTCCGTCAGCCTTTACCAAGCAGTTCTACATGCGTAGCTGACTGATTTGAGTCTCGCAATCCCCGTCGCGCAGCAGCACGCTACGGGGACCACCAGTCACTTAGTCTTGTTCGATGCCGAGTGACCCAGCACCGAACCAGCCAATGTGTATGACCGCTCTGTCTCAGGCCTTGCGGCCTTCAACCCGGACCATTGGCCATCCGGTGAGCGGAACGCCGGTTTTTAAGCGGCGAGAGCGTACGAAGAATCGTTGGCGCTTGATTGTTTTCCAGACAGATTTGCGAGCGTACTGGAGTGCTCGGCATGCTCCACTTGATTCCGAACCCACGTCGAAACCAGGTCAGCCCCTTCATCCACTAGTTTAGGCCAGTTCCAGCCAAGTCAAGAGGTCTGCGGGGTGTTGAATCACACAATCGGCGCCCCACCGATCAATGGCTTCGCCCTGACCCAGGTAGCCCCAGGCGGCGGCCAATGTGGACATGCCCGCAGCGCGGCCCGCCTGCACATCACGCAGGTCGTCGCCCACGTACACACAGTCCTGCGGCGACAGCGCCAACCGGCGAGCGGCCTCCAGAAGTGGATCGGGATGGGGTTTCGCGCGGGCCGTGGTGTCGCCAGCGATGACCACTTTCGCCCGCCGGTCCAGTCCCAGGCCGGCCACGATGGGGTCGGTGAAGCGATGGGCCTTGTTGGTCACGATGCCCCAAGGCATGCCCACTTGTTCCAGTGCCAGCAGCATCGGTTCCACGGCGTCAAAGGCGCGAGTCAGCATCAGCAGTCGCTGTGCATAGCGATCCAGGAAGGCGTCGCGCAGCGGTTCGAAGTCGGGCTGATCAGGCGCAACCCCAAACGCCACGCCCACCATGCCGCGTGCGCCTGCACCCACCATCGGCCGCAATTGCTCAAAAGGCAACGGCGCCATGCCGCGCAGGACGCGCAGGTCATTGGCCGCACCAGCCAGATCGGGGGCACTGTCGATCAAGGTGCCGTCCAGGTCGAACAGCACCGCCCTGCAGGCGGCGGCCATCATGCCGGCCGGGTGCAGGCCAAGAGGTAGTTCACCGAGGTGTCGTCGGACAGGCCGTAGCGCTGGGTCAAGGGGTTGTAGTTCATGCCCTTGAATTCATCCACCTGCAAGCCGGCCTCGCGGCACCAGCGCGCCAATTCACTGGGTTTGATGAACTTGGCGTACTCATGCGTGCCCTTGGGCAGCATTCTCAGCAGGTGCTCGGCACCGACGATGGCAAACAAGAAGGCCTTGGCATTGCGGTTGAGCGTGGAAAAGAAGACCTGCCCACCGGGTTTCACCAGCGCCGCACACGCCCGCACCACAGACTCCGGTTCAGGCACGTGCTCCAGCATCTCCATGCAGGTCACGCGGTCGAAACTCGCCGGCATTTCAGCCGCCAGCGCTTCCACCGCCACAGCGCGGTAATCCAGCCCATCGATGCCCGCTTCCATGGCGTGCAATTGCGCCACCTTCAGCGGCTTGTCCGCCAGGTCGATGCCCAGGACCTGTGCACCGCGGCCTGCCATCGATTCCGCCAGAATGCCACCGCCACAACCCACGTCCAGCACCCGCCGGCCCACCAGAGGCGCCAACTGCTCGATCCAGTTCAAGCGCAGCGGGTTGATCTGGTGCAGAGGCTTGAACTCGCCGTCGCGGTCCCACCAGCGGTGGGCCAGGTCGCTGAATTTGGCCAATTCTTGGGGGTCGGCATTGATCATGGCGAGATGGAGTTTGGCACAGGCGACAGGCCTTGCTTCACTGGCGACGAGCCACAAACGAAAAACCCCGCCGAAGCGGGGTTTGCAGAGGCATTCCCGGAGCGGGAATTACTTCTTGGTGCGGGTACCGACGACCTCGATTTCGACGCGGCGGTTCTTCGCCTTGCCTTCCTTGGTCTTGTTGTCGGCCACGGGCTGCTTTTCGCCCTTGCCTTCGGTGTACACGCGGTTCTTCTCGATGCCCTTGGACACGAGGTAAGCCTTGACGGCTTCGGCGCGGTTGACCGACAGCTTTTGGTTGGCAGCATCGGAGCCGTCGCTGTCGGTGTGGCCGACGGCGATGATCACCTCGAGGTTCACACCAGCGGTCTTGCTGACCAGATCATCCAACTTCGCGCGCGCTTCGGGCTTGAGCACCGACTTGTTCACGTCGAAGAAGGCGTCAGCCGCGAAGGTGACCTTCTCGCTGACCGGTGCGGCCGGCGCGGCCGGGGCGGCAGCAGGAGCCGGCGCCGGGGCGGGCGCCGGAGCAGGCGCAGGCGCCGGACGGGGTGCCGGGGCGGGCGCCGGAGCCGGAGCCGGAGCCGGAGCAGGAGCGGCCGCCGGAGCAGCCGCACCATCGCAACCAGCGGCGGCGGTAGCCGGCGTCCAGAAGGCGTCACGCCAGCAGTATTCGTTGGTGCCGTTTTTCCAAACGGTGCCATCGGCAGCGCGCCAGTTGTCCACCGACTGGCCCATGCCACCATGGGCGGCGGCCATTGACGCGATCGGCGCGGCAAGAGCGGCGGACGCAAAAAGCATCGCCACCTTGTTCAATTTCTTCATGATTCTCCTCTCAAGGAAAGCCGCAGATTGCCTGCGAAACGTCCAAATCGGAAGCGAGATAACCTGGCAAACACCCGGTTCCGCGAGCGCTCACCACCGACAATTGATTGTGCCATAGGGCTTCGGAACGACCGTATTTTGGCGATGGCAGCGCAGCAATGACGACCTTGTGTTGCGAAGCTGCGACATCTGGTGGCCCTTAGAATGACCCAACCCCGTCCAGCCGGTCCTTTGCCGGCTGCGATGGTCTCCGCCCTACCTCCACCGGCCCACCCTGCCCCAAGACAGGGCAGCCCTGGCTTGCCAAGCCCTCCCGCATGACCCAGTTCGCCAAGGAAACACTGCCCATCAGCCTCGAAGAGGAGATGCGGCGTTCATACCTCGACTACGCGATGAGCGTCATCGTTGGCCGGGCGCTGCCCGATGCCCGCGATGGCCTCAAACCCGTGCACCGGCGCGTGTTGTTCGCCATGCACGAGCTGAACAACGACTGGAACCGCCCCTACAAGAAGAGCGCGCGCATCGTCGGCGACGTGATCGGCAAGTACCACCCGCACGGCGACACCGCGGTGTACGACACCATTGTGCGCATGGCGCAGGATTTCTCGCTGCGCCACATGCTGGTGGACGGCCAGGGCAACTTCGGCAGCGTGGACGGCGACAACGCCGCGGCCATGCGCTACACCGAAATCCGCCTGGCCAAGATCGCGCACGAGATGCTGGCCGACATCGACAAGGACACCGTCGACTTCGGCCCCAACTACGACGGCAGCGAACGCGAACCGCTGGTGCTGCCCAGCCGCCTGCCCAACCTGCTGGTGAACGGCTCGGCCGGCATTGCAGTGGGCATGGCCACCAACATCCCGCCGCACAACCTGAATGAAGTCGTCGACGCCTGCCTGCACCTGCTGAAGAACCCCGGGGCCGGCATCGAAGAGTTGATGGAAATCATCCCGGCGCCGGACTTCCCCACCGCCGGCATCATCTACGGCATCAACGGCGTGCGTGAAGGCTACCGCACTGGCCGCGGCAAGGTGGTGATGCGCGCGAAGTGCCACTTCGAGGACATCGACAAGGGCGCGCGCCAGTCCATCATCGTTGACGAGATCCCCTACCAGGTCAACAAGAAGACGCTGCTGGAGCGCATTGCCGAGCTGGTTCACGAGAAGAAGATCGAAGGCATCAGCCACATCCAGGACGAGAGCGACAAGTCCGGGATGCGCGTGGTCATCGAACTGAAGCGCGGCGAAGTGCCCGAGGTGGTGCTGAACAACCTGTACAAGCAGACCCAGCTGCAGGACACCTTCGGCATCAACATGGTGGCGCTGATCGACGGCCAGCCCAAGCTGTGCAACCTGCTGGACCTGCTGGCCATCTTCCTGGAACACCGCCGCGAGGTGGTGACGCGCCGCACGGTGTTCGAGCTGCGCAAGGCGCGCGAACGCGGCCATGTGCTCGAAGGCCTGGCGGTGGCGCTGGCCAACATCGACGAGTTCATCGAGACCATCAAGACCAGCCCCACCCCGCCGGTGGCCAAGGCCGCGCTGATGGCCAAGAGCTGGGATTCCAGCATGGTGCGCGAGATGCTCGCCCGCGCCGAGCAGGAAACCCCTGGCGGCCGCGAAGCCTACCGCCCCGAAGGCCTGCCCGGCCACTACGGCCTTCAGCCCGATGGCTTGTACCGCCTGTCCGACGACCAGGCCCAGGAAATCCTGCAGATGCGCCTGCAGCGCCTGACCGGGCTGGAGCAGGACAAGATCATCGGCGAGTACAAGGAGGTGATGGCCGTCATCGCCGACCTGCTGGACATCCTGGCCAAGCCCGAGCGCGTGACCTTCATCATTTCGGAAGAGCTCACCGCCCTGAAGCAGGAGTTCGGCCAGACCAAGCTGGGCGCGCGCCGCAGCGTGGTCGAGCGCAATGTGCAGGAACTGGGCACTGAAGATCTGATCGCACCCACCGACATGGTGGTGACGCTGTCGCACACCGGCTACATCAAGAGCCAGCCGCTGGCCGAGTACCGTGCCCAGAAGCGTGGCGGGCGAGGCAAGCAGGCCACCCAGACCAAGGAAGACGACTGGATCGACCAGCTCTTCATCGCCAACACCCACGACTGGATCCTGTGCTTTTCCAACCGGGGCCGCGTGTACTGGCTGAAGGTCTGGGAAGTGCCGCAGGGCAGCCGCAATTCGCGCGGCAAACCCATCGTGAACATGTTCCCGCTGCAGCCGGAAGAGAAGATCACCGTGGTGCTGCCGCTGACCGGCGAATTCCGCACTTTCCCCGCCGACCACTACATCTTCATGTCCACCGCGCTGGGCACGGTGAAGAAGACCGCACTGGACGAATTCAGCAACCCGCGCAAGGCCGGCATCATTGCGGTGGACCTGGACGACGGCGACTACCTGATCGGCGCCGCGCTCACCGACGGCAAGCACGACGTGATGCTGTTCTCTGACGGTGGCAAGGCCGTGCGCTTCGACGAGGACGACGTTCGCCCCATGGGCCGCCAGGCCCGCGGTGTGCGCGGCATGATGCTGGAAGAAGGCCAGCGCCTGATCGCCATGCTGGTGGCCGAGGACGAAACGCAAAGCGTGCTCACCGCCACTGAAAACGGCTACGGCAAGCGCACCAGCATCGGCGAGTACACCCGCCATGGCCGCGGCACCAAGGGCATGATCGCCATCCAGCAGAGCGAACGCAACGGCCGCGTGGTGGCCGCCACGCTGGTGCGGCCGGAAGACGAGATCATGCTCATCACCGACAAGGGCGTGGTCGTGCGCACCCGCGTGTCCGAGATCCGCGA
This sequence comes from Burkholderiales bacterium JOSHI_001, assembly GCA_000244995.1. Taxonomy (NCBI): domain Bacteria; kingdom Pseudomonadati; phylum Pseudomonadota; class Betaproteobacteria; order Burkholderiales; species Burkholderiales bacterium JOSHI_001. The sequence continues at coordinate 1,941,858 of CM001438.1, read as the reverse complement.
GTTGGGCCGCGCCACGCAGGGCGTGACATTGATCGCGCTGGACGCTGGCGCTCAACTGATCGCCGTGCAGCGCATCGTCGAGAACGACGCCAACACCGATGCCGGCGATGAAGACGCCGGCGACGAAGACTCCACCCCCGAAGGCAATTGATGACATTCCATAGGAACCTGCTGGCCGTCGCGCTGGCCCTGGCCGCCGCCGGCGTGCTGGCCCAAGGCGCCGGATCGGCCGCCAAACCCGCCAGCGCGCCGGCCCCTGTCAGCGCCGCCAAGAAGGAACTGGTGCAGAAGGTGCTGCAGCTGCAGCAGCCCCAGTACGAAAACGTCGCCCGTGCGTTGGCCGAGCAGTCGGTGGCGCAACTGGCCCAACAGGCCAGCCTGGTGCTGCAAGCCAAGGTGGCTCCCGACAAGCGCGAAGCCGTGGCCAAGGACGTTCAAGGCGACCTGAAGAAGTACATGGACGAGGTGGTGCCACTGCTGCGCGACCGCGTCACCAAGGTGGCCCCCAGCACCATTGGCGCGGTGCTGGAAGAGAAGTTCAGCGAAGATGAACTGAAGACGCTGATTGGCATCATCGAATCGCCGGTGCAGCGCAAGTTCCTGCAACTCAATGGCGAAATGAGCCAGGTGCTGATGCAGAAGCTGGTGGCTGAGACACGGGGCCAGGTGGAGCCCAAGCTGACCGCCCTGCAACAGTCCATCGGTCGGCACCTGGGTGCCGAGCAATCGGCCTCGGGCCCCGCCCCTGGGGCCAAGCCGGGCGCCAACCCGCCCGCGCCGCCCAAGAAGTGAGCCAGAAGGCCTCGCCCATGTCGCAGCCTGCCGTCACGCCCGAATTGTTGGCACTGCGGGAGAAGATCGACCAGCTGGACCGCGAACTGCTGGCCTTGCTGAACCGCCGTGCCGGGCTGGCGCTGGAGGTGGGCGAAATCAAGAAGGTGGAAGGCTCGCCGGCCTTTCGCCCCGAGCGTGAAGCGCAGGTGATCGACAACCTGAAATCGCTCAACCCCGGCCCGCTGGGCACCGACAGCGTGGCGCCGATCTGGCGCGAAATCATGTCGGCCTGCCGCGCGCTGGAAACCCCCACCCGGGTGGCCTACCTGGGGCCGGCCGGCACCTTCAGCGAAGCCGCGGCGCTGGGCTATTTCGGCAGCAGCATCGTGCGCGTGCAGTGCGCCAGCATCGACGAGGTGTTCCGCGCCGCCACCGCCGGGGCGGCCGATTTCGGCGTGGTGCCGGTGGAAAACAACACCGAAGGCGCGGTGGCACGGTCGCTGGACCTGTTCCTGACCACGCCGCTGTCCATCGTGGGTGAAACCAGCCTGCTGGTGCGCCACAACCTGCTGCGCAAGACCAACTCGGCCGATGGCATCAAGGCCGTGTGCGCGCACCCGCAGGCCTTGGGCCAGTGCCATGAATGGCTGAGCCGCCACCTGCCCGAGGTGGAGCGCCGCCCTGTGTCCAGCAACGCCGAAGGCGCACGCCTGGCCAGCCTGGACGGTGAACTGGCCGGCATCGCCAGCGAGCGCGCCGCCACCGAATACGGCCTGCACGTGGTGGCCCCGGCCATCCAGGACGATGCGCACAACCGCACACGTTTTGCCATCGTGGCCCATCCGGAACGCCACCCGGCGCCCAAGGCGTCGGGCCACGACTGCACCAGCCTGGTGGTCAGCGTGGCCAACAAGCCCGGGGCGGTGCACGACCTGCTGGTGCCGCTGAAGACCCATGGCGTGTCGATGAGCCGCTTCGAATCGCGCCCAGCGCGTTCCGGCCAGTGGGAGTACTACTTCTTCATCGACCTGCAAGGCCACCCCGAGCAGCCGCATGTCGCGCAGGCATTGCGTGAACTGCATGACGCCTGCGCCTTTTTCAAGGTGCTGGGCACTTACCCGATCGACGTGCACTGACGCACACTCGCGGTTACTTCTGCGTTCCCAGAAAAATGTTCAACCAGCTTGGCGTGATCGGTTGCGGCCTGATGGGCGGCTCGTTCGCGCTCGCCCTGAAGAAGGCCGGGCTGGTGAAGAAGGTGGTGGGCTACAGCAAGAGCCCGTCCACCACCGAGCGCGCCAAGCGCCTGGGCGTGATCGATGTCGCAGCCGAATCGGCCCTGCTGGCCGCATCCGGTTCCGACCTGGTGTTGCTGGCGGTGCCGGTGGCCGCCACCGAAGCCACCTTCAAGGCCATCCGCCACCTGGTGGAGCCCGGTGTGCTGTACATGGACGTGGGCAGCACCAAGCGCGACGTGGTGGACGCCGCCCGCCGCGCGCTGAAGGAACGCGTCAGCTCCTTCGTGCCGGCCCACCCGATCACCGGCAAGGAAGTGGCCGGCGTGCACAACGCCGACGCCAGCCTGTACGCCGGCCGCCAGGTCATCCTGACCCCGCTGCCGCAGACCCAACCCGAGCTGGTGCAGAAGGCCACCGACGTGTGGAGCGCCATCGGCGCCCAGGTGCTGCGCATGACGGCCGAGAACCACGACGCCGCCTTCGCCGCGGTGAGCCACCTGCCGCACATGCTGGCCTTCGCCTACTTCAACGCGGTGGTGAACCAGCCCGCCGGGCATGACTTCCTGTCGCTGGCCGGCCCGGGCTTTCGCGACTTCACCCGCATTGCCGCCAGCGACCCCACGGTGTGGCGCGACATCCTGATCTCCAACCGCGAAGAGATCCTGAAACAGTGCATGCGCTTCCGCCACACGCTGGACGCGCTGGAGCATGTCATGCGCAGCGGCAACACCGACGCGCTGGAAGACCTGATCAAGGGCGCCAGCGAGTCGCGCACCAAGTGGCAGATGGGCGGCCCGAAGCCGCCGGCGCCGCCCGCCACGTCGGGTTCCGGCAACCGCTGACGACGCCGCCCGGCCTGCGGCAGCACCGACAATAGGCGCTGCGCCCGACGTGGGCCGCCATCCGGCGGGTCACCGGGCATCATTGGCCTTCCATGTACGACATCCCTCACCTTGACCTGCCCCCTTTCGTGGGCGCCGCCGGCACCGTTCGACTGCCCGGCTCCAAGAGCATTTCCAACCGCGTGCTGCTGCTGGCCGGCTTGTGCGAAGGCAGCACCACCGTCCACGACCTGCTGGATTCGGACGACACCCAGGTGATGCTGGCCGCGTTGCAGGCGCTGGGCTGCACGCTGCGGCACGACGGGGCGCAACTGCACATCACCGGCCTGGGCGGCCGCCTGGCGGTGAACCAGGCGCAGCTGTTCCTGGGCAACGCCGGCACCGCCATGCGCCCGCTCACCGCGGCGCTGGCGGTGCTGGTGGCCACGCAGGGCGGCGACATCACGCTCAGCGGCGTGCCGCGCATGCACGAACGTCCCATCGGCGACCTGGTGGACGCACTGCGCCAGCTGGGCTGTGAGGTGGCCTGTACCGGCCAGGAAGGCTACCCGCCGCTGCGCCTGACCGGCCGGCCCGGCGCGAAGCTGAACACTGCCCAGCCGGTGCGCGTGCGCGGCGATGTGTCCAGCCAGTTCTTGACGGCGCTGTTGATGGCGTTGCCGCTGGTGGCACTGAACGCACCGGTGGTCATCGAGGTGCAGGGCGAGCTGATCTCCAAACCCTACATCGAGATCACCCTCAACCTGCTGGCGCGCTTTGGCATCGTCGTGCAGCGCGAAGGCTGGAGCCGCTTCACGATTCCCGCCGGCAGCCACTACCGCAGCCCTGGCAGCATTCATGTGGAAGGCGACGCTTCCTCGGCCAGCTACTTCGTGGCCATCGGTGCCATCGCGGCCACCGACCGGCCGATCCGCATCGAAGGTGTGGGACTGGATGCCATCCAGGGCGACATCCGCTTCCTGGACGCGGCCCGGGCCCTGGGGGCGCACATCGAAGGCGGCCCCGGCTGGGTGGAGGTGAAGCGTGGCACCTGGCCGCTGAAGGCCATTTCGCTGGACTGCAACCACATCCCCGACGCCGCCATGACCCTGGCGGCGATGGCGCTGTACGCCGACGGCCCGGTGCACCTGAGCGGCATCGCCAGCTGGCGCGTGAAGGAAACCGACCGCATCGCGGCCATGGCGACCGAGTTGCGCAAGGTGGGGGCCGCGGTGGTGGAAGGGCCGGACTTCATCACCGTCACGGCGCCTGAGCCGGGCGCCTGGCGGCCCGCCGCGATCCACACCTATGACGACCACCGCATGGCCATGTGCCTGTCGCTGGCGGCTTTCAACCCACTGGCACCCACCGCCGCCGGCGCGCGGGTGCCGGTGCGCATCCTCGACCCGCGCTGCGTCGGCAAGACCTTCCCCGACTACTTCGAGGCCCTGTTCGCGGTGGCGCGGGCCGATGCGGCCGACATCCCGGTGATCACCATCGACGGCCCCACCGCGTCCGGCAAGGGCACGCTGGCCTCGTCCGTGGCGGCGCGCTTGGGCTGGCACCAGTTGGATTCCGGCCTGCTGTACCGTGCCACCGCCCTCGCCGCCCAGAGGGCCGGCGTGGCCGATACCGACGAAGCCGGCCTGGCGCGGGTGGCCGCCGCGCTTTCGCTGCGCTTTGACGGCGAAGCGGTCTGGCTGGCCACAGGCACCAGCGAGGAAGACGTGGCCCTGGCCCTGCGCCAGGAAGCCGTGGGCGCCATGGCGTCCAAGATCTCCGCCCTGCCCGCGGTGCGCCAGGCGCTGCACACCCTGCAGTTGGCTTTTCGGCGCGCGCCGGGCCTGGTGGCCGACGGGCGCGACATGGGCACGGTCATCTTCCCGGACGCCCGGCTGAAGGTGTTTCTCACAGCCAGCGCCGGCATGCGCGCCGAGCGCCGCCTTAAGCAATTGATTTCAAAGGGAATTCCGGCTAATATCGACAGTCTTCGCGCCGACCTGGAGGCGCGCGATGCCCGCGATAGAAATCGCAGCATTGCGCCCTTGAAAGCGGCGCCAGGGGCGCTGGAACTCGACAACTCCGCACTCGGCGTGGACCCTTCGGTCCAGTGGGTGCTGGATGGCTGGTCCCAGCGTCAGCGCTTCGACTGAAGCTCCGCTTCCTTCGTTGCCCTTCGTCAGGCCGCCGCGCCTGCCCACCTTGTGCCGACAGGCACGCTCGGGCGCGGTGATTTGTTCAACCCAACCGCAACACCCGTTGCACACAACGCCGGCCCACCTGAATTCCTGTTCTTCCGCCGGCACAGGAAACACACCACATGTCCCAAACTCAAACCGCCCCTGGCGGCGGCGATTCTTTCGCCGCCATGTTCGAAGAATCGCTCCAGCGCAATGACATGCGCGTGGGCGAGGTCATCTCCGCCGAGGTCGTGCGCATCGACTTCAACCACGTTGTGGTCAACGCGGGGCTCAAGAGCGAGTCCTACGTGCCCGTGGAGGAGTTCAAGAACGACCAGGGCGAACTCGAAGTCCAGGTTGGCGACTTCGTGTCGGTGGCCATCGACGCCATCGAGAACGGCTACGGCGACACCATCCTGTCGCGCGACAAGGCCAAGCGCCTGGCCTCCTGGCTGAGCCTGGAAACCGCGCTGGAGTCGGGCGACTTCGTCACCGGCACCGTCAGCGGCAAGGTCAAGGGCGGCCTGACCGTGCTGGTCAACGGCATCCGCGCCTTCCTGCCCGGCTCGCTGATCGATACGCGCCCGGTCAAGGACCTGACGCCGTACGAAGGCAAGACCATGGAGTTCAAGGTCATCAAGCTGGACCGCAAGCGCAATAACGTCGTGCTGTCGCGCCGCGCCGTGGTCGAGGCTTCGATGGGCGAAGAACGCGCCAAGCTGCTGGAAACCCTGTCCGAAGGCGCCATCGTCAACGGCGTGGTCAAGAACATCACCGAATACGGCGCCTTCGTGGACCTGGGCGGCATCGACGGCCTGCTGCACATCACCGACATGGCCTGGCGCCGTGTGCGTCACCCCAGCGAAGTGGTCACCGTGGGCCAGGAACTGCAGGCGAAGGTGCTGAAGTTCGACGCCGAGAAGAACCGCGTGTCCCTGGGCCTGAAGCAGCTGGGCGACGACCCCTGGATGGGCGTGTCGCGCCGCTACCCGAGCGGCACGCGCCTGTTCGGCAAGGTGACCAACATCGCCGACTACGGTGCCTTCGTGGAAATCGAACCCGGCATCGAAGGCCTGGTGCACGTTTCCGAAATGGACTGGACCAACAAGAACGTGGCCCCCGCCAAGGTGGTGACGCTCGGCGACGAGGTCGAGGTCATGGTCCTGGAAATCGACGAAGACAAGCGCCGCATCAGCCTGGGCATGAAGCAGTGCAAGGCCAACCCGTGGGAAGAATTCGCGGGCAACGTCAAGCGCGGCGACAAGGTCAAGGGCCCCATCAAGAGCATCACCGACTTCGGCGTGTTCGTGGGCCTGGCGCAAGGCATCGACGGCCTGGTGCACCTGTCCGACCTGAGCTGGCACGAAACCGGCGAAGCCGCCGTGCGCAACTTCAAGAAGGGCCAGGAAGTCGAGGCCGTGGTGCTGGGCATCGACATCGAGCGCGAGCGCATCAGCCTGGGCATCAAGCAGCTGGACGGCGACCCGTTTGCCACCTACACCTCGGTGAACGACCGCGGCATGCTGGTGAGCGGCAAGGTCAAGACCGTGGACCCGCGCGGCGCTGAAATCCAGCTGGCCGACGACGTGACCGGCTACCTGCGTGCTTCCGAAATCGGCCGCGACCGCGTGGAAGACGCGCGCAACGTGCTGAAGGAAGGCGACGAGGTCTCGGTGATGATCGTCAACGTGGACCGCAAGGCGCGTTCGATTCAGCTGTCGATCAAGGCCAAGGACCAGGTCGACCAGCAGGAAGCCATGCAGCGCCTGGCCCAGAGCAACGAGCGCGAAACCGCCGGCACCACCAGCCTGGGCGCCCTGCTGCGCGCCAAGCTGGACAACAACAAGGCCGAGTGACCTGGAGCCCCCGGGCGCCGTTGAGGCGCCCGCCCCCCGCGGGGGCCGCCGCCTGGCTTGGGGCGGCCCGGCGCGGCGGCGGCGCTCGCTAACCGAATGCGTGCTACGACAACATGACCCGGTCCGACCTGGTTGCCAAGCTGGCCGAGCGATTCGGCCAGCTGACGCAGCGTGACACCGAGTTCGCGGTGAAGACCATCCTCGACGCGATGACCGACGCCCTGTCGCGCGGCCATCGCATCGAGATCCGCGGGTTCGGCAGCTTCTCCATCAATCGCCGGCCGCCGCGCGTGGGGCGCAACCCCCGCAGCGGCGAGCAGGTGACCATTCCGGAGAAGCTGGTGCCGCATTTCAAGCCGGGCAAGGCCCTGCGCGAAGCGGTGGACGCACGCATGCCGGCCGACGAGACTCCCGACCGGCCTGCGTCCTGACACGGCGCTGGCCACCAGACGCAGCCCAGGGGCCCTTTTCAGGGCCCCTTTTTCATGCCCGCAACACAGGCAGCCGCAATGCGCTCCTTAGAATGCGTTCGCCATGCGCATCCTTGTCTGGCTGTTTCGCGGCCTTGTCTTCTTCACCCTCTTTGCGTTCGCGCTGAACAACCAGCAGGACGTGGTGCTGCGCTGGTTCTTCGGCGTCCAGTGGCGCGCGCCGCTGGTCATCGTGGTCCTGAGCGCTTTTGCCGCCGGTTGTGCGCTGGGGGTGCTGGCCATGGTGCCGGCCTGGTGGCAGCACCGCCGCGTGGCCACCGGCGCCCGCGCCCCTGCGCAGGCCAGCAGCGGCACGGCCACCACGCCCGGCGCGTCGGCGTCCGGCGAACTGGCCTTGCCCCACCCGCCGCGCGAGGGGCTGTAGCGCGTGCCCGCGATGGAATTCGACTTCCAGTGGTTGCTGATCGGTCTGCCCGTGGCCTTCGCACTGGGCTGGCTGGCCTCGCGCTTCGACCTGCGCCAGTGGCGCCGCAGCGACCGCGATTCGCCCAAGGCCTACTTCAAAGGCCTGAACCTGCTGCTGAACGAACAGCAGGACAAGGCCATCGACGCCTTCATCGAAGCGGTGCAGAACGACCCCGACACCACCGAGTTGCACTTCGCGCTGGGCAACCTGTTCCGCCGCCGCGGTGAATTTGAACGCGCGGTGCGCGTGCACCAGCACCTGCTGCAGCGCGGCGACCTGAACAGCAGCGAACGCGAACGCGCCCAGCATGCGCTGGCGCAGGACTACATGAAGGCCGGCCTGTTCGACCGCGCCGAAGAAGCCTTCCGTGCCCTGGAGGGAACGCCCTTCCACACCGAAGCCCGGCTGGCCCGACTGGGCCTGTACGAGCGCTCGCGCGACTGGCCGGCCGCGGCCGAGGTGGCAGCGCTGCTGGAACAAAGCGGCACAGGCTCCTTCGCCCAGCGCATCGCCCACTACCACTGCGAACTGGCGCTGGCGGCCGATGACCGTGGCGACACCGCCGCTGCCGACCAGGCGCTGCAGCGCGCTCGCCAGATCGCGCCGCAGGCGGCGCGGCCGCTGATCCTGCTGGCCCAAAGGCATCTGAAGGCCGGCCGTGCCCAGGAAGCCTTGGCCACCTGGGCCGAACTGCGCGAACGCCAGCCCGAAAGCTTCGCCCTGGTGGCGGGGGACTACGCCGCCTGTGCCCTGGCGCTGAACCAGGCCGACCTGGCGCGCAGCACCCTGGGCGCGCTGGTGAAGCAGCGCCCCGGCATCGACCTGCTGCGCGCGCTGGCCCTGCTGAACGGCCAGAGTGCCGGCGCCAGCGATGGCGTGCGCGACTGGCTGCGCCAGCAGCCCACGCTGTCGGCCGCGCTGGAGGTGCTGGACGCCGACAACGACAAGCTGCAAGGGCCAGAGCTGAAGGCCGTGCGTGAAGCTGTGGCCCGCGCCGCGCGGCCGCTGCAGCGCTACCGCTGCGCCGCCTGCGGCTTCGAAGCCCAACGCTACTTCTGGCAATGCCCGGGTTGCCTGAACTGGGACAGCTACCCGCCGGTGCGCGTGGAGGAAGCGTGAGCAGCGCCAGCGACGACCCGCGCGTCATCCTGTGCATGAAGTGGGGCACCAAGTACGGCCCCGAGTATGTGAACCGGCTTTACGCCATGGTCGCGCGGCATCTGAAGGGCCCGTTCCAGTTCGTCTGCCTCACCGACCGCAGCGAAGGCATCCGCGCCGAGGTACGCTGCCTGCCCATCCCGCCGCTGGACCTGCCGCCCGGCAGCCCCGAGCGCGGCTGGACCAAGCTGACCACCTTCACCGCCGACCTGCACGGCCTGCGGGGCACCGCGCTGTTCCTGGACCTGGACGTGGTGATCGTGGGCGACATCACGCCTTTCTTCGAGCAGCCCGGTGACTTCCTGATCATCCACGACTGGAAGCGGCCCTGGCGCGTCACCGGCAACTCGTCGGTGTACCGTTTCCGCCTGGGCGCGCACCCCGACCTGCTGACCTACTTCCGCAGCCACGTGGAAGAGGTGCGCCAGCAGGTGCGCAATGAGCAGGCCTACCTGTCAGACCAATTGCACCAGCAGGGCAAGCTGGCCTACTGGCCAGCCGACTGGTGCGTCAGCTGGAAGTACCACTGCATACCGCGCTTTCCCTTGAACTACTTCCGCGCGCCGGCGGTGCCCGCGGGCGCGCGCATCCTCATCTTCCACGGCGTGATGAACCCGCCCGACGCACTGGCCGGGCGCAGCAACGGCAACTGGCGCCACGCGAAGGCCGCGCCGTGGATCGCCGAACACTGGGCCGAATGAAACGTGAACGCTGAAGCCAAGCCCGAGCGTGGTGCGCCCACGGTCCATTTCGTCTATCCCCGCGACCCCAGCAAGACATCCTCGCCCTGGTGCATCGGCAACGAATTGGGGGACCGCCTGTCCCGCAAGTACCCCACCCGCTTCTACGGCTGGCGCGACGAACTTCGCATCGACGCCCAGCCGGGCGACGTGCTGCTGGGCCACCCGCATTGGTCGCGCCGCAGTGTGTTCAAGCGCAGCCTGTCGCACCCCAACTTTGCCCGCCGCCTGCTGCTGGCGCCCTATGTGGGCGACCCGCGCCAGGTGGCCTTTCACGACACGGTGATCGACCAATGCGACCTGTTCCTGACCATCACCGGCGGCTACTGGTTCCAGCGCGTGGGTGAATCGCCCATGCGTCGCTGGTGGCCCAAGATGCGGCACCTGGACCTGGCGGTCAACCGCAGCCATTTCCCGCTGCTGAAGACCCGCTTCAACCCGGCGGGCGCGCGCCGCTTCGTCTACATCGGCCACACCGCGCGCAACAAGAACGTGGGCTACCTCAGCCAGTTGCAGCGCAGCGGCCCGGACATCCCGCTGCACTGGATAGGGCGCGGCCGGGGCCGCATTCCCGGCCTGACGGCGCTGGGCTTCATGGACTTTCGCCAGCCCCTGGCGCAAGACACGCTGGCCAGTTTCGACTTCATGGTCACCGTGGGTGCCACCGACGCCAACCCCACCACCATCCTCGAATCCCTGGCCTGGGGACTGATTCCGGTGTGCTCACCCCAGAGCGGCTACGAGAACAGCCCTGGCATCGTGAACCTGCCCCTGAACGACCCGGACGCCGCGGTGGCCGTGCTGCGGCACCTGAACCACTGCGACGAATCCGAACTGCTGCAACTGCGCCAGCAGGGCGAACAACAACTGGCGGCGCACTACCACTGGGACCGGTTCTTCGCCCAGGTGGACGCCGCGATCCAGGGCCACGATTCCCCGGCCCTGCGGGCCGCCACCTGGGGTGAGGCGCTGTCGCTGTGGCGGCACAATCTCTTCCATTGAAGACGGCTTCTTCCATGGCCCACCCGATACCGCTTCGTCGACGCCTGACACGCCAGGTCAAGGACACGCTGAAGGACCTGCGCGGGCCGCTGGCCTATCGCCAGACCGCCTATGGCCAGGAGGCCGAAGACCTGCTGCTGATGCGCATGCTGGACCCGAAGCGCGTAGGCTTCTACGTGGAGGTGGGCAGCCACCACCCGATCCGCTTCTCCAACACCTACAACTTCTACCGCCGTGGCTGGCGCGGCCTGTGCATCGACCCGGTGCCGGGGCTGGTGCGGCGCTTTGCGCGCTGGCGCCCGCGCGACATCGCGCTGGAGTTGGGCATCGCCGAATCGGCCGGTTCGCTGACCTTCCACCTGTTCAACGAGCCGGCGCTGAACACCTTCTCGCCCGAGCTGGCCGCCGAGCGCGACGGCCGCAACAACTGGGCCATCGTGGAACGCCGCACCGTGCCGGTCCAACCGCTGGCGGCCGTGCTGGCCCAGCACCTCCCGGCGGACGTCCAGGCCATCGACTTCATGTCCATCGACGTCGAAGGCATGGACCTGCAGGTGCTGCGCTCCAACGACTGGACGCGCTACCGCCCCCGCATCGTGGTCACCGAATGCCTGGACTCGCGCATGTCGAACTGGCCCACCGACCCGGTGGTGCAGTTCATGGCGCAGCAGCAGTACTTCCCGGTGGCGAAGGCCATCCACAGCGTGTTCTTCCAGCGCGACAGCGACGCGCTGGGCGGCTGAAGACAACGGAGCCCACCATCGACACCGCTGTCCTGTTCCTGGTCTTCAACCGGCCCGACACCACCCGCCGTGTGTTCCAGGCCATCCGCCGCGCCCAGCCGGCACGGCTGTACGTGTCAGCGGACGGGCCGCGCAGCGGGCGCGACGGCGAGGCCGAGCGATGCGCCGAAGTGCGCCGCATCGCCAGCGAGGTGGACTGGCCCTGCACCCTGCACACCCGGTTTCTGGACCACAACCTGGGCTGCAAGAACGGCGTGTCCAGCGGCATCAGCTGGTTTTTCCAGCAGGAAAGCGAAGGCATCGTGCTGGAAGACGACGTCTTGCCGGTGGACGGCTTCTTCGCCTGGTGCAAGGAACTGCTGCAGCGCTACCGCGACGACCCGCGGGTGGGTCTGATCGCGGGCTGCAACCATGTGGCCGACCACTACACGCCGCCGCACAGCTACATGTTCACCCGCCACAGCCACGTCTGGGGCTGGGCCTCCTGGCGCCGGGCCTGGCAGCATTACGACGTGCAGATGCGCAGCTGGCCGCAATGGCGGCACAGCGGCGGCCTGCTGCGTGCCACCGGTGGCGATGCCTGCGTGGCCGACTACTGGCGCGGCGTGTTCGACCGCATGCATGGCCGGCGCGCCGACACCTGGGACTACCAGTGGCTCTACACCCTGTGGTCGCAGGACCTGCTGAGCGTGCTGCCGGCCCACAACCTGGTGCACAACCTGGGCATCGGCGCCGACGCCACCCACGCGGTGGACAGCGTTGCGCCCTACATCGCCAACAACCCGCCGCGTGAACCGGCAATGCCCCTGCGTCACCCGCCCGCCGTGCAGCGCGACGCCGCGGCCGACCGCGCCATCTGGCACCACGTGACCGGCCTCACGCCGCTGCGCTGCGCCAAGCGCACACCTGCACGCTGGCTGCGTGCCCTGCGCGACCGCTTCCAGGGCCCGCCCCCGGCCGACCATGGCTGAGCCCGCGCGGCAAGACCGCTGCCGCGTCTGCGGCCAGGCGGCACGGCACCTGTTCGACGGCCCCCTGCTGGGCCACCGCGTGGCCTATTTCGAATGCCCGCAGTGCGGCTATGTGCAGACCGAAAACCCGCACTGGCTGGCCGAGGCCTATGCCTCGTCGGCCATCAACACCACCGACACCGGCATCCTGCGGCGCAACGAGCGCAATGTGCAGTTGGTCGTGCGCGTGCTGTCAGTGCTGGGGCGGCTGAAGGGCCGCGTGCTGGACTGCGCCGGCGGCTGGGGCCTGCTGGTGCGCATGCTGCGCGACCGCGGCGTGGACGCCCGCTGGACCGACGCCTACGCCCAGAACCTGGTGGCGCGCGGCTTCGAGTGGCGCGACGCAGACGGCCCGGCAGCGCTGGTCACCGCCTTCGAGGCGATGGAGCATTTCGTCGACCCGTTGGCCGAACTGCAGCGCCTGGCCCAGCACGGCGACCTGATCCTGGTGTCCACCAGCCTGATCCCGCAGCCCAGCCCGCCACCCGGCCAGTGGTGGTACTACGGGTCTGAACATGGTCAGCACATCGGCTTTTTCCGCCTGCAAACCTTGCGGTGGCTGGCCGCGCGCATGGGCTGGCACCTGAACAGCGACGGCAAGGCCTTCCACCTGTTCAGTGCCCGGCCGGTGCCGGCCTGGCGTTGGCGCTGGGCACGCCACAGCAAGCGCCTGGCGGGCCTGACGGCGCGGCTGCGCCTGCGCTCGCTGATGTGGGCGGACCACCATGCGCTCAGCCGCCCCGCGGCCGACGCGCCACGCCATGAGCGAAGCGCCAGCGAACCATGGGCATGAACCCGGCCCTGGCGGCGGTGAACCTGGCCATCGTGGGCATCACCCGCAACGGCGCACGCTCGCTGGCGCGCGACCTGGCGGTGCTGCGCGCGGCCACGGCCGGCTTCGGCCGCGTGCAGGCCTACCTCGTGGAAAGCGATTCCGAGGACGACACCACCGCCCAGTTGCAGGCGCAAGCGGCGCATTGGCCGGCGCTGCGCTGGGCCAGCCTGGGCCGCCTGCGCGACCGCATGCCCCTGCGCACCCAGCGCATCGCCCATTGCCGCAACGCCTGCCTGGACGAACTGGCCGCCAACCCGCTGTACGCCAGCGTCACCCATGTGCTGGTGGCCGACCTGGACGGCGTGTGCCGCGACCTGACGGCTGCCGGCCTGGCCTCCTGCTTCACGCTGCCCGTGGCCTGGGACGCCTGCTTCGCCAACCAGGGCGACTACTACTACGACATCTGGGCCCTGCGCCACCCGGTGTGGTGCCCGGGGGACGCCTGGGCCGAGCACGCCGCCCTGCTGCCCCTGCTGGGCGAGACCGAAGCCAACAACGTGGCGCTGTTCTCACGCATGGTGCACATCCCCGCCACCGCGGCGCCCATCGAAGTGCACTCGGCCTTCGGCGGACTGGGCCTGTACCGCCGCAAGGCCCTGCTGGCCGCGCGCTACCAGGGCCTGGACGATGCCGGCCGCGAGGTCTGCGAACACGTTCAGCTGCACGCCCAGCTGCGCGCGGCCGGGGCACACCTGTACATCAACCCGGCGCTCATCAGCGCGCAACGCACAAAGCACGCCGGCCGCAAGAAGTTCTTCCGCACCCTGCGCCGGCGCCTGTGGAACGGCCTGCGCGGGCACGGCTTTCGCTGAACCCAGGGACACAGGCCACCCGATGGCAAGCGTCTTCGCGTCCCTGGTGGCCAGCCACATGCGCCACAACCTGCCCTTCACGCCCGGGGCGGGGCCCAATGGCGGCGAGTTCTTCCTGCCCTGGCGCGCGCTGCGCGAGGCGTTTGCACAGCAGGGGGTGGAGCTGAACACGCCCGACCGCAACACCGGCCAGCGCGTGGCCTTCGAGCTGCACTTGAATGCCCAGCGCCAGGTGCCCACCGACCGCCCCTGCTACAGCTTCCTGTACGAAGACCCGATGGTGCGTCCGTTGAACGCCGATCCCCAGGCGCTGGCGCGTTATCGCCTGCTTTTCACCTGGAACGAAGAACTGCTGGGCCAAGCCCGCACCCTGCGTCTGGACTACCCGAACGACCTGCGCCCGCGCCCGGTGCCGGCCTGGGACGGGCGCGACCTGTTCGCGGTGATGATTGCGTCCAACAAGGCCCTGCGCCACCCCGACCCGCGCAGCCTGCATGCGCAGCGCGTGTCGGTGATCCGCCACTTTGAAGCCCACGCGCCCGACCTCTTCACGCTGTATGGGCCCGGCTGGCACATCCCGGCGGTGCGGCCAGGCGCCTGGGGACGCGTGGCCAAACGCCTGAACGAATGGCGCGCGCGCCTGATTCCGGGCCGTCCCTTCCCCAGCTGGCGCGGCCGCGTGGCCACCAAGGCCGAGGTGCTGGATCGGGCGAAGTTCTGCATCTGCTTCGAAAACTCACGCGGCAGCCCCGGCTACATCAGCGAAAAGATCTTCGATTGCCTGACCAGCGGCTGCGTGCCGGTGTACGCAGGCACCACCCATGCCACGCCACCGGTGCCGGCCGACTGCTTCATCAGCGCCGACCGCTTCAGCCACTGGGCGGAGATGGTTGACCACCTGCGCGCCATCGACGCCCCGCGATTTGCCCTCTACCAGGACGCGATGCGCCGCTTCCTAGCCAGCGAAGGCGCACGGCGCTTTGACAATGCTCACTTCTGCCTCACCTTGGTGGCGGCCATCACCGCTGACCGCTCGGCCTGGGCCGCCTGAAGGCCCCGCGCAGTGGACGGCCGCGTCAGGGTTTGCCACGACAATGCGGGCTGCAGAACCCGGTCGGCGGGGATGGGGTCAACGGCCCCACCCAAGTTGGCGTTGAGGGCTGCGTGGGAGGCCTACGGCTTTTCGCTGGGACCCGCTAGCCCTTCGTGGCGTCGGGAAGCATCTGGACTGAGGAGAGAGTTTGATGATCAAGCGTGTTCTGAGCGCCCTGCTGGCGCTGATGGTGTCGGTGGCCTTTGCCGCCGGCGTTGACGCCAACAAGGCCACCCAGGCCGAACTGGAAGCGATCAAGGGCATCGGCCCGGCGGTGGCCGGCAAGATCCTGGACGAGCGCAAGAAGGGCAACTTCAAGGACTGGAACGACCTGGTCGAGCGCGTCAAGGGCATTGGCGAAGGCAACGCCGCCAAGTTCTCGGCCGAAGGCCTGACGGTGGGTGGTTCGTCGTTCAAGGGCGCGGCCCCGGCCGCCAAGAAGGACGACAAGCCCACGGCTGCCAAGGAAACCAAGCCCGCCGCCGCGGCTGCACCGGCCAAGGACGCCAAGCCGGCGGCAACCGCCGCAGCGCCGGCCGCACCGGTGGCACCCGCCCCGGCCGCAGCCAAGAAGGACGACAAGCCCGCCGCCGCCGACGACAAGAAGGCCAAGGCTGCTGAAGAGAAGAAGGCCAAGGCCGAGGAAAAGAAGGCCAAGGCCGAGGCCGACAAGAAGGCCAAGGAAGATGCCAAGAAGGCGAAGGAAGACGCCAAGAAGGCCAAGGCCGACGACAAGAAGGCCGCTGCCGACAAGCCGACGGCTGCCGCCTCGGCCGCCAAGAAGTAAGTTCGGGCTCCGGCCCCGCTGCAACGCCGCGCTCCGCGCGGCGTTTTTCATTCCCTTGCGCGCGGCGGCCAGCCGAAGAAATGCAGCACCTCGTCGCGCCGGGCCAGCGTGTCGGCTTCGCCCAGGTCCATCAAGGCGCGGGTGTATTCGGTTTCGAACAGCAGGTAGCTGGCCAGTGCGGCACCGCGCGCGTCCTTGCCCTGGCCCGTGACACCCACACCACGCAACAAGGCCCGCACCGGAGCCGGCAACGCGCCCTGGTGCTGCGCAGCCAGGTCGTCCAGGCGTTGGCTGGGGGCGATGACCAGGGCTTCAATGGGCCGCAGCGGCGTGGCCGCCAGGGCCGATTCCGGCAGCAGCGACAAGGTGTGGTTGATGCGCTGCAGCCGTTCCACGTCCACCGCCAGGCCGTCCAGGAAGATGCTGGACATGGCATGACCGGCAATCTGCGCCAGGCTGGGGTAGGCCTGCTGCGGCGGCAATTCCCGGGTGCGCGGCTCGTGCATGCGGCCGGCACCGATCACCAGCACCCGCTGCGCGCCCAGGTGCACCGCAGGAGAGATGGGTGCGGTCTGGCGCATGGAGCCGTCACCGAACCACTGCAACTGGTCGTCCTGCGGCAATTGCACCGCCGGGAACACGAAGGGAATGGCGGACGAAGCCAGCAGGTGTTCGTGCTTCAGGCGGCAGGGCACGGCCAGGCGCTGCGAGCGGGTCCAGGGTTCGATGGGCGCCGCGGCGTCGTAGAAGGTGACGTGGTGGCCCGACGCGTAGCTGGACGCGCTGACCGCCACCGCCTGCAGGTGCTTGCCGCGCAGCATCAAGGGCAGGCGGCGCAGCGGCACCAGGCGGTGCAGCAGATCGCCCAGTGGGCTGTTGTCCAGCAGCGATCGGGGCCGCGCGCGGCGCCAGCGCGCGATCACCCAGCCGATCGACAACATGGTGAGCCACTGCGCGCCGCTGCGGATGACCCCCAGCGAGTCAGCCCGGTAAACCTGCTCGGCGCTGAAACCGGCCCAAACGCCCGAAATGCGGTGCACCGCGTCGTCAAAGTCGTCGGCCCGGCAGGCCAGCGCGGCAGCATTGATGGCACCGGCCGAGGTGCCGCAGATCACGCCGAAGGGGTTGCGGCGCAGGTCGGCACCGGATTCGCGGCGCAGTTGCGCCACGGCACGCAAGACACCCACCTGGTAGGCCGCCCGGGCGCCGCCGCCAGAGAGCACCAGCGCGGTGAGCGGGGTGTCGTACATGTCAGTGGGGCCCGCCCGCCCGAAGCCACTGACTGCCCCCTTGGGGGGCAGCGAACAGGGTGAGCGTGGGGGCCATCATGGCCCGAATGTATCGGGCCCTTGGCAGGGATCAAGACGTGAGATGGGGGGCCGGTGCCCCCCAATCGGCCGCCGCGTGAACAGCGTCGCGTTCAGTCGTGCCGGCCGCCGTGGCCATGGCCATGGCGTTCACCGCGGCCGCGGCGCTCGTCATGGTCGTGGCGGCGGCGATCGTCAAAGCGCGGCGGCGGCGCCACGTGCTGGTGGTACCACTGGTCCCGCACGAAGTACACCGGCGTGCCGCAGGCGCCATAACGCGCACAGTGGTGGCGCCAGTTCTTGCGATGGCCCGGCGGCACCCACATGTACACCGGCTGGGGCGCCACCGCCACCGGACGGGCGATGACCACCGGTTGCTGCACCACCACCGCGGGCTGCGGAAAACGGCCGATGTCCACCCGGCCGTACACGCCGGGCTGGCTGATCTGCACCGACACGCCCACGTCGGTGGCGTGGGCCGGGGCCATGGGCAGGGTCGCGGCCAGGGCCAGGCCCAGCAGGGCGAGGGTCTTCTTCATGGGTTTTCCTTGCTTGGGGATCAGAGCAGGCGTTTGTAACGCGGCCGCCCTGCATTCGGCTGTCAAAACCCCACGGCACCTACAAACCGTTTCACTCCTGAAGCCTGGCAACCAGGAAATCCTCATTCGTAGACGATGGCCGCCCGCCCTTCATGCGCCAGGGTCTTCCAACGCGCCAGGGCCTCGTCGCTGGGCCAGAAGCGGCCGGCCTCGCCCAGGTCCACCTCGGCCCGCGCTCCATCGCGCTGGATGGCCAGCCGCACCGCCAGGCCCTGGCTCAGGTCGCCCTGCTCGGTGGCCACGCGGCGCACCGGCCAGGCGCGGATGAGTTCGGCAATCGGCGGCAAGCCGCCGTTCAGCGCCACGCTGAGGTGGCGCCCGAATCGCGCCCGCGCGCCGGCCAGGTCCCACACCGCGTTGACGTTCAGCCGGAGCCCGCCTGAAAAGCGGTCGGGCTGCACCTTGCCCTGCACGATCAGCAGTTCGTCGTCGCGCAGCAGGTCACGCGCCGATTCGATCAGTTCCTCGTTGGCCACGGCTTCGATGGTTTCGCTCTTGTCGTCCAGCTTGAAGAGGGCCACCCGGCCACGCTGGCCGTTGATGATGCGCAGGTCGCCCACGATGCCGGCCAGCAACTGCGGGTCGCGTGAATCCACCAGGTCGGCGATGGGCCGGCGCACGAAGCGGCGCACCTCGTCCTCGCTCTGCTCGAACAGGTGGCCGGACAGGTAGAAGCCCAGGGCGGTCTTCTCCTGCGTCAGGCGTTCCTTCACGCTCCAGGTCTCGGCCGCCACCAGCGCGGGTTCCTGGGTGCTGCTTCCGTGGGCGTCGCCGTCGTCGAACAGGCCGCCCTGGTGGGCGTGGGCCACTTGCGTATCGGCCCAATCAAAGCCCAGGCCCACGCTGGCCAGCAGGGGCGCGCGGTCGGGGTGCAGGGCGTCGAAGGCGCCAGCCTTGATCAAGGCTTCCACCACACGCTTGTTGATGCGGCTGCGGTCCACCCGGCCGCAGAAATCAAAGAAGCTGCGGAACGGGCCGCCGGCTTCGCGCGCCGCGACGATGGCCTCGATGGCGCCCTGCCCCGTGCCCTTGATCGCGCCCAGGCCGTATCGAACCAGCTTGTCGTCCACCGGCTCGAAGCGGTAGACGCCGCGGTTCACGTCCGGCGGCTCGAAGGCCACGCCGAACTGCTTGGCGTCGTTCAACAACACCTTCAGCTTGTCGGTGTCGTCCATTTCGATGGTCATGTTCGCGGCGTAGAACTCCGCGGTGCAGTGCACCTTGACCCAGGCCGTGTGGTAGGCCAGCAGCGCATAGGCCGCGGCGTGGCTCTTGTTGAAGCCGTAGCCGGCGAACTTCTCCATCAGGTCGAAGATCTCGTCGGCCTTGTCGGGCCCGATGTCCTTCTTCGCCGCACCGTCGCGGAAGATCTGCCGGTGCTCGGCCATTTCTTCCGCCTTCTTCTTGCCCATGGCGCGGCGCAGCAGGTCGGCGCCGCCGAGGCTGTAGCCGCCCAGCAGCTGCGCGGCCTGCATCACCTGTTCCTGGTAGACCATGATGCCGTAGGTCTCCGACAGCACCTGGGCCATCAGCGGGTGCGGGTACACCACCTCCTCGCGGCCGTGCTTGCGGGCGCAGAAGCTGGGGATGTTTTCCATCGGGCCCGGACGAAACATGGCGTTCAGCGCGATCAGGTCCTCCAGCCGGCTGGGCTTGGCGTCGCGCAGCATGCCCTGCATGCCGCGGCTTTCAAACTGGAACACCGCTTCGGTGTGGCCTTCGCTGAACAGCTTGTAAACCCTGGGGTCGTCCAGTGGCAGGGTCTCGTAGTTGAAGTCCTTGTACTTGGGCCGCCGCGCGACGATGAAGTCTTTCGCCAGTTCCAGGATGGTCAACGTGGCCAGGCCGAGGAAGTCGAACTTCACCAGGCCGATGGCCTCGACGTCGTCCTTGTCGTACTGGCTGACCGCGCTGTCACTGCCCGGTTGCTGGTACAGCGGGCAGAAATCGGTGATCTTGCCCGGCGCGATCAGCACGCCACCCGCGTGCATGCCGATGTTGCGCACGATGCCTTCCACACGCGTGGCCAGGCTCAACAACTCGGCCACTTCTTCTTCGGCGGCCTCGCGCTGTTCCAGCTCGGGCGCTTCCTTGCGGGCGTAGATCAGGCCGGGGTCGGGCTTCTCGGGCAGCTTGGCCAGCGTGACCGTCTTGCCCGGTGGCGCGGGGATCAGCTTGGCAATGCTGTCCACATGGCCGTAGCCCATGCCCAGCACCCGGCCCACATCGCGCAGCGCAGCCTTGGCGGCCATGGTGCCGAAGGTGGCGATCTGGCTGACCGCATCGCGGCCGTACTTGTCCTTCACGTAATCGATGACGCGGTCGCGGTTGCCCTGGCAGAAGTCGATGTCGAAGTCGGGCATGGACACCCGCTCGGGGTTCAGGAAGCGCTCGAACAGCAGGTTGTAGTACAGCGGGTCCAGGTCGGTGATCTTCAGCGCATAGGCCACCAGCGAACCGGCGCCCGAGCCACGGCCCGGGCCCACCGGGCAGCCGTTCTTCTTGGCCCAGTTGATGAAGTCGGCCACGATCAGGAAGTAACCCGGGAAGCCCATCTTGTTGATGGTGGCCAGCTCGAATTCCAGCCGCTCCACATAGCGCGCGCGTTGCTCGTCGCGCTTGGCGACATCGGGGTACAGCAGCAGCAGGCGTTCTTCCAGGCCTTCGAAACTCAATTGCCGGAAGTAGTCCTCCATCGGCATGGGCTTGCCATCGACAAGCGGTGTCGGGAAGTCCGGCAGCCGCGGCTTGCCCAGCACCAGGCTCAGGTTGCAGCGCTGCGCAATGGCCAGGGTGTTGGCAACGGCCGAGGGCACATCGGCGAACAGCGCCTCCATCTGGGCCTGGGTCTTGAAGTACTGCTCGCGGTTGAAGCGCTTCACGCGCTTGGCATTGCCCAGGGTTTCGCCTTCGGCCACGCAGACACGCGCTTCATGGGCTTCGAAGTCTTCCGGCGTGGCGAACTGCACCGGGTGGGTCGCCACCACCGGCAGCTTCAGCTCGGCCGCCATCGGCACCGCCGCGCGCACATGCACTTCGTGGTGGGGCAGGCCGCCGCGCTGCAGTTCGATGTAGAAGCGGTTCGGGAACAGGCCAGCCAGTTTGTGCGCCACGGCCTTCGCGCGCGCCGGGTCGGCTGCCAGCAAGGCGGTGCCCACGGCGCCCAGGTCGGCACCCGACAGGCAGATCAGGCCGCCGCCCAACTCGGCCAGCCAGTCCCACTTCAGCTGCGCCTGGCCGCGCTGCACGTTCTGGGTCCAGGCGCGCGCCAGCAACTCGCTCAGGTGGTGGTAGCCGGCATCGTCCTGCACCAGCAGGGCCAGGCGGCTGGCGTTCTTGTCGCCCACCTCGGCCAGTGGCTCCATCCACACGTCCACGCCGATGAGGGGCTTCACGCCTTTGCCGCGGCAGGCCTTGTAGAACTTCACGGCGCCGAACAGGTTGGCCAGGTCGGTGATGGCCAGCGCCACCTGGCCGTCGGCACGTGCCATGCCGGCCGCGTCGTCGATGCGCAAGGTGCCATCGACGACGGAAAATTCAGTGTGGGTGCGAAGGTGAACGAAGGCCATTCGGCCATTGTAGGCAGCGCATCCGGGCCCCTTTTCCAGCCTGATGCCGCCCTGGGCCGCCTAGAATTTGTGCGTGATCCTGAATGTGTCCACCTACCGCTTCGTCGCCATCGACGACCCGCACGCGCTGCGCGACACCCTGCATCAACGGGCGCTGCAGCACGGCCTGAAGGGCACGGTGCTGCTGGCGCACGAAGGCATCAACCTGTTCCTGGCCGGCGAGCCCGGCGCGCTGAACGCCTGGCTGGATGCACTGCGCGCCGACGCCCGCTTCGCCGGCCTGCAGGCCAAGGAAAGCTTCAGCGCCACGCAGCCCTTCCGGCGACTGAAGCTGAAGGTCAAGCGCGAGATCGTGCGCATGAACATGCCCACGCTGCGGCCGGCCACCGAGCGCCCCCCCGCGGTGGACGCGCGCACCCTGGCGCGCTGGCTGAAGCAGGGCCAGGACGACACCGGCCGCCCCGTGGTGATGCTGGACACGCGCAACGGCTTCGAGGTGGACGAAGGCGCGTTTGAAGGCGCCATCGACTGGCAGCTGCACAAGTTCAGCGACTTCCCCACCGCACTGGCGGCGCAGGCCGACGCCCTGCGCGACAAGACCGTGGTGAGCTACTGCACCGGCGGCATCCGCTGCGAAAAGGCGGCGCTGGTGATGCGCGACCTGGGCCTGGCCCACAGCTACCAACTGGAAGGTGGCATCCTGAAGTACTTCGAGGACACCGCGGGCGAAGCGCCCGGCTGGCGCGGCCGCTGTTTCGTGTTCGACGAGCGCGTGGCGCTGGACCCCACGCTGGCGCCGCCGGCCGCGGGCGGCTGAAGCCCGCCATGGCCGACTGGGTCATCCGCATCGTCGGCATCCTGATGATGCTGACCGCCCTGGCGGTGCCGCTGTCGCGCGCGCCCGACCGCGACGTGCAGACCCTGGTGGCGCGCTGGGCGCCGGCGCCGTCGGACTTCATCGACCTGGGCGGCCAGTTGGTGCACCTGCGCGACGAGGGCCCGCGCAACGACCCCGCGCCGCTGCTGCTGCTGCATGGCACCTCGTCCAGCCTGCACACCTGGGAAGGCTGGGTGCGCGCGCTGCGCGGCACGCGGCGTGTCATCACGCTGGACCTGCCAGGCTTCGGCCTCACCGGCCCCAGTCGCGCGGCCGACTACCACGGCGACGCCTACGCCCCTTTCGTGCTGGCAATGATGGACCGCCTGAAACTGCCGCAGGTGGTGCTGGGCGGCAATTCACTCGGCGGCGAGATCGCCTGGCGCGTGGCTTCACTGGCGCCGCAACGCGTGCAGCGCCTCATCCTGGTGGACGCAGCGGGCTATGCCTTCCGGCCGCTGTCGGTTCCCATCGGCTTTCGCATTGCCCGGGTGCCGGGGCTGAACCGCTTGAGCGAACACCTGCTGCCGCGCGGGGTGGTGGAAGACAGCGTGCGAAACGTGTATGGCGACCCGTCCCGCGTGAACAGCACGCTGGTGGACCGCTACTACGAACTGGCCCTGCGCGAAGGCAACCGCCGAGCCCTGAGCCAGCGCTTCGAGGCCATGGCCACCGACCAGATGAAGCTGGCCGACAACCAGGCCCGCATCCGCGCCCTGAAGTTGCCCACGTTGGTGATCTGGGGCGGTCGCGACCGGCTGATACCGCCCGACGATGCCAAGCTGTTCCACTCCGACATCGCCGGCAGCCGCCTGGTGGTGTTCGACGCGCTGGGCCATGTGCCGCAGGAAGAGGACCCAGTGGCCACGGTGGCCGCGGTGAAGGCCTTCCTGGCCGAGGCCCGCTGAACGGATTGGCTCAGGCCAGGTCCAGCTTCCCCGCCACCAAGCGGCCCATGCGGTCGCAGCGCTGGGCCAGGCTCTCGTCGTGGCTCACCATCACCAGGGCCATGCCGCGTTCGCGCGCCAGTTGCAGCAGCAGCTCGAACACCAGGCCCGCGCTGGCGCGGTCCAGGTTGCCGGTGGGCTCGTCCGCCAGCACGCAGGCCGGCTGGCCCACCAGGGCGCGCGCAATCGCCACGCGCTGGCGTTCCCCGCCCGACAGCTGCGAAGGCCGGTGCGCCACGCGCGCCGCCAGGCCCACCGCGGCCAAGGCCGTGGCCGCCTGTTCACGCGCATCGGCCACCGACAGGCGGCGGATGCGCAGCGGCATGGCCACGTTGTCCAGCGCGCTGAACTCGGGCAGCAGGTGGTGGAACTGGTAGACGAAGCCCAGGTGCTGGTTGCGCCAGCGGCCTTGCTCGGCGGCGTCCATGGCCGCCAGGTCACGGCCCATCAGCCGCACCCGACCGGCGCTGGGCGCGTCCAGCCCGCCCAGCAGGTGCAGCAGCGTGCTCTTGCCCGAGCCCGACGCACCCACCACGGCCAGGGTCTGGCCGCGCGGCACGGCCAGGCTCACGCCCTGCAGCACCTCCACCTTCAAGCCGCCTTCGTCGAAGCGCTTGGCCAGGCCATCGGCCTGGATCACCCATTCATGAGCCCATGTGGCTCCGCCACTGGGTTCATTCCCCCTCGGGGGGCGGTCGGCAAGGCCGGCCAGGGGGCGATCATTCATAGCGCAACGCCTCGGCCGGGTTCACCCGGCTGGCGCGCCAGCTGGGGTAGAGCGTGGCCACGAAGGCCAGCAGCAGCGAGATCACGGTGATGGGCGCGATGTCGCTCCACAGTGGCTCACTCGGCATGCGGCTGATGACGTAGATGCTGCCCGGCAGGAAGGCCACGCCGAGTGCGCGTTCGATGGCCGGCACGATGGTGTCGATGTTGAAGGCCACCGCCAGCCCCAGGCCCACGCCGGCCAGGGTACCGATCACCCCGCTGGCCGCGCCCTGCACGATGAAGATGCCCATCACGCTGCGCGGGCTGGCGCCCAAGGTGCGCAGGATGGCGATGTCGGCGCGCTTGTCGGTGACGGTCATCACCAGCGTGGACACCAGGTTGAAGGCCGCCACCGCGACGATGAGCGTCAGGATGATGGCCATCATGCGTTTTTCCACCTGCACCGCGTCGAACCAGTTGCGGTTGGTGCGGGTCCAGTCGCGCACCAGCACGGCCGGGCCCAGGCTGTCGGCCAGTTGCTGGCCCACCCCCCGCGCCGCATGCACATCGGCCAGGCGCAACTGCACCCCGGTGGGGCCGTCCACGCGGTACAGGCGCGCTGCGTCTTCCAGGTGGATGAGGGCCAGCGCGCTGTCGTATTCGTAGTGGCCGGAATCGAAGGTGCCGGCCACGGTGAAGCTCTTGAAGCGCGGCAGCACGCCGGCCGGCGTGACCTGCCCGCCGGGCGCCAGGATGGTGACCGGGTCGCCCGTGCGCACGCCCAGCTGGCGCGCCAGTTCCACCCCCAGCACGATGCGCCAGGCCCCGGGCTGCAGTTGCGCCAGCGTGGTGTCGCGAAGCCGGGCGGCCATGTCGGTGACGGTGGCCTCTTCGGCGGGCACGATGCCGCGCACCATGGCGCCGCGCATTTCGTCGCCGCGCGCCAGCAGCGACTGTGCGGCCACGAAGGGTGCTGCGCCCACCACGGCCTTGTTCTCGCGCGCCTTGGCCGCAGTGGCGCGCCAGTCGGGCAGCGCCGCGCCGGCGGCGTCGAAAATTTCCACGTGCGCAATGACGCTGAGCATGCGGTCGCGCACCTCCTTCTGGAAGCCGTTCATCACGCTCAGCACGATGATCAGCGCCGCCACCCCGAGCGCGATGCCCAGCACCGACACGAAGGAGATGAAGGAAATGAAACCGTTGCGCCGCCCGCTGCGGCCGGCGCGGGTGTAGCGCCAGCCGATCTGCCATTCATAGGGGCCATTCATGAGGCCATGCTACCCGAGGCCCCTGAAAGGCCCACAAAGCAAACAGCCCCGCCGAAGCGGGGCTGTCGAAGTGGCCTGAGAGAAGGCGCTTACTGCGCCGCGCGGCCGTAGTGGCCCAGCACCTGCTGGAGCACCAGGCCGTCGGCCTGCACCTGGCGCAGCCCCACTTCGCGGCTGCCCTTGGTGGCTTCGAAGGCCGGCAGCTGCTTGAAGCCGCAGCTGTTGCCATTGCCGTTGGTTTCCACCGCCGCCGACAGGGCCAGGTTGGTGGCGCCGAAGGCCGCCACGTTGGCGCCCATGTTCATGCGGCGCAGCACCGGGGTGGCGCTGGTGTCGAAACCGCTGCCCCAGACCGAGCCGGCGTTCACCGGCGCGGCACCGGCCGGCAAGGTCCAGCTCAGCGTGGCGGCATCCAAGGCCACGGCCTTGGCCGCGTCGGCCGGGTTGGCATAAGCCTTGGCGTCGGCGCTGAGTTCGGCCCAGGCCAGCTTGTCGGCAAACTCGGGCGCCACCGGGCGCGCCACCGTGCGCACGGCGAAGGTTTCGGCCGCCACGTTGGAACCAGCCTTGAACACCTCAAAGACATAGCGCGACATCATGGGCACCGTGGACAGGTCCACCGCCGTGGGGGCGATGTTGTTGCCCACGGCGCTGCTGGCCGTGCCGTCGGCATTGCGCCCACGCAGTTCATTGAAGAAGTCGCTGCCCTGGTAACCGGTGCCGAAGGGCGCCACCCGCAGCGCCCAGCTGCTGGCGGTGGACGCGGTGGGCATGGGCAGCGTGGCACCCACGGCCGGCGTGGCCGGCAGCGAGCCGTTGTTGCTGAAGAAGGCCAGGTAGTCGCCGGTGCCGCAGCTGGACGAACGCGCCAGCACCACGCCGGCGGCCGGCAGGCCGGGGCCCTTCACCCGCACCGCGTACACGCCCTTGCCGTTGGGGCCGGCCTGGTTGAAGTGCAGGTACAGCCGGGTGCTGTAGGCGCTGAGCTGGCCCACGTTCTTGCCCTTGTCCGGGCCGCTGGCGGGCACGAAGCCATTGGTGCTGGCGTCGGTGGCGCGCAGAACGCGCACCGACACGCCGGCGTCGAAGTTGCGCTGGTTGCCTTCAATCGCCCAGGCGCCCGAGGCCAGGCGGCGCGCGGTTTCCACATAGCTGCCCGCGCCCTGCGGGCTGGTGAAGGGCAGGCGAACGGTGGCCAGGTCGTCGCCGTTGGCGTTCTTCACCAGGCCCAGCACCTCGGGCGTGCCCAGGCGGGCGCCATCGGGCAGCACGTTGCGCAGCTGGTGGCCCCAGTACTCCAGCAGGTTCTGGCCGTTGCGCTTGTAGCTGGCCGAGAAGCCGTCCACCACCGCGCAGGCGCCCAGGAAACCGGTGGGCGTGCCCACGCCGTCCACCGCCACGCGCTGTGCCGCCGGCAGGGCCAGGCAGGCGTTGGCGTCGACGATGAAGGCGTCGAACATGCTGAGCTTGTCCGTGAGCACCGGCGCCGGCAGCGCCGCAGCGGCGGCCGAGGTGGCCGTGCTGGCGGCGCTGAGCGTGGTGGACGTGGCGGCAGCACTGGCATCGTTGGCGGCCAGCGGCACCAGCGCGTTGCGCAGGGTCACGCCGCCTTCGTGCACCGACACCTTCACGGCGTCCAGCAGCTTGTCGCCGGCGCTGCTGCGGTCGGCCGCGAAAGCGCTGGTCAGGGGGTCGAAATTGGCGTCGCCCACCGCGGTGGCGACGTTGCGCAAGGCCGCCTTCACGGCCTGTGAGGCCTGCTGCCACTTGGCGGTGTCCAGGGCACGCAGCTTGGCAGCGTCGGTGAATTCAGCGGGGCTGGCGCCGTCGCTGGAGGCCAGCGCCACGATGGCGTCGGTCAGGGGCGTGACGTTCACCACGCCGCCGGCCTGCGGCGCGGTGCCCACCAGCGCGCGGTAGGTCAGCGCGGCGTCGCCCGAGCGGCCGGTGGCCGTCACCAGCAGCGGCAGGGCCAGGCCGGCCACGCTGATGTTGTAGGAACCCGCCGCATTGGCGGTGGCGCGGCGGATGTTGCCGTTGGCGTCCATCACGCTCACCTGGGCCCCTTCCAGCGGGGCGCCGAAGGCGGCGGTGCCGGTCACGGCCACGCCGGCCGCCACCGCGGTGCTGGTGCTCACCGGAGCGGTGGTGGTGGTCGTCGTCGTTGTTGTGGTGGTGGTGGTTGTGGGCGCAAGCGGTGTGGAGGACGCGCTTCCAGAAGTGGTCGGCACACTGGCGCCGGCGGTGTCGCTCACGGCCGCAGGTTCGCCGCCGCCACCGCCACCGCCGCAGGCCACCAGGGCCGCTGCGGTCAACACTGCCAAGCTCACTCCGTGCACGCGCTTCATTTTTTCTACCGATCAGACGTCCCATCGACGCGGTCCGCAATGTAGAAATCGAAAGCCATTCACACGAGGGCAGATTGCACACTCGCGGACGCGCGCACCCTCAAGCGTGAATGACTGCGCGCCGAAAGGTCTGCCCTTGGGAAGCGTGCTTCAAACTGCCTGCCAACTCGGTCACGGCGCACACACGCGGCAACGTCTGCCACGCTCTGCAACAGCTGCCCGGATAATCCCGGCCCATGCAACTGATCGTGCCCTTCGCCGCCCCCTTGTCTGACGCCGGGCGCGACGCATTGCAGGGCCTGCGCCTGCCGCAGCTGTCGGCCTTGATGGCGCGATGGGCCAGCCCGCAACGCGACGTCGAAGCTGACGAGTTCACGCTGAACACGCCGCACGAACGCGCGTTGGCCCGGGCCCTGGGCTGGCCCCTGGCCGATGGCGCCCTGCCGGTGGCGGCCCATGCCGCCGTGGCCGATGGCCTGCGGCTTCCCACCCGGCCCACGGGACTGCTGAGCCCGGTGCACCAGCAGGCGGGCGCCGAGCGGGTGTCGCTGTTCGACCCGTCGGACCTGGCGCTGGACGAGGCCGCGTCGCGTGAACTCTTCGCCATCGTGCAGCCCTGGTTCGACAGCCTGGGCTTCGCGCTGCACTGGGGTGCCCCTGCTCGCTGGTACGTGCAGCATGACCTGCTCGCCACCCTGGCCACGGCTTCGCTGGACCGCGTGGCCGGGCGCCACATCAACCCCTGGCTGCCGCTGCAACGGGAAGCACCGCTGCTGCGGCAGGTGCAGAGTGAACTGCAGATGCTGCTGTACACCCATGCCTTCAACGACGCGCGCGAAGCCGCGGGGGCCTTGCCCGTGAACGCCTTGTGGCTCAGCGGCACCGGGCCCGCAGTGGCGCCAGCGCCAGGTCGTCAGGAGGTGCAGGTGGACGACCGCCTGCGCCGCCACGCCCTGCGCGAAGACTGGCCGGCCTGGCTGCAGGCCTGGCAGGCCCTGGATGCCCAGGCCATCGGCCCCCTGCTGGCCCGGGGCCAACCCGGGGACAGCCTCACGCTGGCCGGCGAACGCAGCAGCGCCAGCTTCCACTTCAACCAGCCTGGCCTGCTGGCCCGCCTGACAGCACGATGGCGCGCCCGCCCACCCGCGGCCCTTCTGGAGACCTTGTGACCCCTCAGATCCTGGTGCGTGACGTGCCCCCGCGCACCACCTTCGTGCTGGAACAGGCCGGCCTGCACCCACTGTTGGCCCGGCTGTACGCGGCGCGCGGCGTGCGCAGCGCCGACGAACTGAGCGACGACCTGGCGCAACTGCTGCCACCGGCCCGCTTGAAAGGCGCCAGCCAGGCTGGCGCCTTGCTGGCCGACGCCATCGAGCAGCATCAGCGCATCTGCATCGTGGCCGACTACGACTGCGATGGCGCCACCGCCTGCGCCGTGGCGCTGCGCGGCCTGCGCCTGCTGGGCGCGGCCCCCGGCAAGGTCGGCTACGTGGTGCCCGACCGCCAGGTGCATGGCTATGGCCTGACACCGGCCATCGTGGACCTGGCGCTGGCTCAAGCGCCGCAATTGCTGGTGACGGTGGACAACGGCATCGCCAGCCTGGAAGGCGTGGCCCATGCGCGCGCCCTGGGCCTGGCCGTGCTGGTGACCGACCACCACCTGCCCGCCAGCGTGGAGGGCCAGGTGCTGCTGCCTGAGGCCAACGTCATCGTCAACCCCAACCAGCCGGGCGACGACTTTCCCAGCAAGGCCCTGGCCGGCGTGGGCGTGATGTTCTACGTGCTGCTGGCGACGCGGGCCGAACTGCGCGCGCGTGGGCGCTTCGATGCCAGCAATCAACCCCGCATCGACGCCCTGCTGGACCTGGTGGCCCTGGGCACCGTGGCCGACGTGGTGGCGCTGGACGCCAACAACCGCCGCCTGGTGGCGCAGGGCCTGAAGCGCATCCGCGCCGGGCGCATGCAGCCCGGCGTGGCCGCGCTGTTCGCCGCCGCGGCGCGCCAGCCCACACGCGCCAGCGCCTTCGATTTCGGCTTCGCGCTGGGCCCGCGCATCAACGCCGCGGGTCGGCTGGCCGACATGACCCTGGGCATCGAATGCCTGGCCACCGACGATGAAGCGCGTGCGCGCGACCTGGCGCAGCAGCTGGACGCCATCAACCGCGAGCGCCGCGAGGTGGAAGCCGGCATGCGCGAACAGGCCGAAGGGGCGCTGGTGGCCTGGCAGGGTCGACTGGACCACCAGGCCCAGCCACCGGCCGCGCTGTCGCTGTTCGACGAGAGCTTCCACGAAGGCGTGGTGGGCATCGTCGCCGGCCGCCTGAAGGACCAGTTGCACCGGCCCACCTTCGTGTTCGCGCGGGGCGCCGACGGGCTGCTGAAGGGCTCGGGCCGCTCCATCCCGGGCTTTCACCTGCGTGACGCGCTGGACCTGCTGGCCAAGCGTCACCCGGGGGTGCTCAAGCGCTTCGGCGGCCACGCCATGGCGGCCGGCTGCACCCTGGCGGCCGAAGCCTTCGACACCTTCGCCACCGGGTTTCAGGAGGTGGCGGCGCAGTGGATCAGCCCCGCCGACCTGCAGCGCCGCCTGGCCACCGACGGCCCGCTGGCGCTGGAATGGTTCAACACCCAGACCGTGGCCGCGCTGGACGCCCAGGTGTGGGGCCAGGGCTTCCCGGCGCCGGTGTTCTGCGACGAGGTGGACGTGCTGCAGCAGCGCCTGGTGGCCGACAAGCACCTGAAGCTGCGCGTGCGCCACGCCGGCACGCTGCGCGACGCCATCTGGTTCGGCCACACCGAGCCCCTGCCCGAGCGCGTGCGCCTGGCCTACCGCTTGAGCCTGGACGAATTCCAAGGCCAGCAGCGGGTGCAGATGGTGGTGGAAGCGGCCCAGCCCTGATGCCCCTGCGACAGCCGGGCGGGGATGCGCTGCCTAGAATGGCCCGATGCACCTGATCAACGCCGACCTGCACTGCCATTCCACCGTGTCCGACGGCACGCTGGCGCCTGAAGCGGTGGCGGCGCGGGCCCAGGCCCACGGCGTGCAATTGTGGGCGCTGACCGACCACGACGAGCTGGGCGGCCAGCACCGCGCCCGGCAGGCCGCGAACGCGCTGGGCATGGACTACCTGGCCGGCGTGGAGGTGTCGGTCACCTTCGCCGGTGAAACCGTGCACATCGTCGGCCTGGGCGTGGACCCGGACGATGCTGGCCTGGCCGACGGCCTGGCCCACACCCGCGGCGGGCGCGAACGCCGAGCGCGCGAGATGGCCGATTCGCTGGCCAAGGTGGGCATCCGCGACGCCTTCGAGGGCGCGCTGGATTTCGTCGGCAACCCCGAACTCATCTCGCGCACCCACTTCGCGCGCTGGCTGGTGGCCAAGGGCATCTGCGACAGCACCAACGAGGTGTTCCGCAAGTACCTGGTGGAAGGCAAGCCCGGCTTCGTGCCGCACCGCTGGGCCAGGCTGGGCGATGCGCTGCGCTGGATCACGCAGGCAGGTGGCATGGCGGTGGTGGCGCACCCGGGGCGCTACAAGTTCACCCCCACCGAGGAATACGCGCTGTTCACCGAGTTCAAGGCCCATGGCGGCCAGGGCGTGGAGGTGCTGACCAGTGCCCATGGCGCGGCCGACGTGCTGAAGTACAGCGGCCTGGCCCAGGAGTTCGGCCTGTACGCGTCGCGCGGCAGCGATTTCCATTCGCCCGAAGAAAGCCACACCGAACTGGGCTCGCTGCCCGACCTGCCCGGCAGCCTGACGCCGGTCTGGGAAGCCTTGGCGCATCGGGTCATCAAGGCGTGAGCGTGGCACTGCGCCCTGGCACCCACCCGGTGCGGGGCGTGGCGCTCATCCTGCTGGCGGTGGCCTGCTTCGCCACCATGGACACCACCGTGGGCTGGCTGGGCAAGCGCCAGCCCATCCTGCTGCTGCTGTGGGTGCGCTACGGCGCGCAGGCCATGCTGATGGGCCTGTGGGTGGTGGTGTCGACCACCCGCCAGCGCGTGGCCCAGCCCTTTCGCACCGCCCACCCCAAGTTCCAGGCCGCTCGCGGCGCGCTGCTGCTGGGCAGCAGCACCCTCACCTTCTTCGGCCTGCAGCACATGCCGGTGCCCGAACTCACCGCCATCAACATGCTGGGCCCGGTGCTGGTGACGCTGATGGCGGCCTGGCTGCTGGGCGAGCCGGTCACCTGGCTGCGGCGCGCGGTGCTGGCGGCGGGCTTCGCCGGCGCGCTGATCGTCATCCGCCCCGGCAGCGGCCTGTTCGGCTGGGCGGTGCTCTTCCCGCTGGGCAGCACCCTGTCCTACGCCTTCTTCCAGGTGCTGACCAGCCGCCTGAACGGCAGCGAGAACCCCTTCGTCACCAATTTCTACACCGGCCTGGTGGGCTCGGCCCTCATCACGCCGGTGGTCATTGCCACCGGTCTGGACCTGCAGGCGGTGCTGGCCACCACCCCGGCCTGGCAACTGGCGCTGCTGGGTGCCGTGGGCCTGCTGGGCACCGTCGGCCACCTGTTGTTGATCCTGGCGGTGGGGCAGGCCCCCACCAGCACGCTGATGCCCTTCATCTACGTGCAGATTGGCGCTGCTGCGCTGCTGGCCTGGGCCGTGTTCGACCACCTGCCCGATTTCTGGGCCTGGGTGGGCATGGGCGTCATCGCCGCCAGCGGGGCGGTGAACGCCTGGCTGAACCTGCGTGCTGCGCCGCAGCCCGTCCCCCCGTTGACGGCCGACACCGTGGCCGAATGATTCCATTGGCACAAGGAACCCCCATGAACCAAGACCTGTTCGACAAAGGCCTGAAGACCCGCCGCGAGGTGCTGGGCAACGAGTACGTGGACCAGGCGCTGGCCAACGCCGACGACTTCAGCCGCGCGCTGCAGGAGCACACCACGCAGTACGCCTGGGGCGACATCTGGAACCGGCCCGGCCTGGACCGCAAGACCCGCAGCCTGCTGAACCTGGCCATGCTGACGGCGCTGAACCGCCCGCATGAACTTCGTCTGCATGTGCGCGGCGCGCTGAACAACGGGGTGACGAAGGAGGAGATGCGCGAGGTCTTCTTGCAGACCGCCATCTACTGCGGCATCCCGGCGGCGATGGACAGCTTCCGCACCGCGCGCGAGGTGTTCAAGGATCTGAAGGTCTGAGCGGCCGGGCCGTGGGTGCCCCGCAGCGCTTCACCAGCCCACTTCCACACGCTGGGCGCCGGCACGCAGCACCGCGCTGCGCGGCCGGATGCGTTCCACCACCACGCCCGGGCCGGCGCTGTCGCCCTCGTGCAGCAACTGGCCGTCCAGGATGACCATGCGAAGCGCCACGTTCTCGGAGTACATCGAACCGCCCACCACCAGGGCGGGCCACTGGCGGCGCTGATCGGGCGGCAGGTCGGCCAGCCGCGACACGGGTGACGACGCGGCGGGCTCGGGCCCGCGCGCCGGTGCGGACGCGGCGGGCGGTGACACGGCCGAGGCGGCGCGCGGGGCCGGCTTGGGCACCCGGGGCGCGGCCACGGGCACCGGGGGCACGTCTGGCAGGCGCAGCGACATGGGCGGCAGCGGCGCCTCGGGCGGGGCCGTCACGGCGGGTGGCTCAGGCGGAGGCTCGGGCACGCGGGCAACGGGCGGAGCCGGGGGCGCGGTGGCCACCGCGGGAGCGGGCGCCGAGGGCGCCCTGTTCAGCCACCAGGCCAGGCCGCTGGCCGCCAACAACAGCAAGGCGCCACCCAGCCAGAGGGCAGCGCCACGACCTTGCGGGGTGGCGTCTTCGTCCCACGCTGGGGCCACCGGGGCGCCCAGGCTGGGCGGCGCACCGGCTTCGCGCTGGCGTTCAGCGTCGGCACGGCGCAGGGCGTCGAGGATCAGGGACATTCAGGGCTCCGCGCGCGGGCGGGCCGCTTTGCCACGCCACCCGGCATCGAAGGTGAGCGACGGCCCGGTCGCCGGGCTGGACGCGGCCGAGGCCGGGCCTTCGGCGGCCGACGCAGCACTGGCCGCCAGCGTGACGATGACCGCGCTGGCGACATCCAGGGGCAAGGGCGGGTCGGGCGGTTGGGCCCCGTCATCGGCCGGCAGGGTGGCGGGCAGCCCGCCCGGTGCAGACAGCGGCGCCGCAGCCCTGGTGGGTGTGGCCGGCGCCCGCAATGCGGTGGCGAGGCCCCGCTGCTGGCTCCAGGCCCAGGCCAGCGCACTGGCCAACACCACCACCCCGGTGGCCGCCACGCCGGCCACCCAGGCCAGCCAGGGAGGGCGAGGCGCCGACGCCAGGCTGTCGAACACCTCGCGCGCGGCCTGTTCCACCAGGTCGGCGTCCACCTCGCTGCGCCCGCCGCCATAGGCGCCCAGCAGGGCACGGTCGCACAGCAGGTTGATGCGCCGCGGCACGCCACGCGACAGCTGATGAATGCGCTTCAAGGCCCCGCGCGTGAAGGGCCGCGGCCCGTGCGCGCCGGCCACGCCCAGGCGGTGGTCCACGTACTGCCGCGTTTCGGCTTCGGACAGGGCCTGCAGGTGGTAGCGCGCAATCACGCGCTGCGCCAGCTGTTCCAGTTCGGGCCGCGCCAGCATCTGCCGCAGTTCCGGCTGGCCGATCAGCACGATCTGCAGCAGCTTGCGTTCGGCCGTCTCCAGGTTGGTCAGCAGACGCAACTGCTCCAGCACGTCGCTGTCCAGGTTCTGCGCCTCGTCAATGATCAACACATTGGTCTGACCCTGGGCGTGCGTGTCCAGCAGGTAGCGGTTCAGGGCGTCGGTGCAGTGCTTGCTGCCAGCGGTGCCCTCCGGCAGGGCGATGTGGAACTCGGCGCACACGGTCTGCAGCAGCTCCAGCACCGTGAGCTTGGGGTTGAAGATGTAGGCCACGTTGCAATGCGGCGGCACCTGTTCCAGCACCGCGCGGGCGATGGTGGTCTTGCCGGCCCCGATCTCGCCGGTCAGCAGCACGAAGCCGCCGCCGCCGCGCAGGCCGTACAGCAGGTGCGCCAGGGCCTCCCGGTGCCGCGCGCTCATGAACAGGTAGCGCGGGTCAGGGGCAATGGAAAAAGGCTCGCGCTTCAAGCCGAAGTGCTGCGCGTACATGGCGCCAGCATAGCCGGCCGGCCGAAGGGCCCCGATTCCGGCCGATTTCGTGGCGCCCAGCGCAAATTGGATGCGTTTGCACACAGCTGATGCATCTGCAGCGATTCGATCAACGTGGCGACACGCCTTGTTATGACACCAGTCGTAAGGGCTTCGCTGTTTGCTCACTTATTCCACGTTTTGCGCTGCATCAACCCCGACACTGCGCCGCGATGCGTGCTGGACGGACCACCTCGGTGACACCCGCCACGGTGCGCGCCCGCCCAAAAACCACAGAGGGAGCAGCCCATGACGCAACGCTGGCCACAGCCGCCAGGCGCCCCCGCGGCACAGCGCGCTGCTGCCTGGGCGCGCCGCTTGTTTTCCAGCGGCGAAACCGGCGGATGGATGAGCGCCGAGCAGGCCATCATGGGCACCGCCATCCGGGTGGACCTGTGGGCCGACAGCGCTGCCCAAGGCCGCGCCGCCATCGACGCGGTGATGGCCGAAATGCACCGCATCGACGCGCTGATGAGCCCGCACAAGCCCGATTCGGAGCTGTCGCGCATCAACCGCGACGCCGCCCAGGCGCCGGTGATGGTGGGTGAGGAGATGCTGCGCCTGCTGCACCGCGCGATCGACTTCTCGCGCCTTTCCGAGGGTGCCTTCGACATCACCTTCGCCGCCGTGGGTTCGCTGTTTGACTACCGCGAGGGCGTGCAGCCCACGGACGCACACTTGGAGGCGGCCCGTGCCGCCATCGGCTGGCGCCACCTGCACCTGGACACCCGTGCCCACAGCGTGCGCTTCGGCCGGCCCGGCATGCGCATCGACCTGGGCGGCTTCGCCAAGGGCCACGCAGTGGACAACGGCGTGGCCATCCTGCGCAGCCACGGCATTGCACACGCCATGGTCTCGGCCGGGGGCGACAGCCATGTGCTGGGCGACCGGCGCGGCCGGCCCTGGACCGTGGCCGTGCGCGACCCGCGCCAGGCCGACGCGGTGGTGGCCCTGCTGCCGCTGCAGGATGCAGCGCTGTCCACGTCCGGCGACTACGAACGCTACTTCGAACGCGCCGGCGTGCGCCACCACCACATCCTGGACCCGGCCACCGGGCGCTCACCCGCGCAGGTGCGCAGCGTGACCGTCATTGCCGACGACGGCCTGACCACCGAGGCCCTGTCCAAGACCGTCTTCGTCAAGGGCGTGGCCGCGGGCCTGCACCTGGTGGAGCAACTGCGCGGCGTGGACTGCGTGGTGGTGGACGCACAGGGCGCACTGCACTTCTCCAGCGGCCTGCTGGACGGCGGGCGCGCGCGCCATTGACCGACCCGGATCGCCCCAGGAAACCAGGACCAGAAAGGAAGACACGATGGCGCCATCGCTTCGACTCCGTCCCTTCGCACTGCCAGCCGCCCTGGTGGCGCTGACAGCCGCCCTGCTGGGTGCCTGCGGCGGTGCCAAGGAAGGCAGCACCGCCACCACCGCGTCCATCCTGACGGTGAACGGGGACGTGCCGGTGGCCTTCGTGCAGCGCTCCACCGCCTTGAACATCAATCCCACTGGCGGCGCGCCCACCGCGCCTGGCGGCGACCTGATGGTGGCCGACCGCAGTTCGGCCAGCGCCCAGGTGCACAACCTGACCGCGGCCTTCACCAAGGGCGCCGGTGATGCGTCGGACCCCGAGGTGTCCTACGACGGCAAGCACATCGTCTTTGCCATGCGCTGCCCGGCGAACAACGGCGCCACCATCGACGGCCAGCCGGCCTGCACCGGCCGCTGGAACATCTGGGAATACGACATGAGCGCGGGCGGCCTGACCGGCGGCACGTTCCGACGCATCACCGCCAGCACCGAGTCCGACGACGTGGACCCGGCCTACCTGCCGGCGGGCAACGGCTTCGTGTTTTCCAGCAACCGGCAAACCCAGAGCAGCGTGAACCAGGCCCTGGGCCGCAGCTACTACGCGCTGGACGAGTACGAACGCGAACGGGTGTTCAACCTGCACACCATGACCGACAAGGGCGAGAAGATCACCCAGATCTCCTTCAACGCCAGCCACGACCGCAACCCGGTGGTGCGGCCCAACGGCGACATCCTGTTCTCGCGCTGGGAACATGTGGCCGACAAGAACCGCTTCGCCATCTTCCGCGTCAAGCCCGACGGCACCGACATGTTCGTGCTGTACGGCGCCCAAAGCTCGGGCAACAGCTTCCTGCACCCGCGAGACATGGACCCCAAGGGCAAGTACGCCGGCCAACTGGCCACGTCCTTGATGCC
This sequence comes from Burkholderiales bacterium JOSHI_001, assembly GCA_000244995.1. Classification (NCBI taxonomy): domain Bacteria; kingdom Pseudomonadati; phylum Pseudomonadota; class Betaproteobacteria; order Burkholderiales; species Burkholderiales bacterium JOSHI_001. The sequence continues at coordinate 1,904,953 of CM001438.1, read as the reverse complement.
GCTGCAGCGCACCCAGGAAGGCGGCGCGCTGATGATCGTGGACGCGGCCAACTACTCGGAAGAAAACACCCCGGCCAGCACCAGCGTAGCGGCCGTGGGCGGCCAGCAGCAGTTCACCAGCCCGGCGCTGTCCACCGAGCGTGGGCTGTCACCCCTGGGCCGCATCACCACGCCCTACCCGCTGTGGGACGGCACCGACCGCATCCTGATGGCGTCGCGTCCCTGCGAGGTCACGCGCGACGGCGTGGTGGTGCCCTGCGCCACGCTCAGCGCCGACGAGCTGAAGACGCTTCAATCCGAGCGCAGCACCATCCAGGCCGCCGCGGCGTCGGTGAAGGACAACGCACCCGCGGCCTACGCCATCGTGATGTACGACCCGGCCAACAGCAACTGGTCCATCGTGGCCGCGCCGCCGCGCGGTTCCATGTTCACCGACCCGATCGCGCTGCAGGCGCGTTCCGAGCCCAACAACATCCCGCCCACAGCGCTGGACGCCGACCTGAAGGCCCAGGGCCTGGCGCAGATTGAAGTGCGCAGCGTCTACGACACCGACGGCCTGCAGCGCATGGGCGAACGCATGATCGCCCCGTCCGACCTGCCTGAAGGCTGCACGAAGGGCATCGCGATGACCACACCGCCGGCGGACGGCGTGGAAACCCGCAGCGAGGTGGCCGACCTGGTGAAGCTGAAGGACCCGGCCCAGGCCGCCTACCACTGCACCCCCGTGCGCTGGGTGCGCGCGGTGCGCGCCATCCCGCCGCCGGTGGGCATGAGCGGGCTGCGCGGGGCCATCGGCGAAACCAACTTCGAGCAGCAGCAGATCCTGGGCTACGCGCCGGTGGAACCCGATGGCAGTTTCAAGCTGCAGGTGCCGGCCGACACGCCGCTGCTGCTGGCCATCGTGGACCGCGAAGGCCGCGCCTTCCAGACCCACACCAACTGGATCCAGGCCCGCCCGGGCGAGCGCCGCACTTGCGACGGCTGCCACAGCCCGCGCCGGGGTGCGTCCTTGAATTCCGGCGCGGTGGTCAACAGCGTGCCCGCCGCCTGGTTGGCCGACAAGCAGGCCGCCCACCAGTCGGGCCAGACCATGGCCGCGCTGCGCGCCAGCCTGGACGCCACCGTGATGCGCCTGTCCAACGACCCGGTGTACAGCGACCCCTGGGCCGACACCGCCCAGGCGAACGTGAAGGCGCGGGCTTCGATCTCGCTGCGCTACACCGGCAACCCCAACCCGGCCGACGACCTGGCCACGCCGGCGCCGGTGAACGGGGTCATCAACTACCCGGAACACATCCAGCCGCTGTGGCAGCGCGACCGGGGCGCTGGCACCTGCACGAACTGCCACACCGAAGCCGCCCGCATCAACCTGCTGGGCACGGTGGCCGGCAGCGGGCGCCTGGTGTCCTACGAAGAACTGCTGGTGGGCGACCCCGAGATCGACCCCGCCACCGGCCTGCCCAAGACCCACCTGGAGGACGGCGTGCCCATGATCGACCGCCTGCCGCCGCTGGTGGAAACCAGCTCCGGCGCCCAGAACGCGGCCGGCCAGGCGCGCAAGAGCCGGCTGATGGAAATCCTGTCGGGCCAGAACCTGCTGGCGCCCCAGGCCACCCGCGACATCTACCCCGGCGCGCCCGACGGCGTGGTGCCCAAGCACGCCACGCTGCTGAACGCGGCCGAGAAGCGTCTGCTGGCCGAATGGATGGACCTGGGCGGCCAGTACTACAACAACCCCTTCACGGCCACCGGCGTGCGCAGCATCACCGGCCTGTCGGAAACCGTGTTCACCCAGCAGGTGTTCCCCCTCCTGCGCAGCACCTGCGCCAATGGCTGCCACCAGGCCATCGGCAGCGACCAGCAGGTGCGCCCCGGCGTGAACTTCCGCGAGAACCGCTTCGTGCTGACCGGCGACGCCGAGGGCGACTACGGCAGCACCCTGTCCATGGTGACCGACACCTGCAACGCCAGCGCCAGCGCGCTGCTGCGCAGGCCGTCCACCCTGCCCCACCCGGCCGGCGCGCTGACGCAGACCACGGCGGTGCTGCCGGCGGGGTCCAGCGCCTTCAACACCCTCGCCGCGTGGATCAGCAGCGGCTGCACCCCATGACCGGACAGCGCTTCACCGTGGCCCTGGCGCTGGCAGCCGCCCTGGCGGGCTGCGGCGGCGGCAACCCCTTGAGCAACCCGCCGCTGGTGGACAACGCCCTGGCCGAAGGCAGCCAGCTGCTGTCCTTCGCCTACTTCCAGCGCTGCATCCAGCCGATCTTCACCACCCCGCTGCCGGTGCTGGACGGCAGCGGTGCCACCAACACCTGCGCCAGCGCCGGCTGCCACCAGGACGGCCGCTCCACCGGCGGCGCCCTGGCGCTGGACCCGGCCGCCACGGTGCAGGCCGCCAGCACCGCGGTGGCCGATGTGCGCGCCAGCGCCATGTACCGCAACTACCTGTCGGCCCGCAGCACGGCCATTCCCGGCGCCGCCCTGCAGAGCAACCTGCTGCGCAAGCCCCTGGTGCTGAACCTGCTGCACGGCGGCGGGCAGGTCTTCGCCAACACCGATTCGGTGCAGGCCCAGCGCATCGCCTACTGGATTGCGCACCCCATGCCCGCCGGCCAGGACGAATTCAGCCCCAGCGCCGACGCGCTGTTCACCCCCCCGGACAGCGCCAGCGGCGCCTGCAACCCGCCATGAGCCGCTGCCTCGCACTGATCGTGTCCTTGATGCTCCTGGCGATGCCGCCACTGGCCGCGTTTGCCGCCGACGAAAGCGCCCGCGTGCAGGTGGCCGACCCCTACATCGAGCTGCACACCGGCCCCGGCCGCGGCTACCCGGTGTTCCATGTGTCCGAGCGCGGCGAGTGGGTGGTCATCACCCTGCGCCGCACCACCTGGTACCAGGTGCGCACCGACAAGGGCATCGAGGGCTGGGTGAACCAGCGCCAACTGGTGGCCACCTTGAACGAAGCGGGCGAGCGCGTGGCCATCGTCGGCCCGGGCGGTGACGACTACCTGAACCGCCGCGGCGACTTCGGCGGCGGCATCGGCCGCTTCAAGGGCGAACCCAGCACCAAGCTGTTCGGCAGCTGGCGGGTGTCGGACACGCTCAGCCTGGAAGGCGCCACCGGCCAGGTGCAGGGCGTGTTTTCCGGCTCCAGCTTCTGGCACGTGGGCCTGGGCGTGGAGCCCTGGTCGGACCGGCGCCTGTCGCCCTACTTCGGCATCGGCCTGGGCAAGTTCCGCAACTTCCCCAACCAGAGCCTGGTGGACGCCACGCCGGTGAACGTGAAGATGGCCCAGGCGTCCCTGGGCCTGCGCTACCACCTGGGCGCGCGCTTCATCGCCAAGCTGGACTTTTCCCTCTACACCGCCTTCCTGGGTGACAACCGAAGCGCGGAATACCGCGCGGTGAACGCCGGCATCGGCTTCTTCTTCTGACCACCAGAAAACCTCAAGGCCCCCACACCATGCCCCTGTTCCTGCGACCCTTCCTCCTGGCGGCTGGCCTGCTGGCGGCGGCTGCGGCCGGCGCCCAAAACAGCCCAGCGCCGGCCCCCACCGAAGAACCCGTGGTGGTGCCCCAGGTGCAGCGCCGCGACGTGAAGCTGCCGCGCCTGCCCTCGCGGGACTTCGAAGTCGGCGCCTTCGCCGGCAGCTACAGCGTGCAGGGCTTCGAGGCCGTGGCCGTGGCGGGCCTGCGCGCGGGCTACCACATCACCGAAGACTTCTTCGTTGAAGCCGCCGTCGGCCGCGCCAAGGTGAACGACGAGACCTTCCGCAAGATCTTCGCCGGCACCGTGCTGGCCAGCGACCGGCTGAGCTACTACAACGTGTCCCTGGGCTACAACGTGATGCCCGGCGAGGTGTTCTTCGGCCGCACCGTGGCCAAGGCCTCGGCGGTGTACCTGATCGGCGGCGTGGGCAGCACCCAGTTCAACGACCGCCGCCACCAGACCCTGAACTTCGGCGCCGGCATCCGCCTGTTCCTGCGCGACTGGGCCGCGGTGCAGGTGGACATGCGCGACCACATCTTCTCGGACGACCTGCTGGGTGCACGTCGCCGCAACAACAACCTGGAGTTCACCGGTGGCCTCACGTTCTTCTTCTGAGCGTTCGCGCCGCCATGCCCTGTGGGGGGGTGTGGCGCTGGCGGCGTTCCTGGTCGGCGCCGCGGCCGTTGCGGCCGTGAAGCCCAGCGCCGCGGCGCCCGACTTCACCCTGCGCAGCCTGGGTGGGCCCAACCTGCGCCTGGCCGAACAACGCGGCCATGTGGTGCTCATCAACTTCTGGGCCACCTGGTGCGCGCCCTGCCGCCAGGAAATGCCGCACCTGAACGCGCTGTACCAGAAGTACCGCGGTGCCGGCTTCGTGCTGCTGGGCGTGAACGTGGACGACGACGCCAAGGCCGCCGCCGCGCTGGCCGGCCAACTGGGCCTGAGCTTCCCCGTGTTGCTGGACACCGACAAGCAGGTCAGCCGCCTGTACGACATGAGCAGCATGCCCGCCACCCTGCTGGTGGACCGCGATGGCAAGGTGCGTTTCCTGCACCGCGGCTACCGCGACGGCTTCGAGGCCACCTACGACAGCCAGATCCGCGGCCTGCTGAAGGAATGAATGCCATGCGCCACTGTCTCACTCGCATCGGGCTGCTGGCCGGGGCCGTCGGCCTGGGCGCCTGTGCGCCGATCGAACCCTGGGTGAAACCGTACGAGCGCCAGCGCCTGGCCGACCCCATCATGCAGTTCTCGCGCGACAGCCTGCCCGACAAGCAACGCGAGCATGTGCACGCCGTGCGCGAAGGCGCGCGCGGCGGCATTGGCGCCCAAGGGAGCGGTTGTGGCTGCAACTGACATCCGCCCCCTGCTGCGTAGCGCGGCGCGCGCGCTGCTGCGCCCGGTCAACGCCTTGCTGGGCCTGCTGGGCGGCCTGATTGCCGGTGGCACGGCCCAGGCCTTGTCGCTGCCCGAGGACAAGGCCGAAGCCCTGGTGCATGTCTACGACGGCGGTGGCGTGCGCGCCAGCGGCCCGGCACTGCTGGTGCGCAAGAGCCTGGCCGACAAGGTGTCGCTCACCGGCAGTTGGTACGTGGACGCGGTGTCCAACGCGTCCATCGACGTGGTGTCCAGCGCCAGCCCATTCCGCGAGACCCGCAACGCAGTGGACCTGGGCGCCGACTGGCTGGTGCGCGACTCGCTCATCACGCTGGGCTTCTCCCACAGCAGCGAGCCCGACTACAAGGCCAGCAGCGTCAGCCTGGACGTGGCGCAGGAAGTGTTCGGCGGTTTGACCACGGTGAACCTGGGCTTCTCGCGCGGGTCGGACAAGGTGGGCAAGACCAACGCACCCGAATTCGACGAACGCGCCCGCCACTGGCAGCTGCGCCTGGGTGCCAGCCAGGTGATGAGCCCACGCTGGATGGCCACGGCCAACCTGGAACTGGTGTCCGACGCCGGCTTCCTGGGCAGCCCCTACCGCCAGGCCCGCCTGCTGGGCGCCACCGTCACCGAAAACCTGCCGCGCACCCGCACCGGCCGCGCCCTGAAGCTGCGCAGCATCCACGATACCGACGCCTGGCTGCCCCGCAGCGCCCTGCGGGCCGAGTACCGCTATTACTGGGACACCTGGGACCTGAAAGGCCACACGCTGGAGTTCGGCGCCAGCCGCTACCTGGGCGACCCGCTGCTGCTGGACGCCTTCCTGCGCTACCACCGGCAGACCAAGGCCTTGTTCTACAGCGACAACGCGCAAGAAACCACCACCTACCTCACCCGCAACCGCCAACTGGGCAGCTTCAACGATGTGGGTCTCGGCGCCAAGCTGGCCTACACCGCGCCCAAGGGCGGCAGCGGCTTCCAGTTCAAGTTCACTGGCAGCTACGAGCTGAAGCAGTTCAACTTCAGCGACTTCACCGACCGCAGCGGCAACGCCTACCGCCACAAGGCCCATGTGCTGCAGCTGCTGCTGACCGCCACCCACTGACACCCCTCATGAGGCCTGCCCACATGAACCTCCGTCCCTTCCCCTTGCTGCTGGCCGGCCTGCTGCTGGTGCTGGGCCCCAACGCCCGCGCGGCCGACGCCCCGGCTGCGGAAACCACGGCCACTGCCACGACGACCACGGCCGCGGCCGCCCCCACGCCCACCCCCACCGCCGGCCTGGACCAGCGCATCCAGGACGTGAAGGCCGAGGTCATCCAGCTGAACCGCGACCTGCTGGTGCTGGAAGAGGAACTGCTGTTCCCCGCCGGCACCCAGGTGGCCCTGTTCGTCAGCATGGACGTGGGCAAGATGTTCGCGCTGGACTCGCTGCAGGTGAAGCTGGACGACAAGCTGGTGGCCAGCCACCTGTACACGCCCAAGGAGGTGAGCGCCCTGCACCGCGGCGGCGTGCAGCGGGTGTACCTGGGCAACCTGCGCGCCGGCCAGCACGAGCTGGTGGCCTTCTTCACCGGCCAGGGCCCGCACGACCGCGACTACAAGCGCGGCACCACGATCAAATTCGACAAGGGCCGCGAGCCGCAGTACATCGAGCTGCGCATCAAGGACTCCATGGGCAAGCTGCAGCCCGAGTTCGACGTGAAGCTGTGGCAGTGAGCGCATGAACGCCCCGCGCCTGCTGCAACGCTTCGCCGCCCTGGCCCTGGCCAGCACGGTGGGCTGGGCCCTGGCGGCCCCGAACCAAGCGGCCGACGACCCGCCGCCACAACCGGTGCAGGCGCCCTACTACGGCGACGGCCTGTTCCACTTCTTCCAGGGCCGCTACTTCACCGCCATCACCACGCTGATGGTGTCGCAGCACTTCCAGCGCGTGGCCCCGCACGACGACGAAGCCGAGGTGCTGCGCGGCGGCATGCTGCTGAGCTACGGCATGCACCAGGAAGCCGGCCGCATCTTCACCCAGCTGATCGAAGGCCGCACCAGCGCCGCGGTGCGCGACCGGGCCTGGTTCTTCCTGGCCAAGATCCGCCACCAGCGCGGTCTGCTGCCCGAGGCCGAAGCCGCGCTGGCCCAGGTGGGCAACAAGCTGCCCCCCGCGCTGGACGACGACCGCCACCTGCTGCACGCGCAACTGCTGCTGGCGCGGCAGGACTACGGCGGCGCGTCCCAGGTGCTGCAGGCCCTGGCCGCACGGCCGCAGGCCGGCCCCTACGCCCGCTTCAACCTGGGCGTGGCCCAGGTACGCAGCGGCGACAGCGCCGGCGGCAGCGCCACGCTGAACGCCCTGGGACAGGCCAGCGCGCCGAACGAAGAACTGCGCAGCCTGCGCGACAAGGCCAACCTGGCCCTCGGTTTCGCCGCGCTGCAGGCCGGACAGCCCGAACAGGCCCGCGGCCACCTGGAACGGGTGCGCCTGCAAGGCGCGCAGGCCAACAAGGCCCTGCTGGGCTTTGGATGGGCCGCGGCCTCGCTGAAAGAACCCCAGCAAGCCCTGGTGCCCTGGCTGGAACTGCTGCAGCGCGACCCCAGCGATTCGGCCGTGCTGGAAGCGCGCATCGCCGTGCCCTATGCCTACGCCGAGGCGGGCGCTACGCGCCAGGCGATCGACGGCTACCAGCAGGCCATCACCCAGTACGAACAGGAAGCCGGCCAGTTGGACGCCACCCTCGCCGCGGTGCGCGCCGGCAAGCTGCTGCAGGCCCTGGCCGAGCGCAACCCCGAGCCCGAGATGGGCTGGCTGCAAGGCCTGGCCGACCTGCCCGACCTGCCCCACCCCAGCCACCTGGGCCCGGTGCTGGCGCAGCATGATTTCCAGGAAGCCTTCAAGGGCTGGCGCGACCTGCAGTTTCTCGACGCCAACCTGAAGGGCTGGGGCGACAAGCTGGGTGTGTTCCAGGACATGCTGGACCACCGCGCCCGCTTCTACGCCGAACGCCTGCCCGCGCTGCAGGCGCGGGCGCGCAGCACCGGGACCCAGTCGCTCGGTACCCAGGCCCAAGGCCTGCACGGCGAACTGGCCCAGGCTGAACAGGCCGGTGACGGCCTGGCCCTGGCCACCGAAGCCCAGCGCGCGATGCTGACCAAGCTGAAGGCCATGCGCGGCAGCTTGGACCGCCTGGGTGACCTGCCCGACCTGGCCGGCGCGCGTGAACGCCATCGCCTGGCCGAAGGTGCCCTGACCTGGGACCTGGCGCGCCAGGAAGACGCGCGTCGCTGGCAAGCCACCAAGGCTTTGACCCAGATCGACCAGGGCCTGGCCGAGGCCCAGGACCGCGAAACCCGTGTCGCCCAGGCCCAGAAGGACGAACCCGCGCGCTTCGAACAGTTCGCCCGCCGCCTGGCCGCGCTGTCCCAGCGCGTGGCGGCCCTGCAGCCGCGCGTGGCCGCGCTGCAAACCGAACAGCAGCAGGCCGCGCAGGACATCGCCGTGGCCGGCCTGGCCGGCCAGCAGGACCGCCTGGGCACTTACGGCACGCAGGCCCGCTTCGCGCTGGCGCAACTGATGGACCGTGCGCACCTGGCCCAGCAAAGCACACCGCAGGACGACCATGCACAGTCCCGCTGACCCCACCCTGCGCTGGCTGGCCGTGGCCCTGGCCACGGCCGTGCTGACGGGCTGCGCCAGCCGTCGCGACGGCACGCCCGACAACGAGCCCACGCTCAAAGCCCTGGCCGGCCGCCAGGTGGACGTGCGGCCCGATGCGCCCGGTTCTCTGGCGCGTGCCGCCGACAGCGACGAACAGGCCATCCGGGCCTACCAGCGCTTCCTGGCCGCAGCGCCCAAGGCCCCGCAGCGCGCCGAGGCCCTGCGGCGCCTGGGCGACCTGGAAATGGAAAACGCCGAGCGCCGCGTGGCCGAAGGCCGTGGTGCGGGCGGCGCCACCGACTACCGCGCCGCGGTGCAGCGCTACCAGGAGGTGCTGAAGGCCTTCCCGAACGCGCCGGACAACGACCGCGTTCTCTACCAACTGGCGCGCGCGCACGAACAAGGCGGCGAACTGGACGCGGCCCTGGCCACGCTGGACCGTCTGGTGGCGGCGCACCCCGACACCCGCTTCCAAGACGAAGCCCAGTTCCGACGCGGCGAACTGCTGTTCACCGAACGCAAGTACCCGCAGGCCGAGAAGGCCTACGCCACCGTGCTGTCCAGCGCCACGCGAACGCCCTTCCACGAACGCGCGCTGTACATGCAGGGCTGGTCGCAGTTCAAGCAGGGCCGGCTGGACGAGGCCCTGGGCTCCTTCTTCGGCGTGCTGGACGCCAAGCTGGCCGGCCGCGACGACAGCGAACCCGACCTGGAGAAACTGCCCGGCCTGACCCGCGCCGACCGTGAACTGGTGGAGGACACCTTCCGCGTCACCAGCATCAGCCTGGAAAGCCTGAAGGGGGCCGAGACCCTGGCCGCCTTCATGAACAGCGACCTGCGCCGGGCCTATGATTTCCGCGTGCACCAGCAACTGGCCGCGCTGTACCTGAAGCAGGACCGCACCAAGGACGCCGCCGACACCCTGGCCCAGTTCGCCCGCCGCCAGCCGCTGCACGCCCAGGCGCCGCAGTTGCAGGCCCAGGTGATAGCCATCTACCAGCAGGCCGGCTTCGACAGCCTGGCGCTGGAAGCCAAGAAGAGCTACGTGGCCAGCTACGGCATCAACGGCGACTTCCGCCGCGCCAACCCCGAAGGCTGGGAACGCGCCCGCCCGCTGGTGAAAACCCATCTGGCCGAGCTGGCCCAGCACCACCACGCCAGCGCGCAGAAGACCAAGAGCCGCGCCGACGTGCAGGAGGCCGCACGCTGGTACCGCGCGTCGCTGGACAGTTTCCCCAACGACCCGGAAGCGGCGCAGAACAACTTCCTGCTGGCCGAATTGCTGACCGAAGACCAGCGCCCGGCCGAAGCCGCGGTCGAGTACGAAAAGACCGCCTACAGCTACGCCGCCCACCCGCGAAGCGCCGACGCCGGCTACGCCGCCCTGCTGGCCCACGCCGCGGTGGCCCAGGCCGCACCCGAGAGCGAACGCGCAGCACTGCAGCGCCAGGGCGTGGACAGCGCGCTGCGCTTCAACAAGGCCTTCGGCAACGACGAACGCAGCGCGCCGGTGCTGGCCAACGCCGCCGACACCCTGTTCAAGCTGGGCGAGGTGCAGCCCGCCGCCGACCTGGCGCAACAACTGCTGGACCGCCAGCCCGCCGCCGCCCCGGCCCAACGCCGCGTGGCCTGGCTGCTGCTGGCCCACAGTGCCTTCGACCAGGGCCGATTCGCCCCCGCCGAACGCGCCTACAGCGAAGTGCTGGCGCTGACACCCGAACGCGACACTGGCCGCCCGGCCATCGTGGAGCGACTGGCCGCGTCCGCCTACAAGCAGGGTGAAGCCGCGCGCAGCGCCGGCCAGTCGCGTGAAGCGGTGGCGCACTTCCAGCGCGTGGGCACGCTGGCACCGCAGTCCGCGGCACGTGCGCCCGCCCTGGTGGACGCCGCCGCGGCGCTGATCGCCCTCAAGGACTGGGACGCGGCGGCGCCGGTGCTGGAAGACTTCCGCCAGCGCTTCCCGCAGCATGCGCTGGCCGGCGACGTCACCACCAAGCTGGCACTCGTCTACACCGAACAAGGCCGCTGGGCCCAGGCCGCACCGGAGTACGAACGCCTGGCCGCCGCGCAGACCGACCCGGCCTTGGCCCGCAGCGCCTTGTGGACCGCGGCCGAGATGTACGACAAGGCCGAAGCGCGACCGGCCGCCGCCAAGGCCTGGGAGCGCTATGTGCGCCAGCACCCGCAGCCGCTGGAACCCGCGGTGCAGGCGCGCTGGCGCCTGGCGGCCATCGCCCGCGCCGACAAACAGGCCGCCAAGGAACTGGCCTGGGTGAAGGACGTGCAGCAGGCCGACGCCAATGGCGGCGCGGCCCGCACCGACCGCACCCGCAGCCTGGGTGCCCTGGCCACGCTGCAACTGACCGAGCCGCTGCTGGACGCCTACCGCAAGGTGCCGCTCACCGAGCCGCTGGCCAAACAGTTGAAGCTGAAGAAGGCGCGCATGGAAGAGGTGCTGAAGGCCTATGCCGGCGTGGCCGAGTACGGCACCGCCGAAGCGACCACAGCCGCCACCTTCCACACCGCCCAGTTGTACGCCGACTTTGGCAAGGCCCTGCTGGCCTCGCAACGGCCCAAGAAGCTGGCCAAGGCCGAACTGGAGCAATACAACGTGATGCTGGAAGAGCAGGCCTATCCCTTCGAGGAAAAGGCCCTGGAACTGCACGAGGCCAATGCGCGCCGTGCCATCGACGGCATCTTCGACGAGGCGGTGCAGGCCAGCTTCGGTGCCCTGCGCACGCTGCGGCCGGTGCGCTACGGCAAGACCGAACGCAGTGAAGGAGTGATCGATGCGATCCAATGAACAAGGTTTGGCCTGGATGGTCCTGGCAGCGCTGCTGTCGGGTTGCAGCCTGCTGCCGACCCAGGCCCCCGCGCCCGTCGCAGCAGCGGCGGCGGCTTCGGCCCCCGTGGCCACCGCGACCGCCACTGTGGCCAAGCCCGCCGTGCCCGAGGCCCCAGCCGCCGCGTCGCCACCGGCCACCAGCCCGCCGCCGATGGCCGTGAGTGCCGCCACACAACAGACCTACGAAGCCGCCCTGCAGGCCCTGCGCGCCGGCCGCCATGCCGAGGCCGAACGCAGCTTGCGCCCCCTGGCCCAGGCCCTGCCCGCCCTGGCCGGGGTGCACGCCAACCTGGGCCTGGCACTGCGCGGCCTGAACAAGAACGCCGAGAGCCTGGCCGCCTTGCAACAGGCCGCGAAGCTGAGCCCCGGCAACGCACAGATCCACAACGAGCTGGGCATCGCCTACCGCCTGAGCGGCCGTTTCGCGCAGGCCCGGCAGTCCTATGAGCAGGCGCTGGCGCTGCAGCCGCAATACGCCGCTGCGCAGCTGAACTTGGCCATCCTGCTGGACCTGTACCTGGGCGACCGCGCCGCCGCCCTGGCCCGCTACGAAAGCTACCAGGCCCTGGTGCCCGGCGGTGACGCCGCCGTGGGCAAGTGGATGGTGGACCTGAAGAACCGCAAGCCCGCCACCGCCTCGTCGGTGCCGGCCCCCCAGCGCGTCAGCGCCGCCAGCCCACAGGAGAAGTGACCATGCAGCGCACGCTCATCCTGGCCTCCATCGCCTTCGGCACGGCCGCCTTCGCGCAGGACCGTGCCGACCTGGACCGCGCCCAGATCATCGGCAACCGCGAACTGCCCAAGGTGCTGTACATCGTGCCCTGGAAGAAGCCTGCGCCGGGTGCGCTGGCCGGCAAGCCGGTGGCCAGCGTGCTGGACGAAGTGCTGGCGCCGGTGGACCGTGATGTTTTCCGCCGCCAGGTTTCGTACGAATTGCAACTTGTGCCCCGCGCGCCAGTGAGCTCGACATCATCCCCGCGTCCCTGATCCTTCTTCAGCCTTCGTCTCACAGGAGTCACCCGCAATGCTCACCTTCAGCATGGTCGTCAAGTTCTTCCAGGATTGCGGCTTGTTCATCTACCCCAGCCTGCTGATCATGGCGCTGGGCCTGGCCATCGCGATCGAACGCTTCATGTTCCTGAACCGCGCCCGCAGCGACAACCGCCGCACCTGGGAACAGGTGCTGCCCATGCTGCAGGGCGGGCAGCTGAAGGAGGTGCAGGGCCTGACCCAGAAGTCCGACGCCGCCATCGGCAAGATCGTGCACAACGGCCTGCAGCGCCTGCCCAGCGCCCGCCGGCGCGAGGACATCGACGCCGCGATGGAAGAAGGCATGATGGAAATCGTGCCGCGCCTGGAAAAGCGCACCCACTACATCGCCACCTTTGCCAACGTCATCACCCTGGTGGGCCTGCTGGGCACCATCATCGGCCTGATCAAGGGCTTCACCGCGGTGGCCCAGGTGAACCCGGCCGAGAAGGCCGAACTGCTGTCGGCCAGCATCTCGATTGCGATGAACAACACCGCCTTCGCGCTGATGGTGGCCATTCCCTTCCTGCTGATCCATTCCTTCCTGCAGGCCCGCACCACCGAGATCGTGGACAGCCTGGAAGCCGCCAAGATCAGCTTCCTGAACCTGGTGCAGCGGCTGGTTCAAGAGCATCCCGAAGCGCGGCAACACTGAAGGACGCACAACCATGGCCCGCCGTCGCCTGAACAAACAGGCCGCGCACCTGGAGATCACCGCGTTCATCAACCTGATCGTGGTGCTGGTGCCCTTCCTGCTTTCCACCGCGGTGTTCACCCGCCTGTCGGTGCTGGAGCTGGCCTTGCCGGCCCAGAACAACCCGGTGCTGGAACAGCTGAAGGCCGACACCCTGCAGCTGGAAGTGGTGGTGCGCCCCGGCGCCCTGGAGGTGGGCGACCGCATCGGCGGGCTGATCCAGCGCATCCCGGACACCGCCAAGGGCCACGACCTGTTCACGCTGGCCGCCGTCATCGTGCAGATCAAGGGCCGCTTCCCGACCCAGACCAACGCCACCGTGCTGGCCGAGCCCGACACGCCCTACCAGGACCTGGTACAGGTGATGGACGCGCTGCGCGCCACCTACACCGCCCAGGGCAACAAGCTCGTCCGCGCCGACCTGTTCCCGCAGATCGCCATCGGTGACGCACCGATCCGCGTGGCGCAGAAGTGAAACAAGGCTGACCCCGCGATGAACCTGAACCCCCGCCAGCGCCGCGCCGACCGCGCCAAGCGCAACCAGTCGATGGTGGACATGAACCTGGTGTCGCTGATCGACGTGTTCACCATCCTCATCTTCTTCCTGCTGTCCAGTTCCACCGAGGTGGAGGTGCTGCCCGCCAGCGCCGCCGTGAAGCTGCCCGAAAGCACCGCCGAGGTCTCGCCCAAGGACACGCTGGTGGTGGTGGTCAGCCCGACCGAGATCCTGGTGCAGGGCCGCAAGGTGGCCAGCGTGGCCGACGCCCTGGCCAGCGACGACGACCTGATCGCCCCGCTGCAGGCCGAACTGCTGCAGCACAACGCCCGCCAGGTGGTGCGAAAGGAAAACGAAGCGCAGAGCAAGGCCGTCACCATCATGGGCGACAAGGACATCCCCTACCGGCTGCTGCGCAAGATCATGGTCACCTCGGCGCGCGCCAACTTTCAGGACGTGTCGTTTGCCGTGAGGCACAAGGACAAGGCATGACGGCTGCTGCCCTTTCCTTTCGGCAACCCGTATTGCCCTGGTCGGTCTCGGCGGCCGACGAGCAACGCTTCAGGCGCATTGCGCAGCAGGTGCTGTTCGCCTGCCTGGTGTTCGGCGTGGCCCTGCCCTGGCTGCCGGTGTTCAAGGCCGAACGCGGCGCACCCGGCGAAGTGCCACCCGTGGTGGCCAAGCTGCTGCTGAACCGTGACACCGCGCCGCCCCCGCCACCGCCCGCGCCCACGCGGCCGGACAAGCTGGCGTCGTCCAAGCCCGAGCCGGTGAAGGCCGAAGCCGCAACGCCCGAAACACCCAAGCCCGAAGCCGCCAAGCCCCAGCCCCCGAAGCCGCTGGCCGGCAAGCCGCGCGTGCTGAACCCCATTCCCAACCAGCCCGCGGTGGTGGAAGCGCGCAACCCGCAGCCCGACAAGGCCCCGGGTGAAGCGGCGGTGGACGCGGCGCGCCGCAAGGCCGCGGGCGTGGGCCTGCTGGCGATGAAGGACGCGCTGGCCGAACTGCGCAGCGCGCCGGTGGCGGTGCAACTGAAGGACAACATCCAGCCCGGCCCCGGCGTGGGCACCAACGTCGGCGTGGGCGTGGGCTCGGGCACCGAACCCGGCCTGCCCACACGCAACCTGGTCACCAGCAACGCCACCGGCGGCAGCGGCGGCATCAACACCGCGAGCTTGAGCCGCGACACCGGCGGCGGCGGCCTGGCCGGCCGCGCCACCACCCTGGTGGCCGGCGTGGCCGGCGGCGGGGGCGGTGGCGGTCATGGCGGCGGGGGCGGCGGCAAGGGCGGCAGCGGCGGCACGGCCGATGGCGGCACCGGCCACGGCGCCGGTGGCGTGGCCGGCGGTACCGGCAACGGCAAGGGTGGCAGCACCCAGCGCGACGGCAGCGGCAAGGCCAGCCGCAGCCTGGAAGACGTGCGCATCGTCTTCGACCGCAACAAGGGCGCGATCTACTCCATCTACAACCGCGCGCTGCGCGAAGACCCGGCGCTGCAGGGCAAGGTGGTGGTGGAGTTGAAGATCTCGCCCGACGGCCAGGTCACCGGCATCCGGCTGGTCAGCAGCGAACTCAACGCCCAGGAACTGGAGAGCAAGCTGCTGGCCCGCATCCGCCAGTTCGACTTCGGCGCCAAGGACGTGAACGCGATGGTGGTGACCTACCCGCTGGACTTCCTGCCGTCCTGAGCCGGCGGCGCAGCAGGCCCTGGGGCCCCGGCGTGTTGAAATCGGCAACTTGCACAGCCGCCGAGTCCGAAGCCCGCCATGTACATCCCGCCCCACTTTGCCCAGACCCAGCCCGAACAACTGCACCGCATCATCCGCACCCACCCGCTGGGCATGCTGGTCAGCGCGGGGGCCGGCGGCCTGGACGCCGACCACATTCCCTTCGAATTCGACCCCACCAGCGGGCCGCTGGGCCGCCTGTCGGCCCATGTCGCGCGCGCCAACCCCCTGTGGCAGCGCTGCCCGACGGGCACCGAGGTCATGGTGGTCTTTCGCGGTGCCGAGGCCTATGTGTCGCCCAACTGGTACCCCAGCAAGCACGAGGCGCACCGCCAGGTGCCGACCTGGAACTATGAAGTGGTGCATGCCCACGGCCGGCTGACCGTGATGGACGACGAGCGCTTCGTGCGTGGCCTGCTGGCCCGCCTGACCCGGCAGCACGAAGCCAGCGAGCCCAGGCCGTGGAAGATGGGCGACTCGGCCCCCGCCTACATCAACGAGATGCTGACCAAGGTGGTCGGCATCGAGATCGAGGTCACGTCGCTCACCGGCAAGTCCAAGCTCAGCCAGAACAAGGAAGCACGCGACCGCCTGAACGCCGCGGACACCCTGGCCACCCGGGGCCAGGACGAATTGGCACAGGCCATGCGCCAGTCGGGCTGAAGGCGCCACGCCCCCGGCGTGGACAGGAGCGTGCCCGTCAGCGCCGCGCCAGCGTGGCCGCCAGGCCGGTGTAGCTGGCCGGCGTCATCGCCAGCAGGCGCTGCTTCTCGGCCTGCGGCAGGGCCAGCTTCTGGATGAAGCCCAGCATCAGTTCGCGCGTCATCGGCTGGCCGCGGGTGAAGGCCTTGAGCTGTTCATAGGGCTCGGGCAGGCCATGGCGGCGCATCACGGTCTGGATGGCTTCGGCCATCACTTCCCAGGCACTGTCCAGGTCGGCCGCCAGCGCGTCGTGGTTGGTTTCCAGCTTGCCCAGCCCGCGCGAGAGTGAATCCATGGCCAGCACCGCGTAGCCCAGGCCCACCCCCATGTTGCGCAGCACGGTGCTGTCGGTCAGGTCGCGCTGCCAGCGGCTGACCGGCAGCTTCTGGCTCATGTGGGTGAGCAGCGCATTGGCCAGGCCCAGGTTGCCTTCGGCGTTTTCGAAGTCGATCGGGTTCACCTTGTGCGGCATGGTGGACGAGCCCACCTCGCCGTCCTTCAGCCGCTGCTTGAAGTAGCCCAGGCTGATGTAGCCCCACACGTCGCGCGCCCAGTCGATCAGGATGGTGTCGGCGCGCACCACGGCGTCGAACAGCTCGGCCATGTAGTCGTGCGGTTCGATCTGGATGGTGAAGGGGTTGAAGGCCAGGCCCAGGCGCTCTTCGATCACGCGACGCGAGAAGGCTTCCCAGTCCACCTCGGGGTAGGCCGCGAGGTGGGCGTTGTAGTTGCCCACCGCGCCGTTCATCTTGGCCAGCAGCTTCACCGCGGCGATGCGTTCGCGCGCGGCGTCCAGGCGCGCCGCCACGTTGGCCACTTCCTTGCCCACGGTGGTGGGGCTGGCGGTCTGGCCGTGGGTGCGGCTGAGCATGGGCACCTCGGCCAGGGTGTGCGCCATGGCGCGCAGCTGGGCGATGATCTTGTCCAGCGCCGGCAGCAGCACCTGTTCGCGCGCGGCCTTGAGCATCAGGGCGTGGCTGCAGTTGTTGATGTCCTCGCTGGTGCAGGCGAAGTGCACGAACTCGGCCGCGGCCTTCAGTTCGGCGTTGTCGGCAAAGCGCTGCTTGATCCAGTACTCCACCGCCTTCACGTCGTGGTTGGTGGTGGCCTCGATGTCCTTGATGGCGCGCGCGTCGGTTTCCGAGAAACGCACCACCAGCGAACGCAGCAGCCCGCGCGAGGCTTCGCTCAGGGGCTTGAACTCGGCCAGTCCCAGGTCGGACAGGGCGATGAACCACTCCACCTCCACCTGCACGCGGCGCTGCATCAGGCCGTATTCGGACAGCAGCGGGCGCAGGGCGGCCACCTTGGCGGCGTAACGGCCGTCCAGCGGCGACAGGGCGGAGATGGTGGAAAGCGTCATGGTGGTGCACAGCGCGGGGGCGCTGTCGTCGGGTGGGGTGCGAGGGCAGGCCGGGCGGGGAACTGCGGAAAACCCTGAATTGTAGGCGGCGCCCTGTGGCAGCGCTGAAGCCGCTGCGGCTATTCGCCGCCGAAAAAGCGCCGCCGCTCTTCGTTCGACGGGTGGCTGGCCAGGGCGATGGGCAGCGCCGAGGTGGCCTTGTCGCCGCCGGCCTTGGCACTTTGCGCCTCCATGCGTTCGAACAGCGCCAGCATCACGCGCGGCGCAATGCGGTTGGCCTTCAACACGCGCAGCGCCTCGGCATCGGCCTCGCGCTCGAAATCGCGCGAATAGGCCTGCTGGCCCAGCAGCGCCGGGATACCGGCCAGCAAGGATGAGAAATCGCCCACCACCAACCCGGCCAGGGCCCCCAGCAGGCCGGTCTGCACCAGCATGCGCATGCCATGGCGGTGGCGCACATGGCCCAGTTCATGGGCCAGCACGCCCACCAGCACCTGGGGTTGGTCCTTGAAGAGCTGGGCCATGGCGTCGGTCAGCACCACATGCCCCCCCGGCAGGGCCAGCGCGTTGGCGCCAATGCCGCCTTGGGTCTGGGCGTCGGTGCGGAAATACAGCGTGTAGGCCGGCCGCGCGCCCGCCGGGTAGGCAGCCTGTACCGCCTGGGCCAGCGCGTCGCGGATGCCCTGTTGCTGCGCGGGTGGCAGGGCGCTCGGCTTGAAGTACTGTTTGTCCAGTTGTTCGAAGGCGGCGTCGCCCACGCGCTGGTCCAGCGTGGTGGGCAGCAGGGCCATCACGCCATGGGCCGCCGCCGGCACACCCCACAGCCACAAGGTGCCCAGCAGCGCCAGCGTGGCCAGCAGCACCAGGCCCACGGCACGCCAGCTTTGCTGCAAGGCCACCACCGGCGATTCGTCCAGCCCGCTGGCGCGGGCCCACGCGTCCCAGGCGGCACCGTCGTCACCGCTGAGGGTGCCGCCGCCGGCCAGGTGGGCCAGGCGCACGCCATGGCGCTGGCGTTCAGGCCAGCGCACCTGCTTCAAGGGTACGCGGCGCACCAGGCCGGCGTCAGCGCCCTGGCCTTCGATGACCAGGTCGCCATCGTCCACGCGGATCAGGGCGTCGCGCGCCTTGGGGCGCACGCCGTCAAACCAATGCACCGCGAGGCAGGGGTTCACAGCCCGAGGTCGATGCCGAAGAAATCGCCCGCCGCGTCGCCGGTGGTGCCTGCGGCCTGCTGCTGGGCCCGCGCCAACCAGCCGTCCACATCACCGCGCACCTGCACCGAGATGGCTTCCACACGCATGCGGGCCGCTGCCACCGCGGCAAACGGCCGGTACAAGCCGAGTGTGAACAGGGTGAGCCCGAAGTTCAGCGCCGACAAAGCCATGTAGGGCACGAAGCGCAGATCGCTCTCGAACTTCAGGCGGTGCGACACGGTGGCGTTCCACACCCGGTTCTGCAACTGCACCGTGTAGTAAGGCCACACCAGCGCAAACATCAGCAGGTAGACCGCAGCCACCAGCGCCAGCGTCAGCAGCATGCCCAGCATTGACGGCGCCCGCTGCGGCAGGCCGAGCTTCGCCACGTCGCTGCCCATCAGCCACAGCAGCGCCAAGCCCAGCGCAAAACCGGCCACCGCCACCAGAACGGTATTCAGGGCGATGAGGTAGAAGGTGCCGGCCCCGGCATCCAGCCGGGTGGCCTCGCTGGCATAGCGGAAGCCACCGTGCTGGTAGCGCTTCATCCAGGCCAGCCCCAGGGGGTACAGCAGCGGGGCCAGCAGGCCCAGCAGGCCGACCAGCGCCGCCAACGCGCCAGGCAGGCCCGCCTGCTGGCCGGGTTCGGCTGCCGGCAGGGCCGCCAGCACCGCCATCACCACCGCCGCAGGCAGGTAGATGGGCAGCACCGCCCGATAGGCGCTGGCCAGGTCGCCGTCAAAGGCAAAGCGCAGGCCGCGCCAGCTGGTGTTGCCCAGCCGGAATTGCAGGGACGCGCGCCACAACGCCGGCCACAGCGCCGCAAACAGCAGCACCGCCGCGCCGGCGGCCAAGGGCGCCAGGCGCAGCGCCACGGCGTAGGCCGCACCCAGGCCCGCCACCAGCAGGTAGCCGCGCAGCATCTTCCAGGGGTTGCCGTGGAAACCCAGTGCATGCCCACCCACGCGGGTGTTGGCATAGAAATAGGCCAGCCGGCGCGCCCGCGCAAAGGGGGTGTACAGCGTCAGCGTGACGATGCTGAGCAGCAGGTTGACGATCCAGATG
Source organism: Burkholderiales bacterium JOSHI_001 (assembly GCA_000244995.1). Taxonomy (NCBI): domain Bacteria; kingdom Pseudomonadati; phylum Pseudomonadota; class Betaproteobacteria; order Burkholderiales; species Burkholderiales bacterium JOSHI_001. The sequence continues at coordinate 1,885,314 of CM001438.1, read as the reverse complement.
CGGAAGTACTCGCTGCCCGACCCGGTGAAGGCCACCTCCAGCCGCTGCACCAGAGGTTCCTGCATGCGGCTGTCCACCGAGAAGTCGGTGGGGATGGTGTCGTGAAATTCCATGGGGCCTCCCGAACCCGAGTCCGATCATTTTCGCGGTTGGCGCCCGGCCCCCCTGGCTCCAATGCAACGCCCAGTCTAGTGCCGTGCAGGCATGCTTTTGGCTAGTTGGAGAGAGCTCCCCAGTCCCCCCACAGAGGGGGAGGGGCAGACCCTGATACCCTTTGTTGCCTTCCACCGAATCCAGGAGTTCTTCCCATGCGTCATCCCCATCGCCGCCTGCTACTTTGCGCCCTGTCCGCCGCCGCGTGGCTGGCCAGCGCCGGGCCTGTGCTGGCCCAGTCTGCTCGCATCAAGGTGGCCGCCATCTACACCGTGCCGGTGGAACAACAATGGGTCAGCCGCATCGACAAGGCCTTGAAGGGCGCGGTGGCGCGCGGCGAGATCGACTACGAATTCAGCGAGAACGTGGCCAACGCCGACTACGAACGCGTCATGCGCCAGTACGCCGAAAAGGGCAACACCCTCATCGTGGGCGAAAGCTTCGCGGTGGAGGCCGCCGCGCGCAAGGTGGCCAAGGACTACCCCAAGGTCAGCTTCCTGATGGGCAGTTCGGGCAAGCCACAGGAGCCGAACTTTTCCGTGTTCGACAACTACATCCACGAGCCCAGCTACCTCACCGGCATGATCGCCGCGGGCGTCAGCAAGAGCGGCAAGATCGGCATGGTGGGCGGCTTCCCCATCCCCGAAGTGAACCGCCTGATGAACGCCTTCATGGCCGGCGCGCGCGAGGTCAACCCCAAGGCCGAATTCATGGTCAGCTTCATCAACAGCTGGTTCGACCCGCCCAAGGCCAAGGAAGCCGCCTTCGCCATGATCGACAAGGGCGCCGACGTGATGTACGCCGAGCGCTTTGGTGTCAGCGACGCGGCCAAGGAACGCAAGGTGCTGTCCATCGGCAACGTGATCAACACCCAGGACAAGTACCCCGACACCGTGGTGGCCAGCGCGCTGTGGCACATGGAAACCACCATCGACGCGGCGCTGAAGAACGTCAAGAGCGGCCAGTTCAAGGCCGACGACTACGGCAAGTACTCCTACATGGCCGTGCGCGGCGGTGAACTGGCGCCACTGGGCACGTTCGAAAAGCGCGTGCCGGCCGATCTGATGGCCAAGGTGCGCGCGAAACAGGAAGCCATCATGACCGGCAAGTTCAAGGTGGCCATCGACGACAACCAGCCCAAGCCCAGCGCCAAGTAAGGGCCGGCGTGGCCAGCGACCCCCCGGCGCTGCAGTTGTCGGGCATCACCAAGCGCTTCGGCGCCTTGGTGGCCAATGACGGCATTTCGCTTTCGCTGGCGCGCGGCGAGGTGCTGGCGCTGCTGGGCGAAAACGGCGCCGGCAAGAGCACCCTGGTGTCCATCCTGTTCGGCCACTACAGCGCCGACGCCGGCCACATCCGCGTGTTCGGGCAGGCACTGCCGCCGGGTTCACCCCGCGCCGCACGCGCCGCGGGCATTGGCATGGTGCACCAGCACTTCACCCTGGCCGACAACCTGAGCGTGCTGGACAACGTGATGCTGGGCACCGAGCCGCTGTGGCGCCTGCGCTCGCGGCGCACCGAGGCTCGCGCACATCTGCTGGACGCGGCGCAGCGCTTCGGCCTGGCGGTGCAGCCCGACGCGCGGGTGGGCGACCTGAGCGTGGGCGAACGCCAGCGGGTGGAAATTCTCAAGGCCCTGGTCAGCGGCAGCCTGGGCGGCGAACGGGACCAACCCACCCGCATCCTGATCCTGGACGAGCCCACGGCGGTGCTCACGCCGCCCGAGGTGGCCTCGCTGTTCGCCACCTTGAAGCAGTTGGTCGCGGCCGGGCTGGCCATCGTCTTCATCAGCCACAAGCTCGACGAGGTGTTGGCGGTGGCCCACCGCGTGGCGGTGCTGCGCGCCGGCCGGCTGGTGGCCGACCTGCCCACCGCGGGTGCCGACACCGCCTTGCTGGCCGAAGCCATGGTGGGGCGCGAAGTGGCGCCGGTGGCGCGCAAGGCCCGCCCGACCGGCCCGCAGGTGCTGCGCCTGGCCGGCGCCACGCTGCGCGGCAGCGGGCCGCGGCCCGAACTGGATGCTGTTGACCTGGCACTGCACGCCGGCGAAGTGGTGGCGGTGGCCGGCGTGGCCGGCAATGGCCAGCGCGCCCTGGCCGACCTGCTGCACGGCCGCCGCGCACTGGACGCCGGCACCCTGGAACTGGCCGGCCGCGCCCTGGCGGCGCGGCCAGGTGACTGGGTGCACGCCGGCGTGGCCCGCATTCCGCAGGACCGCCAGGCCGACGGCGTGGTGGGCGACATGGCGCTGTGGGAAAACGCGGTGCTGGAACGCCATGCCGAACCCGCCTTCGCGCGCGCCGGGTGGCTGAAGCGTGGTGCGGCCCAGGCCTTTGCGCAGCGCGTGGTGGACGGCTTCGACGTGCGCGGCACCCAGCACGCGGGCCTGGCCACGCGGGCGCGCCGGCTCTCGGGCGGCAACATGCAGAAGCTGATCCTGGGGCGGGTGCTCACCCCGCTGGACCCAGGCAGCCACAGCGCGCCCAGACTCATCGTCGCCCACCAGCCCACCTGGGGCCTGGACGTGGGCGCGGTGGCCCAGGTGCACCAGCGCCTGCTGCGGGCCTGTGAACAAGGCAGCGCCCTGCTGCTGATCAGCGAAGACCTGGATGAGATCCTGGCCCTGGCCGACCGCATCGCGGTGATGCACCGCGGCCGGCTCACGCCCGCCCGGCCCGCCGCTGAATGGACCCTGGCCAGCATCGGCCTGGCCATGGCCGGCCAGCACGAAGAGACAGCCCATGCGGCTTGAACGTCGCGACGCCACCCCGGCCTGGATGTGGCTGGCCGCGCCCGCCCTGGCGCTGGCGGCCACCCTGGTGTTCAGTTCGCTGCTGGTGGCCTGGGCCGGCGCGCCGGTGGGCCGCGCTTATGCGCTGCTGCTGCAGGGTGGCTTCGGTTCGCGCTTCGCGCTGACCGAAACCTTGACCCGCGCCACCCCGCTCATCCTCACCGGCCTGGCGGCGGCGGTGGCCTTTCGCGCCCACCTGTACAACATCGGCGCCGAAGGGCAGCTGTACGCCGGCGCGCTGGCGGCCGTGGCGGTGGGCGGGCTGCATGGCGGCACCGGCTTCAACCTGCCACCCGCCCTGCTGTTCCCGCTGATGATCGCCGCGGCCATGGCTGCCGGCGCGCTGCTGCTGCTGGGCCCGGCCTGGTTGAAGGCGCGCCTGGGCGTGGACGAGGTGGTGACCACGCTGCTGCTGAACTTCATCGTGCTGCTGTTCGTCAGCGCCATGCTGGACGGTCCCATGAAGGACCCCACGGCCATGGGCTGGCCGCAGAGCGTGGCCCTTGGCGACGCGCTGCAACTGGACAAGCTGCTGGAGCGCAGCCGCGTGCACACCGGGCTGCTGCTGGCGCTGGGCCTGGCCTTGGCTTTGCAGCTGGTGCTGCGCCACAGCGTGTGGGGCCTGCGCGTGCGCGCTGTCGGTGCCAACGCGCGCGCCGCCGGCTTTGCCGGACTGCCGGTGGCAGCCACGGCGCTGCAGGTGGCCTGCGTGTCGGGGGCGCTGGCCGGCCTGGCCGGCGCGGTGGAGGTGGCCGGGCGCAGCGGCTACCTCACGCTGGACATGAGCCCGGGCTACGGCAGCAGCGGCATCGTCATCGCCATGCTGGCGGCGCTGAACCCGCTGGGCGTGGTGGCCGCGGCGGTCTTCGTGGCCGGCATGCTGGTGGGCGCCGACAGCATGAGCCGCGCGGTGGCCGTGCCCACCTACATCGCCGACGTGATCGTGGCCCTGGCCCTGGTGGCCATGCTGGTGGCCACACTCTGGACGCAGTACCGGCTGGTGTGGACCCCTCGTCGAACGGATACGTTCGACGACCCCCCGAGGGGATCCGGGCCGGCTTGGGAGCGGCCCGGCGCTCGGCCCGCCCGCCCGTCGCACACCGCACCCAATGACTGAGACACTCGAATTGGTGCTGTCCGCGCCCTTCTGGGTGGCGGTGCTGCGCATCGCCACGCCGCTGGTCATCGGCACGCTGGGTGTGCTGTGGTGCGAACGCGCCGGGGTGCTGAACCTGGGCATCGAGGGCATCATGGTCGCGGGCGCCTTCGCCGGCTGGGCCACGGTGCATGCCGGTGCGGGCTTGTGGACCGGCGTGTTGGTGGCTGCGCTGACCGGGGCGGGCTGCGGCCTGTTGCACGCAGGCCTGACCGTTCTGCTGGGCCTGAGCCAGCACGTGGCCGGCCTGGCGCTCACCCTGCTGGCCACCAGCCTGGCCAGCTTCGCCTACCGGGTGAGTTTTCCGAAGGTGGACAGCCCGCCCACCATCACCCCCTTCACCGACATGAGCGCCTGGCTGCCGCTGCCGGTCCTGGGCGCGACGACCCCGCTCACCCTGCTGGCGCTGGCCCTGGTGCCGGCCTCGGCCTGGCTGCTGTACCGCACGCCCCTGGGCCTGGCGGTGCGCATGGTGGGCGAGAACCCGGCGGCGGTGCAGTCCCAGGGCCTGTCGGTGCTGAAGCTGCGCACCGGCGCGGTGGTGGCCGGCTCGGCGCTGATGGGCGTGGCCGGTGCCTTCCTCACGCTGGCGGCCTTCAACGCCTTCTACTTCAACATGGTGAACGGCCGCGGCTGGGTCTGCGTGGCCCTGGTGGTGTTCGCGTCCTGGCGACCGGGCAAGGCGCTGTTGGGCGCGCTGCTGTTCGCCTTTTTCGACGCGCTGCAACTGCGCCTGCAGCAGGCCGGAGGAGGCGTGTTCGGCATCACCCTGCCCTACCAGCTGTACCTGATGCTGCCCTATGCCATGGCCATCCTGGCGCTGGTGGTGGCGGCGCGGCGCGCGGCGTATCCTCAAGCCCTGATGAAGCCCTGGCGTTCTGGAGAGAGGTGACACCAACATGGCCGACGACACGCCGCCACCTGCGGCACGCCACATCCGTTTGACGTCCCACCCGGGCCAGCAGGGCGTGAGCGGCGCGCCGCCCATCCGCTGGGGCGACCCCGACCCGCTGCAGCGCGGCCCCATCGTGGGCACCACCACCAACCGCGCCCAGCGCAACGTGGTGGGCACGCACAGCGGCAGCTACGGCGTCTACCGCGCCCTGGCCGTGGCGGCCGGCAGCCTGACACGCGGCCACCGCGCCGACCTGACCAACACCTCCCCCACCGACCTGGTCGGCCCCTACCCCCCATGGGGCGAGCCCGAGCGCATCGTCAGCATCGACCCCTGGGGCGCCAGCGTGCAGAAGGTGTACGCCGACTACATCGCCCAGGGCTACGACATCCGCCCCACCATCGCGGTGACCAAGGCCCACATCCACCTGCCAGAAATCAAGCAGGCCATCGCCTTCCAGCGCCTGGCCATCGACGGCAAGGTGCTGCTGGAAGACGCCAGCGCCACGGTCACCAAGATCGCATTGGAACCCGTGTGGTGGCTGCCCGGCGTGGCGCGGCGCTTCAAGGTCAGCGAAGCCGACCTGCGCCGGGCCCTGTTCGAAGAAACCGGCGGCATGTACCCCGAACTGGTCACGCGCAGCGACATCGACGTGTTCCTGCCACCCATCGGCGGGCAGACGCTGTACGTGTTCGGCGACGTACGCGACCTGGCCAACCCGAACGTCACGCTCACCGCCCGCGTGCACGACGAATGCAATGGCTCGGACGTGTTCGGCAGCGACATCTGCACCTGCCGGCCCTACCTGACGCACGCGATTGAAGAATGCATCCAGGGCGCGCAGCAAGGGGGCGTGGGCCTCATCGCCTACAGCCGCAAGGAAGGCCGCGCCCTGGGCGAGGTGACCAAGTTCCTGGTCTACAACGCGCGCAAGCGCCAGGAAGGCGGCGACCGCGCCGACAAGTACTTCCTGCGCACCGAATGCGTGGCCGGCGTGCAGGACATGCGCTTCCAGGAACTGATGCCCGACGTGCTGCACTGGCTGGGCATCCGCAAGATCCACCGCCTGGTCAGCATGTCCAACGACAAGTACGACGCCATCACCGGCAGCGGCATCGAGGTGGGCGAACGGGTGAAGATCCCGGACAGCCTGGTGCCGGCCGACGCCAAGGTGGAGATCGAAGCCAAGATTGCGGCGGGCTACTTCACCGACGGCTCGGTGCCCGATGAAGCCGCGCTGGCCGCCGTGAAGGGCCGGGGCCTGGATGGCTGAGGATGTGGACGCATTGGTGCGCCGGCTGCGCACGCCGGCCACCATCCGCGAGCGCTGCCGCGCGGTGCTGGCGGCGACCGAGGCCGGCCAGTCGCCACACTTCACGGTGGACCGCAGCGCGCTGCCCGCGGTGGCGCAGCGCGTGGCCACGCTGACGCGCCAGCGCTTTCCGGACCTGAAGGTGCCCTACCACAGCCGCTGGCGCCACTTTGAAGCCGGCGGCGTGGACCGCAAGGCGCGGCTGGACGCGGCCCTGGCCGGCCGCAGCGTGGCCGAGGTGGCGCGCGCGCAGATCGACCTCACCGTGGTCAGCGTGCTGCTCGACGCCGGCGCCGGCCCCGACTGGGGCTATGTGGATGCCAGCGACGGCCGGCGCTACACCCGGTCCGAAGGCCTGGCCGTGGCCAGCTTCGACGCCTTCCTGGCCGGGCGCTTTTCCAGCGATGCGGCCGAGCCTTGCCGGGTGGACGCCGATGCGCTGGCCGGCGTGGACGCCGCCGCATTGGCCACTGTCTTCCAGGTGGCGGCGGACAACCCGCTGGTGGGGCTGGAAGGCCGCGCCGCGCTGCTGCGCCGCCTGGCCGAGGCACTGCGCAGCGCAGGCAAACCGGCACGGCCCGGCCGGCTGTTCGACGAACTGGCGGCCAACGCGCCGGTGACCGCCAGCGCCATCCTGGCCGCCTTGCTGAATCACTTCAGCGCCATCTGGCCCAGCGGCCAGTGGCTGCAAGGCATACCGCTGGGCGATGTGTGGCCGCACCCGCAGGCCGGCGCCGACGGCTGGGTACCCTTCCACAAGCTGTCGCAGTGGCTGGGCTATTCGCTGCTGGAGCCCTTCGAATGGGCCGGCGTGCCGGTCACCGGCCTGGACGCTTTGACCGGCCTGCCCGAGTACCGCAACGGCGGCCTGCTGATCGACGCCGGCGTGCTGCTGCCGCGCGACGCCGGCTTCGCCGCCACCGCGCGCACCCCGGCCGACGAATGGGTGGTGACCTGGCGCGCGCTGACCGTGGCGCTGCTGGACGACCTGGCCGCCCAGGTGCGGCAAGCGCTGGGCCCGGACGCCGTCGCGTTGCCCCTGGCCTGCATCCTGGAAGGCGGCACCTGGGCCGCGGGCCGGCAGATCGCCGCCGAGAAGCGCCCGGGCGGTGCACCACCGGTCAGCATCCTCAGCGACGGTACGGTGTTCTGAACCCGGCGATGGACCAGCGCGCCCAGCCCGAGACCTTCGGCCAGCGCCTGCGCCACTGGCGGCGCCAGCGCCAGTTCAGCCAATTGCAACTGGCCCTGGCGGCCGAGGTGTCACAGCGCCACCTCAGCTGGCTGGAAAGCGGCAAGGCCCAGCCCAGCCGGGCCATGCTGCTGCGCCTGGCCGACCGGCTGGACGTGCCGCTGCGCGAGCGCAACGCGCTGCTGCTGGCGGCTGGCTTCGCGCCGCTGTACACCCAGCGCAGCCTGGACGATCCGCTGCTGGCCCCCGCGCGCGACGCGCTGCAGCGCCTGCTGCAGGCGCACGAGCCCTACCCCGCGCTGGCGGTGGACCGGCACTGGAACCTGGTGGCCGCCAACCGCATGCTGCCGCTGCTGCTGCAACACGCGGCGCCGCAATTGCTGGCCCCGCCGCTGAACGTGCTGCGGTTGACCCTGCACCCGCAAGGCCTGGCGCCGATGATCGACAAGCTGCCCACCTGGCGCGCCCACCTGCTGGCACGGCTGGCGCGCCAGCAGGCCGCCACCGGCGACCCGGTGCTGGCGGCCCTGGCCGAAGAGTTGCGCGCCTACCCCCTGCCGCCCGGCGTGCCTGACCAGGTGGACGACGACGAAGACTTCGACACCGCCCCGGTGGCCCTGCCGCTGGCGCTGAACACGCCCGCGGGCACGCTGCGCCTGATCAGCACGCTGGCGGTGTTCGGCGCGCCGCACGACATCGCGCTGTCGGAACTGGCCATCGAATCCTTCTTCCCCGCCGACGCGGCCACGGCCGAAGTGCTGCGGGCCCTGGCCGCTAGCCTTTGAAGGGGTTGGCGGTGGCAAACCACAGCCCGATGCCGGTGGCGATGATGAAGGCCCCGTCCAGCACGCCCACCAGCAGGAACACCTTGGTCTGCAGCGGCTCCATCATCGCCGGCTGGCGCGCGCTGGCTTCCAGGTAGCGGCTGGCCAGAAGGCCCACGCCCAGGCAGGAGCCTATGGCGCCCAGGCCGATCATGTGGCCCACGGCCAGGGGCAGCATGTCGATGCCGTTCATGTGTCTCTCCTCAGGGGGTTGGTGAAGAAGCGGATGCGGTATGGCACCATGTTCCCGACCCAGCCGCGCGCGGTCGATGACCTGCCAGGTCAAGCGCACGGCCCCACCGGAGGACCCCGCGCGATGAGCACCCCCGACGTCCACGTCATCAACCACCCGCTGATCCAGCACAAGCTGACGCTGATGCGCCAGAAGGACCGAAGCACCAACAGCTTCCGACGGCTGCTGAACGAGATCGGCATGCTGATGGCCTATGAAGTGACGCGCGACATGCCCACGCAGTTGATCGAGATCGAGACGCCGCTGGAAAAGATGCGGGCCCCGGTGATCGAAGGCCGCAAGACGGTGTTCGTGGTGGTGATGCGCGCCGGCGACGGCTTCCTGGAAGGCATGCTGGAGGTGGTGCCGGGCGCGCGCGTGGGCCACATCGGCCTGTACCGTGACCCCAAGACCCTGGTGGCGGTGGAGTACTACTTCAAGATGCCACACGGCATGCACGAGCGCGACGCCATCGTGCTGGACCCCATGCTGGCCACCGGCAACTCGGCCGTGGCCGCAGTGGACCGGCTGAAGGAAACCGGGCCGAAATCCATCCGCTTCGTCAGCCTGCTGGCCGCGCCCGAAGGCATCGCCAACTTCCACCGCCACCACCCGGACGTGCCGGTCTACACCGCGGCGGTGGACCGGCAGTTGAACGAGCACGGCTACATCGTGCCGGGGCTGGGGGATGCGGGGGACCGGATCTTCGGCACGAAATAGCACCGCAGGCACGCGGCCCGCAGCTCAATCCACCGGCGTCAACTTCGCCACCGACAGCGCCAGCCACTTCACCCCGTGGCGGCCGAAGCGCACCTGGGCGCGGGCGTCGGCGCCGTTGCCTTCCAGGGTCAGCACCACGCCTTCGCCGAACTTGGTGTGGAACACGCTTTGGCCCGAACGCAGGCCGTGCCCGGCCTGGGCCGCGGCGCGCTGGGACATGGCCGCCGGCACCGGCGGCGCGGGTGGCATGGTGTCCTTGTCCACCCGGCCCGCGCCCACGATGCCGGAGAGGCCCGAGCCGCGCGCCCAGGCGTTCTGGTACTCACGCGCATAACCCGAACCAAAACCCTGGTTGCGCGGCGTCAGCCACTTCAGCGCGGCCTCGGGCAGTTCGTCCATGAAGCGGCTTTTCACGTTGTAGCGCGTCTGGCCGTGCAACATGCGGGTTTGGGAAAAGCTGATGTAAAGGCGCTGGCGCGCGCGGGTGATGGCCACGTACATCAGGCGGCGTTCTTCTTCCAACCCGTCGCCGTCGGCCACCGAGTTCTCGTGTGGGAACAGGCCCTCTTCCAGCCCGGTGATGAACACTGCGTCGAATTCCAGGCCCTTGGCCGCGTGCACCGTCATCAGTTGCACCGCATCCTGGCCCGCCTGGGCCTGGTTGTCGCCGGCTTCCAGCGACGCGTGGGTCAGGAAGGCGGCCAGCGGCGACATGATCTCGCCGGTTTCGGCGTCCGGGGTCAGGTCCACCGCCGCCACCGCGTTGGGCGCACCGGCCGCGATGGCGCCGGCCACCTCGTCCACCGGCAGCGCCACCGCGTCCTTGCCGAAACCTTCCTGGGTCACGAAGCCTTCGGCCGCGTTCACCAGTTCTTCCAGGTTCTCGATGCGCTCGGCGCCTTCCTTTTCGGTGCGGTAGAAGTCCAGCAGGCCGCTGGCGTGCAGCACGTGTTCGATGATCTCGCGCAGCGTCAGCCCGCGCGTGCCTTCGCGCATCGCGTCCACCAGCGCCACGAAGGCCGCCAGGTTGGCACCGGCCTTGCCGGGCACCGCACCCACGCTTTGGCCCAGGCTGCGGCCACTTTGGCGCGCGGCGTCTTGCAGCAATTCCACGGAACGCGCGCCGATGCCACGGGTGGGGAAGTTCACCACGCGCAGGAAGCTGGTGTCGTCGTTCGGGTTCTCGATCAGCCGCAGGTAGGCCAGGGCGTGCTTCACCTCGGCGCGTTCGAAGAAGCGCAGGCCACCGTACACCTTGTAGGGCACGCCGGCGTTGAACAGCGCACTTTCCAGCACGCGGCTTTGCGCATTGCTGCGGTACAGCACCGCGGTCTGGCTGCGCGGCATGCCGGCGCGGTGCAGCTGTTGCGCTTCTTCCAGCAGCCACTGCGCTTCGGCGTAGTCGCTGGTGGCTTCCATCACCCGCACGGGTTCGCCCGGTCCGGCTTCGGTGCGCAGGTTCTTGCCCAGGCGGCGGCTGTTGTGCGCGATCAGCGCATTCGCGCTGTCCAGGATGTTGCCGAAGCTGCGGTAGTTGCGCTCCAGCTTGATCATGTGGCGCACCGCGTATTCACGCTCGAAATCGGCCATGTTGCCCACCTGCGCGCCGCGGAAGGCGTAGATGCTCTGGTCGTCGTCGCCCACGGCGAACACGCCTTGCCCGCGGCCCGGTGGTGCGAACATCTTCAGCCACAGGTACTGCAGCTTGTTGGTGTCCTGGAACTCGTCCACCAGCACGTGGCGGAAGCGCCGCTGGTAGTGGTCGCGCACCGCGTCGTTGTCGCGCAGCAGTTCGTAGGTGCGCAGCATCAGCTCGGCAAAGTCCACCACGCCTTCGCGCTGGCACTGGTCTTCGTAGGCCTGCCAGATGTCCACCATCTTGCGCGTGTGCGGGTCGTCGATGGCGATGTCGCGCGGGCGCTGGCCGCCGTCCTTGGCGCCGCTGATGTACCAGGCGACCTGTTTCGGCGGGAAGCGCTCTTCATCGACGTTCAGGGCCTTGATCACCCGCTTCACCGCCGACAGCTGGTCGCCGCTGTCCAGGATCTGGAAACCCTGCGGCAGCCCGGCCAGCTTCCAGTGGGCGCGCAGGAAGCGGTTGCACAGGCCGTGGAAGGTGCCTATCCACATGCCGCGAACGGCGATGGGCAGCATGGCCGACAGGCGCGTCAACATTTCCTTGGCCGCCTTGTTGGTGAAGGTGACGGCCATCAGCCCGCCGGGCGACACCTGCCCGGTGGACATCAGCCAGGCGATGCGCGTGGTCAGCACCCGGGTCTTGCCGGAACCGGCGCCGGCCAGGATGAGTGCGGGCTCGGGCGGCAACGTCACCGCGGCCAGTTGCTCGGGGTTCAGCCTGTGCAGCAGGGCGCCGGGGGCGGGTGGGGGATGGGCAGGCCCATCGGATTCGGCGGCGTGGTGCATCGACCGATTCTAGGAGGCCCACCACCCGGACGCGGGTGGGCCCCGGGGACACGGGATGCCCGGCGGCACGCCGCGGCGGCACCATTGCTTGCCTTGACCAACGACAAGTGGAGCGTTCGTGTTGCAGCACCCCAAGATCCGCCTTGCGCAGGCCCATCATCTGGTCTGGCTCCTGACCTTGATGGGCTTGCTGGCCGTGCTGTTTCTGGCGGGCTGTGGCGGCGGTGGCGATGACGAGTCGCTCAGCACCGTGCCGCCGCAACCGAGTGTGGATCCGCGCCTGCTGATCCAGGCCGCCCCTGCGGCGGCCCCTGGGGGGTCAAGCACCCGCCGCTGAAGCTCGCTGCGCGGTTCACGCACCCGCGTAGAATCAGCCACCGGGCCCAAATTCTGGCGCCCGGTTTTTTGTGCCTGCTCGCGGCACAGGCGAACCGGTCCAGGTCAAGCGCTCGCCCTCCAACCTTGAGTGACGAGACGATGGAAATCTTCGACTACGACAACATCCTGCTGCTGCCGCGCAAGTGCCGCGTGCAAAGCCGCGCGGAATGCGACGCCAGTGTGGAATTCGGCGGCCGCCGCTTCGCGCTGCCGGTGGTGCCGGCCAACATGAAGACGGTGCTGGACGAGCACATCGCCGAACACCTGGCCGCCAGCGGCCACTTCTATGTGATGCACCGCTTCGACCTGGACAGCGTGGCCTTCGCCCGGCGCATGCGCGACAAGGGCCTGTTCGTGTCCATCAGCTCGGGCGTGAAGCCGGCCGACTTCGCCGTCATCGACCAACTGGCCGCCGACGGCGTGGGCGCCGACTACGTCACCATCGACATCGCGCACGGCCATGCCGACAGCGTGAAGGACACCATCGAGCACATCAAGAAGCGCCTGCCCCAGGCCTTCGTCATCGCCGGCAACGTGGGCACGCCCGAAGGCGTGATCGACCTGGAAAACTGGGGCGCCGACGCCACCAAGGTGGGCGTGGGGCCGGGCAAGGTGTGCATCACCCGGCTGAAAACCGGCTTCGGCACCGGTGGCTGGCAACTCAGTGCGCTGAAATGGTGCGCCCGCGTGGCCACCAAGCCCATCATTGCCGACGGCGGCATCCGCCACCATGGCGACATTGCCAAGAGCGTGCGCTTCGGCGCGGCCATGGTGATGGTGGGGTCCCTGTTCGCCGGCCACGAGGAAAGCCCGGGCCAGACGGTGGAAGTGGATGGCAAGCTGTTCAAGGAATACTACGGCTCGGCCAGCGACTTCAACAAGGGCGAGTACAAACACGTGGAAGGCAAGCGCATCCTGGAACCCATCAAGGGCAAGCTGGCGGACACGCTGCGCGAGATGCGCGAAGACCTGCAAAGCTCCATCTCCTACGCCGGCGGGCGCTGCCTGGCCGACCTGCGCAAGGTGAACTACGTCGTGCTGGGCGGTGAAAACGCCGGCGAACACCTTTTCATGTAGCCTAGGCGGGTGAGCCCGCTGAACCGCCAGCCATGACCGCAAGCCTGGCCTCCCACATCCAGTCCCTGGTGGACCAGGGCGCGACCGAAGACGCGGTGGCCCTGGCCCGGCAGACCCTGGAAGACAACCCGCCGGCCGACGACGGCGAACGCGCCGGCCTGCTGATCGCCTTGTCCGCGGCCTGCGTCAGCGCGGGCCAGCACCGCGACGCGCTGCGCGCCGCGGTGAGTGCGGGCGAGGTCTACCGCGGCCTGGGCCGCCCCGACGGCCAGTGCGACGCGCTGGTGCGACTGGCCTCGGCGCTGCGCGCCGCCGGCGACCAGGGCAGCGCCATCACCGCGCTGGAAGAGGCCGAGACCCTGGCGCGCAAGCTCAATGACGAAAAGCGCCGCGCCCTGGTACTGCGCCACATCGGCGTGTGCTGCTCGCTGGTGGGGCGCCACCAGCACGCCATGTCCTGCCTGTACGAAGCGCTGGACCTGCACCAGCGCCTGGGCGATGAGAACGAACTGATGGGCACGCGGCTGTCGCTGAACAACGCGCACAACCGCCAGGCCGTGGAACTGCCCGAGGGCAGCCCCGAACGCCTGGGCGCGCTGGAACCCCTGCTGCCCGCCTGGGCCCGCCTGGCCGAAGACGCCAGCCACGCCGGCCAGCGCCGCCTGGCGGTGATGGCGCGCGGCAACCACGCCATCACGCTGCTGCAGTGCGGCCGCCCCGGCCCGGCCCTGGCCGAACTGGGCGCCTTGCTGCCGCGCTACCGCGAATACGGCCTGAAGCCCAACGAAGCGCTGTGCCTGCTGGAAATGGGCCGCTGCCAGGAAGCCCTGGGCAATGCCCAAGAAGCGCTGCAGCACTACACCCAGGCCGAGGCGCTGCTGGTGGACGGCGGCTCGCTCGGCGACCTGCAGGACGCCTACGAAGGCCTGTCGCGCATGGAAGAGCAACTGGGCGACCACCGCGCCGCCCTGGCCCACCTGCGCCTGGTCAGGCGGGTGGAAAAGCAGAAGACCGACGAGGCCGCCCGTGTGATGTCCGCCCAGCGCGAACTGCGCATCGAACTGGCGCGGCTGTCATCGGTGTGGGCCGCGCAGGCGATGACGGACCCGCTCACCGGCCTGGGCAACCGGCGTGCGCTGGCGCGCTGGATGTCCGAGCACCTGCCGCGCGCCGAGCAGGGCGAACCCCTCACCCTGCTGTTGCTGGACCTGGACCACTTCAAGCGTGTGAACGACCGCCACGGCCACGGCGTGGGCGACCTGGTGCTGCAACGCACCGCCGAGGTCATTGCCAAGAACTGCCGCGAGCGCGACCTGGCGGTGCGCTATGGCGGCGAGGAATTCGTGCTGGCCCTGGCCAGCGTGCCGCACAACGCCGCGGTGGACATTGCCCACCGGCTGCGCGAAGCCATGTCCCTGCAGGCCTGGTCGGAACTGACGCCCGGGCTGGCGGTGTCGGTGAGCATCGGCATTGCGCATGGCAACGAAGCCGGCAACGCCGAGGGCCTGCTCACGCTGGCCGACCGGCGGCTGTATGCCGCCAAGTACGCCGGGCGCGACCGGGTGGTGCACCTGGACTGACAGCGCCCGCCGGCGCGCTGCCCGTTCAGCGCGAGAACATGCCCGCGCGTTCGCCATCGGCGCCGGGTCGCGGACGGCGCCGCTGCGCGCTGCCGCCCTCGCCGCCCGTCGCCGACTGCACCGTGGCCAGCCCGCCGCCGGCCGCCGCGCAGGCGCTGCCGTCGGCCATCAGGCGCGCGGCGTTGAACAGCGGGTCGGCATTGCCGCCAATGGGGGTCTGGAAGTTCTCGGCCACAGGGCAATCGGCCACGATGCCGTTGAAATAACGGCCCTGATTCAAGGCGTTCACCGACTCGAAATTCACCACGTTGTAGGTGGTGCCGCAGCCGTCGGATTGCGGCACGAAGCCCACCGGCTTGCCGCAAGAGGTGTTGCCGACCACGGTGACCGGCATGCCGATGCCGCGCAGGCCGTTGACCACCTGCTCGGCCGCCGAGCAGGTGCGCTCGCCGGCCAGCACGTACACCCGGCCCATGTCCAGCGAACTGCCCAGGGCCTGGAACAGCGTGTCGGTGTTCTTGCCCTGGTTCTGGTCGTTGAACAGCAAGCGCGCGTACACCTTGTTGTTGTCCTGCGTGCCGCCGATGTAGGACGCCAGCTGCCGGCCGATGTCGATGACACCGCCGCCGTTGTAGCGCAGGTCCACCACCAGGTCCTGCACCCCATTGGCGCGGAAGCTGGCAAAGGCCGAGGCCATGCCAGACTGCGCCTGCGAAACCATGTTGCGCACGAACACATACCCGATGCGCCGCCCGCTGGCGTTGGTGACCACCTTGGCATCGGACACCGGCGTCAAGGCGTACACGGCTGACGTGAGGTCAACCGTCACCGTTGTGCCTGCGGGCTTGCGCAGCACCATCCGCACGGCGGTGTTGGCGACGGCGGGTGAGAGGATGGTGAAGTTGTCCGCCGTGACCTGGTCGATGATTTCGGCCGCGCTGTACGGACCGATGGACACCACCTGATCGCCTCGCGCCACGCCCGCACTGGCCGCCGGCGAACCGAGGTCCACGATGCGAACGTACAAGGGCGCGTTGCGGTTGCCGCTGACTTCCAGCCCCGCGACCGACACGCCGTAGCCCAGGGTCTGGCCGTCACCGAAGAAGCGGGTGAACTCGGCCGTGCTCTCGGCATTGCTCCAGCGGTCGGCCGCTGTGAAGTTGGGGTCGCCGCCGGTGTAGAGCAAGGCGTTGAAGTAGTCGGCCTCGTCCACAAAACCGGCCGGCGCCGGGTTGGGGCTGGAGCGGTACCAGAAATACTGCGGCAGCACGCTCAGCGAACCCTGGAAGTAGTCCTGCAGCC